>JBMOQN010000048.1:0-54037 GCA_049322835.1 Pseudomonadota bacterium | reverse complement strand
CGGGCCACTCGTCGTTACATCGCTTGCCCGCACATCAGTGCGGGCGGCGCGCTGCGCCTAGATTGGCCCGTTTCGGCGGGCCTTCGCGACCCTTCCCGTAGTGTGAACAGGCCCTAGAACAGCGCCTGCACCATCCCCAGGCAGAGCACCGGGAAGCACAGCATCGCCACGGTGCGGATCACATCGGTGGCCAGGAAGGGGAAGACCCCCTTGTAGGTCTCGGCCATGGGCACGTCCTTGGCGATGCTGTTGACCACGTAGACATTGAGCCCCACGGGGGGCGCCGTGAGCCCGATGCCGACCGTCATCAGCACCAGGATGCCGAACCAGATCGCCTTCATCTCGGGGTTCAGGCCCCACAGATCCAGCCCCATGACGGCCGGGAAGATGACCGGGATGGTCAGCAGCATCATCGACAGCTCGTCCATCACGCAGCCAAGCAGCACGTAGAACAGCAGCACCCCGCCGACGATGGCCAGCGGTGCGACGGGCAGGTGCGCCACCCAATCGGCCAGCAGGCGCGGCATCGCCGTCAGCGCGAGCGAGGCGTTCATCATGTCGGCGCCGAGGAAGATCATGAACACCATCGCCGAGGTCTCGGCGGTGCCGAGGAAGCTGCGCACGATGCCGGCACGGTCGAGCTCGCGCCGCGCGAGGGCGGCCATGAAGGTGCCCAGCGCGCCCACCGCCGCACCCTCGGTGGGTGAGAACACCCCGCCGTAGATGCCACCGAACACGACCAGGAAGATCACGACGATCGGCCACACGCCCACCAGCGAGCGCCAGCGCTGCGGCCAGGGCATGGGCTCGCTCGGCGTCGCCAAGGCCGGCCGCCAGCGGCACACAAGGCCGATCACGAGGATGTAGCCGAGCATCGCCAGCAGGCCGGGCACCATCGCCGCGGCGAAGAGCTTGGCGATGTTCTGCTCGGTGAGGATCGCGTAGACCACCAGCGGCACCGACGGCGGGATCAGGATGCCCAGCGTGCCGCCCGAGGCCAGCGTGGCGGTGGCCAGCCGGCCGCTGTAGCCGTGCGCCTTCATCTCGGGGTAGGCCACCTGGGTGATGGTGGCCGAGGTGGCCACCGACGAGCCGCACACCGCGCCGAAGGCCGCCGCGCTCAGCACCGAGGCCATCGCCAGGCCGCCGCGGATGTGGCCCACGAAAGCCGCCGCCGCCTGGAACAGCGCGCGCGACAACCCGCCCTGCGTGGCGAACTGGCCCATCAGCAGGAACAGCGGGATCACCGAGAGGTCGTAGACCGTGAGCCGCGCCACCGCGCTGCCCTTGAGCTGGTTGAGCAGCGCCATGTCGTTGGTCATCGCCCAGTAGCCCAGTGCGCCGGGGATGAACATGGCCGCCGCGATCGGCACCCGCAACGCCATCAGCGCCAGCATGCCTGCGAACATCAGCAGGCCGATCAACAGCGGATCCATCGTCCCTCGGCGGTCCCGTTCGTGTGTGTGGCTTGACTATCCAACCAGCGGCTGGCCGCGCGCGCCGCGCCAGGCCTGCTGCAGCGCGATCAGCGCCGTCAGCGCCAGGCCTGGGGCCAGCGAGGCATAGGCCCACCACATCGGCAGGTCCAGGATCATGGAGGTCTCGCCCGCCTCGCGCACCGAGAGCGCCCCCACCGAGGTGCGCCACGAGAGCAGCGCGCACATGGCCGCCAGCAGCAACGCGCCCAGCGCGTCGAGCCGGCGGGTGGCGCGCTCTGGCAGCCTCTGGGTGAAGAAGTCGACGATGATGTTCGCGCCGTGCAGTTGCGCCCAGGGCAGGCACAGCGAGATGGCGAGCGCGATGCCGAGCTGCGTCAGCTCCACGTCGCCGGCGATCGGACGCGAAAGCGTGGCACGCATGACGATGGAGGCCACCGTCATCGCCGCCACGGCGCACGCGGCCACCCCGCCGAGCACCGCGAAGCCCAGCGACACGCGCCGGAACACGCCCTGCAACCCGCCCGCAGGCCGGCCGGGCGACGTCACTTGGCCGTCTTGTACTTGGCCAGCAGGTCGCGCGCGTCCTGCAGCATGGCCTTGGCCGGCAGGCCCTTGCCTTCGTTGTCCGCCACCCAGGCGTCGTACAGCGGCGCAGAGGCCTTGACCCAGTTGTCGAGCTCGCTGGCCGGGATGGTGTAGAGCACGTTGCCATGGTCCAGCGCGGCCTTGCGGCCGGCGGCCTGGCTGCCGTCCCAGATCTTGCCGATCTGCTGCGACAGCGCGGCGCCTGAGTTGGCGTCGATCACCTTCTTCAGCTCGGGCGACAGCGCGTCGTACTTCGCCTGGTTCATCGCGAGGATGAACACCGCGCTGTACAGCGCCGGGCGGCTCGGGTCGGTCTCGCTGTCGTACTTGACCAGCTCGTGCAGCTTCAGCGAAGGCATCACCTCCCACGGCAGCAGGAAGCCGTCGATCGTGCCCTTGCTCACCGCGTCGGGGATGGCCGGCAGCGGCATGCCCACCGGCGAAGCGCCGAGTGCGGCCAGCAGCTTGTTGGTCTGCCGCGTCGGGGCGCGCATCTTCAGGCCCTTGAAGTCGGCCAGGGTCTTCACCTGCCGCTCGCGGGTGTGGATGTAGCCCTCGTCGTGCACCCAGGTGGCCAGCACCTTGGTGCCAGGGAATTCCTTCAGGGCGTACTTCTGCAGGTAGTCCCACGCGGCGCGGGCGCCGGCCTCGGCCGAGTTGGTCATGAAGGGCAGCTCGAAGACCTCCATCGCCGGGAAGCGGCCGGCGGTGTAGCCGGGCAGCGTGATGATGACGTCGTCGACGCCGTCCTTGACGCGGTCCACCAGCTGCGGCGGCGTGCCCCCGCCCGACATGGCCGGCAGGATCTGGCACTTGAGCTTGCCGGCCGATTCCTTCGCGACCTTCTCGCACCAGGGGTTGATCACGTTCACCGAGGCCATGGCCTGCGGGTTCCAGATGTGGTGGAACTTGAGCGTGACCTCCTGGGCCGAAGCGGGCAGTGCGGCCAGCGCAGCGGCGGCCAGCAGCACAGCGCGCGTGGCATGGGCCACAGGGCGGATCATCGTCATCGGGGGCTCCTCGGGGTTCAACTGCCGCGGCAGCTTACGCCGCGGCCCCATGCGCCCCTAGCGGGGAACACCCCGATTCCGCACCGGGGCCGGCCGATAGCAGCTATGCCGGCCCGGTATGGCCCGTCGTGGATCGCCTGGTCAGGAGGCGGTGGGCGCAGCGGCGCCGTTGCCCTGGGCCTCCAGACGCATCTGCAGCAGCTGGCCCATGTTGCTCATCGAGACGAGGTGCAGGTGCAGCAGCGGCAGCAGGCCGCTGCGGTGCAGTTCCAGCACCTGGGCGTCGCTCAGCGACTTCAGCCTCTCCTCGTCGACCGCCAGGAAGCCGTCGACGGTGAGCTTGGAGCCATCGGGCAGGGTCGCGTCGAAGCGGCGGTCCTGCAGGATGTTCATCTCCATCAGCTTGCGGCCGGCCACCTTGGTGCGCTCGACCTCCACCTCGACGCGCTCTGCGAACTGGCGCAGTTCGTCAAGGAAGGGCGTGGCCTCGCCCTGCTCGTTGAACAGCGGCTCACCCTGCTCCGTGGAAAACACCGGCGAGCTCTCGTCGAAGCACATCACGTAAGGCTGGTTGTCGCCGGTGGGCGCCATCGCGAAGGGGTAGGCGCGCAGCAGCGCCGGCACGTAGCGGGCGTTCCAGCGGCCGTCGCGCCAGAACAGGTTCTCGCCCTTGGTCAGGCCGAACACGGTGACCGGCGCGCACAACGGCTTGCCGTCCTTGTCGCTGCCGGCGCGCAGGAAGAAGATGGGGTATTCCTTGCACGCGTCCGAGAACTCGGCCGCCGTCACGAAGAAGGCATTCAGGCCGGCAGCGGCCTGCAGCGTGGGCTGGTCCCGGCGGATCTTCAGGTTGCGGTGGGCGACGCGGTCCAGCGCGACGGGCTTCTTGTGCAGGTCGGGGTTGATCACTTCAAAGTCTCCAGATTCACGAAAGTCAGGTGGCCGGCGCACTCAATCGTGGTGACGATCGTGCGCGTGCGCCGGCCCGGGCAGCCGGGTGGCCAACACCTTGTCCACCCGCTTGCCATCGAGGTCCACCACCTCGAACCGCCAGCCTTCCCACTCCACCTGGTCGGTGGTGCGGGGCAGCCGGCCCAGCAGCAGCATGATCATGCCGGCCAGGGTGTTGTAGCGCCCGCGGTCCTCCTCGGGCAGATCCTTCAGTTCCAGTCGGTCCTTCAGCTCGGGCACCGGGATCAGGCCGTCGACCAGCCAGCTGCCGTCGCCGCGCTGGACGGCCCAGGCATTCTCGTCGCTGGGCGTGCCGAACTCGCCGGTGATGGCCTCCAGCACGTCACGCACGGTGATGACCCCCTGCACCGCCCCGTACTCGTCGACCACGAACACCAGCTCGGCGCCCGAGGTGCGGAAGTGCTCCAGCAGCTCCATGCCCGACAGCGTCTCGGGCACGAAGACCGGCGGCCGGATGTGATCGGCCAGCGAGGCGATCTCGCCAGCGGCCAGCGGCTTGAGCAGGTGGTGTGCGCTGACCACGCCGATCACGTCGTCCAGCCCGCCGCGGCAGACTGGGTAGCGCGAATGTTCCTCGTCGGCGATCACCGCCAGCACGTCCTGGATGGTGGCGTTGGCGTCCAGCCAGCGGATCTCGGCGCGCGGGATCATCATCGAGCCGATCTGCCGGTCGTCCAGGCGGAACACATTGCGCACCATCTGGTGCTCCTGCGCCTCGATCACGCCGGCGTCCAGGCCCTCTTCCAGGCTGGCGGCGATCTCCTCTTCCGTCACGCTGCGGGCCGGGCCACCTTTCACGCCCAGCAGGCGCAGGATGCCCTCGGTGCACGTGGCCAGCACGGCCACCAGCGGGCGGGTCGCGGCCGAAAGCCACTCCATCGGCGGCGCCACGAGCCTCGCCACCGTCTCGGGGTACATCTGGCCGAAGCGCTTGGGCACCAGCTCGCCGAAGATGATGGACAGCACCGTGATGATGAACACCACCATCCCGGTGGCCGTCAGCTCGGCGGCGCGCTCGGAGATGGGCAGCACGCTCAGCAGCCAGTGCGACAGCGGGCCTGAGAAGGCCGCATCGCCGACGATGCCGTTGAGCACGCTGATCGACGTGATGCCGATCTGCACCGTCGAGAGGAACTTGGTGGGGTTGTCGTGCAGGTCGATCGCCGCCTGCGCGCCGGACTCGCCGGCTTCGAGCATCACCTGCAGCCGCGCCTTGCGGCTGGCCGAGAGGGCCATCTCCGACATCGCGAACAGCCCGTTGAGCAGGATCAGGAAAACGAGAAGGGCTACGTCCATGCGAAGCGGGCGAAGCAAGCTTCACGCCGCGGGGGGAGCAGAAATGGGGGCAGAGCGTAGCAGAATCGAAAGTCACCCCACCCCCGGTATTTCGATGGACTACCTGATCGGCGACCTGCAGGGCTGCTGCGACGCCTTCGAGCGGCTGCTCGCCGAGATCGGCTTCTCGCCCTCGCGCGACCGCCTGCATGTGCTGGGCGACCTGGTCAACCGCGGGCCCGGCTCGCTGGCGGTGCTGGAACGGCTGCGCGCGCTGGGCGGCAGCGCCGGCTACCTGTTGGGCAACCACGACCTGCACCTGCTCGCGGTGGCCGCCGGCGTGCGCCCGCCGCACCGGCGCGACACGCTGAACCAGATCCTGCACCACCCCGAGCGCGAGGCCTGGCTCGACTGGCTGCGCCAGGGCCGCCTCGCGGATCACGCCGACGGCTGGCTGCTGGTGCACGCCGGCATCGTGCCGCAGTGGAACACCGCCAGGACGCTCGCGCTCGCCGCCGAGGTCGAGGCCATGCTGCGCGGCCCGGCGCTGCACGAGTTCCTGCCGTGCATGTACGGCAACCAGCCCGAGCGCTGGAGCGACTCGCTGGAAGGCATCGAGCGCCAGCGTTTCATCGTCAACGCGCTCACCCGCATCCGCTTCTGCGCCGCCGACGGCACGCTGGAGTTCGACAGCAAGGACGGCGCCGACACCGCGCCGCCCGGCTTCAAGCCCTGGTTCGCGCACGAGAGCCGTGCCAGCGCCGGCGAGCCGATCGCGTTCGGCCACTGGTCCACGCTCGGCCTCATCAACCGGCCCGACCTGCTGGCACTGGACACCGGCTGCGTCTGGGGCGGCGCGCTCACCGCGGTGCGGGTCGACGGCGGCCGGCGCGAGGTGACGCAGGTGCGTTGCGCCCAGGCGCAGGCACCCGGCTGAGGCACCGCTCTCGCCGCCGCGGCGGCTGACGCAAACCGGCGCTGCGTCACCGGGGAAACTCCGGACCGCGAGAAAAGATAGTCCTTGCTACATTTTCAGCCCGACCCGGCATCGCGAGGACTTGGAGCATGCGTGCACGCCGCCCCCTGAAGGCCCTGGCCGCCCTGGCCCTGCTGGCCGGCACGATGAGCTTCTTCGGTTGCAGCAAGGCGCCGCCAGAAGGCCAGCGCGCCGGCGACCTGCCGGTCGACGCCGCCTTCCAGAAGAAGCTGCAGGCCCAGTTGCTCGACGCCAAGCCGGGCTCGGTGATCGAGATCCCCGCCGGCAGCTACCACCTCGACCGCGGCCTGTCGCTGCGGGTCAACGGCGTCACCGTGCGCGGGGCCGGCCTCGACAAGACCATCCTCTCTTTCCGCGGCCAGCTGAGCGGCCCGGAAGGCCTGATGGTGCAGGCCAGCGACTTCACCATCGAGAACCTGACGATCGAAGACAGCCAGGGCGACGGCCTCAAGGTCAACGACGGCGAGAACATCACCATCCGCGGCGTGCGCGTGCGCTGGACGGACGGCCCCAAGACCAGCAACGGCGCCTACGGCATCTACCCGGTCAAGACGCGGAACGTGCTGATCGAGGATTCGCAGGCCTTTGCCGCGTCCGACGCCGGCATCTACGTGGGCCAGTCGAAGAACGTGGTGGTGCGCCGCTGCCGCGCCGAGCAGAACGTGGCCGGCATCGAGATCGAGAACACCATCGACGCCGACGTCTACGAGAACGTGGCCACCGGCAACACCGGCGGCATCCTGGTGTTCAACATGCCCAACCTGTCGCAGCCCGGGCATTCGACCCGCGTCTACAAGAACCGCGTCGAGCTGAACAACCACGACAACTTCGGCGCCAAGGGCACCGCTGTGGCCAGCGTGCCGGCGGGCACCGGCGTGCTGATCAACGCGAATGCCAAGGTCGAGATCTTCGACAACGACATCATCGGCCACCGCACCGCCAACGTCATTCTCTCCAGCTACTTCTCGACTGGCTACTACAGCGACAAGGGCGTGGAGCCGGGCTACGACCCCTACCCGAAAGCGATCTACGTGCACGGCAACCGCTTCTCCGGCGGTGGCGACTCTCCCGACGGCATGGACCTGAAGGTGCTCAAGACCGCGATGTTCGGCCTCAACGGCCGCTTCCCCGACGTGCTGTGGGACGGCTACACCGACCCGAAAGCCGCCGGCCAGGCCGAGGCGCGCCTGTGCGTCAACCACCATGCCACGAAGGTGGAGGTGCTCAACGCCGACGGGCCGAACAAGTACGGCAACCCGCGGCTGGTGACCGACGACCTGCGCTGCGAGCTGCCACGGCTGAGCCCCGTGACGCTGGCTGCGGCCAAGACCTGACCACCCGCAGCCGATGCGAACCACCCTCCTGCTGGCCGCTGCAGCGCTGCTGCTGGCCGCCTGCCAGCGCGAAGCGGCGCCCGTGGCCTTCCACGCCGAGGGCAAGCCCGAGAAGCTGTCGGCCTGGCACGTGGTCGAGTCCGACGGCAAGCGGCTCACGCTCAACGCCGGCGTGCTGCCCTACGACCTCAACTCGGCCCTCTTCAGCGACCACGCCCACAAGCTGCGCACGGTGTGGATGCCGGCCGGCCAGAGCGCGCGCTACCAGCCGGAGCAGGCCTTCGACTTCCCCGAAGGCACCATCCTCAGCAAGACCTTCTACTACCCGAAGGCCGAGGGCGGCGCACTGAAGCAGACCTCCACCGCCGAGCCCGGCGCGCCCGGCGACGGGCTCGATCTGTCGCGTGTGCGCCTGGTCGAGACCCGGCTGCTGGTGCGCCGCACCGAGGGCTGGGTCGCCCTGCCGTATGTGTGGAACGAGGCGCAGACCGAGGCCGTGCTGGAGCGCACCGGCGACCTGAAGCCCGTCGAGCTGGTCGACGAGGCCGGCCGCCAGCAACGCTTCACCTACGTGGTGCCCGACGAGAACCAGTGCGCCGCCTGCCACGTGGTCGACCTGAAGCAGAAGGCCTTCCTGCCGCTGGGCCCCAAGGCCCGCCACCTCAACCGCCCGCTGGCCTATGCCGAGGGCGCCGAGAACCAGCTCGTGCGCTGGCAGCGCGCCGGGTACCTGGCCGGGCTGCCCACCCCGATCGACACCGCTGCGCTGCCGCATGCGGCCGACTGGCGCGACGACAAGGCCCCGCTCGCCGACCGTGCCCGAGCCTACCTCGACATCAACTGCGCCCACTGCCATCAGGCCCAGGCCACCGCCAGCAACACCGCGCTGCGGCTCGACGCCTTTGCGCCGGTGGACTGGCAGATGGGCCTGTGCAAGCCGCCGGTGGCCGCCGGCAAGGGCACGGGCGACCGGCTCTTCGGCATCGTGCCGGGCCAGCCCGACGCCTCGATCATGGCCTTTCGCATGGCCAGCGCCGAGGGCGGCGTGATGATGCCCGAGCTGGGCCGCAGCACCATCCACGAAGACGGGCTGCGGCTGGTGCGGCAGTGGATCGCCTCGCTGCCCGGCCATTGCGAGGCGCGATGACCCGGGCGCGATGACCCGGCCCCTTGAACACCTGAACCACAAGCACGCACGGCAACGCCTCGGAGGAGACACCATGGCCGCACACCTGCCCCCCACCTTCCGCCGCCGCCACGCGCTGGCGGCTGCTGCCCTCGCCGCCCTCGCCGGCGGCGGCCACCCGGCCTGGGCCCAGGCCACGCCCGAGAAGAAGGACGCCGCGGCTGCCGAGCCCGCCCCGCAGGTGATCGAGGTGACAGCCCAGGGCCGCAAGCAGGAGGTGCTGCAGGTGCCGATCGCCATCCAGCTCATCGGGCCGGAGCAGATCGCCAAGCTCGGCGCGGTGAACATCGCCGAGGTGTCGAGCTTCGTGCCCGGCCTGCAGATCGACGCCTCGGAGCCCACGCAACCCAGCTTCAGCCTGCGCGGCCTGGGCAACAGCGACTTCGGCATCGGCACCGATGCGCCGGTGGGCATCTACGTGAACGGCCTGTACACCGGCAAGACGGCCGGCGCGATGCTCAACTTCAACGACATCAAGCGGGTGGAAGTGCTGAAGGGGCCGCAGGGAACGCTCTTCGGCCGCAACAGCGCCGGCGGCGCGATCGCGGTCATCACCAACGACCCGGTGAACCAGTTCGCCGCCCGCGGCCTGGTGCGCCTGGGCAACCAGGCCTCGGTGCACACCGAGGCCATGGTCAACCAGCCGCTGGGCGACGACCTGGCGCTGCGCTTCTCGGCCGTCACCCAGCGCCGCGAAGGCTGGGAGACCAACGTCACCACCACCAAGCGCGCCCCGCAGGACAACGCCTGGGGCGCCCGCCTGAGCCTGCGCTGGGCGCCGGGCGACGCGACCAGCGCGGTCGTGGCCTGGGAGCATGAAGACCTCGACCAGCGCGCCCGCCCGGCCTGGAGCGTGGTGACCAGCTCGCCGATCAACGTGGTCGACCCCGACACCGGCGAGCTCGACACCTCCCTCTTCGTCGACCCGCGCAAGCAGCCGCTGCGCAACGACGTGGTGGGCGGCCGTGAAGAGCGCCTGCTCGACAACCTCTCGCTGCGCCTGGAGCACGACCTGGGCTGGGCGACACTCAGCAGCCTCACCGGCTGGCGCCACTTCACCAGCGAGAACGTGCAGGACAACGACGGCACCGACCGCATCGCCTCGCACCTCGCCACCGGCAACTTCGAGAAGAACACCGCGTGGCAGCAGGAATTCCGCCTCTCGGGCGACACGCCGATGGTCGACTGGCTGGTGGGCCTGAGCCTTTCCGGCGAAGACGCGAAGCAGACCAGCCGCATCTACACCTACACCGACAGCCTCGACACCGTGCTGGCGCCGCCGCCCTACGGCGGCGTCGGAGCGCCCGGCCCCTTTGCCAGCCTGAACATGCTGGCCCGCCTGGCCGGCATCCCCGGCATCGACCTGATGGGCCAGACCTGGCAGGAAGACATGCGCAACACCGCCGACTTCAAGGCCTACGCGGTCTACGGCGACGCGATCTGGCACCTCGGCCCCCAGACCAACCTCACCACCGGCATCCGCTTCACCCGCGACGAGAAGAAGTTCAGCTGGCACAACCCGCTGCACTCGGCCCCCGGGCTGACGCCGCAGCTGGCGGTGTTCACCCCCGACTTCTTCGCCCAGATGGTGGGGGCCGGCGCGATCACGCAGGAGGAATCCGACGCCCTGCAGCAGCTGGTCTTCGTGGCGCAGAACGGCAACATCGAGTTCGCCAACCCGGACTGGTTCGCCGCGCCGGTGCACACCCGGCAGAGCTGGAACAACGTGAGCCCCCGCCTGGTGATCGACCACAAGCTGTCGCGCGACACCATGGTCTTCGGCTCGGTCACCCGCGGCTACCAGGCCGGCGGCTTCAACTCGGTCAGCACCCAGGCCAACGGTGGGCGTTTCGACCCCGAGACCGTGACCAACTACGAGGTGGGCGTGAAGGGGCGGCTCGGCAACGACCTGAGCTACAGCGCCTCGCTCTTCCACTACCTGTTCAAGAACCTCCAGTCGATCACGCTCGACCACTCGCTGGCGATCCCGGCCTATGTGGTCACGGTGAGCGACGTGAAGGCCACCGGCGCCGACCTCGAAGCCCAGTGGCAGGTCTCGCCAAACCTGCGCGTGTACGGCGCCGCCGAGTTCATCGACCAGACCTACAAGGCCCAGCGCAACCTGGCCGGCGGCGCCAACGACCTGAGCGGCCAGCCCTACGGCACGCCCAGCACTTCGCTCGCGCTCGGCATGGACGTGCAATGGCCGCTCGCCGGCGGCCTGGTGAACTGGTCGCTCCAGGGCGCCTACCTGGGCGCCACGCGCTGCAACGACGACTCCCAGGCCCAGGGCACCTGCCTCAAGACCCCGGCCTTCCGCGCCGGCGAGGCGCGCGAGCGGGTCGACACCCGCCTCGGCTGGGAGGCCGACTCGCGCCAATGGGGCGTCGGGCTGGTCGTCAACAACCTGTTCGACAAGCAGTACGTGCACTGGCTGAGCAACCTCTCGGCCCCGGTCGGCGCGCCCTACTACGCCGGCCTGACCGAGCCCCGGCGCATCCAGATCGAATTCAGCGCCAAGCTCTGATCACCTCGCATCAGGCCGGGTGCACCCGGCTTGACCTGCGGCTGGCCGCGGCACAGCATGGGCCACCATGCCGCGCTCGCGCTCGATCCAGGCACGCATCCAGCAGCTCGTGCTGGTCTGCGTGATTCCTGGCTGGCTGCTGCTGATCGCCGCCACGCTGATCGGCTACCAACGCGAGCGCGACGCGCAGCAGAGCCAGGCCTGCAAGACCGCACGCACCCTGGGCAACGCGCTCGAAGCCGAGCTGGACGGCCACGTGATCGCGCTGCAGACACTGGCCACCTCTTCCACGCTCGACCCGCTGGACCTGCCCGGGCTGCGGCTGCGGGCAGCCCGGGTGCTGCAACTGCTGCGCGGCGAGACCCTGGTGCTGACCGACCCCGAGGGCCGGCAGCTGATGAACCTGCTGCTGCCGCCAGGCGTCGCCCTGCCGCCGCCGCGGCCCGGCGTCTACCCACCCGGGGCCGACCCACGGGCGCCGATGGTGTCCGACCTGTTCGTCGGCACGCTCTCCCAGCGCCAGCAGGTGGCCGTGCACGTGCCGGTCATCCGCGGCGGCGAGCTGCGCTACCGGCTGAGCCTGGTCCTGCCGGTTTCGCGCCTGGACGACTTCCTGCAGCGCCAGGACCTGCCGGCGGGCTGGATCTCGAGCGTGCTCGATCGCCAGGGCATCACGATGGCCCGCACCCTCAACGCCGATCGCTTCGTCGGGCAGCCGGTGGTGGCGAACCTGCTGGAGAAGGTGTTGAAGCACGAGTCGAGCTGCTTCCCCAACACCACGCGCGAAGGCACCGTGGTGTTCGCCGGCCATGCCCGTGCGGGGCGCTACGGCTGGTCGACCACGATCGGCGTGCCCGAAGAGGCGCTGACCGCCGACCTGCGCCGCCGGCTGGCCACCTTCAGCGCCATCGCCCGATCCAGGGCCTGGTGGCCCCCGCCCTGGCCATCGGCAACGGCCAACAGGTCGAGATTCCCACCCCGTCGATGGACGAGGCCCGCCAACTCGCGGACGCGCTGCGCCATGCGCAGACGCTGCTGCGCGAGCGCGAGCAGGCGCGCCACGAAGCGCAGGGCGCCCTGCGGGAAAGCGAAGCCATGCTGCGCCGCGCGCTCGAGGCCGGCCGCCTGGGCGTGTGGGACATCGACCTGCGCACCGGCGAACTGAGCCACTCGTTGCAGCACGACCGCTGCTTCGGCCACCCGGACGGCTGCCCACGCTGGACATCCGACGACTTCAGGCGTGCCGTGCACCCCGACGACCTGGAAACGCTGGTGCGCACCAACGAACAGGCCATGCAAAGCAAGCAGCCGCTGCACACCGAGTTCCGCGTCATCTGGCCCGACGGCAGCGTGCACTGGCTGTCCAGCCACAGCCAGGTGCTGGCCGGTGACGACGGGCCGCGCTACGTGGGCCTGGTGGCTGACATCACCGAGCGCAAGCAGGCCGAGGAGATGCAGCTGCGCAGCATGGCGCTCGAAGCCGAGAACCGCCAGATGCTGGAGGCCAACCGCCTGAAGCGAGAATTCCTGGCCCAGATGTCGCACGAGCTGCGCACCCCGCTCAACGCCATCATCGGCTTCGCCGAACTGCTGCGCGACTCCCCCCTGCCGCTCGATTCGCCACGCCGCGCCGAGTTCCTCGCCCACATCGCTGCGGGCGGCCAGCACCTGCTGCAGCTGGTGAACGACGTGCTGGACCTTTCCAAGGTCGAAGCCGGGCGGATGGAGTTCGCCGCCGCCGCGATCAACCTGCCGGCCCTGGTGGACGAGGCCTTCGCGCTGGTGCGCCCCGACGCCGAGCGCAAGCGCATCACCCTCGCTGCCGACCTGCAGCCCCTGCCGGGACTGCGGCTGGACCCCTCGCGGCTCAAGCAGGTGCTCCTGAACTACCTGTCGAACGCCGTCAAGTTCACCGCCGAGGGCGGCCGGGTCCAGGTGCGCGCGTTCGGTGCCGACGCGGGGCGGTGGCGCCTGGAAGTCGAGGACAACGGCATCGGCATCAGCGAAGCCGACCAGGCACGGCTGTTCACCCAGTTCCAGCAGTTGCGCCCCGGCCGCAACCCGCAGGCCGGCACCGGCCTGGGCCTGGCGCTGACGCGACGGCTGGTCGAGTTGCAGGGCGGCACGGTCGGCGTGCGCAGCACACCGGGCCAGGGCAGCACCTTCTTCGCTGAACTGCCCGTGGTCTTCCCGGCGTCGCCCCAGGGGCCTGCGGTACAGTAGCGCCCTTCATTGCGGAAGCGTGGCCGAGCGGTTTAAGGCACCGGTCTTGAAAACCGGCGAGGGCTTATCCCCTCCGTGAGTTCGAATCTCACCGCTTCCGCCAGCCCCTCGTCGAGGCGCCGCCGGGCGGCCTGCCGAAGGCCCGGTCAGCAACACGGCATGGCCGAAGACGCGTAGACGCCGCTGGCGATCGGGCAGACGCAGGTGCTCGATCGCGGGGCCTGCGGAACGCGCGCGGAACGCACCCGCTTGCAGAGTTCGCTCCTCTCACGAGGACGAACTAATGCACCACATCATCATGATCTCCCTGAAGCTCGGCCGGGCCGCCATCGCGGTGGCGCTGCCGGCCTGCGTGTTCGCGGGCTGGATCTCGGCGTCCGCGCCGCTCACGAGCAGCCCGCCGCGCATCCCACCTGCCGTGGCCCCCTACGAGAGCCCCTACCCCGCCCCTCGGGTCGATCCATCCGCTCCGCCGGAAGAACCGGCACCCACTTTCTGACCCCGAAGGATGACCCGATGACATCTCGCGCCCTGCTCCTGTTCGTCGTGGCCTGGCCGATCGTCGCCACCGCGTCGCCCGACACCCCTTCCATTGCGCCGCCACCGGGCGCTCACCTTGCACTGACGCTGGCCGCACGTGGCGTGCAGGTCTACGAGTGCCGCGACCAGGCCTGGGCCTTCGTCGCGCCCGAGGCCGTGCTGCTCGACGCGCAAGGCCGCCAGATCGGTACCCATGGCGCCGGCCCCCACTGGCAGCTTGGCGATGGCAGCCGCCTCCAGGGCCGCGTCACGGCGCGCGCCGAGGCGCCTGGCCAGCACCACATCCCCTGGCTGCTGCTCGCGGCTCAGGCGGGGTCCGCCGCGCCGGGCGCACTGGCCGGAGTCAGCCACATCCAGCGTCTCAACACGTGGGGTGGCCTCGCACCGGCCGGCGCCTGCGTGAACCAGCAGTCGGTTCGCGTGGCCTACACGGCGGACTACCTCTTCTTCAAAAGCGCCCCGTGACATGGACCCGAGAATCAAGCGCCTCTACTGGCAGGTCACGGCGCTGCTGCTGGCCGCCCACTTTGCGGGCTGGGCCGGCGGCCTGCCCCTCGCCGTCTCGCTCACGGTCTGGCAGGCGCTGCACTTTGGCGCCTACAGACGCACGCTGCGTGCGCTGGATGTCCAGGTGCGCATCGGCTATGCAGGCCTGCTGATGCTGGGCAGCCTGGGGCCACTGTGGCTGATTCACCTGGTGCAGTTCGTCGGCGTGAATGCCATGCTGGTCGCCGACTACTGCCTGCTCGCCCGGGTGATGGTGCTGATGCCCTGGAACCGTGGTGTGCCCCTCTCGGCGGGTCTCGTGCAGCAAGCACTGTTCTCGCCCCCGGCACCCGGCGCCATCCACCACCGCCTGGATCTCGGCCCGGCCCGCGGGCTCGGATAGATCGCCGGCACCGGACGTGACGCGGGCGCTGCCACCGGTGGTGTGCAGCGCCCGCGGGTCCGGCCACGAGGCCAGCTACGTGAGCCGGGGGCTCGCCCCAGACCTGGAGATAGAAGACATATCACCTCCTTTCGCAGTGCCACGACACCCCGACCTTACTCGCTCGCGGCCGCATGTCAACCTCAGCGGGCGTCGCCCGCCTCTGCGCCCACGAACCGGTAGCCCACACCCGCTTCGGTGATCAGGTACCGCGGCATCGAGGGGTCCTGCTCGATCTTCTTGCGAAGGTTGGCCATGTGTACCCGCACATAGTGCGTCTGGTCGACGTAGGCCGGGCCCCAGACGGCCTTGAGCAGCTGGCGGTGGGTGATCACCCGATCGGGCTGCGCGATCAGGTGCGTCAGCAGGCGGTACTCCATGGGCGTGAGGTGCACGGGCATGCCGGCCCGCTCGACGCTGCGGCGGGCCATGTCGACGCAGATGTCGCCGAACCGCACCGTGGAGTCGGCCGCGGGCGCCTGCTGGGCCTGGCGCCGCAGTTGGGCGCGTACGCGCGCGAGCAGCTCGCCCACGCCGAAGGGCTTGAGCAGGTAGTCGTCGGCGCCGGCGTCGAGCGCTGCGATCTTGTCGTCTTCGCGGCTGCGGGCCGAGAGCACGATCACCGGCACGCTGGACCAGCCGCGCAGGTCACGGATGAAGTCGACGCCGTCGCCGTCGGGCAGTCCGAGGTCCAGCACCACGAGGTCGGGCCGCCGGGTGCCAGCCTCGATCAGCGCGCGCTTGATGCCGTCCGCCTCGATGACCTCGTAGCCCTCGGTCTCCAGTGCCAGGCGCACGAAGCGGCGGATGTCGGCTTCGTCTTCCACGATCAGCACGCGCATCGGGTGGGGGTGGTGGCTGCTCATCACACGTCCTCGGCCTCGGCCGGCAGGGCGCCGGCACCGTCGTCGCTGGGCGGCTCGCCGCGTGGCAGGCGCAGGGTGAAGCGCGCCCCGCCGTCCGGGCGGCTGGCGCCGCGGATCTCGCCACCATGCGCCTGCGCGATGGCCCGGCAGATCGCGAGCCCCAGGCCCACGCCAGGCGTGGCTGTCTCTTTGCGGCCCCGCTCGAACTTTTCGAAGATGGCCTCTTCGCGCCCCGGCGGCAAGCCCGGGCCGTGGTCGTCGACCCAGACCTCGACCACGTCGTCCAGCGCGCGGGCGCCGATCTCGATCGGGCTGCCGGCCGGGGTGTACTTGAGCGCGTTCTCCAGCAGGTTGACGAGCACGCGCTCGATCAGCGCCGCATCCAGGTGCAGCAGCGGCAGGTCGTCCTCCAGCCGGGTGCTCACGGGCCGCCCGGCCAGCGCGCCGGCCATGGCCGACAGGGCACTGCCGACCACCTCTTCGAGCGGCTGCCATTGTCGGTTCAACTGCACCGCGCCCGATTCGAGCCTGGCCATGTCCAGCAGGTTGGTCACCAGGGCGTTCATGCGCAGGGCCGATTGCCGCATCGCCTGGGCGATGTCGCGCTGCTCACCGGCCAGGGGTGGCTGGGTCAGGGCCAGCGAGTCGGCCAGCCCGACCATCGCGGCCAGCGGCGTGCGCAGGTCGTGCGAGATCGCCGAGAGCAGCGAGTTGCGCAGCCGCTCCGACTCCATCTGCACCGTGGTCGATTGCGCGACCTCGATGTAGTGGATGCGCTCCAGCGAGATGGCCAGCAGCGATGCGCAGGTGTCGAGCACGCGGCGCTGCTCGGGGCCCCACCAGCGGTCGCCTGAGCCGGGCTCGATGGCCAGCACGCCGCGCAGGCGCATCGGTGCCTTCAGCGGCAGCACCAGGCAGGCGCTGGCGGGCAGGGTGTCGGTGCCGCGCCCGGCGGCCTCGCCCCGGTCGAAGGCCCACTGGGCCACACCCATGTCGACCGCCGCGCTGGCGCCCGGCAGCACCTGCAGCCGTTCGCTCGCGTCGGCCACCAGCAGCGCACTCTTCGCGCCGAACTCGGCCAGCAGGAAGCGGGCACCGAACTCGGCCACCTGGTCGGCGATCAGCGCACCGGAAAGGTCGCGCGACATCTGGTAGAGCCCGCGCACGCGGTGCTCGCGCTGCGTGGCGGCCTCGGCCTGCACTTTCAGGCCCGCGGTCAGCTGACCGACCACCAGGGCCACGGCCAGCATGACGCCGAAGGTGACCAGGTACTGCACGTCGCTCACCGCGAAGCTCAGGCGCGGCGGCACGAAGAAGAAGTCGAACAGGCCGACACCGACGAAGGCGGCGAGCACCGCCGGGCCGCGCCCCCAGACCAGCGCGATGGCCACCTCGGCGAGCAGGAACAGCATCACGATGTTGGTCAGCTCCAGCACGCCGACCAGCGGCGTGGCGACCACCGCGATCAGCGCACAGACGCCCACCGCCGCCAGGTAGCCCTGCCAGGCCCGGCTCGCTTCGGCCGGGGCCGGCCGCGACTCGGCGGCACCCGGCGTGGCGGCGGTGACCGACGGCAGCGCGACCTGCAGCACATCGAGATCGTTGGCCCGCGAGGCCACCTGCTCGGCCAGCCGGCGCTGCCAGGGCCAGGCGATGCGGCGGTCGGTGCGCCCCATCACCACCCGGGCCAGGTTGTGCTCGCGCGCATAGCGCACGAGGGCGCTCGCGGCGTCGGGTGCCGCCAGCGTGGCCGTCGTGGCGCCCATCTCCTCGGCCAGCTTCAGCACCCGCAGCACGCGCTGGCGTTCGCCCTCGCCGGCCTGCGTCAGCGCAGGGGTCTCGACGTGCACGGCATGCCAGCTCACGTCCAGTTGCCCGGCGAGGCGGGCACAGGCCCGCACGACCTTCTCGCCGTGCTCGCCCGGCCCGATGCAGGCCAGCAGCGCCTCGCGCGTGGGCCAGACGCGGGCGGTGGCGCTTTGGCGCCGGTAGGCCTGCATCTCGTCGTCGACACGGTCGGCCGTGCGCCGCAGCGCCAGCTCGCGCAGCGCGAGCAGGTTGCCCTTGCGGAAGAAGTTCTTGGCCGCGCGCTCGGCCTGCTGCGGCATGTAGACCTTGCCGGCGGCCAGCCGCTGCAGCAGCTCGTCGGGCGGCAGGTCGACGACGACGACCTCGTCGGCCTCGTCGAAGATGCGGTCGGGCACCGTCTCCCAGACCCGGATGCCGGTGATGCCGCTGACGATGTCGTTCAGGCTCTCCAGGTGCTGAACGTTCATCGTCGACCAGACGTCGACGCCGGCATCGAGCAGTTCGACCACGTCCTGCCAACGCTTGGGGTGGCGCGAGCCGGGGGCGTTGCTGTGGGCCAGTTCGTCGAGCAGCACCAGCGGCTTGTGCTGCTGGGCGGCCCAGGCCAGCGCCGCGTCGAGGTCGAACTCCTGCAACTCGCGCTCGCGGTAAGGCACGGCCTTGCGCGGCAGCAGGGGCAGGCCGCGCAGCAGCGATTCGGTCTCGCTGCGGCCGTGCGTTTCCACCAGGCCGACGATCAGCGCCGCACCGGCCGCCTGGGCGGCACGCGCGGCCAGCAGCATCGCGTAGGTCTTGCCCACGCCGGCCGATGCGCCAAAGAAGATCTTCAGCTTGCCGCGCTGCGCGCGTTCCTCTTCGGCCTGCACGCGCTGCAGCAGGGCATCGGGATCGGGGCGTTGGAGATCGGTCACAACCAACCGGCGCGCTTGAAGCGCCACCAGAGGATGCCGGCGGCGCTGGCGATCAGGCCGAGCGCCAGCGGGTAGCCGTAGCGCCAGCTCAGCTCTGGCATGTGCTCGAAGTTCATGCCCCAGATGCCGGCCAGCGCGGTGGAGACGGCGAAGATCGCTGCCCAGGCGGCCAGCCGCTTGGTGGTCTCGGACTCCTCGATCGTGACCAGCGACAGGTTGACCTGGATCGCCGTGGCGATGGTGTCGCGGATGCCGTCGATCGCGCCGTTGATCCGCGCGAGGTGGTCGTGAACGTCGCGGAAGTACTCCTGCGTGCGCGCGCAGATCTCGGGCACGCGGCCGCCGTGCAGCTTGGCGGCCGCTTCGAGCAATGGGGCCACGGCGTGGCGCAGCATCGTGGCACGCCGCTTCAGGGCATACAGGCGCTCGATGTTCCAGCGCGCCTCCCCGCGCACGAAGATCTGCGTCTCGATCTCGTCCAGCTGGGTCTCGATGTCTTCCAGCAGCGGAAAGTAGCGGTCGACCACCGCGTCCATCAGGGCGTAGAAGACGAAGCCGGCACCGTGCTTCAGCAGTTGCGGCTCGCGCTCGCAGCGCTCACGCACGCCGAGGAAGTGCTGGGCACTGCGGTTGCGCACCGAGAGCACGAAGTTGCGGCCGACGAAGATGTGCACCTCGCCGATCTGCAACTCGCCCCGCTCGACCTCGGGCAGTTGCATCACCATGAACAGCGAGTCACCGAACTCCTCGAGCTTGGGGCGCTGGTGGCCGTGGCGCGCGTCCTCGACCGCCAGCTCGTGCAACCCGAACTCGCGCTGCATCTGGTGCAGCTCTTCGTCGGTGGCATCGCGCAGCGCCACCCAGACCAGGCAGCGCGGGCGCTGAAGGTAGTCGCTGATCTCATCGACGCCGAGGTCAGCCAGCTTGTGACCATCTTCGTAGGCGACGCAGTTGATCAGCATGAGGTCGGGTGGGGTCAGGCGTCGATCTTCGCACGCCGGTTGTCGCGGGTGAGCCGCCGGCTGCGCTCATCGCTGCGCTTGAGCAGCCACCAGGCCATCAGCAGCGGCAGCAGCAGCACGGCGAAGGCGCCGATGACGGCCCAGAGGTCGTTGCCCATGGCGCAATCAGCGCTGGGGCAGCGCGTTCAGCGCGAGGTTGAGCCGCAGCACGTTCACGCGCGGCTCGCCGAGGAAGCCCAGCGATCGACCCTCGGTGTGCTGCTCGACCAGGCTGCGCACCTCGGCCTCAGGCAGGCCGCGTGTGCGGGCCACGCGGGCGGCCTGGTAGTCGGCCGCGGCGCGGCTGATGTGCGGGTCCAGCCCGCTGCCCGAGGTGGTGACCAGGTCGACCGGCACCGGCGCGGTGTTGCCCGGGTCAGCGGCGCGCAGCGCCTCGATGCGTGACTTGACCGCATCGTGCAGCGCCGGGTTGCTGGGGCCGAGGTTGCTGCCGGTCGAGGCGCCGGCGTTGTAGGCCATCGGCCCGGTGGCCGAGGGGCGGCTCCAGAAGTGCTTCGGGTCGGAGAAGGCCTGGCCGATCAGCTCGGAGCCGACGACGCGGCCGGCTGCATCCTTCACCAGGCTGCCATTGGCCTGGTGCGGAAAGGCCGTCTGCGCGACCCCCGTGGTCAGCAGCGGGTAGGCCAGGCCGGTGATCAGCGACAGCACGACGAACACCGCGATCGCCGGCCGCAGCAGGCCTTCCTCGTGTTCCTGCTGAACGGCGACGCCGGCCGGGGCGGTCTGTCGGGGATTGGTGGATTGCATGAATGGAAGCTCCTGCAGTTTGTGCGGGTCAGGCCAGGCCGAGGGCGACCAGCAGCCAGTCGATCAGCTTGATGCCGATGAACGGCACGATGACGCCGCCCAGGCCATAGATGAGGAGGTTGCGGCGCAACAGCAAGGCCGCCCCCACCGCGCGGTAAGGCACGCCCTTGAGCGCCAGCGGGATCAGCGCGACGATGATCAGCGCGTTGAAGATCACCGCCGACAAGATGGCCGAGGCGGGGCTCGCCAGGCCCATCACGTTCAGCGCCTGCAGCTGCGGGAAGGTCGTCACGAACGCCGCCGGGACGATCGCGAAGTACTTCGCGATGTCGTTGGCGATCGAAAAGGTCGTCAGCGAGCCGCGCGTCATCAGCATCTGCTTGCCGGTCTCGACGATCTCGATCAGCTTCGTGGGGTTGCTGTCGAGGTCGACCATGTTGCCGGCCTCCTTGGCGGCCTGGGTGCCGGTGTTCATCGCCACCGCCACGTCGGCCTGGGCCAGCGCGGGAGCGTCGTTGGTGCCGTCGCCGGTCATGGCCACCAGCCGGCCGGCGGCCTGGTGCTCGCGGATGAGCTTGAGCTTGGCCTCGGGCGTGGCCTCGGCGAGGAAGTCGTCGACGCCGGCCTCGGCCGCGATGGCCGCCGCGGTGAGCCGGTTGTCGCCGGTCACCATCACGGTCTTGATGCCCATGCGGCGCAGCTCGGCGAAGCGCTCCTTGATGCCGCCCTTGACGATGTCCTTCAGCTCGATGGCGCCCAACACCTTCGCGCCGTCGGCGACGACGAGCGGCGTCGAGCCGCGGCGGGAGATGTCGTCGACCTGGGCCTGCACGGCGGCGGGGAAGCTGCCGCCCTGGGCCTCGACGTGCTTGCGCACCGCGTCGGCCGCGCCCTTGCGCACCTGGCGGCCCGCCGAGCCGTCGGCGCCGGGCAGGTCCACCCCGCTCATGCGCGTCTGGGCGCTGAAGTGCACGAAGTGCGCGTTCAGTGCCGTCAGGTCGCGCTCGCGCAGGTTGAACTTCTGCTTGGCCAGCACCACGATGCTGCGGCCTTCGGGCGTCTCGTCGGCCAGCGAAGCCAGCTGAGCGGCGTCGGCCAGTTCGGCCTCCTTCACGCCGGCGGCGGGCACGAAGGCGCTCGCCTGGCGGTTGCCGAGCGTGATGGTGCCGGTCTTGTCGAGCAGCAGCACGTCCACGTCGCCGGCAGCCTCGACCGCGCGGCCGGAGGTGGCGATCACGTTGGCCTGCATCATGCGGCTCATGCCGGCCACGCCGATGGCGCTGAGCAGCCCGGCGATGGTGGTCGGGATCAGGCACACCAGCAGCGCGATCAGCACCAGCAGGCTGACCGGCTGTCCGGTGCCGGCCGCGGCCACGCTGAACTCGGACATCGGCAGCAGCGTGACCACCACGCCCAGGAAGACGATGGTCAGCGCCACCAGCAGGATGGTCAGCGCGATCTCGTTGGGCGTCTTCTGGCGCTTGGCGTTTTCGACCATCGCGATCATGCGGTCGACGAAGGTCTCGCCCGGGTTGACGCTGACGCGCGCGATGATCCAGTCCGACAGCACGCGGGTGCCACCGGTGACGGCGGAGAAGTCGCCGCCGGACTCGCGGATCACCGGCGCCGATTCGCCGGTGATGGCGCTCTCGTCGACCGAGGCCACGCCTTCGATCACCTCGGCATCCGCCGGGATCACGTCACCGGCCTCGATCAGCACGATGTCGCCCCTGCGCAGGCTGTCGGCCTCCAGCGGGTGCCACTTCATCGTGGTGCGCGGCGTGCCCGCGCGGTACTCACCTTCGAGCTTCTTGGCCCAGGTCTTCTTCTTCAGCCCGCGCAGGCTGGCGGCCTGCGCCTTGCTGCGGCCCTCGGCCAGGGCTTCGGCGAAATTCGCGAACAGCACCGTGAACCACAGCCACACGGCAACGCCAAGGGTGAAGCCGTCGGGGCTCTGCACCGCCAGCGCCGTGGTGAAGGCGCTGCCGACGTAGACGACGAACATCACCGGGTTGCGCCATTGGACGCGCGGATCCAGCTTCTTGAACGAATCGGCCAGGGCCGGCTTGAGCAGCACCGGGTCGAACAGGGGGAGCGACTTTTTGCTCATTGCAGCCCCTCGTCCGACGAGTACATCGGCCGATCCCCCGAGGGGATGGCGGGCCGGCTTGGGAGCGGCCCGGCGCTCGGCCCGCTCAGGAAGAATGACTGAATGTGTTTCATGACTCACTTCCACAGCGTCAGGTGCTCGACCACCGGGCCGAGCGCCAGGGCAGGCACGTAGTTCAGCAGGCCCACCAGCAGCACGGTGCCGATCAGCAGCGTGACGAACAACGGCCCGTGCGTGGGCAGCGTGCCGGCGTGGGGCGCGAGGCGCTTCTTGGCCGCCAGCGAGCCGGCGATGGCCAGCACCGGCACGATCACCGCGAAGCGGCCGAACCACATCGCGATGGCCAGCAGGGTGTTGTAGAACGGGGTGTTCGCACCCAGGCCGCCGAAGGCACTGCCGTTGTTGTTGGCCGCCGAGCTGAGCGCGTACAGCACCTCAGAGAAGCCGTGCGGGCCCGGGTTGAAGATGGTGGCCCGGCCGCCCTCGGACGAGACGGCGATCGCGGTGCCCACCAGCACCAGCAGCGGCGTGGCGAGGATGGCGATCGACACCATCTTCATCTCGTGGGCCTCGATCTTCTTGCCCAGGTATTCCGGCGTGCGGCCGATCATCAGGCCGGCAATGAAGACGGCCATGATGGCGAAGACCAGCATGCCGTACAGGCCCGCGCCAACGCCGCCGAAGACCACCTCGCCCAGCTGCATCAGCACCAGCGGCACCGCGCCGCCCATCGGCGTGAACGAATCGTGCATGCCGTTGACCGCACCGCACGAGGCGGCGGTGGTGATGGTGGCGAACAGGCCCGTGGCGGCGATGCCGAAGCGCGACTCCTTGCCTTCCATGTTGCCGCCCGGCTGGGTGGCGGTGGCGGCCTGGTCGGCGCCCAGCGCGGCCAGCGCCGGGTTGCCCTGCTGCTCGAAGCTCATCGCGGCGATCGCCATCACGACGAACAGCACCCCCATCGCGGCGATCACCGCCACGCCCTGGCGCTGGTCGCCGACCATGCGGCCGAAGACGAAGCACAGCGCCGCCGGGATCACGAAGATCGAGATCATCTGCAGCAGGTTCGACAGCGGCGTCGGGTTCTCGAACGGATGGGCCGAGTTGGCGTTGAAGATGCCGCCGCCGTTGGTGCCGATCATCTTGATGGCCAGCTGCGAGGCCAGCGGTGCGGTGGCCAGCGTCTGGGTCTGGCCGCGCTTGTCGTCCATCACCGGCTGACCCTTCTCGTCCTTGACCGGCTGGCCATCGGCGCCCAGCCTGGGCTCCTGCCAGGTGACCGGCTCGACGGTGGCCACCTCGGTGTAGGCGCCCACGCTCTGCACCGCGCCCTGCTGCACCAGCACCAGCGCGAACACGAACGACAGCGGCAGCAGGATCCACAGCGTCACGCGGGTCAGGTCGACCCAGACGTTGCCGATGGCTTGCGCCGAGTGGCGCGCGAAGCCGCGCACCAGCGCGATCACCACCACGATGCCGGTGGCCGCGGAGAGGAAGTTCTGCACCGCCAGGCCCAGCATCTGGGTCAGGTGGCTCATGGTGGTCTCGCCGCCGTAGCCCTGCCAGTTGGTGTTGGTGACGAAGCTGACGGCGGTGTTGAAGGCCGAGTCCGGCGTCACCGCGCCGAAGCCTTGGGGGTTGATCCAGCCGAACGGGCCTTGCGGGCCCGTGGGCAGCATGCCCTGCAGGCGCTGCAGCGCAAACACGGCGAGCACGCCCAGGCCGTTGAAGATCAGCAGGCCGATGGTGTAGCGCAGCCAGCCCGATTCATGCTCGGGCTTGACGCCGGCCAGGCGGTACAGCGGCGCCTCGATGCGGCGCCCCCCTGCGAAGCGCCCGGCGAGCACCTTGTCGATCCACCGCGCCAGGGGCCACGCGAGGGCCAGCACCAGCAGCAGGTAGACGACCAGCAGCATCCAGGATGAGGTGGTCATGTGAAGTCCTCCGGGCGCAGCAGCGCCGCGACGAGGTAGACGAACAGGCCGGCGGCGATGAGCCCGGCGACGACGGTCAGCGCGCTCATGCCTGCCGCGTGCGCATCAGCAGAGCGCAGCCCTCGGCCAGCCCGAGCACCGCGAGCCACAGGGCCGCGGACAGCGCGAGAAACAACAGATCCATGAGACCTCCTCGAATCAACGAGGTGATCGTAGGAACCGGGCCGTCAAGACGCCGACAAGAGTGGGGCGCCGGGTATCAAGATTTCGTCAAGGCGCTTGCGCTGCGGGGTTGCCAGCACGCCCGCCGCGCCAGTCGATTGAGCTGCGCTGCGCCTCAGGCGCGCAGCGACGACACCTCGTGGTAGGCCGAGACGAGCAGGCGCGCACCGAACCCACCGACGACCACCGCCGACACCTTCGTCAGGGCCCGGTAATTCGCCAGGTACGTCCGCTGGATCGAGGGCTGAGACAAGGCGAAGGCCAGCGCGCCATGCCAAAGCCACGAGTTGGCGTAGACCAGGGCCACCGCGGCGGCCACCAGCCAGGCCGAAGGCTGCGCCGGAAGCGCCGTGGCGAACACGCTGCCGTAGAACAGCGCGATCTTCGGGTTCAGCGCGCTGGTCACGAAACCGGCGCGAAACGCCGCCAACCCGCCTTGCACGGTTTGCTCAGCCGGCGCGCTGGCGCTGCCGGCCCGGAACAGGCCCACGGCCAGGTACAAAAGGTAGAGGCCACCACCGACCTGCGCCACCAACCGAAGCATCGGGTGGGCGCTGAACACCGCCCCGATGCCGGCGACCGCCAGCACGGCCCAGATCAACGTGGCGGTCGTCATGCCCACCACCGCCGCCAGCGCGCCCTTGCGCGAGCCCGAGGCAGCGAGCTGGCCGATCAACACGAAGTTGAAGCCGGGCACCAGCAGAACCGCCCAGTGCAGCAGCGCGATGGTGATGAGTGACTGAAGCATGGCGGGGGCTGCTTTGTGGTTCAGGCCGCCGGGTCAGGACGACATCTGAAGCGAGTGTCACGCACTCTACCGGCCGGCGCCCATGGCAGCGGCTTCAGAACTCCTGAGACACCGGCCGGATCACGATCTCGTTGACGTCGACGTCGGCAGGTTGCTCGACCGCGTACGCCACCGCGCGCGCCACCGCGTCTGCCGGGATCTGGTTGGCGTCATAGAAAGCCTTGAGGCCAGCAGCCGCGTCGGGGTCGGTGGTGCCGTGCTTGAGCTCTGACTCCACCGCGCCGGGCGACACCGTGGTGACGCGGATGCGGGGGCCGGACTCGATCCGCAGGCCTTCCGAGATCGCACGCACCGCATGCTTGGTCGCGCTGTAGACGGTGCCGATGGGCGTGAAGACCTTGATGCCCGCGATCGATGCGATGTTGATGACGTGCCCGCTGCCCTGCGCCTGCATCTGCGGCAGCACGGCGGCGATGCCGTACAGCACGCCCTTGATGTTGACGTCGATGGTGCGGTCCCACTCGTCCACCTTCAGCTTGGCCAGCGGCGACAGCGGCATCACGCCAGCGTTGTTCACCAGCACGTCGATGCGGCCGAAGGCCTCGACGGCAGCAGCGGCCAGGCGCTCCAGGTCGCCGCGCTTCGAGACATCGGTCGCCACGGCGATGGCCTCGCCACCCGAGGCGCGGATGTCGCTCACCAGCTTCTGCAGGCGGTCAGCGCGGCGAGCAGCCAGCACGACCTTGGCGCCGCGGGCGGCCAGGTGAAGAGCGGTCGATTCGCCGAGCCCGCTGCTCGCGCCGGTGACGATGGCAACCTTGCCAGAGATGTGGAGTGGGGTCGGGGTGGTCATGGTGAAGTCCTTTCGTGAGAGGGTGTTCGAACCGCGAACACCCACAGTCTGGGCGTCGGTCGGGTTTTCCGATATGGAATTCTCAGGACTTGAGAATTCCTACTTCTGGAATACTCAAGGGCATGAACAACCGCCTGGAATCGCTGCGCATCTTCTGCACCGCGGCGGCCGCAACGAACTTCCGCGAGGCGGCCCAACGGCTGGCCGTGTCGCCGCAGGTCGTGACGCGGGCCGTGCGCGAGCTGGAAGACGAGCTGGGTGAGCCGCTGTTTCATCGCAGCACCCGCGGCGTGCGCCTCACAGACTTCGGCGGCGCGATGGTCGAGCGGGCACGCACAGCGGTCGGGGGTGTCGACCAGCTGTTCCGGCGCATCGACAGGCGCGCCCTGTCGCAACATGCCGGTACGGTGCGCGTGGCGGCCCCCGGCGTCTTCGGCCGCCACTACCTGCCCCGCGCACTGGCGCCGATGCTGGCCGAGCACCCCGGCCTCGTGCTCGACCTGCGGCTGTCGAACCGGCTCGCCGACGTGGTGGACGAAAAGATCGACGCCGGCGTGCGCGTCGGCCCCCTGCGCGACAGCCGGTTCGTCGCCAAGCCGGTCGGCGCGATGCCGTTCTACACGGTGGCGGCGCCCGCTTTGCTGGCGCGCGTCGGCGCGCCAGAGAGCGTGGCGGCGCTCGACAAGCTGCCGCTCACCGCGCTGATCGACCCCAACACCGGCCGCCCCTATTCCTGGGACTTCTCGCGCAACCGCAAGATCGCGCCGGCCACACCGGTCTTCGTGACGGACGACCACGACGCCGAATGCGCCGCCGTTGTGGCAGGCCTCGGCTTCGGGCAGATCGTGGCACCTCTCGCCGAACCGTGGCTGCAGTCAGGCCAGCTCGTGCGCGTGCTGGAGCGGCACGACCCCGAGCCGTGGCCGATCTACGTCTACCGCGTCCAGCGCGCCCCCGTGCCGGCGCGTGTGCGGCTGGTGTATGACGCATTGATTGCAGTACTGAGATGAGGCTCTGATTGCCTGCCACTCGCGGAACCTGGTTCAGTACATGCGCGTTGCGGCACCACCGTCTACAGCCAAGACTGCTCCGTTCACGTAACTGGCGTCGTCCGAGCAGAGCCAGACGATGGCTGCGGCCGGTTCGTCGGCGCGCCCGAGACGGTTCATGCCGCAGTGGCGGGCGGCCAGCGCCCGATAGCGGTCCGCGGCGCCCGGGCGGTCGGGGTCGACCATCTCCGAGCGCGTGAACCCCGGCGCGATCGCGTTGATGCGCAAGCCCTGCTGGCCATAGTCGGACGCGGCGGACTGGGTGAGCCCGACGACGCCGAACTTGCTCGTGCAGTAGGTCGCATGGCCGATGTCGCTGGGCTTCAGGCCGTAGATCGACGCCACGTTGACGATCGCCCCGCCTCCACTGGAAAGCAGCGCCGGGATCTCGTGCTTCATGCACAGCCAGACGCCTTTGAGGTTCACGCCGATGACCTCGTCCCACTGGGCCTCGGTGACATCGGCGATCGGCGTGAAGCGCGGGCCGGCGATGCCGGCGTTGTTGACGGCGCAGTCGAGGCGCCCGAACCGGTCGAGAGACGAGGCGACCATGCGCTCGACGTCGGCCGCTCGACCGACGTCGGCCTGCACGAAGATCGCCTCGCCGCCCGCGTCGACGATGCGTTGTGCGACGCCTTGGCCCTGGTCGATGCGTCGCGCCGCCACGACGACCTTGGCCCCCTCCTGCGCAAACCGCCACGCAGCGGCTTCACCGAGTCCGGAGCTCGCACCGGTCACGAGCACCACCTTTCCAGACATCCGCGCCATGACACGTCCTCAGCAGGGGTTCGACTCGGCGACCGTCGCACTTGCAGGTGCCGATCCCGCATCGGCCTTGTCCAGTTCGAGGCGGTACTGCTCCCATCCCGATGCCGGAACCACTTCTCCGGTGCGGTCCTGGAGCTGCCTCAGCTGCGTGCACAGCCGCTCACCGGCGTGGACGTCGTCGCCGATGTGGACGCCGCGGGTCATCGTGACGTGCGCGCACTCGAAGCTGCCGGCCCCAGCGAGCAGGATCATTCGCGTCGGCGCACCTTCGTCGACAAGGGGGATCAGGCCGGGGCTGACACGCTCCGGCCGCAGGCGAGCGAGCGCCTCGGGCGGCAGCACGCCAGCGGTCATGGCCGTCGCAGCGCTGGGCGCCAGGCAATTGACCCGCACGTTGCGTTTTGCCCCCTCGAGCGCGAGCGTCTGCATCAAGCCGACCAGCGCCATCTTCGCCGCGCCATAGTTCGCCTGGCCGAAGTTGCCGTACAAGCCGCTCGACGACGTCGTCATCACGATGCGCCCGTACTGCTGCGCCTGCATCTGCGCCCAGACCGCCTTGGTGCAGTGGACCGCGCCCATCACATGCACATCCAGCACGAGGCGGAAGTCGTCGAGCGACATCTTGGCGAAGGTCCTGTCGCGCAGGACGCCCGCGTTGTTGACCAGTATGTCGATGCGGCCCCAGGCGTCGACCGCCCGGGCCGCCATTGCCACCATTTCGTCGGCATTTGTCACGTCGCCCGGGCAGACCAGCGCCTCGCCGCCCTGGCTGCGGATCTCGTCGGCCACGCGCTGCGCCGCGGCGACGGCCGCGTCGCTGCCGAGGTCGTTGATCACCACGCGCGCGCCGTGGCGCGCGAGTTCAAGGGCATGCGCACGGCCCAGGCCGGCCCCCGCACCCGTCACGATGGCCACCCGGCCCGCCAGTCGCTTCGTCATCGTTTCCCTCCAGCTTCAGAACGTCACGGCCTCGCGGCCCTTCAACCCCAGCATCTCGCGCGCCTCGTCCGGCGTCGCCACCTCCAGCGACAGCTCGTCGAGGATGCGCCGGATCTTGCGAACCTGCTCGGCGCACGAGCGGGCGAGTTGCCCCCGGCCGAGGTAGAGGCTGTCCTCCAGGCCCACCCGCACGTTGCCGCCCATCACCGCCGCCATCGTGACCAACGGCATCTGATGGCGCCCGGCACCCAGCACGGAGAACCGGTAGGCGTCGCGGCCGAACAGGCGGTCGGCGGTGCTGCGCATCGCGACGAGGTTCTCCGGGTCGGGGCCCAGCCCGCCGAGGATGCCGAAGATGCCCTGGATGAACAGCGGCCCGCGCACCAGGCCCTCGTCGACGAAGTGCGCCAGGTTGTAGAGGTGGCCGAGGTCGTAGCACTCGAACTCGAAGCGGGTGCCGCACTCGTCGCCGAGAACGCGCAGCACATGCCTGATGTCCCGGAAGGTGTTGCGGAAGATCAGGTCTTCCATACCCTCCACGTAGGGTTGCTCCCAGTCGTGCTGCCACGCCGTGATCTTCCGCGCCGCCGGGTGGATGGAGAAGTTCATCGAGCCCATGTTCAGCGAGCACATCTCGGGCCGGGCGCGCAGCGGGTAGGCCAGCCGCTCCTCGAGCGTCATGCGCGTGCTGCCGCCGGTGGTGATGTTGATCACGGCGTCGGTCTCGGCCGTGATGCGCGGAACGAATTGCGCGAACACCGCGGGATCCGGCGTGGGGCGGCCATCACGCGGGTCGCGCGCGTGCAGGTGAAGGATCGCGGCACCTGCCTGCGCGGCCTCGATCGCCTGCTCGGCGATCTGGTCCGGCGTCAGCGGCAGATGCGGCGACATCGTCGGCGTGTGGACCGAGCCGGTGACGGCACAACTGATGATCACCTTGTCGGGTGCGCTCCGCATGCGTGGGCTCCAGTTCTTGAAAGGCTCAGACCGCCAGCCACTGCTGCAGCAGCGCGTCGTCGGATTCCAGTTCCTGCGGGCTGCCTTCGAAGACGATGCGCCCGTGCCCCATCACGCAGACGCGGGAAGACACCTTCAGCGCGATCGCCAGCTTCTGCTCGACCAGCAGCACCGAGACCCCGCGGCGCTGCATGTCGCGGATGCATTCGCCGACCTGCGCCACGATCTTCGGCGCCAGCCCTTCCGTGGGCTCGTCGATCAGGATGGCCAGCGGGTTGCCGAGCAGCGAGCGACAGATCGTCAGCATCTGCTGCTCGCCGCCCGACAGGCTGCCGGCCTTGGTGCGCCGCCGTTCCTTCAGCCGCGGGAAATAGTCGAACATCTGTTCGATGCCCCAGCGCGGCGCGCCGTCGACGGCCGGCTGTTCGCCCATGCGCAGGTTCTCGTCCACCGTGAGGTTGGCGAAGACCTCGCGCTCCTCAGGCACGTAGGCCAGGCCGGCGCGGCAGATCGTGTGCGGCCTGGCCCCGGCGAGCGCACGCGCGCCGAGCTTGACACGGCCTGCGCTCGGGGGCACGAGCCCCATCATCGCCTTCAGCGTGGTCGAACGCCCCGACCCATTGCGGCCGAGCAGGCTGACCACCTCGCCGCGGCGCACCTGCAGCGTCACGCCGCGCAGCACGTGACTCTTGCCATAGTGCGCATGCAGGTCCTCGACCTGCAGCAGCACGGCGTCCGCGGCGCTCATGCGCCTGCCTCCTCGCCGAGATAGGCCTCGCGGACGCCGGCGTGGGCGCGGATCTCGTCGGGCGTACCGGTCGCGATCAGCTCGCCGTACACCAGGACGCTGACGCGTTCGCCGAGGTCGAAGACCACGCTCATGTCGTGTTCGACGAGCAGCAGCGCCCGCCCGGCGGTGGTCTCGCGGATCAGGTTCGACGTGTACTCGGTTTCCTCGCTCGACATCCCGGCCATCGGCTCGTCGAGCAGCACGACCTTCGGATCGCAGGCGAGCGTCATGGCCAGTTCGAGCGACCGCTGCGCGGAGTACGTCATCTCGCCGGCCAGCGACGCGGCATGCGCCTGCAGGCGCACGCTTTCGAGCAGGCGCTCGGTGTCACGGCGCACCGCTGCCACGCCGTCGAGCACGCGCCAGAAGGCGTACTGCAGCCGATGGTGGCGCAGCACCGCCAGGCGGATGTTCTCGAACACGGTCAGACGCGGGAAAATGTTGGTGATCTGGAACGAACGCGCCAGCCCGGCGCGCGCGATGCGTTGCGGCGACCAGCCGCCGATGCGCTGACCGTCCAGCACGATTTCGCCAGCGCTCGGGGCCGTGTTGCCCGAGATCAGGTGGAACAGCGTCGACTTGCCGGCGCCGTTCGGGCCGATCAGCGCGTGGCGTTCGCCGGCGCGAAGGTCCAGGTCCACCCCGCGGATGATCTCGCTCGCGCCGTAGGACTTGCGCACGCCGCGCAGGCTGAGGACGACTTCGCTCATGGCAGCGCCTCCTCGGCCATCGGCGCGGGCGCGATCCGTCCGGGCCGATCGGTCGCCGGCGTCAGGCAGCGACGTGCCGCCCACCGCAGCAGCGCCGCACTGGACAGCAGCACCACCGGCACGAGCCAGGTCGCTGGCGACCCGGGCGACCAGTGCCGGCCGAACAGCGGGATCGGCGGCCAGCTTTGCGCCATCCCGGCCAGCGCTCGATAGTCCTGCGAGCACAGGCGCTGCAGCATCTCGACCACGAAGACCACTCCCGCCGCCGCGCACAGCGCACCGGCGATGGCGAGCCCCGAGACCCCCAAGGCCAGCGGCCAGCCGCGCGCCGCCGCGAGCCGCCCCACCACGCTGAACAAGCCGGTGAGGCCGGCCGGCAGGAACATCATCACCAGCACGAAGAGCACGCCCTGGTAGAGCAGCCACGACCGTGTGGCGTCCGAGACCGCGTAGCCGAAGAAGGTCATCAGCGCCGCGCCGAACGCCGGCCCAAGGAAGCTGCCGACGCCGCCGATGTAGCTGTTCAGCACGACGGCCGCCGAGACGCTCGCCTCGAAGACGACGTAGTTCGCCGCCTCGTTGTTGAGCGCCTGCAGGCTGCCGGCGACACCGGCGAACATCGACGAGATCGCGAAAGCCGACAGCCCCACGCCATGCGCGTCGTAGCCGAGGAACTTCAGCCGGTGGCCGTTCTCGCGCAGCGCCAGCGTCAGCCGCCCGATCGGCGTCCGGCCGTGGAAGTGGAGCATGGCCAGGCACACCAGCACCCACACGAGCGTGAGGTAGTAGACGTCGACCGTCGAGCCGAAGCTCAGGCCCCAGGCCGGCATGCGCATGGCCGAGATGCCGGACTCGCCGCCGAACCAGCCCTTGAGCTGCGGCGCCAGCGAATGCAGGAGCTCGGCCACGGCCAGCGTGATCATCGCGAAGGTCGTGCCGCTGCGCTGGGTCGCGAACCAGCCGGCTGCGAGGCCCACCGCGAGGCCCGCGAAGCCACCGACCAGCGGCAACAGCGGCGTCGGCAGCAGTCCGGCGCCGCCGAACGCATTCATCGCGTGCACGGTGGCGAAGGCGCCGACACCGAAGTAGGCGGCGTGCCCGAACGAAAGCAACCCCGCGCGCCCGGCCAGAAGGCTGTAGGCACAGGCGAACAGCGCCGCAATGAGCATCTGGATCGACGCATTCAGCAACCCGGCGCTCAGCAGCATGGGCAGCGCGGCCAGGGCCGCCACGCCGGCGACGACCGGCAGGAGCTTCCAGCCCATGATCAGGCCTCCTCACCCATGAGCCCGCGCGGCCGCACGAGCAGCACCAGCAGCATCAGCGCGAAGGGGATGGTCGCCGCCAGGCTCGAGACCTTCAGCGTCAGAAGACCACCGATGCCCTCGGCCCACGCTCGGCCGCCGATCAGGGCCAGCAGATCCGCGACGCTCTGGTCCACGCCCACCGCAAGCGAGGTGACGACGCCGATCAGCACAGCCGCCAGCATCGCGCCGCCGAGCGAGCCCAGCCCGCCCACGACGACGATCACGAACACCATCACGCCGACTTCGAGCGCCATGTTCGGGTTGGTCGTGTAGAACGCCCCCGCGACGGCCCCTGCCAGGCCGGCGAGTGCCGCGCCGACGCCGAACACCCCCATGAACACGAGCTGCACGTTGTGACCGAGCGCTTCGGCCATGCGCGGCCGGTAGATGGCCGCGCGAACGACGATGCCGGTGCGGGTGCGTGTCAGCAAAGCCCAGATCGCCGCAAACATCGCGACCGCCACCCCACCCATCAGCAGCCTGTACGCCGGGTACTGCTGGCCCCCGAGCGAGAAGGCGGCGAAGTCGAGCGAGGCGGGCACCCGGTAGTCGACCGGGAAGTTGCCGAACAGCAGCTTGATCGTCTCCGCGATGATGAACGACAGCCCGAACGTGAGCAGCAGCTCGTGCGCATGGCCGTAGTGGTGCACACGGCGCAGGAACCACCGTTCGACGCCCACACCGACCGCCCCGGCCAGCAGCGCCGCGATCACGACCGCCGCACCGAAGCCGACGATGCCCTGCAGCGTATAGGCGAAATACGCGCCGAGCATGTAGAACGACGCGTGGGCGAAGTTCAGCACGCCCATCATGCCGAACACCAGCGTCAGCCCGGCCGACACCATGAACAGCAGCAGGCCGTGGATGACGCCGTTCAGCAGTGCGAAGACGAGGGCGTCCATCAGTCGGGACGCTTCATCTGGCAGCTCGCCTGGACCGGCGCGGCCGCTTCCTCGGCCGTGAAGACCTTGACCGGCTTGAAGCCCATGTCGGTGTCATCAGCCTTGTACTTCGCGTCCTTGGTCACCATCGAGACGACCATCGGCATCAGGACCTGATGGTCCGCAGCGCGCATGCTGACCTCGCCCATCGGCGTGCGGATGCGCGTGCCCTCGAGCGCCTTGGCGAAGGCGTTCACGTTGAGCGCGTCGCCTTGCGGCTTGGTGCGCTTCAGCGCCTCTGCCACCATCTCGAGCCCGAACGCGGCCTGCGGCTCGACGAAGGTCGGCACATGCCCCGTCTTCGCCCTGAAGTCCTCGACGAAACGCGTGCTCTCCGCGCCCCCCGCCTCGGGGTTGAAGGCATGGGCGATGAAGTGACCGGCCGCGGTGTCGCCGGCGTTCGCGATGTTGCCCGGCTGGTCGAGGAACACGGTGCCGAAGCGGGCCTTCAGGCCGGCTGCCTTCGAGGCCTTCATCAGCAGCAGCAGGTCGTTCGACCAGTTGCCGGTGATCACCGTCTCGGCGCCGCTGGAGACGATCTTCGAGACGTACGGCGCAAAGTCCTGGATCTTGTTCGTGTCGTGCAGGGTCTTCTCGACGACCTGGTAGGCGCCGGCGGCGTTGTCGACAATCGCGCGCTCCATGTCCTGGCCCCAGGAGTAGTTCTGGTTGATCGCGTAGACCTTGGTGCCGAGTGCACCGGCCTGCTTCATGCCAGCGACCAGTGCCTTGGTGCGCACCTGCGCGTTGCCGGTGAACCGGAAGTGATGAAAGTTGCACTTCTCGCCGGTCAGCTCCATCGCTTCGGCACCCACATTGATGTAGACGACCTCCTTGCCGGGGTTGCGAAGGTTGTGCTTGCGCACGTCCTCGGTGATCTGGCCGCCGATGGCCGAGGAGGCGCCTTGCACGACGATCTGCACGCCGTCGGCGATGGCCGCCTTCAGCTTGTCGGAGGCCCCCGCCGGCCCGCCTTGGTTGTCGTACTCGAGCAGTTGCACCGGCTGGCCGTTCCAGCCGCCAGCAGCGTTGAGCTTGTCGACGGCGTAACGTACGCCGTTGCGGAACGACTGTCCGGTCGACGCCTGCGGGCCCGAGAGCGTCTCGAGCAGGCCGATCTTTACCGGGGCGGCCTGGGCCGCGCCGGCCAGTGTGGCAAGGGTCGCCACGACGGGAACGGCTCGGCGCACCGCGGTGTGCAGGGAATCGCGCATGGGTTGTCTCCTTTGGAATGGGGGATCGTTCTCTCAGGGTTGGAGGTCGTCAGAGGTACTCAAGGTTTCCGTCGACGCTGATCGCCTGGCCGGTCAGGTTGCGTGCGGCCGGCGAGCAGAGGAACAGCGCCAGCGCCGCGACATCGTCGGCCGTCACCATGCGGCGCAGCGAGATCTTGTTGAGGTACTGCTCGCGCATCGCTTCGACGCCGATGCCTGCCGCCGCGGCGCGCGCGGCGATCACGCCATTCATGCGCTCGCCGTCGACGACGCCCGGCAAGATCGCGTTGACGCGGATGTCGTGCGTGCCGAGCTCGATCGCGAGCGATTTCACGAGCCCGACGACCGCCCACTTGCTCGCGGCGTAGGGCGTGCGCAGAGGGTAGCCAAGCCGCCCGGCGACGGAGCCCATCGCAATCAGTGCCGGGCTCGCCTTCGACGCCTTCAGCAACGGCACGGCGCGCCGCGCGAAGTAGTACTGGCTGTGCAGGTTGACGTCGATCGTGCGTTGCCAGCCCGATGGCTCGATGGTCTCGATCGGGCCGGTCGGCCCGGCGATGCCGGCATTGCTGACGAGCACGTCCAGGCCGCCGAGCGTGCCGCGCACGTCGTCGAAAACCTGGTCGACGTCGGCGGGCACCGATGCATCGGCCATGCTGGCGGTGACGCCCGGCGCCATCGACACGAAGCGGTCGAGCGCCGCGCGGTCGATGTCGCAGACATGCACTTGCGAGCCGGCATCCTGGAACGCGCGGGCGATCGCCGCGCCGATGCCGCTTGCGCCCGCGGTGACCAGCACGCGCAGTCCGGGGCGCGGGCGGAGTGATTCGACGATCGACATGAGCCGTTCCCGTGTCCAGATGTTGGGTCGCGGGCGACTCAGTTCAGCACCGAGATGGCCTTGGTGCCGGGCGTCGCGTCGAAACGCAGCGACGCCGGCCAGACCGGCCAGGTCACGCCGAGTCCCGCGTGGTTCGGGTTGCCTGTGCGCGCGAAGGCACCCACGCTGCGCATCATCGTGTCCGACAGCGCGAGCCGCCCGGCGCGGTTCGCCGTGGTGTACGAGATGTTCGCGTACAGCGACGGGCCGAAGTTTCCGAACAAGAACGGCAGGTCGAACGCGTGCGCCGCACCGTAGATGTCGGCGAAGGGCGCCGGCAGTTCGTCCCAGTCGAAGCGGTAGTGCCAGATGTCGCTCTGCTGGGTCTGCAGCGCCGCGATCATGCTGTCGCGGCTGTTCAGGAAGAAGATGCGGTTGAGCTGCTCGGTCCGGTCGTTCCAGCCGGTCGTCGGCGTCGTCACCGGCAGGTAGGACGCCGGGATCCACTGCTCGAGCGTCGTCTGCGGCTCGGCATCGGGCCGGTAGCCGTAGGCGATCGAAAACACCGTCGCGTCGTCGATGAGCCGCCCGATCTCGCCGCCGACGAGCGGCAGCAGGGTCGGGAAGAGCTTGCCTTCGTCGCGCGTGTTGCCCAGCAGCACGGGGCCCTTGACGTACTGGCCGGCTCGGATGGCGGCGATCGGGTTCAGCGGCACGACGTGTCCATCGCCGATCGGGCCGGAGCCGCCGGCGCCGATCGGCGCGAGCTGGGTGACCACCGTCCGCCAGATCATGTCGGCGCTCTTGCTGCGCACATACGTCGCGATCTCTGCGGAGGTCTTCGAGGCGATGTAGGCAGAGGCCGAGGTGAGGTCCGAGGCCAGCCCGTCGGCGATCACGAGCTGGGCGAGGAAGTAGTCAGCTTGGCCGCGGAAGGCCGATGGCGCCGCCATCGTCGGGATGCTGCCGGGCGGCAGCTCGCTCGCTGGCGAGAGCCCGCCGCTGATCGGCAGCAGCTTGTGCACGAGCGCCGGCTCCGCGGCGGCGACGATCGGCGAGGTCATCACCGCGAAGACGTTCACTGCACCGGCGGACTGGCCCATCAGCGTCACGTTGCCGGGGTTGCCTCCAAAGGCAGCGACGTTGCGGTTGACGAACTGCAGCGCCTTGATGATGTCGAGGATCGCGAAGTTGCCCGAGTCGTCGAGCGGGTCGGTGCCACTCTTCAGTTGGCCAAGGTTGAAGAAGCCGAGCAGCCCGAGCCGGTAGTTCACCGACACGACGACGGCGTTGGCGTTGCGCGCGAGGTTGGCGCCGTCGTAGACGGGGTCGGCGGTGTAGCCGGTGATGTTGCTGCCGCCGTGAACCCAGACGATCACCGGCAGGTCGGTCGCGGCGCCGGCCGGCCGCCAGATGTTCAGGTACAGGCAGTCCTCCGACCCCACCGTCTGCCCGAGCGACGTCCCGATGCTCGGGTCGTACCTGTTGTTCAGGCCCGGCCCGTAGAGCCGCCCTGCCGACGCACAGGCGTTGCCGAAGGTCTGCGCATAGCGCGGCGTGGTCCAGGGCTCGGCGTCTGCCGGGGCGCGCCAGCGCAGGTCGCCGACGGGCGCCTTCGCGTACGGGATGCCCTTCCACGCATAGGTGCCGCTGGTGGCCGAGAGATCGCTGCCGATCACCGTGCCCAGGTGCGTGCTGCGCTGGGTCGGCGGCACGTCCTCGTACGGCACGCAGCTGAACGAAGCCGCCTCATTCACGTCGCCACCCTCGTAGCTCGGCCAAGCCGGGTATTCGCACAACGGCCTGGTGCGCGCGACGCTGCCCGAGGCGGTGTCGCCCATCACCTGCGCCGGCGGCACGGTGCCCTGCTCGACCCAGTTCTCGAGCGTGGTCAGCGAGTCCCATTCGACGTTGAAGGCGGTGCTCAACGCGTGGCCATAGCCCGGTGCTTCGTAGTAGCGCACGAACTTGTGAACCTCGGCCGGGCCCATGCGCGCCTGCAGCCGCTGGTAGTACTCCTCGGTGCCGCGCGAGCTGACCAGCACGTCCGACAGCCCGTGCGCGAGCAACAGCTTGCCGCCCTTAGCCGCGAAGGCGTCGAGGTCGACCGGGACGTCGAGCAGCGTCGAGATCTCGCTCAGCCGCGGCCCCCAGGGCCCTGGGTTCTCCGGGTCGAGCGACAGCGAGTCGTAACCTGGATCGCGCGTGACGCCGTAGCGGATCATCCCGTCGAGCTGCCGGCTGATGTAGGGCGCCGTGCTCGGCATCGGGTGCGCCGGCTGCGAGATGTTGAGGTTGAGGAAGGTGATCGTCGGCTGCAGCGGGCTCGGGTTGCTCGTGATGCCGAGGTCTGCGCCCCAGACGTTGTAGCCCGGGTAGCCGGTCTCGCCGCTGGCGAGCGTGAAGTTGAAGCGCGTCGACGCGTTCATCGCCTTCAGCGTGGCGATCTGGACGTCGGACAGGCAGGTGTCGCCGGTGTCCGCGCCGTCGGCGCAGCGCAGCGGCGCGCCGGCCAGCGAGGCGGTGGCCGGGTCGAAGACGGCGTTGCAGCGGTTCTGGTTGCTGATCAGGCCGTCGATCAGGCCGTCGAGGCCATCGCAGGCCTCGATCGCGGCGTCGTAGACGAGCTTGCGCTTCGGCGTGTTCGGGTAGGCCCCCGGTTGCGCGAGCGCGCGGCTGGCACGGTGCCCTGCCAGCATCGCCGACATCTGCTTCCAGGCCGGGTACCAGGCGATGATGCCGGTCCAGTCCTCCGGCCAGCGCGTGGCGACCTGGAGCGCCTCGCGGCCGCCGGTCGACCCGCCGGCGAAGTAGGACTGCTCGATTGCCTCGGTTGCATACCTCGCCTTGATCACGAAGACCGCCGCGTCGCGCGTCTTCTTGAGCGCCTCGCCGGCCCAGTTGCGCAGCATCTCCTCGTTCAGCAGAAAGACAGGGTCGAGCGAACCGAGCGGTCCGGCCTGGTGGCCGCCGTTGCTCGCGAACACCGCATAGCCGCGACCGATCGGCAGCGCCTCGTTGGCAGGGCCGGCCGGCACATTGCCGACCACGTTCGGGATGCTGCCATCGAAGCCACCGCCGCCGAACATCATCACCTTGCGGTTCCACTCCGTCGGAAGCGCGATGCGGAACTGGATGGCCTCGGCCGAGGAGTCGACGGGCGCGATCGTGCCGTCGACGAGACAGTGTTCGGGGATCACCCGTGCGCCCGTGCCCGAGGCGGCCACCGGCGTGGCCGTGGTCACCGTACCGCCTGTCGTGGGCAGGCCGATCGAGGCCGCGGGGATCGTCATCCCGGCCAAGTCCGCACACGCCAGCGCCGTCGTGGGTGGAGGCGAGTCGCCGTCACCGCCGCCGCAGGCACTCAGCGCCGCGGCGGCCGCGATGGCGAACGCGCGGCGAAGGGCGCGATGAGCTGGGGTCATGATGTCTCCTCGTCTTGTGGGGTCGTGCGATCCCGCGGCGCGGGACACGCAGGTCCGCGGTGCTCGGCTCGCCCAGGCAGTCTGGGCACCGGACCTCGCGGGCTCAATGTCGGGCCCACACACCCGCAGGCCCTCGGCGATGTGCACGCGATCCACCGCAGAAACCCGGGGGCGGGCTTGCCCGCATCGCCGAGGCCGGGCAAGCTCCCCTCTGTTAGCCTGCGCGGCCTGCACGGGTGGCATGCAGCCCGTGCGCCCCGAGATCGAACCCATGGTGACCGCCCCCGACCCCGAACGCGACGAGGCGCTGGCCAGTGAGCTGGTCCGGTTGCTGCATCAGGGCGCGCCGGCAGAGGTCTTCGCGCAGCACCTGGCAGACGCGGAGGCGTTGCCCGACGACGCGCCCGGCAAGTCGGCCCGGACCGAACGCGTGCGCATGGCGATGGCCGTGCGCAACCGGCTCGAGCTGCTGCAGCAGCGCGAACAGGGCATGCTGGCCGTGATCGAGTCGGCCCAGGATCTCTCGAGTCGCCTGAACCTGACCAGCCTGCTCAGCGCAATCGTCTCGAAGGCACGCAACCTCCTGGGTTCGGATCTCGCTTGGCTGTCCACGCACGACGCGGAACGCGGCGAGTTCCATGTCATGGTTGCCGAAGGCGCCCTGTCGCGCAGCGTCACCGACATGGTTGCGCGGCGCGACCGGGGCGTCGTCAGCGTCGTGATGAGCACGCGACTGCCGTTCACCACGCCGGACTACCTGCACGACCGCCGCTTCTCCCACGACGCACGGCTCGACGACACCTTCCGCGACGAGGGCATCACTGCGCTGGTCGGCGTGCCGCTGATCTGGGACGGCGAGGTCACCGGCCTGCTGTTCGTCGCCGACCGCTATCACCGCGTGCACACGGCACAGAGCATCTCGATCCTGTGCACGCTCGCGACGCACGCGGCGGTCGCTCTGCGCAACGCCCGGGACTTCGAGCGGGCGAGCGCGGCACTGGCCCGTGCCGATGCGGCCCGTGCCGAACTCGAGCGGCACCTGCGAAGCATCCAGGCCGCCGCCGACGCGCACGAACAGATGACCTCGCTGCTGTCGCGCGGCGCGTCGCTGGCAACGCTGTGCGGTGCTGTGGCTCAGCTCCTCGGCGGCAGCCTGCTCGTCCTGGACGAAGCGGCCGAGGTCATCGCCCGGGGCACCGCCGAGGCCTACGCGGGCGATGCGGCCCAGCGTTACGCACCGCACTGGGAGCACAGCGCGGACATCGCTCGCGCGCTGCGTCAGGCCCGCCAGACGGGGCGGTCGGTCCAGGCCTGCGAAGCCGGCGGCGAATGCTGCCGCGTGATGCCCGTCATCGGCGGCGAAGACGTCCTTGGCTCCCTCGCCCTGTTCCATCGCAGCGAACTCGAGGAGGTCGCGGTACGCACGCTCGAGCGCAGTTCGAGCGTCATCGGCATCGTGCTGTTGTCGCAGGAGCGGGTGGAGGCGAACAAGAGCCGTGCAGTCGCGACCCTGCTGCGCGCGCTCGTGTCGCCGCGCCAGGACGAGCTCGCGCCGATGGTGGACCGCGCCGCGCGCCTCGGCCTGGACCTTGCACAGTCGCTGGCGCTCGTGCTGGTCGAGATGGAGAGTCCGAGCGCCGGCTATGCCGCGCGGCGTTTCCGGGCCTTCCCGCCGCAGGACGACGTGCTGGTCGACGACATCGACGGCGTTCTGGTGATGCTGTGCGCCGCGAGCCGAGCCCCGGAACTGCGCCAGCTTGTCGCCCAGTGGGCCCGCAGCGGCCTGGTGGCCGTGCACCGGGGTGTCGCGTCACGGCCGATCTCGTCGGTGGCGGAGATTCCGGCGGTGTACGCGACGCTGCGCCGCGCGCTTGGCGTGCTCGGCCGGATGGGCCTGCAGGGCCATGTCGTCGGCCAGAACGAGCTGGCCCTGTACTCGACGCTGTTCGAGACCTACGACCGCAGCGGCCTGGACACCTTCCTCGAGGCGACGATCGGCGCCGTGACCTCGCACGACCGCAAGCGCGGCACCGAACTGGCCACGACGCTGCTGAGCTACTTCGACAGCAACCAGAACGCCAAGACGACGGCGCAGCGGCTGGGCATCCACGTCAACACGGTGCGCCAGAGGCTGACGACGATCGAAAACCTGATCGGGCACTGGGGCACCGCGACGCGCGCGCTGGAGATTCACATTGCGCTGCGCCTGTGGAACCTGAGCACGCCTTCCTAGCAAACGAGCGAGTGATCGACGCGCCGACGACTTCAGCTGCCCTGCATTGCCCTGAGGCCCTGCTCCCAGGTCACGACCGGTCGATAGCCCAGCTCGCGTTGCGCCTTGCCGATGTCCAGCGTGAAGGGCTGGCCGATCAGACGCAGCATCTGGCGTGTGATGGGCGGCTCGCCAGGACGCGAAAGGGCGCGCCACAACCACTCCATCGCGCTGGCCATGACCCATGCCACTGGCAGCGGTGCCGATGCGCGCGGCGGCTCGATGCCGCGGGTCTGCAGCAGGCTGGAGACGACCTGCTTCAGGGTGCTGTCGGCACCGTCGCTGACGAAGTAGGCCTCTCCACCGCGGCCCTTCTCGATGGCCAGCTCGACCGCGTGGCAGACGTTGTCCACGTGCGCGGTCGACATGGCCTGCGAACCGTCGCCCACCCAGCGGAACTGGCCAGCACGCACGGTTTGCACCATGTGGTCCAGCGTCGGCATGCCGGCACCCCAGATCATCGGCGGGCGCACCACCACGGTTTCGAACTCGCCCTTCCGGTTCGCCCCCTGTACCAAGGCCTCGCTGCGTGCCTTGGAGGCGCTGTAGGGCGCCCAGGCGCGCTCCTGGCGCAGCAGCGACTCGTTGGCGCGCAGCATCGGCATGAGATCGCCCATCACCACGGCAGCCGCCCCGACCTGGACAAAGCGTTTGACTGATGCGGCCGCCGCGGCCTCGAGGAGGTTGGCCGTACCTCGCACATTCGTTCGCTCGAACTCGGCAGGCTCGCCCCACAGCTTGAAGAGCGCAGCCACGTGAACCACGACGCCGCAGCCGACGGCCGCAGCGGCCAGCGACGACACGTCGTCCAGCGCCCCCTCCACGGCCACCGCACCGCGCTTGCCTACAATCCGCGCGGCTTCTTCGCTGCGCGCGAGCGCACGAACCTGCCACCCGCGGGCAACAAGTCGTTCGATGAGTCGGCCGCCGACAAATCCGGAGCCGCCGGTGATCAGACAGGTGGGAGTCATGGGTGCGCCTTCTATATCGTTGATATAGGAAGCGTATATCACCGATATAGGTCGGTCAAGAGGTCTCGACGGCACCGATGGACACCGAAACAGCGATCCTCGACGCGGCAGCGGCGCTGCTCGAGAAGAATGGCCCGGGCGGACTGACCACGCGTGCGGTTTGCGAGGCCGCGGGCGTGAAGTCGCCAACGCTGTACCACCACTTCGGCGACAAAGATGGGCTGGAGCGGGCTTTGGTTCAGCGCGGAATGGCCGATTTCATGCGACGCAAACACCAGCCGCCCTCATCGGCGGACCCGCTGGACCAACTGCGCTCGGGCTGGGACGCGACGCTCGAATTCGCGCTCAAGCGACCCGCGTTGTATGCGTTGTTTGCACAACACGTGCGCGCGCAGCCCACGCTGGTCGCCGATGCCTATTCGTTGATGCACGGGCGAGTTCAGAGACTCGTGGATCTGGGGCGTTTCCGCGGCCCGGTGGACGCCGCGGCGCACGCGGTATGGGCAGCGTCCAACGGAGCGCTCGCGCTGGTGAATCTCGGCGCGGCGCGGAAAGAGGTCGAGGCGGCCAGCGATCTTCTGTTCAAGGCGGTTGTCACCGAGTTGTCTCGTCCCGCGCCATAGCTGCGTCCTCGGCGCCAGTTTCGACGCCACAGGCTCCAACGGGGCGGTGGTATCTCTGCCTTCCCCATGGCCCTTGAGCGGGCTTGGGATGGCCTGACCCGGGGGCCAGGCCTGGTCCGCCCGCCTAGCGGCAATCCCCGGTCCCGGCAACCTGCCCCGTCGCGCGGCATGGGCGCCGGGCCATTGCAGGCGGTACGCGGTCGGCGGCGCGTCGCGGACCAGGCGAACGATCTCGCCGCTCTGGCGCTCGCACAGGTCGCATGGGGGGACCGGGGTGGGGCGCCGAGCGCCGATTGCGGCGCAGGCGCCATCGGCGGCGCGGGCCACGGCATGCGCATTGCCAAGGCATTGAACGCCACCAACCGATGGAGCTTTTCCATGCCCAAGCCCAAGCCGCCCGCTTCCCCCTCCGCAGAACCGGCCCGCAGCGACAGCGGCCCCGCCTCGCCGCCCGACGGTGGCGCGCTGCCCGCGCAGCAGCAACGCGACACGGACGACCTGGCCGCCGCGTTCCCCCACAACGAGACCAAGGCCGCCGAGCATGGCTTCGAGAACGGGATCGCCCCACCGCGCGGGGCGACCGTGGAGCCCACCTCTCACCTGCCGGGCGCGAGCACGCTGTCCGAAGCCAACGACTCGGCCAAGACCGGTGCCCCCGCGGTGGAGAGCCTCAACGCCACCATCCAGCCGCTGGACGCCGCGCGGGTGGACGCCTCCGGGCAGCCGCTGACCACCAACCACGGCGTGCGCATCGCCGACAACCAGAATTCGCTCAAGGCCGGGCCGCGCGGCCCGGTGCTGCTGGAAGACTTCATCCTGCGGGAGAAGATCACCCACTTCGACCACGAGCGCATCCCCGAGCGCATCGTGCATGCGCGCGGCTCGGGCGCGCACGGCCGCTTCATCTGCGAGGCCCCGCTCACGCAGCACACCAAGGCCGCGCCCTTCCAGGAAGCGGGCAAGGTCACGCCGGTCTTCGTGCGCTTTTCGACCGTGGCCGGCGAGCGCGGGTCGAAGGACACGGCGCGTGACGTGCGCGGCTTCGCCGTCAAGTTCTACACCGACGAGGGCAACTGGGACCTGGTGGGCAACAACATGCCGGTGTTCTTCATCCAGGACGCGATGAAGTTCCCGGACCTTGTTCACGCGGTGAAGCCGGAGCCGCACCACGCCATGCCGCAGGCGGCGAGCGCTCACGACACCTTCTGGGACTTCGTCTCGCTGATGCCCGAATCCACCCACATGCTGATGTGGGTGATGAGCGACCGCGCGATCCCGCGCAGCCTGCGCACCATGCAGGGCTTCGGGGTGCACACCTTCCGCCTCGTGAACGAGGCCGGCGAGTCGGTGTTCTGCAAGTTCCACTGGAACCCGGTGCTGGGCACCCATTCGCTGGTGTGGGACGAGGCGGTCAAGATTTCCGGTGCCGACCCCGATTTCCACCGCCGCGACCTCTGGGAGGCGATCGAAAGCGGCGCCTACCCCGAGTGGGAGCTGGCGGTGCAGGTCTTCACCGAGGAGCAGGCAGAGGGCTTCAGCTTCGACATCCTCGACCCGACGAAGCTGGTGCCGGTCGAGCTGGTGCCGCTGACGCCGGTCGGCCGGCTGGTGCTGGACCGCAACCCGGACAACTTCTTTGCCGAGACCGAGCAGGTGGCGTTCTGCACGGCCAATGTCATCCCGGGCATCGACTTCTCCAATGACCCGCTGCTGGCCGGGCGCCTCCACTCCTACGTCGACACCCAGCTGTCGCGCCTGGGCGGGCCCAACTTCCAGCAGCTGCCCATCAACGCGCCCCTCGCGCCGGTGCACAACAACCAGCGCGACGGCTTGCACCAGCACCAGATCCACCGGGGCCGCGTGTCCTACGAGCCCAACTCGCTGGGTGGCGGCTGCCCGTTCCAGGCCGGTGCGATGCATGGTTATGTTTCCGTGCCGGCGCGCCTGCGTGCCGAGGAGGAGCAGGCCAAGGTGCGCGCCAAGCCCGAGAAGTTCGCCGACCACTACAGCCAGGCCAGGCTGTTCTACGAGAGCCAGACGCCGGCCGAGCAGGCGCACATCGCCGCGGCCTTCCGCTTCGAGCTGAGCAAAGTCACGGTGCCGGCGATCCGCCGCCGCATGGTGGCCTCGCTGCGCAATGCATCAGAGGATCTGGCGCGGCAGGTCGGCGAGCGCCTGGGCATGGACCCGCTGCCCGACCCGCTGCCCCTCGCGCTGGAGGCCCCCGAGGAGCCCGAAGTGCGCCAGTCGCCGGCGCTGTCGCTCACGGCCCTGCCGGGCAACGGCTCCCCCCAGGCCCGCAAGGTCGCCTTGATGGTCGCCCCTGGCGTGGCCCCTGCCGGCGTGCTGCGCCTCCGGCAGGCGCTCGAAGCGAAGGGCGCCGTGCCCCGCCTGGTCGGCCCGCAGATCGGGCCGCTGACCGCCGATGACGGGCAGGTGCTCGAGGCCGATGCGTCGTTCGAGAACGAGCCCGGGTTCCTCTTCGACGGCGTGGTGGTGCCGGACGGCGCGGCAGCGGTCGCGGCCATGGCCGCGGATGCGAATGCGCTGGCCTTCGTGCGCGACACCTACCGGCACTGCAAGCCGCTGCTGGTGCTCGGCGCCGGCACCCAGCTGCTGGACGCGGCCGGCGTGCCGCAGACTTCGCTGGACCCAGCGTTCATCATCGCGACGGCGTTCGCGGACGACGAGGCGGAAGCCTTCATCGCCGCGTTGGCCGCACCCCGCCGATTCGAGCGCGAGACCGACCCGCCGATGGCGTGAGGTGTCACGCCCAGGCCACCAGCACGCGCAGCGCCGCCGGGCGCCAGGCGAGCGTGAAGGCGGTGGCCAGCGCGCCCAGGGCCATCGCCATGATCCACACCAGCGCGGCCATGGTGGGGTGGTCGGCCATCAGGGCGCAGCCCAGCGAGGCGGCCAGGCCGAGCGCACCCAGCACGCGCAGGATGCGCAGCGGCCGCGCGGTGGGCGCCGGCGCCGGCTGCGGGCCGCGCACCTGGTCCCAATGGGTGTCCATCGTCAGCGCGAGCCAGCCGAAGCCGGCCAGCGCGCACCCCTGGCCGGCGGCCAGCCACAGCGCTTGAACCAGGGCCTCAGGCATCGCCGGCTCCTTGCGACATCACCACCGGGTTGGCGGCCAGCGGCGTGCGCTCGCCGGCAGCAGCCACCGGGGCGGCCTTCTCGCTGCCGCCCGCGGCGCGCTCGCGCCGGCGCAGCCGGGTGGCCGCCAGCAGCGCGATGCCGCTGGTGGCCAGCAGCGCCAGGTCGAGCCCGGCCACCGGCCAGTAGCCTGCAGGAATCGTCTTGAGCAGGTGGTCTCCGGTGGTGGCCCAGTTGGCCCCCACGGCGGCCACGGCGAGCGCGGCGATGGCCAGGCACTGCTCGCGCCAGGCGGGCGCCAGCCGGGCTTGCGCCACCGGCGCGGTGCGCCACAGGGCATGGGCCAGGGCGATCGCCCACGCGCTCCAGAACAAGGTTTCTTCCCATTCGCCGCGCTGCGGCAGACCCACCGGCAGCAGCCGGTTGGCCAGCAGCACGCTGATGGCCGCGGCCACCATGCCGGTGACGGTGGTCACGCCCAGCGCATCGACGATGCGGCTGCCCGCGATGCCCTTGGCGGCGTGCTGCCTCTTGCGCTTCTCGACGAAGAAGATGAAGCCCGTGGCGATGCAGACGCAGCCCGCCAGGCCGCCGACCACGTACAACCAGCGCAGCAGCCAATGGCGGAAGTGCTGCAGGTGCAGGCCGGTGAGGTACTCGTTGACGCTGTTCACCGCATTGGGCGCCGGGTCTTCGCGGATCACCCTCCCGGTGGCGGCCTCGAAGTGCACGCCCTGCCCCACCAGCGCGACCTGGTCGCTGCCGGCGCGGAAGAGGCTCACGTAGCCGTTCTTGTCGCCGATGTGGTCCATGTAGAGGTAGCCCACCTCGCCGGGCATGCCGCGCGCGGCCCAGCGCTTCTTCGCTTCGGCCACCATCGCGTCGACCGACGCGAGGGGCGCGGCCACGCCGGCCGGCTCGTGGGGCAGTCCCTTGCGGGAAGCCTCCGCCACCTCGTGGGCCTTGGCCAGCGGCTTGAGCATGGTCTCCGACACCGGCAGGTAGATGCCGGCGAAGATCACCAGGCCGGTGAAGGCGAAGAAGAAGTGGAAGGGCAGCGCGACCACGCCGGTCAGGTTGTGCAGGTCGAGCGCGCTGCGCTGCGGGCTCTTCTTCGGGCGGAAGGTGAAGAACTCGCGGAAGACGCGGCGGTGCATCACCACGCCGCTCACCAGCGCGGCCAGCATCACCAGCGCCGCGAAGCCGACGACCCAGTAGCCGAGGTTCATCCAATGCAGGTGCAGGCTGTAGTGCATCGGGTAGAAGAACTCGCTGCCGAGCTTGAGCTCGCCCTGCGGCAGGAAGTTGCCGTTGCGCGGGTCGATGGTGGCCCACCCATGCACGTGCTGGTGGTCGTCCGACGCGTCCTTGGGCTTGTTGGGGATGCCGTACTCGCCGCCGATGGCCAGCACCGGGTCGCGGTGGGTGGTGTAGGCGTAGAGCGAGGCGAGCTTCAGCGTGTCCGGGTGCGGGATCTCGCCTTCCACGCGCGCCTGGGTGGCGGCCATGTCGTCGGGGTGCGCGCGCAGCTTGTCGTAGACCGGCTTGAGCACCGTGTCGAACGACGGCATCGGCTGCGCCGGGAAGCGCGTTTCTGGCAGCGCCCAGCGGTCGATCTCGCGGTCGAAGACCGAGAGCGAGCCAAAGAAGAAGCACGCCATCAGCACGTAGCCCAGCACCAGGCCGAACCAGGTGTGCAGCCATGCCATGGAAAGGCGGAAGGAGGGGAACATCGATCGAACTCCTTCAGGTCAGGCCAGCCGTTGGGTGAGCAGCCAGGCGGCGCCGGTCATCGCGCCGCCGCCACCGACCAGCAGCAGCCAGACCTTGGCGAGGCTGGCCGCAGAAAAGGACCACAGGAACATGCCGAGGAAGACCAGGAACGCCAACAGGAACAGCAGCGTGCGCGCGTCGCCATAGGGCATGCCCAGCGCCACGGCCGAGGTGATGCCCAGCGTCACGAAGCCCCAGGTGAACAGCCAGCCGCCGAACACGCTGGCGGCGATGCGAGAGGCGATGTGAAGGGTCATGTCCGCGAAAGGCGCCCCTCGGCCGCACGGCCGAAGATTTAATCTAAATGAGAAGGATTTGTATTATGAAGCATCCATACCCGCCTGGCGCATCGCTTTCGAGTGCTCGCACGTAGACTCGCTGGCGGCATGCCTTCCTTCACCTTCCTGCTGGCGGTGGTGTTCAGCGCTTTTCTCGCGCTGTGGCCGCTCGCCTTTGCGGCGGGGCTGGTGTGGCATGGGTGGGCGCGGCGCTGGCGCGCCGTGGGGCAACTGGCCCTGCTGCTGCCGCTGTGGTGCGTGGCCGCCTCGATCGGCCTGATGCAGGGGCCGCGCCTGATGCAGATGCTGGCGGAGGGCGCCGCCGCCGTGCCGCGCCCGGGCATGGCCATCGCGGCGGTGGTGTGCTCTCTGTGTTTCGCGGCGCTGGCCTGGGCGCTGCTGCTGCGCTCGTTCAGCGCGGGCCGCCCAGCGCCTGCACCAGCAGGTCGATGAAGCGCCGCACGCGCGGCTCCAGGTGCCGCCGCGTCGGGTAGATCGCCACGATCTTCACTTCGCCGAGGTCGGCCGTTGGCAGCACGGCCCGCAGCCGGCCGGTGGCCAGGTCGCCCTCGACGAGGAAGGCCGGCAGCAGCCCGATGCCCAGGCCAGCGACGGCCGCGTCACGGATGGCTTCGCCACTGTCCATGCGCAGCCGGCTGCGCCCTTCGGCCTTGGCCCACTGCCCGTCCGGGCCGCGAAGGCGCCAGGCCTGACGCCGGCCCCGGCTGCTGAAGAGCAGGCAGTCGTGCCGGGCCAGGTCGTCGGGGCAGGTGGGCTCGCCGTGGCGGGCCAGGTAGCCGGGCGAGGCACAGAGGAAGGGGCGGTAGCTGGCCACCACGCGCGACACCAGGCTCGCGTCGAGGTCGGCGGCGCCGATGCGCAGCGCCAGGTCGAAGCCCTCTTCCACCAGGTCGACCCGGCGATCGGTGAAGTTGACCTCGACTTGCACCTCGGGCCAGGCTTCGAGGTATTGCCGCAGCAGGGGCGCCACGACCAGGCGCCCGAAGGCGTCCGGCACTGTCACCCGCAGCACGCCCCGGGGCGTGCCGCCACCGGCTGCCACGCTGCCCTCGGCGTCGTCGATCGCCGACTGGATGTGTGCCCCCTGCTGGTGGAACAGCCGGCCTTCGTCGGTGAGGCTCAGCGCCCGTGTGGTGCGGTTCAGCAGGCGCACGCCGAGCCGGTCTTCCAGCCGCGCCACGGCCTTGCCGGCCGCCGAGCGGGTCAGGCCCAGCGCGCGGCCACCGGCGATGAAGCTTCCCGCGTCGACGACGGCCAGGAACACGAGGATGTCGTTGAGGTTCGCGCGCGGCATGGGTGCAGGCTCCGGGCCTGGGGCGGGCGCGCGATGCTACCCCGGCAGGTGGGGCACGGGCCGGCGCTTCAGTGGCGACGCCGGTTCGCCAATGCGCTGGCTACAGTGCCTTCACCCCACCGACTTCGGATTTCGCCATGCCCGTGACCCTGAGCAACCCTGCAGGCCTCTTCCAGCCCGACGTGTACCGGCAGGTGGCCGTGGCCACCGGCACGCGGCAGGTGCACGTGGCGGGCCAGGTGGCCTACGACAGCGAGGGCAAGCTGGTCGCACCCGATGACCTGGCCGGGCAGGTGGCGCAGGCCTACCGCAACGTCGGTCTCGCGCTGGCGAGCGCCGGTGCGTCGTTCGCCGACGTGGTGCGGCTGACGATCTATGTCGTCGACTGGCGGCTGGACAAGATGCCAGCCTTCGCCGCCGGCCTGCAGCAGGCGGCCGAAGAGCTGCGGATCACGCCGGCCCCGGCCGCGCTGATCGGTGTGTCGATGCTGTACGAGCCGGGGATCCTGGTCGAGATCGAGGCCACCGCCGTCGTCGGCTGAGTGGCCTCGCACCAGCCCGTCAGGGCTTGAGGATCGAGTTCGTGATCACCGGCTGGCCGGGGCGGGCCAGGATGAAGATGCCCGGCAGGCCGCGGGTCTCGAACTTGTCGCTCGGGTTGTCGATCAGCGTCGAGTCGGTGATCGACATGGTGCCGGTCAGGTCATTGCTGACGAAGAACGAGGCCCCGCCGCCTTCCTTGGCGTGGTTGTGCGCGATCTTGGTGCCGCACATCGTCAGGTCGATGGTGTTGCCGTCCTGGTAGATCGCGCCGCCGCTGCCACCGCCGGGCGTGCCCTGGGCCGGCGGGTTGGCGCCGTAGCCGATCGCGTTGTTGTAGGTGATCAGGCTGTTGGTGATGGTGAACGAGGCGTGCAGGCCGCTGATGGCGCCGCCGTTGGAGCAGTTGTTGGCATAGAGCCGGCCACCGCCGAAGGTGCTGTTGGTGATGTACACCGGCGCCACCGGCGAGTTGCCGAAGACGCGCACCGCCGCACCGCCCAGGTCGGGCCCGGTGGCTTCGCAGCTGTTCTTGAAGAAGCGCGAGTTGACGACCTTGAACTGGCCGCCGCGCACGTAGATGGCGCCGCCGCCCAGCACCTCGCCCAGGCCGTAGGTCTGGCCGGCCGAGTTGCCGCGGGTGAAGGTGAGGTTCTGCACCGTCAGCTTGGGCAGTTCCTGCGTGTGGCAGTGGTCGGTCGTCCACTTCTGGGCCGGGTCGCAGGTGTTCTGGTAGAGGATGCGGCGCACGCCGCCACCGCTGAGCGTGACCTTGCCGCCGCCGTCGATGGTCACGTTGGGCCGGTCGTTGAAGACCTTGGCCGTCTGCTTCATCGTGATGGTGACCGGGTCGGGCCCGCAGTTGAAGGTGATGACGCCGCCCGCAGCCACCGCCTTGACCACCGCCTCGGAGGTGCAGCTCGCGGGGGTGCCGGTGCCGATCACGTGGGTGGGGTTGGTCACGTTGGCGGCGCGGCCGGCCACCGGCACGGTGCACTTGCCCTCGGGGTTGCCGGTGCCGGGAGCGGCCACGGCGGCGCCGGCGGCGGCCAGCAGCGACCAGAGGGCCGCGCGCGAGGCGCCGGAGCGGGAAGATGGCAGGCGTTGAGCGAAGTTCATGGCGCAGAGGGGCTGGGAAGTCATCACATCCCTCAAGATAGGGACATGCTGGGAGAAGGCTGTATTCGCATGTGACAGCCGGAGGGCTCTCACCGGGCAGGAAGCCTACATGCTGATGCAGATCGGGCCAATTGCCCCTCAATTCGAGCGATCGGTTGAGGCGGCCGGGGCCGCGGCTCAGCGGGTGCCGCCGAGGACGCGGTTGTCGAGCAGCTCGGCGCGGGCGGGGTACCACACGGCATCGCTGGGGGTGCGGCGCACCCGCTCGATGAAGGCTTCGCCCAGGCCGGCGCTGCGGTAGGCATTCAACAGCACCGGTGTGTCGCCGAGCTGCTGCGCATCCACGCCGGCGAACTGCGGGCGGTGGAAGCCGATCTGCGCCTCGGGCGCGGCGGTGCGTGTGCGCCCCGCCAGCAGCACCAGCGTGCAGGCACTGGCACAGTGGCCTTCGACATGGGTGTCCAGGCCCAGGCGCTGGATTTCGGCGGCGATGATTTCGGCCTCGAGCAGGCGGCCACCGGCCGAGTCGAGCCGCACCCATTGCACGGCGGGGGTTTCGGCCAATGCCACCCTCACCCGAGCGGCCGAGCCACTGCCGAGCGAGCCGCGCAGCAGCAGGCTGCGGCCGTCAGGCGTGGGCAGGACGTCGACGATGGGCACCGGGTCGTGGCCGAGGGCGATGCGGCCCATTTCCAGTGCCTGGGCCGGGCGCTGCTGCAGGGCAAACGTCCAGCCCAGCAGCGCCGCGCCAGCCAGCAATGCAGCCCGCACCGCCCAGGCCTGGGCCGAGCGGCCCGGGCGCCGGCCGTGGCGCACGGCCAGGCGCCACACACCGAGCTTGCAGCAGGCCACCGCCGCGACCGTGAGCATCAGCGCGGCCAGGTGCAGGCCGGCCGACAGGCGCAGGTCCGGCGCCAGCTCGGCCACCTCGCCGGCGGCCAGGCTCGCCAGCAGCAGGGGCAAGGCCCACGCCAGCCAGGCGCGGCCGGTCTCGGCAACGAGGGGGGTCGACGACGTGCGCGCGGCTTCCATGTCGACGGTCGATCCTAGGCAGGCGCCGGCGCTGCGCTCGCGAAAGGAAAGGCTGTGCCACCGGCCATTTCCTGGGCTCCGGTCCTTTCGGGAGCCGCCAAGCCGGTCGGTGTTTTCCCGCGACCGGGGTCCTCCGCCATTGCTGCACACCCCCCGCGTGCCTAGACTGCCAGTTCATATCCATGAACCCGGTTCAGCCCATCGAACACTGATGATTGCGGCACCTGTTCAACCCCCCACCCGGCCCAGTAGCCTGGTGCCTGCCGTGGTGCGGGCGGTGGCGGTGATGGATCTGCTGGCCCGGCAGCGCGAGCCCCTCAGCATGGCCCACGTGGCGCAGGCGCTGAGACTGCCCAAGAGCAGCGTGCATGGGCTGTGCAACACCTTGCTCAGCGTGGGCTACCTGCGCCGGGCCGACAACGGCGCGCTGCAGATCGGCCCTGGCGTGATGAGCCTGGCCGAGGCCTTCGTGGCCAGCACCAGCGTGGCGGGCGAGTTTGAGGCCTTGTGGCGCGGCGCGCCGGCGCCGGAGGAAACGCTGATCCTGTCGGTGCTCAACGGGCCGGAGGTGGTCTATGTGGCGGTGCGCAACGGTGCGCGCCCGCTGGGCCTGAACTTCACCATCGGCATGCGGCTGCCGGCCCACCTGTCCGCCACCGGCCAAGCCATGCTGGCGCACCTGCCGGCGCTGCAGCTGCGCGCCCTCTTCCCGCCAGGCCCTCTGCCGCGGCTGACGGGCAACGGCGCGGGCACCCAGGCCGAGCTGCTGGACGAGCTGGCCCGCGTTCGCGAGCGCGGCTGGAGCATCGACGACGAAGGCATCCGAGAGGGCGTCGTCGCGCTGGCTGCACCGATCTTCGACGCGAGCGGCCAGCCGGTCGCCGGGCTGGGTGTTTGCCTCAACAAGGCCGTGCTGAACGAAGAGCAGACCGAGCGCCAGCGGCAACTGGTGATGCAGGCGGCACGCACGCTCTCCCAGCGGCTGGGCGCGCGACCCACGGAGCAGCGATGAGCAGCAGCGAGTACATCCTCGAAACACAGGACCTGACGAAGGAGTTCAAGGGCTTCGTCGCCGTCAGCAAGGTGAACCTGCGCGTGAAGCGCGGCCACATCCATGCGCTGATCGGCCCCAACGGCGCCGGCAAGACCACCTGCTTCAACCTGCTGACCAAGTTCCTCACGCCAACCACCGGCCGCATCGCTTTCGACGGGCACGACATCACCGGCGAGTCGCCGGCCCACATCGCGCGCCGCGGCGTGATCCGCTCGTTCCAGATCTCGGCGGTGTTCCCGCACCTCTCGGTGCTCGAGAACGTGCGCGTCGCGCTGCAGCGCAAGCTGGGCAACTCTTTCCATTTCTGGCGCAGCGAGCGCAGCCTCGATTCGCTCAACGGCCGCGCGATGGAGCTGCTGCAGGCGGTGGACCTGGCCGCCTACGCCGGCACGCCGGCGGTGGAGCTGGCCTACGGCCGCAAGCGTGCGCTGGAGATCGCGACCACGCTGGCGATGGAGCCGAAGCTGATGCTGCTCGATGAGCCCACCCAGGGCATGGGCCTGGAAGACGTGGACCGCATCCGCCAGCTCATCAAGAAGGTGTCGGCCGACCGCACCATCCTGATGGTGGAGCACAACATGAGCGTGGTCGCGAGCATCGCCGACACCATCACCGTGCTGCAGCGCGGCGCCACCTTGGCCGAGGGCCCTTACGAACAGGTGTCGAAGAACCCGGCGGTGATCGAGGCCTACATGGGCAGCGCGAATGTCGAGTTGAAAGGGGCGCACTAGATGGCCTGCGCTGCTGCTGGTATCGAGCGTCGCGGCAGGGGGGACCCGGCGGGGCTCATGGTTTCGCGGTCG
>JBMOQN010000047.1:0-56458 GCA_049322835.1 Pseudomonadota bacterium | reverse complement strand
GGGCGACGCGGTGGCAGCAGCGGCCGGGCCCGCTGCATCGGCCACGGCCGAGCCACCCAAGGCGCGCGCCCCCCGGCCGCGCCGGCTCCGCGCCGCGGCCACCGCGAACTCGGCGCTGCCCGCTGCCGTCGATGCCGAGCCCGCCGAGTCACCGGCCGATGCCGTAGAGCCCGCAGCGCCGCCTGCGGCCGAGCGGCACGCCGAGGCGCCGGTTGACACCGCCGAAGCTGCCCCCCCACCGGCGCCCGTCGAGCCCGAGGTCGCGGCCGAGCCCGAACCGGAACCCGAACCGGAACCCGCCCCAACGGCCCCGCCGCTGCCACCCAACAGCCTGCTGGCCCTCGAAGACGGCCTGCAGCGCCGCCTGCGCTGGCAGGCCGGCGCCCGCTGCCCCGAGACGCTGGCGCAGGCCGCGCGGCGCTGGCAGCCGGCCCGCGGCGATGGCACGCTCGCGCTGGGGCAGGTCGACGACCTGGCCGAGCTGCTGGCGATCGCCGGACGCACCGGCCACCATGTCGAGGTTGAGCCCGCCGTCTGGCAGCACCTGGCCCGCTTGGGCGACCTGCAGGCCCGCATCGCGCACCTCGAATCGCGCCATCCGCAGGGGCTGGAGCCGGCAGCGCAGCCCGAGGGCAGCCTGCTCGCCGGCTGGCGCCCCTGCCAGCTGGAAGCGGCCTTCTTCGCCGCCTGCGTCGGCCGCTGCGTGTTGGCCGACGAGTCGGCGCTGCAGCCCGAGGCCGAGCTGCTGCTGGCTGCCCGCCTGGTGATGCGGCACTTCGGCAGCCCCGCACCGGTGGTGCAGGCGCCTGTCGAGGCGCACTCGGGCTGGCAAGACGCTTGGGCGCGCATCGGCGGTGACGAACGGGATCACGAAGCCAACGCACTGACCCTGCTCACCCCCGATCAACCCGTTCCCGAGGGCACCGAGCTGCTGCTGCTCGACCAGCGCGGCGCGCTGCACCCGGTGCAGGCCGAAACGCCCACCGCCCAGGCGGCGCCGTGGCTGTGGGTGCTCGCGCCGGCCGATCTGCTGCAGCGGCCCGAGGCCCTGGCGCTGCTTGCCGCCGTCGACCAGCTCCGCCAGGGCGGCCTTGCCGGCTGGCAACGTGACGGCGACGCCGACGCGCTGGCCCCGCTGCTGCTGGCGCGTCGCTTCGCCGACGTGGCGGCGCAGTGGCCCGCCTGGCAGCACCGCGAGCGCCGCACACCGGCGCTCGCGGATGAAGCGGCGATCCAGGCCGGGATCACCCAGCGCCTGGCGCGCTGGCAGCGCAGCGGCTTCCTGGCCGACAGCGACCAGCTCGCCCTGCGCCAGGCGCTGCACGCGGCCTGGGGCGCGGCCCGCACCGCCAACATGGCGGCCCTGCCCGCTCTGCTGCGCGATGCCCTGGCCGCGGGCGCCGGCCGCATCGTCGTCTTCAGCGAAGACGCGGTGGGCCTGCCCGCCCTGGCCGACGCGTTGTGCGCCGAGGGCCTGCCCGCCGAGGCCTTGCCCGTCACCGGCGCGCCCCGCCTGGCAGACCAGGCCCTGCGCGCCTTCCGCGAAGCCACCGAGCCGCGCATCTTGCTGGTGGCCGATGCGCCGCCAGGCGCCGAGTCGCGCATCGGCGTGCAGCTGGCCGCGCCGCTGGTCATCCACCTCGACACGCCTTGGGAGGTTGGCGCGCTGGAGCGCCGCCTGCAGCGCGTACGCCCAGGCCCGGCGCAGCGCGAGGTGCCGGTGTGGCAGCTCTTGCCCGAAGGCAGCCTCATGGCGCGCCGCGCGCAAGCGACGGCCTCGTTGGACGCCACGCGCCTCGACGGCGCCCTGCTGCGCGGCCCCGCCCTCGCGGCCTGGCAGGCCGAGCTGGCGGCGGTCGTGGCCGGAGCGGCGCCTCAGGCCCCGCCGACCGACGCGCCCACGTAACGCGACTGCACCCACATGCGCCGGCCTTGCCGGCGCTGCTCGACGACGTGGCCCAGCATGCCGGCGCAGCGCGCCATGTGCATCAGGCTGAAGGCACCGTGGCGCGGTGCGCCCAGCGCGCGCCGCAGCGCCACCAGGCCGAAGTCGAGGGTGGGGTGCAGCGGGTGCGCGTCCCGCATCGCCTGCACCCAGGCGCCGGCCGGCGAGCCCAGCGAATCGGCCAGCGACAGCAGCGCCGCGCCGCGGGGGTCGCCCTGCGGGAAGAAATCGTGGTTGAAGCCCGGCAGTGTCTCGCCGCGGGCGCGATGCGACGCTGCCACCGCGGCCGGGCTGCCGCTTTCGCCACCCGCCAGCACCTCGTCGAACAGCGCCTCCACCACCTCGAACTCGCCACCGCTCAGGCGGATGAAGCCATAGGCCAGCGTGGCCAGCAGGCCCGCCGCCAGGCTGCCCTGCACCGAGGCCAGCATGCGGCCGGACAGGCCCATCAGGTTGACCATGATGTCGGCGCACAGCACCAGCGCCTGGCGCAGCGCGTCGTGCCCGCCGGCCGGCACGCTCCAGGCCTCGGCCACCTGCAGGTGCAGCGGCGCGGCGCTCGGCGCCCGCCCCAGGTAGCAGGCGAAGGCGACGCGCAGGTGCGCGCCCAGGGCAGCGGCCAGGGCCTCGCCCTGCAGCGTTACCTCGCCGTGCAGGTGGGGCATGGCCAGGCTCCACAGCGCGACCGCGCGGCTCTGCGGGTCGGCGGGTGCCAGGTCGGCCGCAGTGCGGTGCCACAGCGCGGGCAACACCGGCGCCGGCCCGCCGAAGGCCGCCTTGGCGTGCACCTGCCAGAGCAGGGCGGCGGTGTCTTCCAGGCTCGCGTGCGCCGCCCAGGCCACCAGCGGCTGCCCGCGCACCACCAGCACGCCGTCCACCACGCCGGTGAGCGCCGTGTCCACCAGCGGCCAGCCTTCGTACAGGGCCGCCTGCGGTTCCGGCGTGCGGCCTCGTGCCGGCGTGGGCGACAGCAATCGCTCCACCTCGTAGGCCGAGTAGCGGCTGCGCTTGGGCTGCTGCGGGTCGGCCAACGCCGTCAGCAGCCCGCGGCTGACGTAGGCGTAGAGCGTGGCGCGGCGCACGCCCAGTCGCGCGGCGGCCTCTTCGGCGCTGAGCAATTCGCCGGTGGACCGCGGTGGCGGGCTGCCCATGAAGCCTCCAAGCTTGAGTTGATCGAGTTGATCAATATTGACTTGGGTCGGAAGTGTCGATGAAATCCCCCGCCTGATCCAGACAGAGAGGCAAGGGGAACACATGACGTGCAAGAGGAGGGGTTGGGCGCTCGTGGGCGGCCCGGTGGCCAGCCTGGTGGTGGGCCTGCAGGCGTTCGCGGCCGAGCTGCCGGTGGCGCCGGTGCGGCCGGTGGTGGACACGCACTTCGGCGTGCAGACCAGCGACCCCTACCGCTACATGGAAGACACGGCCGCACCCGAGGTGCAGGCCTGGATGAAGGCCCACAGCGACCACGCCCACCGCACGCTGCAGGCACTGCCCGAGCGCGCCGCCTTCCTGGCCCGGCTGGACGCGCTGGAGCGCGCGGGCAGCGACAACGTGAACCGCGTGCAGCTGCGCAACGACGGCAGCCTGTTCTTCCTGCGGCGCGGCGTGGCCGACAACCAGTTCAAGCTGATGTGGCGCGCGCCCGGCAGCACGCAGGACCGGGCCCTCTTCGACCCGATGACCGTGTCGGTGCCCGGGGCCAAGCCGGGCCAGCCGCAGGCCATCAACCAGTTCAGCGCCTCGCCGCAGTCCACCCACGTGGGCGTGCTGGTCTCGGCGGCCGGCTCCGAGGAGCACTGGCTCTACGTGGTGGAGGTGGCCTCCGGCCGCGTGGTGCTGGGCCCGCTGCCGCGTGCCGGCATCCCCAGCTGGCAGAGCGAGACGCAGTTCGCGATGCACCGGCTGCACGCCCCCGGCCCCGGCCGCACGGCGCTCGACAAGTACCGCGACTCCGAGCTCGCCCTGATCACGTTGCCCGAAGGCGGCCAGCCCGCCAAGGACGAGACCCTGCCCGGCCGCGCCTGGCCCGGCCTGAACCCCGGCCGCGACGGCGACGTGCTGGTGCGCCGCATCCCCGGCACCGACCAGGCCCTGGTGCTGGTGGGCAACGGTGTGGCCAACGAGCTGGCGCTCTACACCGGCCCCTGGAGCGAGCTGCGCAACCCCACCATGCGCTGGACACCCGTGGTGCGCGTGGAAGACGGCGTGGTCGACTACAGCGTGCGCGGCAGCACGCTCTACGCCGTCAGCCACAAAGGCGCGCCGCGCCAGCAGGTGCTGGCCTACGACCTGGCGCAGCCACAGCAGCCGCCGCGCTTGGTGCTGCCCGCGTCCGATCGCGTGGTGCAGCGCGTGGTCGCCGCGCGTGACGCGCTGTGGGTGCTGGCCCGCGAGGGCAACGTCAACGTGCTGCTGCGCCAGCGCTACGAAGCGGGCGCGAAGTTCGAGCAGCAGCCGCTGCCGCTGGCCGGCCAGGTCTATGTCGACTTCGGCTGGGGCCGCGATGCGGCCACGGTGGGGCAGGACGGCCTGGTGATCGGCCTGCAGGGCTGGACGCAGGGCCTGCGCTACCTGCGCGTGCAGGCCGCCGAGCCCGAAGCGCGCGACCTCGGCCTGCCGGCGCTCGCGCCCATCGACGCCCCCACCGGCCTCGCGACCACCGAGGTGATGGTGCGCAGCCACGACGGCGCGATGGTGCCGATGAGCATCGTCCACCGCAGCGACGTGAAGCGCGACGGCAAGAACCCGGTCTGGCTCTCGGCCTACGCCTCCTACGGCTTCACGATGGAGCCCAACTTCCGCCGCGAGCGCCTGGCCTGGCTGGAGCGCGGGGGCGTGCTGGCCTTCGCCAACCCGCGCGGCAGCGGCGTCTTCGGCAACGACTGGTACCTCGCCGGCAAGGGCATCCGCAAGGTCAACACCTGGCTCGACGTCATCGCCTGCGCCGAACACCTGATCGCTGAAAAGTGGACCAACCCGCGCCAGCTCGGCTTCAGCGGCCGCAGCGCCGGCGGCCTGCTCGCCGGCCGCGTGCTGACCGCGCGCCCCGACCTCTTCGGCGCGGTGGTGCCGGCCGTCGGCGTGCACGACGGCCTGCGCTTCGAGTTCGAGCCCAACGGGCCGGCCAACATCCCCGAGTTCGGCTCGGTCACCACTGAAGAAGGCTTCAAGGGCCTGCTGGCGATGAGCCCCTACGCGCATGTGAAGGACGGCACCCGCTACCCGCCCGTGCTGCTGCCGCACGGCGTGAACGACCCGCGCGTGGCGGTGTGGGAAAGCCTGAAGTTCGCGGCCCGCCTGATGGCCGCGCGCCAGGGCGATTCACCGGTGCTGCTGCGGCTGGACTACGACGCCGGCCACGGCGTGGGCAACACCCGCGCCCAGCAGCTGGAGGAGAACGCGGACACGTACGCGTTCATGTGGCACCACCTCACCAAGCGCTGAAGGCGTCGCCGCCCGCGCGACGGGCTGCTCAGCTCTTGGTTGCCACCTGCACGTTGCGCTCGACCTGGAAGCCGGCGGCCTCCCACGCCGGCAGGCCGCCGCGGAACCAGTAGACCTGCTTGAAGCCCTGGGCCAGCGCGGCGCGGCTGGCCTTGTACGACTTCCAGCATTCGGCCCCGTTGCAGTGGAAGATCGTCGGCTTGGCCGGGTCGAGCTTCGTGAGGCCGGCGAAGTCGTCCAGCGTGGCGTCGTAGGCCACGTCCTTCAGGCTTTTCTCGTGGTACGGCACGAACAGCGCGCCGGGAATGCGCTTGGCCTGGTACTCGCGCTCGTTGCGGGTGTCGACGACGACGGCACCCTTGGCGACCAGCGCCTTTGCTTCGGCGGCGGTCACGACCGAAGCGCCCGGCAGCTGCACCGGCGTGAAGGTGCCCAGCTGCGCGACCGCCTGGTACTGCGCCAGGGCAGCCTGGTGCGCAGCCGGCCGCAAGCCGCTTTCTTCGGGGGGTGATGCGAACCACTTCGCCAGCTTCGAGCGCACGTCGGCGGGCAGGTCCTTCTTCACCGCCACCGAGAAGCCGCCGGGCACCGCGCCCGAGCTGGCCAGCACCTTGGCGGCGCTCGGGTTGTCGCGCTGCCAGCCTTCCCAGTCGTCGCGGCGGACCACCGTGGCATCCGACAAGCCGAGCACGATCGCCGTCAGGCCCGCCATTGGGTAGCGAGCGTATTCGACCGTCCGCAGGTCGCGGAACGACAGGCCATTCGCGGTCAACATGCCGCGGGCCATGTAGGTGTAGATCGAATCCTGCTGTGGCAGGTAGATGCGGCCCTTGCGCATGTCGGCCGCCGAGCCCAGCGCGGCGCGGCCCACCAGCACGTACTGCTCGGTCGAATCGGTCGAGCCGACCAGCTCGTAGCCGTGCGCCAGCGCGGAGGCCGCCACCTGCGCCGGGGCCACGAACACATCGTAGCCGCCGCTGCGTGTCGCCCGCATGACGTCGGTCAGGTCCTCGGTGGTGGCGACCTTCACGGTCTGCCCCAGCAGCTTGCCGAGCTGCGCCTCGGCCGAGAAGCGCGAGAGCATCAGCCCCGCCTTGCGCGCGGTGGGCTCGATCGCCACCACCGCCGACAGCTCGGCCCACGACACCGCAGGCATGAGTACACCCATTGCGCACGCAACGGCGCAAGTAACTGCTTTCATCAGTGGACTCCCCCAGTGGGCCAGCGGCTGCGACCAACACGCGCCGCTTGTCGGGGCGGGATCATGCCCGAGCCTGACACGCGGAGTTGTAACGTTCCACTACAGAAGATGGTTACGTCCGGCCACGCGGCTAGCATCGCGCCCGGTCGCTGTAACGCGTTATTGCAATGGCTCAAGACATGAGGAGCATTTTTCGATGACCGACTCCGTGCCTTTCCTGCCCCGCCGCCAGCTGCTCGCCGGCAGCGCCGCCGCGTTGACCGCCGCCGGCCTCGGCGGCCTTGGTGCCGCGGCCCGCGCCCAAGCCCCCGTGCAGGGCAAACCGCTGCCGGCCTATGCGGCCTGGAAGGACGCCAACGCACTCACCGTGCATTCGTCCAACACGATCGAGACGCGTCGCAGCGCTTTCGGCGCCAGCGTCATCACCCCGGCCGAGCAGCTCTACGTGCGCAACAACCTGCCGCCGCCGGACGCCGCCGTGCTCACTGATCGCGACGCCTGGGAACTGGTGGTCGAGGGCGTCAAGGCCCCGCGCACCGTGAGCCTGCGCGAGTTGAAAGGCCTGGGCATCGAGTCGGTGGCAACGGTGCTGCAGTGCTCGGGCAACGGCCGAGGCTTCTTCCCCAGCAAGCCCAGCGGCACGCCCTGGACGGTCGGCGCCGCCGGCTGCGTGGTCTGGACGGGCGTGCCGCTGCGCGCGCTGGCGCAGTCGCTGGGCGGTGTGGCCGACGGCGCGCGATTCATCACCGGCGCCGGCGGCGAAAAGCTGCCCGACGGCGTCGAGGCGAAGAGCGTGGTCGTGGAGCGCTCGGTGCCCATCCAGGCGCTGGGCGACGCCCTGCTGGCCTGGGAGATGAACGGCGCCCCCTTGAGCCTCGCCCACGGCGGGCCGCTGCGCCTGGTGCTGCCCGGCTACCAGGGCGTCAACAACATCAAGTACGTCAAGCGCCTGGCCTTCACCGCCGCCGAGAGCGACGCGAAGATCATGTCGCACGGCTACCGCATCACACCCCCCGGCGGCAGCGCCGACCCCGCCCAGCCCTCGGTGCTGGAGATGAACGTCAAGTCATGGATCAACACGCCCGGCGCTGACGGCGCGCCGCTGAAAGCTGGCCGGGTCCAGATCGTCGGCGTGGCGTTCAGCGGCACGCAGCCGGTCAAGCGGGTCGAGGTGAGCCTCGATGGCGGGCAGACCTGGCGCGAGGCCCGCTTCTTCGGGCCGGACCTGGGCCGCTTCGCCTGGCGCCAGTTCGTGCTTTCGGCCGATCTACCGCCCGGCACGCACGTGCTGGCCAGCCGTGCCACCGACGCGGCCGGCCAGACCCAGCCGCAGGCACGGGTGGAGAACGCGGGCGGCTACAACAACAACAGCTGGGCCGACCACGCGGTGAAGGTCACGGTGGCGTGACGCGGGTCGCCCAGCCGCGGCTGCGGCGGGTGTCGGTGATGCTGGCGCTGCTGGCGCCGCTCGCAGCCCCAGCACCGCAAGCCGTCGCGCAGGTCACGACGCCCGCCGACGCCGCGGCGGCCTTCGCGCTCGGGAAGCGGCTTTTCGCCGGCGAGGCCATGCCGGCGTGCGCCGTCTGCCACACGCTGAAAGATGCCGCCAGCAGCGGCGAGGTCGGCCCCGTGCTCGACGAACTGCGCCCCGACGCCGGCCGCGTGGCCCAGGCGCTGCGCCATGGCGTCGGGGCGATGCCTTCTTACCGCGGCAAGCTCACCGACGCACAGATCGAGGCGCTGGCGCACTACGTCTCGCAGGCCGCGGCGCGTTGAGCCGCGGCGCCCGCGCGCGAACCGCGCTCACCGCACCCACCCCGCCCGCCCCGGCTCGCGGGCGATGGCGATGAACTCCTGCACCTCCTCGCGCATGCGCGAGCCGCGGCGCCAGACCAGGCCCACGTCGATGGTGGGCACCGCCTCGCGCAGCGGGCGCTTCTCGATGTGCACCGAGTCCAGCGTCCACGGGCGGTAGAGGAAGTCGGGCAGCACGGCGATTGCGCCGCCCACGCCGATCAGCGAGCGCACCGCCTCCAGCGAGCCGGTGCGCATCATCACCCTCGGCCGAAGCCCGTGGCGCGCCCAGACCGCGCGCAGCACGCCCTCGATGCGGTCGGCCTCCAGCAGCACCTGGGGGTGCGCCGCACAGTCGGCCAGGCTGATCTCCGCCGTGTCGGCCAGCGGGTGGCCCGAGGCCAGCCACACGTGGTTGGGCGAGCGGGTCAGGGGCTCCACCACCAGCGCCTGCGGGTCGCCCAGGGCATTGCTGACCATGATCGCCAGGTCCACTTCGCCGTTGATCAGCAGGTGCTCCAGGAAGGGCGCGGTGTCTTCCACCACCTGGATCGCCACGCCCGGGTGCGAGCGGGCGAAGCGGCCGAACAGCTCGGCCAGGTAGTAGCCGGCCACCAGGCTCGTCACACCCACCGTGAGCTGGCCGGTCAGGGCGGTGCCGGGCTCGCGGTCCACCGCGCCGGCCTCGGCCACGGCCGAGAGCACCTTGCGCGCGCTGGCCTGGAAGCGGTGGCCGTGCTGCGTGAGCACCATGCCGCGCGAGCTGCGCTCGAACAGGGGCAGGCCGAGCGTGTCTTCCAGCTCCTGGATGCTGCGCGTGACGGCCGACTGCGCGATGTTGAGCAGGCGCGCCGCGCCCGCCACCGAGGCCGACTCGGCCACCGCCACGAAGTAGCGGAACTGCTTGAGCGTGAAGTGGCGCTGCATCCCTCTCTCACCTCTTTCGAGAGGGTTTCCCCTCGGTATCTCTTTTTTCGATAGGCCGGGTTGGCAATATTGAACTTTCCGAGGGCCGGGTCAAGCGCGAAGAATCCGCCAGCCAAAAACGGCGGCACATGGAGAGACTCGGCATGAACGCAAGCATCAAGGCAAGCCTCAACCTCGTCGGCGCCGCGGCGCTGCTCGCGGCCAGCCTCACACCGGCGCTGGCGCAGCAGCCGCGCAAGGCCATCGGCAAGGGCGAGGGCCAGGTCGACATCGTGGCCTGGGCCGGCTACATCGAGCGCGGCGCCACCGACAAGAATTTCGACTGGGTCACCAGCTTCGAGAAGAGCACCGGCTGCAAGGTCAACGTGAAGACCGCCGGCACCTCCGACGAGATGGTGGCGCTGATGAACGAGGGCGGCTTCGACCTCGTCACCGCCTCGGGCGACGCCTCGCTGCGCCTCATCGCCGGCAAGCGCGTGCAGCCGATCAACGTGGCCCTGGTGCCCAGCTATTCCAAGATCGACGCGCGGCTGCAGAAGGCGCCCTGGCACCACGTGGGCGGCCAGCACTACGGCGTGCCCTACCAGTGGGGCTGGAACGTGCTCATGTACAACACCAAGGTCTTCGGCGACAAGAAGCCCACCTCGTGGAGCGTGGTGTTCGAAGAGCAGAACCTGCCCGACGGCAAGAGCAACAAGGGCCGCGTGCAGGCCTTCGACGGGCCGATCTACATCGCCGACGCGGCGCTGTACCTGATGAAGAAGAAGCCCGAGCTCGGCATCAAGGACCCGTACGAGCTGAACGAGGCCCAGTACAAGGCCGCGCTCGACCTGCTGCGCGGCCAGCGCAAGCTGGTGGGCAAGTACTGGCACGACGCCTTCGTGCAGATCGACGACTTCACCAACGAGGGCGTGGCCGCGAGCAGCAGCTGGCAGTTCCAGGCCAACATCCTGGCCAGCAAGAAGGCGCCGGTGGCCACCGTGGTGCCGGAAGAGGGCGCCACCGGCTGGGCCGACACCACGATGATGCACGCCGAGGCCAAGCACCCCAACTGCGCCTACCAGTGGCTGGAGCACTCGCTCAACCCCAAGCTGCAGGGCGACCTCTCGGCCTGGTTCGGCTCGGTGCCGGTGGTGCTGGCCGCCTGCAAGGGCAACGCGCTGCTGGGCGACGGCGGCTGCGAGCGCCAGGGCCTGGGCTCGTTCGACCGCATCGCCTTCTGGAAGACGCCGACCGCCAAGTGCAAGACCCAGGGCGACCAGTGCGTGCCGTACCACAAGTGGGTTAGCGACTACATCGCCGTCCTCGGCGGGCGCTGAGCGCATGGCTGCCGTCGAGCTGCAGCAGGTCTCCTGCGTCTTCGAGGCGGGCGGCCAGGCGCTGCGCGCGGTGGACCGGGTCGACCTGGAGATCGCCGCCGGCGAGTTCTTCACCCTGCTCGGGCCTTCGGGCTCGGGCAAGACCACCTGCCTGCGCATGATCGGCGGCTTCCAGCTGCCGAGCGCGGGCACGGTGCGCATCGGCGGGGTGGACGTGACCGACAGGCCGCCCTTCCAGCGCCCGGTGAACACCGTGTTCCAGGACTACGCGCTCTTCCCGCACATGAGCATCCTGGACAACGTGGCCTATGCGCTGATGGTGCGCGGTGTCGACGCCGCCGAGCGCCAGCGCCGCGCGCAGCAGATGCTCGACCTCGTGCGCCTGCCCGACGTGGGCGCGCGCCGGCCGGCGCAGCTCTCGGGCGGCCAGCGGCAGCGGGTGGCGCTGGCGCGGGCCTTGATCAGCCAGCCGCAGGTGCTGCTGCTCGACGAGCCGCTGGGCGCGCTCGACCTGAAGCTGCGCGAGCAGATGCAGAGCGAGCTCAAGCGCCTGCAGCGCCAGCTCGGCATCACCTTCGTCTTCGTCACGCACGACCAGCACGAGGCGCTGTCGATGAGCGACCGCATCGGCGTGTTCAACAAGGGCCGGCTGGAGCAGGTGGCCACGCCGGGCGAGCTGTATGCGGCGCCGCGCACCCGCTTTGTCGCCGAGTTCGTCGGCTCGGCCAATGTGCTGCACGGCGCCACCGCGCGGGCTTTCGCGGCCGGGGCCGATGCGGTGATGATCCGCCCCGAGCGCATCCGGCTGAACGGTCACGAGGGTGCCCGCGCCCGCGGCCGCGTCACCGAGCGGCAGTTCTTCGGCGCCTTCTGGCGCCTGCACGTGGCGCTGCCCGGCGGCGAGCTGCTGATGGCCGACCGGCCTGAGCCGGCCGACGGCGCGCCGCCCGGGGTAGGCGACGAGGTCGGCCTGCACTGGGGCGACGACGCGGTGCACGTGATCCGCGACGAGGCGGCCGCCCGCGGATGAACACCGTGCCACTCGCCGCGCCCGCGGCGCCAGCCCGCGGCCACTGGGCCGACGCCGTCTCGGCGCTGCTCTACCGCCGCCGCGGCCTGTGGCTGGCGGTGCTGCTGGGGCCGCCGCTGCTGTGGTTCGGCGTGGTCTACCTCGGTGCGCTGTTCAGCCTGCTGGCGCACGCTTTCTTCCACCTCGACGACTTCTCGGGCCTGATCGTCTACGAGCTGGGCCTGCAGAATTTCGCCGAAATCTTCACTCCCGCCAACCTCGACGTGGCCGCGCGCACCATCGTGATGGCCGTGGCCGTGACGCTGGCCTGCACGGTGATCGCCTTCCCCATCGCGCTGTACATGGCGCAGCACGCGCGCGGCGCCACCAAGGCGGCGCTCTACGTGGCGGTGATGCTGCCGCTGTGGTCGAGCTACCTGGTGCGGCTCTATGCATGGAAGCTGCTGCTGGCCAAGGAAGGCGCCATCTCGTGGGCCGCCAACGCGCTCTACCTCGACGGTGTGCTGCAAGCATTGCTCGACGTGCCCGTGGTGGGCGGCCCCTCGCTCAGCTTCTCGCCGCTGGGCACCTTCCTCGTCTTCGTCTACATGTGGCTGCCGTTCATGATCCTGCCCATCCAGGCGGCCATCGAGCGCATCCCGCGCTCGCTGCTCGAAGCCTCGTCCGACCTGGGCGCCACGCCGCGCCAGACGCTGCGCCGCGTGGTGATGCCGCTGGCCATGCCGGGCATCGCGGCCGGCTCGATCTTCACCTTCTCGCTCACGCTGGGCGACTACATCATCCCGCAGGTCATCGGCAACTCCACGCTCTACATCGGCCAGGTGGTCTACCGCCAGCAGGGCGTGGCCGGCAACCTGCCGTTCGCCGCCGCCTTCGCGCTGGTGCCCATCCTCGTCATCGTGGTCTACCTTTGGTTCGCCAAGCGCAAGGGGGCTTTCGATGCGCTCTGACCGCGCGTCCCCGATGCTGAAGCTGGCCGCCTGGGCCGGCATCGCCTTCCTGCACGTGCCGCTGGCGCTGATCGTGCTCTACGCCTTCAGCGCGGAAGACAAGAGCTACGTCTTCCCGCCGCCGGCGCTGACGACCGATTGGTTCGGCGTGGCGCTGCAGCGCGAAGACGTGTGGCAGGCCATGCGCCTGTCGGCCGAGGTGGCGCTGCTGGCCACGGCGGTGGCGCTGGTGCTGGGCACGCTGGCCGCCGCGGGGCTGGCGCGCAGCCGCTTCTTCGGCCGCGAAGCGATCAGCCTGCTGCTCATCCTGCCCATCGCGTTGCCCGGCGTGCTCACCGGCATGGCGCTGCGCTCGGCCTACCACGCGATGGAGATCCCCTTCTCGTTCTGGACCATCGTCATCGGCCACGGCACCTTCTGCGTGGTGGTGGTCTACAACAACGCGGTGGCGCGGCTGCGGCGGTTGAGTCCTTCCCTCATCGAGGCCTCGATGGACCTGGGCGCCAACGGCTGGCAGACCTTCCGCTACGTGGTGCTGCCGCAGCTGGGCAGCGCGCTGCTGGCGGGCGGGCTGCTGGCCTTCGCGCTCAGCTTCGACGAGGTCATCGTCACCACCTTCACCGCCGGCCAGCAGACCACGCTGCCGATCTGGATGCTGCAGGAGCTGATCCGCCCGCGCCAGCGCCCGGTCACCAACGTGGTGGCGGTGTTCATGATCGCGCTCACCTTCGTGCCCATCGTCGCCGCCTACTGGCTCACCCGGGGCGACGAAGAGGGCAGCCGCCGCTGAAAGCCTGCACCCCGCCTAACCCTCGAAATGGGAGACACCATGGCCAACGCACCCATCGACTTCAACACCGCCTTGCTGATCGACCACCAGCTCGTGCCCGGCGACGGCCCGGCCGAGCCCATCCTCAACCCCGCCACCGGGCAGCTGCTGTGCGAGGTGCACGAGGCCTCGCCCGAGCAGGTGCACCGCGCCGTCTCGGCCGCCAACCGCGCCTTCGCCAGCTGGAGCCAGACCACCCCGGGCGAGCGCGCCGGGCTGCTGCTGAAGCTGGCCGACGCCATCGAGCAGCGGGCCGAGGAATTCGCCCGCCTCGAATCGCTCAACTGCGGCAAGCCCTTCCCACGGGCGCTGGGCGACGAGATCCCGGCCATCGTCGACTGCTACCGCTACTTCGCCGGCGCTGCGCGCTGCATGAGCGGCCCGGTGGCCGGCGAATACCTGCCCGGCCACACCAGCATGATCCGGCGCGACCCGGTGGGCGTCGTGGCCTCCATCGCGCCCTGGAACTACCCGCTGATGATGGCCGCGTGGAAGATCGCGCCGGCCCTGGCCGCCGGCAACACCGTGGTGCTCAAGCCGAGTGAGCAGACGCCGCTGACCACGCTGCTGCTGGCCAGGCTGGCGGCCGAGATCCTGCCGCGCGGCGTGCTCAACGTGGTGTGCGGCCGCGGGGCCAGCGTGGGCCAGCCGCTGGTCGAGCACCCGCACGTGCGCATGGTGTCCGTCACCGGTGACGTGGCCACCGGCCGCAAGATCCTGCAGGCCGCGTCCGGCACGCTCAAGCGCACCCACCTGGAGTTGGGCGGCAAGGCGCCGGTGATCGTCTTCGACGACGCCGACGTGGCCGCGGTGGTGGAAGGCGTGCGCACCTTCGGCTACTACAACGCCGGGCAAGACTGCACCGCCGCCTGCCGCATCTACGCCGGCGCCAAGGTGCACGACAAGCTGGTGGCCGACCTGAGCGCCGCCGCGGCCAGCCTGAAGATGGGCACGCAGGACGAAGAGGGCGTGGAGCTGGGCCCGCTGATCAGCGACCGCCAGCGCAACCGCGTGGCCAGCTTCGTCGAGCGCGCCCAGATGGCCGGCCACATCGAGGTGACCACCGGCGGCAAGCTGCGCACCGGCGCCGGCTTCTTCTACGAGCCCACGGTGGTGGCCGGCGCCCGGCAAGACGACGAGATCGTCCAGCGCGAGGTCTTCGGCCCCGTGGTGTCGGTGACCCGCTTCACCGACGAGGAGCAGGTGGTCGCCTGGGCCAACGACAGCGACTACGGCCTCGCCTCCAGCGTGTGGACGCAGGACGTGGGCCGCGCCCTGCGCGTGGCCCGCCAGCTGCAGTACGGCGCCACCTGGGTCAACACCCACTTCATGCTGGCCAACGAGATGCCGCACGGTGGCCTGAAGTCCAGCGGCTACGGCAAAGACATGTCGATGTACGCGCTGGAGGACTACACCGTGCCGCGGCACGTGATGATCAAGCTGTGAGGGGTGGGTGGGCCCTGAACCACGCGTCGATCGCGCCACCAGCCTCGGCGGCCTCCCATCGAGCGCGAAGGCCGAGGGCGCGGTGTCGGCCAGGCGCGCCGCCAGCATCTCGCGCACCGCCGCCGGGCCTTCCTGCGTGCGGATGTTCCAGGTGAAGGCCATCAGGTCGCGCCAGTAACTCTCGGCACCGAACAGCGCCACGGCGCCATCGATGTCACCGGCCAGCAGCGCCGCGCCAAAGTCGGCCAGCCAGCGCCGCGCGGCGGCGGTGGGGAGGGAATCGGTCATGAGGGAAGTCTCCTGTGATGCGTCGCCGATCTCGGGGGTGGATCGCGATCACAGGGTTCACTCAAGACCTGTGCCTGCGGCACGAAGCGCGTAAGTGCTTGTCAGGCAACGAATTCGGTTGCGGGTTGGTGTGTCTCGGCGGGGCGGGTGTAACACCTGGGTTGATAGGCAGGTGTCACAGCCAAGATAGCCACTCCGGGCTTCAACTCTCGTGCATCGGACAGGAAAAGACTGAGCGGAGTTGCTCGCAGGCCTGAACTAGGACAGTAGCAGCACACGGATACCAGTTGGCCCTGCGAAATTACTTCGCGATTTGGGTCACGGTGACTCCGAGCCCAACTTCTACCGCTGCTGCTAGGACAAGCCTTCGACCCAGGGAGCCGAGAGACAATCAGTTCGCGCTCCAAGGGGGAGAAGCCCGCTAGGGCCGAGAGTCAACAAGTGGAAAGTGGGTGGCAAATGCGCATTAGGCACATCGCGATTGCAAATTGGCGACACTTCGCCGACATCGAACTCACACTTACCGAAGACGCCGGACTTGTGTGCATCGTTGGCGCAAATGGAACTGGAAAGAGCCACCTTCTTGAACTGATCGCCGCCTGTGCGCATCGGCTAGGCCTTTCTCAAGGCATTGAGATTCCCCGCGGGGATCCATTTGCAGACGAACATGATTTCTGCCTGACCTTCTTCATTGCAATGGGCGTTAGCGACGCTGTCGACCGAGAGATGGAAAGTTCGGTAGGTTTCGCTGAGTGGGATCGGACTCTCCAACTCCGTAGCCGCAAGGTCAATGGTCAGCATACGCAGTCGGTTACAGCCGGAGGCATATCAGACACCCATGCGTCTGCGAGTTTCGGGGCGAATGTCATTTCACTGATGCGCACATCGACGAGCGTTCATTTCCTTTCATTGGATGCTGATCGTGCGTATCCCAAGAAGAGCATTAACATTCATGAGATCGCCCAAGCCTACGAAATTGACTGGGCGAATCAGGAGTACACAAAAGGACGATCCTTCAGAAGCACGGCGACGCTCTACGATGAATGGATCAAGTATTTTCTTGCTCAGGAAAATCAGGCTGGGACTGCTCTCCTCAAAACCATTCGGCAAGCCAGGCAGGCAGGAGTGACCGAACCAGCCTTTTCAGATCATTTTCTCGGCTACAAAGATGCGCTCCAGCAAGTGCTACCGCATGTCGTCTTTGCGGGGATAGACTCCAAGGGGCGACGCATTCTGTTCAACACGACGGGGCTCGAACTGTCGTTTAATCAGCTTAGCGGAGGAGAAAGGGAAATTGCTTTCCTGATAGGTCAGATTGATCGATTTGGACTTCGTCAGGGATTGTTTTTGCTAGACGAACCGGAACTTCACCTTAACGCTGACTTAATTCGACGCTGGGTTGGCTATCTGACGAGTACAGTCGAAACAGGGCAAATCTGGCTCGCAACGCATTCGCTGGAAGCAGTGGAGGCTGCCGGTCAACAGGCAACGTTCGTGCTTGAGAGGAATGAGACGTCAAAACGTGTCGATAGCCTTGCCAGACTTGACCAGAGGCCGGTGCTGGCGTCCCTCTCGCGGGCAGTTGGTACGCCTGCCTTCTCCATATCGAAGCTTGTATTCGTGTTTGTTGAAGGCGAAGAAGGAGTCGGGGAGCGGGAGCGCTTTAGGAAACTAGCAGGCTTCCCTCAAGACGTTCGATTTATGGAGTGCGGTTCGTGCAACGAAGTGATCCGACGGGTCGGCGTAGTGAAATCTCTTGCGCGGCAATCCAACACTGAGATACGCATTGGCGGGATTGTCGATCGCGACTTTCGTTCAGCCGGAGAGGCAAATTTAATAAGTCATGACAGTCCCATTTTTGTTCTGCCGGTGCATGAGGTCGAAAACTTCTTCCTTCACCCCAGCACCTTAGACGTGCTTCTTGAGCAGAATGGGCTTAGCCACTTAACCTCCGCTGATGTCCTGCTGGAAGCTGCCGATGCACGAGCCGGTAGTTGGATATTCCAATATGCTCTGGCAACATCCAACGCGAAGCAACTCCCCGAGATTTCTGCGGCCGCCAAAGCAATTGCGAAGGGGTTGCGGTGGCAAGAAATTCTGTCGCAGAGAGAAGCCCTACTTGACCGCATTGTTGCCGCTGCTTCGATCGATGCCGCAAATCAACTGAAGCTGCGATCGCTATTGGGGCTCGGGATAAATGCGTACGAACGAGGGCGCAACGAACCATCATTGTGGAAAATCTGCGAGGGTAAGCAGATTTTAAACGATGTGGCGCGTGCAACCGGCTTCTCTGGGGCTTCGGCACTTACTCTGGCCGCGTTGGTGACTTGGTCCAGGAGTGGTGTCACTGTCCCAGAGGAAGTGCTGGCGTTGCGGAGCTACTTGAATAGTCTGTAATGGGCTAACCGATGCACCTCAAGCCGTGTGGAGCGCTTCGTGCGAGCAACCTTAATAGCGCCGTCGGTCGACCCGATTTATCCCTGGAGTCACTCCATGCATCGAAAACTCTTCTTCAGTACTAGTGGGGCGGTTGCTGACAGGCTTACTGAAACGTTTGACTTTGTATGGGGCACTGCAACAGCGCAATGGAACCTGCGATGGCAAGTTGACGGCTTCATTCGTGCAAATCCCACCGCGACCGATGATGATCTGAAAAGCCGCTTTGCTCTAGGAAGCGGGATTCGAGGCGCCAACCTTCGCCGGTCGTGCCTTTCTACTACATGGGAAGCTCAGCAGGAGATGTTTGCAAGAATACTCGTCGTTGAGTTTTGTGCGCTATTTGAGGCTTGGATTGAGGGAACGCTTGAAGCCACAGGCCAAGATCCTAGGCACTCCAAATCTCTGCAGTTTCCATCGATGAATGGTCAAGGAGTGACCGCCGCGCTTGCCGCACTCCTGACCAACCGCTCACCTGAGCTTGAACATTCCGTCTACCCCGTTCTCCTGACAAACCGAAAGAATGCGATTGCGAAGCTTGAGAATTTGCTTCGCTGCTACCGATATTTCAAAGAGTGTCGAAACGCAGTTGTCCATCGAGGTGGCGTCTCCAGCCAACGTTCGGTCGACGCTTCTGCTTCATTCGCCGCTGAGACCACTCAAACACTTGGTGTCACTGAGGTTCCAAAGCACTTTCCTATTGCAGCCGTGGGAGACCCCGTCCGCTTGAGCTTGCGTGGAGTGGTGGGCTTCGGCGAAATCGTCCTTAAGCTAGTCACCACTCTTGACGCAGAGTTAAGCAGAACTATTGAGGCCGAGGCCGTGCTGGCAGAACGGTGGATTGAAACGCACGGTGCAAGGCACCATCTTCCTGCAGGCGTTCGCGCTCAAGAAACGAGAATAGAGAAGCTCTTTCGAGGTCTCGGCCTGGAATCTCCCACCGATCCAATAGCCCTGCTGCCAATGCTGCGGCGAAGAAATCTATTGGCGGCAATTTAGGGGTCGCTACGGGCTTGGATCCCGCGCTCAATATGCCCAAACTGTTGGTTCGGCGCCACGATCCCGGCGCGCTTCATCCGCCGGTACAGCGTCATGCGCGCCACGCCGAGCCGGCGCGCGGCTAGGCTGACGTTCCACTGCGCCGCGCGCAGTTCCTGCAGCAGCGCGCTGTCGGCGCCTCCACTCGACACGGGCGCCCGGGCCGGTGTCGAGGGCACGTCGCCCCCTTCTAACTCAGGCAGGTCGCTCAGCCCAATCGGCCCATTACCCGCCAAGCTGGCCGCACAGTCCAGCACATTCCTCAACTCCCGCAGGTTCCCCGGCCACCGATGCGTCAGCAGCCGCGCCTCGACCTCGGGCAGCAGCGTGCGCCCCTTCAGCAGCCCGTCGAGCATCACGGCCAGGTCGCTGCGCTGGCGCAGTGGCGGCAGCGCGATGTGAGCCCCGTTGAGCGGTAGTAGAGGTCGTCGCGGAAGCGGCCGGCGCGCACCAGCGCCTCCAGCGGCGCGTGCGTGGCGGCGATGACGCGGATGTTCACCGGCACCGCCCGCGTGGCGCCCACCGGCATCACCTCGCGCTCAGAGAGCACGCGCAGCAGCCGCGCCTGCCGCTTCACTCAGCTATTGATCGTTCTGGCCAAGGCTTTGAGAACCTCTATCTAGCTTGATCCACTTGGCAGCGCGCCCCTTGCCATTTGGTGCGATCAGCCCCTCGGTTTTCATCGCACGCAGAATCACCCGCACCATGTCGCGGCTGATGCCGGGGCAGGCTTCCTCGATCTCCGAGATGGAAAATGGCAGTTGGCGCTTGAGGATTTCTGAGCGAACGCGGTCGCCCTTGGCGCCGCGCCCACGCTCGATGGTGCCCACGCGCTCTTCGAATTCCTTGTAGGCGCGCAGCAGCGCACCCCAGAAGTAGTCGAGCCATGGGGCAATGTTGTGTGCGGCCTCATGCCAGCCGTGGGAGCTGGCCTCCAGCGTTTCGTAGTAGCTCTCCTTCGACTCCTCGAAGATGCGCTCCAGGCTGATGAAGCGGCCCACCGCGTAGTCGAAGTGATAGAGCAACTGCAGGGTCAGCAGCCGTGCCATGCGGCCGTTGCCATCCGGGAATGGGTGGATACACAGGAAGTCGAGGATGGCCAGGGGCACCAGCACCAAGGGGTCGGCCAAGTGCTGGTCCAACGCCAAGCGGTAGCGCGCGATCAGGTCCGCCATCGCGATGGGGGTGAGGTGCGCAGCGACCGGACGAAAGCGGATGCGCGAGCTGCCATCCGGGTGACGCTCGACGATGTCGTTGTTGGTGGCTTTCCAGTGCCCGCCAGGTTGCGGCATGTAGCGGTACAGCATGCCGTGGAGCTGCAAGACCGTGCCCTCCGAAAACGGCATCTGCTCGCCGCTCTCGTGGATCAGGCCCAAGGCGTCGCGGTAGCCCGCCACCTCCTGCTCGGAACGACTTTGCGGCGTGGCGTTTTTGAGCACCAGAGACTTGAGCCGATGTGCCGCCACCACCACGCCTTCCAGCCGGTTCGATGATTCGGTGGACTCGACAACGGCTACCTGCCGGAGGTCGCTCAAGACCTCGGGCGACTGCGCCACGAAGAGCTGTTGCTTGCCCCTGTACTCACCCAGCGCGCGCAACGTCGCCATCTGCTGTGCGTCGAAGCGCAGCTTGGCGAGGTAGTCTGGTGAGAGTGATTGCATGCAGCAGCATCTGGACGGAGGAGGAATGGGGTAATGCTATCCAGGATTGGGGTATGAGTGATGGTTATTACCCCAATAACATGGGTGACTACCCCATTCCACGCTGCGTCGCTGGGTTCAGGGCATGGGCCTACAACCCCATTTCGGAGCAGACCTCAACCGTCATCCCCATCCCGCCGGTTGGGCGCCACGATGCCTGACCGCTTCATGCGCCGGTACAGCGTCATGCGCGCCACGCCGAGCCGGCGCGCGCGGATGACCTGCTCGTGGTGCGCCGCCGCCTGGGCCTGCACGCCCAGGTCGGCCACCTGCATCACGGTGGCGATGTGCTCGCGTTGAGCGGCGTGCATGGTCGGGGCCTCCTCGGCGGGCGCGTGGGTGCGCCGCGGGGCTGACCTTGGCCGCCGGCGCGGGTGGTGTCAACGCGGGGTTTACACGCAGCGTCGCAGCCTGGGGCCTGGTGGTGCCGGGCTGCCGCTACTGGGGCGACTCGCGTTTGCCGTAGTCAACCGTGAAGTCGTCCCGCAGCTGGTACATCCGCGCCGAGGTGCGCGGGTTCTTGGGGATCCATTTGTAGATCACCTCGAACTTGGCGTTGGGGTTGTCCGCCGGCGGCTTGAGCTTGCAGGTCTCCAGGTTGCGCCGCGCCGCGCGGTCCAGCCTGGGGAAGCCGCTGGGGTTGGAGACGTAGATCTCGTGCGCCTTGCCCTCGCCATCGATGCGGAAGCGAAGGATGGTGGTGCCTGATTCACCGTTGTTCAGCGAGATCATCGGGTACTCCCGCTCTTCGCAGGCGGAGCGGTCGAGCTCGTAGTCGGATGCGCTGGCGGCCAGGCAGGTGCACGCGAGGGCGAGGGTGGCAAGGCTGCGGCGCATGGTCAGGGCGTGATCGTGATGGTGGTCGACTGGAAGTAGGCGCTGAAGTCGGTAGGGCCGCCGAACAGGGTCGACATCAGATAGATCGAGTTGTTGGCGTAGTCACGGGCGCCCACGCTGCGCAGGTGGTACACCCCCGGCCGGGTCGACGGGTCGAGCTGGTTGCCCAGTGTCAGCGTGGTCGCGGCGCGGCCCGGGGGCTGGTTTTCGCCGTAGATGTACATGCAGTGCGACATGTCGGCCTGGCAGAACTCCGTGTTCGCGAAGTACACGCCGGACAGCGCCGTGTTGCCAGCGTCGGACACGTCGAGCTTCATCGTCAGCGTCGGCGGCATCGTGGTGCCCGGGTGGGTGTCGGACAGGGAAGCCTCGGTCGTCTGGATCTTGCCGGCAACCAACTGCGGCGGCGTGCCGTCGTAGCCCAGCTTGTTCTTGAGCGTGAAGTCCGTGCGCCCACCCAGCGCCACCAGTTCGTCCCGGTCCAGAAATTCCAGGTTGCCGGCGGTGTCGTAGATGAACGCGTACGAGAAACGGTAGAGGCCGGGCTCTTCGAAGCCGGTGAGGGTGTTGCCCTGGCCGATGGTGCCGGAGAACTTGGTCACCGACCACGGCGACGACACGGCGGAGATCGACTGGCCGCTCGGCCCGATCGCCACGACCATGATGGACCGCAGGCCAGACAGGTCGTCCGTGGCGCTGATGGTGGCCAACAGGCCCGGCCAGGAGACGTTCACGTCGACTGACTTGGGGCCCGCGAACTTCGTCACGACCGGCGGCGTGGTGTCGAGCGCGGCGGTTGGGCCAGCCAGCCGACGCGCCTGCTGCAGGGCGGTTTGCCTCAGGGCCAGCTCGCGCGCCTGCTCGGGGGCCAGCCGGCGAAGCAGATCGACGCTGGGTGCCGGCAGCGCGGCGTGGGCAACCTGGGCGGCGGTCAGGCTGCTCCACAGGGCGGCGTACAGGAAGGTGCGGGTCATCGACATGGGGCTCGGGCTGGTGAAGACCGGCGGTTATAGCCGGGCGTGTCCCGCTCGATGATCAAGAAATTGATGAGCCGCCCAGCCCCCCGCGCGCGCGGCCGGCTACCGACCCTTCGCCGCGCAGGCCTGCATCTTTGGCAGTGCCGCCTGCAACCACGGCGCATTCATCACGTCGGCCTGGGCCCCCGTGCGGCCCGCCGGGCCGTTCGTGGCGGCGTTGTAGGCGTCGATCTCCGCCGTGGTGGCGGCGCCTTCCACGGCGGCGATGACGCATTCGCAGGTCGCGCGGGCCGGCGCGATCTCGCGCTGCCCCTGCTTCAGCGCGCTCTTCATGCAGCCGATCACCATGTCCTCGTGGCGCTCTTCCAGGCGCACGGCCTCGCGGCTGCCGCGCTCGACGGCGTAGGCGGCGGCCAGGCGCTGCGCGACGTCTCGGCCGAGCAGGTCGTGGCGGTGCTCAGGGTCTTGAAGCTGGCGCAGCAGCTCTTCGCACAGCGGCAGGTCCACCGGGCCGGCGGGCAGCGGGCCGTCGGGGGTGGCGCGCGCCTGCGCGGCATAGGCCTCGACGCTGCCCTGCAGGCTGCGCCGGTCGTCCGGGCCCAGCGCAGCGGCGTAGCGGTCGGCGTGGCGCAGCGCGGCCAGGTTGCCGCCTTCCCAGAAATGCTCCGACCAGCGGAAAAGCCAGCCGTAGCTGCCGGTCTTCTCTTCGCAGGCGGCGGCGAGGGAGCGCACCTCCGCCCGCATGCCCATGGCGGCGACGACATCCGGCCGGGCATCGGGCCCGGCGGCGGAGGCGCCTGTGGGGGCCGAAGCGATGAGGGTGGAGGCGAAGGCCAGGGCCAGCAGGGAACACGGGATGCGCATGCGTTAGGGGACTCGTGGGTCGGCGACACCGGGGCACCACGCCCCGGCCTCCCATGATTTTGCAGGGGCCCCGGGCGCCCGATGGGTGTCAACCGGTGAATCCCGTCAGAGGCCTTGACTCATTTCGACAATTAGCTAATCATCACATCATGAGCCAGGTGTTCAAGGCCCTTTCCGACCCCACCCGCCGCCGGGTGCTGCAGCTCTTGCGCCAGGGGCCGCTGAGTGCGGGCGAGCTCAGCGAGCACTTCAACGTGTCCAAGCCCACCATGTCGGCCCACTTCGCGGTGCTGAAGGAGGCCGACCTCGTGCACACCGAAAAGGTGGGCAAGTCCGTCATCTACCACCTGAAGCTCTCGGTGCTCGAAGAGGCGCTGCTGGGTTTTGCCCACTCGTTCGGCCTGGGCGCGCCCGCGGCAGCCAGGCCCCGCAAGGAGACCGCGCGATGAACAAGGATGTGAAAGGCTCGCTCGCCTGGGCCGCCGGCCTCATCGGCCTGGCCCTGGCGGCCACCGGCGCACGCCACATGGGGTGGGTGGACGGCGACACGGCCACCCGGCTCGTCGTCGGCGCCAACGGGCTGATGGTGGCCTGGTACGGCAACCGCATGCCCAAGGCCTTCGTGCCCAGCGCCCGCGCGCGCCAGATCACCCGCTTCGCCGGCTGGGCCTTTGTGCTCAGCGGCCTGGCCTATGCCGGGCTGTGGGCCTTCGCGCCCATCCCGGTGGCGGTGGCGGCGGGCTGCGGGGTGGTGCTGGCCGGCATGGCGGCCACGCTGGCCTACGGCTGGTCGCTGCGCAGCCGCGCGAAGCCCGCGGCCTGAACCCTCGGCTTCAAGAAGCCGGGTCGTACTGGAACTCGCGCAGCTCCTGGGCGCAGCGGCAAGCCTTGGCGATGCGCGCCGCCCAGCTCACGGCCGCCTCGCGCGAGGGCAGCTCCAGCACGGTGAAGCCGCCGTCCAGCGTGGGTGCCCAGGGGTAGCCGCCCGCGGCGAGCGAGCCGTCGGCCGAGACGAGCACCGGCGGCACGCCCTCGTCGATGCCACCGCCGAAGACGTAGACACCCGCGACCTTGGCCTCTTCGATCACGGCGTGCGCGTCGTGGACGACGGCGTCCCATTCGCCGTCGGGCACGACCATCGCCTTGCTGGGAAACGAAATCAGGTACTTGGCCATGGTGCTCTTTCAGTGAAGGGTGATGCCGCCTCGACGAACGGCCGGGGTCCGGATCGACAAGTCGCTCAGCGGTCCCACGGCGGCGTCTCGCCGCCGAAGCGCTGCGCGAGGAAGTCGACCAGCAGCCGCAGCGCCAGCGGCTGGTGCTGGCGCGTCAGGAAGATCGCGTGGATGCCCAGCGTCTCCGGCTGCAGCGAGGGCAGCACCTGCACCAGCCGGCCTTCGCGCAGGTCGCCGCCGACCAGGAAGGTGGGCAGGATGCCGATGCCGCCGCCTTCCAGCACCGCCCGGCGCAGCACGGCGGTGTCGTTGGCCGACAGGCGGTCGGTCACCGGCAGCTCGATCAGGCGCGAGCCACGGCGGAAGCGGAACTGCGTGACGCTGGCGGTGGTGTGCGTCAGGCAGGGGTGGGCCTGCAACGCCTCGGCGCTGCGCGGCTCGCCGTGCGCCTTCAGGTAGGCGGGCGCCGCGCACAGCACCGAGCGGCACAGCGCCAGCGGCCGCGCGATCAGGCCGGGCTCCAGCGTGTTGGTGATGCGCACCGCCAGGTCGATGCGCTCAGCCGCCAAGTCGGTGCTGCGGTCGGCCACCATCAGCGAGAAGTCGACCTGCGGGTGCAGCCGCTGGAACTGCACCAGCGCGGGCGCCAGCTGCGCCTCGGCGAATGAGGGCGAGGCGGTCAGCCGCAGGCGGCCCGTGGGCACACGGCCGATCTCGCCGGCCTGGTGCTTTACGTCTTCGGCCAGCTCCAGCAGCTGGCGGCACGAGGGCAGGGCGGCCTCGCCCGCCTCGGTCAGGCTGATGCGCCGCGTCGTGCGGTGCAGCAGGCGCGCGCCCAGCCAGCCTTCCACCGCCGCCAGGTAGCGGCTGACCATGGCAGTGGACATGTCCAGCTGCTCGGCGGCCTGGGTGAGGCTGCCGTGCTCGACCACGGTGACGAAGACGCGGGTGGCGGTCAGGCGGTCCACGGGCTCAGTTTATTCCGTCGAATCATGCAAAGACGATTCTATGGTTCCGCGCTTTTTCAATCGAAACGGTGTCAATAAAGTGAGCGCCATCCCAACCGCTTCGAGACAGTCTCATGCCCACCCCCTTCCAGATCGCCCGCGCCCTGCTGCCCGTGCTCGCCCTCGGCGTCGTTGCCGCCGGCGAGGCCGCAGCACAAGCCGCCCCCGCCGCCCCTGCGGCGTCCTTGAGCGTGAAGGTCTACAACGCTGACGTCGGCAGCTTCCACGTCAACGCGGTGGTGGTGAGCGGCCCCAGCGAAGCCATGGTCATCGCCACCGGCTTCACCCGGGCCGACGCGTTGCGCGTGGCCGCCAACGTGCTGGACAGCGGCAAGACGCTGAAGACCATCTTCATCAGCAACGCCGACCCCGATTTCTACTTCGGCGCCGAAACGCTCAAGGGCCTCTTCCCCCAGGCCCAGGTGCTGGCCACCCCGGCCGTGCGCGAGAAGATCCAGGCCAAGCTGGCCGGCAAGCTGGCGTTCTGGGGCCCGAAGATGGGCGCCAACGCGCCGAAGCAGCCCATCGTGCCCGAGGCCCTCAGCGGCACCACGCTGAGCGTGGACGGCCAGGCGATCGAGGTGCGCGGCACCACCGGCGAGCTGGCCCACCGGCCCTATGTGTGGATCCCCTCGGTGAAGGCCATCGTCGGCAACATCGGCATCTTCGGCAACCTGCACGTGTGGACGGCCGACACGCAAAAGCCGAGCGAGCGCCAGGCCTGGCTGGCCCAGCTGGAGGAGATGCAGGCGCTGCAACCCGCGCTGGTGGTGCCCGGCCACATGGCCGCCGGCACCGCGCTCGATGTGAGCGCCATCGCCTACACCCGCGGCTACCTGCAACGCTTCGAGGCCGAGCTGCCCAAGGCCGCCAACGCCGCCGAGCTGATCGCCACCCTGCAGAAGGCCTACCCCCAGGCCGGCCTGGGCATTGCGCTGGACATCGGCGCCAAGGCCAACAAGGGCGAGATGACGTGGTGAGCTGAGGCGCTTGCCGCTGCGCCGTCGCGCATGCACAGTCGCGCGCATGAAGGTGATCGTCTTCGGCCCGCCGGGTGGCGGCAAGTCGACGCTCAGCGCGCGCATCGCGCACGCCGCGGGGCTGCCCCTGCACCCGCTGGACTGCATCCAGTACGCAGCGGGCGGCGCGCGGCTGCCGGACGAAGCCTTCAACGAGCGGCTGGCCGCGCTCTCGGCCGGCCCGAGCTGGGTGATCGACGGCTACGGCACGCCCCAGTTCTTCGACCGGCTCGTGCAGGCCGCTGATGTGCTGGTCTACGTGCGCCGCCCGGCCTGGGTGCACTGGTGGTGGGTCACCAAGCGGCTGCTGCAAAGCCCGGTGCGGGCGCCGCCGGGCTGGCCCGAGCGGCCGCCGATGCTGCGCTCGACGATGAGCAGCTACCGCGCCCTGCGCTTCACCGACCGCTTCTGGACCCCCGCCTTCCGCGCCCGGCTGGAGGCCTTGCCGCCGCCGAAGCGCGTGGTGTTCATCCGCCGCGAGCGGGAGGCGCGGGCGCTGGTGGCGTCGCTGGCCTCTTCGCCGCCGGCGTGAGGCGCCGCGGGGCTCAGCCCTGCTCCGCCCGCATCGCCGGCCGCGCCTGCACCTGGCCCAGCCAGGCCTGCACATGCGGGTGCCTGGCCACCGGCGCGCCGATGTAAACGCTGTAGCCGATCACCGAGCCCACCAGCAGGTCGGCCATGGAGTAGTCGGCCCCCAGCATCCATGGCTGCTTCGCCAGCCGCGCGTCCAGCAGGGCCAGCAGCCCGTCCAGCGCGTCGCGTGCTGCATCCGCATGGGCGGCGCTGCGCAGCGCCTCGTCGCCCATCGTGGCGAGCTGCAGCCGCACGATCGCCGAGCCGTAGGTGACATAGGCCCAGGTGCACCACGACATCGCCTGCAGGCGCTCGGGCGTGCCGGCGGCGGGCCACAGGCCCTGGCCCACGCCGTACTGCTCGGCCAGCCAGAGCTGGATGGCCAGCGCCTCGAACATCGGCGCGCCGTCCACCGTCAGCGTGGGCACCTTGCCGTTCGGGTTCAGCGCCAGGTACTCGGGCTTGCGCTGCTCGCCGGTTTTGATGTCCACCTTCACGCGCTGGTGTGGCACGCCCAGCTCGGCCAGCGCGCAGGCCACCGGCGAGGCGCTCGACTGAGGGTGCCAGTAGAGAACGATGGCTGGGGCGATCGCAGGGGTCTTGGTCATGTTCGTGCTCCGAAAAATGTTGAATCGACGGAACCCACTGTAGGCAGCATTGCGGACAGATTCCGCCCTCAATGAGAGCTAGAGTCCCCGCATGCTCACCTCGTCATCCCGCCTGCTGCGCCTGCTTTCGATGCTGCAGGCGCGGCGCTACTGGCCCGGGCCCGAGCTGGCCGACCGGCTCGAGATCCACCCCCGCACCCTGCGGCGCGACATCGACCGGCTGCGCGAGCTGGGCTACCCCATCGAGGCCAGCAGCGGCGTGGCCGGCGGCTACGCCTTTCGCCCCGGCCAGGCGCTGCCCCCGCTGATGCTCGACGACGACGAGGCGCTGGCCGTGGCCATCGCGCTGCGCACCGCGGCCTCGGGCATGGTCGGCGGCATCGAGGAGACGGCGCTGCGCGCCGTGGTGAAGCTGGAGCAGGTGATGCCCGCGTGTCTGCGCAAGCGGGCGGACGCCCTGCGCACCACCATCACCCCGCTCGACAGCATCGGCCCGGTCATCGACGCGACCCTGCTCGCTGCGCTGGCCGGCGCCTGCCGCGACCAGCTCAGCGTGCAGTTCACCTACACCGACATCCGCGGCGCCGCGAGCGAGCGCCACGTGGACCCGCAAGGCGTGGTCCACACCGGCAGCCGCTGGTACCTGGTGGCCTGGGACCGCGCCCGCGAAGACTGGCGCACCTTCCGCCTCGACCGCATCCAGCCACCTGCCACGGTCGGCGCCCACTTCGCCCCGCGCTTCGGCCCCGAAGGCGGCGACCTCAAGGCCTTCGTGTCGCGCTCACTGGCGGTGTCGCCGTTCCCCACGCAGGCGCGCATCGTGCTGCACGCGCCGCGCGAGGTGATGGCGCAGCGCATCCCGGCGGTCTACGGGTTGCTCGAAGTGATCGACGAGCAGCGCTGCTTGCTGCGGTGTGGCGCGCATGCGCTGGATCACCTGGCGTACTGGCTGCTGGCGTTCGATGTGGACTTCGAGGTGCTGGAGCCGGTGGCGTTGAAGGAGCGGTTGAGAAGGGCCGGGGAGAGGGTGGCGCGCAGCTTGGGTGAGGGGCCGTCCGAGCGCGACGCGCCGAAGACCCCGCGGAGGCCCGGCGGGGCGGTGCGTGGCCCTCAAGCGTGACCGAACGGGCAGCCCCCCTGGGCAGTTGCCAGCGGCTTTGTTTGGGAGCCCGGCCGGGACCGGGACGGGGCGCTGACCTCGCAGCTGCCGGCCTCCGGCCGTCGTGGCTTCAGCCGCACCGGCATGTGGCTGGGCGTGACGGTGAAGTTGAGCACTTCGCGGATCTCCGCCGGGTCGCAGGCGAGCTCCACCTCGAAGTTGCGCATCAACATCGACAGCACCATGCGCATCTCCACACCCGCCAGGTGGCGGCCTGGGCACACCCGCGAGCCGGCACCGAACTGCAGGAATGCGCGCGGGTTGTGCCTGCCGTCTGGCTGGTCCTGGCCGTTGCCCGCGCCGTGCAGCCAGCGTTCGGGCCGGTAGTGCTCGGGGTCCGCGAAGTGCGTCGCCGAGACCTGCCCCGGCCGGTTGACGAAGAAGATCTGCGTGCCCGCACTCAGCGCCACACCGGCCACCGTCATGTCGCGCAGGGTCTGCATGCCGATGAAGCCGACCACCGGGTTCAGTCGCTGTGCCTCGGTGGCGAGTGCCTCGAAGGCGTCCAGGTCGCGCACGCGGGCATGTTCGGTGCAGACCAGGTCGCTGCCCAGCCTGGCCACGGCCTGTTCGTGCATCTGCTGCTGCAGTTCGGGCGCAGCCGCCAGGTGCAGCATGGTCCAGGCCAGGCTGTGTGCGGTGGTGTCCTCTCCGCCCAGCAGCAGCGTCAGCACGTTGGCCAGCACCACCTCGTCGGTGAATCCGCTGCCAGGCAGATCAGCCTGCATCAGCATGGCCTCCAGCACATGGCGCGGTGCGCCCTCGGGCTCGTCGCGCAGCCGCTGCCGAGCTCGATCGATGCGCTCGTGCGCATAGGCATGCACGGCCGCCAGGTGGCGGTCGAGCGCCCGGTCGGACGGCAACTTGAACCAGCGCCAGTAGGGCATCGGGGCCACCACGCGCTTCATCACCGCGGGAAAGATGGCGGCCAGGTGGTCCTGGATGATGTGGCCGTCCTGCTCCAGCGTGTTCGGGTCTTCGCCGAACGAGAGTGCGCTGGTGACGTCGACCGTGTAGCGGACCAGGTCCTGTGTCATCTCGACCACGCTGCCGGTCTCCGCGGCGCGCCGCCAGCGCCGGTACAGGCGCTCGGTGATGTAGCGAATGGTCGGAAAGAAGGCGCGGAAGTTCGCCGTGTTCAGCGAGGACATGATCAGCTTGCGCTGCGGCAGCCACTCGTCGCCCTCCGTGGAGAACAGGCCGTCGATGCCGAGCTCGGCGAAGACCGGCCGGATGACGCGGCCGCGCGATACGTTGGCGGGCCGGTCACGCAGCAGTGCATGCGCGACTTCCGGGTCGTCGATGACCATGATCTGCAGCCCCGCAAGGTTGAGCCGGTAGGGCGTGCCATGAGCCTGCCCCCATTCCTCGAGTTGCCGATGCATCCGGTGGGGCCGGAACAGGTGGGCGTGCCCGATCCAGGGGAGCGAGGGCGGCGACGGCAGGTCCGACAGACGGCGCTGCGCGTGCGCAGGCAAGGAGAGGGTACTCATGATGCTGCTCCAGGGAACCGGGGTGGGTGCACGGGTGGACGGTGGGCCATTTGCCGCGCGGCGCGAGGCATCGCACGGTGCAGGCCAATGTAGGCACGGCAACGGCGGCTGTCGTGGGCGCTTTGTCCCGAGACCGGCACGCAGTTGCGCAGGGCGCGCGCGGGTGGCGGGACCGCTGTCCCGATGCCGCCGAATCGCCTAGGATCGCGGCAACGCCCCGCCGCCATGTCGACCCAGATCCGCTTCGCCACCGCCGCCGATGGGGTGCGCTTGGCCTGGACCTCCAGCGGCGCGACTGGCGAGGCCGGTGCTCCGGTCGTCATCAAGGCGGCCACCTGGCTCAGCCACCTGGAGGTCGACCGGGACAGCCCGGTATGGCGCCACCTCGTGCGGGGCATCGGGCACCGTCGCTGCTTCGTACGCTACGACGAGCGCGGCTGCGGCCTGTCGGACTGGCAGGTCGGCGACCTCGGCTTCGAGAGCTGGGTGCGCGACCTGGAATGCATCGTCGAGGCCTGCGGAGCCGAGCGCTTCGCGCTGCTCGGCATCTCGCAAGGCGCCGCGGTGGCCATCGCCTACGCGGTGAGGCACCCGCAGCGTGTGACGCACCTCGTGCTCCACGGCGGCTACGCGCGTGGGCGGCTGGTGCGCGGCCAGACAGCGCAGCAGCGCGACGAAGCCGAGACGATGGCGCGGCTGGCCGAACTCGGCTGGGGCAAGGACGACGCCGCCTTCCGCCAGTTCTTCACCACACAGTTCATCCCGGGCGGAACGGCCGAGCAGCACCGCTGGTTCAACGAGATGGAGCGGCTGAGCACCAGCCCGGAGAACGCAGCGCGCTTCATGCGCGAGTTCAATGTCATCGACGTGACCGCGGTGCTGGCGCTGGTGCGCTGCCCCACGCTCGTCTTGCACAGCCAGCACGACGTGCGAGTGCCCTTCTCCGAAGGCCTGCTGCTGGCCGGAAGCATCCCCGGCGCGCAGTTCGTGCCGATCGACAGCGGCAACCACCTGCTGCTGGAGAGCGAGCCGGGATGGGCCCGCTGGATGGAGGCGGTTGGCGAGTTTCTGGGCTCGGCGCCTGCCGGAGGCAATGGGTTCGACGGCCTGTCGGATCGCCAGCGCCAATTGCTGGAACTCATCGCACGCGGCTTGGACAACGCGCAGATCGCCGCACATGCGTCGCTGTCGGAGAAGACCGTTCGCAACCAGGTGTCCGCCATCTTCGGCAAGCTGGCCGTCGAGAACCGCGCGCAAGCCATCGTGAAAGCGCGTGAGGCGGGGTTCGGCCGCTCCGGGCCGCCGCCGGCGGCCAGGGATGACCAGTCACGAGCCAGACACTAGGGGTCAGGCCCATGCACGGCCCATCAAGGCGACTTGGCTGTGGAGCCCAGCTCCACCACGGGCACAAACCCCCCGAAGATCATCCGCTTGCCATCGAACGGCATCGGGTTCTTGGCCGGGTCCCAGCGCGGGTCGTCCTTCATCAAGCCTTCCATCTTCGCCATGGCCTCGTCGCGCTTGGCCTTGTCGGGCCACTCAACCCAGGAGAAGCAGACCGTTTCGTCGTCCTTGGCGTCCACGGCGCGTTGGAAGTCGGTGACCTTGCCCTTGGGCACGTCGTCGCCCCAGCATTCGAGGATGCGGGTGGCGCCCATTTCGATGAAGAGCGCGTCGAACTGCCGGGCGTGGTCGATGAACTGCTGCTTGTTGGCGGTGGGCACGGCGAGCACGAATCCGTCGATATAGGACATGAGGGTTCTCCTGTCGCGGGTGAAAGGGCGTGAAGCCGGCAGCCGGCAATCGCCGTGCCGCCAGCGGTGGCGGGGCTCAGGCCGGCTGCTCGGCGGGCGGCATGGCCGCCGGGTCCATCCAGAACGGGCCCCACAGGTTGTCGTCGGGGTCGGCCAGGTCGCGGCCGTACATGAAGCCCAGGTCCTGCACCGGGTTCACATCGGCCTGGCCGCCGTGGGCCGCGGCGGCGGTGTTCATCGCGTCCACGGCCTCGCGGCTGTCCAGCCCCAGGGCCAGCATCACGCCGGTGCTGCCCGGCGCGGGCAGCGGCCGGTCGGTGAAGCTGCGCCACTTGGCGTGTGTCAGCAGCATGGCGTAGATCGACTCGCTCCACACCATGCAGGCGGCGGTGTCGTCGCTGAAGGCGGGGTTCTGCGTGAAGCCCAACGCCTTGTAGAAGGCGATCGAGGCGGGCAGGTCTTTGACGGGCAGGTTCACGAAGATCATCTTGGGCATGGGGGCTCCTTGGTTTGATACCTGCACGACGAATGGCGCGCGCCGGAATCGACAAGCCGCCGTCGCGCGGGCCCGCCTTGCCGCGTCAGGCGCCGAGCCGTTGCTTGCGCCCTTCCAGCGCGCCGGCGGAGGCCGCCTTCAGCAGCCGCTGGAACGACGGGCAGGCGGCGTGGCTGGTGGCGGGGCAGACCGCGGCGTGCCGCAGGCTGTCGATCACCGCCTTGAGCCGCTTGACCATGCGCTCCAGCTCGTCGGCCTTCGCGGCCAGCATCGCGCGGTCGATGTTCGGCTCGCCGCCGGGGGTGAACATCACGCGGATTTCGTCCAGCGAGAACCCGGCCGCCTGCCCCAGCGCGATGAGCGCGAGCTGGTCCAGCACGGCGGGTGCGAACTGGCGCCGCGCGCTGTGGGATTCGAGCGAGTGGATCAGGCCCTTGCGCTCGTAGTAGCGCAGCGCGGAGGCCGCCACGCCTGACCTTTTGGCCACTTCCGAGATGTCCATGAAATACCGCTTGACTTGAAGTTTGCTTCAACTTTTACGATGCGCGCCACACGTCGGAAAGTCAACCGATGCAAGGAGTCTTCGATGCACCTCCCCCTGGCAGTGCAGGTCGCATCTCTCTCTCTGTTTCCACCACATCCTGCCGAGGAGATGTCTCATGTTTCCCAAGAAGTTCGCACCCGCGCTGTTCGGCCTGATCCTGTCGGGGCTGATGTCCTTGCTGGTCTCGGGCATCTCCACCTGGCGGGCCACCGGCTTCGGCGACCATTTCGTCGGCGTGTGGCTCGGCGCGTGGCTGACGGCGTGGCTGGTGGCCTTCCCGGTGGTGCTGCTGGTGGCGCCGCTCACGCGCCGGCTGGTCTCGCTGCTGGTGGGGGAAGTGCAATGACGCACACCACGAACCGGGTTCACGCCCTCGTGCGCCGCGCGGCGCTGGCAGCGGTGGCCTTGGTGTCGCTGGCGGGCCCGGCCGCCGCCCAGCATGCGGGCTTGCGCACGCTGACCGTGGCGGGGGAGCCGCCGATGACCGTCGCGCTGTTCTACCCCACGGCCACGGCCGCCCGCACGCTGACCATGGGCCCCTGGCAGCCGGTGGTGGCCCCGGGCGCCCCGCCGGCCGAGGGGCCGCTCAAGGGCTTGATCCTCGTGTCGCACGGCACCGGCGGCACCGAGTTGAACCACCACAACCTCGCCACGCGGCTGGCCGCCAGCGGCTACCTCGTGGCGGCCCCGCGCCACCCGGGCGACAACTGGCAGGACCGGTCGCTCATCACCTCCGGCCGCTACTTCAGCGAGCGCCCGCGCCAGCTCAGCCGCGTGCTGGACGCGCTGCTCGCGAGCCCCGAGTGGGGCCCGCGCATCCCGGCCGATCGGATCGGCGCGGTGGGCCACTCTGCCGGGGGCTACAGCGTGCTGGCCTTGGCGGGCGCGCAGGCCGAGCCGCAGCGCGCGGCGCAGCACTGCCGCACCGTGCAGGACGACCCGGGCTTCTGCGCCCTGGCCAAGGGCCCCGCGGGGGCCGAGGGCGCGGCGCCAGCCGCATCAGCCCCCAGCGCCGCGGCGCCGGCGGCGGAGCAGCGGGTGTCGGTGCCGGACCGGCGCATCCGCGCCGTGGTGGCGCTGGCCCCCATGGCCGTGGTGTTCACGCCCGAGAGCCTGGCCGCCATCACCGTGCCCGTGCGTGTCATCGTGGCCGAGCACGACGCGGTGCTCAACGGCAAGTACCACGGTGGCCATGTGGCCGCGAGCCTGCCGAAGGCGCGGGTCAGCACCGCGGCCGGCGCCGGGCATTTCGCCTTCATGGCGCAGGCCACGTTCCCGCTGCCATCGGCGGCGGGCGATGCGGCGGGCAACCCGCCCGGTTTCGACCGCGTGGCCTACCTGCCGGGGCTGGAAGACCAGGTCGCCGAGTTCTTTGGGGCGCAGTGGCGTTGATCCTGCGCGCCACAAGGCGCCTCACGCGGGCTCACGCGGGGCGGATCTCGATCTGCCCCGCCTTCCGCCCGGCATGGAAACGGTCCAGCTCGGCCCGCAGGCTGTCGAGCACCGCCCGCCGCTCGTCGCGGTAGAAGATGTTGTGGCTCTCGAAGGGCACCATGCGCCCGTCGGGCTGGGCCATGTGGATGCAGCTCTTCTTCAGCGCGCGGATGTCCAGGCCCCGGGCGTCCATGAACTGCACGATCAGCACGCGGAAGACTTTTGAGTAGTCCAGCCCCTCGGGCGCGGCGATCTGCGGCAGGCAGCACATCAGCTCCGACAGGCACGAGGCCTGGGACTCAGGCGAGTGGTTGGTCGAAAAGAGCTTGAAGACCTGGCCCTTGAGCTGCTGGTCGCGCTCGAAGACGATGGTGTTGCCGGCGGCTTCCACCAGCGTGCGCGGGTCGAGGAAGCGGGTGAGGGGCTGCAGGCCCGCGATGCCTTCATCGGTGCCCGTGCGCACCGCATAGGCCATCGCCAGCGTGTCGGGGTTGCAGGGCACGGGCACCACGTCTTCGGCGGTGAACAGGCCCGACTGCGCCACGATGCGGCGGCGGATCTCGCTCACCGTCAGGCGATGCTTGGCGGGGTCGTAGGCCTCGGTGCGGCCGGCGTCCTGCACCGGCTGCAGCGTCACGCCACGCACGCAGGGCTGCTGCGCGGCGAAGCGGATGACCTCGCCGATCTCGTCGTCGTTGACGCCGCGCTTGACGGTCATCACCAGCGTGGTCGACACGTTCAGGGCGTTGAGCCGGTCCAGCGCCTCCTGGCGGATGCGGCGCAGGTCGGCGCCACGCAGGTCCATCAGCGGCTCGCGCTGCAGCGAGTCGAACTGCAGGTAGACCTCGAAGCCGGGGGCATACACCGCGAGCCTTTCGGCGAAGCCAGGCTCCTGCGCGATGCGGATGCCATTCGTGTTGAGCATCAGGTGGCGGATGGGCCGGGCCTTGGCGGCGTCGAGGATGTCGAAGAGGCGCGGGTGCAGCGTGGGCTCGCCGCCGCTGATCTGCACCACGTCGGCCTGGCCTTCGCTGGCCACCACCGCGTCGAGCATGGCCAGCACCTCGTCGAAGCTGCGGTGGGTGAGCCGCTCGGGGCCCGAGGCGGCGTAGCAGGTGGGGCAGCGCAGGTTGCAGTGGTCGGTGATCTCCACCACCGCCAGGCAGCTGTGCTGCATGTGGTCGGGGCACAGGCCGCAGTCGTAGGGGCAGCCGTGGCGCATGGGCGTGGCAAAGACTTTAGGCATCTCGGGCGGCTTGACGAAGACCTCGCGGCACAGGCGGTAGTAGCCCACGTCGTCGGCCATCAGCACGCGCTCGGTGCCGTGCACGGGGCACCACTTGTCCATGTAGACGCGCTCGTCCCTGAAGACGATCTTGGCCTCCACCTGGCGCAGGCAGGTGGTGCACACGCTCTGGGTGGTGTCGTAGAAGAGGTAGGGGCGGGTCTTGCGATCGCTCATGGGTGGGCAAGGCGAGGTGGTGCGGGGGCGCGCAGCTGGCGCGCAGCGCGCCACACGATCGGGGCGTAGGCGAGCAGCGCCACCAGGCACACCCACTGGATGCCGGACAGGCCGAGCGCATAGGGCTCGCGCACCGGCTTGAGTGCGTCGCCCACCAGCCGCCACAGCAGGTAGGCCGAGAGGAAGAGCTTGAACTGCAGGCCGGGCACGGGCGCGAGGCGGGCGCGCTGCGCGTGCAGCAGCGCGCCCAGCGCGAGCAGGAAGGCGATTTCGTAGAGCGGCGAGGGGTGGCGCGGCACACCGTCGCCCAGGTCGATGCCCCAGGGCAGGGTGGTGGGCAGGCCATAGGTGTCGTCGTGCAGCCCGGCCAGGAAGCAGCCGATGCGCCCGACCACGATGCCCAGCACCAGCGGGGCGACGAGCGCATCGCCGGTGCTGCGCGCCTGCCGCGTGGCCCACTTGGCCAGCTCCACGCCGACGAGCCCGCCGAGCAGGCCGCCCACGATGCTCTGCCCCGGCCACAGCGGCTGGCCTTGCCAGAGGGCCAGCGCCACGTCGGGCCGCTCGATCAGGAAGACGAGCTTGTTGCCCAGCCCCGCGCCCAGCAGCAGGCCGACCACCACCGCGAAGTTGCCCGCCGCCAGCGGGCCGCCCAGCGCCTGCGCCCTCAGCCCGCGCCGCCACCACCAGGCGCCGAGCGCGATGCCGGCGTATTCGAAGCCGGTGTGCACCCAGGCGGCGGCGGCCAGCTCGGCGATCACGGCGTGGTTGGCGCCTTGGCCTTGAGCCGCTTGCGCAGCGCCCGCACGCACAGCCAGCACAGCCCGCCGCCGATCAGCAGCGAGGGCACGGCGATGACCAGCGCGGCGCCGGCGTAGGGGTCGTCCCCCGCGAGGCCCACCACGGTGAAGGCCGCGCCGCAGAGCGAGGCAAGCCCGAAGCCGAGGGTGGCCAGCAGCAGCAGCGTGACGACGACGAAGCGCCAGAACGGCGCGGCGCCCGTGGCTTCGGGGGTGATCGGTTCGCTCATGCCGCAGCCTCCTGCATCCGCACCGGCTCGCCATGCGCGCGCAGCAGCCCGTCCACCCGCTCGCGCAGGCCCTCGGGCGTGACGGCCTCGGGGGCCAGCGGCGGCGCGGCCACCACGCTCACGCGGCTGAAGACGCCGCGGCGGAACGGCTTGCTCATCGCCCGGCCGCCTTCGGCGCGCGAGAAGAACGAGCCCCACAGGTTGACCAGCGCCACCGGCACCACCGGCACGGGTCGGGCCTCCAGGATCTTCATGACGCCGCCCTTGAAGGGCTGCAGCACGCCGTCGTGGGTGATGCCCCCTTCGGGGAAGATGCCGACCAGCTCGCCGTCGGCCAGCACCGCGTCGGCGGCCGCGAACGCGGCTTCATAGGCGGCCGGGTCTTCGCCGCGCGGCGCGATGGGGATGGCCTTGGCCAGCTTGAACAGCCAGCCCAGCACCGGCACCTTGAAGATGCGGTGGTCCATCACGAAGCGGATGGGGCGCGGGCTCGCGGCCATCAGCAGCACCGCGTCGACGAAGCTCACGTGGTTGCACACGATCACCGCCGGGCCGGTGGTGGGGATGTGGTGGTCGTCGACCAGCTTGAGGCGGTAGACGAAGTGCGAGAGCACCCAGGCCACGAAGCGCAGCAGGTATTCGGGCACCACCAGGAAGATGTAGAAGCCCACCACCAGGTTGGCCAGCGCGATCAGGCCGAACACCTGCGGGATGCTGAAGCCCGCCGAGAGCAGTGCGCCCACGATCAGGCTGCTGGCGATCATGAACAGCGCGTTGAGGATGTTGTTGGCCGCGATGATGCGGGCGCGGTGGCTGGCGGGCGAGCGCAGCTGGATGAGCGCATACATCGGCACGCTGAAGACGCCCGCCGAGAGCGACAGCAGGAACAGGTCGGCCAGCACGCGCCAGTGCGCCGGCTGGGCCAGGAAGGCGCCCACGCCGAGCGTGGTGCCCGGGTTGGCCAGGCCGCGCGAGGCGAAGTACAGGTCGAGCGCGAAGACCGACATGCCGATGGCGCCCAGCGGCACCAGGCCGATCTCGACATGCCGGCGGCTCAGGGTTTCGCACAGCAGCGAGCCAATGCCCACGCCGAGCGAGAACACGATCAGCAACAGCGAGGCCACCTGCTCGTTGCCGTGCAGCACGTCTTTCGCGAAGGACGGGAACTGGCTGAGGAACGCCGCGCCGAAGAACCACATCCACGAGATGCCCAGCAGCGAGCGGAAGACGGCGAGGTAGCCGTGGGCCAGCTTCAGGTTGCGCCAGGTCTCGGTGAAGGGGTTCCAGTTGATCTGCAGGTCGGGCGCCTTGGACGGCGTGGGCGGCACGCCCTGGGCCGTGATGCGGCCCAGCACCGCCATTGCCAGGCAGGCCACTGCCACGGCCTGCGGGCCGCCCAAGGCGCCGCCAGCGGGCAGTGCGATCAGCAGCCCGCCCACCAGGTTGCCCAGCAGGATGGCCACGAAGGTGCCCATCTCGATCATGCCGTTGCCACCGGTCAGCTCCTGCTCGGCCAGGTGCTCGGGCAGGTAGGCGTATTTCACCGGGCCGAAGAGCGTGCTGTGCAGGCCGAGCAGGAAGATGCAGCCCAGCAGCAGCGCGATCTGCTGGCCGAAGAAGCCCACCGCGCCGATCACCATGATGGCGAGTTCGAGGTTCTTCACCAGCCGCGTCAACGTGGCCTTGTCGTACTTGTCGGCCAACTGGCCGGAGGTGGCCGAGAACAGCACATAGGGCGCAATGAACACCGCGCCGATCACCAGGCCGGCCATCTGCGGCTGCAGCCAGCTGATCGACAGCTGGTAGGTCACCATCACGGTGAAGGCGAACTTGAAGACGTTGTCGTTGGCTGCACCCAGGAACTGCGTCCAGAAGAAGGGCGCGAAGCGGCGCTGGCCAAGCAGGGCGAACTGGCCGCTGCCGTGGGCTGAAGACATGGGGACTCCCTCGTGGTGCTGGGGGCGGATGATGCCGCGGCGGGGCCGCCGCGGCCATCGGGGGCTGCGCGGGGGCGGCTGGCCTCAGCGCACCGTCTGCACCGCGCCGGCGCGCTGGGTGCGGGCCAGCCAGTCGAACACCGAGTCGACCGTGACGGTGGCGATGCGGCCGGCGAAGCGGTCGTTGCTGGGGTGGTCGTCGAACTCGACGTTGGCGCGGGTGATGCGTGCGCCCAGCCGCGACATCGTGCTGATGTGCAGCACGCTGGGCCGGTAGCCCTGGGCCTGCAGCCACTGCTGGGCCTGGCTGCGGCTGGCGTTCACCGGCTCCACCGCATAGGCCAGCGTTTCCAGCGCCCACTGGTTGCTCTGCTGGTAGCGCGTGCCCTGGGCGTAGGCCACCATGCTGTAGCGCGGGGTGTGCAGCTTGCCCACGGCGGTGTTGTCCCGCAGCAGCGGCAGCAGCTGGGCCTGCACCGCGGGGGTGGGCACCACGTACGCCGCCTCGTAGCGGAAGGGCCGGTCGTTGAAGAACTCACCCAGGCCTTGGCGGAACACGTCGGCCTGGTCGGTGCCGCAGGCATTGAGCTTGTGCACCACGCGCCAGGCGCCATCGTCCTGCCGGTAGGCCAGACCCAGGTGCGACCAGCGCAGGCCGTACTTGCTCAGGTCCTGCCCGGCGCGGGCCAGCACCACGACCTTGGCGCCCGAGGCGTCCAGCGCCTGCGCGGTGCGGGCGGCGAGCTCCATGCCGGCCACCAGGTCCTTGGCCTGCAGCTTGCCTTCCTCGCAGGTCTGGCCGGCGTGGGCGGGCGCGGCCAGGGCGGCGGCCAGTGCGACCGCGGTGATCAGGGCGCGGCTCATCGCGTGATCCGCTCGTCGTGGATCAGCGCGCGGCCCACTTCGTTGGGGATGAAGGCCACCGCCTCACCGGCGGCCGAGAGCACGCAGCCCGCGGCCACCACGGTGGTGACGATCACGGTGCCGGCGACGACCACCGAGCCGGCCACCGCATCACGGCCGAAGCGCACCGAGAAGCGGGCGCCGTCGGACGCCCGCTCCAGCACCCACACGGTGCCTTCGGCCAGCGCCTCGATGGCCACCACGGTGAAGGCGGCGCCGCTCACGATGATGGCCGAGGGCGCGGCGACCGAGATGGCCACGGGCACCGAGAGCGACAGGCCCGAGGCGGCGCTCAGGTCACCCGAGGGATTGTTGCGGGCCTGGGCCGGGGCCATGGCGGCCCCCAGGGTCAGCGCCAGCAGGGCGGCAGCGAGGGCAGAGCGGTTCATGGCAAAGGTCTTCATGGCAATTCAATCTGAGAGAAGGGGTGGATCGGTCGGGTCAGGCTTCGGCCGCGGCGTGGCGCGCCAGGCGGGCTTCGTGCTGCGCTTCTTCCCGGTCGGCCTCGAAGGCGTCGCGCAGGGTCTTGGCCAGCGTGAAGGCACTGGAGATCAGGAACAGCCAGCTCACCAGCAGGTAGGCCTTGTAGGTCGGGTTGACCTGCATGCGCCACAGGCCCCAGCCGGTGAGCGCCATCGCCAGCGCGAAGCCGCCCCAGACGACCAGGCTCCACATCGGCGTGTCGCTGCCCATGCTTGCGCGGGCTTGGTGCTGGTCGCGAACATACTTCGCCAGCGCGAAGACCGCGCTCAGGCAGAACACGTAGCCCATCACCATGAACGCCCGGTCCAGGTCTTCGCCGGGCAGCCAGGCCAGGCCGGTGGCGCACACGGCCACCGAGACGCCGAAGGAGACCCAGACCTGAACGCGCCAGGCCCGAGTGTCGCGGCGGGCGACGGGGCGGTGAGGGGCTGTGAACGTACTCATGCGAAAGCTCGCGGGCTGTTGAACATGGCGCGCATGCTGCGGCATTTGCTTGCAAGCCTTGCATCCCACGTTTGTGCGTCGAGCGGGGCGCGCCGTGCGGTATCGCTGGTTGATACTTCCGCCCGCGCCGGCACCGGGCCGGTTTTGAAACTAGGGGTGTGCGCATGCGTCGTGTCGTTCTTGCATCGTTGTTGGCGGTGGCCGGGTGGGCCGCCGCATGGCCCCTGGGCGCCGGGGCGCAGACCGCCGGCAGCGCCACCGTGGCCGATTCCGCGCATGGCGGCGGGCGCGATGGCGGCACGTTCTTCTTCCTGGCGGCGGTGAATGGCCAGAAGACCGACACCACCTCGCTGACAGAAAGCCGCCGCATCAGCTTCGGGCAGGGGCCCAACATGCGCGTGAAGGGCTTCGAGCGGTCCGTGCCGGCGGGCCGGGTGCGGCTGAAGCTGGTGGGCCAGAAGGCCTACTCGGCGCCGGTGCAGGAGATGTTCGCCGGCAGCAAGACCGACCCGCTGGAAATCGAAGTCGAGCTCGAGCTGGTGTCCGGCGCCCGCTACGTGGTGAACGGCGTGATCGATGCCTTCCGCCGCGAGCTGTGGCTGGAAGACGCCAACGGCCCGATCGCCGCCACCAAGCTGGTCGACACCGTGCGCGACCCGGCCGTGGTCAAGCAGATGGCCGACGCCCAGTACACCTGCTGCAACCTGCACTACGAGGGTGACTGGATCAGCGACGCCAACTGGGCCACGCTGCCCTTCGTGCCGGCCGGTGCGCGCATCGTGGTGAAGGACTACGGCCGCCACAAGGCCGAGGTGCTGATCGACGGGAAGCCGATGCGCATCGGGCTGGACTACGGCCGCGACAAGGAAACCCGCGAACAATTCGCCGCGCGGCTGATGGTGAAGGACGACCCGCAGGCGAAGCTGGCCACCTGGCCGGCGCCGGTGCAGGCGGCCATTCGCGCCGGCAAGGTGGCGGTGGGCATGGACCGCGAGCAGGTCGTGATGACGCTCGGCCGCCCGCGCCTCGACACCACGCCCTCGCTCGACGCGGCGCAGTGGACGTACTACACCTTCGAGGAAGAGGCCTTCGCGGTGGTCTGGGGCGCCGACCAGCGCGTGGTGCGCATCGACGCCTCGCCTGCGGTGCGAAAGCTGCTGGTGGCCGAGTAGGCGGGCGCGTCATGTCCACCACCCAGGCCCTGGTCGACCAGATCAAGACCGAGCTGAAGCTGGCGGGGATCACCTACGCCCAACTCGCGGCGCACATCGGCATGGCCGAGTCGAGCGTGAAGCGCATGCTGGCCAAGGGCGACATGCCGCTGGCGCGCGTCGACGAGATCTGCCGCGTGCTGAAGCTCGACTTCGCCGACCTGGCGCGCAAGGTGGCCGAGGCGCAGCCGCTGCGCACCGAGCTGACGCCGGAGCAGGAGCGTGCGGTGGTGGCCGACCGCAAGCTGCTGCTGCTGGCGATCTGCTGCCTGAGCCAGTGGACCTTCGAGCAGGTCACCACCACCTACCGCGTGAGCGAGGCGGAGGCGGTGAAGTACCTGGCCCAGCTCGACCGGCTGGGCATCATCGAGCTGCGGCCGATGAACCGCTACCGGCTGCGTGTGGCCAAGACCTTCCGCTGGCGGCCGCACGGCCCGGTGATGCAGTACTTCCGCGAAGAGGTGGTCAACGACTATTACGCCGGTGGCTTCGACGGCGAGGGTGAGATGCTCACGCTGGTGCACGGCCAGATCGGCCGCAGCCTGGCGCAGATGTTCAACGAGCGCCTGCAGCGGGTGGCGCAGGACTTCGCGCAGCAGCACCTGGCCGACCAGAAGCTGCCGCCCGAGCAGAAGCGCCCCTACACGCTGGTGGTGGCGATGCGCTCGTGGCTGTTCGCGGCGTTCCGCGACCTGAAAAGGGACGGCGCCTGAGCCCGTGGCTCAGGCGCTGATGCCCACCGTCAGGGTGGCCACGTAGCCGGCCGAGTTGCTGCCGGTCACGCTGGCGAGCTGGGTCTCGGCGTCGTCGTCGCCGAAGATGCCGTCGGTCGACAGCGAGAGCTGGTTCAGGTTGCTCACGCTCTGGTCGTAGCCGGTGGCGACGCCGTAGACCTGGCGGCACACCTCTTCCGGCAGCGCGAGCTGCGAGGTCTTCACGTCGTTGTTGCCACTGGTGGCGTTGGCCACGCTGGTGAAGACCTCGAAGTGCATGTGCGGCCAGCGACCGCTGTAGCAGGCGGGGAAGATGGTGGTGAAGGTCACTTCGCCGTTCGCGTCGGTGACCTGCACGCCGCGCAGGTAGTTCTCGTCGGTCACCCCGCTGGAGTAGAGCGAGTAGTTGCCGCCGCGGTCGCAATGCCAGAGGTAGATCGCGTAGCCCTCCAGGCTGGCGCAGCTGTCGCCGGTGTTCACCAGCTTGAGCGTCACCGTCATCGGGATGCCAGCGGCCTCGTTGGCGCCGTAGTCGCCGAAGCTGGGGCGGATGTCGCTGCGCACGATGCCGCTCATGGTCAACACGTTGACCGTGCCGCTCGAATTGCTGTTGGTGCCGTCGCCGGGGTAGGGGCCGGCGGTCTCGCTGGGGACCACCGAGCAGCTGCCGGTGTCGGTGCCGCCGCCAGTGCCACCACCGCTGCTGTCGCCGGTCGAGTCGCCGCTGTCGGCCTCGCCGCCTCCGCCGCAGCCCAGCAGCGCCACCGGCGCGGCCAGCACGCCGCTGCCGGCCAGCAGCCAGCGCAGCGCGCTGCGGCGCGCCACCGTGCGGCGGGCCATGGTGGCGAGGTCGCTGGCCAGGCCGGCGTGATGGTCGAGGTCGTGGTCGTTGCGGTCGTGGGGCGCGGTGGGCATGGAGCGGTTCCTGGCTGTTCCGTGGGCCTCATGGTCGCGGCGCCACGTCAAGCGCTTCGGGCTGCTCTGTGTCAAGCCGGACACACAGGCCAAGGCGCTCTGGGGCGCCAGGCGTTCGCTCAGGCCGGCGGCAGCAGCAGGCGCGCGCGCAGCCCGCCTTCTTGGCGGTTTTCCAGCGTCAGCCGCGCACCGCTGCGCTCGGCCAGGTCGCGCGCGATGGCCAGGCCCAGGCCCTGGCCGCCACCAGGGGTGGGGGAGCCTTCGAGCCGCACCCAGGGCTGGAAGACCTGCTCGATCTGCGCCGGCGGGACGCCGGGACCGTCGTCGTCGATCGCCAGCTCCACCCCGCCTTCCACCGGCGCGATGGTCACCCAGGCGCGGTGCCCGTGGCGCAGCGCGTTGCCCAGCAGGTTGTCGACGATGCGGCGCAGCGCGGCGGGGTGGGCGCGTGCGCGGGCCTGCGGCATGCCGCCGAGCGCCACGGCGTGGCCCTGGTCGGCCAGGTCGTCCACCACCGCCTGCACCAGGGCCACCAGGTCGATCACGCTGGGCGGCGCGCCCTCGCGCTGCTCGCGCAGCACGGCGAGCGTGTCGTCGATGAGCTGGTCCATCTCGCGGACGTCGCGCACCGCGGCCTCCGCCACCGGCCCATCCAGCGACTCCAGCCGCATGCGCAGGCGTGTGAGCGGCGTGCGCAGGTCGTGCGACACCGCGGCCATCTGCAGCCCGCGGGCGTCGAACTGCTGCTGCAGCCGCTCGGCCATGTGGTTGAAGACGCGGGCCGTCTCGCGCACCTCGCGCGTGCCGCGTCGCTCGTCCAGCCTCGGCGGGGCCTGGCTCGGCCGCAGGCCCTGCGCCAACTGGCCAGCGGTGCGTGCGAGCCGGGCCATGGGCCGCGCCAGCCAGCGGGCGCCCAAGGCCGCGCCGAGGGCGATGACCAGCAGCCGCACCGCGTAGTCGAGCCACAGCGCCTGGGTGGGCAGACCCGGTGGCTCGCCGTGGCGAGGGGGTGGCCGCGGCTCACCCGAGCGGGGGTCGCCGGTGCGCGACGCCGGTTGCGGGCTCACCCCCGGGCCCGGCCCATCGGGGCCGGGTGGGGCGGCATCCGCGGGGGCGAGTGGCCCACCGGGCGGCAGGGAAGGCAGCGTGGGGAGTGGCGGCGTGCCGCCCGGTGCGCGGGTGGGTGCTGCCAGCCACCACGCCGCCAGGTGGCTGGCCACCAGCACCGCCCACATCAGCAGGAACAGGCGCAGCCCGAGGCTGTCGAAACGGCGCCAGCCCGCGCGCGCGCCACCGCCACCGCCCGCCGGAGCCGCCATCTCAGGCGGCTCCCGGGGGCTCGAAGACATAGCCCTCACCTCGCACGGTGCGGATGGTGGGCGCTCCGGCGGCCCCGCCCAGCTTGCCGCGCAGGCGCGACACGGCCAGGTCGATGCTGCGGTCGCTGACCGGGTCGCCCGGGTCGCGTGACAAGGCAAGCAGGCGTTCGCGACCCAGCAACTGGCGCGGGTGGTCGGCAAAGGCCGTCAGCAGGCGGAACTCGGCCGCGGACAGCGGCACCAGCGTGCCGTCGGGTGCGCGCAGCTGGCGGCCCAGCTTGTCGAAGGCCCAGGCGCCGAAGCGCAGCTCGGTGGGTGCGGCGGCGGCACTGCCGCGGCGCAGCACGGCCCTGATCCGCGCGACCAGCTCGCGCGGCTCGAAGGGCTTGGCGAGATAGTCGTCGGCGCCCAGCTCCAGGCCCAGCACGCGCGAGAGCGGGTCGCCCTGCGCGGTCAGCATGATCACCGGCAGGCCGGGCGCCTGCTGCCTGGCCCATTGGCACAACGCGAGGCCGTTCTCGTCGGGCAGCATCAGGTCGAGCAGCAGCACGTCGATGCCGCCCCGGGGCAGGCGCTGGCGCAGGGTGGCGCCGTCCGCGCCCAGCTCGGCCTCGATGCCGAAGCCCTGCAGGTAGCCCTGCAGCAGCGTCCGGATCTCGGGGTCGTCGTCGATCAACAAAACGTGGATCGTCATGCGGTTGCTCGGGGGCGGGGCGGCGTCGGCGTGACGCATGTGGCAAGTATCCCGCGTGGTGCCGGGCTGGCCCGGCGGCACAATCGAGCCCGGGGAGGGACAAGATGAAACATGCAGGTGCGCGCAGGCCCCGGATCGGGCTGGCGCTGGGGTGGTTGGCGGTGGCGCTTGCCCTGCCGGCGGCCGCGCAGTACGGCCGCTACAACCCGCCGACCGAAAACACCTCCGACACCAACCGCTACCTGAGCCCGGCCTGCGCGACGTTGAACGACGCCGTCAACACGGCCCAGCGGCAAGGCAACTGGGCCAACGCCCAGTCCGCACGGCAGGAGTTCCAGCGCAAGTGTGCCGACGAGATGCAGGAGGCGATGACCAAGCGCTGGCAGCAACAACAGGGCGAGCGCGAGCGCTTCCGCGAGCAGAAGCGCCAGGCCGAGCTGACGCGCGAGCAGGCCGCGCAGCTCGAGCACCAGTGCGCCGGCATGCGCGACGTGATCGGCCTGCGCCGTAAGCGAGAGCGCGAGAACACGCTCAACGCCGGCGAGATCGCGCAGCTGCGCCAGCTCGAAGGCAGCTACAACGAGCGCTGCCTGAAGCGCTGACGGGGCGGGGCGGCCCGGCCGCCGGCCGCGCGCCGCTCAGCGCGGCGCGTAGGCCTGCGACAGCCGGTCGGGCGTGCCGGGCACGCGCTCCAGCCTCGGGTAGCGCAGGCCGCCGCGCCAGTCGATCGCCACCTGGCGATAGTGCTCGCCGTCCTTCACCAGCAGGCGGATGGGCGCCTGGCCACTGGTGTTGGCACGCACCGCGGCCTCCAGCCGCTCGGCGGTGTAGGCGAGGTCGTTGACGGCCAGCACGGTCAGCCCCTTGGTGAGCCCGGCCTCGAAGGCCGGGCCGCCCCAGAAGACCTGGGTGATGCTGCCGTCCTCGATCACCCGCAGGCCGAGCGACCAGGCCAGGTTCTGCGGGCGCTCCTGGCCGGAGTCGCCCTCCCAGCCGCGCTCGTTCTGCTGGAAGCTGCTTTCCTCGGCCTGCCAGCCCAGGCGCCAGCCGCTGTCCTGCAGGCCGGGCACCGGGCGGCCGGTGCCGTCGAGCCGGTCGCGGAAGAAGCGGCGCCAGTCGTGCGCCTGGATCGCGTTCAGTGCCGTGTAGACCTCGTCCTCGGAGTAGGTCGAGGGGCCGGGCGAGCCGTCCGCGCGGGGGCGCAGCGGGACACCGAAGAAGCTGCGGGCGAACTCGTCCAGCCCGTGGCGGCCGGGGGCCAGCGCGCGCAGTTTCATGTCGGCCTCCAGCCAGAGCAGCGGGCCTTCGTCGTAGTAGTCGGCATGGCGCTGCCACATGTCCCACTCGCGGCTCGGGCCGGGGCCGATGGCCGGGTCCTGCACCGTGTCCTGCAGAGGGCGCCAGGCGCGGCCGCTGCGCAGCTCGATCTCGGCCACCAGGTTCGCGAGGCGATCGCGCGCCTGCTCGGGCGTGCTCAGGCCGGCGCGCGCGGCCAGCACGTGGCCCCAGTATTCGGTCAGGCTTTCGTAGACCCACAGCAGGCTGTTGCCCATGGGCTGGTGGTAGTCGGCGGTGGCCAGGTCAGCCGGTCGGCGGTGCTTGCCGTTCCAGGCGTGCACGTATTCGTGGGCCAGCAACTCGCGGCCGCGGATGGCCTCGTTCCAGCCTTGGAAGTAGTCGGGGCGCAGCACGTTCTCGCTCGACTCGTGGTGCTCCAGGCCCATGCCGCCCAGCTCGTCCGAGAGCACCAGCAACAGGTCGTAGTGGCGGAAGGGGCGGTTGCCGCCGAAGAGCTTGTCGGCCTGGGTGACCAGCGCGCGGTGGGCGGCCAGCATCGGCTCGCTGGCATCGAGCTGCGGGGCCTCGTCGGCCAGCAGGTTCAGCGCCACCGGTTGCGCGGTGCCGGGTTTGTCCAGCCCCCACTGTTTCAGGTGCCGGCCGGCAAAGAGCGGCGAGTCGACCAGGGTCTCGACCGACAGCGGCGCGAACTCGACCCAGCCGTCGGCACCGGGCTGCGGCGCCTTGCCGTCGGCCGCGCGCAGCGCACTGGCCTGGCGCCACCCCGGCGGCAGCTTGAGCCGGGGCTGGATGCGCAGGGTGTGCACCGACGGCCCGGCGGGGTAGAGCAGCAGTGACTCCCACTCCAGGTTGAGCAGCGAGCGGCTGATGCTGATGCGCTCGCCGCTGCCGCGCACCGGGGCCAGGTACTGGAAGGCGAGCTGCAGCTCGGCGGCACCGGCCGGCACTTCGACCCAGAAGGTGAAGGGATCGGCCGATTCGCGCCGCCAGGCCAGGCGCTGGTCGCCCGCGCGGACCACCAGGCCGGCCAGCCGCGTCACGTCGCCGTACGGGCCGTGGCCACCGGGCAGGTAGCGGGCGAAACGCAGCGCGACACGGCGGGCGGCCGGCGCGGGGTCGAGCGGCAGCGTCTGCTGCACCCGCACGATGCGGCGCTCCAGGTCGGTGGCGTCGACCGACAGCCCCATGGTGCCGGGCCATTGCGCGGGCACAGGGGCCGGTTGCGCCGCGGGCGCTGCCGGTGCGGCTTGCGCGAGCGTGGCCTGTGGCGCAGCCAGGCCGGCGAGCAGCGCCGCGGAAGCGGCCAGCGCAAGGGCCAGGCCGGTGCGGCGGCTGGAGGTGCGGTGCATGCGGTGCTCCCCGAAAAGCACCGCACCATACCCGAAGGCTGCCCCGCGTCAGCGGCCGCGGGCCGCCGTGCAGCGATCAGCGCGCGGCGTCCAGCGAGATGCTGCCGTACAGCCCGCCTTCCTCGTCGTTCACGCCGGCGGCGAAGTAGAGCTTGGCCCTGTCCTGGCCGAAGAAGCCGTTGCCGAAGGCGAAGCCCCAGAGGCCGTCGATGCGCAGCTTCTCGCCCGCGCTGTCCTTCAGGTAGCCGAGGAAGCGGCCGGTCTTCGCGTGGTAGCCGGCGATGGTGCCGTTGCCGAAGTTGCCCACCAGCAGCGCGCCGCTGAAGTCGCCGAAGCCTTCCGCCGGCGCCATCGCGACGCCCCAGGGCGCGTTCAGGCCGCGGTGCTTGACGAGGCGGCGCACGAACTGGCCGTCGACATCGAACACGTCGACGAAGCCCTTGGTCTTGCCGGGCCGGGCGCCGCCCTCCGGGTCTCGCTTGGCGTAGAGCACGTGCAACTGGCCGCCCACCAGCTGGACGTTGAACGGCGCATAGCCTTCGTGCAGCAGCGGGTTGACGAAGCCGCCGGAGGTGTCGACCCGGGTGAACGTGGCGTCGAAGGTGTCGACGCGGCCATTGGCAAAGTCGGTCGCGAACAGCCGGTTGCCCGCGGAGGTGGCCGCCACGGCGAGCCCGGTGTAGACGGCACCCGGTACCTGGGCGGCGACGATGGCGTTGTTGAGGTCGACGTTCGGCGCCCAACCCGAGATCGTGCCGTCGAGGGTGCTGAAGATGAAGCGGCTCGGTCCGCTGGTCGTGTCCTTGGTCACCATGAAGTCGGTGGCCGCGCCGGAGAACACGATGCCGGTCGGCGAGCCCAGGCTGCCCCCCGGCGCCGGCGGCACGTTGACCACCAGCGTCTGCGGCACGCCGGCGCCGTCGTACAGCGTGGAGGTGCCGGTGCGCTGGTTGGAGATCCAGACGAAGCCGGTCGGGTTGAAGGCCACGCCCCAGGGGTTCTTCAGGTTGGGGTCGGTGTGGTCGGCCGGCACGCTGCCGTCCGAAACGAGCGCGCGGACGGTGTAGCTGCTGCCCTGTGCCCAAGCCGCGGAGGCGAAGGGCAGGGCCAGTGCCAGCACCAGCAGCGTGGCGGCTGCCGGCGGGCGCAGGAAGGAACGGCGTTGCATCGAAGCTCTCCTCGCATCGGGGTCGACGAAAGCCGCTGCGGCATGCAGCGGCGCAGGTGCGGCCGCATGTGGTGCGATGGCAGGCCGAACGCCGGTGAGTGCCGGCGGTGGCGCTGGCGGTTGCGTTGGTCGAGCGGGGCGCGCGAAAAAGGCGGCCCGACACGCCCCTAGGCCGGCTGCTCTTCGATCAGGTAGCTCGCGCCGTCGTACTGCGCCAGCGCGTCGACCAGGAAGGGCATCACGCCCTGCAGCGTGTCGTGCAGGGTGTAAGGCGGGTTGATCAAGAACATGCCGCTGCCGGCCAGGCCGAAGCCCTGCTGGGCCTGGGCCACCGTCATGCGCACATGCAGCCAGCCTTTGGGCGACAAGGTCATCAGCCGCTTGGGCAGCTGCGCTGCCTCCACCCGCGCGATCTGCGGGTACCAGATGGCGTAGACGCCCTCGGGGAAGCGCTGCACCGCGTCGCGCATGGCGGCCACCACCTTGCCGTAGTCGCCCACCAGCTCGTAGGACGGGTCCATCAGCACCAGCGCACGGCGCGGGTTGGGTGGCACCTGGCCCTTGAGGCCGGCGAAGCCGTCTTCGTTGAACACCTGCACGTGCTTGCCGCCGAAGTGCGCGGCCAGGGTGCGCGCGTCGCTGGAGTGCAGCTCGAACAGGCGCATCGAGTCGCCCCGGCGCAGGTGCATGCGCGCGATCGAGGGCGAGCCGGGGTAGAGCGCCAGCGGCGGCGTCATGCCCTTTTCCAGCTCGGGGGGCGGCTCGCCGGGCGCGGGTGCGGGCAGGTTGAAGCGCTGCACCAGCTCCACGTACTGCGCCAGCGCCTCGGGCAGGTCGGGCCGGCTCCAGAGCCGGTTGATGCCCTCGCGGTACTCGGCCTTCTTCTGCGCCTGCGCGCCCTTGAGCAGGTAGCCGCCGGCGCCGGCGTGGGTGTCGATGTAGCGGAAGGGTTTGTCCTTGCCCGCCATGTAGCGCAGCACCTGGTCGAGCACCAGGTGCTTGAGCACATCGGCGTGGTTGCCGGCATGGAAGGCGTGTCGGTAGGCCAGCATGAAAGTCGTGTCGTCTGCCGGGCGCCCCGAAGGAGGGCGCAGCCGGCGTAAGGGCTTGATCCAGCGCGCACTGTAGCTGGCAGGGCTCGGATAGTCTCGCGGCCCATGACTTCGCCCACACCCTCTCTCTACGACCCCCTGCGCCTCGGCGACATCACACTCGCCAACCGACTCGTCATGGCCCCGCTGACGCGCAACCGCGCCGGCGCCGGCCAGGTGCCCACGGCGCTGATGGCCGAGTACTACCGCCAGCGCGCGAACCCCGAGACGGGCGCCGGCCTGATCGTCACCGAGGCGAGCCAGATCAGCCCGATGGCCCAGGGCTACCTCGACACGCCGGGCATCCACAACGCCGAGCAGGTGGCCGGCTGGAAGCGCGTGACCGACGCGGTGCACGGCGAAGGCGGCAAGGTCTTCATCCAGCTCTGGCATGTGGGCCGCATCTCGCACGTTTCGCTGCTGCCGGGCGGCGCGGCGCCGGTGTCTTCGACGGCCCGGCCGGCGAAGACGCGCACCTTCATCCAGGGCGGCTTCCACGCCGTGTCCGAGCCGCGTGCACTGGCCACCGCCGAGATCGCCGGCATCCTGGCCGACTACCGCCGTGCCGCCGGGCTGGCGATGCAGGCCGGCTTCGACGGTGTGGAGCTGCACGCCGCCAACGGCTACCTGATCGAGCAGTTCCTGAAGGACAGCACCAACGACCGCACAGACGCCTACGGCGGCGGCATCGAGCAGCGCACCCGGCTGCTGGTGGAGGCGCTGGAGGCGGTCACGGGCGAGATCGGCGGTGGCCGCACCGGCGTGCGTCTGTCGCCCGTGACCCCGGCCAACGACATCGGGCAGGACAGCGACCCGCAGGCGCTCTACGGCCGCGCGATCGAGCGCATCGCGCCGATGGGGCTGGCCTATGTGCACGTGGTGGAAGGCGCGACCGGCGGGCCGCGCGACGTGGCGCCGTTCGACTACGCCGCGCTGCAGCGCGCCTTCCCGGGCGCCTGGATGGTCAACAACGCCTACGACCGCGCGATGGCCGAGGCCGCAGTGGCCAGTGGCCTGGCCGACCTCGTCGCTTTCGGCAAGCTCTTCATCGCCAACCCCGACCTGGCCCGCCGCCTGCGCGAGGGTGCGCCGCTCAACGTGCCTGACAGCAGCACCTTCTACGGTGGCGGCGAGCGCGGCTACACCGACTATCCAATGCTCACCGTCCCGGCCTGACGAGCGCGCGGAGCCGCTCGCGTTCAATCAAGTGGCGTGCGCGGATCCGGCTTGGCCGGTCCGCTGCGCGAGCCCCCTCGGGGGGCAGCCCCCGGGAGGGGGCGTAAGGGCCTTGTTTCAGGCGGGTACGCGCAGCAGCCAGCCCGGCTGCAGCTCGTCGGCTTCGCCGATCAGCGGCTGGTTGGCCGCACGCAGGTGCTGGGCGCGTCGCTCGTCGCGGTAGAGGTCGGTGGCGATGCGGGCCAGCGTGTCGCCCGGCTGCACGAAGCGCCAGCGCGAGACTTCGGACGGCATCAGCACCGTCATGCGGTCGTCCACCGCCGCCACGCCGCGCACATTGCCGCAGCACAGGACGATGCGCTCGCGGGTGTCCTGGTCCGGCGCGCAGCCGGACACCCGCATCACCGCGCGTTGCGGGTCGAAGCTCAGCTCCAGCTGGTGGGCCTGGAGGCCGAGTGCGGCCAGGTGGGCCTGCACGGCCATGCACAAGGGGGCAGGCGGTGTGCCGCCCTCGGCGGCGGGCTGGGCCGGCAGGTCGATGCCGGCGTCTCGGCCAAAACTGATCAAGCTCAACGCTCCTGTCCCTCGGATGTTCTTGTGGGCGCCTCACACCTCGGTGAGCACCTCGTGGAGGCCCTGGCAGGGTACCTCAAATTAGGGGGGTGCGTGCCGACCGGCCATCAGAAATCGTTTTCATGTCATGACCACTGCGCACCAGTTGACGTGATCTCGTGATAAGCGGCCGCGAAAGCATTCGTTGGCGCAGCGAGGGGCGCTGGCTACCGTGCAGCCATGCCTGAAATCGTCGTCCTGCGCCCAGAAGCGCCCCCTGCCGCGCGGCTGCCGGCGGCCCCCAGTACCCACGCCCGGCCCACCGCGACGCCCGTGCCGTTGAGGGTGGCCGCCGTGTTCGGCAGCCCATCGGCGCACTCGCGCTCCGCGGCGCTGCTGCGTGGCGCGCTGCCCTTCCTGGCGAGGTTGCCGCTGCAGGTCAGCGAGATCGACATCCGCAGCCTGCCGGCCCAGGCTTTGCTGCAGGCGCGCGCCGACGAGCCGGCCGTGGCGCAGGCGCTGGCCGACGTGGCCGCGGCCGACCTGCTGCTGGTGACGACGCCGATCTACAAGGCCGCGTACAGCGGCGTGCTCAAGCTCTTCCTGGACCTGCTTCCGCCCGACGCCTTGCGCGGCAAGCGGGTGCTGCCGCTGGCCACCGGCGGCAGCGTGGCCCACCTGCTGGCGGTCGACTATGCGCTGCGGCCCGTGCTGGCCGCGCTCGGCGCCCGCGAGATCCTCGACACGGTCTTCGCGACCGATGCCCAGTTCGATGCCGACGACAGCGGCGCCTGGCAGCCGCACGCGGCGGTGCGCGAGCGCCTGGAGCGCGCCCTGGCCAGCGGCAGCGGCCTCATCGACCGGCTCGGCGCGGCCACCGCGGCCTGTTGACGCCGCGGCGCGTTTCATCACTTCGTCAGTCCACGCCCGGCGGGCTCATAGGCCGCCGGGTGTTCGGCCCCGGTCGTGTCCTGGGGTCGCTTTTTATTCCGAGGTTGGCTTCCATCATGAATGCAGACAGCATCCCCTTCTTCCGCTCCCTGACCCGCCGCGCACTGGCCGTCGCAGGCTTGGCTGGCCTGGCGCTCGCCGTGACCCTGCCCGCCGCCGCGCAGGGCAACCCGCCGCCGTTGCGCATCGGCTACCAGAAGTCCGCCAGCCTGCTGGCGCTGCAGAAGTCGCAGGGCACGCTGGAAAAGCGCCTGGCGGCGCAGAACGTGGCGGTGCAGTGGGTCGAGTTCCCGGCCGGCCCGCAGCTGCTGGAAGGCCTGAACGTCGGCTCGGTCGATGTCGGCTTCGTGGGCGAGGCGCCACCGATCTTCGCCCAGGCCGCCGGCGCCAACTTCGTCTACATCGGCCACGACCCGGCCGCCCCCGAGGCCGAGGCGATCGTGGTGCCCAAGGACTCGGCGCTCAAGAGCCTGGCCGATCTGCGCGGCAAGAAGGTGGTGCTGAACAAGGGCTCGAACGTGCACTACCTGCTGCTGAAGGCGCTGGAGAAGGCGGGCCTGAAGTACAGCGACATCCAGCCTGTGTTCCTGCCGCCGGCCGATGCCCGCGCGGCCTTCGAGCGCGGCGCGGTCGACGCCTGGGCGATCTGGGACCCGTTCCTGGCCGCGGTGCAGCAGCAGACCGGCGCGCGCATCCTGGCCGATGGCCGCGGCCTGGTGAACAACTTCGCCTACTACCTGGCCGAGCGCACCTATGCCGACAAGCACCCGCAGGTCATCCGCACGCTGTTCGACGACACGCAGGAGCGCGGCCGCTGGCTCAAGGCCAACATCCCGCAGGCGGCCGCGCTGATCGCGCCGCTGCAGGGGCTGGACGTGGCGGTGGTCGAGCAGAGCCTGAAGCGCTACCAGTTCGGCGTGGTGCCGCTCACGCCGGCGGTGGCCGCCGAGCAGCAGAAGATCGCCGATGCCTTCGCCGAGCTGAAGCTGATCCCGCGGCCGATCCGCATCAGCGAGGCGCTGCCCGGCGCCCGCACCACGGCGCAGGCCAACTGACGGGGGCAGCCACATGAGCACCCCCTTCTTCTCGCGCCGTGCGACGCTCGGGCTGGCCGCCGCTGCGGTGGCCTGGCCGGCCTGGCGCCAGGCCCGCGCCGCGGCCGCCGTGCGGCCGGCCGATGCGCCGCCCGAGCTGCGCATCGGCTTCCAGAAAGGCAGCTTCAACCTCGCGCTGCTGAAGAGCCTGGCGCTGCTCGACAAGCATCTGCCGGGCGTGCCGGTGCAGTGGGTCGAGTTCCCGGCCGGCCCGCAGCTGCTGGAGGCGCTGGCCTTGGGCAGCGTCGACTTCGGCGCGACGGGCGACGCGCCGCCCGTCTTCGCCCAGGCCGCGGGCAAGGCGCTGTTGTACGTGGGCGCCGAGCCGCCCAAGCCCGACAGCTCGGCCATCCTCGTCAAGCCCGACGCGCCCTTGCGCACGCTGGCCGACCTGAAGGGCCGGCGCGTCGCGCTGCAGAAGGGCTCGTCGGCCCACTTCCTCACGGTGCAGGCGGTGGCCAAGGCAGGGCTGGCCTGGGCCGACATCACGCCCGTCTACCTGCCCCCGGCGGATGCGCGCGCCGCCTTCGAGCGTGGCTCGGTGGACGCCTGGGCCATCTGGGACCCTTACTACGCCGCGGCCGAGATCGACGGCCAGGTGCGGGTGCTGGCGACGAGCAGAGGCCTGACGGGCAACAACACCTTCTACCTGGCCTCGCCCGCGCTGGCGGCACGGCCCACAACCCTGGCTGCGGCCTTTTCGGCGCTGACCGAGACCGACGCCTGGGCGCAGGCCAACCGCCAGCAGGCGGCCAGGCGCTACGCCGACTTCGCCGGCCTGGGGCTGGCCACCGTGCTGCGGGTGCTGCAACGCCGGCAGCCGTCACCGGTCGGGCCGCTATCGCCGCAGCTGGTGGCCGAGCAGCAGCGCGTGGCCGACGCCTTCACGAAGCTGGGGTTGATCCCGCAGCCGATCCAGGTGGCCCGTGCCGTCTGGCAGCCCACGGCGCGGCTGGCCGCGCGCTGACCCCCTGATTGCACTGACAGACCCAGGAGCCAACCGATGAAGATCCTCTGGTTCATTCCCACCCACGGCGACAGCCGCTACCTCGGCACCACGCAGGGCGCACGCACCGCCGACTTCGGCTACTTCAAGCAGGTGGCGGTGGCCGCCGACACGCTGGGCTACGAGGGCGTGCTGATCCCGACCGGCCGCTCGTGCGAGGACCCGTGGACGGTGGCCTCGTCGCTGATCGACGCCACGCGGCAGCTCAAGTTCCTGGTGGCCCTGCGGCCGGGGCTCATCACGCCCAGCCAGTACGCCCGCATCGCGGCCACCTTCGACCGCCTGTCGGGCGGCCGGCTGTTGATCAACCTGGTCACCGGCGGTGATGCGGCCGAGCTGGCGGGCGATGGCCAGTTCCTGCCGCACAGCGAGCGCTATGCGCAGGCGACCGAGTTCCTCACGATCTGGCGCGAGATCCTCGCCCGCAGCCACGCGGGCGAGCCGCTGGACTTCGACGGCCAGCACCTGCAGGTCAAGGGCGCGAAGCTGCTGTATCCCCCGGTGCAGCGGCCGTACCCGCCGCTGTTCTTCGGCGGCTCGTCGCCCGAGGCGCACGAGCTGGCGGCGCAGCAGCTCGACACCTACCTCACCTGGGGCGAGCCGCCGGCGGCGGTGGCCGAGAAGGTGGCCGACATCCGCGGGCGGGCGGCCAAGTTCGGCCGCACGCTGAACTTCGGCATCCGGCTGCACGTGATCGTGCGCGAGACGGAGGACGCGGCCTGGAAGGCGGCCTCGGAGCTGATCTCGCACCTGGACGAAGAGACGGTGGCACGTGCACAGCAGACCTTCGGCCGCATGGATTCCGAAGGCCAGCGCCGCATGGCGGCGCTGCACGGTGGCCGCTTCGACAAGCACGACGTGCGCCGCGGGCTGGAGGTGGCGCCCAACCTGTGGGCCGGTGTCGGCCTGGTGCGCGGTGGCGCCGGCACGGCGCTGGTCGGCAGCCCGCAGCAGGTGGCGGACCGGATCAAGGAATACGCCGACCTGGGGTTGGAGTACTTCATCCTCTCGGGCTACCCGCACCTGGACGAGGCTTACCGCTTCGCCGAGCTGGTGTTCCCGCTGCTGCCGCTGTCGCTGCGCGAAAGGCTCGGCCAGCCGAAGCTCACCGGGCCGTTCGGCGAGGTGGTGGCGAATACGCACGTGCCGCAGGCGCCTTCGCTGGCGCGGGCGGCGAGTTGAGGGCTTGTTCGTGGTGGTGGCGGTACGTCGCGGCAGGGGGACCCCGGTGGGGCTCATGGTTTCGCGGTCGGCGCTGCGCGCCGACTGCCCTGCGGTGCTCGTGGAGCGGGGCGGCTGCGGTGGCTTCGCAGCCGGCCGCCTTCGCGCCCGACTGCATAAATCCTCCTCGCTCGGTCCGCGGCTGCGCCGCGG
>JBMOQN010000046.1:0-56547 GCA_049322835.1 Pseudomonadota bacterium | reverse complement strand
GCGATCTCTCTGCCGCGGAACAGTCAGCCGCTTTCGCGCCGCTCGCGCTGGCAACCGACATTGCCAAGAGCAGGCCAAGGGAGGAAAGGACTGCTTTCATTGGGGCCTAACGTTCGAGGTAAGGGGCAAATTGCGGCTTGCCGCAATTTGTCCCCTTGACTGAGGGGTTAGGCGTCACCCTTCTAGGGCGTGCCAACGGGAATAGCATCTGGTTCACCTTCGTTCTCCAAAGCCCAATCAGCAGCGCCATGAGCGTACTCATGGAAGTTCATGCCGTATTGCTCTGACGGCAGGTAGACCGCTGCATCTTCGATGCCTTCATGTGGCGTAGTAGCGAAATAGACGCCTGGAAACCAACGTTGGCCATGTTCCTCGAACCAGCACTGATCGAGAACTACCCCTTGCTCGAATAGGAACGAGGCAATGATCTCCCGCCAGCGACCCGGCTCGGTGACTCCATTTGCGAGAAGAACGCGATTCAGAACGCGCGCTTCTAGGCTTTGGTAGGTTGCCACGAGTGAATCGTGGATTTCATCGCGAAGGGGCTTCATGGAGATTGACGCCTAACGTTCGAGGTAAGGGGCAAGGTGCGGCTTGCCGCACTTTGTCCCCTTGACTGAGGGGTTAGGCAGCCGGGAGCATGACGATCGAACGCTCGATCTCGATGAAATTCTCTCGGCTTGCCTCATGATCTTGGCACCAGTAGTCATGCACAGTGACCTGGAGTGCCTCTCTTTCAGTACAGACGACCAACGAAAGAACCCGATAGCTGGCTTCGTTGTTGTATAGGTCGAGAACTGAGCGGAACAAGGAAAGGTCATTCTCACCGTACTCGCCAACAACAGCCCAAGACTCTCCATCCTTCTCTGTGAATGCCCTGAGGTGCACCCCTTGAATGTACTTGGCGAGGTCTCTTGGTGACGCCTTTGGTTCGGATAGCCGAACCAGCTTGACATACAGCCCTTTGTCGGCCTCTTCGTTCTCGAAGTACGAATCCGACGACTCGTTCTCCGTTCGAGACCAACCGCTCGGGATCCCGAACTCCCACTGGCCAACGCAGCCGATTTGCATTGCTCGTTCCCGCAGCAAGAGGATGCCTAACGTGATTTAGACATCAGCTGCGGTAGCCAGCTATAGGAACTGGTGCCTATAGCCAGGAACTTTGGCTGAAGAGGGTGTCTGGCTATAGGCATTTTCGCACTCTGTTACGGGGTAGGACCGACCCTGATGCGGCGGCTGCTTCCGACGGTGGAAGATGGGGGAGGCCTAACGTGATTTAGACATCAGCGGTGGTGTCTGGGTATAGGCACTGGTGGCTATAGCCAGACACTTTTGCTGAAGTTGGTGTCTGGCTATAGGCATTGTCACACCTAGTTGCGGGGTAGGACCAACCCTTGTTTTCAGTTTCGCTGGTGGTTGCCAGACGACCGAGCCGATGAAGTGAGAGGGTCGGCAGATGGCTCGTGGGGCAGGCCAACAGCAGATCGCACGTAGCCGGTGCGACGTGATGTATCGGGTAGACGCTTGGATGGTTATCACGCTGGCGTCAAGCCCTGCATGGCGGCGCCGGCAGGGACTCTTCCCGTCTGCTCTGACAGGGCAGAAGGCAGCGGGGCGCCTCGACTACCCTTGGTGGCGCAGCCGTGCAAGGGGCAACGCGATGGGAAGTAGGGCGCCCGCCGTCGGGAGTTGCACTGTGGCGATCAAGCCGCCTCGGCCTGCACTTGACCGTGCAGTTGCTTGCGCTGGGCCGTATAGGCCCACCAGGGCTGCGGTGCGGCGCCTTGCATGAAATCGACGATGGCCATGAAGGTGTCGAGGACGCAGGGGTCTTGCCGCTGGCCAGTGGCTCGCTCGAGCTGGCGGTACAGCGAGTAGGCATCGCGCCCGTGCAGCTCCGCAGGGTGGTGGATGCCCAGCAGGCGCAGGTCGCGCGCCATCGCTGGCCCCACATTGGGCAGTTGTTCCAGCGCCAGGCATTCGGCCGACGAAGCGGCCTTGGGCGCTTTGATGAGCCTCTGGCCCATGCGGCTCAGACCAGCATGTGCTGACGCACCAGCCCGACCGCAACACCTTCGATGCTGAAATCGACCTCGCCCAGGGGAACGATGATGGGCTCGAAATCCGGGTTCTCGGGCAGCAATTCGATGGTGTTGCGTGTGCGGCGCAGGCGCTTGACCGTGACCTCGTCTTCGATGCGCGCGACCACGATCTGCCCGTTGCGGGCCTCGGCCGTTTTCTGCACGGCGAGCAGGTCGCCGTCCATGATGCCGGCATCGCGCATGCTCATGCCCTTGACCTTGAGCAGGTAGTCGGGCCGGCGCGGGAAGAGGCTGGCTTCGAGCAGGTAGGTCTGGTCGATGTTTTCCTGCGCGAGGATCGGGTTGCCGGCGGCGACGCGGCCCACCAGCGGGAGGGTGAGCTGGGCCAGGCCGGGCAGCGGCAGCGAGAATTGCTTGCCGCGTGCTTCGTTCAGCGCCCGCAAGGTGTTGGACTGCAGGCGGATCCCGCGCGAGGTGCCGCCGACCAGCTCGATCACACCCTTGCGGGCCAGCGCCTGCAGGTGCTCTTCGGCCGCGTTGGGCGACTTGAAGCCGAGCTCGGCGGCGATCTCGGCCCGGGTGGGCGGGGCGCCGGTGCGCTCGATGGTGGTCTGCACCAAGTCGAGAATCTGCTGCTGGCGCGCCGTGAGCTTGGGGCTTTCGATCATGGTGGCTGGCCAGCGGGCGCTGGCTGAGGTTGCATCCAGTATCTGTATTTTTATCCAGACCCTCCCAAAATGCAAAACAAATCACAGGAGACGGCCGGCGAGGCCAACCTCGTCGTCATCCTCGGCACGGGTGGCACCATCGCCGGCGCCGGCGACGACGTGGGCTACACCGCGGGCCAGCTCGGCGTGGGCCAGCTCACGGCGGCCGTGCCGGCACTGAAAGCTGCCGCGCTCGAAGCCGAGCAAGTGGCCCAGGTCGACAGCAAGGACATGGGCCACGCCATCTGGCTCGCCCTGGCTCAGCGCCTGGCGCACCACCTGGCACGGCCCGAGGTGGCTGGCGTGGTGGTGACGCACGGTACCGACACGCTGGAGGAAACGGCCTGGTTCCTGCACCGCGTGCTGGCGCCTTCCAAGCCGGTGGTGCTGACCGCGGCCATGCGGCCGGCCACCTCGCTGCAGGCCGACGGGCCGCAGAACCTGCTCGACGCGGTGACGCTGGCCTCGTCGTCCGGCGTGCAGGGCGTGCTCGCGGTGCTGAACGGGCGGGTCCACGGCCCGGCCGAGGTGCAGAAGACCCAGCCGTTTTCGCTCGATGCCTTCAGCTCGGGCGAGGCCGGCCCGATCGCCCTGATGCAGGAGGGCAAGCTGCGCCGCCTGCGACCCTGGCCCAGCGGGCAGGCGATCGGCGTGGCGGCGTTGGGGGCCGACGCTTCGGCCTGGCCGCGCGTCGGTGTGGTGGTGAGCCACGCGGGGGTCGACGGCGTGCTGGTCGATGCGTTGCTGGCGGCCGGTGCGCGCGGCATCGTCGTGCAGGGCACCGGCAACGGCACAGTGCATGCCGCGCTGCTGCAGGCGCTGGCGCGTGCGCAGCAGGCGGGCGTGATCGTGTGGCGCGCCAGCCGCTGCAGCGGCGGCGCGGTGGTCGGCGCACCCGAGGGCGCGTTGCCCTCGGCGGGTGAGCTCTCACCCGCCAAGGCCCGAGTCGAGTTGATGCTGCGGCTTATTTCGGCTGCTTGAAGCGCTGCGGCTCGTAGACCGAGCCGGCCAGGTCCGCGGCGTCGAAGGCGAGGACGAAGAACTGGTTGGGGTTGGGCAGGCCGCCGGGCGCCACCGCCAGGAAGTCGTTGTCGTTGACGAGGTACAGCGTGTGCTTCGTCACGCCATCGACCACCACGTCCTCGCCGAAGGCGATCCCCTCCAGCTTGGCCGGGATCTGCGCGTCGGTGATGCCAGCTGCGTTCATCACCGCCCGCAGGTCGGCGAACAGCGTCTTGGACGGTGCCTTGGCCAGCAGGGCCTCGGCGCCTTCGAGGCCGCTCACGTCCTCGGCGCCGGCGAGGTCCACCTTCCACAACTGCTTGACCACGGCGACCGAGTTGTCGCCCAGGCCTTTGCCGTCGCGCTCCAGCACCAGGAACTCGTGGCTGTTGATCGCGAGGATCTCGCTGCTGTTGTAGGCCTTGTTGAAGGCGGGGATGAAGTTGTCGTAGGCGTACTGGCTGACCGCGCCGGTGGCGATGTCGATCTTGACGATGCGGTTGGCGCGGCCGCCGTCGCCGCCGTCCTGGATCAGCGGGCTTTGCATGAAGCCGAAGAGGGTGGAGCCGTCCGGCGAGATGGCCAGGCCTTCCATGCCCTTGTTGGCCACGCGGCCGCGGGCGTTGCCGCTGATCTCGGTGGCGCCCATCGGCGACTTGTTCACCGCAGCGAAGGTGGCCGAGGGCAGCTCGAACACGCGGGTGCGCTTGCCGGTGGCGCGGTTGAACTCGTAGACGTAGGGACCGTACTCGTCGGTGATGTAGACGTGCTTGCCGTTGCGCGACACGCGGATGCCTTCGGGGTCGAAGCGCGCGTCCAGCGGGCTGAGCGAGTCGGTGTCGGCGGCATAGTTGTCCGAGCGGCCGCTGAAGTACTGGTGGCCCTTGCGGTTGTTCGGCGGCACGGCCGGGCCGTAGACCAGCGCGTCGCGCGAGTACAGCAGCGTGGTGCCGGTCAGCTGAGGCGTCAGGGTGAAGGGCAGGTTGCCGTCGGCCACGGGGTTGAGCGTGAGCGACAGCGTGTCGAAGCGCGGCACCCAGCTGGTGGTGTTGTCGACGGCGGCGTTCCACACGGTGGCGTTCGGGCCGCGGTCCGGCACGGCGAGGAAGGTGGTGCCGCCCGCCCAGGCCAGGCCCGAGCCGAGGCCACCCAGCAAGTTGGCGGGGGTACCGTTTTCCAGCATGTGGGTCAGGCCGGACAGGTCGCTCGCATCACCCGGCAGGGCGCCCTTGGCGATCAGCGTCACCTCGGCGTGGGTGGGCAGGCAGGCGGCAGCGCAGGCGATGGCCAGCGCCGGCAGGATGTTCTTGTGGTGTGGCATGAAAAAAGCTCCTCGGGTCGACTGCAACCCGGGGAGCTTCGTGCGAAACGGTGACGGCGTCGTGAAGGCGCCGTGACACCTCGAGCGATGGTCAGACCACGGTCAGCGTCACGTCGATGTTGCCGCGGGTCGCGTTCGAGTACGGGCAGACCTGGTGGGCGGCGGCCACGAGCTGCTCGGCGGCGGCCTTGTCCATGCCGGGGATGCTGATGCTCATCGCAACCTGGATCCCGAAGCCGTTGGGGATGGGGCCGATGCCGACGTCCGCGGCGATCGACACCTCGGCGGGCAGGCTGATCTTCATCTTGCCGGCCACGGCCTTCATCGCGCCGATGAAGCAGGCCGAGTAACCCGCCGCGAAGAGCTGCTCGGGGTTGGTGCCCGGGCCGCCGTCGCCGCCCAGTTCCTTGGGCGTGCTCAGGTTGAGCGTCAGCCGGCCATCGTCGGACTTGGAGGTGCCGGCGCGGCCGCCGGTGGAGGTGGCGTGGGCGGTGTACAGAACCTTGTCGAGAGCCATGGTGTCTTCCTTTGGGTGGTGGTCGTGGTGGGTACTGCAGGTGCTCAGGCGGCAGCCTGGGCCAGGTTGTCGCGCAGGGCTTTCAGGCGCTGCGTGAGCTGGGAAATTTCTTCGAGCTGGCAATCGGTGGCGCAAAGGATCTGCTGCGGCACGCTGTGTGCCTGGGCCTTCAACGCGCGGCCCTGGGGGGTCAGCTGGACCAGCACGCGGCGCTCGTCGGCCGCGTCGCGCAGACGCTGTAACAGGCCGGCGGCCTCCAGGCGCTTGAGCAGGGGCGTCAGCGTGCCCGAGTCGAGCGTCAGGCGCTCGCCGATGGCGCTGACCGGCTGGCCGTCGTGCTCCCACAGCACCAGCATCACCAGGTACTGCGGGTAGGTCAGGCCCAGCGGGGCCAGCAGCGGCTTGTAGATCTTGGTCATGGCCAGCGAGGCCGAGTACAGCGCGAAGCACAGCTGCATGTCCAGCGCCAGCCAGGAGGCGCTGGCGGCCTTGGCGGTGGAGGAGGGCTTGGCTGCGTTCGTCATGGGCTGAATTATTGCGTCAAATTAAATTGCACACAATCAATATGGGCTTTGCTGCAGGCTGAGGTCAAGCGTAGGCAACCGTGTCGGTCCGCCGGTTTCGAGCGAATCGACGCGGTAGCTCCCGCTGCCCAGCAGCGCCCGCGAGCAGACGGTTTCCGGGGGGCGATGTGCCGGCCCCGGAGGCGACCTGGGTGCCGGGCACCTTCACGGCGGGGGCGCCGTCGCCGCAGGGCTTCTGGCTGAAGGCGTTGCCGCAGCAGTACATGGTCTGTGCGCTGGCCAGGCTCGGCAGCGCAGCCATCAGCAGCACGGGTCAGACGTCGAGGGTGTAGACCACCGCCGCGGCGCGCTCGGCAGGGCTGCGGCCTTCAAGGGCGGCGTCCCACTCGGCCGCCTCGGCGCCGCCGCCTGGCTTCAGGCGTTGGGTCATCACCGCGACCTCCTCGGAACCGGCGTCGAACTCGCCGGAAAACTCGCGGGCCTCGGTGAAGAGTTGAGCCACCGTGCTGCCACCGGAGTCGATCAGGACCAGGTAGCGCGCGGGCTTGCGGTGCGAGGCCGACGGATGTTTGCCGTGGGCCTCGATGCCAAAGCTGTCCATTGGGCCATCATGCCGCAGCCCTGCCGGCTCAGCAAACGACTTTCGCTTCGCGCAGGGCGGCGATGTCGCCGTCGCGGTAGCCGAGGCCGCGCAGAAGCGCTTCGGTGTGCTCGCCAAGCGAAGGTGGAGGCTGGCGCAGCGGCAACCGCTCGCCGCTGATGGCCAGCGGCAGCAGCGCCATGCGGGTGTCGATGGCCCGGCCGGCGCAGGTGGCATCGGCAGGGATGGTGACCGGGGCCAGCCCGCCGGTCGCCGACAGGTGCGGGTCATCGAACAGGTCTTGCGGCCGGGTGATGGGCGCGTAGGGCAGGCCGGCCTGTTCGAAGCGTGAGGCCACCTCCGCGGCCGCGAACGCCCCAAAGCGCTCGCGCAGCGCGGGAATCAGCCAGTCACGGGCCCGCACGCGGTCGTTGTTGCTCGTCAGCCGTACGTCGGCGAGCAGGTCGTCGAAGCCGAACTCGCGGCACATCAGCGCCCACTGCGTGTCGCTCACCGCGGCGAGGAAGACCTGCTCGCCGCCTTGCACGGTGAACACGTCGTACACGCCCCAGGCCGAGATGCGGCTGGGCATGGGGGCGGCCGGTTGGCCGGTGACCGCGAACTGCATCATGTGCTGCGCCACCAGGAAGACGTTGTTCTCGAACAGCGCGCTCTGCACCTCCCGGCCACGGCCCGTCTTCTCGCGCGCGGCCAGCGCCGCCAGCGCGCCGATGGCGCCGAACATGCCGCCCATGATGTCGTTCACGCTGGCGCCCGCGCGCAGCGGCAGGCCTTCCGGGCCGGTCATGTAGGCCAGGCCGCCCATCATCTGCACCACCTCGTCGAGCGCGGGCCGGTGCTCGTAGGGGCCGGGCAGGAAGCCTTTGTGAGACACGTAGACCAGGCCCGGGTTCAGCGCAGACAGCGCGGGGTAGCCGAAGCCGAGCTTGCTCATCGTGCCGCCCTTGAAGTTCTCGCTGAAGACATCGGCCTGTGCGACCAGCTTGAGCACGATCTCGCGGCCGCGCGGGTCTTTCACGTCGACCGCCAGGCTCTGCTTGTTGCGGTTGAAGAGCGGGAAGAAGCCTGCGCCAGAGCCCAGCAGGCGGCGCGTGTTGTCGCCCGCCAGCGGCTCGACCTTCACCACCTCGGCGCCCAGGTCGGCCAGGATCATTCCGCAGGTCGGGCCCATCACCATGTGGGTGAATTCGACGACGCGGCGGCCGGCCAGCGGCAGGGGGATCTCGTTCATTCGTGGGGCGTGGCGGTGGGGGTAGATGGCGGCCGGCGGCCGTTCGCGTAGGTGAAGCCCGGGCCCGGCCCGGCCTCAGGGACCATGCCGTAGAGCGGCTCGCCGGGCAGTCCGGCGGCCAGCACTTTGCGTGCGGCCAGCAGGCGATCGAGGTCGATGCCGGTGCTCGCGCCCATGGCCTCGAACATGAAGACCAGGTCTTCGGTCACGACGTTGCCCGAGGCACCCGGGGCGTAAGGGCAGCCGCCGAGGCCGCCCTGGCTGGCGTCGAAGGTGCGCACGCCGGCGTCCCACGCGGCCAGGCAGTTGGCCAGCCCGAGGCCACGGGTGTTGTGCAGGTGCGCCGCGCCGGCCTTCGCGCCAATGGCTGCACGCAGCCGGGTGAACAGCCGCCGCACCTGCGCCGGGTTGGCCATGCCGGTGGTGTCCGACAGGCCGGCCTCGTCGACACCGGCCGCAGCCAGCGCCTCGGCGAGGCGGATGACCTCGTCTTCCGGCACCGCGCCCTGCAGCGTGCAACCGAAGGCGGTGGAGATGCCGACCTCGATGGTCACGCCAGGCGCGCGCTCGTTGCGCAGCGCGACGATTTCGCGCACCTCGCCAACCATCTGCTTGGGCGTCTTGCGCACGTTGGCCATCGAGTGCGCCGTGCTCGCCGACACCGGGATGGTCAGCTTGTGGGCGCCCGGCGCAAGCGCGGCTTCGGCGCCGCGGCGGTTGGGCACCAAGCTCATCACCACCAGGCCGGGCAGGGTGGTGGCGTGGCGCACCACCTCGGCCACGTCGGCCATCTGCGGGAGCAGCCGGGCCGGCACGAAGGAGCCGACCTCGATCTCGCGCAAGCCGGCCGCATGCAGCGCGCTGATCCAGGCGAGCTTGGCTGGCGTGGGCATGGTGCGCTTGACGCTCTGCAGCCCGTCGCGCGGGCCGACTTCGCTGATCAGCACGGCCGGCGTGGTTGACGCTGCCATCATTCGTTTCGTAAGATAGAACATCGTTCTGTTGATGGAAATCATACGTTGGAGACGCCATGCCCCGCAAGGCCGCCCAGCCCGCGCTGGCCGATGAAGATGCCGCCCCCGGCGGCGCCGTGGCCGTCGACCGGTCGCTGAGTCTGCTGTCGGCCTTTCGCGCGGGCGATGCCAGCCTTTCGCTGGCCGAGCTGGCCGGCCGCACGCGGCTCTACAAGAGCACCGCCCTTCGGCTGCTGGCCTCGCTGGAGCATGCCCGCCTGCTGCAGCGCGGCGTCGACGGCCGCTATGCGTTGGGCCCCGAGCTGGCGCGGCTGCACGGCCTGTACGCCGCGTCGTTCTCGCTCGAAGCCGAGGTGCGGCCGGTGCTGCAGGCACTGGTCGATGCGACGAAGGAGAGCGCGGCCTTCCACGTGCGCCAGGGCGACCAGCGCCTGTGCCTGTACCGCGTCGATTCGCCCCAGTTGCTGCGCGACCACATCCGCGCTGGCGACCTGCTGCCGCTGGAGCGTGGCGCGGGCGGCCGGGTGCTGCTGGCGTTCGGGCCGGGCGGCGGCGCGCGTGGCAGGCTTTACGAACAGGCGAGGCGCGACGGCGTGCTGGTGTGCAGTGGTGACCGGGTGGCAGGGCTCACCGGCATCTCGGCCCCGGTCTGGGGGGCGGGCGGCGAACTGGTGGGGGCGCTCACGCTGACGCTGCCCGGCACCCGGTTGAAGCCCGGGTTTGCCGCCACCGTGCGCCGGGCGGCGCTGGGCCTCTCACAACGTTTAGGCGCCGTGACAGGCCTGGATTGACAGAGGGCAAGGACAGGCGTAAACCTCTCTCACCGCGCCCATTCTCTGTCTCGCGCGGGTGAGGAGGCCGAATGCGTAGACGCCTGTATGTGGTGTTGCCTGACATGGCCAGTGCACGCCAGACCGCCAACGACCTGTTGCTGGCCCGCATCGAGGACCGGCACATGCACTTCATGAGCCGGCGCGACGTGTCGCTGGGCGAGCTTCACGAGGCCAGTTTCCTGCAGAAGACCGACGTCCGCCACGCCTTCTTCCTGGGCGCGGGCATCGGGGTCGTCGGCGGGGCAGCGGTCGGCGTGGTGCTGAAGATGACCTCGCTGGGCGGGTTCAGCTTCGATGTCGGCACGTTGATCCTCTGCACCATCGGTGGACTGCTGCTGGGCGCCTGGATGTCCACGCTGATCGGCGTGTCCACCCCCAGCGTCAAGCTCAAGGCCTTCGAGGAAGAGCTCGAGGCCGGCAAGATCCTGCTGATGGTCGACGTGCCTCACTCGCGGGTCGACGAGATCCACGAGCTGTTGAACAAGCGCCACCCCGAGGCGGTGGACCGGGGCATCGACCTCACCATGCCAGCGTTCCCCTGACGGGGGCGGCAAGCGGCGGCTTCGGTCGCCGCTTGTGTTTTGGAGCGTGGGCTGATGGCGCCTTGCGATGTCGGCTCAGGCGCGTGACGTGCGCATGACCTGCACGAAGGCGAGCCCGCACAGCAGGAACACGCCCAGGCTCCAGAACGCGTAGGGGACGCCCAGCAGGTTGACTGCGGCCTCGGCGCAAGAGGCGGTGGGGGCGAACACGCCGGGAGCGAGGTCCCACAGGCCCAGCGTCTGCAGGATGCGATCAGCCAGCGTCAGGTTGCAGCTGTCGCTGGCTGCCGCCACGAAGTGCTGCCACAGCGCGGCGGCGATGCCGCTCAGCGCCAGGAGCAGGCCGCCAAGGGCCAGCACCTTCCGCACGCCCGCCGAGCGCAGCAGCAGGGCCAGCAACGCCAGCGCACCGATCACCAGGAAGATCAGCCGCTGCAGCGTGCACCAGGGGCAGGGCGGCATGTCGAAGTGGTACTGCGACACCAGCGCCAGGCCCACCGCGCCGAAGCAGGCCACTGCGATCAGCGCCAGCAACGGCGCCGGTCGGCCAAGCAACCCGTCCATCTCAGCCTTTCAACTCGGCGATCAGCTCGATCTCGACGCAGGCGCCGAGCGGCAACTGCGCCACACCGAAGGCGGCGCGCGCATGGGCGCCCACCTGCGGGCCGAACACCTCACCGAGCAGTTCGGAGCAGCCGTTGGTCACCAGGTGGTGTTCGGTGTAGGTGGGGCTGGAGTTCACCAGGCTCAGCACCTTGACGACGCGGGCCACGCGGTCCAGGTCGCCTACCGCGGCCTTCAGCGTGCCCAGCAGGTCGATGGCGACAGCGCGTGCAGCCGCCTTGCCTTCCTCGGTCGTCGTCGTCAGGCCCAGCTGGCCGACCCAGGGCTTGCCGTCTTTTTTGGCGATGTGGCCGGAGAGAAAGACCAGGTTGCCGGTCTGCACGAAGGGGACATAGGCGGCGGCTGGGATGGCGACGGGCGGCAGTTCGATGCCGAGCTCGGCCAGGCGTGCAGCGATGGACATGGGTTTCTCCTGTGAAAGACGGGCCCTGGGAAGGGCCTGCAGGGTGCGGCGGGCATCCTACACTGGGGTGCATGCAGGGGGGAGTGATCGCGGCGCTGGCCTTGGCGTGGCTGGCCGGCAGTGCCGTTCAATTGCAGCAGCCGGCCGTGTGGCCCGCGTGGGCGTACGGCAGCCTGGCTGCCGTGGCGCTGGCCGGGCTGGCGGCGGCCGGCGCCTGGGCGCTGTGGCGTGCCGCTGCGCGGCGCGCACTGGTGCTGGCCTGCGCTGCGCTGGTGCTGCTGGCCTTTGCCCAGGCGGGGTGGCGCGGCGCGCACCGCGTGGCGCAGACGCTGCCGGCCGCGCTCGAAGGGCAGGACCTGCTGGTGCGTGGCCGCATCGTGGGCTTGCCGCAGATCGATGCCCAGGGCCTGCAGTTCCACTTCATCCCCGAGTCAGCCACCAGCCCGCGTGGCGAGGCGATCGAGCTGCCGCGCCTGTGGCTGAGCTGGCCGCGCGTGGGCTACGGCGAGGCGTTGCCGATGTCGCCACCCGAGCATGCGCTGGCCGGCGAGCGCTGGCAACTGCCGGTGCGCCTGAAACGGCCGCACGGCGCCCTCAACCCCGAGGGTTTCGACGCGGAGCTGTGGCTCTTCGAGCAGGGCATCGGCGGGGTCGGCAGCGTGCGTGCGAGCGCACCGACGGATCCCCAGCGCCTGGGCAGCGCCCGCTGGTGGCACCCAGGCGACCAGCTCGACGCCGCCCGCCAGCGCTGGCGCGACGCCGCGCTGCTGCAAGGTGGCGCTCCCGAGGTGGCCGGCGTGCTGGCGGCCTTGTCGGTGGGTGACCAGTCAGCGATCGACGCGCCGGCCTGGGCCCTCTTTCGCCAGACCGGCGTGGCCCACCTGATGAGCATCAGCGGCCTGCACATCACCCTCTTCGCCTGGCTGGCCGCGCTGGCGATCGGGCGGCTGTGGCGCCTCAGCCCGCGCCTGATGCTGGCTTGCCCGACACCGGTGGCGGCGCGCTGGGGCGGTGTGCTGCTGGCCGCGGGCTATGCGCTCATTGCCGGCTGGGGCGTGCCGGCCCAGCGCACGGTCTGGATGCTCGCGCTGACGGTGGGCCTGGGCCAGCTCGGCCTGCGCTGGCCGCCGCTGCTGGTGTGCCTGCTGGCTGGCACGCTGGTGGCGGCACTCGACCCCTGGGCCTTGTTGCAGCCGGGCTTCTGGCTGTCGTTCGTGGCGGTGGCCATGCTGATCGCCAGCCACCCGGCTCAGCCGGTGGACGAGCCCGTCGGCTGGCGTGCACGCCTGCTCGCTGTGTCGCGCGGTGCCTTGCGGCAGCAGGTGGTCGCCACCCTCGCGCTGGCCCCACTGACGCTGCTGCTGTTCCAGCAGGTCTCGCTGGTGGGCTTCATCGCCAACCTGGTCGCGGTGCCCTGGGTCACGCTGGTGGTCACGCCGCTGGCCCTGCTCGGCCTGGTGGCCGCGCCCCTCTGGCAGCTGGCCGGCTGGGCATTGCAGCCGCTGCTGACGCTGCTGGGCTGGCTGGGCCAGTGGCTGGCGCGTCTGGCCGGGCTGCCGTTGCTGTTGCCGCTGCTGTGGCCGGCGGTCGAGCGGCCTGCGCCGGGCCGTTTCGAGCTGCTGGCGGCCGATGTGGGGCAGGGCAGTGCCATCCTCGTGCGCACCACGAACCACCTGCTGTTGCATGACACCGGCCCCCGCTATGGGCTGGACAGCGACGCCGGCCAGCGCGTGCTGCTGCCGCTGCTGCGTGCCCGCGGCGAAGTGCAGATCGACCGGCTGGTGGTCAGCCACCGCGACACCGACCACGTGGGCGGTGCCGCTGCCATTCTGGCCACCCTGCCGGTGGCGGAGCTGCGCACCGGCCTGGAGCCTGGCCACGCACTGCGCCACGCCACCGGGCCGGACGGCATGAGCGTGCCGCACGTCGACTGCGAAGCCGGCCAGAGCTGGCAGTGGGACGGCGTGACCTTCGAGGTGCTGCACCCGCCAGCCGGTGCGTGGGAGCCCGGAACGAAACCGAACGCGATGAGTTGCGTGGTGCGGGTGCAGGACAGCCGCGGCCGCAGCGCGCTGCTGACTGGCGACATCGAGGCCGAGCAGGAGCAGGCCCTGGTCGAGCGGTTCGGGGCAGCACTGCAGAGCGACACCCTGCTTGTGCCCCACCATGGCAGCCAGACTTCGTCCACAGCCGCCTTCCTGGCCGCGGTGAAGCCCGCGCTGGCGGTGGTGCAGGTGGGTTACCGCAGCCGATTCGGCCACCCGCACCCAGCGGTGCTGGCGCGCTATGCCGCCGCACGCATCCCGGTGGTGCGCACCGACCACTGTGGTGCCTGGGCGCAGCAGCCCGATGGTGCCTGGTGCACACGGGCAGTGCGCAAGCGATACTGGCATTGGCAGGCCCCGGCATCGTCGCCCGAGGGTGGTGCGGTTGTTGCTAGTCCTTGAGCTTAGGAGAGCTTGAATGAAGAGACCCAGCTTCGACGAGATGCACGCCACCAGCGCCACCGTGCGCGAGCACTACCGCACGTACGACCGCTGGCTCGCCCAACAACCTCGCGACTTCATGCGGCAGCGCCGCGAAGAGGCCGAGCTGATCTTCCGCCGCGTCGGCATCACCTTTGCTGTCTATGGGGACAAGGACGACGGCGAGGGCACCGAGCGCCTGATTCCCTTCGACCTGATCCCGCGCATCATCCCCGCGCACGAGTGGCGCGAGATGGAAAAAGGCCTGCGCCAGCGGGTGATGGCGCTCAACCGCTTCATCCACGACGTCTACCACGGGCAAGAGATATTGAAGGCCGGCATCGTGCCGGAAGAGCAGATCCTGAAGAACGCGCAGTTCCGCCCCGAGATGATGGGTGTGAGCGTGCCGCAGAACATCTACTCCCACATTTCCGGCATCGACATCGTGCGCGCTGCCAACCCGGACGGTTCCGGCAGCTACTACGTCCTGGAAGACAACCTGCGCGTGCCCAGCGGCGTGAGCTACATGCTCGAAGACCGCAAGATGATGATGCGGCTGTTCCCCGAGCTCTTCAGCGAGAACCGCATCGCCCCGGTCGCCCACTACCCCGATCTGCTGCTCGAAACCCTGCGCAGCGTGGCGCCCTCGGGTGTGAACGACCCGACCGTGGTGGTGCTCACCCCCGGCATGTACAACTCGGCCTACTTCGAGCACGCTTTCCTGGCGCAGCAGATGGGCGTGGAGCTGGTCGAGGGGCAGGACCTGTTCGTGAAGGACAAATTCGTCTTCATGCGGACCACCCAGGGCCCCAAGCGCGTCGACGTGATCTACCGCCGCATCGACGACGACTTCCTCGACCCCACCGTCTTCCGCCCCACGTCCACGCTGGGCTGCGCCGGCCTGGTCGAGGCCTACAAGGCCGGCAACGTGACGCTCAGCAATGCCATCGGCACGGGCATCGCCGACGACAAGTCGATCTACCCCTACGTGCCGAAGATGATCGAGTTCTATCTCGGCGAAAAGCCCATCCTCCACAACGTGCCCACCTACCAGTGCCGCGACGCGGGCGAGCTGCAGTACGTGCTCGACCACCTGGCCGACCTGGTGGTGAAAGAGGTGCACGGCGCCGGCGGCTACGGCATGCTCGTCGGCCCCGCGGCCACGAAAGACGAGATCGCCAGGTTTCGCGAGCACCTGGTGGCCAACCCCACCAACTACATCGCGCAGCCCACGCTGAGCCTGTCGACCTGCCCGACCTTCGTCGAATCGGGCATCGCGCCGCGCCACATCGACCTGCGGCCCTTCGTGCTCTCGGGCACCGAGGTGCAGACGGTGCCGGGTGGCCTGACCCGCGTCGCGCTGAAGGAAGGTTCGCTCGTCGTCAACTCGTCGCAAGGCGGTGGCACCAAGGACACCTGGGTGCTGGAAGACGGCCCGAGCTGGCAGAGCCAGAGCCAGAGCCAGGGTGGCCAGAGCCAAAGCCAAAGCCAACGCGCCTGACCGGGAGGACGACCCATGCTTTCACGCACCGCCGACCACCTCTTCTGGATGGCCCGCTACATGGAAAGAGCGGAGAACACCGCCCGCATGCTCGACGTGAACTACCAGACCGCGCTGCTGCCGCAGAGCGCGGCGGTGGCCGAGCAGGGCTGGCAGGGCCTGCTCAGCATCAGCGAGCTGACACGCGACTACACCGAGCGCTACGGCGCCATCAACCCGCGCCAGGTGATGGCTTTCATGGTGCGCGACGAGCGCAACCCGTCGTCCATCCTCAGCTGCCTGCGCGCCGCGCGCGAGAACGCCCGCGCCGTGCGCGGCACGCTCACCACCGAGGTGTGGGAAACGACGAACCAGACCTGGCTGGAATTCAACCGCATGCTGGCAGACGGCACGCTCACGCGCGACCCGGCCAGCCTGTTCGAGTGGGTCAAGTTCCGCTCGCACCTCAGCCGCGGGGTGACCGTGGGCACCATGCTGCAGGATGAAGCCTTCCACTTCATCCGCATCGGCAGCTTCCTGGAGCGGGCCGACAACACGGCCCGCCTGCTCGACGTGAAGTTCCACGCCGTGCAGAGCGACTTCTACGGCGCGGCCGACGAGCGCGACAGCGAGTACGACTTCTACCACTGGTCGGCGATCCTGCGCTCGGTCTCCGGCTTCGAGGTCTACCGCAAGGTCTACCGCAACGTCATCCAGCCCGAGAAGGTGGCCGAGCTGCTGATCCTGCGGCACGACATGCCGCGCTCGCTGGCCGCCTGCATGCACGAGGTGGTCACCAACCTGAAGCTGGTGGCCAACGAGCAGTCGGCCGACACACAGCGCCGCGCTGGCCGGCTGATGGCCGATCTGGAATACGGCCGCATCGACGAGATTCTCTCGACCGGCCTGCACGCCTATCTCACCCAGTTCCTCGACCGCGTCGGCGACCTGGGGGCCGGCATCAGCCGCGACTTCCTCGTCACCGCCACGGCAGCCTGAAGGCCAGCCCGCCACACAACCCAGCGCCTGCCCAAGGCCCGAGGGAGGAGTTCTCGTGTCGATCCACGTCGCGCTCAAGCACGTCACCCACTACCGCTACGACCGGCGCGTCGGCCTCTCGCCGCAGGTCGTGCGCCTGCGCCCGGCGCCGCACTGCCGCACGCCCATCCTCTCGTACTCGCTGAAGATCGAGCCTGAAGAGCACTTCATCAACTGGCAGCAGGACCCGTTCGCCAACTACCTGGCGCGGCTGGTCTTCCCCGAGAAGACGACCGAGTTCAAGGTCACTGTCGACCTGGTGGCCGAGATGTCGGTCTACAACCCGTTCGACTTCTTCCTGGAGCCGGGCGCCGAGACCTTCCCCTTCGCCTATGACGAGGGCCTGGCGCAGGAGCTGGCGCCCTACCTCGTCACCGAGCCGCCCACGCCGGCCTTTGCCGAGTACCTTGCGGGCATCGACCGCAGCGAGGCCCGAACGATCGACTTCCTGGTCGGCCTGAACCAGAGGCTGCAGCAGCAGATCGCCTACCTGATCCGCATGGAGCCGGGCGTGCAGACGCCGGAGGAGACGCTCACCAAGGCCAGCGGCTCCTGCCGCGACACCGGCTGGCTGCTGGTGCAGACGCTGCGCCACCTGGGTCTGGCGGCGCGCTTCGTCTCGGGCTACCTGATCCAGCTCGCGCCGGACGTGAAGGCGCTCGACGGCCCCAGCGGCACCGAGGTCGATTTCACAGACCTGCACGCCTGGTGCGAGGTCTACCTGCCCGGTGCGGGCTGGATCGGGCTGGACCCGACCTCGGGCCTGCTCGCGGGTGAGGGCCACATCCCGCTGGCCTGCACGCCGCAACCTTCCAGTGCGGCGCCGGTGAGCGGCGCGGTGGACGAGAGCGAGGTCACTTTCGGCCACGAGATGGCCGTCACCCGCATCTGGGAGTCGCCCCGCGTCACCAAGCCCTACACGGAAGATCAGTGGCAGCAGGTGCTGCGCCTGGGCGAGCGGGTGGACGCGGCGCTGGTGGCCGGCGACGTGCGCCTGACGATGGGTGGCGAGCCCACCTTCGTTTCGGTCGACGACCGCGATGGCGCCGAGTGGAACACCGACGCGCTCGGCCCCACCAAGCGCATGTTCGCGCAAGATCTGGTGCACCGCCTGCGCGCCGAATACGGCCAAGGCGGCTTCCTGCACTTCGGGCAGGGCAAGTGGTACCCGGGCGAGCAGTTGCCACGCTGGGCGCTGTCGATCTACTGGCGCGCCGACGGCCAGCCCTGCTGGCAAGACCCGGATCTCTTCGCCGACGAAAGGTACCCGCACAACTACACCAGCGCCGACGCCAAGCGTTTCCTGCTGGCGCTCACCGAGCGGCTGGGGCTGGACGCGCGGTTCGTGCAGACCGGCTACGAAGACACCTGGTACTACCTCTGGCGAGAGCGCCGGCTGCCGGTCAACGTCGACCCGTTCGATGCGAAGCTCGATGACGAACTGGAGCGCACCCGCCTGCGCCGGGTCTTCGGCCAGGGGCTGGAGCACGAGGTCGGGTATGTGCTGCCCATCAAGCGGCAGGAAGGCCCGGCCCTTGCCGGCCCCAAGTGGCAGACCGGCCCCTGGTTCTTTCGCGACGAGCGCATGTACCTGATGCCGGGCGATTCGCCCATGGGCTACCGGCTGCCGCTCGATTCCCTGCCGTGGGTCAGCAAGGCCGAGTACCCCCACCTGCACGAGCACGACCCCTTCGCCCCGCGCGGCCAACTGCCCGGCCACGCCGCGCTGCGCGCCCAGTACGGCGGTGGCTACGAGCCCCACTCCGAGGGCGGCGGCTTCGCCGAGGGCGGCACGGTGGCGCTGCAGTGGCGCCGCCGCGGTGAGCCCTGGCCGAGGGAAGAGGGCGCCCGCGGCATCGCGTCAGCGGCGGGCGACGGCAACTCGCCTGCGGCGGCGGCGGCAGCGAACTTCCTCAACACGGCTTTCCCCGCGCGCCAGCAAAGCGCCCACTGGATCACCCGCACCGCGCTGTGCGTGGAGGCGCGCGACCCCCGCCGCGCCAACGGCCCGAAGGCCGAGAACCAGGGCTCGGCCACCGGCGTGCTCTATGTCTTCATGCCGCCGCTGCAGGCGCTGGAGGACTACCTCGACCTGCTCGCCGCCATCGAGGCCACGGCCGCCGAGCTGAAGGTGCAGATCGTGCTGGAAGGCTACCCGCCGCCGCGCGACCCGCGCCTGAAGCTGCTGCAGGTCACGCCCGACCCCGGCGTGATCGAGGTCAACATCCACCCCGCGCACAACTGGGGCGAGCTGGTCCAGCACACCGAGTTCCTCTATGAAGCCGCCTTCCAGTCACGCCTGTCGACCGAGAAGTTCATGCTGGACGGCCGACACACCGGCACCGGCGGGGGCAACCACTTCGTGCTGGGCGGCGCCACGCCGGCCGACTCGCCCTTCCTGCGCCGGCCCGACCTGCTGGCCTCGCTGCTCGCCTACTGGCACAACCACCCGGCGCTCAGCTACCTCTTCTCGGGCCTGTTCATCGGCCCCACCAGCCAGGCCCCGCGGGTGGACGAAGCCCGCAACGACCAGCTGCGCGAGCTGGAGATCGCCCTTGGCGAGATCGAACGGGCCAAGCATGAGCATGGCGAGCACATGCCGCCCTGGCTGGTCGATCGCACGCTGCGCAACGTGCTGGTCGACGTCACCGGCAACACGCACCGCAGCGAGTTCTGCATCGACAAGCTGTACTCGCCCGATTCGGCCACCGGCCGGCTCGGCCTGCTGGAGCTGCGCGCCTTCGAGATGCCGCCGCATGCGCGCATGAGCATCGTGCAGCAGCTGCTGCTGCGTGCGCTCGTGGCCCGCTTCTGGAACGAGCCCTACCGCGCGCCGCTGGTGCGCTGGGGCACCGAGCTGCACGACCGCTTCCTGCTGCCCAGCTTCGTGAAGATGGACTTCGACGACGTGCTGCAGGACATGGCGCTCGCCGGCTTTGCCTTCGACCCCGCCTGGTTTGCCCCGCACTTCGAGTTCCGCTTCCCCAAGATCGGTGAGCTCGCGGCGCGCGGCGTGCACATGACGCTGCGCAACGCGCTGGAGCCCTGGCACGTGATGGGCGAAGAGGGCTCGCAGGGTGGCACGGTGCGCTATGTGGATTCGTCGCTGGAGCGCATCGAGCTGCACGTGAGCGGCCTGGTCGACCCGCGCCACCGCATCGCGGTGAATGGCGTGGCCGTGCCGCTGCAGCCCACCGGGCGCGTGGGTGAATACGTGGCCGGCGTGCGCTACCGCGCCTGGCAACTGCCCTCGGCGCTGCACCCCACCATCGGCGCCCACGTGCCGCTGACCATCGACCTCATCGACACCTGGATCAACCGCTCGCTCGGCGGTTGCCAGTACCACGTGGCCCACCCGGGCGGGCGCAACTACGTGACCTTCCCGGTCAACGCGTACGAGGCCGAGAGTCGCCGCCTGGCGCGCTTCTTCCCCATGGGCCACACCCCAGGCCAGCAGACCGTGCCGCCGCCGCAGCGCAGCCTGGAGTTCCCCTTCACGCTGGACCTGCGGCGAGCGTGACCGAAGGCCGAAGGGCCGGCCCGAATGGGCTGACCCGGTTGGCCCAGGCATCATTCACCCTCATGTCACCGACCAGCCAGCCGCCCCAGCCAGGCTCGCCCGAGCCGCAGCGCCAGCCCAGCCTGCTGCCGGACGACCTGCCCGAGCCGGCGCTGCTGGCGGCGGCCGCGGCGCTGCAGGGCACCGAGGGCCACTACGACGAACTGCACGGCCGCCTCAACGCCGCTGCCGCCCCACGCACCACGCTGGCCCCGCTGTGGCGCGCCTTCTTCGACGCCAGCGGCACCCCCGGCTGGCAGGATTTGGCCACCCGTGCCCAGCGCGTGCAGCGCCGCGTGCAGGAGGACGGCGCCACCTACAACGTCTACTCCTCCGAAAACCCGAAGGACGTGACCCGCCAGTGGCCCCTGGAGCTGCTGCCGGTGCTCATCGGCGCCGAGGAATGGGCGCGCATCGAGGCCGGCATCGCCCAACGGGCGCGGCTGCTGAACGCGGCCATGGCCGATGTCTACGGCGAGCGTCGGCTGCTCGACGAGGGCCTGCTGCCGCCTTCGCTGGTGCTGGGCCACCCGCAGTACCTTCGCCCGCTGCATCGCGTGCAACCGCGCGGCGGCGTGCACCTGCACGTGGTGGCCTTCGACCTTTCCCGCGGGCCTGACGGTGGTTGGTGGGTGCTGGGCCAGCGCACGCAGGCGCCCTCGGGCCTGGGCTACCTGCTGGAGAACCGGCTCATCATCGCCCAGCAGTTCCCCGAGGCCTTCCGCGACCTGCGCGTGCAACGCGTGGCCGCCAGTTTCCAGACGCTGCTGCAGGGCCTGCTGCGCCTGTCGCCCGCGGGCGAGCGCTCGCGCGTGGTGCTGCTCACCCCCGGCCCGCACAACGAAACCTACTTCGAGCAGGTCTTCCTGGCGCGCTACCTGGGCCTCACGCTGGTGGAGGGCAGCGACCTCACCGTGCGCAACAACCGCCTCTACCTCAAGACCCTGCACGGGCTGGAGCGGGTGCACGTGCTGCTGCGCCGTGTCGACGACGACTACCTCGACCCTTTGGAGCTGCGGCCCGACTCCGCCCTCGGCGTGCCCGGCCTGCTGCAGGCGCTGCGCGCCGGCGAGGTGGTGGTGGCCAATGCGCCGGGCGCCGGCTGGCTCGAAAGCCCGGGTCTCGCCGCCTTCTGGCCCGCCGTGGCGGAGAAACTGCTGGGCGAAGAGCTGCTGCTGCCCGCCACCACCAGCTGGTGGTGTGGCGAAGAGGCGGTGTGGGACGATCTCGCGCCGAAACTGGCCGACTACGTGGTCGCGCCCACCTTCCCGTCCAACAGCGGCCTGGCCAGCGGCGCGCCCACCAGCGGCTTCGCCCCGCTCGTGGCCGCGGCCCTGGCACCCGGCGCGCGCGCCGCGCTGCAGGCCCGCATCGAGGCCGACCCCGCCGCGCACACCCTGCAAGCCCGCGTGCGCCCCAGCGAAACGCCGGTGTGGCGCGAGGGCGCGCTGGAGCCCCGCGCCGCCGTGCTGCGTGTCTTCGCCATCAGCGACGGGGCAGGCGGCTGGTGTGTGCTGCCCGGCGGCCTGGCCCGCGTGAGCCACCGGCGCGACGGCGCGCACGACCCCTGGCTCAGCATGCAGCGCGGCAGCGCCAGCGCCGACACCTGGGTGCAGACCGAAGGCGAGATCGACACCACCAGCCTGCTGCCCAAGCCGCTCACCGCGGCCGACCTGGCCGGCTGGCACCGCACCGTCACCAGCCGCTCGGCCGAAAACCTCTTCTGGCTGGGCCGCTACACCGAGCGCGCCGAAAACTCGGTGCGCCTGGCCCGCCTGACGCTGGAGGCGCTGACCGGCAGCTTCATCCACGGCGCCTCGCCCGCCGTGCTGCGGGTGCTCGACACCCTGGCCCGCCGCCACGGCCTGGTCGGCGCCGGCGTGCCCTCGCCAGAGCAAAGCCTGCGCGTGTTCGAGCGCTCGCTCGTCTATGCGCTGGGCGACGCCGAGGCCAGCACCAGCGTGGCCTACAACCTGCAGGCCCTGCGCGGCTGCGCCCAGGCGCTGCGCGAGCGCCTGTCGCAAGAGCACTGGACGCTCATCCACGAGGTGGGCGACCAGTTTCGCGACCACTATGAGCAGGTCATGCAGAGCCCGGCCAACGAGCCGCTGGCCGATGCGCTGGCGGTGCTGGCCCGCGTGACCACGCACCTGGCCGCCATCACCGGCGCCCAGACCGACCGCATGACCCGCGACGACGGCTGGCGCCTGCTGAGCGTGGGCCGCCAGATCGAGCGGCTCGACTTCCTCGCCCACGTCCTGGCCACCGGTTTCGAGCACGGCCTGCACCAGCGCGACGACGGCTTCGCGCTGCTGCTCGGCCTGTTCGACTCCACCATCACCTACCGCGCCCAGTTCCAGGCCCGGCGCGAGGTGCCGCCACTGCTGCATCTGCTGGTGCACGACACCGACAACCCCCGCTCGCTCGCCTGGGTGGCCCGCACCATGCGCGACCGCTTCATCAAGCTCGCCCGCCACGAGCCGCTCTGGGCCCACGAGCTGGCGCAGACGCTGCCCCGCCCCGAGGAATGGCCGTTGGAGCTGATGGCCGCGGTGGACGACGCCGGCGGCCACGGCGCGCTGGTGGCCGCGCTGCGCGACTGCAGCGCCCAGGCGCAGGCCTTGTCCGATGCCTTGAGTCGGCGGCTCTTCTCGCACGTGGGCGCGGTGGACCGCGCGGTGTGGCAATGACGGCGGCAGCCGGCGAGAGCGCGGCTTCGCCCGGCGTGGCTGCGCCGGGCGTGCCCGGTGACGGCCGCGTCTGGCTCAAGGTGCGCCACGACACCACCTACGACTACGACGCCCCGGTCGAGCTGGCCCACCACGTGGCCCACCTGGCGCCGCGCGACACGCCTACCCAGCAGGTGCGCGGCTGGCAACTGGCCATCGACCCGCCACCCGACGAATGGCTGCAGGGCCGCCCCACCGCCGAGGGCGGCGTGCCCCTGGGCCAGCGCAGCACCGATTGCTGGGGCAACACCCGCGTCGCCTTCAGCCACGCGCGCGTTCACGAGCGCCTCCGCGTGCAGAGCAGCTTCGAGGCCGGCATCCTGCCCGCCGCGCCGCCCGACCCCGGAGACAGCCCCGCGTGGGAAGACGCGGCGCAAGATCTGCGCTACCACTCCGGCGCGGTGCGCAGCGAGGCGGTGGAATTCAGCATCCCCAGCGCCTACGCCCCGCGCGACCCGGCGCTGGCCGCGCTCGGACGCGAGGCCTTCACCCCCGGCACCAGCGTGGTGGCCGGCGCGCTGGCGCTGATGCAGCTCATCCATGAGCGCTTCACCTACGAGCCCCACGCCACCAACGTGGCCACCCGCGCGCCCGAGGCGTTGGCTGAGGCGCGCGGCGTCTGCCAGGACTACGCCCACGTCATGATCGGCGCCTGCCGCTCGCTCGGCCTCTCGGCCCGCTACGTGAGCGGCTACCTGCTCACCCAGCCACCACCCGGCCAGGCCCGCCTCGTGGGCGCCGACGCCTCGCACGCCTGGGTGCAGGTCTGGTGCCCCAGCCAAGGCTGGGTCGCCCTCGACCCCACCAACGCCGTGCCCGCCGGCACTGGCCACGTCACGCTGGCCTGGGGCCGCGACTATGCCGACGTCGCCCCGCTGCGTGGCGTGATCCGCGGTGGAGGCAAGGCGCTGCCGCGGGTGGGGGTGACGGTGGAGCCGCTGGGGGCGGCCTGAGCGCGGTCAGGCAGATGACCACCGCGCTGGGCGACACCCGTCGGCCTGCGTCGTGAGCCTTCTTCCCATTGCAGCCATGTCGGCACGCATGAAGTCCTGAGGCAGGTACCTTCGCGGCGTCGTTCCATGCGCCGGGCTCCAGACCTATGATGGTCTGATCGTGAACATTGCCCAGTCTTCGCGCCCGCGTGGCAACGCATGGCAAGAGTGCTGGCACCAACTGGAAGTTGAGATGGATCTGGACGAGAAAGGGCTTGCCACGCGACGGGCCGTGCTGGGTGATGCCTATGTCGATGCCGCGTTGGCCAAGGCCACGCCGTTCACGGCGCCGCTGCAGGAGCTGGTCACTCGGCACGCCTGGGGCAACACCTGGCAGCGCGACGGGCTCGACTTGCGCACGCGCAGCATCGTCACCGTGTCGATGCTGGTGGCGCTGCGGCAGATGCATGAGTTGAAGGTCCACGTGCGCGGTGCCCTCAACAATGGGGTGACGAAAGAGGAACTGCAGGAGATCTTCCTGCACGCCAGTGTCTATTGCGGCTTCCCGGCGGCGGTGGACGCCTTTCGCACTGCTGCAGAGGTGATCGACGCCGCTTGAGTCTCCGGGGGGGGCGGCGGCCGCCCCGGCCACCGCAGTGCCCAGGGTCGTGACATTGTTGTCACCAGCCCGTCCGCGTTCCCCCATGCTCGCTGGATAGGGCCGGTCATGACTGGCACACATAATGCACGCGCTTTCGGGCCACCCACCGTCGGGTGCCCGCCGCGGAGACCTCCCTCATGCTCGCCTGGTTCATCGAATGGACAACACAACTCAACCAGACCAATCACTGGGCCTTCGCGGTCGTCACGGTGCTGACCATGGTGACCATCGGCGTGGGGATCGCGGCGGTCGCTGAACTGATCCTCACGCGGCTTTCCCGCGGCAAGTCCGGGGCGCCGGGCCAGCACCACACTCCGGGCCACTGAGGGAAGGGCAGCATGTTCGATTGGGTGGTCTATCTGCCGATCTCGGGCACCGAGGTCAATGGTTTTGCGCTGATCCTGCTGGGTTTCACCGTCGGCGTCATCGGCGGCTTCTTTGGGGTGGGCGGTGCCTTCATGGTCACGCCGGCGCTGAATGTGTTCGGCTTCCCCATGGCCTATGCCATCGGCACCGACATGGCGCACATCGCCGGCAAGTCCATCGTCTCCACGTTCAAGCACCGCAAGTTCGGCAACGTGGACATGAAGCTCGCCTTGCTGATGATCATCGGCACGGTGATCGGCATCGAGCTGGGCGCCACGCTGATCCTGTTCCTTGAAAAGATAGGCCGCATCGGGCCGATCGTGCGGGTGACCTACATGTGCCTGCTCTTCGGGCTGGGCGTGTTCATGCTCTATGAATACATGACCGGCCTGCGCCGGGCGGCCAGGCACGCGGCGGCCGACACGCCGCACGACGCGGGCAAGTCGAAGCTGGCCTTGTGGATGCAAAGCATCAAGCTGCGCCCGGTCGTACACCTCAAGGTCTCCGGCTTCTCGATCTCGGTGTGGGTGATCATCGGCATGGGCCTGGCCACGGGCTTCCTGGCCGGCTTCCTGGGCGTGGGCGGTGGCTTCATCCGCATGCCGGCACTGATGTACGTCATCGGCGCACCCACCAAGGTGGCGGTCGGCACCGACCTGTTCGAGGTGATGGTCACCGGCGCCTACGGGGCCTTCAGCTATGCGCTGAAAGGGCGTGTCGAGCTGATGGCGGCGATCATCATGCTGGTGGGCGCGGCGCTGGGTGCGCAGCTGGGCGCCACGGCCACGCTCTATGCGCGCGGCACCATCATCCGCCTGTATTTCGCCATCACCATGCTGGCGGGCGGCACCTCGGTGGTCTTCAAGCACTTCTCGGAAAGCAGCAAGGACCTCTATCGTGCCGCGCTGAACGACTGGGCGCGCGCCACCTCGGGCATTTCAGACCGGGTCGAGCTGGGCCTCTGGCTGCAGAACAACAAGGCCGCGGTGAAGACCTGGTTCGCCGGGCAGCCGGACGCCATTCAGCAGGCGCTGGCCACCGAGAAGATGTGGTCCACCTATTCGGGCTACCTGATGCTGGGCTCGTCCTGCACGTTGAGCGCGGTGATCATCTTCTGGCTGGTGCGCGGGGTGCTGCGCGAGCGGGCCGAGACCGCGCAAGCCGTGGCGGCCACGGCGCCGGCGGGCGCCGGCGCGGCACAAGCACCCGCCGCGCCGGCCAGCGAAGGCGAGGGCCTGGTGATCGTGGCCGGCGACCGCTCCACCGACCTGCCTGCCGTGCGCATGGGCGCCCAGATCGCGGTGGGCCTGAAGCAGCCGACGACCCTGTTGGTGCGCAGCCACGCCAGCTCGGGCGATGCGGCCCTGCAGCAGAGCCAGCAGGCCCTCGAGCGCCTGGGCCTGCAGCCCACCGTGGTGTCGGTGCCGCGCGATTCGCACGACCAGATCCTGCAACGCTCGGCCGGGTCGCGGCTGCTGGTGGTGGGCGCACGGCCGCTCACCTCGATGAACCCGAACTGGCACCTGGGCGACGACGCCACCCGCATCGTGCGCCACATGACCACCTCCACCCTGGTGGTGCGTGGCCGCGAGCAGGTGCGCAAGATCCTGCTGAGCACCGATCTGCCGGCCAGCGGGCCGACCATCCAGATGGCACAGGACGTGGCCCTGGCCACCGGTGCCAGCGTCGAGGTGCTCTACACCGTGCCGCTGCCCACCATGTACATGGCTGAGACGTCGCCGGGCGCGGCCGATGTGGCCGAGGATGCGCAGCGCCTGGGCGTGCAGCCCGACCGGCTCTCGCAGTTGCTCGCCATCCAGGGGCGCCTGGCCGCCGCCGGCGTGGCGAACGCGACCATCAAGCTGCGCCAGGGCATCGTCGAGGAAGAGATCATCAAGGAATCGCTGGACGGTGATTTCGACCTCATCGTGCTGAAAGAGGGCTACCTCAAGACCCCTTTCGGCCTGCTGCTCGGCCGCCTGTCGACCAACCTCGCGACGCGTTCGCCGCAGGCTTCGGTGCTGATCGTCAAGCGCTGAGGGCATCGGTGCACCATCGCCCGGGCACCGCTGCCTCGCTTGCGCTCGCGGCCTTTTTCTGCGTTGGCTGCGCCGGCGTCAACCCATACTTCGATCCGTCCCGGCCGCACCACCGGCCCGACGGCTTCAACAACAACTACGTCGACAACTGGGGCGAGCGGCCCGGCTTCTGGCGTTGGCAATGGGAGCGCTTGACGGGCGACGACCTGCCGGCGCAGGACGTGTCGCGCGTGCCCCAGGTGAAGCCTGACCTGGCCTACCTGCGCGCCAACCGGCACGACGCCTCGGTCACCTGGATCGGCCATTCCACCGCGCTGTGGCAGATCGGCGGGCTCAACATCCTGACCGACCCGCAGTTCTCCGAGCGGGCCTCGCCGGTGGCATTCGTCGGCCCGAAGCGCGAGGTGCCGCTGCCCGCGCAGCTCGCCGAGTTGCCGCGCATCGACGCGGTGCTGATCTCGCACAACCACTACGACCACCTCGATCTGGCCACGGTGCAGGCGCTCGCCGCGCAGCCGGGCGGGCCGCCGGTGTTCGTGGTGCCGCTGGGCATCGACCTGTGGCTGCGTGAGCAGGGCATCGCCAGCAGCCGCGCGCTCGACTGGTGGGGCCGCACCCAGCTGCCCGCGCCGGATGGCCCGGTGGCGGTGAACCTGGTGCCCGTTCAGCATTGGTCGAGCCGCACCCCTTGGGACCGCAACCTCGTGCTCTGGGGCGGCTTCGTGGTGCAGGGCCCGGTGGCGGGCAGGCCGTTCTCGATGTTCTACACCGGCGACACGGGCTACTCGAAAGACTTCCAGGACATCGGCGCCCGCTTCGGCGGCTTCGATTTCTCGCAGATCGCCGTGGGCTGCTACCTGCCGCGCTGGTTCATGAAGATGCAGCACGTGGACGAGGACGAGGCCGTGCGCATCCACCTGGACGTGAGGAGCCGCCGCTCGATCGGCGTGCACTGGGGCACCTTCCGCCTCTGCGACGACCCGGTCGAGGCGCCGCTGGACGGCCTGCCCAAGGCGCTGGCGAAGCACGGAGTGCCGACCGAAGCCTTCACGCTGCTCGCCATCGGGCAGACGCTGGTGCTCGAACGCGGTCGCTGAACGCGAGGCCGGGGCTTCCGTCGACTGCAGTCGGGGCGCCCCGGCCTCAGCCGCGCCGCGCTGCCTCGATCGCCGCGATGTCGATCTTGGTCATCCCCATCATCGCCTCGGGCCGAAGCGCCTGCAAACCGGATGCCTGTCCACCCCAGGCGCGGGCATGGGGCAGGGGGCGTGAACCGTCGAAGCCTAGAAGTGGTCCAGCGTGGGGAACTGGTCTTCGCCGCGAACGGCGCTCCACAACGTGCAGGCCACGCCCAGGTCACCGGTCCACAGGCTGTGGCGACCCTGGCCGTGTTGGGCGCGTGCGAGCTCCACCTGCTCGGCGGCGTGCAGGGCCAGTTGCCGCCCGCGGGCCAGCCAGCGTTCGTCGCCGAAGCGGCGCCAGAGCTTGAGGCAGGCCATCGCGTTGCCGGCCGTGCCGTGGCACAGCGACGGCCCCTTGGCCAGCGGCCCGGCATGCCAGGTCAGCTCGCCGGCACCGAGCAGCAGCCGGTCCCACTCGGCCGTGCGCGGTGCGCTGGCCAGGCGGCAGACGATGCCGGGGGCGCCGTGGCAGTCCTGCACCAGCGGGTGGCCGCCCTTGGCGAGCCAGGCGGCGAGGCGGTCCGCATCGGTCACCACATGCCAGTTGATGAGTTCGACCGGGCCTGTCGCGGCCTCGATCACCTGGGGCAGCGCGATGGCCGAGAGCGTGTCGAGCGTGCGCTGCATGAGTTCGGTGGCAGCGGGCGACGCCACCAGGGCGGTGCCACGAAGCGCGGGGTAGGCGTTGCCGGCCAGGCCGTGGCCGGCGCCGACGTAGCGGGTGCTCTTGCCGTACAGGCCCTGCTGCCACGTCCAGGGGCCGGTGTCGGGGTCGACGATCATGTCGTCGAGCAGGGCCTGCACGGCCTGTTGCACCAGCGGGCGCCAGCGGCTGTCTGCACTCGCCTCGGCCATGTGGATGGCGGCGAGCACCGTGCCGGAATTGCCCCACAGCGGCTCGTTGACGGGGTTGTGCAGGTTGCCTTGCACCACGTCGAAGAGCCGGTCGGCGAACGAGTCGCGTCGCGTGGCCATCCAGGCCAGCAGCAGCGCGCCGCTTTCGCCGAAGAGGTAGGAGGCGTTGCCGTGCTGCTCTTCGGCCGCCTGTGCCGCCGCGCGCTCGGGCAACTGCGCGATCCAGGGGGTGTGGTCGCGTTGCAGCTTCACCGCACCCTGCGAAGCCAGGTGGCGCAACGCCAGCATCACGCCGGCCGCGCCGAAGTAGAGGTTGTGAGAGCGGTAGCCCGGCTCGGGCGGCTCGTCCTGCGGGTGCAGCAGCCAGGTACCTGTTGCCGCGTCGAATTCGGCCTCGGCGCTGGTGCAGATGCGCTCGATGGCCTGGCGCGCTGCGGCGTCGGTCCAGGGCGCCTGGGTGAGGGGCTCGTGCCGTGCGGGGTCGAAGAGGCTTTGCATCGTGGGGCTCAGGTCGTCAGCTCCTGACCCACCCACAGACGGTTGCCGTCCGGGTCGTCGAGCCGGAACTCGGTCATGCCGTAGAAGGTGGTCTGCAGGTCGGGCAACGCCAGGCCGTTGGCGCGGGCCTGGCGGTGGAAGGCGGTGATGTCGTCCGGGTAGAGGTAGACGATGGCGTTGCGCGGGGCGGCGGGGGCAGTGTTGATGGACTGGTCCAACATCAGCCGGCAGTCGCCATTGATGAGCATGGCCCAGCGCCATTCGTCGTTTCGGTCGTCCACGGTGAAGCCCAGCTTCTCGTAGAAGGCGATGCTGCGGCCCACGTCGGCCACCGGGAGCATGGGGATCAGGCTGGAGATCTTCATCATGGTCTGGGCCTTCAAGGTGAGGTGGCCGCGGGGTGCTCGCCCTCTGCGCTGGTGGCGGGCTGGCGGCCGGCGAAAAGCGTGATCAGCGGGCCGGTCATCGCGGTGGTCACCAGTGCCATCACGAGCAGCATGGTGAACAGCTCGGGACCGATCAGGCCGGCGTCGAGGCCGACCTTCATCACGATCAGCTCCATCAGGCCGCGGGCATTCATCAGCGCACCGGTGGCCAGGCTGTCGCGCCAGCCGTGGCCGGCAATGCGGGCACCGGCAGTGCCGCCGGCCACCTTGCCGATCACCGCCACGACGAGGATCAGTGCCAATGCGCCCAGCCCCGCGCCGCTGAGGGCGCCGGCCGTGGTCCCCAGCCCGGCGAGCGCGAAGAACAGCGGCATCAGCACCACGATGGACAGCGGCTCCAGCCGTTTACCCAGCGAGTGCAGCAGCCGGTCGTCGCGCGGCAGGCAGGCGCCGAAGAGGAAGGCGCCGAACACCGCGTGCAGGTGCAGCCACTCGGTCAGCAGCCCGCAGGCCAGCAGGCCCAGCATCAGCGCGGCCATCACCGTGGCCGAGGTCTCGCCGTCGGGTGCATGCCGGCGCAGAAGCCAGGCGTAGAACGGCCGCAGGCCCAGGAAGACCAACGCGCTCAGCGCGGCTATGCCGGCCAGGATCCACCCCAGGCTGGCCAGGCCCTCGGCCGCGCCGGCCAGCGCCACCACCAGCGCCAGCAGCACCCAGGCGAACACGTCGACCAGCGCGGCGGCGCTGAGCGAGAGCTGGCCATACGTGGTGCGCGTGAGGCCACGGTCCTTCAGGATGCGGGCCATCACCGGAAACGCGGTGATCGACAGCGCCACCGCGATGAACAGCGCGAACGGCCAGAAGGCCACGCCCGCCGGCGCGAGGCTGGGGTGCAGCAGGGGCGCGATGGCCAGGCCGAGCACCATCGGCACGGCGGGTGCCGACCATGCCCACCCAGCCGGCGGCCTTCAACTGCGCCTTGAGCCCCTGCTGCGGCCGCAGTTCCAGGCCGATCAGAAACATGAAGAGCACCAGGCCGAGCGTGGAGAGCGAGGACAGCCCCGCCAGCAGCGGCTTGGCGAAGAGTTGGGCATGCCACTCGGGCCACAGCGCACCGGCGACCATCGGGCCCAGCAGCAGGCCGGCGGCCATTTCACCGATCACGCTGGGCTGACCCACGTAGCGAAGCGCCCAGCCGCACACGCGGGCCGTCGCCAGGATGACGATGAGCTGCAGCAGCAGCGTGGTGGTCGGCATGTCGCCCGGGGCTCCCTGGAAAGCGGCGGATGTTACGCGGGTGGTCTGGCCCCGGCGGCCGGCCTCACAGCTCGAGTGGCAGCGCCAGCCAGCGCTCGTACATCCAGTCGCGGTGCGCCAACAACTCGGGCGAGAGCGCCTCGCGCGTGGGTTCGTCCAGCGTTTCGAAGGCGGACCGCGTGGCCGGGGCCATGGCGCACTGTGCCTGCGGCAGCGGCTTGAACAGCCCCATGAACGCGGCGCAGTAGATGTCGGCTGCGGTGACGCTGCCGCCCAGCAGGGTCGGGTGGGCGGCGGCCTGCCGGGCGCGAAGGCGGCTGGTGAGCATGCCCAGCAGGGCGGTTACGCGGGGGCCGTACAGCGGCGCGTCTTCCGCGCGGTAGCCATACTTCTTGGCCAGGTAGGCCGCCACCTTGGGGTGGAATCCGCCGGCCTCGCCGCCGCCCGCGAGACCGGTGTGAATGAGCTGCAGGCGCCGCGTCCAGCCGAGGCCGCCCTCGGCGCAGATCTCGTGGGCCAGGCCCATGGCCAACGCCCGTTCGGCCGGGTCGGCCGGCAGCAAGGCGGGCTTCGGCGCCAGTCGCTCGGCCAGCAGCAGGATCTGGTCCCACTGGTGGCGGGGCGGCTCGTCGTTGTAGATCGCCACCGGGCCGTCGCGTCGGCATGTCCATTGCTTCTGCGCGTCGCTGGTGTAGTCGAGCCGCACGGCCGCCCACCCCAGGCCCTTGAAGTGGAAGATGCCCTTGGCCGCCTCGCCCCAGGGGCTGGGGATGCCGCCCACCACCACCATCCGCAGGCCGGGGCGCTGCATGGCCTGTTCGGTACCCAGGTATTCAAGGCTCAACGGGGTTCCTCTCGTGTTCGTGCCGGGCCACAATCTTTGCATGCACCGCACCCGAAGAACCATCGTCCTCGCAGGCGCCGCGCTCCTGGTGGCGCCGCTGGCCGGCCGCGCCGAAACGGTCGACGCGCCCAACTTCGCGCCGATCAGCGCCGGGCTCGCCACCTCCGGCCAACCGACGGAAGCGGCGCTGCGCAGCCTGGGGCGCCAGGGTTACGAGGCCGTCGTCTACCTGGCCCCGAGCGATGTGCCCAACGCGGTGCCGGGCGAAGCGGGCATCGTGGCTGCGCAGGGGCTGGAGTTCGTGCACATCCCCATCCCCTTCGGCGCGCCCGACGAGTCGCATGTGCAGGCGCTGTTCGCCGCGCTGGACCGGTTGAAGGGCCGCAAGACGCTGGTGCACTGCGAAGTCAACATGCGCGCCTCGGTGATGGTGTTCCTCTACCGCGCCATCCGGTTGCGCGAGGGCCCGGCGACGGCCTACGAGGCGGTGGCCCGGGTGTGGTCGCCGCGCGGTGCATGGCGAAAGCTCGTCGTCGAGCAGCTGGCGCAGCACAAGGTGGTGTTCGAGCCCTATTGACGGCGACCCTCGGGCATCCATAACCCAGGGGATGCGGCCGGGGGATCCCCGCCGCACCATCGCTCGCGTCAGGCCGCCAGGGGCAGCAGACCCCGTTGGTGCTCGTGCCTGCCGACGAAGAGATGGAGGTGGGCCATGGGCGCAAGTGTTCGGTCGACGGGTTCATCCGCGTGGGGGGCAAGGTCCGCCACCGTGGCGGGCATCGTGGCGCTGCTGAGCGGCTGCACCGTGCTGATGGTCGAGCCGCAGCGGCCGGCGGTGAACGAGCGGGTCGCGGGATTGAGCTACCAAGCCGCGCTGACCTACCTCGACAGCGCCCGGGCCCAGATGGACAAGGGCCTGAAGGAGGTGGACCAGCTCGACGTGGCATCGCGAGGCGCGGTCGGCCTCGGCGTGGGCGGTGCCGCGCTCACGACCCTGGGCCGCGGGCCGGCCGACGTGGTGCTGGGCCTGCTGATGGTCGGTGGCACCGGCTATTCGGTCAACCAGACTTCGCAGTTCTCGGTGCAGGCCACGATCTACCGCGCTGGGCTGGAAAGCCTGGAATGCATCGAGCGCAACGGGCAGCGGGTGCATGCCGAGACCGGGGCGTCGCGCGCGCAGTTGCTCGTGCACCGGGGGCGGCTCTCCGGCGCGCTCTCCGCCCTGGCCGCGGCGACCGAGCCGGCGCGGCCGAAGGCGGCGACCGACAGCGGCCTGCAAGGCGTGGTGGCCCAGGCGGACCAGGCGATCCAGGCCGGCCGCACCCTGGAGAGGGCGATCGCCGAGTTCCTCAACGTCACCGACGTGCCGACCGAGATGTACTTCGCCGTCAACAAGACGGTGTTCGCCGTCAACGGCCAGTTGCGCGCGCGTGCCCCGAACCTGGCCGAGATCGCGCAGGCCGGCGCCCTGCTGAAGGACTTCGTGGCGAACCACGCAAAGCTGGGCGCCGATGCCGAGGCGGCCAGGGCCGCGACCGGCAAGGAGGTCGTGGTGGCGCAGTCGGACTCCATGGTGGCGGCGATCCACGGCCGCCTGTCCGATCTGCGCCGCGTCATCGGCGAAGTTCAGGCCCTGCTGCCCGCGGCAGGCTCGCTGACGGCTGCCCAGGTGGCCACGGCCTGCCAGGCGCTGATCCCCGGCCAGGGGGCCTTCGCCGTGAAGCCGACGGGGCCGATCCAGCTGGTGCCCGGCGGCGAAGCCTACGAGCTGAGCGTGGAATCCGACCTGCTGCCGGTGTCCCACGGCTTCCACGGTGCGGTCCCTTCGGCGCAGCAGTTGCTGGTGTCCCACCCCGGGGATCGCACCTTCAGCCTGGCCGCGCCGGCCGGGGCGAAGCCCGCCACCTACCGCTTCTACCTTTACCAAAAGGACGGCCGGCAGCTGCCCGACATGGAGGTGAGCGTCGGGGCGGCGCCTGTCGTGGCGGCCAACCGCGCCGCCGGCCCGGCCGGGCCGGGCGCACCCAACGCGGTGGGGGGCAGCTTCGCGACCCGGCGCGCGCTGATCGGCCTGGGCGCGGAGGTGAAGTCTGAGACGGACCCGGCGTGGGCGGGCCGGGTGCGCAAGCTCGACAACTGCTTCGCCATCCAGCCGTCCGACGGCGTGCTGCGCGAGGCGCTGGTGACCCAGCTCAACCGGCACGAGCGGGTGAACGCCGCGGGCGATTGCCCCAAGCCCAAGGCGGTGGCCGGTGGGCCGGCCGCCCCGGGCCTGCCAGTGCCGCCGGCGCCGGCGAGTTCATCGGTGGCGCCGATCCCGGCGCCCCCCGCCCTCGGCGCCAGCAACTGAGGCCATGCGGGCGCAACGGCCATGATGGAAGTGCTGAACGATCGCCCCGCCAACGTGCGGGCCTCGACGGCCGTGGAGATGCCGCCGCGGGGTTTCACGCCGATGAAGGCCCACCGCTATGCCTTGGTCAGCCTGGCCTTGGCGGTGGCGGTGCTGGTCGTGTTGCCGCTGGTCTGGACGCAGATCGGCCGCACCGCGGCCAGCCCGGGGGCGCCGGCCGTACGGCTGTTGATGTTCTTCGGCAGCATGCTGGCGCTGGTGACCATGATGTTCTCGGTTGGCGTGGCCGTCACCGAGCAGCGCATGGGGGTGCTGTGGTCGGGTCGCAATGCCTACAGCCTGTCGCGCCTGCAGGTCGTGCTCTGGACGATGCTGGTGCTCTCCGCCCTCGCCGCGGTGGCGGCTTGCAGGGCGCACGGCCTGTTCGCGTCTCCCGGCGCTGCCGGCATGTCCACGGCACTGAACATCGAGATCCCGAGCGAGTTGCTGCTCGTCATGGGCATCAGCGTGGCCAGCGGCGCGGCGGCCCCCGCCATCCTGTCGATCAAGGCCCAGGGGGCACCGGTGCTGGCACAGCAGGTGAATGCCGCCGCGGCCAGGGTGGGCGACGTCGTGGGCGCGGTGGGGCACGTGCTGGTCAGGCCCGACCGGCGCCCACCCTTGATCAAGGACCTGTTCCAGGGCGACGAGGTGGCCAAGGCCGGCACGGTCGACATCGGAAAGCTGCAGCAGGCCATCGTGACCCTGATCCTCTGGGGGGTCTATTTCGGCATGCTGGTCGAGATGTTCGCCTCGGGAGGGTCGTCGAATGCCGGCAAGGTGGCCGGCAGCACGGCCATGCCGCCGATGTCGGAGCACTTCGTGTACCTGCTGGGCATCAGCCATGCGGGCTACCTGGCCTACAAGGCGGCGCCGTCGTCGACATCCGCCGATGCGAAGAGCCTGGAAGCGACCGCCACGACCGACGGGCGGCGGCCCAGCGAGAGCATGCCCCGCCCGCTGCCGCCGGTGATCCGGTGAGCGGCTGGTGGCGCGAGGAATGAATCATGGCCCTTTTCGCCTGCGGTGACCGGCTTCGCTTCGGCCGCTTCGAGCCAGGGTCCTCCGGCTGCCTGGTGCGCTTTGCGGATTTCCCCGACCGGGTGCTGATGCTGGCGGCGGGCCACGTCCTGTTGCCGCCGTTCGCCCAGCAGGGCGACGCGATCACCACGGGCGAAGGCGACGACATCATCGGCCGGCTCTTCACCTGGACGAGCATCGACGGGGATCCCACCACCGATGCCGTGTTGATCTGGATCGACCCCGCCAAGGTGACCCCCGAGCTCAAGGGCCTGCGGGCGCCGACCGGCATCAACCTGGCGCCGGCCAGGGGGGACGTGATCCGCATCGTTCCCCACGCCGGCCAGCAGGCGGCGCGCGAGGCGCGCATCGAGGCGGTGGATGCCGACATCGACGTGCTGGTGGCCGGCCCTGGCTGGCCCACCACGCCGACCATCACCTACCGGAGCCAGATTCGCACCGACCGCCTGATCAGCGAGGGCGGCGACAGCGGCGCCGTTGCGCTCGATGCCCAGGGGCGGGCGGTCGGGATGGTGGTGGCCGGCAGCGCCGGCACCGGCACCGTGATCACGCCGATGGCCGCCATCCTGGCCAACCCGGCCTGGGGGGGCCGGCAGCTCGAGCTGGTCGACAGGATCGGCCATGGGGTGGTCGGCCCGCCGCTGCCGTCGACCGTGCCCATGCCGCAGGCGCTGGACCTTTCCTCGCTGACGCTTGCGCAGCGCAGCGTCGCCGAGCAGGTCATCGCGCTCCTCGGCCAGGGTGGGTTCGGTGTCATCCAGCAGGCCGCCGCGCTCGGCAATGCGCTGGCCGAGTCCGGGCTGAACCCCAGGGCGCGGGCCCTGACCGACAAGGAAGACAGCGTCGGGCTGTTTCAGCTCAACCGCCGCGGCGGCGAGGGCACCGGGCGCAGCGTGGAGGAGCTCGAGCGGATCGACGTGCAGTGCGCCGTGGTGCTGGACAGGCTCCGCCCCAGGAGCGAATTCATGAACACCGAGAGCCTGGACGTCGCCGTGGACGTGTTCGTGCGCAAGTTCGAGCGGCCCGCCGACCCGGATGGGCAGGTGCCCAAGCGGCTGGCCCTGGCCAGGCGGCTACTGCCGGTGTGAGGTGCCGCCCTGCCGCTGGCGGGTCTCTTTCACATGGCGCGCGATCTCGACGAAGGGGACCGTCCAGTAGATGGCGCGGTGGTCGGCGAGGTAGCGCAGCAGGGCCTGGTGCGCTTCACTGGAGACGCTGAGGTGGTCGCCGCCGATGCCGTGGAAGGTGAAGCTCACCATCGTGCCGGCGCGTGCAGCCTCTTTGACCCGCGCGATGAGCTGCTCGCCGGTGGCCCCCACCGGCACGTCGACCGGCACCGCATGCAGATCGAGCCGGGCCATGTCTGCCACCAGCCCGCCGGAGCCGAGCTTGATGGCCAGGAACTCGGGTGCGACGAGGTGGATGTAGTCCTCGCCGGCGGCGCGGATGTCGCCGCAGGGGACGGTGAAGGTGCGCTCGGTGCGGCCGTCGATCGCCTGCAGCATGGTGTTGCCCAGGCGGACCTGTGCCGCGATCTGTGTGGCGGTGGTCTTGTCCAGGTCGGCGTCGGGCGGCACCCATTCGCGGCCGGGCAGTGAGCCGGCGCATTGGTGGAACAGGGTGTGGTTGCCCAGCTCGTGGCCGCGGGCGGCGGCGGCGCGCCATTCAGGCAGGCGGCGGGCGACCGCGCTGGCGCCCAGGGTGAGGTAGAAGCTGCCTTTCAGGCCCACGCGGTCCAGCGCCGGGATGGCGTGGTCGAGCTGGCTGTCGAGCGCGTCGTCATAGGCCAGGCTCACCGCGGCTTGGGCACCGCCGGGCCAGGGGAAACCGGGACGGGCGGCCATGGCCGAAGCGGCCGCCAGCGCCATCCAGCAGGCGGCCAGGAGTCTCGCCGCCGCCCTGCGCGGTGAATGGTGGGTGCGCATATCGCCTTCTCCTCGTTGTCAGGTGATTGTCGATCGCCGGCATGGGCCCGGGCGCCGATGCCTGCGGTTGCATCTGCGTCGGCTTGCTGCGCCGACAATCCGGGCATGCATCTGAACAGTCGATGGCGGGGACGAGGCCGGCAAGGTGCCCTGATGTGCTTGGCCCTGGTCGGGCTGGGCGCCTGCGTCACCACACCGCCGCCGGAGGCGCCGGCGCTGGCCCCGGTTGCAGTGGCCAGCGCGGCCCCCGCGGCCTCAGCGACGGAAGAAGAGGCCCGGCAGGCCGGCTTTGCCCGCTGGGTCGATGTTCTCCGCAGCCAGGCGCGGGCTGCCGGCATCGACGACGCGACACTCCACCTGGCGCTCGACGACGTGCGCTACCTGCCGCGGGTGGTGGAGCTGGATCGCGCGCAGCCCGAGTTCACCCGGCCGGTGTGGCAGTACCTGGATGGGGCGGTGTCGGCGCAGCGCGTGGCGCAGGGGCAGCAGAGGCTGCAGGAGGTGCGGGCGCAGGCCGATGCGGCGTCTTCCCGGCATGGTGTGCCGCCCGAGGTGCTGGTCGCCATCTGGGGCGTGGAGAGCAACTACGGCAGCAACTACGGCAACACGCCGACGATCGACGCACTGGCCACGCTCGGCTTCCACGGGCGGCGCGAGGCCTGGGCGCGCGGGCAACTGATCGCCGCGCTGAAGATCCTGCAGAACGGCGACATCGACCGCGCGCAGATGGTGGGCTCCTGGGCTGGCGCGATGGGGCAGACGCAGTTCCTGCCCTCGGTGTTCCTGGCCCACGCGCAGGACGCGGACGGCGACGGCCGGCGCGACATTTGGCACAGCATGGCCGACGTGCTGGCCTCGACGGCCCACTTCCTCGCCCAAGCGCGTTGGCAACCTGGCCAGCCCTGGGGCATCGAGGTGCAGTTGCCCCCTGACTTCGACCTCGCCCGTGCGGACGGTGAACTGCGCCAGCCGAGCGCGCAATGGGCTGCAGAAGGGGTGCGGGCGATGGACGGCACGGCATTGCCGGCATTCGCCGACGGGGCTTTGCTGCTGCCTGCGGGCGCGCGCGGGCCCGCCTTCCTCGTCGGGCCGAACTTCCGAGCCATCCTGCGCTACAACAACGCGAGCAGCTATGCCTTGGCAGTGAGCCTGCTGGCCCAGCAGATCGCGGGCGGGCCGGGCGTGCAGGCGCCCTGGCCCCGCGAGCTGGCCTCGCTGGGCCGCGCCCAGGTGACGGCGCTGCAGGCCGCGTTGAACGAGCGTGGGTTCTCGGCCGGTGCGGCCGACGGTGTGGCGGGGCCGGCCACGCGGGCCGCGCTGCGCCGCTACCAGCGCAGCGTGGGTCTCCCGGCCGATGGCTTCCCGACTTTGGAGCTGTTGCAGCGCCTGCAGGCGCCCTGAGCGTCAGCCCCGCGGGACATCGTCCGACAGCCAGTTGCCCAGCAGCTGGCGGCGGGCGCGCAGGGCCGAGATCTCGGCTGCGCATTTGCGCAGCGCGGTGACCTCGTGCGAGTGCCACTTGCGCGGCGCGCCATGGGTGCAGGTGATCAGGCCCCACACCTGGCCGTTGACGCCGTACGAAGCCGCCAGCAGCGCATGGATGTTGAAGGGCACCAGCATGGTCTGGTGCACGGCCTGCAGCGCGGGGTCGGCGAAGGTGTCCGGGCACACGTAGCAGCCGGTCTTCAGCAAGGGGCCGAAGAAGCCGCCGCCGGCCTCGGGGAAGGCGGCGGCGCCGGCCAGGCGCAGCGTCCTGGTGCCGTCGTAGGCCACCACGCTGCGCATCACCCGGTGGCCGATGGTGCCGGACACGTTCCAGAAGGTCACGTGCACGCACTGCAGGGCCTTCTGGATGCTCTCGGCCACCCGGCCGGCGGCGTCGATGTCGGTCATGCGGCCGGCCTCCACCTCATGGGCCAGGTCGCGCACCATGAAATGGAAGTTGAATCCGCCGGTCACTGCGGGCCTCTCCGGTACTGCTGGAGGGGCGATTGTGCCTTCCGCCGCGGCGGCACGCCGGGCGCGTGCCGCCGCAGCGCGTCACCAGCTCAGCTGCAGGCTGTAAGTGCCGCCCGCGCCGGTGGTGCCGCTGTAGTAGACGACCCGCACGAAGCGCTGCACCGTGCTGCCGGTGTTGTTGGTCACGCTGACCGTGTCCACCTGGCCGGTCGGCTTCTCGCTCTTGCCGAGCTGGGTGCCGGCGCTGTCGTACACGTACAGGTCGTAGTCGCTCGACGCATTGGGCGTCAGCGTCGAGACCAGCGTGCGTCCGGCGGGCAGGTCGACGCGGAAGTAGTCTGTGTCCGAGCTGCTGCCCATGGTCGCGTTCAGCGTGGCCGGTGCCGCCACCACGTTGGCCGCGGCCCGCGTGTTGTTCGGCTCGGTTTCGCCGCCTGGCGGGGTGCCCGGGCCGACGGTCAGCCAGGCCGCGGTCACCGGCCCCCAGGCGCCCGACGCATCACGCCCGCGCACGAACACGATGTGCTTGCCATTGGCCAGGTTGGTGGTGGCCAGCGTGCCGGTCACGCCCTCGGTGGTCGAGTTGAACGACCCGTCCGACGCGGCGAGCGCGATCGGGGTGCCACCGGCCCACGGCGGGGTGCCGATGTAGGCCTCGGCCGCGTTGATCGCCTGGGTCGACTCGGTGCCGTTGCTCTGGTTGAAGCGGGTGTCGGTGATGGAGGCGGTGAGCGTCACCGGCGTGCCGGCGGGCACGCCGCCGTTGTCGTTCACCGTCATGCTGGCCACGTCCGGCCCCGCGGGCAGCAGGTAGGGCGCGCGCACCACCCGGGCCGCGTAGATCAGCGCGTTCAGGTTGTTCGGCTTGATGGTGTTGTTGTAGGTGGTGCAGCTCTGGAAGAAGCTGGTGCCGAGCTCGAAGGTGTAGGCCGCCACGCCGCGTTCGCCGTAGCTGGGCCCGTCGCTGGTGCCATCGGTGGGGTACAGGCCGATCGACTGCTGTGGCGTGTAGCCGTTGAACCAGGCGAAGCGTCGGCCCAGCGTCTGCAGCGCCGTGCCGTTGGGTGCGGGCGTGTTGGTGGTGCCCCAGGGCCACAGCACGAGCTGGCTGTAGCTGTGGATGTCGAGGTGGATGCCCGGGGTGTCGGCCGGGGCGGCGTCGTTCTGGCCGGGGCCGCGGCTGTCGGGGAAGATGCTGGCGATGTAGCTTTCCACCGCCTGCGTCTCGGGCTCGCTGTGGGCCGACGGGCCGCGGTAGGTCTCGTTGCAGGGCTGGCCGCTGGAGCCCTGGCCGTTGGTCGAGTTCCAGCTGAAGGTGAAGTTGCGGTTCAGGTCGGCGCCGCGGCTGTTGCTGTTGGCGCCGCAGTAGGCGGTGTTGGTGTTCTTGCGCCACGAGAGCCCGCCCTCGGCCTTCTTGCGGCCGTCGGGGTTGGTGTGCAGCATCAGGTGCACCTCGTTGTGGTCGAGCATCCAGGTGGCGTCGGCATTGGTGCCGTGGCCGTTCACCAGCCAGCGCGCGAATTCGAGCACCAGCGGCGCGGTGGTGTACTCGCGGGCGTGGATGGCGGCATTGATGAAGAGCTTGGGCTTGGTGCCACCGATGGCGCTGTTGGTCAGCTTCAGCACGCGGATGTCGTAGCCGCCGCTGCCGGTGTTCTTCTGCCAGGAGTTGCCCGCGTCCAGCCACTGGGCGAGGTTGGGCTTGCTGGTGGCGAAGCCCTGGGCCGCGGTGAAGGTCTCTTCCACCGTCTCGTAGCAGGCATAGCCGGGGATGGACTCGACGCCCACGCGGCCGTCGCCGCCGCGCTGGATGTCGTCGTCGGCCGCCTTCTGCAGCTTGTCGAGCCAGGCGTTGCGGCGCTTGATGAAGTCATGCGCGGTCTGCAGGCGGAAGCCCAGGGCCTGCAGCGCGGCGTACTCGTCGGGCTCCAGCTCCATCACCAGGTAGCCGGCCTTGTAGTTCGACTCCAGCAGCGCGTGGTGGTAGCTGATCGCCGCTTTGCGCGCGGTGGCCTGGTCGGGGAACCAGACCTGGTAGATGTTGTTGCGCTGGCGCTCCTGCTGGCGCAGCTGGCGCATTTCCTCGGCGGCCGCGCGGGCCGTTTCGCGTGCCGCCTTCGCATCGGCAGCCTGGGCGTCGGCGCCGTGGCCGGGGGCCTGGAACGACAGCGCCAGAACAGCGGCCGCAGCCGCGCTCATCCTCGATCGACGCAGGGACATGTTGGTTTCTCCTGGTGCGTGGGATTCCCAGGCACGGTGGTGCCGCGCCCGGCCTGAAGCGCGGCAGCGGTGGGTCGCCCCGCTGCGGCGCAACGCGCGAATGTAGGCATTGCGCGGGGCAGCGACATCCGGGTTGCTGCGGGGCGGGTCGGCCCGGGTGCAGTCGGAAAGGTGGTTCGTGCTTGGGACCGATGCAGCGGTGATGCCCCCATCGAGGGAAGCGTTTCCACGGCAAAGGCACCCCGAGCGAGCATGTTCCACTGGGCGGGCACGTGCCTTGCCACGGGGCCGCGCGCACCATGACCCTGCCTGCCTCCCCCTCCAGCCAACTGGCGCGCCACCCCTGGGCCTTCGCGCTGCGCACGCTCAAGGCCTTTCGCGCCAACCAGGGCCTGCTGCTCGCCGGCGCAGTGGCCTACTACGCGCTGCTGTCGATCGTGCCGCTCCTGATCATTTCGGTGATTGCGTTGTCTCACGTGGTTGACCAGGCCGAGCTGCTGGAGACGGCAGGGCGCTACCTGGAGTGGCTGGTGCCCGGCCAGTCGTCGGCCATCGTGGCCGAGCTCGCACGCTTCCTCGCCAACCGGGGCGTGATCGGCTGGCTGCTTCTGGGCACGATGGTGTTCTTCAGCTCGCTGGCCTTCACCGTGCTGGAGAACGCGATGTCGGTGATCTTCCGCCACCGCGTCGCCATCCGGCGGCGGCACTTCATGGTCTCGGCGCTCATACCCTACGGATACATCCTCAGCCTCGGGCTGGGGCTGCTGGTGGTGACCCTCGTGGCCGGCGGGCTGCAGGCCATGGGCGAGGACGAGCTGCAGTTCGTCGGCCACCGCTGGTCGATGCAGGGCTTCTCGGGCGTGCTGCTGTACCTGGTGGGCGTGGCCGGCGAGGTCTTCGTGCTCGCCTCGGTCTACATGGTGATGCCGGTCGGCAGCCTGTCGTGGCGCCACGCCTTCCTCGGGGCGGCGGTGGCGGCGCTGCTGTGGGAGCTGTCGCGCCGGCTGCTGGTCTGGTACTTCGCCACCCTGTCTCAGATCACCACCGTCTACGGTTCGCTCACCACTGCGATCGCGGTGCTGCTGAGCCTGGAGCTGGGGGCCGCGCTGCTGCTCTTCGGCGCGCAGGTGATCGCCGAGTACGAGCGGCTGGGCAGCGAGCCGCTGGACGCGCCGCCAGGCCGCTTCAACACCCGGGCCTGAGCACTGCCCAGGCGCCCATGGCATAGGTGTTGGGCTGCGGCCGCCCGCGACACAGAATCGCCACATGGCTCGCCAGACCCTGCAGTTCTGCACCGCGGCCGATGGCACCCGCATCGCGATCGCGTCCATCGGCACCGGGCCGCCGCTCCTGCGCGCGGCCCACTGGCTGAGTCATGTCGAGCACGACCAGGGCAGCCCGGTGTGGGGGCCGTGGCTGGCGGCGCTGTCGCGCCAGCACACCTACATCCGCTACGACCAGCGAGGCTGCGGCCTGTCGGACCGCGAGCCGGCCGACCTGTCGCTCGACGCCTGGGTGGGTGACCTCGAGGCCGTCGTCGATGCGCTCGGCCTCGGCCGCTTCCCGCTGTTCGGCATGTCGCAAGGCGGCGCGGTCGCCATCGCCTATGCGGTGCGCCACCCCGACAAGGTGTCCCAGCTCGTGCTGTGCGGCGCCTACGGGCGCGGGGCCTTGCGGCGTGCCGAGTCGGCCACCGCGCGGCTGGAGGCCGAGACGCTGGTGAACCTGATCCGCCTGGGCTGGGGGCGCGACAACCCGGCCTTTCGCCAGGTCTTCACCAACCAGTTCATCCCGGGCGGTACCTCGGCCCAGCATCAATGGTGGAACGAGCTCGAGCGGCTGACGGCCAGCCCCGAGGTCGCGGCCCGAACGCTCGAGGCTTTCCACCAGGTCGACGTGGAGGGGCTGGCCGCGCAACTGGCCGTGCCGACGCTGGTGCTGCATGCGCGCGGCGATGCCCGCGTGCCCTTCGAGGAAGGCCGGCGCCTGGCCGCGATCATCCCCAGGGCGCGCTTCGTGCCATTGCAGAGCGACAACCACGTGCTGCTCGAAAGCGAGTCAGCGTGGGGGCAGTTCCTGGCCGAGCTGCACGGGTTCCTGCAGCCGGCGGTGGCCGATGCCGCGTTGCCTTGGCTGACGCCCGCGGAGCAGGCGGTGCTGCGGCTGATGGCGCAGGGGCTGGACAACGCCGCCATCGCCAGCGGGCTGGGCAAGAGCGAAAAGACGGTGCGCAACCAGGTCTCCAGCATCTTCGACAAGCTCGGCGTGCGCACCCGTGCGGCAGCCATCGTGCGTGCCATCGGGCTGCTCGGCCCTCCACCTTAGGGGCAACCGGGACGGATGGCCCATGCAGCGGCCTCTGTGTTCGGGGAGGGCGCTGCCCGGCGGGACATCCGCCCCATGCGCGCCGCTCGCCTGCTGGCCAGACTGCCATCACGCCGCTGCACCCCGCGCGGCGCCCCCCAAGGAGGAAACACCATGTCCCATGTCTCCCACCACGCTGTCGACACCGGCCGCTACGCCAAGTGCATCGAGGTCTCCAAGCGCATCCGCTGGGACACCGAACGCGACGTGATCCGCGGCCGAAGCTTCGACTTCGGCAAGACCTTCCTGCCGCCTGGCCTGTCGAAGGTGGCGCAGCTGCCTTTCCTCGGCGCGGAGCAGAAGCGCTTCTTCTCGCAGGTGCAGGGCCGCACCTACGCCAACATGTTCGCCCTGGTCGAGCGCTTCATCGGCGCCAAGTTCTTGGAGCTGGGGCGCGACCACGGCCTTGGCGACCAGGTGGTGCTGGAAGCCCTGGTGCGTGCCACCGACGAGGAGCTGAAGCACCAGGAGATGTTTCGCCGCCTCGAGGGCATGGCCGCTTCGGGCATGCCGCCTGGCTATCGCTTCCTGCCCGCGCCCAACGACGTGGCCGGTGTCGTGCTGTCTGCTTCGACCTGGGCCGTGCTCGCGTTGACCTGCGACATCGAGCTCTTCTCGCAGGCCCACTACCGCAGCAGCATCGAGCCCGAGACCGACCTGGACCCGCTGTGGAAGGACGTGTTCCTCTTCCACTGGCGGGAGGAGTCACAGCACGCCATCGTCGACGAGATGGAATGGCTGCGCGAAGACGCCAGGCTCGACCACGACCAGCGCGACCGGGCGGTCGACGACCTGATCGGCCTCGTGGGCGCGTTCGATGGCATCCTGCAAATGCAGGCCGAGGCGGATGCCGGCTACTTCAACACGGTCGCGGGCGACACCTTCAGCCCCGAGCAGGTTCGCGCCGTCCACGCGACCATGCTGGCGGCCTACCGCTGGCAGTACATCACCAGTGGTGTGCAGGATGCGCGCTTCCTGGAGCTGCTGGGCTCGATGATCGATGCCGGGCAGGGCGCGCGCATCCATGCGGCCCTCGGGCCCATCGTCGGCGGCAGCGTGAACTGATCGTGGCTCATGGCGGCACGCGCCTGCCAGAATGCGCCGCCATGAGTTACGACACCGACGACAACGAGAGCCCCGAGGTCATCCGCGAAGACCGCCTCTGGCGCGACAACGGCTGGACAGCCAAGGTCATCAAGAACGAGGACGACGACGGCTGGGCCGTGGCGATGATCAAGGACGGCGAGCCCGAGCCGGCGCTTGTCGGCCCCTGGACCATGGGCCGCGACAAGAAGAACCCGAAGCCGCTGGACACCGCCGCCTTCAACACCTTGGTCAAGACCGCGTCGGAGGTGATCCGCCGGCACGAGCAGCAGTTGCACGCCACGCTGCACAAGAGCGCCGTGGTCGAGACGGCCGACGGCCGTGTCACCGTGACCCTCGACATCGTGCCCGACGAGTTCGAGCCCTACGCGGTGCTGGCTGCGCAGGACGTGGCCGGCGAGCCGCTGGCCGAGGTGAAGGTGTCGCCCGGCTTCAAGCTGAACGCCCTCAGCGCGGCGGCCTGGGTCGAGGGCGGCTACGGCCGGCCGGGCTGACCGGCGCGGTCAGTTCAACGCGGGTTCTTCGACCCGAACGGACCGAAAGGCTTCGCAGGCCAGCAGGTGGCCCACGATCGCCTCGTTGACCGCCGTCTCGTGCGTCATCGGCCCCAGGTGGGCGGCGCCTTCCACTTCGAGCCGCTTCACCCGCGGCAGCGCGCTGCCCAGCAGCTCGGCCACATGCCGGGCCGATTGGCGGGTGCGGCTGCCGTTCATCAGCAGCACCGGCATGCGCAGCGCGCGCAGGTGCGCCGGCCCCCACTGGGCGCCGAAGAGGGCCTCGAAGTGCAGCGGGATGGTGCCGATGCGGCTGGCGACCGAGTCGCGCTGCGCCTCGCTCATCCCGGCCCAGGCGTCGGGCCCGCCCCAGTAGCAGACGAAGGCCTCGGCAGCGGCGGCCGGCCGGCCCTCGGCCGAGAGCCGCGCCACGCGGCTGGCGATGGCGGCGATCTCGGCCAGGGCATCGCTCTCCGGGGCCATGGCATGCAGCACACCGAAGGCAACCGGCTCGTAGAGCGTGAGCGAGCAGACCCGCTCGGGCTGGCTCAGCGCGATCTGCAGCGCCACGGCGGCGCCGTAGGAGTGGGCGACGAGGTGCGCCCCGCCTTCATCCGGCATCAGGCGCGCGACGGCCTGGGCGTCGACCTGCAGCGTGGCGTCGCTGCTCGCCGGCCAGGCCGGGCTGCGGCCGTGGCCATGGAAGTCGGGGGCCAGCACCCTCGCCCGGCCGGCCAGCTGCGCCATGAGACTGCGCCACTGCCCGTGGCTGCCCGTGCTGGAGTGCAGGCACACGACCGTGGGTGTGCCTTCACCCTGCTGGCGGGCGAACAGGTGAGCGGGCAGGTCGGTGGTGGTGGCGGTTTTCATCGCCGGGACCTTATCGGCCACCTGGGCGTCGGGCCATCCCCAGCCCACCCCCCACCAATGGGGGATCCGAGAGTCACCCCTCCGCGCTCAGGCCCCCAGCTCCTGCGCGGTGAGCCACAGCCGCACGTCGAACTCGAGCTGGTGGTAGGCCGGCTCCATGTGGGTGCACAGGGCATAGAAGGCCTTGTCGTGCTCGCGCTGCTTCAGGTGCGCCAGCTCATGCACCACGATCATGCGCAGGAAGGCCGCCGGCGACTGGCGGAACAGCCCGGCGATGCGGATCTCGCGCTTGGCCTTGAGCTGCCCACCCTGCACGCGCGACACGGCCGTGTGTGTGCCCAGGGCATGCTGCACGACCTGCAGCCGGTTGTCGTAGGCCACCTTGGCCAGCGGCCCGGCGTTGCGCATGAACCCGGCCTTCAGATCCATCACGTAGCCGTAGAGCGCGCTGTCGGTGCGGATGGCATGCGTGTCGGGGTAGCGCCGGTGCACATGCTCGGCCAGCCGGCCTTCGGCCACCAGTTGCTCGACCTGGGTGATCAGGGCCGGCGGGTAGCCGGCCAGGTAGCGCAGGCGCGGTGCGGTGGACATGGCGGCATTGTGGCCGCCGTGAGGGCTGTCAGCCGCCCTGCGGGAACTCGGGGCCTTGCGGTGTGGCGCGGTAGCGCGGCAGCGACATCAGGTTGTCGGGCTTGAAGAAATCCGGGTGGTCGCGGTAGTAGCGCAGCCCGCTGCGCATGGTGATGACTTCCAGGTCCAGCAGGTGCAGGATGCCGCGCTTTTGGAGCGCGGCAAAGTTCTCGGGCGGCATGTCCAGCCGCAGCAGAGGGCGCAGCGCCGCTTCCAGCTGGCGCTCGAACTGCACGCTGCCGGTGTGGGCCTCCACCGCCTCGGCCAGCAAGGCATCGATGCGGGCCTGCACGCGGGGGTTGATTTCTTCCTCGGTCGGCTCGATGCCTTCGTCCTCCAGCTCGGCGATCACCTCCTCGCGCAGGCGTTCGCCATGCTCGGCTTCGATCAGCGGCCGCTGCTCCGACTCGAAGATGAAGACGAGGCCGCCGGGCTGCTCGTTGAACTCGCGGTGGCTGACGCACAGGATGCTGTGCACCTGGTTCTGCCGCAGGTCGACGTACTTCGCGATGTACGCGAGGTCCGGCACCAGGCGGCCTTCGCCAATACGGCTCTCGATCTGCGCCAGGTCGAGCTGGAACAGGTTCGGCTCGAAGGCGTCGGCGGGGCGCGCAAAGTCTCGCCGGTCGGTGCCAGGCGCCAGCGCGGTGAAGTCGGCCTCGAAGTCGGGCGCGTCGGAGACCCGGTAGTGCAGGTGGGTCACCGGCGCGGGCGGGGCAGGGCGCTTGTCGCGGACGACGACGTGCTCCACGGGCACGATGCGCCGGTCGATCACCGCCCGGCCCCAGAGCGCGACGCCGTCGTCGTTGACGAGCGCGCCGTCGGGCCGCAGGGCGATGTCGTGGTGGGTCGTGTAGAGCGGGTCCCAGCGCCGCTGGGCCACCTCGACCCGGCCACTGACGACGTCGGGCAGCGCCGCATCGACCTTGCGCTCGACGCGGCCGGAGTAGACCTCGTCCACCACGAAATGGCCCAGCGCGTCGACCAGTGAGCCGGCGATCAGCCCGCCGGCAATCGCGGCGCCCAGGCTCAGGCCCACGATGCCGCCCACGCCGGTGAAGATCGATGCCAGCACGAGGAAGCCGATCACCTCGAGCAGCAGCGAGGCGTGGAAGTCGGCGTCGATGTGCCAGGTGAGCACGCCATGGGCATCGGCCCGCGGCGTCAGCAGGATCACCAGGTGGGCATCGGGGTCGAAGAAGTTGTCGATCTCGTACTCGACGTGCACGTCGATCTTCAACGTGGGCAGGGCCTGGTCGGAGCCGGGCACGCGCAGCGGGCCGACCGAGACGCCCTTGATCTTGCCGATCACCTCGCTGGCCGGGTTGCGGATGCTCTTGTGCCACGGGTGACTGACGCGGCCCTCGGCGTCAATTTCGGCCAGGCGCTCGAAGGCGTCCTTGGCCATGTCGCCGAAGAGCCCGGGGCGCGAGGCCATCGCCGCGTCGGAGCCGGCGGGCAGGAAGTTCAGCGCTTCTGCCAGGTTGCCCCGCTCGGCCTTCAGGCTCAGCGGCTCCGGCCCTTCCTGCAGCCGCAGGTTGACGTAGATACCCCAGGCTCGGGGATGCTCGTCGGTTGCCGGCAGCTTGCGGATGGCCAGGCTCTGCATGCGCTTGAAGGCGCCGAAGCCGCCCAGGTCGACGTCGCGGTCCACCTGCGCCTTCAGCCCGGCCAGGATGGTTTCCTTGGCGATGCCCTTGAGGGCCTGCGCCGCGTCGATCGCCGGGCCGGAGACATCGCGCACGTCGAGGTGCAGCAGGGCAGTGGCCAGCAGGCCGAGCTCGTCCGGCAGGGTGGCGAGGGTGAGCGCCACGAAGAGGTCGGCCTCGACCCCGAGCCCCTCGAACTCGATCACCGCGTGCACCCGCAGGTCGGCGCCGCTCGGGTGGTCGAACAGGATCTCCACTTCGAAGGGGCGGCGCGTGTCCGAGACGCTGCCGAAAGGCGCGTCGGGGTGGGGCGGGTAGGTGCGGTCCACCTGCTCCGGGCCGAGCAGCCCCAGCAGGGTCGTGCCGACCAGCAACTGGCTGGGGATGGTGCCGCTGTCGACCAGGGCCAGCAGCATGTGGCTGAACTGCCGTTCACCGAGCAGGATCTCGGCATCGAAGCCGGAGCGCACAAGTGACTGGTCGAGCATGGCGGGCTCCTCGCGCGCCCTTTGGGGCAGGCGCCTGGTGCCGGATGCTGGACCGAGGCCCGGGCCGCAGCCATCCCCAGGGCTTGCGCGCTTCTAGGGGCCTGTTGCGTGACACCGTGCGCGCGTCGGTCGGCGATGTGGCCGCTTTCGGCCCTTCACTTCGCGCACAACCGTGCCGATATGCGCGACTGGTCCCGTCTCATCCCTTGCGTTCGATGCCATCGTTTGCTCCACCACGCGGTCTTCTGGGCTCCTGCGCCCGGGCCCTTGCTGCGCTGCTGCTGGTGGCCACCGCGCAGGCCGGCGTCATAGGTGACCGGGTCTTCGAGATCGAGGCCAAGCACGGCGGAGAGCCCGCCGAAATGGTCAGGCTGCTGGGGCCGTTGGAGGCGCAGGCACGCGCCAGCCAGGGCGACGACCTGCGCATCTTCCTCGCGGCCTGGGGCTATTCCCACGCCCTGACCGACAAGCCGGCGGTGGCTGATGCCGCGATCGAGGAGCTCACCGACCTGGGCGAGCGAAGCAACGATGCATCCGCGCTGGCGTCGGCCTACGCCCTCAAGGCCACCACGCTCCAGCTGGCCGGCCAGATGCGCGCGGCCTTTGGCTGGATCGAGAGCGCGGTGCCGCTGGTGCATTCCTCGCCGAGCGCCGACCTGCGCTACTGGGTCTACATGACGGCGGGCGAACTGGCCATGGCGAACGGGCAGGTGGCAGAGGGCATCCGGGTGCTCGAAGCGGCCGTGGAGGCGGCGCGTGAAGGCCGCAACCCGCGCCGCGAGGCGCAGGCGCTGCTGTCGTTGGTGCCGCTGCGCATCGTGCGCGGCGAAACCACGCAGGCCATGCGCCTGGCGGTGCGGGTGCGCGAGCTGGCCGCCGGGTCCGGCGACACCGGGCTGGTGGCTGCCGGCTGGGTGATGGAGGCGCTGACCGCCGAGGCGCTGGGCGACGCGGCCCGCAGTGCCCGCGCCCGCAAGGCTGCCGCGGCCGCTGCCCGGCTGCAAGCGCCGCCCGCGAGCAGCCCGGTCGAGGTGATCGCCGGGGAGGACAGCTGGCTCAGCAACGAGGTCGACGCCCTGCTGAACTTGTCGAACCTGCAGCTCAGCGTGGGCAACTACAACTCGGCACGCGACCTGGCCCAGCGTGGCCACGACCAGGCGGCCCTCCACAAGGACGAGCTCAGCACCGCCTACGCGCTGGTCAACATCGGCTTGGCCGACCTGGGCCTCGGTCGGGTGCAGGCGGGGATGAAGGCCGCTGACGCCGGCCTGGCCATCATGGGCAGGCGCGCTCGGGACGCGGAGCTGCTGGTGCAGCTGAACCGCTACGTGGCCGCCCTGGAGCGCCGCGGCGAAACCAGCGAGAGCTGGCAGCGGCTGCAGCAGGCCCTGATGCTCGAGACCGAGCTGTCCCGGCGGGACCGCCTGAGCACGGTGATCGAGCTGCAGCGGGAGTCCAGCCTCCAGCAGCGCCTGCGGCAGATGGAGCAACTGCAGCACGACAACGAGCTGCAGGCGGCGGAAATTTCACGCCGGGCCATCGAGCGCACGCTCAGCCTGCTGCTGGCCGCCGCCATGGGCGCCGGCGGGCTCGTCGCCTGGCGGCTCTACCGGCGGGCCCGCGAGTCGAACCGTCGGCTGGCGCAGAACAATGCCTCGCTGGCCTTCGCCAGCACCCACGACGCCGTCACCGGCCTGCTGAACCGCCGCGCCATGGAGGCCGACACCGAGGCCCGGGCGGATGGCGCCTACTGCTGCGTCAGCCTGTCGGTCAAGCAGTTCAGCCTCATCGTCGGCAGCGTCGGCCACCAGCAGGGTGACCAGCTGCTCTGCCAGATCGCCGACCGGCTGGAGGCGGCGGTGAGCCGCTTCCAGGGCCGCCTGTACCGGCTGGACGGCGTGAGCTTCTGCGCCATCGTGTCGACCGACAACGGCCTGCGCGTCGATTCGCTGATGGCGGCGCTGAGTGCCTGCATGGACAAGCCCTTCGGCATCGGCAATCAGGACCTCATCGTCTCGATCGGCGCGGGCGCTGCGCTTCACCCGCGGGATGCGACCAGTGCGGCCGAAGTGGCGCGCCTGGCCGAGCTGGCCCGGCTGCAGGCCCACGGCGAGCCCGGGAACACCTGCGTGGCCTACGACGCCCGCATCGGCGAGCACCAGCGCGACAAGCTGCTGATGGAAGCCCGCCTGCTCAAGGCGCTGGAAAGCAATGACTTCGAGCTCTTCTACCAGGGCCAGCGCGACATGGCCAGCGGCCGCTTCACCGGCTTCGAGGCGCTGCTGCGGTGGCGTGATGGCGGCAAGATGGTGTCGCCGGCACAGTTCATACCCCTGGCCGAGGAAACCGGCCTGATCGTGCCGATCGGCGCCTGGGTGCTGCGCCAGTCCTGCCTGCAGGCCAGGGCCTGGGCCGACGAGGGCCTGGGCCGGCCCAAGGTGGCGGTGAACATCTCGCCGCGCCAGTTCAACCACCCCGATTTCATGGCCACGGTGCGAGCGGCGCTGCGCGACACCGGCGTCGACCCGGGCCAGATCGAGCTCGAGATCACCGAAGGCAGCGTGATGAACGATGCCGAGGGCAGCATCGCCCAGCTGCACGCCTTGCGCTCGCTCGGGCTGCACCTGGCCATCGACGACTTCGGCACTGGCTACGCCAGCCTGTCGTACCTGCGGCGGTTCCCGCTCACCCGGCTGAAGATCGACCGCTCGTTCGTGATGCAGCTCGGCACCACCGGGCATGACGACACGATCGTGCGAACGGTGATCGAGCTCGCACACGGCCTGGGCCTGTCGGTCACCGCGGAAGGGGTGGAGACCACCGAGCAGGAGGCCCTGCTGCACGGCTGGGGCTGCGACGTCGTGCAGGGCTTCCTGCACGCCCGACCCAGCCCCGCGGTGGACGCGAGCGGCCTGCTGCGCGCCAGCTCCGCCAGCGACGCCGCTGCACTGGCCGGGCTGGCCTGAAGCGGGGATGCCGCGACGGCTCGGGCACGCCTCGTGCCCCGGGTGGGTTCCCTCCCCCACCCTGGAGCATCCATGCGCACCCGCTGCCCTTCCTTCTTCCTGCCCGTTTTCGCCCTGGCCGCCGCCCTGTCAGCGTTGCCCGCCTGGGCACTCGACTTCAAGTTGAGCGGCTCGCAAGAGGTGCCACCCGTCGACACCTCGGCCGACGGCCGGGGCACCATCGACGTGGCATCCGACGGCGCCGTCGCCGGCACCCTGACCACCAGCAACATGACTGGCACGGCGGCCCACATCCACCATGGCGCGGCGGGCAAGAACGGGCCGGTGGTGGTGCACTTCACGAAGACCGGCGACAACACCTGGAGCGTGGTGAGGGGCGCCCGTCTGACGCCCGACCAGTTGCGCGCCTACCGGGCCGGCGAGCTGTATGTCAACGTGCACAGCCCGGCCTACAAGGACGGCGAGGTCAGGGCTCAGCTCATCCCGTGACGCCGGAAGCGTCGGCAGAGCGTGAAACGTTGCGAAATGCAACGTCGGTCGGGCTAAATAGCCCGGCGGGGGCGCCGATGACCCCGCCATGGACATCCGAGACCTCGCCTTTGCGCCCTTGAACGCCGGCCCGCTGGGTGGGCGGCAGCATCGTTTCATGGAATCGGCCGACATCAATGCGGCCTTCCGCGAGCTGTTCATCCCCCTGCGTGCCAATGTGCGGCGCGGCTTGAGCAACGAAGGCCAGGTCTACGGCCTGGAGATGGACAGCCACGTTCCGGGCGAGCTGCTGGGCACGGAATGGATCCCCATCGTCAGCCGTGGCATCGATGACACTGGCGCACTCGCCGACCCGGCGGCCCGACGCGACCTGTTCGACCGCCTGCTGCGCGAGACGAGGCCCGAGGCGCTGTTCGCCTACATCTGCGAGCGCGGCCCGGAGCACGGCCCCTCGGTGCTGTACCTCGAGATTGTCTCGGCCGACGCCAGCTACGCGGCCGAGTACCCCATCTGCGCCGGCGAAGGCTGGCATGTGCGTGACCTGCTCAAGGCGGCGCACCGCAAGCTGGACCCGGTGACGCTCGATTGAGCCTGCGGCTCAACGCGGCAGCCGCGTGCCGCATCGCCAGCAGTAGAGCGCCGCCTCCAGGTGCCCGTGCGCCTGGCAGGCCACGCAGCGCAGAATGGCGGCCCCGGCCACCGCCCGGCGGCGCTGCACGGTCATCTCGGCGGTGACGATCCCGGTGGGCACCGCCAGCACACCCCAGCCCAGCAGCATCATGGCCGAGGCGATCAGCCGCCCCAGGTCGGTCTTGGGCGTGATGTCGCCGAAGCCGACGGTGGTCATGGTGGTGACGGCCCAGTACATGGCGACGGGGATGCTCGTGAAGCCGTTGTCCGGCCCCTCGACGACATACATCACGGTGCCCATCACCAGCACCACCATCAGCACGAACGACAGGAACACCAGGATCTTGCGTCGGCTGGCCACCAGCGCCTGCCCGAGCTGGCTGCTCTCAGCCATGAAGGCGGTGAGCCTGAAGATGCGGAACACCCGCAGCAGGCGCAGCACCCGCACATCGATCAGCAGTTGCCCTTCCGGCCAGAGGATGGCCAGGTACGTGGGCAACACCGACAGCAGGTCGATCACGCCGTAGAAGCTGGTCGCGTAGCGCCAGGGCCGCTGCACGCAGGCCAGACGGGCGATGTACTCTGCCGTGAAGAGCGCCGTGAAGAACCACTCGGCCGCGGTCAGCGCCTGGCCATGGCGGGCCACCACGCCTTGCATGCTGTCGGCGATCACCACCGCGATGCTCAGCAGGATGGCGACGATGACGACGATGTCGAACATCTGGCCGCCGGGGGTGTCCGATTCGAAGACGACGCGGTAGAGCCTGCGGCGCCATCCGGAAGGCGGCTTGCCGAACTCCTCTGTGGCTTGCGGTGGCGTCGTGGGGGCTGCCGGAGCGGCTGGTTGGGGCTCGTCCATCCGGCCATTCTGGGGCGGCCGGGGTGGTGAGTGCCAGGCAGCCCGGCACAGGACCGATAATCCGCGTTTCGTCTTTCCCCTTCCGTCAACTGGAGCCATTCATGGGCAACAAGATCGTCACCGAAGCCGACCGCAAGGCCAGCCCCCGCGTCGCCACCCCGACCGGTACCCTCTACACCCCGGGCAAGGGCCAGCGCATCAGTCTGGAGCGCGGCTCGCACACCCGCAGCAAGAAGAACCCGGGCAAGCGCGCCCACAAGGGGGGCTGACCGCCCGAGCCGGCCGGGCCCACCCCCGGCCAGCCAGGCGCCATGCGCATGATCAGAATCACCGAACTGCGCGTGCCACTGAACCATGATGCCGGCGCACTGCGGCCGGCCATCGTGGCGCGCCTGAAGCTGCGCGACGAGCAGCTGACCGATTTCACCGTCTTCCGGCGCGCCTACGACGCGCGCAAGAAGACCGCGATGGTGTTGATCTACACCGTCGACTGCCAGCTCGCCGACGGAGTGGACGCGGCCGAGGTGCTGGCCCGCCATGCCGGCGACCCGCACGTCCGGCCCAGCCCCGACACCCGCTACATGCCCGTCGGCGCGGCCCCGGCCGATTTCTTCGCGGCCGGGCAGCCCCGGCCGGTCGTCGTGGGCTTCGGGCCCTGCGGCCTGTTCGCGGCCCTCGTGCTCGCCCAGATGGGCCTGCGGCCGATCGTGCTGGAGCGTGGCAAGCCCGTGCGCGAGCGCACCAAGGACACCTGGGGCCTGTGGCGCCAGGGGGTGCTCGACCCGGAGTCGAACGTGCAGTTCGGCGAGGGTGGGGCAGGCACCTTCAGCGACGGCAAGCTCTACAGCCAGATCAGCGACCCGCGCCACCTGACGCGCAAGGTGCTGACCGAGTTCGTCAAGGCCGGGGCGCCGGAAGAGATCCTCTTCGTCAGCAAGCCCCACATCGGCACCTTCCGGCTCGTGAGCATGATCGAGAAGATGCGGGCCGACATCGAGGCGCTGGGCGGCGAGATCCGATTCCGGCAGAAGGTCACCGACCTGCTCATCGAGGGCGGCGTCGTCCGCGGCCTGGTGCTGGAGGGCGGCGAGCAGCTTGACGCCGACCGTGTGGTGCTGGCCCTGGGGCACAGTGCACGCGACACCTTCGCCATGCTGCATGCGCGCGGCGTGGCGATGGAAGCCAAGCCGTTCTCGATCGGCTACCGCATCGAGCACCCCCAGAGCATCATCGACAAGGCCCGCTTCGGGCCGAACGCCGGCCACCCGATCCTCGGCGCAGCCGACTACAAGCTGGTGCACCACGCCAGCAACGGCCGCTCCGTCTACAGCTTTTGCATGTGCCCGGGTGGCACGGTCGTGGCAGCCACGTCGGAGCCGAACCGCGTGGTCACCAATGGCATGAGCCAGTACTCGCGCAACGAGCGCAATGCGAATGCCGGCATCGTCGTCGGCATCACGCCGCAGGACTACCGGCAGGACGGGCTCGACAGCGGCCCCGTCTCGCCGCTTGACGGCATCGCCTTCCAGCGCTCCTGGGAGTCGCGCGCCTACGAGCTGGGCGGCGGAGGCTACCGAGCGCCCGGCGCGCTGCTGGGCGATTTCGTGGCCGGCCGGCACGGGGCTTCAATCTCGCGCGAGTTCGGCTCGGTGATGCCCTCGTACAAGCCGGGTGTGCACCTGACCGACCTCGCCGAACCCGGCCGCGGCAGCCTGCCCGACTATGCGCTGGCGGCGATCCGCGAGGCGCTGCCGGCCTTCGAGAAGCAGATCCGGGGTTTCTCGATGGCCGATGCGGTGTTGACGGGCGTCGAGACACGCACCTCGTCGCCGCTGCGCATCCCGCGCGGCAAGGACTACCAGAGCCTGAACGTGCGCGGCCTGTACCCGGCCGGCGAAGGCGCGGGTTATGCCGGCGGGATCATGTCCGCCGGGGTCGACGGCATCGAGGTGGCCGAGGCCGTGGGGCGCAGTCTGCTGGTGGCCGTCGGTCAGTAGCCCGGCGCGTGGCGCTGGTGCCACTCGGCCAGCGACGCATCCGGGTAGCCCTCGAACCGCTGGTCGCCCGGCCCGGCCTGCACGGCGACCCAGCCCGGCTTCGACCCCAGCATCATGTGCGTGACGATCGGCGGCTCAGGCAGCGGCGTGTCGATCGCTCCGGCGTGCGGGTGGACCAGATCGGGCCAGGTCGGGTCCCACAGCCACAATGCGGTGCCGCACTGCTTGCAGAAGTGGCGACGGCCGCTGCTCACGCGGCCATCTTCCATCCGGGCGCGGTAGACGGAAAGGTGCTCCTCGCCTTCGACCTGCAGCGAGGCCTTCACCCCGCCGAGGTTGACCGCGAAGCCACCGCTGCCCGCCGTCTTGCGGCAGATCGAGCAGTAGCAGCGCATGAATGGCACCGGCTCGTGCGATTCGAGGCTGAACCGCACGGCCCGGCAGTGGCACGAACCCTCGAGCCTCATCGGGTCACTTCAGCTTTTTCGCTTCCTTGCCCTTGGGCAGGACCGCGGTCATCGGTGCGACCGGTCGGTCCGAGCTGGCAGGTTTCGGGGCGCCGCCGCCGTCCTTCTTGGGTTTCTTGGCTTCCTTGTTGCTGCGCTGTTCGCCCTTGGCCATACGTCCTCCAGATGGTCGTGAAATCGAGCGACGATGGTAGCGGGGCGCAGCGGGCGTCGCATTGGGTGAAGCTAGGGCCTGTTCACACTACGGGAAGGGCCTTCCCTGCGGGTTGATGTCCAGAAAGGCCGCATGCGGCGTTGCAAATCCTCGCCGGGTATCCAACCCGGCTGCGGTTTGCGCCTTGCCTGCAGCCTTTCTGGTCGTCAACGCGATCCCTTTCCGTAGTGTGAACAGGCCC
>JBMOQN010000045.1:0-63957 GCA_049322835.1 Pseudomonadota bacterium | reverse complement strand
AGCAGCCGCTGCATCTCCTGCTTCTTCATCGCCATTCCCCGACGGCCACCCGGCCTACTTCGAGGCCAGTCTGGGCGCCTTCAGGCTCATGGCGTGAGCGTCACTACTTAACGCGCAAAGCGCCTTTTTCTTGCATCGGCAGAGCGCTGCGAGACAATCACTGGCTGCGCCAGCCAGACCCTGGCCTTGGCAAGTCTTATATAAGATATAAAATAGCGTACAAACCCTCGCCCCTCGTCATTCAGGAGCCACCGCCATGCTGCAAGCCTATCGCCAACATGTCGCCGAACGCGCCGCCCTCGGCATCCCGCCGCTGCCGCTGGACGCCAAGCAGACCGCCGAGGTCATCGAGCTGATCAAGAACCCACCGGCCGGCGAAGAGGCCTTCCTGCTGGACCTGCTCACCCACCGGGTGCCGCCGGGCGTGGACGACGCCGCCAAGGTCAAGGCCAGCTTCCTGGCGGCGATCGCCCACGGCGACATCCAGGTCGGCCTGGTCTCGAAGGCCAAGGCGACCGAGCTGCTGGGCACCATGGTCGGCGGCTACAACGTCAAGCCGCTCATCGACGTGCTGGACGACGCCGAGGTGGCGGGCGTTGCCGCCGAGGGCCTGAAGAAGACCCTGCTGATGTTCGACTACTTCCACGACGTGGCCGAGAAGGCCAAGGCCGGCAATGCCAAGGCCCGGGAAGTGATCCAGAGCTGGGCCGACGCAGAGTGGTTCACTTCTCGTCCGGAAGTGGCGCAGAAGATCACCGTGACGGTGTTCAAGGTGCCTGGCGAGACCAACACCGACGACCTGTCGCCCGCCCCCGACGCCTGGAGCCGCCCGGACATCCCGCTGCACTACCTGGCGATGCTGAAGAACACCCGCGTCGGCGCGGCGTTCAAGCCCGAGGAAGACGGCAGGCGCGGCCCGATGCAGTTCATCGAGGACCTGAAGAAGAAGGGCCACCTGGTCGCCTACGTGGGCGACGTGGTGGGCACCGGCTCGTCGCGCAAGTCGGCCACCAACTCGGTCATCTGGGCCACCGGCCAGGACATCCCCTTCGTGCCGAACAAGCGCTTCGGCGGTGTCACGCTCGGCGGCAAGATCGCCCCGATCTTCTTCAACACCCAGGAAGACTCCGGCTCGCTGCCGATCGAGGTCGACGTGTCCGCCCTGGAAATGGGCGACGTGATCGACGTGCTGCCGTACGAAGGCAAGCTGCTGAAGAACGGCGAGACGGTCGCCAGCTTCACGCTCAAGAGCGAGGTGCTGCTCGACGAAGTGCGCGCCGGCGGCCGCATCAACCTGATCATCGGCCGCTCGCTGACGGGCAAGGCGCGCGAGTTTCTGGGCCTGCCCGCGTCGACGGTGTTCCGCCTGCCGCAGCCGCCCGCTGCCAGCACGGCCGGCTTCACCCTGGCGCAGAAGATGGTCGGCCGGGCCTGCGGGCTGCCCGAGGGCCAGGGCGTCCGCCCCGGCACCTACTGCGAGCCGAAGATGACCACCGTGGGCAGCCAGGACACCACCGGCCCCATGACCCGCGACGAGCTGAAGGACCTGGCCTGCCTGGGCTTCAGTGCCGACCTGGTGATGCAGAGCTTCTGCCACACCGCGGCCTACCCGAAGCCGGTGGACGTGAAGACCCACCGCGAGCTGCCGGCCTTCATCAGCAACCGCGGCGGCGTGTCGCTGCGCCCGGGCGACGGCGTGATCCACAGCTGGCTGAACCGCCTGCTGCTGCCCGACACCGTGGGCACCGGCGGCGACTCGCACACCCGCTTCCCGATCGGCATCTCGTTCCCGGCCGGCTCGGGCCTGGTGGCCTTCGGCGCGGCCACCGGCGTGATGCCGCTGGACATGCCCGAGTCGGTGCTCGTGCGCTTCAAGGGCACGATGCAGCCCGGCGTCACGCTGCGTGACCTGGTGCATGCGATCCCGTACGCCGCCATCAAGGCCGGCCTGCTGACGGTCGCCAAGCAGGGCAAGAAGAACATCTTCTCGGGCCGCATCCTCGAGATCGAGGGCCTGCCGGACCTGAAGGTCGAACAGGCCTTCGAACTGAGCGATGCGTCCGCCGAGCGCTCGGCCGCCGGCTGCACGATCAAGCTCAACCCCGAGCCGATCAAGGAGTACCTCACCAGCAACATCGTGCTGATGAAGAACATGATCGCCGACGGCTACCTCGACAAGCGCACGCTGGAGCGCCGCATCAAGAACGTCGAGGCCTGGCTGGCCAACCCGCAGTTGCTGCAAGCCGATGCCGATGCCGAGTACGCGGCCGTGATCGAGATCGACCTGAACGAGCTGAAAGAGCCGGTGCTCTGCTGCCCGAACGACCCGGACGACGCGAAGCTGCTGTCCGACGTGGCCGGCACCAAGATCGACGAGGCCTTCATCGGCTCGTGCATGACCAACATCGGCCACTTCCGCGCCGCGGCCAAGCTGCTGGGTGGCCAGCGTGACATCCCGGTCAAGCTGTGGGTCGCGCCGCCCACCAAGATGGACGAGAGCGAGCTGATCAAGGAAGGCCACTACGCCGCGTTCGGCGCCGCCGGTGCGCGCACCGAGATGCCGGGCTGCTCGCTGTGCATGGGCAACCAGGCCCAGGTGCGCGAAGGCGCGACGGTGATCTCCACCTCGACCCGCAACTTCCCGAACCGCCTGGGCAAGAACTCGAACGTGTTCCTGGCCTCGGCCGAGCTGTCGGCCATCGCGTCCAAGCTGGGCCGCATCCCGACCGTGGCCGAGTACCACGCCGAGATGGGCATCATCAACAAGGATGCCGCGAGCGTGTACCGCTACATGAACTTCGACCAGATCGAGGAGTACGCGGAGACCGCCAAGGCCGTGACGGTCTGAGGCTCCGTGCCCCCGTGAAAAAGGCCCGCCGGGGCAACCCGGCGGGCCTTTTCTTTGCTACCTGCGATTACTTGCCTGCGCGAATCGCCTTTTCGTCGTCCTCGCGGTAGCGGCGGTCGCCACAGTTGAGCTTCCAGTCGATGCGCTTGTCTTCGTAAGCGGAAGCTTCGTCGTCCAGCAACTTGCTCCGGGTGTTCCAGTCGGCAGCTCGCTTGCCCTGGGCATCGACGCGCGCATTCAACGCGGATGCGTCCCCTTCCATGCTGGCCTTGATGGCATCGCCTTCGACCTTGTTCGCCGCTTCCTGCTTCTTGATCGCGGCCAGTTCCTTTTCAAGCTCACGGCGCTTGCGGTTCGCGGACGGACCGGCGGGCTCCTCGGCCAGCTCTTCAGCGTTCTTCTTGTACTCATCGACCCGGGCCGAGAACGCAGCCATCCGGTCGTTGAAATCCTTGATCTTTGCGTTCTTCTCCTTGAAGGCGGCCTGTTCCGTCTTCAGTGCCTCGTTCTCGGCCTGGATCGCATCGCGCTCCTTGTTCAAGGCTTCGCGCCGGACTTCGACGTCAGTCCGCTCCTTGGCAAGGTCATCCTGCTGCTTCAGGCAGGCCCGCAACTCTTCCTTCGTCATCACCTTGCCGCCCGCCTTCGCCTTGCCATCGAGCGACTTGATACCCGCGTCCTGGGCCAGGGCCGGGACGCCGGTTGCCAGAACAAATGCAGCGATCAGGCCAGCGGTAACGGAGAAATATTCGGTTCGCTTCATGGGATCCTCAATAAACGGCTGGGCTCGTGGCCCAAGCCGCGCATCATGCCACTGCCATCCGAGCGCCTGACGCCCCCCCGGGAAATCACATGTCACAAAGCATTCACGACTTCCACGACGATCCGCGCAACGCCGGCATCAAGATCTGGATCAACGGCGCCCTGAAGTCTCGGGTTGACGCCACCGTCTCGGTGTTCGACAGCGGCTTCGTGCTGGGCGACGGCGTCTGGGAAGGCCTGCGCGTCGTCGGCGGCCATCCGGTCTTCCTGGATGCCCACCTTGACCGGCTCTATGAAGGTGCCAAGGCCATCGCGCTGAAGATCGGCCTGAGCCGCGACGAGCTGACCCGGGCCATCTACGACACGCTCGAGGCCAACGGCATGGACGACGGTGTGCACATCCGGCTGATGGTCACCCGAGGTGTGAAGCGCACGCCCTACCAGGACCCGCGCGTCACGGTCGGCCCGGCCACCGTGGTGATCCTGCCCGAATGGAAGCTGGCCAAGCCCGAAACGCTGGCCGCCGGGCTGAAGCTCTTCACCGTGCATGTGCGGCGCGGCTTCCCCGACGTGCAGGACCCGAAGCTCAACAGCCACAGCAAGCTGAACTGCATCACCGCCTGCATCCAGGCCACCGAGGCCGGTGCCGACGAGGCGCTGATGCTGGACCCGCACGGCTTCGTCGCCACCTGCAACTCGACCCATTTCTTCATCGTTCGGCGAGGTTCACACGGCCCCGAGGTCTGGACCTCGACCGGCGACTACTGCCTGGGCGGCATCACGCGGTCCAACGTGATCCAGGTCTGCCGCGAGGCAGGCATCCCGGTCTTCGAGAAGAATTTCAGCCTGACCCAGGTGTACGGAGCCGACGAGGCCTTCTGCACCGGCACCTTCGCTGGCGTGGTGCCGGTACGCTCGATCGACGGGCGTGACTTCGAGGGCGGCCTGCCTGGGCCGATGGTGGAGCGACTGCAGGGCTTGTACAAGGCCCTGGTGCGGCGCGACATCGCCGGGCGCCAGGCATGAATGCCACGCCGCCGCTGCGCGTGGCCATGTGGAGCGGGCCGCGCAACATCTCGACCGCGATGATGCGGGCATGGGAGAACCGCGGCGACTGCGCCGTCAGCGACGAGCCTTTCTACGCCGCCTACCTGGCCGCCACCGGGTTGGACCACCCGGGCCGCGCCGAGATCGTCGCCGCCGGCAACACCGACTTCGACCGCGTGGCCCAGGCCCTGGCCGTCGGCCCGGCGCCGGGTGCGCTGCCGCTCTGGTACCAGAAGCACATGACCCACCACCTGCTGCCGGGCAAGAGCACAGCGTGGGTCCACGGTCTGGCCAATGTGTTCCTGATCCGCGACCCGGCACATGTGGTCGAGTCCTACCTGAAGTCGCGTGCGACGGTGGCTCCCGCAGACATCGGCCTGCTGCAGCAGGTGGACCTGTTCGACGCGGTGAGCGATCGCCTTGGCATTTCCCCGCCCGTCATCGATGCCGACGACTTTCTTCGCGCCCCGCGCGCCTTCCTGCAGGCATTGTGCGGCCGCCTGGGCATCGACTTCACCGACCGCATGCTGGCCTGGCCCGCCGGCCGGCGCGAAAGCGACGGCATCTGGGCGCCCTACTGGTACGACGCCGTCTGGCAGTCGACCGGCTTCGAGCCGTGGCGCCCGCGTTCACCCCAACTGCAGGGCGAGGCGCTGCGGGTGGCCGAAGCCTGCCGGCCAGCCTACGAACGACTGCACGGCCATCGGATGCTGCCGGCCGCCTGACCGCGTGGCCTTTCCATTCCGGTGCATGCGCACCAAATGAGGGCACACCCTTCGCTGCGTGGTGCACGGCGAGAAACTGGGGCTCAAAACAGCCCGAATTCCTTCAATGTCGAAAGGAAACGCTTTCATAGACTGCTTCGATCACAGTCAAGAAGCCAAGGGGAAGTTGCCCGATGGACACGACCACCGAGGATGTTTCGGCCCACATGTACCGCGTGCAGCAGGCCGAGCGGGACCTGCGCGAGTTGGGCACCGTCTGGCGCACCATCGAGTCTGCCGCCGCCATCAGCTGCCCCGAGGAAGTGGCCCCCATCCTGCCGACGCTGGTCGGCACACGCGAGCGATTCGAGGCCCTGCAGCAGCGGCTGATCCAGGAGATGGTCGTCGAAAGCCGGGCCGCCCTGGGGGATGAGCTGACCGCCAAGGCCCAATGCGCGATCGACATCCTGGTGCGCAACCTCTATGAGCGCACCGCGGATGTGGGCTTCCTGGCCACGGACGACGCGGTGCGCGCGTTCTGCGCCCTGCCGGCCCCGGAGCGAACCGCCCTGCGCGGCACCATGGAGGCGCGGCTGCGCGACTACCAGGCGAAGTACACCGTCTACGACGACGTGGTCCTGCTCGATCTGCACGGCGGCGTTCTCGCCCGCCTGGACGCGGCCGGCACGTCGGAACGGAGCGCCGACCCGCTGCTGGCGCGGGCCGCCGCCGCACCGGGCTATGTCGAACGCTACGGCCCGACCGACCTGCAGCGCCAAGGCGCGGCCGCCCTGCTCTACGGCCATCGGATCGACAGCCCAGCCGGCACGCCGCTGGGCGTGCTGGTGCTGCGTTTTCGCTTCGACGACGAGATGGAGCGCATCTTCGATGGCGTGGCCGATGCCCGCCGGGAGATGGCGATCGTGCTGCTCGGCCCAGACCAGCGGGTGGTCGCGAGCCTCGACACGGCCCATGTGCCGCTCGGCGCGAAGCTCGCCCCGATCCCGCTCGGCAGCGTCTCGCTCACCTCGTTCGCAGGCCGCGAGTACCTGGCCGTCTGCTGCGAGACCCACGGCTACCAGGGCTACGCCGGCCCCGGCTGGCGCGCCCAGGCGATGGTGTCGCTGCTGACCGCCTTCCGCGACCGTGACCGTGCCGCGCAAGATGCCCCGGACCAGGAAATCTCGCTCGACCACGAGGCGCTGCAGGCCATCAACCACGATGCCGAGGCCATCAACCGCGACCTGCGACGCGTCGTCTGGAATGGGCGCCTGATGGCCGGCGGCCGGCATGGCAACCGCCTGCGGCTGAAGGCCGTGCTCGGCCAGGTCAACGCCGCCAGCGTTCGCACGCGCCAGCGCGTGGGCCTGGCCATCCGCGACCTGGCGCGCACGGCGCTCGCGCGATCGCGTCGCCACTGCCGCGACATGGCCCGCCTGGCCGCCGACATCATGGACCGCAACCTCTACGAGCGTGCCAACGATTGCCGCTGGTGGGCCCTCTCACCCGCGGTGCAGCAGGCGCTGCAGCCGGGCGCACCGCACGACCCGCGGGCGTTGAACACGATGCTCGACCATGTCAACGGCCTGTACACCGTCTACAGCCGGCTGGTGGTGTTCGATGCAGATGGCGTGATCCGCGGCGCCTCGCGCACCGGCGGCGCCGCCGGCGTGGTCGGCAGCCGGGTGGACACGCGCTGGCTGGGAGCGGTCAAGGGCCTCGACTCGCCACAGCACTACGCCGTGAGCGACTTCGAAGACACCGCACTCCACGATGGCGGAGCCACCTACACCTACCTCGCCGCTGTCCGCGATCCGCAGGGCCACGGCCTGCTGGGCGGCGTGGCCATCGTCTTCCACGCGGCGCGCGAGCTGCAGGCGATGCTGCGCGACGTGCTGGGCGATCGCCCGGGCTTCGCGGCCTATGTCGATGCGCACGGCCAGGTGCTCGCGGCCACCGACCCCGCGCTCGCCACCCGAGCCCGGATGGATTTCACCAACGGCATGGCCTTGTTCGACCTGGCCGGGGCCCACCATGTGGCGGCCCGCGTCCAGGCCGGCGGCTACCGGGAGTTCAAGTGCGCCGACGGCTACGACAACCGGGTCAGCGCCGTCGTGGCGCTGCGCCTGGGCACAGCCGGCACACTCGGGCCCGAGCACCACGAACTCGACACGGGCCCGCTGCATCAGGGCGGGCAACAGGCGACGGAAGTGGCGATCTTCCAGGTCGGCCCGCTGTGCTGCGGGCTGCCGGCCGAAGCGGTGCTGGAAGCGGCCTCGCCGAGGGGCCTGGTGCCCTTGCCCGGCCGCAGCGGGGCCACACTGGGGCTGCTGGAGGTCCACGACGCCCAAGGCGCGTCGACGCTGGTCCAGGTGCTGTGCGCACAGCGGCTGCTCGGGCTCGATGCCGAATCGCAGCCTGCCGCGGGCGGCGTGGTCATCGTGCTCGGAGACCCCGGCCGCCCCGGGCGCCCGGCGCTGGGCTTGCGGGTGAGCGACGTGGTGTCGGTGGCCGAGTTCGACGCGTCCGCGGCACACCCCGTGCCGGCTGGCGCAGCCGGCGTCGGCGCCTGGGTGTCGGGCCTGCTGGAGCTGCCTGCCGCCTCGGCGCAGGCCAGCGGGCCGGCGCTGGTGCAACTGCTCGACGCCGCCCGCCTGCTGGGGCCGGCGGCCGATGCGGCCTCGGCCGGCCCCACGGCTGCCGAGGCCCGGCCCGTGGCCGCGGAGGCCTGATCGCGGCGAGCGGGCCGGTGGATCAACCGCCTGCGCGGACCGCCCGCTCGTCGGCCGTGCGGTAAGGCCGGCTGCCGCAGCGCACCTTCCAGCCCGCGAGTGCCGCGTCGTGGGCCTGCACCTCTTCGTTGAACCGCTGGTTGCCGGTGTTGGCGGCCGAAGCCGCCGCTGCCTGCGCCTGGGCCTTGGCCGCCAGCGCGGCGCGGGCCTGGGCGATCGTCGCGTCGAGCTGCGCGCCCTCGGCTTTGAGATCGGCATCGGCCCGCGCCAGCGCCTCGGCTTCGGCCTCGATCTCACCCCTTTCGCGCTCAGCACCCTTGGCCGTCAACGCGGTTTCCTGGAAGGCCTTGACCCGCTGGTTGAACAGCACCACACGCTGGCCATGCTGCTGCAGCCGCTGCTTGAACGCCTCGGAGGCCCGCTGCCAGCCGCCGAAGGCGAGCCGGTCAGCCTGCACCTCGGCCAATTGCTGGCGAACGGTGGCCGCCTCCTGGCCCAGCTCGCCACGCCGGCGCTCGAGCGCAGCGGCCTGCTGCTGCTGATCCTGCTGTTCCTTCAGGCAGGCGCGCAACTCGTCGCGGGTCAGCAGCTCGCCCCGGGCCGGCGCCTCGCCGTTCAAGGCCTTGCCGGCCACACCGGGCTCCTGGGCCGGCGCCGCTGCGGCCAGCGCGCAAGCGGCCAGCGCCGCCGCCCACGGAAGCAGCCGCCGCCTCACAGCCGGCGCACGACGACGCTGCCCACCGAGTAGCCTGCACCGAAGGAGCAGATCACACCCAGGTCGCCCGCCTTCAGGTCGGCGTGGTGCTCATGGAAAGCGATGATCGAGCCGGCCGACGCGGTGTTGGCGTACTCGTCGAGGATCAGCGGCGCCAGCTCGTCGCCGACCTCCTGGCCGACCAGCTTCTTGATCACGAGCTGGTTCATGCCGAGATTGGCCTGGTGCAGCCAGAAGCGGTTCACCTCGGTCGGCTCCAGGCCGATCGCGGCGAGGTGGCCTTCGATGTGGGCCGCCGCCAGCGGGACCACTTCCTTGAAGACCTTGCGGCCTTCCTGGCGGAAGGTTTTGTCGCGCGCGTCGGGGTCGCTGTCCTCGCTTCGGTTGAGGAAGCCGAAGTTGTTGCGGATGTTGTTCGAGAACTGGGTCGCCAGCCGGGTGCCGAGGATCTCCCACTGGTCGGCCGAGGTGGCTGTGTCGGCCCGCTCGACGACCACCGCGGTGCACACGTCGCCGAAGATGAAGTGGCAGTCGCGGTCGCGCCACTCCAGGTGGGCCGAGGTGATCTCGGGGTTCACCACGAGCACGCAGTTGGCGGTGCCGGCGCGCACCGCATTGGCTGCCTGCTCGATGGCGAAAGTGGCCGACGAGCAGGCCACGTTCATGTCGAAGCCGTAGCCGCGCGCGCCGATCGCCTGCTGGATCTCGACCGCCATCGCCGGGTAGGCACGCTGCATGTTGGCCGCGGCACACAGCACCCCGTCGACCTGGTCACCGGTCTTGCCGGCCGCGGCCAGCGCCTTGTTCGCCGCATCGGCGGCGATCTCGGCCATCAGCGACAGCTGGTCGTCCGGCCGCTCCACGAAGCGCGGGTACATGCGGTTGGGGTCGAGCACCCCCTCCTTGTCGATCACGTAGCGCTGCTGGATGCCCGAGGCCTTCTCGATGAACTCGACGCTGGAAGGCACCAGCGCCGGCAGCTCGCCCGCGGCGATCGCCGCAGCGTTCCTCTCGTTCTGCAGTGCAACGTAGCGGTTGAAGGCTTCGACCAGCTCGGCGTTGGTGATGACGTGCGGCGGCTTGTACAAGCCGGTGCCGCTGATGACGACTCGGGTCATGGTGGATGGCGATCGACGGTCGGATCGGGGGTGGAGGCGGCCGGCCAGTGTAGGCGGGCCGGCCGCCCCGCCCGCAGGATGGTCTGGAGGACGCGGTCTAGGGCCTGTTCACTTGCGCGCCGACTTCGCTGCCGGCTTCGAGGCGGGCGCCGGCGCATCGCCACCGCCCTGGCGGAGCGCGTCGGACATGCCCATCAACACGCCGCTGACGAGGGCACTGTAGCTCTGCGCCAGCGTCTGCGCCGCCTTGAGGCCGGCGGCGCGGCTCTCGCGCATCACCGTCTGCATCTGGCTGGTCATCTGCTCGAAGGTGGCGGCGGCCTGGACGCCGGTGAGGCTGCCGGCCTGCTCCATCTTGCCCAGCACCTCTGCCCAGGGGCCGGAGAGCTTGCCCACGTCGGCCCCGCTGGTCGCCTTGCGCACCGTGTCGAACATCGTGTCCTCGAGCTTCTGCAGGTCGTCCAGCGCCTTCTTCAGCTGCTTCTCCTGCAGGCCCACGCCCTGGTCGGCCAGGCGCTCCAGGGCCACGCGGTTCGCCTCCACCGCCTTGAGCAAGGCGTCGTCCATGCCCGACAGCGCGCCGTTGAGCATGGTCTCGACATCGACCTTGGGCGTCACGTTCTGCAGCGCGCCGGTGCTGGCCGCCTCGGTGACCGACTTGAGCACGGCCTTGATGTTCTTCAGGCTCATCTCGCGGCCCTGCAAAGCCTTGAGCGTGGCCTGGCTCACTGCCTCGCGCAGCTGCGAGGTCTGTTTCGCGCTGGCGCTGGCGAACATCTCGATCAGCGCATCCTGGTCGATGCCGGACTTGAGCATGGTGGGTCTCCTCGGTTGAAGCCCGCTACCTTACGCCCGCGCCCGGCAGGCTGGCTCAGGGCTTGCCCTGCACCGGCCTGCGCCGGCCAAGGCACCGGGCGGCGCTCCCGCGCGACCCGGGCCCCAGCATCGCTCAGCCGCTGCAGATCTGCTTGAAGGCCTTCTTGAAAGCCTTGTGGGTGAACAGCGTGCCCTGGTTGCCGCTGCCGCCATCGCCGCCGGTGGTGCAGCCGCCATGGGTGTGGATCGCCACCACCCGGCCGCCGCTCAGCACCGCCGAGCCGCTGTTGCCGCCCTCGGTGTCGGCCTTGTAGCGCAGGGTCGTGGTGCCCTCGTTGACCGAGGCGATCGGGCCCAGCGACAGCTGCTGGGTCTGGTTGTCGACCCCCGAATCCACGCCATAGCCGTGGATCTCGACCTGGGCGCCGACCAGCGGCACATCCTTGGCCATCTTCAGCTTCGAGCCCTGGGCTTCCAGCGGCATCAGGCCGGTCTCGCTGTTGGCGAACACGGTGAACACGCCCCAGTCGTTGCCGACGCCGCCGTTGGTGAACTGGCGAGTCGTCGTGGGCACGTACTGGTCCTTCGGCGCCGGGTGCACGATGCTGCCGTTGGCGTTGGACTTGGGCACGTTGAACTCGACCAGGTCGACCAGCCCTGCCGAGGACAGGCAGTGGCCGGCGGTGATGAAGCAGCCCTTGGTCATCAGGTTGACCGTGCAGCCGACGTCGATCAGGCGGGCGCGGTCTTTCTTGTCCGAGGCCACACGGTCATCGGTCGGGCCGCACTGGCTCTCAGGCAGGTTCTGCGGCTTGCCGGCCAGCACCTTGGTGATCTCGAAGCTGCCCGCCTGGCCGGCGCGCGAGGCCAGCAGCTCGACACGCACCACCGGGCCGTTGAAGTAGGCCGTGGTGTTGCGCCACTGCTTGATGGTCTTCGCATCCAGGTGCTGCTGCGCGCCGTCCTGAAGCGAGGTGAAACGCAGCTTGGCGCCCTGGGGCAACTTCACGTCTGCCAGCTGCAGGCGCAGCCAGTCGGCGCCGGCGATGTGCACATCGTGGCTGGCCACCACGCCGGCCTCGCGGGCCTGCGCGCCCATCGGGCTCTGGTAGGCGTAGGCATGGGCGTCGTGCGCCAGGGGTACGGTCTGGGCCGTGGCACCCAGGCTGGCCGTCAGCAGGGCCGCCGCGGCGAGCCGTGACAACAGGGAACTCGACAGTTTCAAGGTGAACACTCTGAACCTCCTGAGCACAAGGGAAATCCCTGACCGCGGCTCGTGGCCGCCTGTTGTCAAGGAATGGAAGGTGCGCAAGCTCATGCGCTCCGCGCGCGAGCAAGCCTAGTGCAAGGCCCCCGCGCGGGCATCCCCCTAGTCCGCCGCGATTGATCAAGGACGATCAACGCCGCGTACGCCGCCTCAGATGTGCTCGGGCGCGATCTGCTCGGCGTAGTCGTAAAGCGCACCGAGGATGTCCTGGCCACGCTCGTCGGCGCGCTCGGCCAGCTCGTCCAGCCGCTCGAAGAATCGGGCCAGCGTGAGTGCGCCACCCGCACCCTCGTGCAGCCGGTCGGCGCAGTGCCGGGCCCAGCGCTCCTGCTCGGCTTCGCTGAGCATCTCGCCGTGGTGGCGGGCCCGGTAGCGGAAGACCAGCTCGTCCAGACGCCTGTCGTCGAAGCTGGCGCGGGCCCAGGCCGGGTCGTCGGGGAGCAGGCGGCGCAGCCGGTCCAGGCGCTGGCGGTCGGTCGTGCCGACGAAGCCGCCGTAGAGGTCTTCGTCCACGTCCGGCGCCTGCTCGGCGGGCGGCCGGTTGAAGACATCGGGCCAGATGCCGGCCATCTTCGCGCCGTGCTCGGCACAGGCCTGGGCGTGCCGGTCGGCCCGCGCTGGGTCGATCTGCCATCGCTCGGCCATCGCCGGGCTGAGGGTCTTGAGCGACGAGATCACCACGGGCGACTTGTTGACGTGGATGGTCTTCAGCGGGAGCCGCGTCACGCCCTCGGGCAGGTCTTCGGTGCGGGTGAACAGCCGCTCGCGGATCGCCGCAGCATTCAAATCGAACAGCGCTGCCGGGTCCTCGCCAAGGTCCCAGACGATGAGCTCGTTCTTGTTGGTCGGGTGCGGCGCCAGCGGCCACACCACCGCGATGCAGCCGCGCTCGGCGGGGTACATGCCCGAGACATGCAGGAACGGCCGGCCCGTCCCGATCTCGGCCCACACCGCCTGCTTCTGGCGCAGCTTGAGGCAGAAGTCCCACAGCTTCGGCTGGTGACGACGCACCAGCCGCGCCAGGCCCACCGTGGCGCGCACGTCCGACAGCGCATCGTGCGCCGCCTCGTGCGCCAGGCCGTTGGCGGCGGTCAGGTGCTCCAGCTTGAAGGACGGCCGGCCGTCGTCATGCTTCGGCCACTGCAGCCCGTCGGGCCGCAGCGCGTACATGCAGCGCACCGTGTCCAGCAGGTCCCAGCGGCCGCAGTCGTTCTTGTACTCGCGGGCATAGGGGTCCATCAGGTTTCGCCAGAAGAGATGGCGCGTCACCTCGTCGTCGAAACGAATCGTGTTGTAGCCGACGCCGATCGTGCCCGGCCTGGCCAGCTCGCGCTCGATCCGGTCGGCGAACTCGGGTTCGGGCACCCCGCGCTCCAGGCACTGCTGCGGCAGGATGCCGGTGAGCAGGCAGCTTTCGGGGTCGGGCAGATAGTCGGGCGTGGGCCGGCAGTACTGCATCAGCGGCTCGCCGATCTCGTTCAGCTCGGCATCGGTGCGGATGCCGGCGAACTGGGCAGGGCGGTCTCGGCGCGGCACCCGGCCAAAGGTTTCGTAGTCGTGCCAGAAGAAGCTGAAGTCACCCATCCGGGCACCATACCTCACGATCACCAGCCCGGCGTGTGCAACCGCACCAGCGAGGGAAAGCGCGGCAGGCCGGTCGCGGTTTCACCCCGCCAGCTGTAGGTGACCACGCTGCCCAGCGGGGGCGGGCTGGCGCGCTGGGCCTCGCTCAGGCCGCTGCCGACGAGGAACTCGCGGCCCTCGGCATCCCGTACCCTGAGCGCTCCGAGCTGGCCGGCGAAGCGGCCCTGGCCCGGGGTGTGGCCGACGACCACCGCCTCCGCATCACGCACCGGCTTGAGCTTGAGCAACAGCCCGCTGCGCCCGGTGGCATAGGCGGCATCGGCGCGGTGCAGCATCAGCCCCTCGCCGCCGGCAGCGACGACCGTGGCCAGCCGATGCCGCAGCGCCTGTGCGCTGGCCACCTGCTCCTGTGGCACCACCTCCCAGCGGCGGCCGGGGTGGTCGGCAGCCAGTTGCTGCAGGCGATCGACGCGTTGCGCGAAGCCACCGGCGCCACCGGGCAGCTCGAAGACGAGGTAGCGCACCTCGGCCCAGTCGGCCGCCGTCGGCCGCTCGCGGCGCACGAGGGCCGAAAGCATGTCGAAGCGTTGGCGACCGAGCCACAGCTCGCCATCCAGCGCCTGGCCGGCCGGCAGGCCGGCCAGGAAGCCCGCTGGCGCGGCAACCGTGCCGCCGCCGCGAAAACGCAGCCGCGTGCCGTCCCAGAAGGCGCGCACGCCATCGAGCTTCTCGCTCACCAGGTATGGCGAGGGGTCGAGCCCGGCGGGCGCCTCGCGGGCCAGCAACAGGGCGGGGGGCGCGTCGGGGTCGGTCGCCGCGGCAGCGGGGCGCAGGCCCAGGCCACAGGCCAGGCCGCTCAGAAGTGCGTGGCGGCGGCGAAGGGAAGGCAGGGGCATCGGGGCGGGCTTCGAATGGGCGAAGCCGCGACGTTAGTCAGCCCCTGCCCGGGTGTCTCTCCCCCCGACGGGTGGGGCCGCGCCGGTCAGCCGCCCGGCGGCGGCAGCGGACGCATGAGCTCGTCGGTCGACAGGCCTCGCTCGCGCAGCAGCGCCTCGAGCGCCGGCAGCAGCGGGCCGAGTCGCTCGTCGAGCGCATCGCGCACCGTGTCGACGAAGACCTGGGTGGAGCGCTCGATCTCGATGTTGAGCCGGGCGCCCACGGCCTTGTCGCCGAAGGTGGTCACGCGCAGGGTCTCGGGGATCAGCCAGACCTCGAACCACCCGGCCTGGCGGTCGGCCTCGGCCACGGTGAGGCTGCAGCCGTTGACGGCGATGTAGCCCTTGGCGAACACATAGCGCATCCAGCGCGGCGGCAGGCCGATGCGCAGCACGTGGTTGTTCTCGGGGCGGCGGATCTCCAGCACTTCACCGGTCACGTCGATGTGGCCCGAGAGCGGGTGGCCGCCGATCTCGGCGCCGTCCTTGGCCGCCCGCTCCACGTTGAGCCGGCCGCCCTCGCCCACGCCGCCCAAGGTGGTCAGCGCAAGGCTCTGCTGCATCACGTCGAAATCGGCCGCGCCATCCCCATGCAGCGCGGTGACGGTGAGGCACACGCCGTCGCACGAGACGCTGGCGCCGATCTCCAGGCCCTGGGCGAAGCCAGGCGGAAAGCCGAGACGGAAGCTGCGCAGGCCCGGCCGGTCGGTGAGCCGCTCGACGGTGGCGATGCCTTGGACGATGCCGGTGAACATGGGAGGCGAGAGGGCGACGCGAAGAGCGAATTATCGTCGGTGTCGTCGCGCCGGCGGGTGCCTCGTGCACCCGCGGTCAGGGCGCGACCCGTTGCAGGTCCATCGCTTTGCGCAGCGTCTCGGCCTCCTCTTCCAGCCGCACGGCACCGATCTGCAGGAAGGGCTCGCTGCGCGTGCGCATTGCCTCGGGGGTGCGCCGGGTGTAGGCCTCGACCGCCTGCAGCCCGAGGCCATGCAACTGCCTGTTGGCCTCCTCCGCTCGGGACAGGGCCTGCACGCTCTTCGCCAGCAAGGCACTGAGCGACGCCGTCACCTGCCGCTGCGCCAGCAGCTCGGCCTGGGCGCGCGACACGGCTTCGGCGGCGGAGGTCTCGGTCTTCTCGCGCTGGCCGCGTTCGGCCGCCAGCTCGGCTCGCAGGCGTTCGAGTTCGGCCTCGGCCTGCGTCAGGGCCTGCTGCTGCCGGGCCTGCCTCGCCTGCTCCTGGCGGGCCTCGGCCCGGGCCTGCGTCAGCTGCCGGGCCATCGCCTCGTTCTCGGCGGCGGTACCAGCCTGCTGCTGGCGCAGCGTGTCGCGCTCCTGCTGGGCCTGCTGCAAGGCAGCCTGCGCGCGGCGCGCGGCCTCCTTTGCCAGGGCGAGGCGCTTGTCGTTCGCATCGGCCGCGTACGGGCCCTGCGCCGCCAGCACCAGCATCATGGTCACGAGGGCTCGGTTCAACATGCTGCCTCCCCTTCAGAACCTCAGGCTGGTCTCGAGCTGCAGCACGTCGATGCGCATCGGCGCACTGCTCAGGTTGCCGCTCACTGAATTCGGGTCGCCCGGGATGGCCAGGAAGCGCACGCCATCGTCCAGGTTGCGGGTGCTGGTGAAGCGCAGGCCCAGCGTGGCCTTGTGGTCGAAGGCGTACTGCGCACCGACGCTGAAGCCCTTGTAGTTGGTGCCGCCCAGGTGCCAGGTGGTGTCGGTGTACGCGTCGACCCAGGCGTCGCGCTCGAAGCGGCGGTAAGCCAGGAAGCCCTGCCACTGGCCCGGCTCCTGCGCCTGGGCGAAGCCGAACTGCAGCTTCGCCTGCAGGCCGAGCGTCTTCTCCTTCAGGTCGGCCACGGCTTCGGTGCCTGCGCGGCGCACGATGTCCTCGCGGTCGAAGCCGGTGTTCTTCACCACGTGCAACGCGAGCGTCGCCTCGTAGGGGCTGTAGTGCCGCGCAGTGAGCGCCAGGCTCAGGTCGACCGGCTCGAAGCGCGAGGCCAGGCCCCACACCGGCGAAGCGGTCGACTCGGGCGCGTTGAGGTTGATCAGCGTGTTTCCCTTCTGGCGGATCGAAGCCGGGTAGGCGCTGGCCTGGTAGGGCCGCACCCCGGCCAGCGGGCCACCGGGCGGCAGCTCGCTCTCGCGCACGCCCTGCACATTGCGGAAGTGGTAGTAGCCCACCGCGGCGCGCAGCTGCCAGGCGCGACCGAAGGCCCAGTCGATGCCGAGCTGGCCGCCCAGCAGCCACTTGTCGCGCGCGCTGTTGGCAAATTCCTCGAGCGCGAAGCCCCCCGTGTTGGCGAATCCGTAGAGGCCGCTGGCCACGTCGAGCTCGCCATGCACGGCCACGCCATCCAGCCCCAGGTCGTCGGGCCAGGTGAGGTCGCTGCCGTCGAAAGGCACGGCCATGCGGCCGCCTTCCAGGCGGAAGGCCTGCACAGGCTCCCACCGCAGCCAGGCGCGGTCGACGCCCACCGCGAGGCGGTTCGAGCCGTTGCCCAGCGTGGCGGATTCGGAGGTCGGACCGCTCGAGGTCGAGCCGGTGGACAGGCGAAGGCCGGCGCTCAGGCTGTCGCTCGCCTTTGCCGTCACGCCCAGGCGGCCACGCAACGTGAGGCGGTTGCGGTCGTGCTGGGTGTTGGTCAGGTCCGGCGCCCAGGCGGGTGATTCGGTCTGGGCGCGGAAGATCTCCGGCGCGATGTTGTCGTCGTCCAGCAGCTCGGCCTGCGAGCGCACCCGCAGGTCGCCCGCGACGGTCACCGCGCGCAGCCAGCCTGGCAGGCGGCGGCCATCGGTCCACCCCTCTTCGCGGGCCGTGGCCAGCACCTCGTTCCGCACCTCGTCCTTGATCTGGCTGCGCGTCGTCTCGCTCAGGTAGGGCACGCGCACCACCGACTTCGGCGCGCCCCAGCCCGCGGCGGGTGCCGCGGCGGTGGCGCCCGCGGCGTGGCCGGCATCGCGCGCACGGCGCAGCAGTTCGTCGGCCTTGGCCCGGGTGAGCAGGCCCTGCTCGACCAGGGCCTCGATCAGCGACAGCGTGGTGGCCCGAAGCTCGCTGAGTGCGGCGGCTTCGCTGCCGGGGGCCGGTGGGCTCGCGGTCTGCGCCAGCGAGGGAAGTGCAGCCGCTGCCAGCAAGGCAGCCGCCAGCGGCGCCCGGCGCGCGCGAGGCGTCGGTGGGGTCATGAAGAGCTCCGGAAGAAATGAATGAGGTCAGGCGCCGGCGCGCACCGTCAGGCGAAAGCGCATCGGCTGCTGCGCGATGGGCGGCGGTGCGGGCAGGCGCAGCGTGTCGGCACTCGCGTCGAGCGCCATCTTCAGAGGCGCCTGCCCCGCATCCGACTCCCAGCGCGCGATGCGCCCATCGGCGTTCACCCAGAGGGCGAAGTTCGCGCTCAGCTCGCCGGCGTCGGGCGCGAGCCGCCGCTCGATCTCGCTTTGCAGCAACTGGCGCACGGTGTTGGCATACAGGCGCTCCGCGGCACGGTCGGCCACGCCGGGCGACGATGCGGCGCCACCGCTCACCACCGGCCCGCCGCGGTAGTCGTTGGCCACGGTGCCGGCGGCGAAGGCACTGGGGCCATCGCCGGCCGTGCCCTCCATCTTGATCGGCGCATCTGCCGGTGGCTGCGGCTCGGGGGCGTCGTCCGGCCGGGGCTGGGGGCGAGCCTGGGGTGTCGGCTCCTCCTTCTTCAGCTCTTTCGGCGGGGGAGGCGGGGGCGGTGGTGTGTCGGGCAGCAGCGCGATGCGCGCCACCTGGCGCCTGGGCGCAGGTGTATCGAGCGACAGGCGCGACAGGCCCCAGGCCACCATGCCAGCCGACAGCGTGAGCACCATGCCGATCGCCAGCCGCTTGACCAGGCCGTGGGAGACGCGGCCGGATTCGAGTTGCCGCAGCGCCATGCGCCGCGCGATGAGACCGGTGGTGTGTTGCATCGCTTCGCTCCTAGGTTCCAATGCGGGACGTGACCAGCGCCATGTCCACCGCCAACCGGTTGCACAGGTCGATCACCTCGACCACCGGGGCATAGGTGGCACCCGCGTCGCCCTTGATCGCCACGGTGACCTTCGGGTCGGCCGTCTTGGCCTGCTGCAGCCGCAGCTCGATCTCGGCCAGCGACAGCGCCGCGCCGTTGAGCAGCAGGCCGCCGTCCGCGCCCACCTGCACCACCAGCAGCTCATGGCGCTCGGTGCTGGGCTGGTTCGAGGGCTTGGGCAGCGTGATCGACAGGCCCTGCACCGAGGCGGTGGTCATCAGGATGAAGACCACCAGCAGCACGTAGGCCAGGTCCAGCATCGGCGTGACGTTGATGGTGTCGTAGGGCTTGGTCTCGTTCTGGACATGCATGGCGCGGTGCTTTCCTCACTCGGCCGCGACCGCGCGCTGGGTGACCAGGCCGATCTCGGTGATGTCCAACTTCTTGGCGACCTCGAGCACCTCGGTGACCTTCTGGTACTGGGTGCGCGCGTCGGCCTTCAGCACCACCGGCAGCGCCGGGTTGGCCGACTTGTAGGTGGCCAGGCGCTGCGCCAGCTCCTCCAGCGTCACCGGGTAGGCGTCGAGGTAGATCGCACCATCGCTGGTGATCGTGACCGCGCGCGTCTGCGGCTTGGCGAGCTGGTTGGCAGCCTGCGTCTGCGGAGACTGCACCTTGACACCCTGCACCGAGGCGGTGGTCAGGATGATGAAGGTCACCAGCAGCACGTACGCCAGGTCCAGCATCGGCGTGATGTTGATGTCGTCGTAGGGCTCGTTCGCGCCCTTGACGTCGGCGGCCATGGTGCTGTGCCTCGCTGCAGCGTCAACGCTGGCCGTGGAGTTCGGCGGCCCGCGTGACGAACTCGTCGACGAAGATCTGCATGTCGGCCGAGATGGCCTTGATGCGCGAGGCGAGCCAGTTGTAGCCGAACAACGCGGGGATCGCCACGCCCAAGCCCGCCACCGTGGCCAGCAGCGCGGCGGCGATGCCCGGGGCGATGGCGTTCACGTTCACGTCGCCTGCGGCGGCGATCGCGGCGAAGGTGATCATCACGCCCACCACGGTGCCCAGCAGGCCGAGGAAGGGGCCGCCGGAGATGGCGATGGTCAGCAGCACCATGCGGGCATTGAGCGTGTGGTTCTCTCGCACCTGCACCGCGTCCAGCGTGGCCTTGATCGCGTCCAGCGAGGCGCCCGAGAGCGTCTGCAGGCCTTGGGCACGGCGCTTGGCGATCTCGGCCTCGCCGGTGGTGTAGAGCCGGTAGAGCGACGAGTGCGCGAGGTCGCCCTTGTCGCCGTCGAGGCCGCGGCCAGAGAGGTCCGAGCGGAAGCGGTCGAGGAAACGGTCGTTGGCGCTGCCCACGCGGCTCACGAGCCGGGCCTTGGTGACCATCACCGCTGCGGCAATGAAGAACATCACCAGCAGGATCACGATCACGACCCAGGCATCGAGCGTCAGGTTCTTCAGCAGGATGCCCATGTAGCCGCCGTGGCCGCCCTCCTCCGCGCTGCCACCGTCGGCGCTTTCCTTCTGGCTGCGGGCGAACGAGGCGTCGAGCCCTTGGGCCGCAGCGGCCAGCTTCACCCAGCCGGCGTCGCGCGCGGCGGGCAGCACCTGCAACTCGTCGACCAGGCCCTTGTAGCCTTCGCCGACCACGAGCGCGGGGTTGGTGGCCGCGGGCAGCAGCGCATCGGCCTGCGCGGCCGGCTGGCCGTTGATGAAGAGCTGGGCGCGGCCGTTGCCCACGGTGAGCGCCACGTGCGACCAGGCCGAACCGGGCAGCGCGGCGGCGCCGAGCTTCTCGTCGCCGATGCGCGCCTCGACCTGGTCGAGCGAACGCAGCAGGCGGACCGGGCCCAGGCTGAGCAGCGTCGAGCTCTCGGCCGGTGCATCGGGCTTGAGCCACAGCGTGACGGTGAGCGCACCCGAAGGCTCGAAGACCAGCTTCGGGTGCGGGCCGAACGCCAGCGGCGTGCCGGTCAGGCGCAGCGCGCCGCCGAGCAGGCCGTTGGCCTCGCGGACCGCGGCACCATTGCTCGCGGGGCCACCGGCCGCGTCCTGCACCGGGCCATCGGCCTCGCTGAAGTGCAGCGCCGCGGCGTGGCTGGTGGCGAAGAGACCGGGCCGGCCTTCGGCCGCGGCCTTCTCGTTGCCGGCGTAGACGTGCAGCACGTTCTTGTCGCTGCCCTGCGCCACCTGCGGCACGCGCACCCACAGCACGGCCAGTTCGTTGATGGCGTCGAAGCGCTCGACCTCGAAGGCCAGCGGCGTCTTGTCGTCAGCGCCGACCACGCGCAGGTCGGCGCCGCCCGGCTCGGCCACGCCGAAGTCGAAGTTGCCCGAGTGCAGGCGCACCGGCAGCACCACGTCGGCCTGGGCGCTGGGCAGGGCCAGGCCCTTGTCGGTGGTGTCGAGCACGACGCGGGTGCGGGTGCTCCAGGCGTCGTCCCACCAGGCCTGGGCCGGGGTGGCGCAGGCAGCGGTCGTGGCCAGGGCGATGAGCAGGGCGCGGATCATGGATGTTCTCGTGGTGGGAGCCGGTCGGGGATGCTCGCCGGCCGCGGTGACTGCCGGTCCGGGGCGCGATGGCACAGACGGCTCATGCCGCGCCATCCAATGCGACGTTTCGATGACATTCACCCCGCGAGACCCGCCCCACATGCGCCAGCGCGGCGCCGATCACCTGGTGCATGTCGAGGTAGCGGTAGCCGCCCAGCCGGCCACCGAAGTGAACCTGGGGTACGGCCTCTTCGGCCAGGGCCTGATAGCGCGCCAGCCGGGCCTGGTTCGCCGCGGTGGCCACGGGGTAGTAAGGCTCCTGACCGGGGCCTGCGTCGGCCGGGTACTCGCGTGTGATCAGCGTCTGGCTCACGCCGTGGCGCCGGCCGGGGCTGGGCAGGTCGAAGTGGCGATGCTCGATGACCCGCGTCCAGGGCACGGCCGCGTCGGTGTAGTTCACCACCGCGGCGCCCTGGTGATCGGCCACCGGCAGCAGCTCGCGCTCGAAGCGCAGCGAGCGGTACTCGAGCCGGCCGTGGCAGTGGTCGAAGAAGGCGTCGATCGGACCGGTGTGGATGACATGATCGAAACGCGAGAGCCAGTGGCCGGCGTCGGGCAGGAAGTCGACGCCGAACTCCACCGGCACGCCGGCCAGCAGCCGGTCGAACAACGCGCTGTAGCCGCCGATCGGGATGCCCTGCCAACGGTCGTTGAAGTAGTTGTCGTTGAAGTCCATCCGCAGCGGGATGCGCTTGATGATCTCGGCCGGCAGCTCGCTCGGGTGGCGGTGCCACTGCTTGCGTGTGTAGCCCTCGATGAACAGGCGGTAGAGCGTCGGCCCCACGGTGGCGAGACAGTGCTCCTCCAGGTTCGCGGGGGCATCGATCGCGACGCGCTCGCGCGCCAGCGCGGCCTGTGCCTCGGCCGGGCTGGTCGCGCCGAACACCTGGTACAGCGTGAACAGGTTGACCGGAAAGCTGTAGAGCGATCCGCCATGGCGCACCTTCACGCGGTGGGCATAGCCGTTGAAGCGCGCGAAGCGGTTCACCCAGGCCCAGATTCGCTCGCTGTCGGTGTGGAAGATGTGGGCGCCGTGCACATGCTCGTGGCAGTCGGCCTCCTCCACGTAGCGGGTGGCGCAGTTGCCGCCCGGGGCGCGGCGCTGCTCGACCACCAGCACGCGGTGGCCGGCGTCGTGCAGCTCGCGCGCGCACACGGCGCCGTAGAGGCCGGCGCCGACGATCAGGATGCTGGGTTTCATGATGGCGTGGAGCGATGCGAGGGGCGGCGCCCCCGCGGGAAGCGCCGCCCCGGTTTTGTCGGGCCGGCATCGGCCGGCCCGGCCCAACGACCGTTCCCTCTTGATTCGTGAACCTGCTTGTCGGACCCGCGCACTGTGGCGCGCGGATGTGACACGGTTTTGTCGGCCTCAGGAAATCAGGCGCAGCGACATCGCCTCGGCGACCGCATGGGCGCGGTTGCGGGCGCCCAGCTTCTTCTGGATGCTGCGCAGGTGGTTCTTCACCGTCAGCGGGCTGATGCCGAGCGCCACGGCGATCTGCGCATTGGCCTTGGCCTCGCGCACGGCCACCAGCACCTGAAGCTCGCGCGAGGTCAATGGCTTGGCTGGCGAGCCTTCCGGCAGGCGACCGACAGGCCGGCGCGCGACCTGGCCGTCGCTGCGCATCAGCGCGAAATGCAGGTAGGGCACCCACAAGGCCAGCGCCCGGTGCGCCGCCGCGTCGCGGCCGGTGTCGACGGGGCCGGTGCGCAGGAAGGCGAGCAGCATCTCTTCGTCCGGCCGGGCCGGCCCTTGCAGGCCATGCACCAGCAACTGGCCGTAGCCGGCCTCACGCAGCCGCACGACCACCGGCAACCCGGCCAGTGCGTCGGACGCATCGAGCGCCAGCCAGCCAGCCTGCTGGCCGCCGCGGTGCCAGGCCTCGGAGAGGAGGTGCCAGAAGCGGGAGCCGGGGTCCGACAACTCGGCCTCGACCCCGGCGGGCAGCGAGACGCAGTTGAGCACCTGCGCCTTGCGCCCGCCCGAGCCGGCCGCCCGCTGCACGCAGGTCAAGGCCAGGTCGTGCGGGATGAAACGGTACAGGTGCAGCCGCAGCCAGACGAAGAACTGCTGCGGCGAGCCCACGTCATGCGCGGCCTCGACCGCGCGCAGGAAGGCATCGCCGACATCCGGCGCAGTGAAAAGGTGGGCAAGCATCGGTCGTGGTCACGAAGCGGCGCTGAGGGTAGGCGCTGCTCGTGACAATCCCATGGCAGCCTGCCGAGCCGCCATGGGCCGTTCGGCCCGACCGAGTGGCGCGGGCTGTCAGCGGCCGTGCGCTCTCACCCAGGCCACCAGCTTGTCGACGAGTCCCTGCACGAACTGGCGGCTGCTGTCGCCGATGCTGCCGTCCGCATTGAACAGCCCGTCCTTGGCCTGGATGAAGGCCTCGGGCTGGCCCATCGTGGGCATGTCCAGGTAGGCCAGCATGTTGCGCAGGTGCTGCTGGGCGAGCGCAGTGCCGATGGCGCCCACCGACACCCCGATCACACCGGCCGGCTTGCCGGCCCAGGCGCTGTCGCCATAGGGCCGCGAGGCGTGGTCGATCGCGTTCTTCAGCACGCCCGGCACCGAGCGGTTGTACTCGGGGGTGACGAAAAGCAGCCCGTTCGCAGCGCGGATCTCGGCCTTCAGACGCTTCACCGGCTCGGCCTGGTTGGCGTCGTCGTCCTGGTTGTAAAGAGGCAGGTCGTCGATGCGCAGCAGCTTGAATTCGACGTCCGGCGGGGCGAGCTTGGCGATGGCTCCGGCCAGCTGGCGATTCAGCGACTCCTTGCGAAGGCTGCCGACGATGACGGCGATCTGGATCTTCTGGCTCATGCAGGGCTCCTGGTGAAAAGGTCGGCCACCAGCATAGGCAAGCGGCATGCCCCCAGTGGAAGCCGGGGATCGATCAGTCTGGCTTGATCCTGGCCCGCGCGATGACCGGCTTCCAGCGCTTCTGCTCGGCGGCGATGAAGGCGGCGAACTCGGCCGGCGTGCTGCCCACCGCGATCGCGGCGTCGTGCGAGAGCCGCTCCAGCGCCTCCTTCTCGCGCATGGCCTTGGCCGAGGCGGCGGCCAGCCTGTCGATCGCGGGCTGAGCCATCGAGGCCGGCGCCATCACGCCGTACCACTGCGTCATCTCGAAGCCGGCGAAGCCCTGCTCGGCCACCGTCGGCACATCGGGCAGCTGCGGGATGCGCTGCGGCGTGCCGGTGGCGATGCAGCGCAGCTTGCCGGCCTTGATGAACTGCAGCACCGCCGGCGCGCCCACCGAGGCCGCGTCGAGCCGGCCGGCCAGCAGGTCGGTCAGTTGCGGGCCGGTGCCGCGGTAGGGCACGTGCAGGATGAAGGTGTCGCTGGCCATCTTCAGGTATTCCATGGCCAGGTGACCGGCGCTGCCGTTGCCCGCCGAGCCGTAGTTCAGGCGGCCCGGCTTGGCTTTCGCGAGCGCAACGAACTCCTTCAGGTTCTTCACCGGCAGGTCGGGGTGCACCAGGTAGAGGCTGGGCACCTTGGCCAGCAGCGAGACGGGCTTGAAGTCCTTGGCCGGGTCGTAGGGCAGCTTGTCGAAGATGTAGGGGTTCACGGCCAGCGTGCCGATGTGGCCGAGGATCAGCGTGTGCTGATCGTCCGCGCGGGCGACCTCGCCCATGGCCACGTTGCCGGCGCCGCCCGGCTTGTTGTCGACATACACGCTCTGGCCGAGCGTCTTGGACAGCTCGGCCGCCGTGGCGCGCGCCACGATCTCGGAGCTGCCACCCGGTGCGAAGGGCACGACGAAACGCACCGCCTTGCTCGGCCAGCCTGTCTGCGCCCGCGCAAGGCCGGGCAGCAGGCCCAGCGTCGCGAGTGCAGACGCGCCTTCCAGGCATTGGCGGCGGGTGAGGTAGCGGGTCGTGGTCATGCGGGTCTCCTGGTCGCGCGGCGGCTGCGGCCACTCTATCGACCCACCTGCCCCTCGCACGCGGACAACTACGTACCGGGCAGGCCACAGCTTGCAGCGCCTCCATCGCTGCGATAGGCTTGCCGCTCGACACGGCCCAGCACGAGCTGCGCCGTGCCTGACAGGGAAGTCGACCTCGCACGCAGCCCGGCATATCGATTGCCGGCCGCTGAGACAACAAGGCATAGGTGACAGATGAAGCATCTGGACCCCAATGCGCCTTCGACCCGTCAGGAGGAGTGGCGCACCTTCGTCTTTCTCGCGGTGATCACCGCGCCCGTTCTGGCGGTGGCCATCGTCGGCGGCTACGGCTTTGCCGTCTGGGCCTACCAGCTCATCACCGGGAACCTTCCGGGATGAGCGCCGCCCCGCCCATGTCGCCCCCTGGCGAGCCGGAGCTGCACATCGCCGGTGTGCTGGTCCACCTCCAGCCCGCTGCGCTCGATGCGCTGCAGCGCACCGTCGGCACCATCGACGGCGCCGAGGTCTACCAGCACACCCCCGACGGCCGCGCCGTGCTCGTGCTCGAAGCGCCTTCAGCCGCCGCCCTGCTCGACACGCTCGACACGATCCGCGCCCTGCCCGGCGTGCTCAACGTCAGCCTGGCCTACCAGCACGCCGAGCCCCTGTCCGCGATGCAAGAGGAGATGGAGCCATGAGCCTTTCAAGGCGCGAGTTCATCCGCAACACTGCGGGCCAGACCACCGCGCTGGCGGCCGGACTGCCGGTGGCCGCCGTGGCGGCCAACGTCGAGACCGACGCCTCGCGCACCCAGCTGCGCTGGGCCAAGGCGCCGTGCCGCTTCTGCGGCGTGGGCTGCGGCGTCAACGTGGCGGTGAAGGACGGCAAGGTGGTCGCGACCCATGGTGATGCGAACGCCGAGGTCAACCGCGGCATCAACTGCATCAAGGGCTACTTCCTCTCGAAGATCATGTACGGCAGCGACCGTCTTACCACGCCGCTGCTGCGCATGAAAGGCGGCAAGTACGACAAGGAAGGCGAGTTCCAGCCGGTGAGCTGGAACCAGGCCTTCGACGTGATGGCCGAGCAGTTCAAGAAGGCGCTCAAGCGCCAGGGTCCCAGCGGCGTGGGCATGTTCGGCTCGGGCCAATGGACGATCTGGGAAGGCTACGCCGCCGCCAAGCTGATGAAGGCGGGCTTTCGCTCGAACAACATCGACCCGAACGCGCGCCACTGCATGGCCAGCGCCGTGGCCGGCTTCATGCGCACCTTCGGCATGGACGAGCCCATGGGCTGCTACGACGACATCGAGCAGGCCGACGCTTTCGTGCTGTGGGGCTCGAACATGGCGGAGATGCACCCCATCCTGTGGACGCGGGTGACCGACCGGCGGCTGTCGGCACCGCATGTGAAGGTGGCCGTGCTGTCGGTCTACGAGCACCGCTGCCACGACCTGTCCGACCTGACGCTGACCTTCACCCCTCAGACCGACCTGGCGATCCTCAACTACATCGCCAACTACATCATCGTGAACAAGAAGGTCGACAGGAAGTTCGTCGACCAGCACACGCGTTTCGTCGTCGGCAACGACGACATCGGCTACGGCCTGCGGCCCGAGCACCCGCTGCAGAAGAAGGCCAAGCACGCCGCCGAAGCGGGAGGCAGCCGGCCGGCGAGCTTCGACGAATACGCAAAGTTCGTGTCGAAGTACGACCTGGAGTCGGTGGCCAAGCTGAGCGGCGTGCCGAAGGACCGGCTGCAGCGGCTGGCCGAGATGTATGCCGACCCGAAGACCAAGGTGATGTCGTTCTTCACCATGGGCTTCAACCAGCACACGCGCGGCACCTGGTGCAGCAACCTGCTCTACAACATCCACCTGCTGACCGGCAAGATCTCGTCGCCCGGCAACAGCCCCTTCTCGCTCACCGGCCAGCCCTCGGCCTGCGGCACGGCGCGCGAGGTGGGCACCTTCAGCCACCGGTTGCCGGCCGACATGGTGGTGACCAACCCCAAGCACCGGGCCGAGGCCGAACACATCTGGAAGCTCCCGGCCGGCACCATCCCGGAGAAGCCGGGCTACCACGCGGTGCTGCAGAACCGCATGCTGAAGGACGGCAAGCTCAACGCCTACTGGGTGCAGGTCAACAACAACATGCAGGCCACGCCCAACATCCTGCAGGAGGCCTACCCCGGCTACCGCAACCCCGAGAACTTCATCGTCGTCTCCGACGCCTACCCCACCGTCACCACCATGGCGGCCGACCTGATCCTGCCGACCGCGATGTGGGTCGAGAAGGAGGGGGCCTACGGCAACGCCGAGCGGCGCACGCAGTTCTGGCACCAGATGGTCAAGCCGCCGGGCGAGGCCCGCTCGGACCTGTGGCAGATCGTCGAGTTCAGCAAGCGCTTCAAGATGGAAGAGGTCTGGACCAAGGAGCTGCTCGACGCCAAGCCCGAGTACCGCGGCAAGACGATGTTCGACGTGCTGTTCCGCAACGGCCAGGTCGACAAGTTTCCGCTGGCGCAAATGGACAAGGCCTACGACAACGACGACGCGAAGTCGGCCGGCTTCTACCTGCAGAAGGGCCTGTTCGAGGAGTACGCTGCCTTCGGCCGGGGCCACGGCCACGACCTTGCGCCCTTCGACACCTACCACCAGACGACCGGCCTGCGCTGGCCGGTGGTCGACGGCAAGGAGACCCGCTGGCGCTACCGTGAGGGGCTCGACCCCTACGTCAAGAAGGGCGAAGGCGTGCGCTTCTACGGCCACCCCGATGGCAAGGCCGTGATCTACGCCCTGCCCTACGAGCCGGCCGCGGAGTCGCCCGACAAGGACTTCCCCTTCTGGCTGTGCACCGGCCGCGTGCTCGAACACTGGCACTCGGGCTCGATGACGCGCCGCGTGCCCGAGCTGTACCGCGCCTTCCCCAACGCGGTGGCCTTCATGCACCCGAGCGACGCGCAAAAGATCGGCGCGCGGCGCGGCGAGATCGTCGAGCTGAGCTCGCGCCGAGGCACGATGCGCACCCGCGTCGAGACGCGCGGGCGCGTGAAGCCGCCACCCGGCCTGGTCTACGTGCCGTGGTTCGACGCGAGCCAGTTGATCAACAAGCTCACGCTCGACGCGACCTGCCCGATCTCGCTGCAGACCGACTTCAAGAAGTGCGCGATCGCCGTGCGCAAGGTGGAAGGAGGCATGTCATGAGGTACCGGCACGTCCTGGCCGCCGCCGGCCTCGCCGCAGCGGCGCTGCTGGGCGCCGGCCTGGCCGGCGCGGTCGACGCCACCGACGCGATGCGTGGCGCGCCCATCACCGCCACCACCGCCCCGCCGCTGCTGCAGAACAGCGACAACAGCGACGTCAAGCGTCAGCGCAACTACGCGATGCAGCCGCCGGTCATCCCGCACAAGATCGACGGCTACCAGCTCGACAAGAACGCCAACCGCTGCATGTTCTGCCACTCGCGCGCCCGCACCCTGCAGAGCCAGGCGCCGATGGTCAGCGTGACCCATTTCCAGGACCGTGACGGCAACTTCCTGGCCGAGCTCTCGCCGCGTCGCTATTTCTGCGTGCAGTGCCATGTGCCGCAGGTGCCGCTGGAGCCGCTGGTGGCCAACCGCTTCGTCGACGTCGACCAACTGCTCTACCCCGCCGCCGCCAGCGCGCCGGCCGGCAAGCGCAAGTAGCAGGCACAGGACCGCCCGCCATGCTGCGCCCGTCCATCGCCCTGCTCAAGCGCTACTGGCTGGTGCTGCGCCGGCCCAGCGCACACTTCAGCCTCGGCTTTCTCACCATCGGCGGCTTCGTGGCCGGCATCGTCTTCTGGGGCGGCTTCAACACCGCGCTGGAGGCGACCAACACCGAAGCTTTCTGCATCGGCTGCCACGAGATGCAGGACAACGTCTACAAGGAGCTGCAGGGCACCATCCACTTCACCAACCGCAGCGGCGTGCGGGCCAAATGCTCCGACTGCCACGTGCCCCACGAGTGGACCTCGAAGATCGCGCGCAAGATGCAGGCCTCGAAGGAGGTGTGGGGCAAGGTCTTCGGCACCATCGACACGCCCGAGAAGTTCGAAGCCCATCGCCTGATGCTGGCCCAGCACGAGTGGCAACGGATGAAGGCCAACAATTCGCTCGAATGCCGGAACTGCCACCAGTTCGAGTCGATGGATTTCACCCGCCAGAGCCCGCGCGCCGCCGAGGCCCACTCGACCCACCTGGCCTCGGGTGAGCAGACCTGCATCGACTGCCACAAGGGCATCGCCCACCGTCTGCCCGACATGACCGGGCTCGGCGTGAGGTGAAGCTCAGCGTGCCGGCTCGCCGCCCAACCACCTGATGAGCACGTAGCCGCGCTGCTCATAGACCGTCTCCCAGCGGTTGGCCGGGTCGGCGGCCAGTTTCTTGAGCTGGTCGGCGCGGACCAGCGCCAGCTCCCCCGGCTCCGGCGCGCGGCGCGGCGTGGGCTGGCCGCGGTAGAGCGCAAAGCTCGGCTGGTGCAGCTTCCACTGCACCGCCGGCTCCGGCCGCGCGCGCGCCACCAGCGCCGCCTCGCGCACCGGGCCCTGCAGCAGCGTGCCCCACCACGGCAGGCCGAAGCCCAGGAGCACCAGCGCCACCAGGCCGGCGGAAAGCAGCGCGGAGCCACCGACAGGCAGCCTGTCGCGCAGCTGCGGCAGGGCAGCCAGCGCCAGCACCGCGAGCGCGGCCAGCGCCGCCACGGTGGCCAGCACCACCGGCACGTCGACGCCTTCCAGCAGCGCGCGGTACAGCGGCTGCTTCAGCATCGGCGCCCATTGCGGCAGGGTCAGCGCCGGCAGCACGAACAGGCCCAGCAGCGCCACGCAGGCCAGCGCCAGCGCCCAGCGCATCACCGCCCCGGCGCGCTGCAGCTCGATCGCCATCAGCAGCACGAACGGGGTGGCGCCGTAGAGCATGTAGTGCGGCAGCTTGGTGGCCGAGAACGAGAAGAACAGCAGCACGAAGCCGCCCCAGCCCAACAGGAAGCGACCCAGTGGATCGCGCCAGTGCTCACCCACCCGGCGGATCACCGCAGCCAGCAGCGGCGCCCAGGGCAGCAGCAGCAGCGGCAGCACGCCCAGGTAGGTGGCCCAGTGGCCGCCGTGCTGCTCCATCGCGGCGCTGTAGCGGCTCAGGTTGTGGCGCACGAAGAAGCCGTCGATGAAGGCCTGGCCGTGGCGCTCCAGCGCGTAGGCGTACCAGGGCGCGGCAATGCCGATCAGCAGCGCCCAGGCGGGCAGGTCGCTCACGGCCTGGCCGATGCGGTGCAGGGCGAAGCGCCAGTCCCAGGCGGTGATGAGCCACAGCCCGGCCGCGGCCACCGGCACCAGCACTGCCACCGGGCCCTTGGCCAGCAGGCCCAGGCCCATCCAGGCGAAAGCGCGGCGCAGGGGTGCCTTGTGTTCAGTGTCCAGCCAGCGCCAGGCGTCGAACACTGCCATCACCAGCAGGAAGTTCAGCAGCGCGTCGGCCGTGGCTGCACGGCCGATGGCCAGCACACCCAGGCTGGTCGCAGTCATGAGCGCCGCTGCCGCGCCTGTGCGCTCGCCCAGCCGCGGGCGAACGAACCACCACACGGCCAGCGCCCAGCCCCAGGCGCACAGCGCCGAGGGCAGGCGCAGCGCGAACTCGTTGAGGCCCAGCACCATCACGCTGGCCGCCTGCAGCCAGTAGACGAGGATGGGCTTGTCGAAGCGGTCCTCGCCGTTCAGCGTGGTGTGGCCCCAGTCGCCACTGGCCAGCATCTCGCGCGTGGCTTCGCTGAACGCGCCCTCGTCGACATCGAACAGCGGCGCCGCGCCGAGCTGGAACAGCGCCAGCGCCAGCAGGGCCAGGGGCAGCGCCCAGCCCCGCCGCTCGGGTTCAGTGGCGCTCATGCCAGGCGTCGGTGTCACCCAGGTTCGGCTGCACCATCGTGTGGTACTGCCGCGCATGGCCACCTTCGTAGTAGATGCGGATCAGAAGCTCGGCCAGCACGCCGGTGCACAGGAACTGCAACCCTGCGATCACCATGAAGAAGCCGAGGATCAGCAGCGGCCGGCCGCCGACCGATTCGCCCAGCAGCTTGAGCACGCCCAGGTAGGCAAGGATGCCCGAGCCCAGCGCGCCAACGCCCAACCCCACCGTGCCGAAGAAGTGGCCCGGCCGCGCGCCGAAGTTGAGGAAGAAGTAGACCGCCAGCAGGTCGACCAGCACGCGGAAGGTGCGCGAGATGCCGTACTTGGATTCGCCGGCCGTGCGCGCATGGTGGCTCACCGGTACCTCGGCCATGCGCGACGGCGAGGTCACCGTCGCCAGCCAGGCCGGGATGAAGCGGTGCATCTCGCCATACAGCCGTACCTCGCGCAGCACCGACGCCTTGAAGGCCTTGAGGCTGCAGCCCAGGTCCTGGAACTGCAGGTCGGTCACGCGGCGGATCAGGCGGTTCGCCAGCATCGACGGGAACTTGCGCAGCGCGAAGCCGTCCTGCCTGTTCTGGCGCCAGCCAGCCACCATGTCGTAGGGTTCGTTGAGCAGCTTGGCCACCAGCAGCGGGATGTCCTGCGGGTCGTTCTGGAGGTCGCCGTCCATCGTGACGATGACGTCGCCGCGGGCGGCGTCGATGCCGGCCTGCATGGCCGCCGTCTGGCGGAAGTTGCGCAGCAGGCGCACCACGCGGATGTGCGGGCCGATGGTGGCCGCGTGCTCCTGCAAGGCGCGGCCGGTGCCGTCGCGGCTGCCGTCGTCCACCACGATCAGCTCCCACGGCTGCGGGTAGGCGGCGAGGGCGCCCTGCACCGCGTCGATCAGCGGCCGGGCGTTGTCGATCTCGTTGTACATCGGCACCACCACCGACAGGCGGTGGGCCGGCAGGCGGGTCACGGCCTCGGCGCGCGCGGCCGGCAGGTCCGAGGCGGTGGCCGTGGCCAGCGGGTCATTGGCAAGCAGGGTGCTCATGGTGTCTTGTTCTCCTTGGCCCAGGGCCAGATCATCGCAGCCGAGGCCAAGGCCACGCCCAGCGCAAAGGCATGCAGCGCCAGTGCGCCGGCGGCGACGGGTGCGGTATCGCTCAAATCGACGCCATGGTCCAGCAGCGCCGCCGCCCAGACGCCGGCTTCATAGGTGCCCAGCCCGGCCGGCCCCTGCAGCGGCAGCACCGAGGCCAGCTCGCCGCCCAGCGCGCCGCGCAGCGCGGCAGCGAAATCCAGCGGCGCCAGGGCCTGCAGCAGCAGCGCGAAGACGCCCAGCTTGACGAGCCAGTTGGCGGCGCACAAGGCCCAGCCGGTGCGGTCGTTGCGGTGGGCCAGCCAGCTCGCCTGGAAGCGCTCGACGTGCGGCGCGCGAGCGGCCAGCGCCGCCAGCGCCCGCGCCCCGAAGAGCAGCACCACGCCCCAGGCCGCCAGCACCAGCGCGGCCCAGCCGGCGCGGGCGCCCGCCTCGAGCGGCGGCAGCCACAGCCCCGCCAGCGTCGCCAGCACCGCCGCGTCCTGCAGCCTCAGCCACAGCAGGCTCTTGAGCGAATCGGCCAAGGGCACGCCGAAGCGGCGCTGCATCAGCCAGGGGTAGCCGGCCTCGCCAGCGCGCAGCGGCAATACGACGATGGCGGCGTTGTGGGTCAGGAACAGGCCCAGGCAGGCCAGGAAGCCCGGGCCGCGCCCGCGACGCGCGTCGGCAGCGAACCACGAGCCCCATTCACGGCGAAGCCGCTCGGCCCTCAGCGCATAGCTCAGCCACAGGCCCGCCAGGCTGGCCAGCCAGACCCAGGCCGGCGTGGCGCGGAAGGCCGCGCCCAGCGGCGCCCAGTCGAAGTGCCGCAGCAGCCAGGCGAGCAGCCCGAGCCCCAGCGCGCTGGCCAGCAGCAGGCGCATCCAGCGCCCGCGGGCAGGGGCGGCGGCAGCAGGCGTCGGGGGCATCGAGAAAGGGCAGGCGGGCCGGGGGTGGGGCGGGGATGGTAGCAGCCACCCCCGGGGCTATCATCGGCGCCCCATGTCTGCCCAGCACATCCTCGTCACCGGCGCGGCCGGCTTCGTCGGCGCCCACGTGGCGGCCGAGCTCGCCCGCCGCGGCCAGCGCGTGACCGGCGTCGACAGCTTCAACGCCTACTACGAGACCCGGCTCAAGCACGACCGCGTGGCCGCCCTGCTCACCCCGCTGGGCGTGCCCTGCCACACGATGGACCTGTGCGACGGCGCCGCCACCCAGGCGCTGATCGCCGAGGGTGGCTTCGACGCCGTGATCCACCTCGCGGCCCAGGCCGGCGTCCGCCACTCCATCAAGGCCCCGGCCGACTACATCCAGTCCAACCTGGTCGGCTTCGCCAACGTGATCGAGGCCACCAGGGCGGCGGGCGTGCCGCACCTGCTTTACGCCAGCTCGTCCAGCGTCTACGGCTCGCGCGCCGACGCGCCCTTCCGCGAGGCCGACCGCGTCGATCGCCCGGCCTCGCTCTACGCCGCGACCAAGATCGCCAACGAGCTGATCGCCCACACCTACGCCAGCATCCACGGCCTGCGCAGCACCGGCCTGCGCTTCTTCACCGTCTACGGGCCATGGGGCCGGCCCGACATGGCCTACTTCTCGTTCTCGCGCTGCATCCGCAGCGGGCAACCGATCACGCTGTTCGCCCAAGGCGAGCTGCTGCGCGACTTCACCTACATCGACGACATCGTCGATGCGGTGATCGGCCTGCTGAACGCGCCGGCGCCGGCCGGCCGCCCCACCGAATCCGAGGTCTTCAACCTCGGCCACCACGTCCCGGTGAAGGTGATCGACTTCGTCCACACGCTCGAAGCCGCGCTGGGCCGGCAGGCGATCATCGAATACGGCCCGATGCAGCCCGGCGACGTGCCGGTGACCTGTGCCGACGACGGCCGCCTGCGCGCGCGCATCGGCGACTGGGCCAGCACCTCGCTGGACGACGGGCTGAATCGCTTCGCCCGCTGGATCGAGGCCTGGGAGCCGGTGCCGGGCTGAGCGACCAGGCCGCGGCGGCCACCGGCCACCGCGGGATCCGGCGCCTCAGCGGCGGGCTTGCGCCGGCGGATCGAAAAAGACCAGGTCACGTGCCGGCACGATGTCGGAAGCGGCCACGTTGGGCATCACGGTCACGTCCTTCCACTTGGCCGGCCCGCTGCCGTCCACATCCACCTGCAGCTTCGAGCCACCCACGCCGCCGTTTCGGTCGCGCAGGCGCACCACGCCGTCGGCGATCGGGTCGGTGCCGACGTAGCCGATGCTGGCCAGCAGCGCGCGCAGATCGATGCGGTCTTCGCCCGGGGCGAAGTCGACCAGCGTGTCGCGGGCGTCGCCCATCGCGGTGTAGCTGAACACGTCCTCACCGGCACCGCCGGTGAGCTTGTCGGCCCCGGCACCGCCGAAGAACTGGTCGTCGCCCGGCGTGCCGACGAGCTTGTCCTTGCCAGGCCCGCCGACGATGGTCTTGACCAGGTACAGGCCCAGCACCACCGGGTCGTGGTCTGAAGAGCGGTAGGCGGTGGGGCTGTAGTAGTCGGGGCCGCAGGTTCCGCACAGCGGCTTCTTGAACTCGGTGTTGTAGTCGATCACCACCGGCTCGTCGGCATTGATGTGCCACTCGGTGGCGCCGGTCACCACGGCCGAGAGCGCGGCGGAGGCCAGCGCATGGTCGAGCCGGCCGGCGGCGCCGTCGAACACATACGAGTAGCCGAAGCCGTTGAAGCGCGCGATCTGGTCGCCGAAGCCATTGGCGGCGAAGGCCACCACCGGGTCTTCCTGCGCGTAGGCATTGATGTCGCCCAGCAGCAAGGCACGGTCGGTGCCGGCGCCGGCGGCCAGGCCGCTGGCCCAGCTGGCGGTGCGCTGGGCTTGCGCCACGCGCCGTGCATTCCAGCAGCCCTGCCCGTCACCTGCGTCGAAGTTGCCGGCGTAGTCCGGGTCGCCCGCCTCGGGGCAGCTGCCCTTGGACTTGAGGTGGTTCACCACCAGCGTGAAGCGTTCGCCATTGGCCGAGGCGAAGGTCTGCGCCAGCGGCGGGCGGTTGTGCACGGCGTCGTTATCGGCCTGGGCGGCGCTGACCACGGCGACACGCGCCGGCTTGTAGACCATCGCGACCTTGATCGCGTCGGTACCGGTGCCACCGGCCGGGTCGGAGACGACGGCATAGGTGCCGGCGCCCATCTTGGCGTTCAGCCCATCGACCAGGTTCTGCACCGCGACTGCGCCGTTGTTCTGCATCTCGATCAGGCCCAGTGCATCGGCGTCGATGGCGGCGATGGCCTCGATGATCTTCGTGCGCTGGCGCTGGAACTCGGCCAGGTTGCTGGCACCGCGGCAGTTGGCGGGCGTGTTGGTGTCACCGAGCTGGCAGCCTTGGCCGCTGTTGCCGAAGGCGTCGGTGCCGTCGGTGAAGGTGGTGAAGTAGTTCAGCACGTTGAAGCTGGCGAGCTTCAGGTTGCCCGGCTGCGGCAGCGGGGCGGCGGTGCGCGGGTTGTCGCGGGTGAAGAGCACCGGTTGCGTCGGGTGCAGCTTGTAGTCACCGAAGCCGGTGTTGCTGCTGGTGGCCAGGCCGTAGTCGACCACGCCGGTCACCGAGGCCACCGTGTCGCCGGCGCGCAGGGTGTTGTCTTCGCCGAAGTAAGGCGTCGGGTCGGGGTTCTGCGCGCTGGTGCCGTCGTCCAGGATGATGCGGCTGCGAGCGTTGGCATCGGCCAGTGCCAGCGCCTCCGCCGTGTTCGGGCGGTGGCGGTTGGTCGGCGTCTCCATGCGGCCACCGGTCGAGAGCGTGACCTGACCATAGCGGCCCTGGAAGTAATTCTGCGACGCGGTGAGCGGGCCGTTGATCGTAACCAGCATGCCTTCGACGCGCTCCAGGTCGTCGTTGGTCGCTTCGGGGAATTCGATCACCAGCGGCGTGATCGTGTGGCCCGAGGACAGCACCTGCAGGTTGCCCAGCCCGGTGAGCTCGGTCACCGGGTGGGCCAGCGTGTCGGCGTTGCTGCCGGCGCCGGTGTTGAACTCGACGACAGTGGCGGTGAGCTCGATCAACTGGCCCACCGAAACGGTCGGCGCCGAGCCGGTGAAGGCGAAGATGGCGTCGGAGGTGGCGCCGTCGCCGTCGCCCACCGCGTCCTGCAGGAAGAAGCCGTTGTTGTTGACGCGGGTCACCACGCCCGAGGTGCGCACCGCCTGGCCCACGAAGGGGCTGGTGGCGCCGCTGCCCTGGATCTGCATGATCGAGCGGCTGACCGGCCCGTCGGTGCTGCAGGTGCCCAGCGGCGCGCCGGTGTTGCGCGGCGTGGGCGTGCCGGTGGCGAAGTCGGTGCCGTTCTGGTCGGCGTCGGTGCAGCCGGCGGCGGCGCGCAGGTCGGCCGTGGTGTTCGACGGTGCGGGCGCCGGGGCGCTGCCCTCGAACCAGTTGGCCGAGCCGTAGCCGACCAGGTCTTCGATCGTGGCCGAGACCGGCTTGTCACCCACCAGCGCGACGGTGGAGGTGACGAGTGCCACCTTGCCGCCGGTGGCGCCCATGAAGATGTTGCCGATCGCGTCGGGCGGCGGCAGGTCCTGGCTGCCGCCGGTGCCGGCGGCCTGCTGCACCAGGTAGTACTGGCGGGGCTGCAGCACCACGCCGGTCAGGTCGGTCTTCTGCCAGGTGCCGGTGCCGGTGGTCGAGTTGTACTGCACCGACCAGCCGGCCAGCGACACCGGGTTGGTGCCCGCGTTGAACAGCTCGATGAAGTCGTTCTTCCAGGTCGCGCCGGAGTTGCCGCCGCCGCCATAGACCTGGCTGACGACGACGCCCGAGGGCGAGGCCGCGGCGGGCGCGGCGGCGAAGGCGGCCAGCAGGGCCGCGCACAAAGGGTGCAGTGTCCAGGACTTCATGGGTTCTCCTCGTTCGATGGGCGCATCGGCTCGGGCTCGTGCACGCAAGCGCGTGCGCCACGGCCATGGCGCGAAGTCGCGCAGCATCGTTCGCGGCGATGACCGCCGCGTGTCGGAGGGCTGACAGCTTGGTGACAAGCCGTAGCGCAGGCGACGCTCAAGCAACCCGTGCCAGCAGCTCCACGGTGTAAGGTATGTCGATGTCTTCGGTGGGTGACGTGCTCTCACCTGCGGGCAGCACGCCGGAGAAGCTGACCCCGAAGTCCCGCGACAATCGCGTCATCTCCGGCGCCATGTCTTCAAGCAGAAGCACGCGCTCCTGCCGTCCTAACAGGTGCCTGCAGCGAGGAAAGCGCCCCTCGGACTCCAACGCCGCGGCGGCCTGCATCAGGCGCGGCAGGTCGTAGGCCAGACGCTGTCGGTTCATGCGCGCCAGCAGCTGGATCAGGCGAACGTCGGCCGACGCATTGGCGCGATCGTCGACCGACGCGAGCGGCGCGATGCCGGCGGCGTCGGCGAACGCCGCCACCAAGGCCTGGTCCTGGATCGTGGCATCGAAGTCCAAGGCCACGACGCGCGCCGGCAAACTCTGCCAGCGGCGCAGTATCTCGGCATAGCGAAGGCGTTCACGCAGCCCCTTGGCGCGCGAGAACATCAGGATGGGGCGCCCTTCGCGGCGAGCGGTTTCGCGGACGAACTGGTTGTAAAGCGACTCGGTGAAGAGGTCGGGCCGGCGCAGCATGCAGACCACCACGATGTCGAATTCGGCCGCCATGGGTGCGAAAAACTCTGGTAGATGCGGCATTGGCTCGGACAAGCCCTCTTCGCTCACCAGCAGGGTGTGGGCCCCGCTGGCGCGGAACTGCGACAGCAGCCAGTGCCGCTCGGCCTCGGCTTCGGCCGCGTTGCCGCGCGCCGCTGCCGCGAAAACCGAGCAGTGCTTGGGCAGTTCGGGCCAGGGTTCACGATCGGTCGGTGGGTAGAAGACGCCTCGGGCCAGGCACTCGGCCCGCTGGTCTTCCAGCGCCCGCTGGATCGCCGTCGTTCCGGTCTTGTGCGTGCCGATGTGAAGAATCAGGCGTGGGCGGGTCACGATGTCGGGCAGCTTCGAAATGGTGGCGACAATGAATTGGCTCCGCGCCGCTCAGGCCCGGTACCGTCGGCCTTCACGCCGACCGAACTTCAGGTAATGCGCCGCCGGGTCGACACCGCTGCGCGCCACGTCGGCATTGAGCGCGAGGTACTGGCGCGGATCCCAGTCCGTCGGCAATGCCACCCCCTCGGCCTCGGCACGCAAGGGTGCAGCGTGCCGGCGCCACCAGGCGGCCCAGGGCCATGGCCGTCGGCGCCGCTTCTGTTCACGCTCGGCGCGTTCCCTCAGGGCCTGCCAATGCGCCACCTCCTGGCTCAAGCGCTCACGCACTTCGCCAATCGTGGCGTCGGTCGCGGCCTCCCCTGCGGCCCCCCGCTCCTGCGACGCCGCAACGGGCATTTCATTCGCGCCGATTGGGCCGGGCTCGGCAGAATGCAAGCGTGCGGTCCGGCCGGCGCAGCGCTCGTGCACGGTTTGCCAGAAGTCACGTGTGCCACTGGCCTGCAACCTCGCTCCCCAGTGGGCCCGCAGGGTGTCGAACCGTTCGAGCCAGCAGTGCAAGGCGTCAAGCCCCTGCCGGTGCAGGGCCAGCCGGAGCGCCGCGGGCGCAGGCGCCACCGGCCAGGCGGAATGGGCGCTCGCCACGTGAAGCCACACCTCGCGCGCCTCGCCCTGGCCGTGCGGGTGATAGCCGGGGTAGGCAAACGGCAGAAGACGGCGATCGCCGGTCGCACCGCGCTCGGCGACGAGACGAAGCCGGTCGGCCTCGCCCAAGGCCTGCTGCGCCGGGTGCGCCCAACGCGGCAACTGCTGCAGGTAGTGCTGCTCGAAATCACCTGCGAGCAGCCGTGAACCTTCGTCCAGCAGGTCCTGCAGCACCTGGATGTAGAGCGCCAGCCCGTGCAGGTCGTCGATCGAGGCATGTTCGACCAGGCGCTGCTCGAAGAAGCGCACATAGTCCTCTGCGGGGTTGGCCGCGTAGTGCAGGTTGGTCAGCACCGCATGCAGGATGGCCATGTACTCCTGCGCCGGCGTGTGGCCGGGTTCGTGCCACGCGGCCAGGTTGGGGTTGGTCCAGACGGGCAGCCCGAGCGCGCGGGCGCGCAGGCAAAACTCGATGTCATCGCCCCGCAGGAAGAAGGCCGCCGGCAGGCCGATGCGGCGCAGGCAACGCGTGGGCAGGCCGAGGAAGATGAAGGTGGTGTACTCGCATTGGTTGAGCGCGCCGAAAGCGTCGAGGTGCTCGTAGCCGTCGAGTTGCAGGCCGTGGCGGATGAGCTGCGGCGCAAGCCGGCGCACGGGCTGTGGCCCATAGGGGCTGGCGGCGGGCGGCAGCCGGTCGACACCCCACAGGCCACCGTCTTCCCACACCGTGGTCATGCGGCTCTTCATCAGCACCGGCAAGCTGACGAGGCCGTCGCGCTCGCGGTAGGCGCACAGAGCCAGATGGCGGGCGAGGGATTCGAGCGAGACCGCCAGGTCGTCGTCGAGGATCAGCAGCTCGGGCGGCTCCAGGCCGCTGGTCTCGGCGTCTTGCAGGAACAGGTGCAGCAGGTGCGACGCGTTCCCGCCGCCGCCCAGGTTGGGCGCCGTCCACACCTGCAGGCCGAGGCCCTGGTGGCCCGGGTCCGGCCAGTGGCGCTCGGCACCTTCCGTCGTGTCCAGCACCCAGAAGCCGATCCGCCCGAGCACGGCGCGCAGGTGGGCATCGTGGGCCGCCTGGTCGAGCCAGCCGCGCAGCAGCGCCCGCAGGTCGTTGCCGCGGCCCCAGGTGCGCATCAGCACCGCAAGCACCGGGCCGCAGGCCGGCGCCTCGCCCGGTGCCTGACGGGTGCACCAGTTCGCTTCGTGCAGCACACCGCCGCCCAGCGCCTCCAGATGCCAGAACAGGCGGCTGCCAGGTGGGATGTCCTGCAGGTTGGCCGCCACAGGCACAAGCACCGGCCCCGACACTGTCTGGTCGATCCGCAGTTCCTTCAGCACGATGGCGGGCGTGCCGGCCGCCGCCTGCATCACCCGCAGCCTGAAACTGCCGCGCAGCACCAACTGCAGGCAGAGGTCTCGCACCCGCGTGAAGCGCAGCCACGGCTCGGCATAAAAACTGTTGCGAAACGTGCCCCCGCCCAGCCAGTCGCCCGGCAGCAGGGTCCACAGCGGCCCGGCGTTGGCGGCCAGCGCAGGCCGGTTGGAAGCCAGGTAGAGCCCGCTGCCACCGATCAGGGACCGGTCGAGCCCCTGCAGGCGGTACAGCGGCGGGACATCGGACGAGGCGATGGCATCGAGCATGCAGGCATCGTGGCCCTACCCGATGAATCGGCGCCGATACACCCTGCGCCGAACGGACCATACCGCGGATTCGATCTGTCATTTCTTGGTCACAGGTGCGGCACGTGACACCGCCGACACGCCGCATGGCCCGAAGTCACCATGGCAGGCCGCTAGCGGCCCCTCATGGCAGTCACGGGCAGCGGGAATAGTTCGCATCGCTTTGGCATCGGACCCGAGGCGCACCGGAACCCTCCGGTGGCGCGGGCCCGCGGTCGGCACGACTAGACACATCGATCCTGAACCTAGGAGCAAGACATGAACGTTCGCTTGATCGCCCTGGCCGCCCTGGCCGCCACCGGCTCGGCCCAGGCCGCGCTGATCACCCCGGCCCAGCTGGATGCAGCCCGCGCCGCCAACACGCTGAAGGAATACCGCATCTTCGGCGCCTCGGCCCAGTCGCGCATGATCGGCGCCTACATGAAGTCGATCTGCAATGCCGGCGACTTCACCACCTACTTCGACACCACCGCCGGCAGCCTGCACCGCGGCTACGCCTGCACGCTGAGCAAAAAGGTCGGCCCGCACGCCATCGGCACGATGATCTTCGTCAACAAGCGCGAAGCCGGCGGCTCGATCCTCGGCGTGAACCCGATCGCCAAGAACACCCCCCAGAACGCGATGCAGGTCACCGCCGCTTCCGGCTGCGTGGTCACGGGCCTGCCCGCCGACGTGAACTCGGCCGCCTACACCTGCAACCAGGTGGCCCTGCAGACCGGCCACGCCGGCATCTCCGATGTCGAGCCGGCCCGCTTCAGCGACCTGGTCACGGTCGACGGCGTCTCGGTGCCCCTGAACCTGCCGCCGGGCAACGACGACAACGGCACCCCCTGGGCCGTGCTGACCACCACCGAGCAGAACGCGCTCGACGTGGCGGCCATCAACCAGACGCTGTTCGGCATCGGCGTGAACCTGAACCTGCGCAACGCGATGCAGGCCGCCCAGGGGCTGACCGTGGGCAGCGAGGCTGCCGCCGATGTGCCCTCGATGCCGCGCGCCTTCTACGCCGCCGCCATCGCCGGCTATGTGCGCGGTGGCAGCACCAACGCCACCTGGAAGACCCTGACCGGCGCCGCCGGCGACGAGAACAAGCAGGTCAACATCTGCCGCCGCGTGAACGGCTCGGGCACCCAGGCCTCGTCGAACCTGTTCTTCGCCGAAGCCGCCACCATCACCTCCGACGCGAACGGCATGCTGTTCCCGCTGACCGCCACCGGCGCGCTGGCCATCAATGGCACGCTGGCCGTGATCGAAGGTTCCGGCACGGGCAACGTCGAAAGCTGCCTGACCAGCGCCACGCTGGGCAGCACCGGCTACGCGATGGGCGTGGTCTCGTACGAAGTCGACCCGGGCACCAAGGCCTACCGCTTCGTGAAGATCGACGGCGCCGCGCCCGACAAGGCCCTGGCCCGCATCGGCGGCTACCCGTTCGTCTACTCGGCCTCGATGCAGTACAAGAAGACGGGCGCCGGCGCGCTGACCACCGAGCAGAAGGGCTTCATCAACGCCATGCGCACCCAGCTGACGACGCCGGTGATCATCGCCGGTCTCGACGCCTCGCCGCGCAAGGGCGTGATGGCCGGCCCGGGCTCGTACACCGCCAACTGCGCGGACGCCGCTGGCGCCCCCAAAACCGACGGCTCGTGCGTCGAGCGCCTGGACTTCAAGAGCCTGTTCAACGCCAACACCTACCTCAACGGCGAAGCCACGGCCTTCAAGACCAACAGCAAGCAACCGCTGCACATCGTCAAGTAAGGCGACAACGGCCGGCGGGCCCGTCCTGCCCACCGGCCTTTTCTCTCCTCCTCGTTCCAGCGCCGCCCGAGGGCGGCGCGTTTTTTTGTTGACCGTTCGGTGGCCGCGGCCGGCTCCGGCATAGGCCGTTCGGCTCATGGCTTCGAGGGCCCGCGTCAAGCGCGGCACGCAGCATGCGCTGTCTTCCCACCGTCCACCGCAGACTCCAGTGAACCCACCGCACCATCGCGCCGCACCGCACCTCGCCTGGCTGCGGGCCCTGCTGCTTGCATTCGGCTGCAGCCTGGCGCAGGCGCAGCCGGCAGCGCCCGCCAGCCCACCGATCGACATCCTCGAATACCAGGTCGAAGGCAACAGCGTGCTGCCCGTCGAGGCCATCGAGCGGGCGCTGGAGCCCCACCTGGGCCCCGGCCGCGCGATGAAGGACGTGGAGGCCGCCCGCGAGGCGCTGGAGGCGGCCTACCAGAAGGCCGGCTACCTGACGGTGCTGGTCGACATCCCCGAGCAGCGCATCGAACAGGGCATCGTGCGGCTGGCGGTGCTCGAAGGCCGCGTGGGCGCGCTCTACGTGAGCGGCTCGCGCTGGCACGACCAGGGTTACATCCGCCAGCGCGTGGCCGGCGTGGCGCCCGGCAGCGTGCCCAACTTCAACGACGTGCAGCAGCAGCTCGCCAGCGTCAACCGCGGCGAGGACCGGCGCGTGCAGCCGGTGCTCAAGCCCGGCCGCCTGCCCGGCACGGTGGACGTGGACCTGCAGGTGGAAGACAAGCTGCCGCTGTCCGGCAACGCCGAGCTGAACAACCAGCACTCGCGCGACACCGACGAGCTGCGCGCCTCGGCCACGCTGCGCTACGACAACCTGTTCCAGCGCGATCACTCGCTGTCGCTCACGCTGGTGACTGCGCCCACCGCACCGGAACAGTCGCAGGTGGCGATCTTCAACTACGGCATCCCGCTCGACGGGGGTGACAGCTGGAGCGCCTCGCTCACCTGGTCCGACAGCGACATCGAGACGCTGGGCGGCACCCAGGTGCTGTCGCGCGGCTCCACCTGGGGGCTGCGCCGCCACATCGCCTGGCCGCACGCCAGCGGCACCACGGTGCTCTCGCTCGGGGCCGACTACAAGAACCTGAAGGAGAAGGTCGACCTGTCGACCCCGCTGCGCTACCTGCCTTGGCAGGTGGCCTATGCGGACGGCTGGCAGGAGGGCGACACCCAGCTGCAGCTGAACCTGGGCCTCAGCTTCACCATCGGCCGCCTCCTGCAACGCGATGTGTTCTGCCCGATCGGCGCCGGCGACACCACCACCAAGAGCGACCAGTTCGCCTGCAAGCGCTACGGCGCCAGCCCGAGCTTCGGCGCCTTCAAGGCCGATGGCCGCTGGAGCGAGCGGCTCGGCAGCGGCCAGCTGCGCCTGCGCCTGGGCGGCCAGATCGCCTCCGGCCCGCTGGTGAGCGCCGAGCAGTATTCGCTGGGCGGCGCCGAGACGGTGCGCGGCTACCTCGAGGGCGAAGCCTCGGGCGACCACGGCGTGCTGGGCTCGATCGAGTGGCGCACCGCCAACCTCATCCCGCCCGGCGACACCGGCCTGGCCTGGCGCTCGCTGTCACTGATCGCCTTCGCCGAAGGCGGTGCCACCTTCATCACCCAGGCGCTGCCCGGGCAGGACCAGCGCAGCGGCCTGATCGGCACTGGCTTCGGCCTGCGCCTGGCCAGCGAGCGCATCGAAGCCTCGCTCGATTTCGCCCGAGCCGGCCGCGACAACAGCAGCACCCCGGCCGGCGACTGGCGCGCGCATGCGCGCCTGTCGGCCCGCTTCTGAGCCATCCCCAAGGATCACCCGACCATGATCACCCGCCGCCACGACCTGGCCTGGACCGCCTCCGCCCCCACCGCGCGCCGCCTGGCGCCTCGCGTGCACCGGCTCGCCCCGCTGGTGGCCGCACTGGCCGCCGCCTTGCCGCTTGTCGCCCCAGCCGCGCCCAAGCCCGCACCGGCCACGGTGCCGGTGCCTGCCGCGTCCTGGCGTGTCTACGGCACCGGCAGCTCAGCCCCGGTCAACACGCCCAACCCGCACGGCGGCATCGACCAGACGATCGAGCAGACCAGCACCAAGGGCATCTACCACTGGGCCAGCTTCGACATCGGCGAGCAGAGCAGCGTCACCTTCAAGATGGCCGACAAGGGCTTCAGTGCGCTCAACCGGGTGACACGGGGCGGCGCGCCGTCGCAGATCTTCGGAAAGCTCCACGCCACCAACGGCGGCGAAGTGCTGCTGATCAATTCCAACGGCATCCTCTTCGGCCGCGGGGCGCAGGTGGACGTGGGGTCGCTGGTGGCTTCGGCACTCAACGTCCAGAACGACGAGTACCTCTCGGGCTTCTCGCGCAGCCTGACCAACCCCGACAGCGCCGCCAACGGAGCCGCCTTCCGCTATGACGGAAACCCCGATCGCTTCGTCGACGCGCACAACTTCGTGCGCGTGGCCCCGGGAGCGGAGATCGTCACCGAGAGTGGCGGCCGGGTCTTCCTGTTCGCCAAGCGCGTCGAGAACGCCGGCACCATCACCACCCCCTCCGGCCAGGTGGTGCTGGCTGGCGGTGGCGAGATCTACTTCAAGCTGCCCACCAGCGAGCAGGCGCTCTACGCGTCCGAGACCAACCCCGCCGTCTCTGCCCTTCGAGGCTTCCTGGTCGAGGTGGGAAGCGGGCCGGCCCACGCGCCAGAGGGCAGCGACGGCAGCGCCAGCAATCTGGTGACCGGCGTCATCAACACGCCGCGCGGCAACACCACCCTCGTCGGCATGGCCGTCAACCAGATGGGGCGCATCAGCGCCACCACCAGCGTGAGTGAGAACGGCTCGGTCATCCTGCGGGCCCAGGGGCGGGCCAGCTATGACACGGGGGCGAAGCTGGTCCGTGCGACGGCAGGCGGCCAGCTCACGCTCGGCGAGGGCAGCCGGATCGAGATCGGCGTCGACCCCGGCAGCAACGCCGACGGCAGCGTCGCGACCTCCACCGACGCGGCCGGCTTCGCCACCTCGCACCTCGACCTGGCGGGGCACTCGGTGCTGTTCGACCACGACGCCACCATCCTGGCGCCGGGCGCCACCGTGAACGTGCGGGCCGAAAGCGTCCCCAGCTACGACCTCGCCGGCCCGCTCACGGGCGGCGACGAGAGCGCCCGCATCGTGATGCGAGAGGGTTCCGCCATCAACGTGTCGGGCACCACCGGCACGGTCGTCAGCGTCGGGCGAGAGTTCGTCACCACCGAGCTGCTGGGCAGCAACGACCTGAAGGATGCGCCGCTGCAGAAGGACGGCCTGCTCTACCGCAGCAAGGTCACCATCGACACGCGGGAAGACTCCGCCATCCTGGATGACCTGGACGGCTACCGCGGCAACATCGCGCGCAGCGCCGAGGAACGCCTGTCCGAAGGCGGCACGGTGCGCCTGCGGGCGGAAGGCGCCGTGCTCACCGAGGAGGGCACCTACATCGGCGTGAGCGGAGGCCAGGTGCGCTACACCGAGGCGCAGGTGCGCGAGACCCAGCTGCTCGGCAGCGACGGCAAGCTCTACGACCTGAACAATGCCCCGGCCGACCTGGTCTACACCCACGCCACCAACCTGCAGAAGTCGTCGCTCGCCAGCTACGACCGCTGGGGCGTGCAGATCGCCTACGGCAGCGTGACCCCGACCCGCACCGAAGCCGGCTACACCGAAGGCCGCGACGCCGGCCGGCTGCAGATCGCGGCACCGACGCTGGTCATGCAGGGCCAGGTGCGCGCCGGCACGGTGCAGGGCGAGCGGCAGAACGCCGGCCAGAGCCCCCAGGCGTCGCGCGGCACGCTGCACCTGGGCGCCGTGGTCAATGGCGGCACGACCTTCGCCAACGCGGCCACGCCCGATGCCGTGCTGCGCAATTTCAGCGTCACCACCGAAGCCCCTGTCGTCGACGAGGGCCTGTGGCTCGACCCGGGGGCGGCCGAGTTGCCGCAGGACTCCGGCGTCGCGATCGGCCAGTTGCAGCAGGCCGGCTTCGGCGAGGTGGCGATTGCCGCCAACGGCGATGTGCGCTTCGGCGACGACGCCAGCACCACCTGGCAGATGGCCGACCAGGGCAGCCTGCGGCTGCTGTCGGCCGACGCAAACGTGCTGCTGGGCAGCTCGGTGCGCGGTGCCGGCGCCACCGTGGAGCTGAACAGCAAGTCCTGGGGGGAGGAAACCAACCCCCGGCTGGGCGGCATCAAGACCACCGGCGAAGCGCGCGTCGCCGAGGGCGTGACGGTGGATCTCTCGGGCCGCTTCGTCAACCAGTCGCTCAGGCAATTGCCGCTGGACACCGCGGGCACCGCCGGCGGAAGCTTCTCGGCCACGGGGTATGGCGTGACGCTCGAAGCCGGCACCGTGGTCGATGTGTCGGGCGGGGGCAGCGTGTCGACGACCGGTCAGTTCAGCGGCTCTGCGGCCGGCAGCATCACCCTCGACGACGTCACCTCGTCCATCAGCGCGACGCAGCCGACGCTGGTGCTCGGCGGTGAGCTCCGGGGCTATTCCGCCGCCAGCAGCGGGGGGCGAGCCAGCGGCGGCGGCAACTTGACGCTGCGCAGCCATGCGGTGCTCATCGGCGCCCCCAGCGACACCGGGCCGGCGAACGCGCTGGTGCTCGGCGACAGCTTCTTCGACCAGGGCGGGTTCAGCCGCTTCACCATCGATGGCCGCAACACCCTGGAGGTGGCGGCGGGGGCCGACGTGTCGCCCGAGGTGCGCTCGTGGATCGTCTCGCCCGACGTGGCCCTGGCCTCTGGCCAGCCGCTGTCGGCGCTGGCGACGGAAGGCCGGGCCCTCGGCTTGCGCGAATCGGCCGTCAGCCTGAGCCTGCGCGCGAGCGGAGAAAGCGGCCACCCGGACACGGGCGAACTGCGGCTGGCCGAAGGTGCCCGCATCGACGCTGGCGACCAGGGCCAGGTCGGCCTCTCGGCCCGGCACCGCCTGAGCGTCGATGGCGGCATCGAGGCCCATGGCGGGCAGGTGAGCCTGTCCGTGGCGGGCGGCAGCGACACAGCGGCCAATGTGCTCTGGGTCGGCGAACACGCCCGCATCGATGTCTCCGGTGTCACCGTGATCAAGCCGGACAGCACCGCAGGCCTGCGGGAGGGCCAGGTGCTCGACGGCGGCAGCATCACAATCGATGCCGGCGGCAGCGGCCAGGCGAGCCACCTCGTGTTGCAGCAAGGGGCGGTGCTGGACGCCCGCGGCACGCGCGGGCAAATCGATGTCAAGGAGCTGTCCGACGCCGGTGTGCGCACCGAGCGGCGGCAGCTCGACAGCCGCGGCGGCAGCGTCAGCCTGCGCAGCACCGGCGACCTCTACGCTGAGGGCGACATCCTGCTGCAGGGCAGCGGGCAGGCCGCTGGCGGCAGCCTGGCGGTGATCCTGGGCCTGGCACCGCCCGCCACCGGCGGCGTGACCGCGCCCCCGCGCAGCCTGCACCTGGCTTCGTCGGCAGAGGCCCGCACGCCCGGCCTGCAACGCGACCAGTTGGCGGCACCGGCCGAGGTGGCGGGCACCGCGACGCTCGGCGCGGACTGGCTGGCCGCCTCGGGCGCCGACAACCTGACGCTGGCCAGCGGCCACACCCTGCACCTGGACGACACCGTCACGCTGAACGTCGACGGCCGGCTCACCCTGCTGGCGCGCGGCCTGGGCGCGGCCTCCGGCAGCGAGAGCCGGCTCAGCGGCGGGCAGGCCTTCGTGGGCTGGACCAAGACCGACGCGACGCCGAATGCGAACCTCCCGCTGGGCGATGCACCGGCCGCCAGCGCCGGCGACGCCATCCTGCGCATCGAGGGCCGGGCCGGCATGGTGCTGGACGGCAAGCTCTCGACCCAGGGCCTGGACCGGCTCGTGCTGGCCACCGGCGGCGACCTGCGCCTGCAAAGCCGCGACGGCGTGCAAGGCACCGGCTACACGGCGGGGCTGGACACACCGGCGGGCGTCATCCTGCGGGCGGCCCAGGTGTACGCGGCTTCGGACACGCACTACACCCTCCAGGCCACCGGCCGGACCGTGCTCATCGAGCGGCCGGACGGCGAGGCCGCCACGCCGCCGAAACCCCTGTCGGCCAACAGCACGCTGACCATCAACGCGGCCCACATCCGGCAGGAAGGCGTGCTGCGCGCCCCGCTGGGTCACATCGAGCTGAACGCCAGCGGATCGCTGGTGCTGGGCACCGGCAGCGAGACCTCGGTGTCGGCCGCCGGCCTGACCGCTTTGTACGGCACAGCCACGGATTCGACCTGGCTGACTCCCGGCAACACGACGCTCACGACGCCGCCCGACAAGCGGATCGACCTCAACGCCCACCGCCTGACCACCGAGGCCGGCTCGGTGCTCGACGTATCGGGCGGCGGCGAGCTGATCGCCACCGAGTTCGTCCCGGGCAAGGGCGGGTCGACCGACATCCTGGCCGGGGGCGGGTATGCGCTGGTGCCAGGGCACACGGCGCTGTCCTCGCACGACAGCAGCCTGTCGAGTGCCGCCGCCCAGGGCCAGCAGGTGCACATCGCCCAGCCGGTGAAGCTGCCCGACGGCAGCGTGCTGGCCGCCGGCGACTACACCCTGCTGCCGGCGCGCTATGCGGTGCTGCCCGGCGCTTTCCTGCTGCGGCCGGCCAGCACTGGCACGCCGCTGGCCGACGGCTTCAGCGTGGCCCGCACCGATGGCTCGGTGCTGCTCGGCGCCCGCCTCGTCGAGGCGGGCAGCGGCAACACCAGCGCCCTGCCCCAGACCTGGCAGCTGATGAGCAAGGCCACGCTGCTGAAGTACAGCGAGATCCGCGAGCACCGGCTCAGCGAGACCTTCGCCGATCGCGCGGCCCAGGCGGGCACGGCGGCACCGGAGCTGCCCAACGATGCCGGGGCCGTCAGCATCCGCGCCGCCCAGGCCCAGATCGAAGGCACCGGCCGCTTCACCGCTGCGGTCGACGACAAGGGCCAGGTGCTGGGCCAGGCCGGGCGCACGGAAATCATTGCCGACAAGATCCAGATCGACGCCGCTCCCGTGGCGGCCGACGACGGTGTGCTGCACCTGAGCGTCGCATCGCTCAACCAGCTCGGCGGCGGCACCGTCGTGCTCGGCGCCACCGGCACCACCATCGGCACCGACGCCGCAGGCCAGCGCTCGGTGCAACTGACCACCGAAGCCAGCAGCATCGTCTTCGCGCAGGGCGACGCCGCGATCACCGTGGGCGACCTGGTCGCCTCGGCGCGTGACCAGCTGACCGTGGCCGACGGCGCGCGCTTCGAGGCCGCCACCAGCGGGCTGGCGGCCGGCAGCACCGACTACGCGGTGGCCGGCGACGGTGCCGCGCTGCGGCTGAGCGGGCGCGCCGGCGGCAGCTTCACTCGCCAGGGCGCGACCGGCGCGGCGGGCGACCTGCAGGTCGGCGAAGGTGCCCACCTGCAAGGCGGCAGCCTGACGCTGGACAGCAGCGACGGTCAACGCCTCGCCGGCAGTGCCGTGCTGGACGCCAGCCACATCACGCTCGGTGCGCGCAACGTGCAGGTTGGCGGTGAGCCGGCCGCCGACCAGGCGCCTCTGCTGCTGACCCCCGGGCTCCTGGCCCAGGTGTCCGGCGCCGAACAGCTGACCTTGCGCGCCTACGACGGCATCACGCTGACCGCAGGTGCCACGCTGGGCACGCCAGGCCAGAAGTCGCTGGTGCTGGACACCGCGCGGTTGCGCAGTGGCCCCGGCGGCGCCACAGCCGAGGTCGTGGCCGGCGAGATCACCCTGACCAACACCACCGGCCGCCACGCCGACGTGGCGGCCGGGGACGGCTCGATCGCCCTGCATGCCACCCGCAGCGCGGGCGGCAGCGGCCGGCTCGTGATCGGCCACGGCGCCATCGGCATCGACGGCACCGCCCAACTGGACCTGCGGGCTGACCAGGGGCTGGCCCTCACGGGCGACGCCAGCCTGGCGACGGCGGGCGATGTGCGCATCGACACGCCCGGGATCGTGGCCGGCCAGCTCGCTGCCGAGCTGGACATACAAGCCGGCGGCACCCTGCGCATCGAGAACAGCCTGGCCACCGGCCCGGCCCTCTCGATGGACGGCGGCGTATTCACCGCCAGCGCGCAGCACATCGAACAGGCCGGGCGCATCGTGCTGCCCTCGGGCCGCATCGAGCTGCAAGGCCGGGACGGCGTGACGCTGGAGGCCGGCTCGCGCACCGACGTGGCGGGCCGCAGCAGCGCCATCGACGGCGTGACGATCGACCAGGCGGGCGGCAGCATCGCGCTGACCTCGGCAGCGGGCGACGTGACCCTGGCCACCGGCTCGCGGGCCGACGTGTCCGGCAGTGGCGCGGCAGGTGCGGGCGGCAGCCTGTCGCTCACCGCCGGCCACAGCGTGAAGGTCGACGGCTCGGTGACCGGCCAGGCCGGGGCCGAAGCCGCCGAAGGCGCCCGCTTCAGCGCCGACGCCGGCCAGGCCCTGGACACGGCGCGCCTGGCGGCCCGGCTGCAAGGCCAGTTCACCGGCGAGCTGAGCCTTCGCCAGCGCGAAGGCGACCTGTCGATCGGCCCCGGCCAGACCTTCGCCGCCGAGCGGATCAGCGTCTCGGCGGATGCGGGGGCCCTCGTGGTCCGCGGCACGCTCGACGCCTCAGGCGCCAACGGCGGATCGATCGCGCTGGCGGCCGGCCAGGGACTGGCCCTGCAGGGCGAGGGCCGGCTGCTGGCCCACGCCACCGAGCCGCAAGGCGATGGCGGGCGTGTCGACCTGGGCAGCCGCTCCGGCACGATCCGCGTCGGCGAAGGCACGCAGATCTCGTTGGGCGGCCAGGGCGACGGGCAGGACGGGCGGCTGACACTGCGCGCCGGCCGCACCGAGCAGGGCGACGTCAAGATCGCCGAACTGGCCGGGCAGATCGACGGCGCCGGCCGCATCGATGTGCAGGCCGTGAAGGTCTACCGCGACATCCACACCATCCACGATTGGATGAGTGCGCCCGGCACCTTGTCGTACGCCACCGTGAACGCCGAGAACCGCGCCTTCATCGGCAGCGACGGCGCCCACGCCGAGGCCATGGCGCAGCGCCTGGCCGGCGGCAACCAGAAGGTGCTGGACGCCCTGAAGATCCATGCCGAAGCCGAGGTGCGCTCGGATGGGGACCTGGCCATCAACGCGTCCAGCGACTGGGTGCTGCCGACCGAGTCGACCGAGGTGCGCCTGGCGGGCGGCCAGGCCGCGCACGTGGGCGACAGCTCGCTCACGCTGCGGGCCATGGGCGACCTCGACGTGACCCGGGGCATCCACAGCGGCTTCGGGGGTGCAGGCGAGCGCAGCGACCAGGGCGGCTCGATCCGGCTGGTGGCGGGCGCCAGCCTGCAGGCCGCGGCACCGGACGCGACCCGCCCGGGGCTGCACACGCTCACCATCTCCCGGCTGGGCGACAGCCCTGTCGAGGTCCGCACCACCACCGGTGACATCAGCCTGGCCGCCAGCGGCGACATTGACCTGACCGACCGCGCCCGGGTCTACAACACCGGTGGGGCCGGCGACGCACAGGCCCGGGCCGACTTCGCCGGCCGGCTGCCCACGTCGACGGTGGCTTTCACCGACGATGCCGGGGACATCACGGTGCACGCCGGGCGCGACGTGCTGTCGCGCGAGGTCGACCAGAACGGCCTGATGTACGGCCAGGCCAACCTGCTCGACGTCGTCAGCAAGTCGCCGACCCACCATGCGTGGTACGCCGACATTTCCAACCTCACTTACGGCCTGGGCTCCTTCGGCGGCGGCAACATCGACCTGGCGGCCGGGCGCGACGTGAAGTCCGTCGTCGCCGTGGCGCCTTCGAGCGGCCGCGTGCTCGACGACTCCGAGACCTCGGCGCCGATCGCAGAGCGGCATGGCGGCGGCAATGTGAGCGTCCGCGCTGGGCGCGATGTGGTCAATGGGGTGGTCGCAGCCGGTGCGGAGAAGCTGAACGTCTTCGCCGGCCGCGACATCGTCTTCCAGAAGGGGATCACGCTCGGCGGCGACTACCGGACCGGCTTGAGGCTGTTCTATGAGGACACGTCCGTCACAGCCATCGCGCGCCGCCATGCGGACATCGGCAACACCAGCACCCGCTTCGCCAAAGTCAACGGAGAAGGCAGGGGCTCCTGGCTCCAGGGCCTGGACAACGACGCCACCCTCATGGCGCAGGCGGCCGCCGGCAACCTGTGGTTCCTGGCCGCCTTTGGCTACAGCAACGACAGCGAGATATTGTTCCTGCCGGCCTCAACGCAGGTGTTCGCACCCAACGGCAATCTGGCGGTGGGCGGTGAACAGGTCACGCTCAACGACGCCACCATGGCCAGCGCCCTGGTGCAGCAACCTTTGCGAGACGGCCTGCTGCAGATGCTGTCGCACGGCACGCTGGAGCTCGGCCTGGAACTGCAGGTCAACGCCAGCCGCGGCGAAGCCGCTGTGCCGGGCTTGCTGACCAGGCCCGCTCCGGAACTCCAGGTGGGGTCGGCCTCAGAAGGCTACCTGCGCCTGAACGACGAGGGCCTGCCGGACCAGGGAGACCGCTCGCCGGTTCACCTGGTGGCAGAGACCGGCGATCTCATCTTCAGCACGCCGGCGGGGCCTGGCCTCGAAAGCGCACGGCCGGTGCGGCTGGTGGCGGGCCGCGATGTCATCCTGGGCGAAGGGAACGTGGCCGCCAGCACGTCCCGCTTCAACCACCAGGCCGAAGGCGAACTGAGCCTCATCCAGGCCGGGCGCGACATCGTCTTCGACAAGTCGGTCGTCAAGGTGGGCGGGCCGGGCGACATCGCCCTGCTCGCAGGCCGCGACATCGACCTCGGCAGCGCCGCGGGCGTCGAAGGCTCCGGCCTCATGGCGATTGGCAACACGGACAATACGCTGCTGCCGGCGCGCAGCGCCGCGGTCACGCTGGTGGCCGGGTTGAAGGCCGATGGCAGCGACTACCAGGCCGCCGTGGCGGCCGGCTTCCATGTGCTGGGCTCGGCCGGCCTGACGCGCCACGCCGGCGACCTCTACGCCCTGCTCGCCGGCGACGGCAGCGTGCCGGCGCTCGGCTCGGCCGATGCCAGGGCCTTCGAGGCGCTGGACGCCGCGGCGCAGCTCGACCGGATCCGCACCCTGATGGGCGCGCAGGCCTACGACAAGGCGCTGGCCACGTATGTCCGTGGCCTGCCCGACAACGGCCAGCTGAGCGACAGCGCGGCGCTGGCCGCCTTCGCCACCCAGTCGCAGGCCCGCCGCGACGCGGCACCCGCGGCCCTGCTGGCCAGCCTGCTCGATGACCAGCCGGCGGCGACGCGCCAGGCCTTCGTGCTGCAGGTGGCGCAGGCCGATGGCGCGCGCACCGGCCAGGGCCTGCAGGCCTGGATGAAGCTCAAGACCGGGAAGGACCTGTCGCTTGCCGACGCCGCCCTCGCCTTCGAGGCGCTGCCGCTGGAGCGCCAGGTGGGCTGGCTGAACCAAGTGCTGGTCGACGAGCTGCGCACCCACGGCCGCAGCGCCGCCACCGGCAGCGGCTACGACGCCGAAGCCGCCTACCTGCGCGGCTACCAGGCCGTCAACACCGTGTTCGCCATCGACCGGCCGCAGCAAGGCGGCGACATCCGCCTGCCTTCGACCCAGGTCAAGGTGCTGCAGGCGGCTGGCACGGAGCTGCTGGAGAACACCGACACCGAGCGCGCGGTGACGCTGGGGGCCATCACGCTGATGGCACCGGGCGGCGGGGTGAATGCCGGCGAGCTGGGATCCACCACGCAGAAGCCGAACAACCTGGGCGTGGTGACGGTGGCCGGCGGTGACGTCGCCGGGGTGGTCGAGCGCGACTTCGCGGTCAACCAATCGCGCGTGTTCACGCTGGCCGAGGGCGACATCCTGCTGTGGGCTTCGGAAGGCGACATCGACGCCGGCCGAGGCGCCAAGACGGTGAGCGGGGCACCGGCGCCGGTGCTGCGGCTGAACGCCGCCACCGGCCGGCTGGAGCTCGACACCTCCGGCTCCTTCACCGGCAGCGGCATCGCGGTGCTCGATGCAAAGAGCGAGCTCGACCTCTATGCGCCGGCCGGCGCGATCGACGCGGGCGAGGCAGGCATCAAGTCGCGCGGCAACGCGTTCCTCGGCGCCCAGGTGGTGCGCGGGGGAGACAACCTGCAGTTCGGCGGCTCGGCCGTGGGCGCGCCCATCGCCGCCCCCACGGTCAACCCCACCGCCAGCCTGTCGGCCGCGGCGGCGGCGGCGGCGCCCGCAGCCAGCGGTGACGACGAGGACGAACGCCGCCGCAAGCGCATGGCGCGCCGCACGCTGCTGCTGGAATTCCTCGGGTTCGGGCGCGGCTGATCGGCGGTCAGCCCTCGATCTGCGCGCCCTGCTCCTGCAGCAGGGCGCGCAGCACCGAGCGATGGCACTGGGCCTCGATCTCGCAGTAGCAGCCAACCGAGAAGCGGCCGTGGTGCGAGAGCGCGGCAAGCAGCGCGATCGACCGCGCCGCCGCCGGCTCGGCCATTTCGTGACGGTAGGCCTTGACGAAGGCAGCCCAGTCGGCCGGCGTCTCGGCCTGCTGGCCGAGACGCATCGTTTCGACGCTGGGCGCCAGCTCGGGGTACCAGACGTCGTAGTAGTTGCGCGAGCCGAACTCGGCCTTGGGCACACCGCGCGGCGGCCGCCGCACGGTGCCCACGCGCGTGCCCTCACCCGGCAGGCGTTCGCTGCCGAGCCGGACGATGCGGATGCTCATCGCAGCGCTTTCAGGCGCGGCATGCAAGGCGCAGTGACGTACTCATCACGCAGAGGGCTCCATCACTCCAGCTTGAGCCGCTGCAGCTGGACGACCTTCTTGTAGGTCGCCAGCTCGTCCTGGATCTGCTTGCCGAACTCGGCCGGGCTGTTGAGCACCAGCAGCGAGCCGGTGTCCTCGATGCGCTTCTTCACGTCGGGCATCTCGACCGTCTTCTTGACGGCGGCATGCACCTTGTCGATCACATCCTTGGGCATGTTGGCCGGGCCATGGATGCCGTAGTAGGCCATGCGGTTGACCGGCGCAAGGCCGATCTCGGCGAAGGTCGGCACGTTCGGCAGCGCGGCCACGCGCTGCGGCGCCGCGACCACGATCGGCACCAGCCGGCCGTCCTTGATGAACGGCAGGGCCGAGGGCAGGTTGTCGAAGATGATGGGCACCTGGCCGGCCACCACGTCGTTCAGCGCCGGGCCCGCGCCGCGGTAGGGGATGTGGGTGACGAAGGTCTTGGTCAGGCTCTTGTAGAGCTCCATCTGCAGGTGGCCGATGCCGCCGGTGCCCGAGCTGGCGAAGCTGTACTTGCCGGGCTTGCCGCTGATCTCGGCCAGGAAGCCCTTGTAGTCCTTGGCCGGGAACGAGGGATGCACCGCGATCACGTTGGGCGTGGCCGCGATGTTGATGATGGGCGTGAAGCTGGTGATCGGGTTGTAGGCGACGGCCGGGTTGATGGCCGGGTTGGCCGCGGTGGTCGACACCGTGGCCATGCCGAGCACGTGGCCGTCGGCCGGCGCCCGAGAGATCTCCGTGGCGCCGACGATGCCGCCGCCGCCGCTCTTGTTCTCGACCACCACCGTGCCGCCCAGATTGGCGCCGAGCTTCTCGCCGACGACGCGGGCGATGATGTCGGTGGTGCCACCGGGCGCGAAGGGCACGATCAGGCGCACCGGCTTGGCGGGGTAGGCCTGGGCCCAGGCACCCGAAGCGAAGGTGCAGGCGAGCATCGCGGCGGCGGCGGTGAGGTGGCGGCGGGACAAGGTCATTCGTGTCTCCATGAAAGGCGGGGTCGGTGGATGGTCGCATGCTCGGACCATGCCGTGGGGCTACCGCTGTGGAAACCACGTAACCGGGCCCTCCGGGGGGCTATGGTTTTCACTATGCCGGCCGCGCTCGCCGCGCCCTGCTGACAACCCTTGTCCTGCCTCGCCGCTACGCTCGGCACATGCCCGAAGCCTTCAAGAACCTGATCAACGCCGGCACGATCGAACGCGCCGCCTTCCACCTGCAGCGCGCCTGGCCGGGCTTCGACCGGCAGCGCTTCGTGCAGCTCGCCGGTGCGGGCCTGGGCGGGCTGGAGATGAAGGCACGGGCGATGCAGATCGCCGAGGCACTGGACACGTGCCTGCCGCGCGGCTTCGACGAGGCCGCAGCCATCGTCGAGGCTGCGCTGGCGCCGCCGGGGGCCGGTGGCGACGACGCCGAAGCCCAGGGCCTCACCGGCTGGGTCGGCTGGTCGCTGGGGGAGTTCGTGGCGCGTCGCATGGCCGCGCGCCCGGCCGACCTGCCGGGTGGCCTGCGGTGCCTGCGCGAGCTCACGCAGCGGTTCACCGCGGAGTTCGCCATCCGCCCGCTGCTGCGCGACCACCCCGACGAAGTGTGGCCGGTGCTGCTGCAGTGGTCGCAGGACACCAGCCCGCTGGTGCGCCGCCTCGCCAGCGAGGGCAGCCGGCCTCGCCTGCCCTGGGGGCTGCGCCTGCAGGCCCTGGTGCAGGACCCTTCCCCCGCCCTTCCGGTGCTGCTGCGCCTGCAGGACGACACCGACGAGGTGGTGCGGCGCAGCGTCGCCAACCACCTGAACGACATCGCCAAGGACCACCCCGAGCGCCTGGCCGACTGGCTGGAACGGCACTTGCCGGGCGCCTCGGCCGAGCGCCGCGCGCTGCTGCGGCACGCCAGCCGCACGCTGATCAAGCAGGGCCACCCGCGGGTGTTGCAGGCCTGGGGTGTGGGTGGGCGCTTCCGGGGTCAGGCGGCGCTGGTGGTCTCGCCGGCTGCGGCGGCGGTGGGCGGCGGTGTCGCGCTGGCCCTCACGCTGCGCTCCACCGCGCGCCGGCCGCAGGATCTGGTGGTCGACTACGCGGTGCATCACATGACGGCGCGCGGTGTGCCCTCGCCCAAGGTCTTCAAGGGCTGGACGCTGACGCTCGCCCCGGGCGAGGAGCGCGCGCTGGCGCGGCAGCACAGCCTCAAGCCCATCACCACCCGGCGCTACCACCCCGGCTGGCACGCGGTGAGCGTCCACATCAACGGCGTGCCGGTGGCCGAGGCGGGCTTCGAGCTGGCACTGGCCGGCGCCACCCGCGGTCGTTGAACATCGCTGACGCTCGGCCGTGGGCACGCCGGCAAGATACGCCACCGCGCCAGCCCGACTCGGGCACCGCGCGGCGCCGCAGCCCGGCGGTGCAGTTCTGCCGCGGGCACTGGTTTCACCAAGACGTTCCTTCCACTGGAGACCCGATGGCCAAGACCTTGACCTGCTCGACCTTCTTGCGCGCCGCCAGCTGGCGCGGTGTGGCGCTGGCCCTGCTCGGCGCGATCACCGCCGCGCCCGCGCTGGCCCAATCCGGCAACCCGCACCGCGACCGCGTGATGGCCCACCAGGTCGAGCGCGCAGCACAGCTCGGGGTGCCCCTCGGCGACATCCACACCGAGGTGGTGGGCGGCAAGCCAGCCAAGGACGGCCGCTGGCCCTTCATGGTGGCGCTGGTGGATGCCGGCACCTCGGACAACTACAACGCACAGTTCTGCGGCGCCTCTCTGATCGGCCCGCGCGACGTACTGACCGCAGCGCATTGCGTGTCCGGTGCCCAGCCCCAGCAGATCCAGGTGCTGGTGGGAACACAGGATCTGAACGAAGGCGGTCGCCGTGTCGATGTCACGCGCATCACCAGCCACCCGAAGTACAACAGCCGCACGAGCGACTCCGACATCGCGGTGCTGCGCCTGAGCGAAGCGGTGAACGACATCGAGCCTGTCGAGTACATCACCAGCCTCGACGGTGAATCGAAGTTCGCGCCGACCGGGCGCACCAGCTTCGGCATGGGCTGGGGCAACACCGAGGTTCCGCCGTTCTTCCCCTCTGAGCTGCACAACGTGAAGGTGCCCATCGTCGACCGCGAAGTCTGCAACTCGGCCGACTCGTACGGTGGCCGCATCACCGACACCATGCTGTGCGCCGGCCTGGCCGAAGGCGGCAAGGACACCTGCCAGGGCGACTCGGGCGGCCCGCTCGTGGTGAAGAACGCCAGCAAGGCCTTCCACCTGCAGGTCGGCGTGGTGAGCTGGGGCTGGGGCTGCGCCGACCCCAACTTCTACGGCATCTACTCGCGCATGGCCACGCTCGGCGCGTGGGTGAAGGACCAGGTCAAGAAGCCCTGAGCTTCAGACCAGCTCGGGTGAGCGCACCGCGACGAGCACCACCTCACCGCGGTCCTCACGCGGGCGGTGGCGCAGCCACCAGACGCCACCCTTGCGCACCGACCAGGGCAGCAGGCCCTCCGGCGCATGGGCGCCCAGCAGCCGGGCCCCCGTCATCAGGTAGGCCGCCGTGAGCCCGATGGTGGGCTGGTGGCCGACCACCAGCACCGGCTCGCGCGCATCGGGCCAGCGCACCGCGGCCAGCAGGCCGTCCACCGTGCCCTCGGGGGCCAACGCGTCGACGACCTTGAACTTGCGCTCGAGCGCCTCGGCCGTCTGGCGGGCACGCAGCGCCGGGCTCACCAGCACCTTGGTCGAATGCGGCAGCACCTGGTTCAGCCAGTCGGCCACACGGCGCGCGTGGCGCTCGCCCTTGGCGGTCAGGCCACGCGCCGGGTCGTCGATGCCTTCCGAGAGTTCCTCGGCCTCGGCGTGGCGCCAGAGGATCAGGTCCATGTGTCAGACGGCCCCCTGGCCACCACCGAAGCGCGCCATCAGCGCCCCCTGGGCACTGACCGGCTTACCGCCGGCCGGCGGCCCCGCACGGCGGTAGTGGCCGTCGCTTTGCAGCTCCCACGCATCGCGCGTGTCGTGCAGGTAAGGCACCAGGCACTCGTCGAGCACGCGCTGGCGCAGGCGTGCGTCGCGCACGGGCCAGGCCAGCTCGATGCGGCGGAACATGTTGCGCCCCATCCAGTCGGCGCTCGACAGGTACAGCGCCTCGTCGTCGTCCGACTCGCCCCAGCGGAACCAGAGGATGCGCGAGTGCTCGAGGAAGCGCCCGATCACCGAGCGCACCCGGATGTTGTCGGTCTGGCCCGGGATACCGGGCGGCAGCATGCACGCGCCGCGCACGACCAGGTCGATCTTCGCGCCGGCGCGGCCGGCCTCGGTCAGGGCATGGATCAGCGCCGGGTCGGTCAGGGCATTGAACTTGGCCACGATGCGGGCCGGCCTGCCGGCCCGGGCCGCTTCGGCCACCTGGGCGATGTGGCGCACCAGGCGGCGGTGCAGCACGAAGGGCGCCGTCAGCAGGTGGCGCGGCGGCTTCACCCGGGTCAGGCTGGCGATCTGCTGGAACACCGCATCGGCGTCGGCGGCGATGCCCGGGTCGGCCGTGAGGTAGCCGATGTCGGTGTAGAGGCGCGCCGTCTTGGGGTTGTAGTTGCCGGTGGAAAGATGAACATAACGCCGAAGGTGCGTGACGCCACGGGCGTTGATCTCGCGACGCGTCACCAGCAGCAGCTTGGCGTGGGTCTTCAGGCCGACGATGCCGTAGACGACCTGCGCGCCCACTGCCTCCAGCCGCTCGGCCCAGTTGATGTTGGCCTCCTCGTCGAATCGGGCCTTGAGCTCGACGACGACCACCACCTCCTTGCCACGCCGCGCCGCTTCGATGAGCAGGTCCATCAGCACCGACTTCTCGCCGGTGCGGTAGACCGTCTGCCGGATCGCCAGCACCTCGGGGTCGTGAACCGCCTGGCGCAGGAACTCGACCACCGGGTCGAAGCTCTCGAACGGGTGGTGCAGCATCACGTCGCGCTCTCGCAGCGTGTCGAACATCGAGCCCACGCGGGGCAGGCGACCGACCGGCCACGAAGGCTCGTAGGGCGGAAAGCGCAGCCACTTGCCGCCGGCCAGATCATCGGCCTGGTCGATCAACTGGTTCAGCCGCACCAGGTTGACCGGGCCGTTGACGCGATACAGCGCCGCTTCGGGCAGGTCGAACTGTTCGAGCAGGAAGCGCCAGAGCTCCTCCGGGCAGGTGTTGACCACCTCCATGCGGATGGCCTGGCCGAAGTGCCGTGTGGTCAGTCCGGTGCGCAGTGCCTGGCGCAGGTTGGTGACGTCGTCTTCGTCGACCTCCAGGTCGGAATCTCGCGTGACGCGGAACTGCGAGAAGGACTCGACCTCCCGGCCAGGGAACAGCTCCTGCAGGTGGGCCCGGATCACGCTCGACAGGAGCACGAAGCCCTGCTGGCCAGGCTCGCAGACAGCCGCCGGCATGCGGATGACCCGTGGCAGCACGCGCGGCACCTTGACGATGGCGATCTGGCTCTCGCGGCCGAAGGCGTCGCGACCGCCCAGGCGCACGATGAAGTTGAGCGACTTGTTGGCCACCTGCGGGAAGGGGTGGGCCGGGTCCAGCCCGACCGGCATCAGCAGCGGACGCACCTCGCGCTCGAAGAAGCCGGCCACCCACTCGCGCTGCGCCGGGCTGCGCTGGTCGTGGCTGATGACGAGGATGCCGTGGCGCGCCAGCGCCGGCATCACCTCGTCGTTGAATACGGCGTATTGCTCGTCGATCAGGGCATGGGCCTGGGCCGCCACTTCGCCGAGGTCGGCGAACGGCGCACCGCCGGGCGCGGCGCGCGCGGCCTCCAGCGCATCGGCGAACCGCACCTCGAAGAACTCGTCGAGGTTGGACGAGACGATGGTCACGTAGCGCAGCCGTTCCAGCAGCGGCACATCCTCTCGCTGGGCCTGGGCCAGCACTCGGCGGTTGAACTCCAGGATGGCCTGCTCTCGGCTGAGCAGGGCCAATGGTGCAGGCGGGCTGGGGCTCGCGGTTTCCACGGGGGCTCCGACGGGCAGAAAGTCGCTCATCGCCGCAGTTTATGAAGAATGTATGACAGTGGCATGACCCTTCCGGGTCACTCAGAGAGCCTGTACTCGAGCACCGGCTCGGGCAGTCGGCCCGGCAGCGGGACCGGCGCAGGCAGCGGCAGCGGCGGGGGGCCCAAGGGAGCGTGCGGCTCGGCGGCCGGCAGCGGCGCGCGCCCGGCCTCGGCCATCACGGTCGCCCAATCGACCAGCTCCAGCCGGCCGTCGGCGTGCTCGGCCAGCGCGGTCAGGCTCTCGACCCAATCGCCGTCGTTCGCATACAGCACGCCGTCGATCTCGCGCAGCTCGGCGTGGTGGATGTGGCCGCAGACCACGCCGTGCACGCCCCGCTTGCGCGCCTCGCGCGCCACCGCAGCCTCGAAGTCGCTCACGTAGCTGACGGCCCGCTTGACCTTGAGCTTGAGGTACTTCGAAAGGCTCCAGTACGGCAGGCCGAACTTGGCCCGCAGGTGGTTCAGGTAGCGGTTCAACTTGAGCGTGAACTCGTAGAGCGAGTCGCCGACGTAGGCCAGCCACTTCGCGCACTGGATGACGCCGTCGAACAGGTCGCCATGGGTGACCCACAGGCGCCGGCCGTCCGCCGTCTGGTGCACGCAGTCTTCCACCACCTCGATGCCGCCAAAGCTGTGGCCCAGGTACTTGCGCGCGAACTCGTCGTGGTTGCCCGGCACGAAGACGACGCGCGTCCCCTTGCGCACCTTGCGCAGCAGCTTCTGCACCACGTCGTTGTGGGCCTGCGGCCAGTACCAGCCGCGGCGCAGTTGCCAGCCGTCAATGATGTCGCCCACCAAGTACAGCGTCTCGCATTCGGTGGACTTCAGGAAATCCAGCAGCGCCTGCGCCTGGCACCCCGGCGTGCCCAGGTGGATGTCGGAGATCCACAGCGTGCGGTAGCGCAGCGTGGCGGTCGACTCGGCCTGGTCGGTGGGGTCGGTCTGCATGGCCCGGCATGCTGGCGGCGTGCCATGACGCCCCGGTGAAAAGGTCATGAAGGTTCAATGACCCCCTGGCCTTGTTCAAGGATGTTCATGCCGCCCCGGTCGATGCCTTGTGACGCATGTCACGCACGGCCATGATGCGCCTCGCACCGCACGCGGTACCACCCATGCCCCCCCACCCACAAGGAGTCGTTGCCTTGACCTCGCACCCGATCCGCCGCGTCGCACTTGCCTGCGCCGCCTTGCTCGCCTCCCTGGCCGCCCAGGCCGCGCCGGCCGACAAGCACCCGCAGGCCGTGGCCCGTGCCCTGGCCCACCTGCAGCCCGCCGAGGCCCGCGCCGGAGCCGACGCGTTCCAGGCCCGCGACGTGGTGGTCGACGCCGACGGCACCGAGCACGTGCGCTTCGCCCGTCGCTTCCAGGGCCTGCGCGTGATCGGCGGCGACGTGGTCGTGCACAGCGAGGCCGGCGGTGCACTGCGTGGCCTGTCGCGCACCCTCGCCGCGTCACCCGTTCTGTCGACCAAGCCCGCCCTGGCCGCCTCGGCGGCCGAACTCGCCGGCCTGCGCACCGCGGCCGTCGCCACCGGCGCCACGGTCAGCAGCGAACTCGTGGTCTACGCCCGCGGCGGCAAGCATTTGCTGGCCTGGGACGTGCTCTACACGGGCCGCACCCACGCCGGCGTGCCGACCGAGAAGCACGTGATCGTGCACGCCCACAGCGGCCAGGTGCTCGACAGCTACGACGACATCCAGCACGCCGATGCCGTGGGCAGCGGCAAGAGCCTGTTCCTGGGTGAGATCGAGGTGCATGGCGACAGCCAGGCCGATGGCAGCTTCGCACTGCGCGACCTGTCGCGTGGCGGCCATGCGGTGTACGACCTGAAGGGCAAGTTCTCCGGCCCCGGCGCGCTCTTCGTCGACGCCGACAACCAGTGGGGTGACGGCACGAAGGAGAACCGCCAGACCGTGGCGGTGGACGCGGCCGCCGGCCACGCTTACACCTGGGACTACTACCTCAACGTGCACGGCCGCCATGGCATCGCCGACGACGGCAAGGGCGCGAAGTCCAAGGTGCACCAGTCGCTGTTCGGCCTGCCCTGGGTCAACGCCTCGTGGAGCGACAGCTGCTTCTGCATGAGCTACGGCGACGGCGACGGCAGCTACTGGCCGGTGGTCGCGCTGGACGTGGCCGGCCACGAGATGAGCCACGGCGTGACCTCGCGCACCGCCGGCCTGATCTACTCGGGCGAATCGGGCGGCCTGAACGAGTCGACCTCCGACATCTTCGGCTCGATGGTCGAGTTCTACGCCAAGAACGAGGCCGAGACGCCCGACTACCTGATCGGCGAGCGCCTGCGGCGCGATGGCAGCGGCGTGCCGCTGCGCTCGATGATCCAGCCCAGCTCGGACGGCGACTCGGCCGACTGCTGGTACCCCGGCGTGGGTAACCTCGACGTGCACTACTCGTCGGGCGTGGGCAACCACCTGTTCTACCTGCTGGCCGAGGGCTCGCAGCCGGCTGACGGCCCCGCGTCGCCCACCTGCCAGGCCGGCGACACCAAGGTCGCCACCGGCAACGCCGTGGTCAAGGGCGTGGGCCGCAAGAAGGCCGAGCGCATCTGGTACCGTGCGCTGTCGGTCTACATGACTTCGGACACCACCTATGCCCAGGCCCGCGAAGCCACGCTGGCCGCGGCAGCCGACCTCTACGGCGGCGTGGGCTCCAAGGTGTGGAACAAGGTCAACGCCGCCTGGGCGGCCGTGAACGTGAACTGATCCTGGTTACCGATGTGAGGGGAGCGAAGCTTTCCAGCTGACCCTTGCCTTGGGGGCCCACTCTTCGGAGGGGCCCCTCTTTTCATCTCACTCGCCCAGGTAGGCGGCGCGCACCTTGGGGTCGTTGAGCAGGTCGTGTGCGGGGCCGGACATGGTGACCTCGCCGGACTCCATGACGTAGCCGCGGTTGGCCAGCGCGAGGGCGCGCGAGGCGTTCTGCTCGACCAGCAGGATGGTGGTGCCCTGCTTGTGAATGGTGTCGACCACCTCGAAGATCTTGTCGACCATGATCGGGCTCAGGCCCATGCTGGGCTCGTCCAGCAGCAGCACCTTCGGCCTGGCCATCAGCGCCCGGCCCATCGCCAGCATCTGCTGCTCGC
>JBMOQN010000044.1:0-66522 GCA_049322835.1 Pseudomonadota bacterium | reverse complement strand
CCGCCGCCGCGCCGCGCGCCTCCGGCGCGGCGCGCGAGCCGCGCTTCGGCCGCGGCATCGAGGGCCAGCGCAGCGCCGACCTCGGCGACGGCACCTACCTCAACCCCATCGTGCCGGGCGACCACCCCGACCCCACCATCCTCAAGGACGGGGCGGACTACTACATGACGTTCTCGTCATTCCAGTCCTACCCCGGCGCGGTGATCTGGCACTCGACCGACCTGGTCAACTGGGCGCCGATCGGCGCCGCCCTGCACCGCCCGATCGGCACGGTCTGGGCGATGGACCTGATCAAGCACCAGGGCCGCTACTACCTCTACATCCCCACGCTGCAGGACGAAGGCACGGCGATCCACGTCACCTACGCGGACGACATCCGCGGCCCCTGGAGCGACCCGATCGACCTGAAGCTGCCCGGCTGCATCGACCCGGGCCACGTCGTCGGCGAGGACGGCAAGCGCTACCTCTTCGTCAACGGCATCCGCCGCATCCGCCTGGCCGACGACGGCCTGTCGACCATCGGCGAGCTCGAGCACGCCTGCACGCCGTGGCAGTACCCGCAGGACTGGGTGGTGGAGATGTTCGCGCCCGAGGGCCCGAAGCTCCTGCGCCGCGGCGAGTGGTTCTACCTGGTGTCCGCCGTCGGCGGCACCTCCGGCCCGGCGACCAGCCACATGGTCACCGTGGCCCGATCCAACTCCGTCCACGGGCCGTGGGAGAACTGCCCACGCAACCCCATCGTGCGGACGCAGAGCGCCGACGAGCCCTGGTGGTCGCGCGGCCACGCCAGCCTGGTCGAAGGGCCGGCGGGCGACTGGTGGATGGTCTACCACGGCTACGAGAACGGCTACCGCACCCTCGGCCGCCAGACGTTGCTGGAGCCCATCGAATGGACGCGCGACGGCTGGCCTCGCGCCCAGGGCGGCACGCTCGCGGCGCCTCTGGCGAAGCCGCGGGGCGGCCGGAAAAGCCCCTCCGGCAAAGCCCTGTCCGACGACTTCTCCGGCCCGCAGCTGGGCTGGCAGTGGAGCTTCTTCGCCCCCGGCCCGCAGGAGACGCAGCGCCTTCGCTTCGCCGAGCCCGGCCTCGTGCTGCAGGGCAAGGGCAGCACGCTGGCCGATTGCTCGCCGCTGACCTGCCTGGTGGGCGACCGCCATTACGAGGCCTCCGTGGTGCTCGAGGTCGAGGGCGATGCCCAAGGCGGCCTGGCCCTGTTCTACGACCAGCGCGGCTTCGCCGGCGTGGGCTTCAGCCGCACGCACATGCACACCTACCACTACGGCCAGGAGCACACCTGGATGCGCGAGCCGCTCGACGGCCGCCGCATGCACCTGAAGCTGAGCTGCCGCGACCAGGTCGCGCGCTTCGAATACTCGGCCGACGGCCAGCACTGGAAGCGCCATCCCTGGCAGATGGAGATGTCCGGCTTCCACCACAACGTCTTCGGCGGCTTCATGAGCCTGAAGGTCGCGCTGTTCGCCGCCGGCCGCGGCGAGCTGCGACTGCACGATTTCCACTACCGCGGGCTCGCCTGAAGCCCGAGCGACACCGATGTTCATGAGGAACCGAGTTCAATGAAATTCACCGACGGACAATGGCTGCTGCAGCCGGGCATCGCCGCGCACTACGCGGCCGAAGCCTATGCGGTCGAGGCGCATGCCGACCGCATCGTCGTGCTGGCCACCACGCGGCCGATCAAGCACCGCGGCGACACACTGCAAGGCCCCACGCTCACCGTCACGCTGCGCTCGCCGCTGCCTGGCGTGATCCGCGTCAGCGTCGAGCACTACTCGGCTTCCGAGCCGCCGCGCCTGCACGTGCCGATGCCCGGTGCCGGCACGCCGGCCGTGCAGGTCGAGGAGACCGCCACCCACGTCACGCTGAGCTCCGGCACGATCTCGGTCGACGTGAAGAAGGGCGAAGGCTGGAGCCTCGTCTTCCGTGAAGGCAGCCGCGTGCTCACCAAGAGCGACTGGCGCAGCCTGGGCTACATCCAGTGGGGCGCTGCCCAGGGTGAAAGACGCAACTTCGTCCACGAGCAGCTCACGCTGCAGGTCGGCGAAAGCGTCTACGGCCTCGGCGAGCGCTTCACGCCGTGGGTGAAGAACGGCCAGGTCGTCGAGAACACCAACAAGGACGGCGGCACCGCCTGCGAGCAGGCCTACAAGAGCGTGCCGTTCTACCTGACCAACCGCGGCTACGGCGTGCTGGTCAACGAGGCGGGCCCGGTGTCCTTCGAGGTCGCTTCGGAGAAGACCACCCGCGTGCAGTTCAGCCGCGAGGGCGAGAGCCTCGACTACTGCGTGATCGCCGGCCCGACCCAGAAGGACGTGCTCACGCGCCTGACCGCGCTCACCGGCCGCGCCCCGCTGCCGCCGGCCTGGAGCTTCGGCCTGTGGCTGACGACCTCGTTCACGACCCAGTACGACGAGGCGACCGCGACGCACTTCATCGACGAGATGAAGCGCCGCGACCTGCCGCTGGCCGTCTTCCACTTCGACTGCTTCTGGATGCGCGAGTTCGAGTGGGTGAACTTCCAGTGGGATCCGCGCGGCTTCCCCGAGCCCGAGGCGATGCTGGCGCGCCTGAAGGCCAAGGGCCTGAAGGTCAGCCTCTGGATCAACCCCTACGTGGCGCAGAAGTCGCCACTGTTTGCCGAGGGCGTGAAGGGCGGCTACTTCCTCAAGCGGCCGAACGGGCTCGTGTGGCAGACCGACCTCTGGCAGCCCGGCATGGCCATCGTCGACTTCACCAACCCGGCCGCCGTCACCTGGTACCAGGGCCACCTGCGCCGGCTGCTCGCACAGGGCGTGGACTGCTTCAAGACCGACTTCGGCGAGCGCATCCCGACCGAAGGCGTCGTCTACCACGACGGCTCCGACCCGGTGGAGATGCACAACCTCTATGCGCTGCAGTACAACGAGGCCGTCTTCGAGCTGCTGCGCGAGGTGAAGGGCGAGGAGGCCATGGTCTTCGCGCGCTCCACCTACGCCTCCGGCCAGCGCTTCCCGGTGCACTGGGGCGGCGACTGCTGGTCGAACTTCGAGTCGATGGCCGAGAGCCTGCGCGGCGGCCTGTCGCTCACCTCCTGCGGCTTCGCCTTCTGGAGCCACGACATCGGCGGCTTCGAGGGCAACCCGCCGCCGGCCGTCTACAAGCGCTGGATCCAGTTCGGCCTGCTGTCCTCGCACAGCCGCCTGCACGGCAGCAGCTACTACCGCGTGCCCTGGCTGGTCGACGAGGAAAGCTGCGACGTCCTGCGCGAGTTCACCCGCCTGAAGCACCGCCTCATGCCCTACCTCTACGCCAAGGCCATCGAGGCCTGCGAGACGGGCGTGCCGGTGATGCGCTCGATGGTGCTCGAGCACGCCGACGACCCCGCCTGCACGGCGCTCGACCGCCAGTACCACCTGGGCGAGTCGCTGCTGGTCGCGCCGGTGTTCACCGAGAGCGGCGAGGTCGACGTGTACCTGCCCGACACCGGTGGCGAGTGGACCCACCTGCTCAGCGGCGAGCGCAAGCCGGGCGGGCGCTGGCAGCGCGAGCAGCACGGCTTCCTGAGCCTGCCGCTGTACGTGGCGCCCAACACGGTGCTGCCGTGGGGCAGCGAGACCGAGCGGCCGGACTACGACTATGCGAACGGCGTCACGCTGCGGGTCTTCGCCCTGGCGGAAGGGGCGACGGCGCCCTTCGCGGTGGCCTCGCCCGATGGCCGCATCGCGGCCCGCGGCACGGTCCGCCGCGAAGGCGGGCGCTACAGCGCCGAGGTCACCGAGGGCTCGCTGACGCAGTGGTGCCTCGAGGTCGACGGCCAGCGCAGCCGGGTGCTGGCCACCGGCTCGTCGCTGGACTGGGCCGCCGCCTGAAGCGCGAGGCTCGCACGTCCATGCCCGGTGCCGCCTCGAAGGCATGGCGTGCCGCCCTGGCGCTGCTGGGGCTGCTGCTGCTCGCGTGCGGCCCGGCCGCCGCACGCGACGTGACGCCGCTGGACATCGGCTGGCGATTCCATCGCGCCGACGTCCCGGATGCCCACGCGCCTGCGTTCGACGACGGCGCCTGGGCCCCGGTGACGCTGCCGCACACCTACAACGCGGTCGACGGCGAGGCCGGCGGCGCCTTCTACCGCGGCCCGGCCTGGTACCGGCTCGCGCTCGACGTGCGGCCTTCGGCGTCGCCGCGGCGACGCTTTCTGGAGTTCGACGGCGCGGCCCTGGCCGCCGACGTGTGGGTCAACGGCCACCACGCCGGCCGCCACGAGGGCGGCTATGCGCGCTTTCGCCTCGAGGTGACCCCGTTGCTGCAGGCCGGCCGCAACACCGTGGCGGTGCGGGTGGACAACGCCACCCAGCCGCAGATCGCCCCGCTGGGGGGCGACTTCACGGTGTTCGGCGGGCTGTACCGCCGCGTGCGCCTGGTCGAGACCGCGGCGCAGCACTTCGACCTGCTGGACCATGGCGGCCCCGGGCTCACGGTGGCGGCCGACGCGGTGTCCCCCGGCGGCGCCACGCTGCAGGTGGCCGCACGGGTGCGCAACGACGCCACACGCGCCGAGCGGCTGGTGCTGCGCCTGACGCTGCGCGATGCAGCGGGCCGCGCGGTGCTGCAGCGCGAGCAGGCGATGCAGGTGGGCGCAGGCGCCACCGAGGTGGCGCGCGCGTCGCTGCAAGTGACCCGGCCGCACCTGTGGCAAGGCGTGCACGATCCCTACCTCTACCGCCTGCACGCCGAGCTGCTGCGCGGCGGCCAGGCGGTGGACGCGGTGGCGCTGCCGGTGGGCATCCGCAGCGTGGCGGTGGACGCCGAGCGCGGCTTCCTGCTCAACGGCAAGCCCTACGCGCTGCACGGGGTGAACTACTTCCATGCCGGCCGCCCGGGGCGCGGCGTGGCCGTGGGCGATGCCGAGATCGAGGAAGACTTCGCGCTCCTGCGCGAGCTGGGCGCCACCGGCTTGCGCCTGGTGCACTACCAGCACCCGCCGCGCACCTACGAGCTGGCCGACGAGCTGGGCCTGGTGCTGTGGACCGAGATCCCGCTCAACGCGGCGATGACCGAGAGCGACGCCTTCCGTGCCAACCTCGCGCAGCAGCTGCGCGAACTCGTGCGGCAGACCGGGCACCACGCCTCGGTGGCGGTCTGGGGCCTGGGCAACGAGGTCTACCGCAGCGACGAGCCCATCCGCGCGCTGCTGGCCGAGATGCATGCGCTGGCCAAGCGGGAAGACCCGCGCCGCCCCACCGCCTACGCCCACTGCTGCGCGCCCGATGACCACCCGATGGCCTTGCAGGCCGACCTGACCGGCTACAACCGCTACTGGGGCTGGTACGACGGCGCCTTCACCGACGTGGGGCCCTGGGCCGACAAGCTGCGCGCCCAGCTGCCCCGGCGCCCCATCGGCCTGGGCGAGTACGGCGCCGGCGCCAGCGTGCTGCACCAGCAGGATCCGCCGCAGCGCCCCGAGCCCGGCGGCCGCTGGCACCCCGAGCAGTACCAGGCCCTGTTCCACGAAGCCTACTGGGCCCAGATCAGCAAGCGGCCCTGGCTGTGGGGCAGCTTCGTCTGGCTCGCCTTCGACCACGCCTCTGCCGGCCGCAACGAGGGCGACCGCCCGGGCGTGAACGACAAGGGCCTGGTCACCTACGACCGCCGGGTCCGCAAGGACGCCTTCTTCTGGTACCAGGCGCAATGGGCCAGCGCGCCGATGGTGCACATCACCAGCCGCCGGCACACCTTGCGCAAGACGGGCCCGAACGCCGTCAAGGTCTACACCAACGCCGCGCGCGTGACGCTCGAAGTCAACGGCAAGTCGATTGGCTCGATGGAGCCGGCCGACCGCATCGCCGAGTGGCCCGAGGTCGCGCTCGCCGCCGGCCGCAACGTGCTGCGCGTCAGCACCGAGGCCGGCCTCACCGACACCGTCGTCTGGGAAGCTTCCCCTTGATCCAACCCCGCCTTCTCTCCACCGCCGCGCTGCTGTTCGCCGCCTCCTCGCCCGCCTTCGCCGAGGGCACGCCCGCCATCCAGGTCAACCAGGTCGGCTTTGCGCCGGCCGCCGCCAAGTGGGCCGCCGTGCCTGCCACGCCGGCCACGGGCTTCACCGTCGTCGACACCGCCACCGGCCGCGAGGCCTACCGCGGCACGCTCGGCGCCGCCGCGGCGTGGGAGCCGGCGCAGGAGAGCTTCCGGCTGGCCGACTTCTCCTCGCTCGAGACGCCGGGCACCTACCAGCTGCGCATCGACGGCGTGGCCGACTCGCCCGCCTTCGTCGTCGCGCCCGGGGCCTACGATGCGCTCAACGCCGGCGCCCTCCGGGCCTTCTATTTCAACCGGGCCGGCATCGCGCTGGAGCCGAAGCACGCGGGTGCGTGGGCGCGGCCCGCCGGCCATCCCGACACCCAGGTGCTGGTGCATGCCTCCGCCGCGGGCCCGGGCCGGCCCGAGGGCAGCGTGATCTCCAGCCCCAAGGGCTGGTACGACGCGGGCGACTACAACAAGTACATCGTCAACTCCGGCATCACCACCTACACGCTGCTGGCCGCCTACGAGCACTTCCCCGAGTACTTCCAGCGCCGGTCGCTGAACATCCCCGAGAGCGGCAACCCGCTGCCCGACCTGCTCGACGAGGTGCTCTGGAACCTCGAGTGGATGCTGACGATGCAGGACCCGGCCGACGGCGGCGTCTACCACAAGCTCACCAACAAGGGCTTCGACGGCATGGTCATGCCGCACCAGGCCACGGCCAGGCGCTACGTGGTGCAGAAGACCACCGCGGCGGCGCTGGACTTCGCCGCGGTGATGGCCGCCGCGAGCCGCGTCTTCGCCGGCTTCGAGGCGCAACGCCCGGGCCTTTCGGCACGCATGCGCAGCGCCGCCCTCGCCGCCTGGGCCTGGGCGCGCAAGAACCCCAATGCGATCTACAAGCAGCCGCCTGACGTCCACACCGGCGGCTACGACGACAAGCAGCTCGACGACGAGTTCGCCTGGGCCGCCGCCGAGCTCTACATCACCACCCGCGACGACGCCTTCTACAAGGCGCTCGCGCCCGAGCGCGTGCCGGCCAGCGTGCCGGCCTGGAACAGCGTGAACGGCCTGGTGTGGATATCGCTCGCCCAGCATCACCAGCGGCTCACCCCGGCCGCGGACCAGCGCCTGATCGCCGAGCGCATCGATGGCCTCGCACGGGGCCTGGCGAGCGTCTGGTCGTCCTCGCCCTACCGCGTCGGCGCGCAGGCGGCCGACTTCATCTGGGGCAGCACCTCCGGCCTGCTCAACCAGGCCATGATGCTGATCCAGGCCTACCGCTTCTCGGGCCAACGCGCGTATCTCGATGCCGCGCAATCGGCGCTGGATTTCGTGCTCGGCCGCAACCCGCTCGGCACCTCGATGGTCACCGGCTTCGGCGCCCGCTCGCCGCAGCACCCGCACCACCGCCCGTCCGAGGCCGATGGCATCGCGGCACCGGTGCCCGGCTTCATCGTCGGCGGCCCCAACGGCGGGCTCAACGACACCAAGGACTGCACGGTGCCCTACCCGTCGACGGCGCCCGCCAAGGCCTGGCTCGACCACGTGTGCAGCTACGCCAGCAACGAAGTGGCGATCAACTGGAATGCGCCGCTGGTCTACGTGTCGGCGGCGCTGCAAGCCCTGACACCGGCACGATGAACCGATGACACCACGACGCCTGAAACTCCGCACCTTCGCGGCCTGCCTGGCCGCATGGCTGCTCGCGGCGCCCGCGATGGCCGCCAGCTGGATGCTGGCCGAAAGCGAGCACTTCACGCTCTACAGCAGCGCCCAGGAATCCGTCACCCGCGACTACCTCAAGCAGTTGGAGGCTTTCCGCTGGCTGGCGCTGAAGGTTCTCGGTGCAGAGGGCAAGAACCTGCGGGCGCAGGGACGCGCCGAGATCCAGCTGATGGAGGGCCCGCGCGCGCTCCGCGACCTGCGCACCGACCTAACCGCTAACACGGCCGGTGTCTACTACCTCTGCGCCGAGGGCACGCTGATGTACGCCACGCAGGCCAGCACGCTGGGCCCGGACGGGTGGGACACCAGCCAGTCCATCCTGCAGCACGAGTACGCGCACCACCTCATGTATCAGTACGCGACGATGGCCTACCCCGTGTGGTATGTCGAAGGCTTCGCGGAGTACATGGCCACCGCGGCGTACGAGGACGGCGCGATCTCGCTGGGCGGCCAGAACCAGGATTGGCTGCCGACACTGGCCACCCCCCCCTGGATGCCGTTCGAGGACGTCCTGCGATGGAACCGGGGCGTTTCCAAGCAGCCCACTCACTTCGAGTCAGCTCGCCTCTACGCGCAATCCTGGCTGCTGGCCCACTACATGCTCAGCGACAGCCAGCGCACGCAGGCGCTCACCGGCTACTTTGCCCGTGCGGGTTCAGGCGAAGACAGTGTCGATGCCTTCGAGTCCGCCACCGGCATCAAGACGGCCGACCTGCTGAGAAAGATAGATTCCTATCGCCGATCCCTGCCGATGGTGAAGATCCGCAGCTCGGAGATCCCGGTGCCCACGATCCGGCTGTCCAGGCTGTCGGACGAGGCGGCGAACCTGGCGCTGGACTCGGGGCTGCTGCGCACCTGCCCCAAGCCGCCAGTCGGGCAGGAGATCCTCGCGCGGCTGCGTGCACAGGCCCGCAGCACCGCGCAGGCCGCCAGCCCGCCACTGACGCTGGTGCTGGCTCGTGCCGAACTCATGTTCGGCGATCCCGTGGCCGCCGTGCAGTTGTTGGAGCCCATGGTCTCCGCGCAGGACGGGCCTTTCGAGGCGCACTACCTCATGGGGCGGGCCTTGACGCGCCAGTCGGAGAAGCTGTCCGGCGACGAGCGCCAAGCGGCCCTGGAACGCGCCCGCACCCACTTGATCAAGGCCTACCGCCTGAAGAAGGACGAAGCACCGACGCTGTACTTCCTGGCGCTGGCGCTGGGCGCCAAGGGCGTCGACCAGAACATGCTCAACGCGGCAAGAGCTGCCCGCCTGCTGGCCCCCTCCGTGCCCGAATACGCCTTGCTCGAGGCCCGCGTCGACCTGGAGGTCGGCGACCGCGAACAGGCCATCCGCGCCCTGGTGCCCCTGGCCACCAATGCGCACTCGCCCGAACAGGCCGCCCGTGCGCGCCAAGCCATCGAGGCCATCCGGGCCGGCAAGGGCGCCGACGAAGTCATGACGACGATCAACCCCAAGCCCTGACCCGACCATGAGCAGCCCAACCAGCCCGCAGGCCCGCCACCCCCTCGCCTGGGTCCCCTCGCTCTACCTCGCGATGGGCCTGCCCAACGTGATGGTGGGCGTCGTCGCGGCCATCATCTACAAGAACATGGGCGTGTCCAACGAGGATATCGCCCTCTACACCTCGCAGCTGTACCTGCCCTGGGTGCTCAAGCCGCTGTGGGCGCCACTGCTGGAGGCCTACCGCAGCAAGCGCTGGTGGGTCATCTCGATGCAGTTCCTGATGGCGGCCTCGCTCGGCATGGTGGCTTTCTGCCTGCCGCTGGAAGGCTTCTTCCAGGCCTCGCTCGCCTTCTTCTGGATCACCGGCTTCGCCTCCGCCACGCAGGACACCTGCGCCGACGGCGTCTTCATGACCACCATGCCCATCCCCGAGCAGGCCCGCTACGCCGGCCTGCAGGGCATGTGCTGGAACATGGGCGCGGTCATCGGCTCGGGCCTGCTGGTCTCGCTGACCGGCTGGCTGCACGAGGGCCTCGGCATGGCCTGGGTGCACTGCTGGATGATCGTGATGGCCGCCGCGGGCGGCGCGATGGCCGTCTTCGGCCTGTGGCACCTGCGCGTGCTGCCGCCGGGTGCACCCTCGACGGTGAAAGGCGAAGGGGTCGCCGCCGGGTTCACCGCGATGCGCGACGCCTGGGTCAGCTTCTTCCAGAAGCCGCAGATCTGGATGATGCTCGCCGTCATCTTCTTCTACCGCTTCGGCGAGGGCTTCATCGAGAAGTTCGGCCCGCTGTTCCTGCTCGACCCGCGCAGCGCCGGCGGGCTCGGCCTGAGCAACGAGGCACTGGGTCACATCAACGGCACGGCCGGCACCATCGCCTTCATCGCCGGCGCCTTCCTCGGCGGCTTCCTGGTGGCGCGGCGCACGCTGCCGAAATCGTTCTTCCTGCTGGCAGTGGTGCTCAACCTGCCGCACCTGACCTACTTCTACCTCAGCCAGTCGGTGCCCGATGACGCGCTGTGGATCGGCGTGATCGTGGCGATCGAGAAGTTCGGCTTCGGCATGGGCTCGGTGGGCCACATGCTCTACATGATGCAGCAGGTGGCGCCGGGGCCCTTCCGCATGGCGCACTACGCCATGGCCACCGGCGTGATGGCGCTGACGAAGTGGTCCACCGGCACCGTGAGCGGCTGGGTATGGAACCAGGTCGGCCACGACTACGGCACCTTCTTCACCCTCGTGCTGGCCTTCTCGGTGCCGCCCATCCTGCTGGCCTGGTGGGCGCCATTTCCGCACTCGACCCACCCCCCCGACACCGGCCGCGACCCGGCGCCAGCCACGACGGCCCATGCGTGACATCACTGCAGCCTGGCTGACGCTCGCCCTGGTGTTCGCCGCGGCGCCGGCGGTGGCTGCCGCCTGCGGCCCTGGTGCGCTGGGCACCTCGCGCGTTCTGACGCTGCCTCGCGAAGGCGCCGCCTACGGCCGCGCTCAGCATGCGGCGCTGCCGCTCGAGCCAGGCGAGGTGGTGTTGACCTTCGACGACGGGCCGCGGCCCGAGTCCACGCCGATCGTGCTGCAGGCGCTGGCGCGGCAATGCGTCCTCGCGACCTTCTTCATGAACGGCGAGCCGTTGCTGCGCTCGCCGGAGCTGGCGCGGCGGGTGCGTGACGAAGGGCACACGGTCGGCATGCACGGCTTCCGCCACGATCACTTCGCCGGCCTGGCCGAGGCCGAGCAGCTGTCGGACCTGCGGGCCATGCAGGAGGCCCACCTGGAGGTGTTCGGTTCGCCGGCTCCCGCCTACCGCTTTCCCTTCCTCGAAGAGACGCCGGCCCTGCTGGGAGCGCTGAGCGAGCAGCGGATCACCGTGATGTCGGTCGACCTGGGCGTCGAAGACTGGGTGCCCGGCCAGTCACCCGAGGTGCTGGCCGACCGGCTGCTGCAGCGCCTGAAGGCCAGCGGCGGCGGCATCGTCCTGCTGCACGACGTGCAGGACCAGACCGCGGCGGCACTGCCACTGATGCTGCAGGCGCTGCAGGCGGGTGGCTACCGCATCGTCCAGCTGCAATGGCGCTGACGCGACGCGATCAAGCGCCGTGGACCCGTCCCGCGCGCGCCGAAGGCGCCTTTCGCAGGGCGGCCTTGGCACGCGCCTCGGCGCCGTCATCTGCCGTCGCCGCGGCCGATTGCTCGACCCAGCGCTCGCGCGAGGCCTTCAGGTGCGCCGCCATGGCGGCCGCGGCATCGATCGGGTTGTGCGACTCCAGCGCGAGCGTGATCAGCTCGTGCTCGTGGAAGGCCTCTTCCCAGCTGAAGGTGCTCTCCGCGCGGCTGGCCATGTGCGACGAGATGGCGCCGAACCGGCCATCGAACAGCTCGCCCACCATCCGCGCGAGGATGGAGTTGCCGGTGAGCTCGGCGATGGCCACGTGGAAGCGCCGATCGGACTGGATCGGCGCCTGGCCGCGCTGCATGTCGAGCCTCATCGCCTCCAGGCAGGCGCGCACGCGTTCGAGGCCCTGCCTGGTCGCGCGAGCAGCCGCCAGAGTCACCACCGATTGCTCCAGCACGGCGCGCGCCTGCATCAGCTCACTCGGGCTTTCGCCCAGCATCGGCGCTTCGGCGCCGGCACGCTCGGGCGGAGCGCACACATACACGCCGGAGCTCATCCGGATCTCGACGCGTCCCTCGATCTCCAGCGCGATCAGCGCTTCTCGCAGCGAAGGCCTCGACACCCCGAGCTGCAACGCCAGGTCGCGCTCCGGAGGCAACCGCGATCCGGGCAGGAAGCCGCCTTCCTCGATGACCGCGCGGACCTGGTCCGCCACCTGCTGGTACGGCCGACGCGTGTCGCCCGCTTTCGAAGTCGCTGACATGAAACTCCCTTGCAATGCCTGCCATTGGTCTGACCAATAGCAAGAAAGCATACACCGACACGGCGCGCCCTTCTCTGATGGGAACTACCCAGCCCTGGCGACGGCCGGGCCCGGACCGCCGATCCGGTCTGACCGCGCAGGCACCCCGCTTCAGCCGGCGTCTGCGGCGGGATCGATCCATCGCAGGCCGAGCTGCTCTGCGATGTGGGCTTGCAGCGCCTGCAGGGACACGGGCTTGGCGAGGAACACGTTGACGCCGGCCTGCAGGCATTCGGCACGGTGCTCGGCGGTGGTCAACGCCGAGACCGCGATCACGGGCACCGCGGCCAGGCCGGGGTCGCGCCGCAGCCGGCGTGTGGCTTCCACGCCGTCCAGCGACGGCATCACGCTGTCCATCACGATCAGGTCCGGCTGAAAGCGCCTCGCGGCGGCGAGCAGCTCGCTGCCATCGCTGGCCTGGGCCACTTCGAATCCGGCATTGCTGAGGAAGTCGCACATCAGGGCGCGGTTCGCCGCCACGTCATCGACCACCAGCACCCGCCGCGGCGGCCCCTGGTAGCGCGCCACGGCGGCGGGCGCCTTGCCGCAAACCTCCTCCGCGGGAGGGGCCACCGGCAAAGGCAGCTCGACGCGGAACCGGGTGCCGCGGCCAAGCTCGCTGCTCGCCTGCACCTGCCCGCCCATGTCGTTCACCAGCGCTCGCGTGATGGCCAGACCCAGGCCGGTGCCGGCGCTGCGGCGTTGCACATCGCCGACCTGCTCGAAGGGCTTGAAGATGCGCTCCAGGTCTTCGGGGTGCATGCCGACACCGGTGTCCTCGACCTCCAGACGCAGCAGCACCTGCGCCGGGCCCGTCGGCTCGGCATCGGCGCGCAACGTGACCCTGCCGTGGTCGGTGAACTTGATCGCGTTGCCCAGCAGGTTCAGCAGCACCTGGCTCAGCCGGCGCTCGTCGGCCAGCACGGTCTCGGGCAAGCCCGCCCCAGCGTCGAACTCCAGGGCCAGGTGCTTCTCGTCGACCTTGACCCGCATCAAGTTCACCACCCTCTGCAGAACAGGCGTCAGCTTGACCGGCGCGGGATTCAGCCCCGTGCGGCCCGCCTCGATGCGCGCCAGGTCGAGGATGTCGTTGATCAGCGCCAGCAGGTGTTCCCCGCTCTTGTGGATGGTGTCCAGGCCGCGCGCCTGCCGTGCGCTCAGGCCGCCCTGCATGGTCAGCAGCTGGGCGTAGCCGAGGACGGCATTCAGCGGCGTGCGCAACTCGTGGCTCATGCTGGCGAGGAACTCGCTCTTCGCGCGGCTGGCCGCCTCGGCGGCGTGCCGGGCGGCGCGTTCCGTCTCGACCATGCCGCGCTCGAGCTCGGGCATCGCGGCAAGCGTGCGATCGAGCGCGTCCAGCTTGGCCGCGATTCTGCGCACCTGCGCTTGCACGGCCTCTTCGCTGAGCCCGAGCACCCTCGCGATCTCAGGGTAGGCCTGCCCCTGCGCGATGAATCGAAGGACGATGATTTCATCCGGCGTCAGGGTCTCCTCCGCGACTTGCCCGGCCAGCACGAACGAGTCTTCCGAGGGAAGCACCCTGCCGCCGGCGTGCACCGCGCGGATGGCATCGAGCAGCTCCTTGTGCAGCGCGCTCTTGAGCAGGTAGCCGCTGGCGCCGGCCTGCAACGCGCGCTGCGACTGGGCGTCGCCGGCATAGGTGGTGAGCACGATGATCCGCGCATCGGGGAACTCCGCCCGGATCGCGCCGATCGCGTCCAGCCCGCTCATCCCGGGCATCTGCAGATCCATGAGCGTGACGTCCGGCCGGTGTGCGCGGAACAGCTGGATCGCTTCGCGGCCATTCGCCGCCTGCGCCACGAGAGCCATGTCCGGCTCCACGGACAGCAGCGTCTCGATGCCCTGGCGCACGATCGGATGATCGTCGACACAGAGCACGTGGATGCGTGTCGGTTCTTCGGTCATTCGCCGGTCTCGCTGGGTACGAACATCTTCCGCAGGAGCCTCGATCGGGCCGGTATGGGTCTACTGTACGCCCGCGACGCGGGGGCAACGAGTTCCAGTTCCGTTCCCGCCCCCGGGCTGCTGCGGACCGTGAGCCGGCCGCCGACGAGCTCGGCGCGCTCGCGCATCCCGCTCAACCCGAAGTGCCCTTGCTTCTCGCCCCTGCGCAGCACCTCGGGTTCGATCCCCTTGCCGTCGTCGCACACGCGCACGCGCAGCTGCCGCGCGTCGTAGTGGATCTCGACGTCGATCCGCTTCGCCTCGGCATGGCGGAAGGCGTTGCGCAGCGCCTCGCCGGCGATGCGGAAGGTCTCGTCGCGCACGATCGGATGCAGGGGCTGCGGCGTGCCCCGGACGTCGACATGCGCCGATGCCGCATGGCCGTTCTCGCTCGCGAGATCCTCGGCGAGCGCCCGCAAGGCATCCGCGAGGTTGTCGGTCTCCAGCGTCGAGGCCCGCAAGCCTTGCACGGTGTCGCGGCCCTCGGTGATCGCCTCGGCCGCGCGGTCGATGGCGCGCGCGAGGATCTGCTTCGATTCGCGCGGGCGATCGGGCAGGAGGTTGAACGCCGCCTGGAACTGCAGCAGCAGCCCGTGGAAGCGCTGCAGCAGGGTGTCGTGCAGGTCGCGGGCGATGCGGGTGCGTTCGGCGACGCGCGCCTCCAGCGTGGCTTCGAACTGGCGATTCAGCCTGCGGATGCGCATGCGCAGCCAGAGTTGCACACCGCTCCATGCCAGGCCGATGAGCAGGGCCGCGCCGGCGAGGCGAAACCAGGTAGTCTGGTAGAAGGCCGGCGCGATCGAGAACTCGAGCTGCGTGCCTTCGTCGTTCCACACGCCGCTGTTGTTGGCCGCCTTCAGGCGGAAGCGGTAGCTTCCCGGCGGCAGGTTGGTGTAGGTGGCCTGGCGCCTGTCGACAACCTCCTGCCAGTCCTTGTCGTGCCCCTCCAGCCGGTAGCGAAACCGCGTGCTCTTCGAATCGACCAGGCTGAGCGCGGTGAACTCTATCGTCATGTCGCGGACCAGCGGCGGCAGGCGCAGGCCATTCGCGACCGCATAGGGCTTGTGATCGACGACGAGCGCCTCGATGTGGACCGGCGGGGGCAGCGGGTTGAACGGCAGATGGTCGGGATCGATCACCTGGGCGCCGGCGCCCGACACGAACCAGAGCCTTCCATCCGGACCTTTCGCGACCGGAGGATTGAAGTAGGCTGGCGTGTAGGCCAGGAGCGGGACGCCCTCCGCGGCGCCCCAGACCTTCGGCGCGATCCGGTGGCCCGGGTCGGCGATCCAGGCGGCGACGTCGTCGCGCATGATCCGCACGAGCCCGCAGGCCGTGTACAGCCACAGCGACCCGTTGTCGTCCTGCGCCGACCAGTGAACCGCGTTGCAGGGCAGGCCGTTGCCGACCGTGAGCGTGCCAACGCGGCCATCCTTGATGCGGCTGAGGCCACTTTTCTCCGTGGCCACCCACGCCGCCCCTTCGGCATCGACCCGCAGACCGGAGACGTGGCCGGCGCCCAGGCCCTCCAGGGTCGTGTAGCTCGCCTGGACCTTCCCGTCCTTGACATACAGCACGCCACCGTCCACCCAGAAGGCCAGCCACAGGCCGCCCCGGTCGGCGACGATGACCTTGGCCTGTTGCCAGCGGCCGAGCGCCGACCACGGGATGTTCTCGACGAAACGGCCCTTGTGCAGCCGTGCCAGGCCTTCGTTGCCCGACAGCCAGAGGTTGCCCTCCCCGTCCCCGGTGATCGAGTAGACCTCCTTGCTGGGCACGGCGTCGGCGGCGACGAAGCGGTCGTTCGCAAAGTAGGCCACGCCGCGGCCCGTGCTCACCCAGAGTCGCCCGTCGGCGTCCTCGTAGAGCGACTGCACGCTCGCGTCCGGCAGCCCGTCGCGCTCCTTGTAGACGCTGGGTGCCCCGTCCTTCCACCGGGCCAGCCCATCGTTCGTCGCCACCCAGACGCTGCCGTCGGTGGCGGCCAGCACGGACCTCGTTCCCTCGCTGGGCAGGCCTTGTGGCGTCGAGAGGGTGGTGACCGGCAGCTTCCGGAAGCGGTCCAGCCCCTTCTCGCTGCCGAACCAGATGTTGCCTTCGCGGTCCTGGAAAAGGCTGCAGGCGATGTTGCCCGAGAGGCCGTCTGCACGGGTGAACGCGTCCGCCTTGCCGTCTTTCACATGGACGATCCCGCGGCCGTCGGTACCGATCCAGAGACCGCCGTCACGATCCCGCAGCAACTTGTTCGACTTGAGGTCGCGATCGGCGATCAGCTCGCCGGGCCTCGCCGCACGGCGAATCGGATAGGGCACCAGCTTGTTGCCCGCCAGCTGCTTGATCCCCGCGCCACGGATGCCGACCAGGAGCTTCCCGTCGGCGGTCGTGCCGAGGTCGCCCAGCCGCACCCCGGGCGTCTCGAATCGCCGGGGCGCCCCGGGTTTCCATTGCCACAGGCCGGAGTCCGCCGCCGCCCACAGGACCCCGTCGCCGTCCTCGGCCAGGCTCCAGACGAACTGGCCGAAGGCGCCCTCGTGCGTGGAGCACTCGGCTTGCCCGCCACGGACGGCGCACAGCCCACCCCGATCCGCCAGGATGCCGGCCCAGATCGTTCCGTCGCGGGCCTCGAGCAGCGACGTCACGAACCCCCTGCCGACCTGCGGATACCGTGTCAGCTCGGTGCCATTCCAGCTGGCCAGGCCACCAAAGGTGCCGATCCAGAGCGTTCCGTCGCGGGCCACCAGCAGCGCGTAGGGATTGTCCGGCAGCGATTGGCCCTCGGGCGGTTGCCAGGGCACGAACCGAAGGCCGTCGAAGCGGAACAGTCCGAATGAACCGGCAACCCAGAGATAGCCGTCGGGCGTCTGTGCCGTGGCGAAGACGAGGCCCAGCAAGGCTCCATCCCGGGCGGTCCACGAGGTGTGCGCGTATTGCGAGACCTGCAGCGGCGGATCGAGCGCGAGGGCGGGGGATGACGAGAAGAAGAACGCCGCTGCCAGGAGCAGGCCGGGCACGACGCGACCTTGATGTTGGCCTTCCAGTCGACTCACACGAAATCCTTTGCCACTCGCGGGACGCGGACAGCGTATCGCGAAAGGTTCACTGCCAGCATATCGTCATCGCGGCGTATAGCTGAACTCATAGGCGAACGTGCGGCCTGTGGTGTCCGGCACGGCGACACGCACTCCGCGAATTCCCCCGCCTGCCGCCCGGACCGGCTCCCAATCGGCCGCACCGCTGAACGGGTTCACATAGGCCTGCCGAAGATGCCTTCGCGTGAACGCGAATCGTCTGTCCTCCAGCAAATCCTGCAACGCCGCCGGATAGGCTTTCGAGCGGCCAGGGGAGTCCTCGTAGTAGCTGCCGATCGCCTGCACGTATTGCTGCCCGACCCACTGGAGTTGTTCCATGCGCTGCCGCCGCGCCGTCGTGACCCAAACCTCCGATGCGGCGGCGATCCCGATGCCGAGCAGCGCCATGGCGAGCAGCACGCTGAGGTACGTGAATCCGCGCTGCGCCGTCATCGCTACCAGCCGCCGTATGCCGTGCCATCGCGCGCCATGCCGGGCGCGCCGCTGCGCACGTCGTAGACGCCTGCCGTCACGCCATCCGGAGCCGGCACCACGACCCAGGTATCCGCCCTGTCGGTGATCGGGTCCACGGGCACCGCCCGCAGGTAGCGCGCGTGGGCGAGCTGCTCCAGGCTTTCCGGCAGGCGGCCCGTGTCCGCGCGATGCCTGTCGATCGCCTCGCGCAACAGGCGCAGGTCCGTGCGCAGCGTCACCTCCTTCGAGCGCTCGACCGAGGCGAAGTAGCGCGGCGCGGCCAGCGTGAGCAGCGTGGCCAGGATGGCCATCACCACCAGCAACTCGATCAGGGTGAAGCCGCCGCGCGGCCTGCCTGACATGGGCATCCTCACCATTGCCTGTACGGCCTGCCGTCCAGGCCCTTGCCCGATGCCAGGGAGTGCACGTCGAACACGTCGCGGCCCGGCTTGGGGTCGTCCGGCGGGCTTTCGTAGCTGCGCAGCCCCCAGGTGTCAGCGGCGTTGCTCGCGTCATCCGCGAAGGGATCGCGCGGGATGCGTCGCAGGAAGTACAGCTTGCTGCCCTGCGGCGTCTGTGCGTTGACCGCACCATCCACCAACACCTGAAGGTTGGGCGGATACCCCGAGCCCCCCGCCGGCCGGGCGATCAGACCGGCATCGACCATGCGCTTGTAGGCGTCCAGCGCCGAACGGATTTCACGCAGTGCTCGCCTCAGCTCTTCCTCCATCGAGCGCCGGTGCGACAGCTCCGCCAGCGGCATGGCGATGCTGGCGAGGACGGACATGATGGCGATGACAGCCAACAGCTCGACGAGCGAGAAACCTCGTCGAGCCGTGGTCGGAGTGGCAGGCCAGCCCATCGCGCTTCAGCCCCCGTTTGCCTTGGCCGGCTGGTCTGGTGCTGGGGCCGTCCCGGGCGCCGGCCAACCCGGTATCGCCGGAGCCATGGGCGCCACGGGGGTGCCCAGCTGGATCGGTGCAGCACCCACCGATGCATCGGTGCCCGCGAGGAACTCCTGCAACCCCACCCCCGGCAGCTCGACGTTGCGCACGATGTGCGGCGTCACCAGCAGCACGATCTCCGTGCGCATGTCGCTGTCCTGCGCCGCGCCGAAGAGCTTGCTGACCAGCGGCACCTCGTTCAAGCCTGGGACACCTGTGTTGGATCGCCGTTCGTCGCGTTGGATGAGGCCCGCGAGGATGTTCGTCTCGCCGTCGTGAACCCGCAGCGTCGTCGATGTGTTGCGCGTGCCGAGCCGGTAGGCCCGCGTTCCGCTCGTGCGCGTGATCGTCTCGAGGATGTTCGACACCTCCAGCGCCAGCTTCATGCCGACTTCGTTGTCGATCGACACGGTCGGCTCGATGTCGAGCTTCAGGCCCACGTCGAGGTAGTTCACGGACTCCGACGTTCCGACGTTGGCGGTGGCCGTGGTCGTGAACACCGGCACGCGCTCGCCGATCAGGATCTTGGCCGACTGCTTGTTGCGCACCCGCACCCTGGGGTTGGCCAGCAGATGGGCATCACCCTTCTGGCTGCGCAGCTGCGCCGCAATCGCCGGATCGCTCACGTTCAGCCGCACCATGCTCGAGTTGCGGTTGCGGAACTCGTCCAACGTGAGCTGCCCCGCCACGCCGCCCGCGCCCACGACGCTGGCAGTGGCCGACGTGGGCCAGCTGATGCCCATCTCCACCAGCCGGCTGACGCTGACCTCCAGCACCTCCAGCTCCAGCATCACCTCCGGCTCGGCAACGTCCTGCGCCGCGACCAGCTTCTCGGCCAGGCGGACGACTTCGGCGCTGTCTCGCACCACGAGCAGGTTGAGTTTCTCGTCGACCACCACATCCCTCGCCTTGGCGATCGCCCGAACGGTGTTGGCCACCTTCGCCGCGTCGGCGTTGCTGAGGTAGAACGTGCGCACGACCATCTCGCGGTATTCCGCGGCCTTGGCCTGCGTGTTCGGGTAGATGAGCAGCGTGTCCTCGTCGAGCACGCGGCGCTCCAGCTGGTTGGTGGCCAGCAGCAGGCGCAGGATGTCCTCCACCGGCTTGTTCGTCACCGACAAGGTGACAAGCTGGTCTGTGCGAACGTCCTTGTCGAGCACGTAGTTCAGCCCGGACGCCTGCTTCAGCGCCTCGAAGACCTGCTGCAGGCTGGCCCCGGTGAAGCTCAGCGTCACCGGCTTGCGGTAGCTCTCTTTCAGCTTCGGGTAGATGCCGAACTCCCGGCCGGTCCTGTCGGCCTGCTGCCGCATCAGTTGCCTGAGCGCCGCGTTCCCGCGCGCGTGGTTCGGGTTTTCCGCCAGAACCTCCTGCACCTTCACCAAGGCGGCGTCGACGTCTCCCTTGCGCGCGAGCGCGAGGCTGGCGTCCAGCGCCATCCACTGGCGCTGGGCCGCCTCCACCCGCCCCAGGCCAGCGGTGGCTCGGGCATTGGCCGGGTCGATCTTCAAGGCGGCGGCATGGGCCTGGCGCGCTGCGTCGAAGTTTCCCGCATCGCTTGCCAGCTCGGCCTGCCGAAACAAGGCATTCAGCGCGGCCTCGCGCTCGGTGAAATAGCGGCTGCGGTACTCCAGGTTCTTCGGGCTCTGGTCGGTCGCCTGCCTGAGCTTGGCGAGGCCGGCCTCGACCTTGCCTTCGGCGAGGTCGGCCTGCCCTTCCTGGTAGGCCTGGTAACCGGCGCAGCCGGCCAGGCAAGCCGCCACGGCCGCGAGCGCCAGGCGGTGGCAAAGGCGTCGCAAGGATGATGCTGGGGTCTGCACGGCTACTTCGATGGGTACGGGAAGGACGAGCCGGCCCCGGGGGGCACGGCCAGCGGAATGTCGCGCTGCGTTGCCAGGTGCTGCAGCAGCACCTGGTGCGGCGTGATCTGCGCCACGCGGTACTCGCCGCCCAGCACGTCGCCAACGCGGCCCTGCAGCACGCCGCGCGGCCCGGCCAGGAACACGCTGGCGCCCTGCTCGTCGCGCCAGCTGCCGATGACCTGGTACGGCGGTGGAGGCGGCGGCGGGGCGGGTTCCACCACCGGCTGGAGGGTGGGCGCGACAGCAAGGGCCGGGGCGGCGGCGGGAACTGGCGGTGTGCGGACCACGAAGGCATTGCGTGGCTCCTCGGCGTCGGGCGTGCGCGTCCCGGCCGAGAGGTCCCCGGGGATGGCAGGGGCGCCGGCCCCCACCCGCTCATGGGAAGGCATCGGTTCGCGAGACAGCACTGGCCGCTCGATGGCAGCGGCCACCTCGGGCGCATCCAGGCCCTCGGGCGGCACCCACCAGCGCAGGGCGAGCAGCGCCAGCGCCACCGCCAGCAGCACGGCGAGGCGGCGCTGCTTCATGGCGCAGCTCCGCCGGTGGCAGCCGGCCTGGCCGGGCCCGAGGCCAGGTAGACGACGATACCCAGCTTCGCCTCGACCTCCGCCGCCTCGGCGCTGGCCCGGCTCAGGCTGAACTCGCGCAGCGTCAGCGTGGGGTGGTCGCGCAGCAGCTCGGCCAGGAAACGGCGGATGCCCGGGTACGGCCCCACGAGGGCGCACCGCACGTCCAGGCTGGCCGGCGTGTCATCGGTGGCCGGGTGGAGGCGGTAGTCGGCTGCCGGCCAACCCAGGCCCTGCTCCACCGCCGCGCGCTGCATGCGTGCGAGCAACAACGGCACATCGCTCGCAGGCGGCAAGGGAACCCGCGCTGCTTGATCGGCGAGCGCCGGCTCCGCGGCGCCGCTGGCCGCGGCACTCGCGGGCATCGCGCCCGGGGCAGGGTCATCGCGCCACGCCAACGCGCCGACAACGAACGCCACCGCGAACAGCGCCAGGCCCACCACGCCCGAGGCACCCAGGCGCTGGTACAGGCGCGCCAAAGCCACCCTCGCCAGCCGGATCATGGTGCCGCCCACCGCGTCACGATGCTGAAGCGCACCACGTTGTGGCCTGCCGGGTCGGCCGCCTGCTCGTGCGAGCGCAACGTGGCGGGCCCCAGCAGGCCCGGTTCGTCCAGCAGTTGCATGTAGGCCAGCACACCCTCGAACGTGGCCGCCTCGCCGTCGATGCGCAGGCTGCCCGCGGCCGGGTCGACCGACAGTGCGAGCAGGAACACCGGTGGCTCGGTCACGTTCTCGATCAAGCGCAACGCCGGCAACCACGGCTGCCGCAGTTGCGGCGCCACATGTTGCAGCCGCCGCTGGTCCGGGGATGGAAGAGCAGGCTTCTGCGCCGCGCGCCGCGCCAGCTCGGCGGCTTCCTGCTGGGCGTGGTTCGCCGCATCGCGCTCGGCGCGCTGGGTGGCCGACCGATGCCCCAGCCACAGCGAAGCCGCGAGCGCTGCGGCACCCGCGCCGAGCACGATCCAGCCCAGCCAGGGCGCCCGCCGGCGGCCCAGGAAGTCGATGGTCGGCGCGCTCACGCCGCCACCTCCGAAGGCCCGGCTGGTCGAGGCGCAAGGCGGCGCGTGTCCGCCCCGGCCGCGTCTTCCCAACCCAGCGCCACGGCCTCGCCAAGCGGCGGCGCGATCCCCAGCTGTGCCGCTTCGACGGCCACGAGACGGGTAACCTCGCCCTCCCCGGCCGGCGCGGCGGCGCCTGCGTTCATTGCCGCGATGCGGCCCCGCTCGATGCGGCACACCACCGCGCGGTCTTGCTCGATCCAGGTCCACCATCCTTCGCGCAAACCTCGCCGGCGCCGCTCCAGGCGCTGCCAGCCCCACGCGAAGGCGGGCTGCAGCGACGCCGCGCGCAGGCCCGATGCCGCCATGGCACCCAGCACCGCCTGCCTCACCGCGGGTGCCAGCCCGTAGCCGATGGCCTGGGGGTCACCCGCCCGGTGGTCGAGCTGAAGCTGCCACGTGCTGGCCGGGTCGCCCGGGTTCATGTACAGCTGCGCGAGCCGGTGCCTCAGCAGGCGCTCCACCTGGGCGCGAGACCACAGGCTGCGGCCCAGCTCGACCAGCATCACCGGCAACCATGCCGACTCCAGCACCACGTCCACCGGCCCTGCCGGTGCGTCGGTGCCGGGCGCACCCAGCCAGGCCCCCAGCCATCCCCGCAACTCGGCTTCGAGCGCCGGCTCGGCGCCAGGCTCGGCCCCCAGCCCGTGGTGGCTGCGCAGCGCGAGCCCGGCCCCGGCCCAGCCCCACAGCTCGGCCCGCTCGCGGCCGATGCGCAGCACGCCGCGCTGCCGATTCGCAGCGAACTCAAGCGGCCACACGGTCCACCTCCTCCAGCGTGGTGTGCCCGTGCAATGCGGCATCGATCGCCAACGCGCGCAGGCTGCGCCAGCCGGCGCGCTCGGCCTCGGCCTGGAGCTGAGCCTGCGGCGCGCGCGCGGACACGAGGCCCTTGAGGGCGGCATTGAGCGGCAGCAGCTCGCCGAGCGCAAAGCGCCCCGCGTAGCCCGTGCCGCGGCACTGCTCGCAGCCGCGCGCCTGCATCAGCCGTGGCGCCCCGGCCAGCCGTTGCAGCGCGGCGCGCAGGTCGGCGTCGGCGTCAGCCGTCTCGGGGGGCACGCCGGCGGGCACCGCGCAGTGCGGGCACACCCGGCGCAACAGCCGCTGCGCCAGCACGCCGTTGATGGCAGAGGCGAAGGTGTAGGCATCGATGCCGAATTGCTCGAACCGCCCCACCACGTCGAACACCGTGTTCGCATGCACGGTGGTGAAGACGAGGTGCCCGGTGAGCGCCGACTGCACGGCGATCTGCGCCGTCTCGGCATCACGGATCTCGCCCACGAGGATCTTGTCCGGGTCGTGACGCAGGATGGAGCGCAGGCCCCGCGCAAAGGTGAGCCCCTTGCGCTCGTTGACAGGGATTTGCAGCACCCCGGGCAACTGGTACTCGACCGGGTCCTCGATGGTGATGATCTTGTCGCGCGACTGGTGCGTCTCGGCGATGGCCGCATAAAGCGTGGTCGTCTTGCCCGAGCCCGTGGGCCCGGTCACCAGCAGCATGCCGTGCGGCTTGCGGCACAGCTGCCGCAGCGCCCCGGCCGATGCGTCATCGAAACCCAGCTTGGCCAGCGTGAGGCCAGCCAGGCTCTGGGCCAGGTGCTGGCGGTCGAGCACCCGCAGCACGGCGTCCTCGCCGTGGATGCTGGGCATGATGGACACCCGCACGTCGATGGCCCGGCCCGAGTAGCTGATCTGCAGGCGGCCGTCTTGCGGCACGCGGCGCTCGGCGATGTCCAGCTGGGCCATCACCTTGACGCGGCTGATGGCCTGGGCGGCCAGCTCGGCGCTGTCGATGCGGCGCATCGCGGTGAGCACGCCGTCCAGGCGGAACTTGAGGTTCAGCCCGGCGGGGTCGCTTTCGAGATGGATGTCCGACGCGCCGGCCTTCAGCGCGTCGTACAGCGTGGAGTTGACGAAACGCACCGCCGGGCTGTCGTCGTTGCCGATGTCGCGCAGGCTGAGCACCTCCGCGCCCGCCATGGCCTGGGCCATGCCGGCATCCTCCGCGCCCATGGCCAGGCTGCCCAGTGCGGTGAGGCTGCCCTCGCAATGCGCCAGCCAGGCGTCGAAGGTGCCGGCGCTCACCAGCGACACGTCGAGCGCGCCGAAGCGCGTACGCGCCCAGGCGATGGTGTCGGTGTCGAAGGGGTCGGTGACCACGAGCTGCGCCGCGGCCGCTGCGCCCTGCAGCAAGGCACAGCGGCGGCGGGCGCACTCGGTGAAGGGCAGCCGGTCGAAGCGCGGCTCCCAGGCCACCAGCGCCTGCATGCGCTGCACCGGCAGCTGCAGCAGCGCGCCCAGTTCGTCGACCAGCGCCTGGGCGTCGTCCGCCGTGGCCAGGAGCGCCGGCAGCACGTCGGCCTCGCCCTGCGAGCGGATGGCGGCGATGCGCTGTGCGAGCAACCCGGTCATTGGATGGCCGCCGCCAGCTCGAAGATCGGCAGGTACATCAGCACCACCACCGTGCCGACGCCCACGCCGATCAGCACCATGACGATGGGCTCCAGCGCGCGCATGCCGCGCTCCAGCGAACGCGCCACCTCGGCGTCGTGGAACTGCGCGATGCGCGTGAGCACGCCGCCCATGTCGCCGGTGCGTTCGCCGGCGCGCATCAGCTGCTCGGCCACCGGCGTGGCCACGCCGGCGCGCACGTGGGCATCGGTCGGCGCCAGGCCTTCGCGCAGCGCCCGCTCGGCAGCGCTGCCACCGTCCCGCAACCCCTGGGGCAGCAGCCCGTTGGACAGCGAGAGCGCCTCGGGCAGCGGGATGCCGCCCGACACCAGCATGCCCGTGGCGCGGTACCAGCGCGCCAGGAAGTAGGTGCGCAGCCGGGCCCGCAGCGGCGCCCACCGCAGCAGGCGCTGCAGCATGCGGCCCCGGAACGACGGCGTGATGGCCGCGGCAACGATGGCCGCCACCGCCACGCCCGCAGCGGCGGCGAGCCATGCGCCGTGCGCGCCCAGCCACCCGGCCCACCACACCATCGCGCGGGCCGACCACGGCAGCTCGCCACCCATGCCCTCGAACACGCGCGCAAAGCGCGGCATCACGTAAAGCAGCAGGAAGAGCAGCACCGCCATGCCCACGCCGGCCAGCAGCAGCGGGTAGATCGCCACCGAGGTGATGCGGTGCCGCAGCTCGGCCACGCGCTGCTCGTGTTCGAGGAAGCGGGTGAGCGCCTGCGGCAGGTCGGAGGTGAGCTCCGAGGCGCGCACCAGCGCCACCAGCAGCGCCGGGAAGCACGCATCGGCAGCCAAGGCGTCCGACAGGCGCGCGCCGGCGCGCAGGCGGGCGGCCAGGGCCTGCAGCACGGGGCGCTGCCGGGGGTCGGCGGCCTGCTCCAGCGTGTCCAGCCCTTCGATGAGGCTCAGGCCGGCGGCCAGCAGATCTCGCAACTGCTCAGCGAACACGGGCACATCAAAAGGCGGCCGCGCTACGCCCCCACCCAGCAGGCCGAAAGCCGCCGGCCGCAGCGCCAGCACCGCGTAGCCCTGCTGCGTGGCCAACTGCCGAGCCTCGTCGAGGCTCGGCGCATCCAGCTCGATCGACTGCGGCGCGCCGCGCCCGCGCACGACTTCCAGGTGGATGCGCATGCTGTTGCCGCGGCGCTGTCAGCGCCCGGAATCCCAGACGCTGAGGTCGGCGTTCTCGTCCGAACCGCCCCGCTGGCCGTCCTTGCCGTAGCTCAGCAGCTCATAGTCGTGGCCCGCATCGCCCGGTTGGCGGTAAAGGTAGGCGCGGCCCCAGGGGTCGGGCGGAACCGCCTTCGCCAGGTAAGGCCCCGACCACTTCGGCTCGTCGGCCGGGCGCTCGACGAGTGCTCGCAGGCCCTGCTCGGTGCGCGGGTAGTGGCCCACGTCCAGGCGGTAGGTGGCCAGCGCCTTGTCGAAGGCGTCGAGCTGCGCGCGAGCAGCCTTGACCTCGCTCTTGCCCACCTGCTGGAAGAAGCGCGGCGCCACGTAGCTCGCCAGCAGGCCGATGATGACCATGACGACGAGCAGTTCGATGAGTGTGAATCCGCCAGCGATACGTCGTGGCGCGCTGAATGTGCTCAAACGCTCCTCCGGCTTAAACCGCTCTCGGACACCGTGCAGTTGGTGCGCGAGGCCACACGGCCGGCAGCGTCCAGGCCGGGCTTGACTTCGCGGCCCCTACCGCAGACGTCATCCAGCAAGTCAGATCGGCGACTCGATTGCATCCGCAGCGACGACATCGGTCGTGAACTCAACCGGTAGATTCAAAGAGCCAAGCGCACAAAGGGCGGCTGGACTCAGGTCAAACGCGATCTCTGCCGAAGCGCCTGCCGGCTGTTCCCGGCAAACGAACACGTCAATCCATGCGCGCTCAGCTCCCGGAAGCTGGTTGAGTATTCCTGCGGCGTGTTTGAGCCTCGCGCAAAAAGAAAGAGCCAAAGAGCTCAAGTCGGCGTCCGCCGTGTCCTCGGAGACACCCCATTTCCAAAGGCCGACTTTCCGCACATGTGCAACTCCTGACGACGACGTCCACGTGTCGCCAAGTGCGTGGGCAGTCTGCGGTTCGATTCCTAGGATTTGAGTCACGGCAGCAGGCTGCAAGATGTCGCCTTGTACAAATAGCTGCAGAGCCATCAACATAGTCCCCAGCCGCCCATCACTCGCTCGCTTGGGCGAGCATCATTCCCTGTACAGCACTTCAACCATGTCGCCACGGGCAAGAGCACGGACTTGGTCCAAGCTATCCACCTCGAACTCCGAATAGCTCAACTCCAGTCCGATCAGTCCTGATGCACTTGGCGGGACAGGACTGGGCTCAACCTCAATGATCTTTCGAATACCGGCAAAGAGGTAAGCCGCCTTTTGCTCGTTGAGCTCAAGGTGCCCATCTTCGCTGGCGTCCTCATTGTCCTTGCCGATCTCAGCCGCCACCTTTGCGGCCTGATGAGCATCCTCTGCCTCAATCAGGTAGACGTTCTCATGGACGAGATACGAGTCCTGATCATGACTGAGAAGCTCGAAGTAAAAAATCGCGTGCGCGCAATACAGCATGATCTTCTCCAACTATGGACATTTCTTACGGCTGTCCTTGGTTTTGTTTCGATTTCCTCGCGCCTTTTGCTCTTTGACCAACCGCTTTCTTTCCTCAGCGCTCGTGGTTGGGTCCTTCAGCCGCCTTCCGATTTCTTCGTCGGAAACCCCGATCAGCCCGGTGTCTCTGACGTTCTGCTTACCGCCCTTCGAGAACATCACCGACTCCGGCGGGTCTGAGTTGAGCCACTTGTCCAAGGCGATCAGGCCTCCACCGACCAAAACGCCCATCCCGATGTCCGCCAACCCGATCTCTGCCGCAATGACAGGAATCGCGAGGAGAGGGACGAGCAACCCAGTTGGATCCGTGTAGCTCAGCGGATTCCCGCCCACATACGCATACGTATTAACCCCACCCGCCAACCCAATCGGATCGCTCTGGGTATACCGTCCCGTATTCGGATCGTAGTACCGGTTCCAGTTGTACCAAAGCCCACTCTCCGCATCGAAGTACTGCCCCGGGAAGCCGATGTTGAGGCCGCCCACCGTGTTCGTCACCACGGTGCGCCCGAAGGCGTTGTTCGATGCGCGCCAGACGACCTTGGCGGCGGCGTCGGTCACCACCTCGGGCCGGCCCAGGTGGTCGTTGTGGCTGGCGTAGAAGGCGCCGCCGCGCATGAAACCGATCATCTCGCCGCCCAGCCACACATACGCCGTGCTGCCCGCCGGCCCGCGCTCGTACAGCAGCTCGCCGCCCGCGCCGTACACGAACAAGGTGTTGCCCAGCGAGGTGGTCTTCCACAGCCGCTGGTTGTGGGTCGCGTAGCCGTAGGTGCCCACCACCGTGCCGCCCACCTTCACCTGCCACAGGCGGTTGAAGGCGTCGTAGTCGTAGGTCTGCGCGGTGCCATTGGGCGCGTGCTGCTTGAGGTTGCCTACCGTGTCGTAGGTGAAGTTCTGCGTCGTGCCGCCGCCGGCCACGGTCTTGAGCCGGTTGGAGGCCGTGTCGGTGGTGTAGGTGTAGGTCACGCCGCCCACGGTGTGGGTCTTGCGGTTGCCGCTGGCGTCCAGCGTGAAGCTCTGGTTGGCGCCGCTGCGCGTCACGGTGCTCAGGCGGTCCTGCGCGTCGTAGGCCAGCGTGGACGAGTGGCTCGCGCCATAGACGCCGTCGGTGATGCTGGCGATCGTGTCCACCTTGGGCGTGTAGCCGTACTGCAGCCCGTGCACCGCGCCGCCGCCCAGCGCCGTGAGCTGGCGGTCCACGTCTTGCGTGTACAGGCGCGGCAGGCCGTTGCCGAAGCGCCAGGCGTAGCGCTGCGTCGTGGCCGGCTGGTAGAGCATGCTGTCGGCCACCACCAGCGAGCCGTTGCCGGCGTCGCCCAGCACCTTGCTCAGCCGGCCGTAGGTGTCGTACTGGAAGGTCAGCGTCTGGCCGTCGGGGTAGCTCATGCCAGTGAGCTTGCCCACGGTGTCATACGTCCAGTTCACCGCCAGCGACTGGTTCAGCGCCGTCACCGTCTGCTTGGTCAGCCGGCCGCCCACCTCGTAGGCGAAGGCCACGCTGCCGCCGGTGCCGGCCAGCTTGGTCAGCCGGCCCTTGCCGTAAGTGCCCTCGTCGTAGGTGAGGGTCTCGGCCGTCGTGCCGTTGGTGCGCGAGGTCACGCGGCCGGCAGCGTCCAGGCCGAGCTTGACCTCGCGGCCGTCGGCGTACTTGGTGGAAGTGAGCCGGCCCACGGTGTCGTAGCCGAAGGTCGTCACGCCCGTGTCCGGGCTGGTCTGCTGGGTGACCTGGCCCAGGCCGTTGTACAGGTAGGTGGTCTTCAGGCTGCGGGGGTCGGTGAAGCTCTCCAGCTGGCCGGCGGCGTCGTAGGCGTTGATGGTGGAGGTGCCGGCGGGCCAGTGCTGGGTCTTGGTCACGCGGCCCAGGGTGTCGTAGTCGATCTGCGTGGCATGCCCGTCGGCCGTGGAGATCGCCCGGACTTTGCGCGCGCCGTCGTACATGAACGTGGTGACTTGCCCCGCCTTGCCGGTGATGGTGACCGGCTTGCCGGAGAGGCCGTCGAGGGTCATGTTCTCCTCGAAGAAGGGGACCCCGTCGGTCCAGTCGAAAGCGTAGTCGGGAATGGTGTCCCATTGGTCCGGCGGAACATATTTCTTCAGGTATTCAGGCCGGACGGTGCCGTCTCGCACCGACTGCCAGGTGGTCGCCGAGACGGTGCCGTTGCTGTAGGTGGGTGTGTTCCGGTGGAACTTCGACTTGTGGGTCTGAAGGTCCTTGGTGAACACGGCCTCCTCGGCAGCGGCGTTCTTGGTCTTCAGCAGAAAGTCGCCGTTGTAGGTGAAGTCGGTGCGGGCGCCGGTGGAGTCGGAGGCCGACAGCAAGCGGTCCTGCGTGTCGAACTCGCTCTTGGCCCAGCCCACGTTCGTCGTCGTGGCCGAGAGCATGTTGCCGCGGAAGTCGTAGGCCAGGGTGGTGGTCACGCCGTTGGCGTCCTTCACCGAGCCCGGGAAGCCCATCGCGGTGTAGCCGCTGTAGGTGGTGACATGCCCCAGCGGGTTGGTGACGGTCAGCAGGCGCCCCTTGTCGTCGTAGGTGCTGGTGGTATCAGCGGTGCCCGACGGCAGCGCTTCCTTCGTGACGATGGTCTTGGAGACCCCGTTGGGATGGAAGGCAGGGTACTCGTAGCTGACGGTGCGGGCGGCCCCACCGGGCTTGAGGTCCTTGACGGTGACCGAGCTCGGCAGGTTGGTGAACAGCGCACCGGCGGGGCTGGTGTAGGCGTAGAGCGTCTGCTGAACGGCGACATCCTTGGCATCGTAGAGCGTGATGGAGGCGATCCGGTCACCGCTGTAGGTGTAGACGGCCTTGCTCTGCACCGTGGTGCCGGGCGCGACGGTGCGCACCGTGATGCGGCCGTCCTTGTCGAACTCGTAGTTCGTGACGGCGCCGTTCAGGTCGGTCGAGCTGGAAAGGCGCCCATCCGTGTAGCTCTGCGTGGCGGTGGCCGCTGAGCACCCGGGCGACGCGCTGTACTCGGTGCTGACCACCTGCTTGCTTCCGTACCAGGTGGCAAAGGTGTACTTGGTCGTGGTGCCGCCGTGGGTCAAGGTGGTCGAGTCGGTGTCGTAGACCAGCTTGTCGGTGTCGCTGACGGTCACGCGGCCCAGGCTGTCGTACTGGTACCACTTGCCGTTGGCGCCTGTCAACAGGTGCGCGCCCACCGAGCTGGTGTAGCTGTACGACGAAGCCGGCTTCCATGTGGTGGAACCGGCCGCCTGGCTCTGGACGCCCGCCAGCATGCCCGCAGAGGTATACGTGTACTTCCACAGCGAGTTGTCGGGCGCCGTGACCTGGGTGACGTGCTTGCCATCGCCCCAGACGAAGCTGAGCTGCTCGCCTATCGCGTTGCGCAGCGTCGACAGGCGGCCGCTTTGCACGTCACGCACGAACGTGTATTCCGCGGTGGCCCCAAGAACCTTGTTGATCAGGAAGCGTCGCTCACCGCCAGCCGGCTGGTACGCCGAGAAGTAGTAAGTTATGCCGCCATAGTGGACCTCGATCGCACTGATGGAAGGCCTGACCGCGTAGACCTGCGAATTGCCGGGGGCTGCGCCTCCTGACCTGAATGCGCTGGGCAGGAAGTAGTAGGCGGTCGTGGAGGATGGTGGCACCCAGATGTACAGCTCGAAGGTGTCACCACCCGGCAGCGAAAAAGTGATGCTGTTGTCCCAGTCCTGCGGGCTGCGGATGTTGACCTCCTGGCCAACATCCAGCGCATAGTCCACGCTGGACTGCCAGTTCGTCCCGAAGATGAACCCCCGATCCCACTTGTCTTCGGACCGATAACGTCGGCTCATGCCGAGTGGCAGCGCCGAGTCGTGCACGAAATCGGTCTGCCTCAAGCGCTTGTTGCCAGTGGCCAGATCAACAGGGTTTGTGGATGCCGGTGTGGTGGACGGGGGGGCCTCCTCAGAGCAGCTGTCACCCGACTCCTTCTTGCCATCGCCGGCGCCCGTGGTGTCCGCCTGGAAAGCCGGTGGCTGGCGAGAGGGCGATGGCGTGTACGTAGGGGACCAGGTATCAGTGATAGTCCCCGGCTCGGCGTCCGGATCCCGCTCCGGAGGAAGCTTCTTCCCGTCAATGGGGATCACCTGCTCAGCTTCGGCGATTCCATGCATCGCACTCAGCACGGTCACCGATAACGCACAAATCCTGGCGATGGCTCTGGGGTTCAGCATAGGTCGTGTGGACTTTCGGTGAAGTGCTGTCGCTTGCTCGCTCTTCATGAGCGAACGAAGCTCAAATCGAAGCGGATGAGTCGCAGGCGCTCTGTCAGGCGAGATGACTGGTTATTGTGTGTGACTTGATGCCACCGCATACAAAGGATCTCGTTGTACTCGAGTACTAACCGGTTACCAACTCGCCTCAGCCCACCACCAACGCCCGCTGCAGCGCCACGGCATTGAGCAGCCGGCGCAGGCCGAGCTGGAGGGTGTCGTGCTCGGCCGCCAGCCGGGCGTTGCGGGCCTGCAGCCAATCGAGCTTGCTGACGGCGCCCACGGCCAGGCGCAGCTCGGCCAGGCGCTCGCCGGTGCGGGCTTCGGCCAGGCGGCGGGCCTGCGCCGCTTCCTCGGCCTGCAGCCGGGTCTGCTCGGCGGCGAGCTGCTCGATCTCGACCAGCGCGCGGTGCATCGTGTCGCGCAGGGCCAGGCCGGCGAGCTCGTGTTCGCCCAGCGCATCCAGGCGCTGCAGCTCGATGCGCCGCCAGTCGATCATCGGCACCAGCAGCGTGCTGCTCAGCCGGGCCAGCGGGTGCTCCAGCCACTCGCTCCAGTGGGCGCCGCCGGTGCCTGCACCGGCGGCGAAGCGCAGCTGCGGGTAGCGCGCCGCCTCGGCGCCGCGCAGGCGCTGCAGCGCGGCATCGAGCGAGGCCCGGGCCTGCTGGACGTCCGGCCGGCGCGACAGCACCTGCTCGGGCCGCTCGCTGGCCCGCCAATCGGCAGGCGGCGCCGCCGGCAGGGGCAGCGCCTGCGGCGGCACGAAGGCGGGGTCGGCCAGCAGCAGGCCGAGCTGCAGCCGCTGGCGCGTGGCCTGCTCGGCCAGTTGTGCGGCTTGCAGCCGCATGCCCTGCAGCGTGGCGGCGGCCTTGTCGATCTCGATGGGCAGCAGCTTGCCCTCCTGCACGCGCAGCCGCGTCAGCGCCACCGCCTGGTCGGCGCTTTCGATCTGCAGTGCCAGCCCAGGCGCCTGGGCGGCCGTCACGGCCAGCGTCCACCAGGCCTCGGCGACGCGCGTGCGCACCAGCACCCGGGCCGCGACCCAATCGGCCTCGGCGGCGCGCGCCTGCGCCGAGGCCGCCTCTTGGGCGTGGGCGAGGCGCTGCCACACGTCGACTTCGTAGCTGGCGCCCAGATCCAGCGAAGCGGAACGCTGCAACGGAAACTCGCCGTCGAGCGAGCGCGTCGCCCCGGCGGTGGCGCTCAGGGACGGCGTGGGTTGGCGTGCCAGCCCGGCCATCTGCTCCTGCCGCTGCGCCGCCTGCCAGCGCAGGGCGGCCTGCGCGATGTCGCGGTTGGCCGCCAGCGCGCGCTGCTGCAATTGCTCCAGGGCCGGGTCGGTCGGCGCGGACCACTGCCCCGCCGGCGGGGCCGCCTGCAGCGTCGCCCACGCCTGCGGAGCAACCATGGCCGCTGCGTCATCCGGCGCAGGGGTCACGGCGCACCCCGCCAGAAGCGCCGCCACGGCGCAGCTCGCGCGGCACCACAGCCGATTCTTCGTCATCATCCCCTACTCCCTCGCCAGTGCATCGACGGGGCTGAGCGCCGCCGCGCGCCTGGCCGGCAGCGTGCCGAACAGCAGGCCGACGACGCTGGACACGCCGAAGGCCACCAGCAGCGCGGACCCGCTCACCTCGACCTGCAGGCCGCTCTGCACCCGGTTCAGCACCTGCGCGCCCACCCAACTCAGCAGCACCCCGGCCAGGCCGCCCAGGCAGCACAGCACCACCGCCTCGACGAGGAACTGCAGGCGCACGTCGCCCTGGCGCGCACCGACCGCCATGCGGATGCCGATCTCGCGCGTGCGTTCGCTCACCGAGACCAGCATGATGTTCATCACCCCCACGCCGCCCACGAGCAGCGAGATCGCGCCCACGCCGGCGAACAGCAGCGACATGACGCCGGTGACCTGCTGGAACTTGCGGAACTCCTCGTCCGCGCTCCAGATGCCGAAATCCTCGGCGCCGTGCAGCGCGCGCAGGCGGTAGGCGATCTGCTTGCGGACCTCGTCGGGCGGCACCGCGAAGTCGAGCAGCACGTTGAAGTTGTCGGCATCGACGCGCAGGTCGAGCTTCTGCGAGAAGGTCGTGTGCGGAACGAAGACGCGCCCGAGCCACGAGCCGAACTGCGCGAAGCCGCCGCTTTCGGCGACCACGCCGACGATCGTGACCGGCAGCGCCACGCCCTCGGGCACGGCCATGCCCATGCCGGCGGGTTGCACCTGCGGTGCGACGAGCAGCGTGCGGCCGATCACCGCCTCGCCGGGGCGGAACAGGTTGTCGCGCGCCTTCTCGTCGATCAGGACCACCTGGCTGCGCTGGTCGAAATCCTGCGGCGTCAGCTCGCGGCCCTGCACCACCTTGAGCTTGCGGATCGTCAGCGTGTGCGGCTCGGCGCCGAGCACGCTGACCATGCTGTCCCGGCTGGCGTGGCGTGCCGTCATCTGCGCTTCGCGCTCGAAGGTGACGCCGCGCACGCCGGGCAGCGCGCCGATCGCCGCCAGCTCGGACGGCAGGAAGGGCCGCGGCACCGTGCCCGGCGGCAGCGCCGGGTTGCCGCGGTAGACGAGGATGCGGCCCTGCATGAAGGCGCCCACGTCGCGCTCGACGCTGCCGCGTGCCGCGGTGGTGAGGGCCACGATGCTGACGACCGCCGCGATGCCGATGCTGATGCCCAGCATGGACAGCGCCGAGCGCAAGCGGTTGCCCAGCAGCGCCTGCAGCGCGGACTGCAAGGCCTCGCGCCACTGGCCGCGCAGCCGCCGCCACCAGCCGCCACCGGCCAGGGCGGCATCCTCCCCCGAGGGCTGGGCTGGGCGATGATCGGCCGGGGTGCCGCTGTCGCGCACGATCCGGCCGTCGCGCAGCTCGATGATGCGCTTGGCGTGCGCGGCCACCGAGGCATCGTGGGTGACGAGGATGATGGTGTGCCCGCGCCGGTTCAGCTCGGCCAGCAGGGCCAGCAGTTCGGCGCCCGACTGCGAATCCAGCGCGCCGGTGGGCTCATCGGCCAGGATGATCTGGCCGCCGTTCATCAGCGCGCGGGCGATGGACACGCGCTGCTGCTGGCCGCCGCTGAGCTCGTTGGGCTTGTGGTCCAGCCGCGCCCCGAGCCCGAGGCGCTGCAGCAACGCCTCGGCGCGATCGTGGCGCGCATCGGCCGCCACGCCCGCGTAGACGGCCGGCAGCCCCGCGTTGCCGCGCGCATCCAGGTGCGGCAACAGGTGGTAGCGCTGGAAGATGAAGCCGAAGCGCTCGCGGCGCAACGCTGCCGTTTCGTCGGGCGAGAGCGCGCCGGCATCGCGGCCGTCGATCGCCAGGCGGCCGGCGGTCGGCACGTCAAGGCAGCCCAGCAGGTTCATCAGCGTGCTCTTGCCGGAGCCCGACTGGCCCATGATGGCCACGAACTCGCCCGCCTCGATGGCGAGGTCCACGCCATCGAGGGCCGGCACGTCGATGCCGCCCAGGTGGTAGTGCCGGCCGACGCCGGCAAGCTCGATCAGCGCCACCGTGTCAGACCGACGAGGCGGCGCTGGCCGCCGAGGCCGGCTGGGCCGGCGGCGGCGCGAGCAGCACCTTGTCGCCGGCCTTCAGGCCCTCGGCGACCTGCACCTTGGCGCCGTCCTGCAGGCCGGTGCGGATGCTGCGCGGCTCGGGCTGGCCATCCTTGCCCAGCACCTGCACCGCGTAGCGGCCGTCGTCGCCGCGGGCGCCGAGCGCCACCATCGGGATGGTCAGCACCTTGTCGGCCCGGCCAGTCTCGACGCTGACCTGCACCGTCATGTCGGACAGCAGCCGCCGCTCGCGGTTGGGCACCTCGAACAGCACGTTGTAGAACACCGCGTTGCCGGCGCGCTCGGGGATCGGCTGGATCACCCGCACGCGGCCTTCGTGGCGCTGGGCCTCGCCGGCCAGGGTGACGAAGCTGGCCTTCTGGCCCGGGCGCACCTGGCCGATGTCGGCCTCGGGCACGCGGGCCCGCACGGTGATCTCGTCGAGGTTGGCCAGCGTGACCATCACCGGCGTCACCTGGATCGCCGTGACCGTCTGCCCCTCCTGCACCGGGAGGTTCACCACCGTGCCGTCCATCGGCGCGGTGATGGCGGTGTAGCCCAGGCGCAGCCGGCGTTGCACCAGCTCGGCCTGCAGGCGGTTCAGGGTGGCCGTCTGCCCGCGCAGGTCGGCCTCGAGCCGGGCCAGCTCGGTGTCCGCACGCTCGGCTTCGGCCGCAGCGGCGGCCTCGCCGCCGAGCAGCCGGTGCTGGCGCTCGGCCTCGCGGCGGGCCAGCGCGAGGCTGGCACGGGTGCTGTCGATCAGCGCCGCCTGCTGGGCCACCGCGGCGTCGGCCTGGGCCACGTCGCTTTCGGCCAGCGCCGGATCCAGGCTGACCAGCAATTCGCCCTTGCGAACCTGCTGGCCCAGCTGGACGTGGATCTTCTGCACCTGGCCGCTCACCTGGGCACCGACATCCACCTTCGTGCGCGGCTGCAGCACGCCGGCGGCGAACACCGTCTGCGTGATGTCGGCCGCCACGGCCTCGCCGGTGGGCGGCGGCGGCGGCGGGGTGCGCGGCGCAAAGGCGCTCCAGGCCGCGGCGCCGGCGGCGGTCAACCCGCCCAGCAGGCCGATGCGGACCCACCACGAGCGCCAGGCGCGTCGAAGACGGCCCGCGGGACGCGGGCGGACGTTCATCGTGTCGGTCATGGCTCTTCTTATCCTCCCTGGTTCAGGCTCCGGCGGTAGGCGTCGTACACCTGTTGCGCCAAGGCCTGCGCTTCTTGCTGCTGCTCGGCCGTGAGCGGTGCGACGCGCGAGAACCGCTCCAGGTTGTCGATCAGTACGCGGCTCGATGCCGCGTTGCCGGGGTTGCCTTCGCCCGCGATGCGCAGCCAGGCTTCCTTGTAGGCCTCCCGTTCCGTGCGGCTGGCGCCGTACGGTTGCGAATCGACCATGAAGGCGAACGCCATCAGCGTGCCGAAGTCCCCGGCCTGGGCCAGCTGGCGCACGTCGGCCTGCAACTTCTCGACCACCGCCGGGTCAGCCTCGGCCTGACCATCGGACACCAGCCAGGTGAGGTACGGCATGGCCGCGTTCGGTGCCCCGCCCTCGTAGGCCTTCTGGAACATCTCGCCGCGGCGGGCCAGCGTGGCCTCGTCGAAGACTTGGCAGCGGCGCGCATCGGCTTGCGCCTGGGCGACCTGTTCATCCGAGATGCCGCCGAGGGCGTCGATGAACTTCAAGATGAACTTCGGCATGAGCGACAGCGTGTCGCGCGCCGACGGCAGGCTTTCGGCCGACTTCGCCGCATGGGCGCAGAACTGCAGCACGGACGCCGCCTCCTGCGCCTCCCGGGCGCTGCCACCGCCGAGGCCCAGCTGGACCTTGCGGAGCAATTCCGCCGCGGAGTCGTTGGCGAACGGACCCGTGGGCGGCTTGGCCGCTGCAGCCGATGCAGCCGATGCGGCCCATGCCGGCGGCGCGGCGGATGCCGGCGCGCCCGCGCTGGGTGTGGCGCGCGTGTCCAGGGCGACCTGCGGCGAGGCGTCGGGCATGGCCGCGGCCGGCGAAGGCTCGCTCTGCGGGCCCCGCGCGATCATCCAACCCGCGCCAGCCAACGCGAGGGCCGTCACGGCCAGCCAGAGTCCTTTTCTCATCGTGCCGCCGCCTCGACCACCACGCGGCCCACGATGCCCGCCGCCTGCCCCGGCGAAGCCTCGACAAGCACCGTCAGCTCACGGCGCGCCGGGCCCTTCGGCAGCACGACCGCGAACGGCGCGGCATCGGCGCTCGCCTTCTCGCCCAGCTTCACGCCGTCGACCCAGACCTCGGCCTTGCCGGCGATGGCGCTGAAGGCCAGGCGGCCGCGGCCGTCGTTGCGGTCGGCACGCACCGGGAACCCGGTGCGGTACAGGCGGAAGGCAGCCGCCTCCGGCCCGCGGCGGATCGGCGGCTCGTCCCAGCCCCAGGAGTTCATGTCGCTCTCGGCCAGCTTGACGTTGGGGTCGGGCCGCTGGGCGAAGGCGGGCGAGACACGCCAGGACAGCAGCGGCGTCGTCGGCTCGCCCCTTGACACGCCCGGCGGCGCGCTGGCCGCCTGCAGGGCCACGACCGCCTCCGCGCCCTGCACGCCCGGCGCAGAGGCCCGCAGCTTCAACGCGCCGTGGCCTTCGCGGCGGCTCTGCACGATCACCTGCGCCAGCCCGTTGAACAGGCGGCGCTCGTTCGCCTTGTCCAGCTCGTGCGAGTTCGGGTCGCCGTTGCCGACGCCGATGATCGCGCCCTCGCCCTCCAGCTCGAACTTCACGTGCAGGTTGGTGGTCGGCACCGGGCGGCCTTGGGCATCGACGGCGCTCACCGTCACCGGCAGCGCGTCCAGCCCGTCACCCGCGAGCGCGGTGCGGTCCGGCGTGAGAACCAGCCGCGCGGGCGCCCCGCTCGTCTCGACGGTGTCGCGCGCGAGCTCCTTGCCGGCCTGCAGGGCGACGGCCTCGATGCGGCCCGGCGCATAGGGCACCTGGAAGTGCGCCATCTCGAAGGGATCGACGTCCTGCTCGCCGACGACCGCGCCGTTGAGCAGCAGCCGCACGCGCGGCGCGTTGCTGGCCACCATCACGTGCACCGGCAGGCCCTCCCGGCCCGGCCAGTTCCAATGCGGCACCAGCTTGACGACCGGCCGGTCCTTCAGCTTCGTCCATTGCGCCTGGTGGATCCAGAACGCGGTCTTCGGGAACCCGGCCAGGTCCATCGCGCCGAAGAAGGAACCGGCGCTGGGCCATTCGTAAGGCGTCGGCTCGCCGCGGTAGTCCAGGCCGGTCCAGATGAAACTGCCGGCGATGAACGGCCGCTGGGCGATGGCGCGCCAGGCATCACGATGCGTGTTGCCCCACGAAGACGGCTCCTCGTCGTAGCTGGCCAGCACCTGCGCGGCGCGGTCGCTGACGAACTCGCCGCGCGTCATGAAGGCCGAGGTGTCCTCCGTGCTCGTCATCGGCCGCTTCGGATGGGCGCGGTGGTAGGCGTCGTAGGACCAGATCTGGTAGTTCACGCCCACGACGTCGACCGCATCGGACGCGTTGACGCCCGCCATCAGTCCGCCGTGCATCGCCCCCGTCACCGGGCGCGTGGCATCGAGCTTCCTGATGGCGGCGACCATGCGGCGCGCCATCTCGTAGCCGGCCTCGGTGCTCTGCAGCGGTTCCTCGTTGAAGATGGACCACAGGATCACGCTCGGGTGGTTGCGGTCGCGCCGCACCAGCCAGGTGAGCTGCTCGAGGTAGTCGGGCGAGGGATTGAAGTTGCGGTTCTCGTCCATGACGAGCAGGCCCATGCGGTCGGCCATGTCCAGCACCTCGGCCGCCGGAGCGTTGTGCGCGAAGCGGATCGCGTTGACGCCCATCTCCTTCAGGCGCCGCAGGCGGAATTCCCAGATCGACTCGGGCACCGCGACGCCCACGCCCGCATGGTCCTGGTGGATGCACACGCCGTACAGCTTCAGCGCCTCGCCGTTCAGGAAGAAGCCCTTGTCGGCGTCGAAGCGGATCGTGCGGAAGCCCGTCTGCACCTCGGTACGGTCGAGCTCCGTGGCGCCCTCTCGTCCGACTTCTCGCAGCACGGCGCGGACCCGGTACAGCTTCGGGTCGTTCAGCGACCACAGCTTGGGGTTGCGGATCTCCAGCCGGGTGCGCGCGACCGCCGTGTCCAGCGCGCCGACCTGCGCCTGCATGCGGCCCTTCGCGACCTCGGCGCCCGCAGGATCGAACACCGTCACGTCGATCGCCGCGCTGCGTGCCGCCTTCGCGCTGCTCTCCAGCGTCACCTCGATCGGCAGCGTCCAGCGGCCGCCCTCCTTCACCGGGTTGGCGTGCAGGCCGTCGGTGGCAATGTGCAGCGCGTCGCGCTTGACCAGCCAGGTGTGGCGGTAGATGCCGGCGCCTTCGTACCACCAGCCCTCCATCGCGTTGGCATCCACCCGCACCGCGATGGTGTTCGGATCCTGGCCGTAGCGCAGGTACGGCGTGATGTCGATCGAGCGGCCGTTGTAGCCGGACCAGTTGCGGTTGACGACCACGCCGTTGACCCACACGGTGCTGTGGGTCGCGATGGCGTCGAACTGCAGTTCGATGTGGCGGCCGCGGTCGGACTCGGGCAGCGGCAGGTAGCGCCGGTACCAGCCGATGCCGCGCGCGCGGTAGCCCTGCGACGCGTTCTCGTTCGGGTCGAACGGGCCTTCGACGGCCCAGTCGTGCGGCAGGTCCAGGTGGCGCCAGCCCGAGTCGTCGAAGTCGGCGGCAGCGGCGCCCCAGCTGCCGTTCGCCTTGCCGTTTTGGTAGCTCATGCCGTGGCCCATGACGACCGGCGCCGGCACCTCGCCGAGGTGGAAGAGCCAACCGGTGTCGAGCGACAGGCGCTCGCGGCTGCCGGCGAACGCGGGCAAAGCAAAGGTCAGCAGCGCGAGCAGTGCGCCGCTCAGGCGGATCGAAAGGTTCATGGGTATTTCAGGCAGCGAAGGGCAATGGCTCCGCCTTGGCGTAGCGCTCGATGAACGCGGCGTGGTCGGGCATGCCGGCCACGGTGCCGGCGATGGCCTGGCGCAAGCGGGTGAAGTGGGTGCGCAGCGCCTGCTCGTCGACGAGACCGGCGAAGGGATCGTTCGCGCGCGGCTCCAGGCCCTGGCCGTGCATGATCGAGATCCACGATGGCTCGGCGAAGCTGTCCTTGTCGAGGATGACCACGCGGCCGCTCTCGCGGTAGACCTCGATCTGGTGCGCCAGCGTGTCGGGGATCGGCATCGAAGCGCAGTAGCGCCAGAACTCGGAGTCGGTGCGCTGGGTGAGCTTGTAGTGCAGGATGATGAAGTCGCGGATCGATTCGTACTGCCGGGCCGAGCGGCGGTTGAACTCGGCGGCGAGCCCGCGCTGGCAGTCGCGATCGGGGAACAGCTCGATCAGCCGGGCCACGGCGTCCATGATGAGCTGGATGCTGGTCGATTCCAGCGGCTCCAGGAAGCCGGACGACAGGCCGACCGCCACGACGTTCTTCACCCATGACTCGCGCCGCAGGCCGGTGGTGAAGCGCAGCTGGCGCGGCGCATCCAGCGGCGGCCCGTCCAGGCCCTCGAGCAGCACGCGCGTCGCTTCCTCGTCGGTGGTGAAGGCATCGCAGTAGACGTGACCGTTGCCCGTGCGGTGCTGCAGCGGGATGCGCCACTGCCAGCCCGCCGCACGCGCAGTGGAGGTCGTGTAGGGCGTGAGCGGCTCGATGCGGGCGCAGGGCACGGCCCGCGCGCTGTTGCACGGCAGCCAGGCGCTCCAGTCCTCGTAGGCCGATCTCATCACCCCTTCGATCAGCAGCGCGCGGAAGCCCGAACAGTCGACGAACAGGTCGCCGTCGATGCGGCGGCCGTCGCGCAGCTTCACGGCGGCCACGAAGCCGTCTTCGGGCCTGAGCTCCACGTCGACGATCGTGCCTTCGATGCGCGCCGCGCCGCGCTGCGTCGCGTAGTCGCGCAGGTAGGCCGCGTACAGGCCGGCGTCGAAATGGAAGGCGTAGCCGTACGCGTTGGCGGCCCCCGGCTGGTCACCGGAAGGCGGCACGAAGCGGTTCTGCCGCGCCATCACCGTGGCGGTGGACCACTCCTCGTACGAAGGCATCTCGCCGCCGGCCCGCGCCAGGCGCAGCCAATAGAGGAACGACGAGCGGTTCTCGATCGGTGGGCCGAAGTCGCCGAAGCCATGGAAGAAGCGGTGCCCCAGGCGTCCCCAGTCCCTGAACTCGATGCCGAGCTTGAAGGTGGCCTGCGTCTTCTTGATGAAGTCCACGCCGTCCAGGCCCAGGGTCTGGTTGTAGAAGCGGATCGGCGGCAGCGTGGCTTCGCCGACGCCGATCGTGCCGATCTCGGGCGACTCCACCACCAGGATCTCATGAGAAGAAGCGAAGGGGCGCTCGGACGGGCGGTGCGCGCGGCCCTTGAGCACCCGCGCCAATGCCGCCGCGGTCATCCAGCCGGCCGTGCCGCCGCCGACGACGACGATCTTGCGAATGGCCTGGTCATTCATGGCCTCGCCCTCGATCAACCCAGCACCTGCCGAAGCATGCGGTGGTGCGCCGGCATCCGCTCCACCGTGGCGGCGATCGCCTTGCGGCGGCCCTGCAACGCCTGCCGTGCGCGCTCGGGCGGGATCTCGGCGAACACCGGATCTGCCCGCTCGGGCCAGTGGTCCATGCCGGCGTGGATGGCCAGCCAGCTGGTGGCGTCGAAGGCTTCCTCGTCGTACTCGTGCAGCACGCCGAAGCGGCGCCACAGCTCGAGCTTGAAGGCCAGCGTGTCCGGCAGCGGCATCCCGGCCACGTAGCGCCAGAGCTCGCTGTCGCGGCGGCGGGTCAGGCAGTAGTGCAGGATGATGAAGTCGCGGATGCGCGCGAAGCGCCGCGCCGAGCCGTCGTTGAAGAGCGCGCGGTCGTCGTCGTTGAGCGGGCGGCCGGCCAGCAGCATTCCCATCAGGCGCGAGATGCCGTCCTGGATCAGGTAGATGCTGGTGGACTCCAACGGCTCGAGGAAGCCCGAGGACAGCCCGATGGCCACCACGTTGTGGACCCAGAAGCGCTCACGGTGGCCGGTGGTGAAGCGCAGCAGGCGCGGCTCGCCCAGCGGCGCGCCATCCAGCCGGGCCATCAGTTGCTCCCTGGCGCGGTCGGCATCGATGAAGCGGCTGGAGAAGACATGGCCATGGCCGGTGCGGGTCTGCAGCGGGATGCGCCAGGCCCAGCCGCCCTCCAGCGCGGTGGCGCGGGTGTACGGGGCCAGCTCCTCGCCGGTGCGCTCGCAGGGGCAGGCCCACGCGCCGTCGACGGGCAGCCAGTGGCTGAAGTCGACGAAGCGTTCTGCCAGCGTGCGCCCCAGCAGCAGCGAGTGGAAGCCCGAGCAGTCGACGAAGAGGTCGGCCTCGATGCGCCGCCCGTCCTCCAATTGCACGGCGGCCACGCCGCCATCGGCGCGCCGGTCGACGTGGACGATGCGCCCTTGCGTGTGCCGCGCACCGCGCTGCACGGCCAGCTTGCGCAGGAAGGCGGCGTACTGCACGGCGTCGAAGTGGTAGGCGTACTTGAACTGGGCCTGCTCGTCGGGCAAGACGAAGCGGCCCTGCATCGCCATCACGGTCGGGATGCACTGCAGGCCCAGCGGCTCGTCCAGGCCCATGCGCCGGTGCTGGCCCCAGAGCGTCTGCGAACCGAACAGGTTGCCGAAGTGGCCGAAGGTGTGGAAGTAGTCGCGCCCCTGCTCCAGCCAGTCGCAGAAGCGGATGCCCAGCTTGTAGGTGCCGTTGGTGGCGCGCAGGAACTCGGCTTCGTCGATGCCGACGAGCCGGTTGTACTCGCGGATGGAGGGGAAGGTGGCTTCGCCGACACCGATGATGCCGATGTCTTCCGACTCCACCACCTCCACGCTGACGCGACCCTTCAGCCCGGTGACGAGGGCGGTGGCGGTCATCCACCCGGCGCTGCCGCCGCCGACGACGACGATGCGGTCAAACTTCTGCGACATGGTGTTGCTCCGGTCTTGAACTGCAGTGCGGCATCAACTGGTTGTGCCGACGAAGACGCCGCGGCCGCGGGTGCCCACGTAGACGATACCGTGCTCCAGCGGGTCCGCGGCCAGCGAGATCACGCCGCCGAAGCGATGGCGCGGATCGTCGATCGGGCGGAAGCTCGCTCCGGCATCGTCGGAGCGGAACAGGCCGGTGGCCTCGGTGCCCGTGGGCGTGGCCATCCGGCCGGCCAGATAGACACTGGGGTAGGCCGCGCCCGGCGCCGCCTTGCCCAGCGCCAGGCGCTCGGCGCCGGTGACGCGCTTGACGGTGCGCGGACGCTCGTCCACGCCGCCCACATGCACCAGCGCATCCGGCAGGCCGATCCAGAGGTCGCGCAGCGCCCCCGGCGCGCTGACGATGAAGCCGCGCTGCCACGACGGATTCAGCTCGGGCAGGCCGGTGAGGCTGGGGGCGAAGCTCTGGCCCGCATCCACGCTCACCAGCACCTGCCCGCGCGTGAAGTCAAGCACGTAGAACACGCCCTCGGCGTTCTTCTCGGCCACCGGCACCAGCTCCGCGTCGCGGGTGGCGGGCCAGCCCTTGCACAGGCGCCAGCTGCGGCCGCGGTCGAGCGAGAACATCGCCGGCTGCCGCGGCGGCGCCCAGACCAGGCTGCCCCCCTTGGCCGACACGGCGACATGGCCGCCGCGCGCGTCCTTGACGTGGCTCTGCGCGCCGAACGGCACCCAGCGGGCTCCGCCGTCGATGGAGACGGCACCGCCGCTGCCGCCTTCGATCGTGCGGGCGACGATGCCGGGGGCTGCCCAAGCGGTATCGACGCTCGGGCTGCCGTCTCGGCAGGGCCGGAACAGCCCGGCGTCGGGCGCCTTGGCCGCGTCCTCCCACGCGCCGCCGCCCAAGCCCCGCCCCATGCCGGCGAACAGCATCACGCCGCCCGAGGGGCTGTGCAGCGCCAGGGCCTGCGCCTGCTCGATCTGCGCAACGTCGAAGCGCCACTGCACGCGAGCGCCCTCACGCTGCGCGGCGCCCAGGTTGGCGGTGGACCACAAGCCGTACTCGGTGCCGTAGACCAGGCGCTCGGCATCGGCCGGGTCGAAGCGCGCGTCGGCGATCTGGTGCCCCAGGCCCGGCGAGCCCGCCAGCCGCGCGGCCAGCCAGGGGTGGCCGCCGGTGTCGTGCGCCGAGCGCGCGGCCAGCGCGGTCCAGTGCGCCCCGCCATCGGCGGACAGGTAGAGCTCGTCGCCCGCGCCATCCCAGGTCTCGAGCAGCATCGAGGTGACGATGCGGCCCCGCGCGTCGACGTCGAGCGCACCGTAGGCATAGGGGCGCCCCTGGGGCCGGTTCGGCGTGATGTCGGTCCAGGCGCCGCCGGGGCTGCGCTTCCAGACGCCGCCGCCGCGCAGGCCGCCCGGGTTGGGCGGCCACTCGCCGCCCGCGGCGAAGCTGACGACGAGCGTACCGTCGGGCGCGAACGCGGCGCGCTGCGGCACCTGCTCGGGCGCGCCCTCTTCACGCTTGAAGCTCGCGCCGCCGTCACGCGTGAGGTACAGGCCCGGCTTGTCGACCGCACCGGCGTAGAAGACCTTGCCTTCGCCGGCGGGGTCGAACAGCACCAGCGAGACATGCCTGGCCGGCAGGCCGAGCGCACTGAACTTGGCGCCCCCATCGCTGCTCTTCAGCAGCCCGTCGCGCGTGGTGCCCAGCACCAGCACGCGGCCGTCGCTGGGGTCGACCTGCAGGCGTTCGCCGCTGCCGCGCCCGCCTTCGCCGCCGCCCAGGCGGAAGGGCTGTTCGTGCACGGTCCAGCTGGCGCCGCGGTCGGGCGACACCATGACGGCCGCCTTGCGGCTCCACTCGCCCGTGGTGTCGCCACAGGCGAGCACGATCCGCTCCGGATCGCGCGGGTCCAGCGCCACCGCCAGCACGCTGGCGAGGTCGGCGTCGGGCCCGCCGAGGTGATCGAGCAACGGCGTCCAGGGCTGGTCGTGGCCGTCCCGGCGGTACACGCCGCCGCGCTCACAGCGCAGGTAGGCCAGGCCCGGCCGGCGGGGGTGAAGCGTGATGCCGCTGACGAAGCCGCCGCCGCCGAACGGCAGGTTGCGCCAGGCATAGGGCTGTTCGGCTGCTGCGGCCAGGGTGCGCCCGCCCCCGGCTGCGAGAACCCATGCCGCCCCGGATGAGGACAACAGACGCCTGCGGTTGATGATCATGCGTGCTCCCCTTCATCGAGAGCGGAGAGATTCGCCCCCGAAAGGCAAAACGGCCAGCGGCAAGGGGGTGGCCCCTCGCGGCTGACCTCCTGATGAGCGGGGGGCGAGCCCCCCAACGTTTCAGAACTCGTAGCGGCCCGTGAGGTAGTAGCTGCGGCCCGGGAAGGCCCAGCTGGTCCCCATGAGGCCCGGGGTCTGCTGCTGGGTGTAGCGCACCGTCACGTTGTTCAGGTTCGTCACGCTGAGCGACATGCTGAGCTTGTCGGTGAAGTTGTACGACATGCCGCCGTCCCACTGGCCGTAGGCCTCCTGGTAGCGCGGCAGGCCCCACCAGGTGTCCCGCACCCCGTTGCGCATGGGATCGGCGCTCGTGCCGTTCTGGCCCTCGTTGCCCAAGGACTGCAGCACCCGGTCGGTCCAGTTGTAGGCCAGGCGTGCCGAGAAGCCATACCGGTCGTAGCGCAGCGCGAAGTTGGCGGCGTTCTTCACCAGCCCGGGCACCGGCAGCGCACCAAACGGCAGGCCGTTGGTGTCGCAGCCGTAGACCTTGATGGCGTCGTCGGTGATCGTGCCGTTGGACGGGCAGTACTGCACCTGGGCGTCACGATAGAACTTCTGGCTGCTGCCGATGTGGGTGTAGTTCGCGGATACCCCGAAACCCATGGCCCAGTCCGGCAGCGTTTCCTTCAGCGCATCGAAGTGATCGAGGTAGGTTTCCGCGTTCACCTCGATGCCATGCACCCACGCCTGGGCGGCGTTGCGCGGGCCCTTGATCGTGAAGGCCTGCGGGTTGCCGGCCGCGCTGTTGTACGAGCGCGTGTAGTAGGAGTTGTAGATCAGGTCCTTGACGTCCTTGTAGAACACCGTGGCCGTCAGCATCTGGCCACTGCGGGGGTACCACTCGAGCGCCAGGTCCAGGCTGTCCGCCTTCAGCGGCCGCAGTAGCGCATTGCCGGTGTTCACGCCGGTGTACGTGACCTTGTTGTTGCTGGTGTCGACGTTCTGGGCCAGAGCCACCGACTCTTGTACCTGGTTGAAGCCCGGGCGGTACAAGCTCCTGGCCATCGCGATGCGGCCGATCAGCTTGTCGTTGCCCGTCAGGTTGAACTTCAGGTTCAGCGAGGGCAGCGCGTCGACATGGCTGGTCTCCACGTCCAGCGGGTCGTTGACCTCATCGAAGCGCGGCAGGTCCGGCGGCGTGTTCGCTCCGTATTCCGGCACGAACCTCGTGAACCCGTGCGAGGCCCGGCGGGTGTAGACGAGCCGGACGCCCACGTTGCCGTCGACCGGCACAGCCCAGTCGTCGAAACCGAAGCGCAGGTTGGTGAAGGCCGCGTGCGTGGTCTCGGCCACGTCGCTGATCATGTTCGGGTTCAGGCCGTAGCGCAGCGTCGTGTCAAAGACGTAGCTGTCGCGGTTGCAGGTCGAATCCTCCCTGCCGAAATGACGCGCACCGTCCAGGCACTGCTGGTAGCGCACCTCGCCGAGCAGCTTGGCGTAGGTGTTGTAGTCCTTCAGCGAGGCGTAAGTAGGGAACACCACGCTCGGCGGCTGGTTGCCACCGAAGGCCGAGTAGTTGAACACCTCCACCGGGCTGGCGCCGCCGTAGCGCGGATCGCTCAGGTAGGCGAAGTTGGCGCGCGGGGCCCAGGTCGGGTCGTCCTGCGCGGTCGGCAGAGTGCCCGGAATCTTGGTCTGCCGCACCTCCCAGGGTACGGCAATCGACGCCCAGCCCACGCTGCCGGTGTCACCCGCATAGACCGCCGCTTCGCGCACCGAGGTGCGATAGCTGCTGCGGACGCCGAAACCGATGTCGCGCAGCACCGGGTCGTCGAACTTGTACCTCGCATCGGCCTTCCAGGCGTACAGCTCCGCCTCGCCCCTCAGCCGCCCGGGCATCACCGAGATCCAGTAGTAGTTGTCGGGGTTGGCGAGGAAATCGCGCGATTGCTGGTCGAACCCGATCTGCACCGGGCCGTTGCCGGCCGTGTTGATGTCCATGCTCGGGACGAAGGTGCCCGTCTGCACCTCTTCGCCCCGCGTGCGGAAGGTGGACCTCACGTACTGCAGGTCGTTCTGCACGGACCAGCGGTCGTTGACATCCCACTTGAAGTTCCAGGCCAGCTCGCTGGTGCTGGTCTTGTGCTCGTTGAAGGCGCGGCTGGTGCCCATGCTGATGCCGCCTTCGGCGAAGTTGTTCGCGCCCTTGTTGCCCGTGGGGTAGCGGTAGTGGCCGGAGACCACCACGCCGCGGTCGTCGACCACCGGGTTGTCGATCACCGAGTCATAGGGCGAGGCGTTGTAGTTCGGGTCGCTGAAGTTCGGGTAGATGTTGGAGCCGGTGTTGCGCTCCGTCGAGTTCGAGAGGAAGTAGGTCAACGCCGACTGCATCTCGTTCTTCTTCCACTGCAGCGCGCCGTAGAAGCCCTGGCGCTCCGAGGTGCCCAGGTTCTGCCCCCAGCTCGCCGCGCTGGGCGCCCAGACCGTGCGGCCGGGGACCACGTCGGTGCGCGGGAAGTAGGGCCCGACATCGAGGTGCTGCTGCTCGTAGCTCGAATTGTTGTACGCCAGGTCGGCCAGCACGCCCCAGTGGCCCGACTCGCTCTCCCACCGTGTCGAGTAAAGGGCGGAAACGGCCGGCGACGCCTCTTGCGTACGCTCCTCGTAGTTGCCGCCGAAAGAGACATAGCTCTTGGTGCCGGCAAAGTTGAAGGGCAGTTGCGTGCGCAGGTCGATGAGGCCGCTGACACCGCCTTCGATCTTCTCCGCCGACGGGTTCTTGTACACGTCCACGCCGGCCATCAGCTCCGGCGGCACCGCCGACCAGCTCAGGTCGCGCCCCGGCCAGCCGGCGGAGAACACCTCGCGGCCGTTGAGCGTGGACGAGCCCCAGGACAGGCCCCGCACCTTGATGCCGGAGCCCTCTTCCGAGAAATGCTTCGGGTCGTTGTTGGTCGAGCGCTGGCGCTCGATCGTCACGCCGACCACGCGTTGCAGCACCTCGGTGATCGACCTGTCGGGCAGCTTGCCCGCCTCTTCGGCGACCACCGAATCGACGATCTCCTCGGAGGCCTGTTTGATCTTCTGGGCGCTCTGCAGCGCGGCGCGCTGGCCCTTGACGACGATGGTCTGGGCCGCTTCAGCGGTCGTGTCCGCTTCCGCCTGCGCCTGCGCTTGCGCATGCGCCGTCGCGGCGACGCCGCCCGCGCTCAGCAGCGCCAGCTGGACGACAGCGCGATGGATCGGCGTGGGCCGGAATTGCTTGCTCATGGATGTCTCCGTGTTTCCTTCGGTGTTTCGTGCGCGCCATCCTGCGGCTGGCATGCCTTCCCAGCGGTTGCATCCGGCAACCGGCGGCAGCACAGCATCGGCAGGTGGACCCGGCGTGTCGGGCGGCCGCGATTACTGGATCGTGATGGCACCCTTGATGGTCACGTCGGACGCGTAGACACCGTCCGTCTTGACGCTGTCGTTGACATCCATGAGGCGGAACCGAACCCGCGCGATGTCGGACGACTTCAGCAGCGTCATCGCCGCAGCGCGCGCATCGGCCATCTGGTCCAGCGCCGCCTGGTAGGCGGCCTGGTCGTTGGCCGGGTTGGGCAGCCTGCGCACCTGATCGTCCAGCGACGCGGTGGCGACATCGGCCAGGCCGCAGGCGTCGGTGACGGCGAAGACGTCCAGCGGGACGGCGTAGCTGATCAAGCCGTTCTGCGGCCACAGCAGCGTGCTCAGTGTCACGTTGCAGCTGCCGTTGCGCTTGCCCAGGTCGAGGTGCAGGACGATCGGCCTGCCGGCCGTGAAGAGGCCGTTGTTGATGCCGAGCGTGAACCCGAGGGCCGTCTCGGTGGTCACCCGCAGGCCGCTCGTCGTGTCGCCGGAGCCATTGAAGTCACTCAACCCCGGGGCGAAGATGTCGATGCGGTTGAAGCCGTACTGCCATCCGCCGGGCGTCCAGTTGCTCTCGGGATAGTGCAGCGCAGAGGTCAGCGTCGAGCCGTCGGGCGTGATCGTCCGGTAGCACCAGTCGCCGCCAGCATTGCCATCGCACCACTCCCAGCCTGCATTGAGCGGACTGCCCCAGGGGTTGACCGCCACCCTGCCGCCCTGCTTGGTCGCCATGTCGTTCGTAGAGCCGCGCCCGGCGCCACTTGGCTCGAAGCCATCCGCAACCAGCAGCGGGTCAACGGCGATGAAGCGCTGCACCGGCGTCTCGGCATAGTCGTGGTCGCCCGCCGCCGTGGCCGTCACCGCGCAGGTCCCCTTGGCCAGCACCTTGAGCTCGCTGCCGTCGATCGTGCAGTTGGCCGGGGTGTCGCTCGAGAAGCTGACCGGCAGCCCCGAACTCGATGTTGCGCTGAGGGGCACCGACGTGGTGTTCGCGCTGAGCACATAGTCGGGAGGCACGAACGTCACCTCCTGCGTGTGCTTGAGCACGTTGAACAGCTGGCTGGCCTCATCCGCCGCTGCCCACAGCACGCCGTCCGCGGTCGTCCCGCCCTCCTGGCGGGCGACGACCCGGCACTCCCCTTCCGACACGAGCGTGAGCTGGTCGCCGGACGCAGTGCAGGTATCGGGTGTCGTCGACTCGAAGCTCACCGGCAGGCCGGAAGTGGCAATGGCGTGCAGCGTCACGGGCCCGTCGAGCAACATGCCGCCGCCGGGATAATCGAACTCGATGACCTGCAGCCGCCCGCCGCTGCCGCCGGCGGTATCGCCGCCACCGCCGCACGCTGCCAACATGGCACACACGGCCAACTGCGTCAGCGCGTGGCCCCTCCGGAACACCTTCTGCATCGTCCTGTCTCCTGGTTCTGAATGACTGATGTCGCAACCGTCGCCCGCTCAGGGCACTCACGCGACCACCTTCGACGTTACGAATGTTAAGCTCGTGGTCGGACCAATTTCATTAGGGCAAGTACTGGTTTGACCGATCCGGTATGACCAAACAATAGCCCAAGGAGACATTGATCGTGAGCAGTCGAGCCTTGACCAGAATCGTCGTCGTCGGCGGCGGCAGCGCTGGGTGGATCACCGCCGCGCCGCTGGCGCGCATGCTGTGCCGGCCGGATCAGCCAGGCCAGCACTGCGACGTCACCGTGGTGGAGTCGGCCGAGATCGGCACCGTCGGTGTCGGCGAGGCGACGCTGCCGACGATCAGCTTCTACAACCGGATGCTCGGGCTCGACGAGGCCGACTTCGTCCGCAAGACCCAGGCCAGCTTCAAGCTGGGCATCGAGTTCCGCGACTGGGGCCGCCAGGGCAACCGCTTCTTCCACGGCTTCGGCGGCTTCGGTCCGCACATCCACAACCGCCCGCTGTGGGCCTACTGGCTGCGCCTGCGCGAGCAGGACCCCGCCCTGCCTTCCTACGAGGAGTGGTCGACGGCGACGATGATGGCGCGCAGCCTGCGCTTCATGCCGCCGCAGCCGGGCGAGCCGTCACCGGCCAACGCCTTCGACTACGCCTACCACTTCGACGCCACGCTGTATGGCGCCTACCTGCGCGACTACGCGCTGCGGCATGGCGCCCGAAGCCTGGAGGGCACGATCGAGCACGTCGAGACCTCGCCGGAGAACGGCTTCGTCACAGCGTTGCACCTGCGCGACGGACGGCGCATCGAAGGCGACCTGTTCATCGATTGCTCGGGCTTCCGCGCGCTGCTGATCGACGGCGCGATGCATTCGCCCTACGAGGACTGGAGCCACTGGCTGCCGTGCGACCGCGCGCTGGCCGTACCCTGCGCCCGCGTGGATCCGATGACGCCCTACACCACATCGACCGCTCGCGGCGCGGGCTGGCAATGGCGCATCCCGCTGCAGCACCGCACCGGCAACGGGCTGGTCTACTGCAGCAGCCACCTCGGCGACAACGAGGCTGCGCGACTGCTGCTCGACAACCTCGACGGGCCGGCGCTGGACGAACCTCGCCAGCTGCGCTTCACCACCGGGCGGCGCAAACAGGCCTGGGTGAAGAACGTGGTCGCCATCGGCCTGTCGTCGGGCTTCCTCGAGCCGCTGGAGTCCACCAGCATCCAGCTCATCATGGAGGGCGCGAGCCGCCTGACCGCCCTGCTGCCGGACCGCAGCTTTGCGCCCACCCTGGCCGACGAGTTCAACCGCCAGATGGCCAATCGCTACGAATCGGTGCGCGACTTCATCATCCTGCACTACAAGCTGGGCGAGCGCCGCGACAGCCCCTTCTGGCGCGACTGCGCGGCGATGCGCATCCCCGACGGCCTGGCGCACCAGATCGAGCTGTTCCGCCAGGCCGGCCGCGTGGCCATCCTCGAACCCGAAGGCTTTGCCGAGCCCTCGTGGGTATCGCTGCTGCTCGGCCTGGGCGCCGTTCCGCGCCACCACGACCCCTATGTCGACCTTGTCGACCTCGACCTCGTGCAGCGCCACATGAAGGGCGTGCACGACGCCATCCAGCGCACCGTCAGGACGATGCCGACGCACGCCGAGTTCGTCGCGAAGCTCACCGCCTGAAGCATCGGCCACAGCCCCGCTTGGGGTTTTCACTGGTAAGACCTGTTCGCCGGCTTTGCGAAACTGGCCAGACCACTTTGGTCTGACCAGTTTGGTCTGGCCAATCGGGCCTGGCCTGGCCTTGAAGAACATGATCCGCTCCGCCCATTTCCTGACCTGGCTGCTGGCCTGCGCCGCGGGCGCGCAGGCACAGCCGTCTTCCGACCTCACCATCTTGCCCGCGCCCGCGTCGAAGTGGCGCATCGTCGCCGGCCACTGGGAAAGCCAGGCCGAGCTCACGGGCGACAGCGTCGTCGTCCCGCCACCCAGCGCCGAATATGCCCGCGCCAGCCATGTCGGCGCCAGCGCCCACAGCCTCGGCGGCGTGCGGGATGCCGTGCTGTTCGAGTGGCGAGCGCTCTGGCAAGCCCAGCTGCGCTTCGAAAGCCGTGAGCCGCTGGACCTGCGCCCGTATCTCGGCGGCACGCTGGAGTTCGACCTCGACGTGGCGGACCTCGCCCAGGGCGGCGTGCGCGCCAAGCTCGCCTGCGGCGAAGGCTGCGAGCGTGCGGTGAACCTCATCGAGCCCGCCCGCGGCTGGGCGGGCAAAGGCTGGCAGCACGTGGCGCTGCCGATGAGTTGCTTCGTGCGCGAAGGCGCCGATTTCTCGAAGGTGAAGCTGCCGTTCTCGCTGGAAGGCACCGGCACCGGCCGCGTCGGCGTGGCCAATGTGCGCGTCACGCGCGAGGCCAGGCCAGGCCTCGCCTGCCCCGACTACCGCAGCGAGTCGGTCACGCCCGCGATGCTGAACGAGTCGTGGGCCATCGACTGGTGGCTGCCGCGCCACGAACGGAAGCTGGCGGAAAAGCGCCAACTGATCGCTGCCGGCACCCCACCCGACGTGGTGTTCATCGGCGACTCCATCACCGAGGGCTGGGAGAAGGATGGGCAGCAGGTCTGGGCCGAGCACTACGCGAAGTACAACGCGCTCGCCCTCGGCTTCGGCGGCGACCGCACCGAGAACGTGCTGTGGCGCCTGCAGCACGGCGAGATCGACGGCATCGCGCCGAAGGTGGTGGTGCTGATGATCGGCACCAACAACACCGGCCACCGCGCCGAGAACCCCGAAACCACGGCCGCCGGCATCAAGCGCCTGCTCGACGAGATCCACCAGCGGCTGCCGGCGACGAAAGTGCTGCTGCTGGCGATCTTTCCGCGCGGCGACAAACCCGACGATGGCCTGCGCGTCCTCAACGAGCGTGTGAACAAGATCATCGCCGGCTTCGCCGACGGCCGCACCGTGCACTTCCTGAACGTCAACAACGACCTGCTCGAACCCGACGGCAGCTTGAGCAAGGACACCATGCCCGACCTGCTGCATCCCAACGCCAAGGGCTACGCGATCTGGCAACGCACGATGGCCCCCGTGCTCCAGGCTCTGCTGGCCCGCCCCTGACGCAAGATGACCATGCAAGACAACGATCCCCACACGATCGCCGGCCTGTCGCGGCGCAACTTCCTCCACGCATCGGCCGGCGCCGCGGCGCTGGGACTCGGCGGGGCCCACGCGGCGTCCCCGCCCGCGTTCGCCCCGACATGGGACTCGCTGGTCGAAAACTACCGTGCGCCCGACTGGTTCCGCGACGCCAAGTTCGGCATCTGGGCCCATTGGAGCGCGCAATGCGTGCCCGAGATGGGCGACTGGTATGCGCGCAACATGTACCGGCAGGGCCACTGGCAGTACGAGCACCACCTGAAGACGTATGGGCACCCGAGCACGGTGGGCTTCATGGAGATGCAGAACCGCTGGACGGCCGCAGCCTGGGAGCCCGAGGCCCTGATGGATCTGTATGCGAAGGCCGGTGCGAAGTACTTCGTCGCGCTCGCCAACCACCACGACAACTTCGACGCCTACAACTCGAAATACCACGCGTGGAACTCGGTGCGCGTGGGACCGAAGCGCGACATCGTCGGCACCTGGGCCAAGGTGGCGCGTGCCAAGGGCCTGCGCTTCGGCGTGAGCAACCATGCGGCGCACGCCTGGCACTGGCTCCAGACCGCCTACGGCTACGACCCCGAAGGCCCGCTGGCCCGCCAGCGCTACGACGCGTACCGCCTCACCAAGGCCGACGGCAAGGGCACGTGGTGGGAAGGCCTCGACCCGCAGGAGCTCTACACCGGTCGCAACATGGTGATGCCCGACGGCATCACCACCGCCCGCACCGCCAACGAGTGGCACGACACCAACACCGGCGTGTGGGACGAGAAGGCGCCGCCGCACAACCCGGCGTTCACCCGCCAGTGGTTCCTGCGGGCGCGTGACCTGATCGACAGCTACAAGCCCGACCTCGTCTACTGGGACGACACCGGCCTGCCGCTCGGCCAGGCGGGGCTGGACATCACCGCCCACTACTACAACGCCAACATGCAGTGGAATGGCGGCAAGCTCGAAGCGGTGGTCAACGGCAAGATCATCCCGCCCGAGCGTCGCGCGGGCCTGGTGGAAGACGTGGAGCGCGGCCAGCGCGACGACATCCAGCCGCACCCCTGGCAGACCTGCACCTGCATCGGCGACTGGCACTACAACCGCGGCATCTTCGACAACCACAGCTACAAGTCGGCCGCCAGCGTGATCCAGCGCCTGGCCGACATCGTGTCGAAGAACGGCAACCTGCTGCTCTCGATCCCGGTGCGCGGCGATGGCAGCATCGACGCCGACGAACGGAAGTTCCTCGTGACCATGGCCGAGTGGATGGGCCGCAACGGCGAAGCCATCTACGGCACGCGGCCGTGGCGCAGCTTCGGCGAGGGGCCCACACGCGTGGGCAGCGGTGGCTTCAGCGAGGGCCAGTTGCAGTCGTTCACCGCCGAGGACATCCGCTTCACCACCAAGGGCGGCGTGCTGTACGCCATCGCGCTCGGCTGGCCGCGCGGCGGCGTGCTGCGTATCCACGCGCTTGCCCAGGACTCGGCGCTCGCGCCGGGCGCGATCGAGAGCGTGCAAGCCGTCGGCGCCGCGGGCGCCCTGCCCTTCACCCGCACTCCCAAGGGGCTGGAAGTGCGGCTGCCCGAAGGGCTGGCGAATCCGATCGCGGTGGCACTGAAGATTCGCGGCAACGGGCTGGTGTGAACACCGGCCGACAGACTGCGCGGCCGCCTGGCCACGGAACGACTCCCCGATACGCATTCCCTTCCCAGTCATTCAATTCACAAGGCCCTCTCATGCATTCCCTGATCCGACGCGCTGCACACGTCATCGCCCTGCTCGGCCCCCTGCTCGGCCTCGCCGCCGCGCCCGCCCATGCCCACGAGACGCTCAAGCTCGATGCGCCCAAGCCCAACCTGGCCCCCACGCCACCGATGGGCTGGAACTCGTGGAACAAGTTCGCCTGCAACGTCAGTGAACAGCTGATCCGCCAGCAGGCCGATGGCATGGCGGCCTCCGGCATGAAGGCCGCGGGCTACCGGTACATCGTCATCGATGACTGCTGGCAGAAAAGCCGCGACGCCGACGGCAACATCCAGGCCGACCCCGAGCGCTTCCCCAGCGGCATCAAGGCGCTGGCCGACTACGTGCACTCCAAGGGCCTGAAGTTCGGCCTGTACTCCGATGCCGGATCGCTCACCTGCGGTGGCCGCCCCGGCAGCGCCGGCCACGAGTTCCAGGACGCCCGCCAGTATGCGAAATGGGGCGTGGACTACCTGAAGTACGACTGGTGCCACACGGGCAGCCGCAACGCCGAGGCCGCCTACACCATCATGGCCAAGGCGCTGCGCGAATCGGGCCGCGACATCGTGCTGTCGATCTGTGAATGGGGCAACAACCAGCCCGAGCGCTGGGCCCAGCCAGTGGGTCACCTGTGGCGCACCACCGGCGACATCTACGACGCCTGGGAAGGCCAGAAGGACTGGTCGCATGGCATGACCAACATCCTCGACATGCAGGTCGAGCGCGCAGCCCATGCCGGCCCCAATGGCTGGAACGACCCCGACATGCTGGAAGTGGGCAACGGCGGCATGACGACCACCGAGTACGAGTCGCACTTCTCGCTGTGGGCCATGCTGGCCGCGCCGCTGATCGCCGGCAACGACCTGTCGAAGATGGATGCCGACACGGTGCGCATCCTGACCAACAAGGACGTCATCGCCATCGACCAGGACCCGCTGGGCAAGCAGGCCCGCCGCGCCCTGAAGGAAGGCGATCTCGAGGTCTGGGTGCGCCCGCTGCAGGGCGGCGAGTACGCCGCGGTGCTGTTCAACCGCGGCAAGACCGCGGCCGAGATGACGCTCGAGTGGGACCGCCTCGGCCTGCCCGCCACCCAGAAGGCGACCGTCAAGGACTTGTGGTCCAAGAAGGTCACGAAGAACGTCAGCGGCAGCCATGGCGGCAAGGTCGCCCCGCACGGCGTGCTCATGTTCCGCATCATCCCCGAGCTGTGACGACAACAAACACCATGACCATGAAGATCCTCGCCACCGCCGCCCTGTCCCTGGGCGCTGCCTTCGGCGCCGCAGCCCAGGCGGTCGACGTCAAGCTCACCGTCACCACCGAAGCCGCCGGCCCGCGCATCGAGCCCGCCGTCTACGGGCACTTCGTCGAACACCTCGGCCGCGGTGTCTACGAAGGCCTTTGGGTCGGCCCCGAGTCGACCATTCCCAACACGCGCGGCTGGCGCAACGACGTGGTCGGCGCGCTGCGCCAGGTCGGCATCCCGGTGATGCGCTGGCCGGGCGGCTGCTACGCCGACGACTACGACTGGCGCGACGGCATCGGCGAGCCCGCCAAGCGCCCGGTGCGCTTCAACAAGTGGTGGGGTGGCACCGAAAGCAACCGCGTCGGCACGCACGAGTTCATGGACCTGGTCGAGCAACTCGGCAGCGAGGCCTACATGGCCGGCAACATGGGCTCGATGCCGCCGCGTGCCATGGCAGAGTGGATGGAGTACATGACGGCCGACGGCAAGTCCACGCTGGCCGAGGAACGCCGCCGCAACGGCCGCGACAAGCCCTGGACCATCAAGTACTTCGGCATCGGCAACGAGAGCTGGGGTTGCGGCGGCAACATGCGGCCCGAGTACCAGGCCGACCTGCACAACCAGTACGCCACCTTCCTGCGCGGCCAGACCGTGCGCGTGGCCTCCGGCGACGGCCAGGGCAACGACCACCTGGTCGACGTGCTGATGGAGCGCAGCGGCCCGCACATGGATGCGATCACGCTGCACTACTACACCATTCCCGGCGACTGGTCCAAGAAGGGCGACGCGACCGGCTTCGACACCCAGGCCTGGGCCAAGACGCTGCAGTCGGCGCGGGGCATCGACCAGCGCATCGGCGCGATCACGAAGCTCATGGACAAGCGTGACCCCGACAAGCGGATCGCGCTCTACGTCGACGAGTGGGGCACCTGGTACGACACGCCCCAGGGCGCGAGCGCGCTGTACCAGCAGAACTCGCTGCGTGACGCGATGGTGGCGGCGGTGTCGTTCAACGCCTTCCACCGCCACACGGCGCGGGTGAAGATGGCCAACATCGCGCAGATGGTCAACGTGCTGCAGGCGATGGCGCTGACGGACGGCGCCAAGATGGTGCTGACGCCGACCTATCACGCCTTCGATCTCTACAAGCCCTTCCGCGGCGCGACCCCGTTGCAGGCCCAGCTGCAGGCCCCGCCATTCCGCACGGGCGACATCGAACTGCCGGCGGTGGAGGCCAGCGTGGCGCGCGCCGCAGACGGGAGCACGCTGCTGGCCCTGGTGAACCTGGATCCGCAACGCCCGGCGCGCGTGGCCACCAATCTGAAGGCCGCTGCCCAGGGCCGCGTGCTGACGGCCGCGGCGATCGACAGCCACAACACCTTCGACAGGCCCAAGGCCGTGGTGCCGGCGCCGTACAGCGCGCGCCCCGGCCCGCAGGGGCTGACGCTGGAGTTGCCGGCGAAGTCGATCGTCGTGGTCAGCGTGCCCAAGCACTGAGCCCTGCATCTTCAGCCGTGCGCTGAGCGCGAGCGCCGTCGCCCAGCTGGCGTGCTGAACCCCGAGCCTCTTCAACGGCGGCTGGCCGTTGAAGATCCCCTGGCGAATCGTTGGGATTCGCGATTCCGTCCAGCCTGACCGAGCAAACCGAGAACGGAGACAAGAGTGAAACTCAAGAAGAGCGTGCTGCTGGTCCTGGCAGCACTGGGTGCGCCGGCATGGGCGCAGACGTGCCAACCCAGCACCGTCACGCCCTACCTCAACATCAACGGCACCAGCCCCTGGGCGGCCAAGGCGTCGGCCACGCTGAACGCGGGTTCGCGGGTCGTGCTCGGGCCGCAGCCGATCCAGGGCACGTGGTCGTGGAGCGGCTGCGGCACCTCGGGCGCCTCGCGCGAGCAGACGATCAAGCTCAGCGCCAGCTGCACGGCCACCGCCACCTACACCAACAGCTGCGGCGCCAAGACGGCGCAGAACTACACCTTCAACGTCGCCCCGGCGCCGGCCGCCAACGTGGCCAGGTACATCATGGTCGACCAGTTCGGCTACCAGACCAACCGCAAGAAGATCGCCGTGCTGCGCTTTCCCAAGGTGGGCTACGACAGCAGCGAGAGCTACTGGCCGCAGCAGCTGCAGGTGGTCAACTCGCTCAACGGCTCCGTCGTCTACACCTTCTGGCCGCGCGACTGGAATGAGCTGAAGACCGACCCCTCCTCGGGTGACCAGGTGTGGCACTTCGACTTCAGCCACATCACCACGCCGGGCACCTACGAGATCGTCGACCCGAACGCCAACCAGCGCTCGGCCCGCTTCGAGATCGGCGACAACGTCTATCGCGATGTGCTGATCCAGGCCGTGCGCAGCTTCTACTACCAGCGCGCCGGCCAGGCCAAGAGCGCCAGCAACGCCGGTGCCGGCTGGGCCGACGGAGCCAGCCACCTGAAGGCAGGCCAGGACACCCAGGCCCGCCGCTTCCTCGACAAGAACAACGCCAACACCGCGCGCGACCTGCGCGGCGGCTGGTACGACGCGGGCGACTTCAACAAGTACACCAGCTGGGCCGCCGGCTACGTGCAGGACCTGCTGGACGCCTACAGCCAGAACCCCACGGTCTGGACCGACGACTTCAACATCGCCGAGTCCTGGAACGGCATCCCCGACCTGCTCGACGAGGTGAAGTGGGGCCTGGACTGGCTGGTGCGCATGCAGAACAGCAACGGCTCGGTGCTGTCCATCGTCGGCATCTCGCACGCCAGCCCGCCCTCGGCAGCCACCGGCCCGAGCTACTACGGTGACGCCAGCACCTCGGCCACGCTCGGGGCTGCCGCGGCCTACGCGCACGGCGCCAAGGTGTTCGGCGGCTTGAACAACACGGCGATGAAGAACTATGCCGCCGACCTGCTGACGCGGGCCCGCAACGCCTGGAACTGGGCAGCCGCCAACCCGAACGTCGTCTTCCGCAACAACGACGAGGCGAGCGGCACCAGCGGCTTGGGCGCCGGCCAGCAGGAGACGGACGACGCGGGCCGCAAGCAACTGCGCCTGTTCGCCGCCATCAAGCTCTTCGCGGCCACGGGCGAGGCGACCTACCGCGACTACGTCGATGCGCACTACACGGAAGAGCCGCTGATGGGCTCGTGGTACATCTCGCCGTTCAACGCCGGCAGCGCCAGCAACCTGCTGTACTACGCGTCGCTGCCCGGTGCCACCGCCAGTGTCGCGAGCGCGATCCGCACGCGCTACGTCGACATGTGGGCCCGCGCCGACTATGGCGGCTGGGGCGCGGTCGACGCGCAACGCGACCCCTACCGCGCCTACCTCAGCGACTACACCTGGGGCAGCAACGGGGTGAAGGGGCTGGCCGGCACGCTGTTCGCCAACGAAAGCGTCTACGGCATCAACCGCCGCAGCGCCGACGAAGTGGCCGATGCCGCGTCCGACTACCTGCACTACCTGCACGGCGTGAACCCGTTCGGCAAGGTCTACCTGACCAACATGGTGAGCTTCGGCGCCGAGAAGTCGGTCAACCAGATCTTCCACGCCTGGTTCAGCGACGGCAGCGCGATGTGGGACAGCGCCGCGACCTCGGCCTACGGCCCCGCGCCGGGCATCGTGGTCGGCGGCCCGAACTACAACCAGTGGGACTGGGACTCGCGCTGCCCCGGCATCTCGGCCGCCTGCGGCACGAGCCGGCCGACCCCGCCGTGGGGCCAGCCGCCGCAGAAGTCGTACCTCGACTTCAACGACGGCTGGCCGCTGCAATCCTGGCCGATCAGCGAGAACTCCAACGGCTACCAGACGGCCTACATCCGCCTGCTGGCCCGTTTCGTGAAGTGATGGCCGGCACTCGATGGCCAGCCAGCCGAAGTGATCTCCGTCGAGCCCGCACGCCAGCGGCCGCCCGACTTTTCCAGCGCTCGTGAAACAACCAGCCGAGCCCCTTAACCTGAAAGGTAGAACCATGAGATTGTCGTTCTCGACTTTGATGCTGGCCCTCGGGGCCGGCGCGGGTGCGCCCGCTCTCGCGCAGACCTGCACGCCGACCTCCATAACGCCGTACGTGAACGTCAACGGCAAGTGGATGCAGAAGGACTCCGCCACGCTCAAGACCGGCCAGTCGGCCATCCTCGGACCGCAGGCGGCGTCCGGCGGCACCTGGAGCTGGAGCGGGTGCGGCACCACCGGCGCCTCGCGCGAGCAGACCATCCAGCCGGCGGCCGCCTGCACGGCCACGGCGACCTATACCAACGACTGCGGCGCCGAGAGCCGGCAGCTTTTCACGATCAAGGTGGGCACCTGGGCCAGCGTGAAGTTCGGCGGCGGCGGCTACGTCACCGGGCTGATCTTCCATCCCACGTCCGCGAACCTGCTGTATGCACGCACCGACATCGGTGGCGCCTATCGCTGGAACCAGGCATCCTCGTCCTGGACGCCGATCACCGATGGCCTGGGTTTCGGCGGCGGCGAAAGCTCGTACCACGGCATCGAGAGCATCGCGGTCGACCCGAACAATGACAAGCGCGTCTACATGGCGGCCGGCATGTACAACACGGACAAGGCTGACGCCCGCCTGTACATCTCCAGTGACCGCGGCAACCACTGGAGCTACGTCAACCTGCCGTTCTCGACGGGCGGCAACAACGGCGGCCGCGCCATCGGCGAACGGATGATGGTCGACCCCAACAAGCCGTCGAGGCTGTTCTACGGCTCGCGCACCGCGGGCCTGTGGAAGAGCACGAACTCGGGCGTCACCTGGGCCCAGGTCACGTCGCTGTCGACGGCCAAGATGACACAGGACCAGATCAATGCCGTGGGCGGCAGCGCGATGGGCGTTGAACTGGTGGTGTACGACACCGGCACCAAGGGCACCGGTAGCGCCACGAAGACGATCTACACGGCCATCGCCCCGGACTACGCCAACGTGGCGGGCCTGAGCGCGAACCTGTACAAGTCGACCGACGGCGGCGCGTCGTGGACTGCGGTCTCGACGCCTGTGTCCGGCTACCACATCCCGCACATGGTGCGCGCCGCCGACGGCATGTTCTATGTCGTGTTCACCCAGGGTGCAGGGCCCGGCGCCGGCGGTCCGGGCCGGCTCTACAAGTTCGACGGAACGAACTGGACCCTGCTCAAGAGCGTCGATCCCACGGAATGGACGAACCCTGGCCTGGGCGGCCTGTCCGTCTCCGGCATGGGCGCGAACACGCGCATTGCACTGGGCGTGACCAACACCTGGGGCAACTTCAGCGGCCAGCAGATCGTGCAGCTCTCTGACGACGCGGGCCTGAACTGGCGTGAGATCGAGGCGATGACGCCGGGCGAGACCGCCTCCGGCTGGGTCGACGATGTCGAGATCGATCCGTCCAACCGCGACCACATCCTGCACGTCCATGGCGGCGGCGTCATCGAGACCGGGGACGCCTCCTCTGCCACGCCGACGTGGCACGGCACCATCGAGGGCATCGAGGAGACGGCTACCCTGGCCATCGTCACGCCCCCGGCCGGCGCGCCGTACAAGTTCATCAACAGTGCCGGCGACGTCGGTACGTGGGTCGATACGGATCTCACGAAGGCGCCGACCCTGAGTCCCGGCCTGGGCTGGAGCAACGGCAACGCCGCCGACATGGCGTGGTCCGACCCGCTGTACATCGCCGCTGGCGGCGTCGTCAACTGGAACGTGGCGGCCTACGGCGTCTGGTCGGGCGACGGCGGCAAGACTTGGGCGAGCTTCGCAACCCTTCCCTCGGGCGCCGCGAGCAACACGAGCAGCGAATCGAGCATCGCCGTCACCGCGCGCAACAGCCTCGTCTGGGCGCCTGCCAACTCGGTGCCTTCGTACACGACCAACAACGGCGCCAGTTGGGTTGCGACCAACCTGCCCGAGCTGCCCGGCGTCGGCTGGAATCGTGGCTACCGCCTGGTGGCCGACCGCAAGAACCCGAACAAGGTCTATGCCTACGATTCGGGCGGCGCGTGGTGGGCATCGGCGGGCAAGGTCTATGTCTCCAACGACGGCGGCCACAGCTTTGAGCTGAGCCCGGGCTCGGTGTCGGCTGGACTCGCCCCCAACGCCTGGTGGGTCACCTCGATGGCGGTCAACCCCAAGGTCGAGGGCGACCTGTGGCTGGCCGACGGCAATGCCGTCTACCACTCGGTGGACTCGGGAGCCAGCTGGGCCAAGCTCGGCAACTTTGCGTCGGTCTGGGGCAGCAACCCGTGGCCCGACCTGCAGGGCGCGACGGTGGTGGCGCTGGGCAAGGCCAAGGCCGGCGCCACATACAAGGCCGCGGTGTACGTGGTGGGCACCATCAACGGCGTGTGGGGCGTGTACCGCTCCGACGATGGCGGCGCGACCTGGACGCGCCACAACGACGACGACCACCAGTTCGGCGGCATCGGCGTGATGGCGGCCGACCACAAGGTCTACGGACGCATCTACGTCAGCGGCACGGGCCGAGGGCTGCTGTACAGCAAGTGACCGTGCGATGAGCGCCAGGACAGCGGTGCGCCCGCGTGCCGCTGTCCCGGATCCCGTCCCTCGGAGCGGTCCCGCTCTGCTCTTGACATTCCCGAAGTGATGCCTGGATGACCCGTTTGCTCTGCCTCGTGCTGGCCGCGTGCGCCGGCCTGTTCACCAACCTCGCGCACGCGGTGGAGCGCTCCAGCGTGGTCATCAACCGCGATTGGACCTTCACGCTCGGCAACCCGGACGACGCGCAGGCGCCCGGCCACGACACGGCGTCCTGGCGTCGTGTGGATCTGCCACATTCCTTCTCCGAGCCCTACTTCCTCGGCACCGGCTTCTACGTCGGCCACGGCTGGTACCGCAAGCAGTTGGACATCCCGGCTGCCGCCCTCGGCAAACGCATCACGCTCGAGTTCGACGGCGTGTTTCAGGACGCGGTGGTCTGGGTCAATGGCCGGAAGGCCGGCCGCCACGTGGGCGGCTACACCGGCTTCGAGATCGACATCACGCCGCACATGAAGGCCGGCCGCAACCTGCTGGCCGTGCACGTCAACAACCTGTGGAACGCACGTGTCGCGCCGCGGGCCGGCGAGCACCAGTTCTCAGGCGGCATCTACCGCAACGTGCGCCTGGTCGTGACCGACCCGGTCCACGTGGCCTGGTACGGCACCTTCGTGACCACGCCCCAGGTCTCGCAAGAGCGCGCCACGGTGCGCGTGCAGACCGAGGTGCGCAACCAGCGCGCCACGCCGGCCACGGTCGCGCTGGTGTCCGAGGTGCTGGATGCCACCGGCAAGCGCATCGCCCAGCACCGCAGCGAGCAGACCGTGCCCGCCCGCGGCAAGGCCGACGTCGACCAGACCCTGCCCGAGATCGCGTCGCCCAGGCTGTGGTCGCCTGACCAGCCCTATCTGTACAAGCTGGTCAGCCACCTGCACGTCAACGGCAAGCCGGTCGACCGCTATGAAACACCCTTCGGCATCCGCACGATCCAGTTCACCGCCGACAAGGGCTTCTTCCTCAACGGCAAGCACTTCTACATGGTCGGCGCCAACGTGCACCAGGACCAGGCGGGCTGGGCCGACGGCGTGACCGACGGGGCTGCCCGGCGCGACGTGAAGATGGTCAAGGACGCCGGCTTCAACTTCATCCGCGGCTCGCACTACCCGCACTCGCCGGCCTTCGCCCAGGCCACCGACGAGCTCGGCCTGCTGTTCTGGTCCGAGGCGCCCTTCTGGGGCATCGGCGGCTTCGGCGCCGACGGTAGCTGGCTGTCCAGCGCCTACCCGCCCGACGCGGCCGACCGGCCCGACTTCGAAGCCAGCGCGCTGCAGCAGGCGGCGGAGATGATCCGCATCCACCGCAACCACCCGTCGATCGTCATCTGGAGCGCGAGCAACGAGCCCTTCTTCACCGTCGGCGACGCGATGGCGCCGATGCGCGGCTACCTCGAGCGCCAGGTGGAGTTCATGAAGAAGCTGGACCCGACGCGGCCGGTGGCCATCGGCGGCGCGCAGCGCGGCGAGATCGACAAGCTCGGCGACGTGGCCGGCTACAACGGCGACGGCGCGACGATGTTCATGAACCCCGGCATCCCGTCGGTGGTGTCGGAGTACGGCTCGACCATGGTCGACCGGCCCGGCGACTACGACCCCGGCTTCGGCCTCATGCCCGACACGCCGGACCAGAAGGCCAACCCCAAGCCCTACTCGTGGCGCTACCCCTGGCGCTCGGGCGAGGCGCTGTGGTGCGCTTTCGACCACGGCTCCATCGCCTCGGTCGAGTTCGGCTCCATGGGCTTCATCGACTACTTCCGCCTGCCCAAGCGCCAGTACCACTGGTACCGCGAGCACTACCGCGGCATCGCGCCGCCGGTGTGGCCCGTGCCCGGCAAGCCGGCGCAGCTGCACCTGGCGGCCAGCCAGACCACGATCCACGGCACCCAGGGCCTGGACGACGCGCACATCGTGGTCACCGTGCAGGACGAATCGGGCAAGGCCTTGAGCAACTCTCCCGACGTGACCTTCACCATCGTCAGCGGGCCGGGCAAGTTCCCCACCGGGCGCCGCATCGCCTTCGGCAACACCTCGATGGTGGCCATCCGCGACGGGAAGGCGGCCATCAGCTTCCGTTCGTACGAAGCCGGCGAATCGGTCATCGAGGCCACGTCGCCGGGGCTCGAGCCGGCGCGCATCACGATCACCACCACCGGCCCGGACCGCTTCGTGCCGGGCGTCACGCCGCTGGCGCCCGAACAGCCGGTGATCACCTACCCGGCGATCCACCGCAAGGCACTGGCGGACGACCCGATCAACGTCGCGCCCAGCCGGCCGACCGCCAACAGCGGGTCTGCGCCCGGCCACGCGGCACCGCTGGCCAACGACGGCGATGAGAAGACCTTCTGGCGCGCCTCGGCGCCAGGCGGCGAGGCGTTCTGGCTGCTGCACCTCGAGAACGTCTACCAACTGCACTGGCTGTCGCTGGTGGTGCCTGAAGAAAGCGGCCCCGACTTCGTCGTCGAAGCCAGCAAAGACGGCAGCCATTGGGTGCCCGTCGCCGAAGCCAAGGGCGGTCGCAAGACCCACGAGATCGGCCTGTACCACCACCCTGAAGGCGCCGCCTTCCTGCGCATCCGCTTCCCGCAGGTGACCAGCGAGCGCCCCGCGGCGCTGAGCGAGGTGAAGGTGTGGGCGAAGCCCAAGCCGTGAACGCACGAGCCGAAGCGGGCACCGCCCGCCTCGACCTGCTCGACGCGCTGCGCGGCTCGGCGCTGCTCGGCATCCTGCTGCTGCACGCGGTGGAGCACTGGGACTTCGTCGTGCCGCCCGATGCCCGCCCGGCCTGGCTGGAGGCGCTGGACAACCAGGCCATGGGCTGGGCCTACCTGCTGTTCGGCGGCAAGGCCTACGCGATCTTCGCGCTGATGTTCGGCATCAGCTTCCACATCACGCTGCAGGCATGGCACGCCCGGTCGAAGCATCCTTCGGGGCGTTTCCTCTGGCGGCTGGCGCTGCTCGGCACGCTGGGCTATGTGCACGGGCTGCTCTACTGCGGCGACATCCTGACGGTCATCGCAGCGCTGGGCGTGCCGCTGGTGCTGTTGAACCGGCTCGGCACGCGTGCGCTGGCGTGCGTGGCCGCGGTGCTGCTGCTGCAGTTGCCGCAGTGGCCCGATGCGCTGCGGGTGCTGGCCGACCCGGCCTACCAGCCAGCGCCGCCCCGCTACTGGGCGCTGTACGCGCAGACCGTGCCGGTGTTCTCGAGCGGCAGCTTCACCGACGTGCTGGCCCTCAATGCGGGGACCGGCCAGGCCGCGAAGTGGTGGTGGGTCATCGAGACCTGGCGCTGGCCGCAGATGCTGGGACTGTTCGCCTGCGGGCTGCTGGTGGGCCGCAGCGGCGTGCTGCGCGACCCGGTGCGCCTGCGACGCATGGCCTGGCGTGCACTGGCGGCCGGTGGCGCCGGCTGGCTCGCCGTGTGGCTCGCGCGGCGCGGCATCGATACGCTGGGCCTGAAGGACCTGCGGCACGCGACCGTGGCCAGCCTCGCCGACATGCTGGGCAACCTGGCCCAGATGGCGATCTGGGCCGGCGGCTTCGTGCTGCTGTGGGGCCGGGCGCGGGCGCGCCGCGCGCTGTCGCTGCTGGTGCCCTATGGCCGCATGAGCCTGACCTGTTACGCCACCCAGGCCGTGTTCGGCGTGCCCTTCTTCTACGGCTTCGGCCTGGGCATGTACCACCATGTCGGCCCGCTCATGGCGCTCGGCTTCGGCGCCAGCGTCTTCCTCGTCCAACTCTCCTTCGCCCGCTGGTGGCTGGCGCGCTACACCCACGGCCCTCTGGAGTGGGTGTGGCGGGCCGCCACCCTGCGCACATGGCACCTGCCGCTGCGGCGCACGCCCTCCGACGCGCACGGGCTCGACGCCCCCCCGACAAACCGGACCCCTTCGCTGGATTCCCGATCTCCATGATCCAACGCTCGTTCTTCACCTGGGCCCTGGCCCTGCTCATCTCCATCGGCAGCGCTGGCG
>JBMOQN010000043.1:0-261852 GCA_049322835.1 Pseudomonadota bacterium | reverse complement strand
AGTTGGCCGCCGGCGTGAAGGTGTAGCTGCCGTCGGCGTTGAGGGTGAGCGAACCGACCCCCGCGATGACCGCCGCCTGGCCGGCGTTGAAGGTGCCGGTGACGCCGTTGACGGTGAAGGTGGCGACCGTCAGCGTGTTGTCGATGTCGGAGTCGTTGGCCAGCACGTTGCCGGAGACAGGGGTGTCTTCGGTGGTCGTGGCGGTGTCCGCCACGAGGACGCTGGTGTCGTCGACCGGGGTGACGGTGATGCCCAGCGTGGACGACGAGCCGGTGTTGGTCGTGTAGGTGACCTGCGGCACCGCGCCGTTCCAGTTGGAAGCCGGTGTGAAGGTGTAGTTGCCGTTGGCGGCGATGGTGACGCTGCCCACGCTGGCGATGACCACGGTCTGGCCAGCGTTGAAGGTGCCGGTGACGCCGTTGACGGTGAAGGTGGCGACGGTCAGTGCGTTGTCGACATCGGCGTCGTTGGCCAGCACGTTGCCGCTGACGGGCGTGTCTTCGGCGGTGGTGGCTGTGTCGGCGACGAGCACGCTGGTGTCGTCCACCGGGGTGACCGTGATGCCCAGGGTCGAGGTCGAGCCGGTGTTGGTCGTGTAGGTGACCGTGGGCACCGCGCCGTTCCAGTTGGCCGCCGGCGTGAAGGTGTAGCTGCCGTCGGCGTTGAGGGTGAGCGAACCGACCCCCGCGATGACCGCCGCCTGGCCGGCGTTGAAGGTGCCGGTGACGCCGTTGACGGTGAAGGTGGAGACCGTCAGCGCGTTGTCGACATCGGCGTCGTTGGTCAGCACGTTGCCGGAGACGGGCGTGTCTTCGGTGGTGGTGGCCGTGTCGCCGACGAGCACGCTGGCGTCGTCGGCCGGGGTGACGGCAATGCCCAGCGTCGAGGTGGAGCCGGTGTTGGTCGTGTAGGTGACCTGCGGCACCGTGCCGTTCCAGTTGGAAGCCGGTGTGAAGGTGTAGGTACCGTTGGCGGTGAGCAGCAGGGTACCGACGCCGACGATGGTGACGGTCTGGCCGGCGTTGAAGGTGCCGGTGACGCCGTTGACGGTGAAGGTGGCGACCGTCAGTGCGTTGTCGACATCGGAGTCGTTGGCCAGCACGTTGCCGGAAACGGGGGTGTCCTCGGCGGTGGTCGCCGTGTCCGCCACCAGCACGCTGGCATCGTCCAGCGGGTTGATGGTGATGTCGACCGTGGCGTTGGCGGTGCCGCCGCGGCCATCGCTCACCTGGTAGTCCAGGCTGAGCGTGCCGGTGTAGTCCGGCGCGGGCTGGAAGCTCAGCGTGCCGTCGGCGTTGAGACTCAGCTGGCCTTCCGGCAGCGCAATGGGGGTGCCGACCGCAATGGGCTGGCCATTGATGTGGGTGATGGCGAGTGCGTCGCCGTCCGGGTCGCTGTCGTTGCCGCGCGGGTCGAAGGTGACCACGCTGTCCTCGACGCCCGTCACGCTGTCGTTGCGTGCCAGTGGCGCGTCGTTCACGTCGTCGACGACCAGGTGGACGTGGCCGGTGTCGCTGGCGCTGCCGTCGGACACGGTGTAGTCGAAGTCCACAGTGCCGTTGAAGCCCGGGGCGGGCGTGAAGGTCACGGTGCCGTCGGCATTCAGCGTGACGTCGCCGCTGCCATCGGCCAGGGTCACCGGCGAGCCGACCGAGATCGCCTGGCCGTCGATGGCTGTCACCGCCAGCGGGTCGCCGTCGGCGTCGCTGTCGTTGCCGCGCAGGTCGAGCGTGATCGGCGTGTCCTGCGCCAGCGTCGCGCTGTCGTCCACCGCCACCGGCGCATCGTTGCGGCCGTTCACGGTCAGCGTCAGGGTCGTGACCGCGGTGGCACCGGCCGGGTCGGTCACCGTGTAGGTGAAGACGTCGGTGCGGCTTTCGCCATCGTCCAGCGCCTGCGCCGCGGCGTTGGGCACGTAGCTGTAGGAGCCGTCCGCGTTGAGCGTCAGGCGGCCCCAGGCGCCGTCGATCGGCAAGCCCACGGCGCCCGTGGTGGCGCCGAATGCCACGCCAGAAACGATCAGGGTATCGCCGTCCGGGTCGGTGTCGGGGCCGCTGCCGCCTTGGATCACGCCATGGGCGGTATCGACCACCAGGGCCACGTCCTCGCTGGTGCTGCCGGTGTCAGGGGCGGCCACGGGGGTGTCGTTCACGCCACCCACGTCGAGCGAGACACTCGCGGTGTCGCTGCCACCCTGGCCATCGGTGACGGTGTACTCGAAGTCGACCGGCCCGTTGTAGCCCGGGGCGGGGGTAAAGGTGACCGTGCCATCCAGGTTGATCGTCACGCTGCCGACCGGCTGCCCGGCGGCATCGGTCAGCGCCACCGGCGTGCCCGGCGTCACCGGCTGGCCGCCGATGTGGCTGATGACCAGTGCGTCGCCATCCGCGTCGCTGTCGTTGCCCAGCAGGTCCAGAGTGGTCGGGGTGTCTTCGGCCACGGTGGCCCGGTCGTCACCCGCCACAGGGGCATCGTTCACCGGGTTCACCTCGACATGCACGCTGCCTTGCACCGGGCTCGTGCCATCTGTCGCGGCGTAGCCGAAATCCACCGGCCCGTTGAAGCCAGGCGTGGGCGTGAAGGTGAGGGTACCGTCGGGGTTCAGGGCCACCTGGCCGCTGCCGTTGGCCAGGGTCACCGGCGTACCCTCGGCGATGGGCTGGCCGTCGACCTCGGTGATCGCGAGCGGGTCGCCGTCGCCATCGCTGTCGTTGGCCAGCACGTCGATCACGACGGGCGTGTCTTCCGGCGTGGTGGCGTTGTCGTCGACCACCACCGGGCTGTCGTTGACCGGCGTGACCGTGATCGAGACAGAGCTGGTATCGGTACCACCCTGGCCGTCGTCGACGGTGTAGTCGAAGTCGACCGGGCCGTTGTAGTTCGGTGCGGGCACGAAGACGAGCGAGCCGTCCGGCTGCAGGCCGACGGTGCCGACGGGCTGGCCATCGTCGCCGGTCAGCGTGACTGGCGCACCCACGCTGATCGGCTGGCCGTCGACCTCGGTCACCGCCAGCGGGTCGCCGTCGGGGTCGCTGTCGTTGCTGCGCGGGTCGATGACGAGCGTGCTGTCTTCGGCCACCGTGGCGATGTCCGGCGCAGCCACGGGCAGGTCGTTGACCGGCGTGACGGTGACGACGATGGTCGAGCCCACCGGGTCACCGCTGTCATCGGTGCCGGTGTAGGGGATGGTGACGCTGCCGTTGAAATCGGGTTCGGGCGTGAAGGTGAGCGTGCCGTCAGGGTTCAGGGTGACCGTGCCCTGCGGCAACTGCACCGGGGTGCCCACCGCGATGGGCTGGCCGCCCACGGTTTCGATTGCCGGGGCGCCGCCGCCAGTGAAGCTGTCGTTGGTGCGCGGGTCGAAGCTGGTGCTGCCGTCTTCGGCCACTGTCACTGCGTCGGGCTTGGCGCTGTCGGCCAGCTCTTCGGCCGGAGCGGTGTCGGCGCTGCGGGTGGACCGGGTCGGCGCGGTGTAGGGCTCGGTGCCGATGGTCGCCGGCGTCACCGTTTCGTTGATGCGATCGACGCGCAGGCCGGGCTGGATGTCTCCCTCGCCCCCGCCCTGGATACCCGCCGCCGGTGCGGCTTCAGGGGTCCCTTGCTCGACGTCAGCAATCACCTTTTCGATGTCACTGGGTTTGTCCTGGCGGGGCTCCCGGGCGGGCTCGATTTGCACGATGCCGTCCTGGCCCGTCAGCACCACCTGACCCTTCTTGACCACATCGCCCACCTGCAGCGGGCGGATCTGGCCGTCGGCGTCGCGCAGCATCGCCTCGCCCCAGACGCCGACGACCTTTCCGGTCAACTGGCGCGCTGGCACATACCCTTTGGCCATCAAGGCCTTGAGTGCCGGGTCCGTGCTGAACTTGGCATTTACCGCCGAGGCATGGACCGCCACATGAACCGCGCGGCCACCCGGGTTGGTGGGGGCGGAATGGGCAGGGTTGTTCGACGGCATGCGCAGGGCTCCAGATTCGTATCAGGATGTACAGGCGAGCTTAAAACTCGGTCACTTCTTATCGGCAGGGCGTGGCCCGGCCTTGTGACCAAAGTCACCGGACAAATGCTCGGAAAGCCGAATAACGACAGCGGGTGGGACAGCGCGGTCCCGGGTGTCAGCTCGGCGTCAGCGCTCGCGCAAGGCGTAGGCCTTGGCTTTCAGCACCGGCTTCAGCAAATACGACAGCACCGTTTTCTGCCCGGTCAGCACGTCCACTTCCGCGGTCATGCCCGGGATAATCGGCAGCTTGTCGTCAAAGTTGGGGCGAATCGTACGAACTCTCACGATATAGAAAGAGTTGCCCTTTTCGTCGGTTTCGGTATCAGGGCTGATGTTTTCGACCTTGGCTTCCAGCCCGCCGAATATCGAGAAATCGTAGGCGGTGAATTTCACCATCGCCGTCTGGCCGGGGTGGATGAAGGCGATGTCCTTGGGCAGCACGCGCGCCTCCAGCACCAACGCGTCATCCAGCGGCACGACCTCGACGATGTCCTTGCCCGGCTGCACCACCCCGCCCACGGTGTTGGCCAGCAGTCGCTGCACCCGGCCCCGCACGGGTGACTTCACCTGCGCCTTGTCCACCTTGTCGGCCAGCGCCACCGACCCTTCGCCCAGCACGTTGAGCTTGCCGACAGCCTCGGCCAGGTCCTTGCGCGCGTCGTTGCGGAAGCTGAGTTCGGTTTCCTGGATCTTGCGCCGCGCTTCGCCGATGGCTGCCTGCACGCGGGCGATCTGCGCCAACGCCTGCTCGGCCTCGCCCTTGTTGCGTGTCACGTCGCGCTCCAGCCGGAGGATCTCGACCTGCGAGACGGCGCCGGTGGCCAGCAGCGGGCGGGTCTGGTTCAGCTCCTGCTGGGCCAGCTCCAGGCCCCGCAGGGCGGCGTTGCGCCGGGCCTGGGCCTCGCCCAGCTCCTGCTCGCGCTGCACCAGCTGCTGGCGGCTGATGGACACCAACGTGCCAAGTTCGTCCACCTTGGATTCGTAGAGCTGCCGCTCCTCGTCCAGCACCCGGCGCTCTTCATCGTCGCCGGGCTCGGGTGGCTTGAACGCCGAGCCCTCGCCCAGTGCGCGCAGGCGGGCCACCCGGGCGCGCAGCGCGAAGCCCTGGGCCGCGCTCTCGCGCACGCCCGAGGTGGCGCGGGTCTCGTCGATGCGCAGCAGCAACTGGCCGGCCTCGACCTCCTGGCCTTCGCGCACGAGGATCTCGGCCACCACGCCGCCGTCCAGGCTTTGCAGCACCTGCAGCTGGCGCGACGGCACGACCTTGCCTTCGCCGCGGGTCACCTCATCGACTCGGGCGAAGGCGGCCCACAACACCAGCACCACCACGACGCCGGCGGCCACCCGCACGATGGTCTGCGCCCGCCGGGTGGCCTGGCGCGACATCACGCCTTCGACCGTGCGCTCGAACTCGCCCATGCCGGGCATGGCCTGCGGGTCGGTGGGTGTCCCCAGCGCCTGTCGCAGGCCGCTCGCAGCGGTGCGCCAGCCTCCGCTGCTCATGCCGCCCTCGCAATCCGCCCGCTTTGCAGGGCTTCCATGATGCGGTCGCGCGGTCCGTCGGCCACGACCTTGCCGCCATCGACCACGATCACGCGGTCGACCAGGGCGAGCAGCGAGGTGCGGTGGGTCACCAGCACCACCGTCTTGCCGGCGCTGAATTCGGCCAGCCGGCGGGTGATCTGCGCCTCGGTGGAAAAATCCATCGCACTGGTCGGCTCGTCGAGCAGCAGCACCGGCGTGTTGTGCAGCACCGCGCGGGCCAGGCCCACGGCCTGCCGCTGCCCGCCCGAGAGGCGCTCGCCGCGCTCGCCCACGTTCATGTCGAAGCCGTGCGGGTGGCGGTTCACGAACTCGGAGAGCCCCGCCACCTCGGCTGCGGCCAGCACCGAGCCGTCGTCGGCGAAGGGCAGGCCGAAAGTGATGTTCTCGCGCAGCGACCCGTAGAACAGCAGCACGTCCTGCGACACGCAGCCCACGTTCTTGCGCAGGTCGGCCGGATCGAGCTGGTTGAGGTCGATGCCGTCGAGCAGCACCGCGCCTTCGCTGGGCCGGTACAGGCCCATCATCAGCCGCAGCAGGGTGCTCTTGCCCGAGCCGACGCGGCCGATCAGCGCCACGCGCTCGCCCGGATTGACCTTGAGCGACAGGTGCTCGATGGCGTTGTCGTCCCGGCCCGGGTACTTGAAGCTGACGTTGCGGAACTCGATCTCGCCGCGCAGCGTGGCCCGGTGGATGTAGGCCTTGCCCTGGGCCTCGCTCTCGCGCTCGATGGGCTGGGCCATGATCTTCTCCAGCCCTTCCAGCGCCGTGCGCGCACCCTGGTACTGCATCAGCAGCGCCACGATCTGGCCTGCCGGCGCCAGCGCGCGCGAGGCCAGCATGCCTACCGCGATCAGGCCGCCCATGGTGGCCATGCGTTCGCCGATCAGGTAGACGCCGGCTACCACCGTGACCACGGTCACCATCTGCATCGCCCAATTGGTGAGGTAGGTGGCGCCGTTGGACAGCGCCCGCATCTTCACGTTGGTGCCTGCAAGGAACACGTTGGCCCGCTCCCAGCGCGACTGGATGGCCCCCTCGGCGCCTTGTGTCTTGATGGTCTCGATGCCGGTCAGCGCCTCGATCAGCGTGGCGTTGCGAGCAGCCGAAGCCCGGTAGGTGGTCTCGGCCAGCGCATGCAGGCGGCCCTGGATCACCCAGCCGAAGGCGAGCACCGCACCGAAGCCCACGATCACCGGGATCGCCAGCCAGGGCGAGATGATGAAGATGACCAGCAGGAACAGCAGCGCGAAGGGCAGATCGATCAGCGCCGTGACCGTGGAGCTGGCGATGAGGTCGCGCACCTGCTCGAAACCGCGCAGGTTCGAGGCGAACGAGCCCACCGATTCGGGCCGGTGCTCCAGCCGCATGCCCAGCACGCGCTCCATCAGTGTGGCCGAGATCTGGATGTCGATGCGTGCACTGGCCTCGTCGACGAAGCGGCTGCGCAGCTTGCGCAGCAGCAGGTCGGCGCCCAGCACGATGACCATGCCGATGGCCAGCGACCACAGGGTCTCGACCGCGGAGTTGGGTACCACGCGGTCGTAGACGTTCATCGTGAAGATCGGGCTGGCCAGCGCGAAGAGATTGATCAGCGCAGCGGCCACGAGGATGTCGCGGTAGACAAAGCGCTGCGCGACCAGCACGCCCCAGAACCAGTGGCCTTCTCGCGTGGGGCGCACCTCGGGCGTGCGGCTGTCGAAGCGGAAGTGCGGCCGCACATGCAGCACCAGGCCGGTGGACCGGCGGGTCAGCTCGTCTCGCGCCAGCGCCACCGCGCCCTGGCCGGTCTCGGGCAGGAGCACGCGGGCCTCGTCGCCCTCCCAACCGAGCAGGATGCACGCCTTGTGGTCATGCAGCAGCACGATGGCCGGCAGCGCGGCCGGGTCCACCGCTTCGGCGGCTGAGCGCTGGAGCCTCGTGTGCATGCCGGCGCGGGACGCAGCGCGCTCGGCCAGGTCCAGCGTCATCCGCCCGTCGGTGAGCGGCAGCCCGGCCGCCAGCGATGCGCGCGTGGCGTTGTGGCCATGCAGCCGGCAGATCTCGATCAGGCAGTCGAGCAGGGCATCCGGCTGCGGCAGATCCTGGCGCAGGCGCGCGGCCGCGGGCGAGTGCGTGGCGACAGCCGCGGGTGCGGGTGGCGTCGGCGGCTGCTGCGCGGGCGAGGTCTGCGTGGTGTCGGTCATTCGATGTCTCGACCCGGCAGCGGGGTGCGCACCGGCGGTCGTCTACGCGATATCGGCGCAGTGCACGCCGAATTCACCCTTTTTACGATCGGCGAAGTAGCGGGTCAACGTCTCCCGCACGGTCCGAAAGGCCAACTCGTCCCACGGGATCTCGTCCTCGCGGAACAACCTCGCCTCCAGCGTCTCGCTGCCGGGGTCGAGCGAGGTGTCGAGCATGCGGGCACGGTAGAAGAAGTGGACTTGGCCGACCCGCACGACATTGAGCACCGTGAACAGGCCCTGCAGCTCCACGCGGGCGCCGGCTTCCTCGTCGGTTTCGCGCAGGGCACCTTCGGCCGTGGTCTCGCCCAGTTCCATGAAGCCGGCCGGCAGTGTCCAGAGGCCTCGGCGCGGCTCGATCGCGCGCCGGCACAGCAGCACCTGGTTCTGCCACACCGGCACCGTGCCCACGACGTTCAGCGGGTTCTCGTAGTGGATGGTGGCGCAAGCCGGGCACACGGCGCGCGGGCGGTTGTCTTCGGGCGGCACCACGTAGTCGACCCGGGTACCGCAGGCGCGGCAGTGGATGATGGTACGGCCCGTCAGCATGGAAGGGCAGTGTAGGGCAGGGTGGTCACGCTGCCGTGGCATCATCGACCGGTCCGCTGAACAGGTAGCGACCCGTCATGACCTTCGTCTTCTCACCGCCCGCGGTGGCCGCTGTGCCGGTCACCGACGGGCGCATGTTCCCCGTCCACCGCATCTATTGCGTCGGCCGCAACTACGCCGAGCATGCCGTCGAGATGGGTCACACCGGCCGCGAGCCGCCGTTCTTCTTCATGAAGCCGGCCGATGCGGTGCTGCCCGTCCCGGCGGGCACCGTGGGGGCGATGCCGTACCCCACGCAGACTCAGAACCTGCACCACGAGATCGAACTCGTCGTCGCGCTTGGCGCCGGAGGCCGGGACGTGGCGGTGGAGCGTGCGGCCCAGCTGATCTGGGGTTATGCGATCGGGCTCGACATGACGCGCCGTGACCTGCAGAACGAGATGAAGAAGCAAGGCCGGCCGTGGTCGATCGGCAAGGGCTTCGACGCGAGTGCACCGATCGGCCCGATCCACCCCAAGGCGGCGACGGGCGAGTTGACGAAGGGCGCGATCACGCTGGACGTGAACGGGCAGCGGCGCCAGACGGGTGACCTGTCTGACCTGATCTGGAGCGTCGGCGAGACCATCGCCACCCTCAGCCGCGCGTGGGCGCTGGCGCCGGGCGACCTGATCTTCACAGGCACGCCGGCCGGCGTGGGCGCGGTGGTGGCGGGTGACACGCTGACCGGCGCGATCGAAGGCCTGGGCCAGCTGCAGCTGGCCATCGTGCCCGCCGCGGCCTGATTCACCACAGCTTCATCGAGCGACGGCTATGGAACTCTTCAACTACTTCCGCTCATCGGCCTCCTACCGCGTCCGCATCGCGCTGGCGCTCAAGGGCCTGCCCTACGACTACAAGCCGGTCCACCTGCAGAAGAACGAGCAGATGGCCGAGTCCTACTCGGCGGTGTCGGCCACCCGTCTGGTGCCGCTGCTGAAGGACGGCGACCACTACGTGCACCAGTCGCTGGCCATCATCGAGTACCTGGACGAGACGCACCCCGAGCCGCCGCTGCTGCCGGCGGAGCCGCTCGCCCGCGCCCGCGTCCGCGCCCTGGCGCTGGACATCGCCTGCGAGATCCACCCGCTCAACAACCTGCGCGTGCTGCGCTACCTGGTCGGGCCTCTCGGCGTCGACGAAGACGCCAAGAACCGCTGGTACCGCCACTGGGTGGAGACCGGCCTCGAGGCGGTGGAGCAGCAGCTCGCGGCTGGTCCCGCGCGCTTCTGCGCCGGCGAGCAGCCCGGCCTGGCCGATTGCGTGCTGGTGCCGCAGATCTTCAACGCCCAGCGGTTCGACTGTCGGCTGGACCACGTGCCCAACGTGATGCGGGTGTTCGAGGCCTGCATGCAGTTGGAGGCTTTCGAAGCCACGCGGCCGGAGAAGTGCCCGGATGCCGGCTGAGGACGCGCCCCCGGCCCGGGGCACTGGGCCAACCCCCACGGTGGGCGGCCCGGGCGCTTCGGCGCGGCCGGAGACCGACCGCATCGGCCCGTTCCTGCCGGCGGCCGGGCTGCCACCCGAAGCCGGCGGGTTGATGTCGACTCGCCGCGGTGGTGTCAGCCGTGCGCCCTTCGACAGCATGAACCTGCGCCCGGCGGGGCTGCGAGGCGATGCCGTGGACGAGCCGGCGTCCATCCATGAGAACCAGCGCCGCTTCGCGAGCTGGCTCGAGGGCGCCCAGCCGGTGTTCCTTGACCAGGTGCACGGCCGCACGGTGGTTCGCCTGGGCCGCGCCGACCTGGCGCGCGGCCTGGCGCATCCGCAGGCCGACGCCAGCGTCACCACCGAGCGCGGGATCGCCTGCACGGTGCTGGTGGCCGACTGCCTGCCGGTGCTGATGGCTGCGCCGGGCGGCCGCGGTGTCGCCGCGGCGCACGCCGGCTGGCGCGGCCTGGCCGGTGGTGTGGTCGAAGCGGCCTTGTCGGCACTCTGCCAGGCCGCCGACTGCCGGCCCGACGAGGTGAGCGCCTGGCTGGGGGCCTGCATCGGGCCGTCGGCCTTCGAGGTGGGTGACGACGTGCGTCAGGCCTTCGGGCCGGCGGGCGAGCCGTCGTTCCGCCCCGGGCCGGTCGAGGGCAAGTGGCTGGCCGATCTGCCTGCGCTGGCCCGGCTGCGGCTCGGCCAGGCTGGGGTTGGTCAGATCGCCGGCGGCCAGTGGTGCACGCACAGCGACCCGGCGAGGTTCTTCTCCTTCCGGCGCGACAAAGTGACCGGCCGCCACGCAGCGGCGATCTGGATCCGCTGAACAACCAGTGCGCGTGCCGCACGCAAGTGCGGCGCTGCCCACCCGCCCGCGCGTCAGTCCGTCGGCTTCTCCGCTTGCGCCTGCGCCTGCTCGTCGGCCTGCGCTTGCGCGCGCCGCCGGGCGCGGCGCCGGTGCGGGGTGTTCATCACGTAGACCACGATGCCCACCGGCACCAGGCCATAGAAGACAAAGGTCACCACGGCCCCCAATACGGAACCCTGCGGTGACGTGGCTTCGGCAGCACTCATCAGCACCACCACGAACATCCAACCCAGTGCGACGATGTGCATTTCAGTGTGCGGTACGTAATCTCACGTAACGAAAAATCAAGTCATCATGCGGTAAGCTCTTGGGCATCCAATGCGCTGGCGGTGAGACATTTGCCACAGGCCAGCGGCAAAGGCGCCACGGTCGTCTGAAGGAGACAAACGCAGTGAAAGCCAAGTCCACTCCCTCGCTCGGTTCACCGTTCGAGGCGCTGGCGCCGATGGGCGCGCAGACCCAGGCGCATGCCGAAGCATTCGGCCACGCGGTCGGCGACATCTGGCGCTCATTGTCCGGCCTGAGCCTGCCACAGACGGCGATGGGCGAATTGCAGGGCGAGTACCTCAAGCAGGCCACCGCGCTGTGGAACGGCACGCTCGAAGCCATGGGCGCAGGCGAGAAAAAGGAAGCCAGGCCGGTGCCGGACAGGCGCTTCTCGGCCAAGGACTGGGTCGCCAACCCCGCCGCCGCCTACACCGCCCAGATGTATCTGCTCAACGCCCGCACGCTGATGCAGATGGCCGAGAGCCTTGAAGGAGACGAGAAGGCCAAGGCCCGGGTGCGCTTCGCGGTGCAGCAATGGGTCGATGCGATGAGCCCCAGCAACTTCCTGGCGCTCAACCCGGAAGCCCAGCGCAAGGCGCTGGAAACCAAGGGCGAAAGCATCGCGCAGGGCATCCAGCACCTGGTGCACGACCTGCAGCAAGGCCATGTCTCGCAGACCGACGAGAGCGTGTTCGAGGTGGGCCGCAACGTGGCCACCACCGAGGGCACGGTGGTCTTCGAGAACGAGTATCTCCAGCTCATCGAGTACAAGCCGCTCACGGCCAAGGTGCACCAGCGCCCGATGCTGTTCGTCCCGCCCTGCATCAACAAGTACTACATCCTCGACCTGCAGCCGACCAACTCGTTGATCCGCTACACGGTCGAACAGGGCCACCGCCTGTTCGTGGTGAGCTGGCGCAACCCCGACGAATCGCTGGCCGACAAGACCTGGGACGACTACATCGAGCACGCAGCCATCCAGGCGATCCGCGTTGTGCAGCAGATCTCGGGCCAGGATCAGATCGACACTCTCGGCTTCTGCGTCGGCGGCACCATCCTGGCCACCGCACTGGGCGTGCTGGCGGCGCGCGGCGAGCAGCCGGCAGCTTCCGTCACGCTGCTCACCACCTTCGTCGACTTCTCCGACACCGGCATCCTCAGCGTCTTCGTCGACGAGGCCTCGGTGCAGGTGCGCGAGATGACGCTTGGCCCCGACGCGCCAAACGGCCCCGGCCTGCTCAAGGGCCAGGAGCTGGCCACCACCTTCAGCTTTCTGCGGCCGAACGACCTGGTGTGGAACTACGTGGTCGGCAACTACCTCAAGGGCGAAGCTCCGCCGCCTTTCGACCTGCTGTACTGGAACAGCGACTCGACCAACCTGCCGGGGCCGTTCTTCTGCTGGTATCTGCGCCACACCTACCTGCAGGACGAGCTCAAGCAGCCCGGCAGGCTCACCGTCTGCGGCGAGAAGCTCGACCTGGGTGCCATCCAGGCGCCGGTCTACATCTACGCCTCGCGCGAAGACCACATCGTGCCGTGGAAGGGCGCCTACGCGTCCACCAAGGTGTTCAAGGGCAAGAAGCGCTTCATGCTGGGTGCTTCCGGCCACATCGCCGGGGTGATCAACCCGCCGGCGGCCAACAAGCGAAGCCATTGGGTCAATGACAAGCTGGTGGCCGATGCCGACGCCTGGCTGGCCGCCGCAAAGGAAGTGCCGGGCAGCTGGTGGACCGACTGGTCGGCCTGGTTGAAGCCTCATGCCGGCCCGATGGTGGCCGCGCCCAAGGCCCCCGGCAACCGCCAATACAAGGCCATCGAGCCCGCCCCGGGCCGCTACGTCAAGGCGAAATCGTGAGCCCCCGCGCCGCCTCCCGGGGCCTGCCCCCCGAGGAGGCTCGCGCAGCGGCCCGGCAGAGCCGGATCCGCACACGCCACCTGGTCAATTTCCTCAAGCCACACAGGAGACTCGCATGAGCACCGACATCGTCATCGTCGCCGCCGCCCGCACCGCCGTCGGCAAGTTCGGCGGGACGCTCGCCAAGACGGCCGCGCCCGACCTGGGCGCCACCGTGCTGAAGGCCCTGCTGGAGCGCAGCGGCCTGGCCGGCGAGCAGATCAACGAGGTCATCCTCGGACAGGTGCTGACCGCTGGTTCCGGCCAGAACCCGGCCCGCCAGGCCGTCATCAAGGCCGGCCTGCCGCAGGGTGTTCCGGCGATGACGATCAACAAGGTCTGCGGCTCGGGCCTGAAGGCCGTGATGCTGGCCGCCCAAGCCATCCGCGACGGCGACAGCGAGATCATCATCGCGGGCGGGCAAGAGAACATGAGCCTGGCGCCGCACGTGCTGCCGAACTCGCGCGACGGCCAGCGCATGGGCGACTGGAAGCTGGTTGACACCATGATCAACGACGGCCTGTGGGACGTGTACAACCAGTACCACATGGGTATCACGGCCGAGAACGTGGCCAAGAAGTACGGCATCAGCCGCGAGGCGCAGGACGCGCTCGCGCTGGCGAGCCAGCAGAAGGCTGCCGCCGCCCAGGAAGCCGGCCGCTTCAAGGACGAGATCGTCGGCTTGACGATCCCGCAGAAGAAAGGCGACCCGGTCGTCTTCGACTCAGACGAGTTCATCAACAAGAAGACCAATGCCGAAGCGCTCGCCGGCCTGCGCCCTGCGTTCGACAAGGCCGGCTCGGTCACGGCCGGCAACGCGTCTGGCATCAACGACGGCGCTGCTGGCGTGGTGGTGATGACGGCTGCCAAGGCGGCGGCGCTCGGCCTCAAGCCGCTGGCCCGCATCGCCAGCTACGCCAGCGCCGCGCTCGACCCGGCCTACATGGGCATGGGCCCGGTGCCGGCAGCCCGCAAGGCTCTGGAGCGTGCCGGCTGGAAGCCGCAGGACCTGGACCTGCTGGAAATCAATGAAGCCTTCGCGGCCCAGGCCTGCGCGGTGCACCAGGAAATGGGCTGGGACACGAGCAAGGTGAACGTGAACGGCGGCGCCATCGCCATCGGCCACCCGATCGGTGCTTCGGGCTGCCGCATCCTGGTGACGCTGCTGCACGAGATGGCCCGCCGCGATGCGAAGAAGGGCATCGCCTCGCTGTGCATCGGTGGTGGCATGGGCGTCGCGCTCACCGTCGAGCGCTGAATGGGGGCACCCGCCGGGCTGGCCGCCCGGCTCCGTGCACCCTTAGGGCTTATCCGGGCTGCCCAGCCCCGGGCCGAAGCGCAATAGTCAGCGCGTGGCCCCGGGGTGGCGACCCGGCATCGTTGGATTTCATATCAAGGAGAGACAGACATGGCACAGAAAGTGGCGTACGTGACCGGGGGCATGGGTGGCATCGGCACCGCAATCTGCCAGCGCCTGCACAAGGAAGGCTTCAAGGTCATCGCCGGTTGCGGCCCGAGCCGCGATTTCCAGAAGTGGCTCGACGAGCAGAAGGCGCTCGGCTACACCTTCTATGCCTCGGTGGGCAACGTCGCTGACTGGGACTCGACCGTCGACGCCTTCGCCAAGGCCAAGAGTGAGCATGGCGCGATCGATGTGCTGGTGAACAACGCTGGCATCACCAAGGACCGCATGTTCCTGAAGATGACGCCGGACGACTGGCACGCGGTGATCGACACCAACCTGAACTCGATGTTCAACGTGACCAAGCAGGTGGTGCCGGACATGGTCGAGCGGGGCTGGGGCCGCATCATCCAGATCTCCTCGGTCAACGGCGAGAAGGGCCAGGCCGGCCAGACCAACTACTCGGCCGCCAAGGCCGGCATGCACGGCTTCACCATGGCCCTGGCCCAGGAAGTGGCGGCCAAGGGCGTGACGGTGAACACCGTGAGCCCGGGCTACATCGGCACCGACATGGTCCGCGCCATCAAGCCCGAGATCCTGGAAAAGATCGTCGCCACCATCCCGGTCAAGCGCCTGGGCACGCCGGAAGAGATCGGCTCGGTCGTCGCCTGGCTGGCCGGAGAGGATTCCGGCTTCACCACCGGTGCCGATTTCTCGTGCAACGGCGGCCTTCACATGGGGTGATGCCGCCCGCGCCGGCCTGGCCGGCGCGACGCCCGGAGCCTGTCAGTTCCAGCAGTTGGCAGGCTGGTCGTTGATGTGCACCCACAGGCGCGTGTCGTCCCGCACGTTGCCGTAGGCCCAGAAGGCCCAGCCGCCGCTTTCGCTGCCGGCATTCGACCAGGGGCTGGTGGAGTGCCAGTGCTGCGCGGTGCCGTAGTGGCTGTCGCGATCCATCCCGGGCATGAAGCGGCCATCGTGAAACTCGGCCATGCGCCACCCACTGCCGAACGAGGTGGCGCAGAACCCGTCCGCGACGGCGGCCGATGTCAGGGCCGTGCCGGCGACCGGGGCGGTGGTTGCGATGTGGCCACCAGCCCAGCCCCTGTAGAACTCATCCGGCATGCTCCCGGCGGTCCGCTGGACGCGGTAGTTGGGGCGGGCCGAACCGTCCAGCTTGATGCACAGCACTGGCAATGCCGTGCTGCACGAGGTGTCGCCCGTGGTCGGCATGCATGACGTGCCCCCACCGTGGCAACTGATGGCATCGATCCCCAGCACATGGTTGTGAGCGGCCTTGGCCCAGGTCATGCCCAGGCGTTCACCCGCGAACGTGCCTACCGGCAGTGTTGAGAGGCCGGCTGCCACTGCGATGGCAAGCGGCCACGGGCGGGTGGTGCGGAAAGCAGTGTGCGAGGTGGGCATCCGATTCAACTCCTTCTTGATCTTGATGGGGTTCGCCGACCGATGATCGTGCCCCCATGGCGTCGCGCCGCCGGCCCACGAAAGTTCAACAAGCGTCAGGCCTGAGGTGCCCGCTCACTCGACGATCCCCGCCATGAAGTACTTGATGAGGCCCTTGGCGGCGAAACCGATCAGCCCCACCCCCAGACCGAGGAAGAGCACGAAGGTGCCGAAGCGGCCGGCCTTCGATTCCCGGGCGAGCTGGAAGATGATGAACACCATGTAGAGCATGAAGGCGCCGACGCCGACCGTCAGGCCGAAGTTGGCGATCTGCTCTTCGGTCAGCCCCCACATCAGGGTCCGCCCTCCGCCGGCTCCAGGGACCGGACGATGTCGCGATAGGCATGCCAGCTCGCATGGGCGAGCCATGGCGCGATGACGACCAGTCCGACCATCAGGGTCGCCATGCCGAGGCCGGTGAGCCCGAGGATCAGCAAGGCCCACAGCGCCATCGGCGCGGGGTGCTCCATCACCGCGCGCCAACTGGTGAAGACGGCGCCGAGCACACTGATGCGCGTGTCCATCAGCATGGGAAGTGCCATCACGCTGGAAGCGAACACAGGTGCAGCCAGCAGCGCGCCGAGCGCCAGCCAAGTGAAGAACAGCGTGCCGTCGTGGGCGAGCACGACAAGGCGAACGAAGTCGGCAGGCGTGTGCACCAGCCCGGGCAGCGCACGTGTGATCAACGCTGCCGAGGTGAGCACCCAGCCGGTGCCTGCCAGCGCGAGCAGCAGGCCGAAGGCGACCATGCGGTGGTCGGTGGGGCGCCAGGCCCGCAGCGCAGTGCCGAGACCGGCCGGCTCGCCGCGCTCCAGCGCACGGCTGACCGCGTAGAGCCCGGTGGCCAGCACCGGCGCGACGAGCAGGAAGCCGGTGAATGCGCCGGCCAGCCACCAGAACTGGTCGCTCGCGGCGCGAAACAGCAGGGCGCCGAACACGGCCATCAGCAGGCCATGGGTCAGGCCGGGCAGTGGCTGTTGCAGGAGGTCGCGCCAGCCCCGGGCCAGCCAGCCGAGCGGCCGCAGCAGCGGGATCCGGCGCACGCCGAAGCTGCGCGACTGGCGCAGGGCCTGCTCGGTGTAGCGGTTGGGCATGGGACCGGATGGTCGCCCGGCCCGGCCCGCGGCGGCTTGACGCCGGTCAAGCCGCCACGCTCGGGGTCAACGGCCGGTCAGAGCCGGGCGCACTGGTCTTCCTTGCTGGCGGCCACGTTGCCGCTGCCGCGCGGTGCCGGTGCGTTGGCCTTGCACTGCAGGTTGCCGTCGATGCGGTTGTTGCGCAGGAGCACGCCACCGGTGTTCTGGAACACCTGGAGGTTGCCACCCACCACGTTGGCGGTGGCCTTCAGTGCGCCGGTGTTGCTGTCGAGCAGGATGTCGCCGCTGACGCGGACCTTGTTCAGCGTGGCGCTGTGGCCCTGCACGATCTGCACCGAGCCGCCCACGGTGGAGCTGCCGCCCATCAGCACGTGGCTGGCGCCTTCGGCCTGCACGCTGCCATTGATGCGCACGCTCGTGGCCTGCAGTGTGGCGCCGGTGCCGATGACGAGGTTGCCATTGGCCCGAGTGCGATCGAGCACACAGGAGGCGCCGTCCGGCACGAAGATGTTGTCCAGCGCCACCGGGCCGATCGTGCCGTTGCAGACAGTTTCCTCGGCAGACGCGGAGGCGGCTGCGAAGGTCGCCAGGGTGATCACGGCGATACGGGCGGTCGGGAAACGGGCGATGAGGTTCATGCAATGCTCCAAGAATGTGAGGTGAAGGTGTCCGACACGGCCGACGTGGCAGCGTCGTGGCTGCACAGACGCCGCCGGCCACGCTGGACGTACATCTCCATGCCGGAAGAATGGTTTCTGGCCCTGTCAGCGGGGTGGGATGGCCCTCTGATAGCGTCGCCCCGGCATGACCTCGCTGCCTTCGACCCGCCTGCTGAACGACTGCAGCGATGCCGAACTGGTCGCCCGATGCCGCGGCGGCGAAGAGGCCGCCTGGAGGGTGCTGGTGGCGCGCTACCAGCGGCTTGTCTTCACCGTGCCGCGCCGGGCCGGCTTGTCGGAAGCAGACGCGGCGGAGGTCTTCCAGGCCACCTTCACCGCCTTGTTCGAGCAACTCGACCGCCTCGACCAGTCTGACCGGCTGCGCGCCTGGCTGGTGACCACCGCCCGGCGCCAGACGCTGCAACAACTCGACCGCCTGCGCCGCCATGCCACCGTGCCGCTCGGCGCGCGCGCGCCGTCGGGTGATGGCCCCGAGGGCGACGAGGCACCGGACGTGCCCGACGAGGATTCGCTGGGCCCGCCGGAGCGGCTGGAGGAGCTGCAGGCGCAGGACAGGGTTCGACGCGCACTGGACACGCTCGATCGCCGCTCGCGTGAGTTGCTGAGCTACCTCTACCTCAGCGACCCGCCGCTGGCCTATGAGGAAGTGGCCGCGCGCATGGGCATGGCCCTGGGCAGCGTCGGCCCGACCCGCAACCGCTGCATGGAAAAGCTGCGACTCGCGCTGGAGGCCTTGCGATGAGCCCCACCCCGGCACCCACGGGCCGATGTATTTTTCCGGCCGGTGGGATGCACTGTGCGGGATGGATGCCGTTTTCCTCCGCCCCCGTGGCCCCCTGATGCTGCTGCCATGAAACCCATCGACACCGACGACACCTTGCCGGGCCCACCGCCCGACCCGGCGCTGGAGCAGTTGCTGCGCGCCAGCCGGACGATGCATGACGCGTCTGCCGAGGTCCAGGAGCGGGCCATGGCCATCTTTGGCGCGGCGCGGGTGGCACGGCCCGCCACCCCATCAGGCGCACCGTCGCCGCTCGCCGCGGCCGCGCTGCGCCTTGCGCAACTGGTGTTCGACAGCCTGGCCCCGACGGGCTCGGCCTATGCGCTCGGGCTGCGGGGCGACGCGGCGGCGGCGCGCCAGTGGCTTTTCACTGCTGGCGAGCACGATGTGGACCTTCGCCTGGACCACGACGGGCTTCCCGGCGAGCGGCCCTGGCGGTTGTCCGGCCAGGTGCTGGGGCCTGATGGCGCGCGCACGGTGCGCCTGGTCGAGGAGGGGGCCGCTGGCGCCGCATTCAGCGCCGTCCTGGGTGAATCGGGTGACTTCCTGTTTGACCGCCTGCCGGCCGGGCGCTGGCAACTCTTCGTCGACTTCGAGGGATGGAGCCTCGTGCTGCCGCCCATCGCCTGGCCGGAGGGCGGTGGTTGAGCGGGCCTGTCGAGCCAGCGGGTGACGCGGTGGCGGTGGACCGCCAGGCGCAGGCCTGGCTGGCCGAAGGGCCGCCGGCCGGCGGCACCGTGGTGCTGCCGCAGGATCTCCAGGCCGCCTTGGCGCTGGGCTGGGCCTTGAAGCGGGCGGCGCAGCAGTGCTGGCACAGCGAGCCGGCGCGCGCGCACCGTGCGGCGGCCGGTCTGCGGGCACTGGCCTCGGCATGGCCTGCCGACGAGGAGCTTGCCTCCCTCTGCGACTGGGCGGCCGGCTTCGCGGCGTTGGTCGACGGGGACATGCCCGCCGCCCTGCAGCATCTGGAGGGTGCGGCCGGCCGCCTGCAGGCCCTCGGCCGGTCGGCCGAGGCCGCCCAGGCCCGCTTGCCGATGCTGATGGCCCTGTCCATGCTCGGCCGGCCGGACGAGGCCATTGCCCTGGCCGACGCGCTGGAGGCGCCGCTGGCCGCCGCGGGCGACGAGCTGAGCGCCGGCAAGGTGGCCTTGAACCGCGGCTCCCTGCTGATGCGGCAGGACCGCTACGACGACGCGGCCGAAGGCTACCGCCGGGCCTCGGCCCATTTCGCCCTCGCGGGCGACACCACGCACGGCATCATGGCGGACATCGGCCTGGCCGGTGCGCTGACCTGGCGCTACCGCTTCGGTGAGGCCGAGGCCATCGTGACGGCTGCGCGCCAACAGGCGGCGGCGCAGGGGCTGCATGTGCTGGAGGGCCTGGCCGCGGGCGAGGTCGGCCAGCTTCAGCTGCACAACGGGCGCGTGGCCGCGGCGCTGCAGGCCTTCGAGCAGGCGGTGCAGCTGCTCACCGGCCGGGCCCATCCTCAAAGGCTGCTGGAGGCCGAGCGGGCGCGGGCCGAGGCCCTGCTGGCGGTCGGTCTGTGGCCCGAGGCGGCCGCGGCCTGCGCGCGCCTGATCGAGGGGGCCGAGGGCCTGCAGGCGCCGGTCGAGGCGGCCTGGTCGCGGTTGATGTGCGCACAGGCGCTGGGCGAGGCGGGCGACCGGCCAGGCGCCGAGGCTGCGCTGAAGGCGGCGGCCGACGCATTCGATCGACTGGGCAATCCCGCGGGGGTTGGGCGGGCCCGCCTGCTGCTGGCGCGGCTGGCGCACGCCGGTGGCGACAGCGTCGCCGCCGGCGCCCTGGCGGGCGAGGCGGCAGCGATGCTGCAGGGGGCGGGCGTGACGCGCTGGCGCCTGGAGGCGCAGCTCCTGCAGGCGGGCGCGTCCCTCGCCACGGGCGATGAAGCCAGAGCGTTGGCGCTGCTGGCGGCTGTGGCCAGTGCTGCCGCCGATGCACCCGCACTGGCCGCCTGCGCGGCCCTGCGGGCCGAGGTGGCGGCCCGGGCCGGGGAGGCCGCTGCCGCGCGGGCGCATGCGGACGACGCCCTGGGCCGGCTGGAATGGCTGCGTCGGCAGGTGCCCGCCGGTGACATGCGGATCGCCAGCCTGCAAGGGGCCGAAGCGGTCTCGGACCTCTGGGTGCGCCTGCACGATGCACCCGGCGTGCCGGCCGAGGCGCTGCTGGCAGCGATCGAGCGGGGCCGCTCGCGGGCGCTGCACGACGAGCTGGCCGCCGGCGGCGCGCCTCAGCGCCCTGCGGCCGATGCCCAGGCGGCGCCCGAAGCCCGGTTGAATTGGCTGCTGCACCAATGGAACCATGCGCTGGCCACCGGTGAGCCCGACCGCGCCCGGCTCGACCGCTTGCAGGCGCTCGTGCGCGATGCGGAGGCGCTGCAGCTGCGTGCCGATCGGCTCCGCTCGGCGGCGGGCGCCGCGGGTGAGCCAGGCGCTGGCCCACACGACGCCACGGCGCTGCCCGTGGGTGAGGTGCATCGGCTTCTGGGCGACTCGCGCGCGATGGTGAGCTTCCATCTCGACGGGGAGGCTTGGCGGGCGTGCGTGCTGTGGCGCGGGGCCTGCTTGAAGTTTTATGGCCAGGTGCCCGGGTTGGCCGCCAGGCTGGCGAGCCTGCGGCTGCAGATGGACGCGATGCGAGGCCCAGCCGCCGGCCAGCAGCGGCATGCTGCGCAGCGGCTGGAGCGGGTGAATCGCCTGCTCGCCGGGTTGCATGACGAGCTGGTGGCGCCCTGGCGCCCGGCCGTGGCCGGCGCCACCCAACTCGTCCTGTTGCCGCATCGCGGCCTGCACGCCATTCCGTTCGCGGCCCTGGCGACGATCGGCGAGGCGCCGTTGGGCACTGCGTTCGAGCTGGTGCAGGCGCCTGGCGTGGAAGCCTGGCTGCATTGCATGCGCCGCGACCCGCAGCCGGCCGGCAAGGCGGTGGTGCTGGGCGCTGGCTCGGCCTGGCTGCCCGGCGTGGCCAGCGAAGCCCGCGCGGTGGCGGCGGCGCGTGGTGCGGGTTGCCGTCTGTGGCTCGACGAGGCCGCCACCCTGGCGCGCTGGGGCCTCGAGGCGCCGGAGGCGGCGGTGCTGCACCTGGCCTGCCACGCCCGGGCGCGGCCCGACAACCCGGCCTTTTCGGCCCTTCAACTGGCCGACGGAGCGCTCACGCTGGCCGAAGTGTCGAAGACCCGGCTGCGGGCCGGGCTGGTGGTGCTGTCGGCCTGCGACACGATGATCAGCCGCCTGGCCCCTGGCGACGAGGTGCCCGGCCTGGCGCGCGGCTTCCTGCTGGCCGGGGCGCGCAGTGTGGTCGCCACCCTCTGGAGCGTGCCCGACGGCACCACAGCCGAACTGATGGCCGACCTGCATGCGGCCTGCGCGCAAGGCGACTCGCCTGCCCGGGCGCTGCGCGCCGCCCGCCAGGCGCTGGCTGCGAGGCACCCACACCCCTTCCACTGGGCGCCGTTCGTTGTCTTCGGTGCAGGCTGAGTACCTGCACATTGAGATGACCCCAGGGCGGTGTCGGGCATGTATCTTCGAGCCAGAGCGACGCCACTGTGGGCCATCGCTTCATCGTTCAAGCTGTACACACCATGAGCACTGCCCTTCTCATCCGTCCCCTGCGTCTTGCCGTGTTCGCCGGCGTGGCTTGTGCAGCCAGCCTGTCCACCGGCGTGCCTGCCCAGCCGGCGGTGCCTGCGGGCCCGGTGGGGGTGGTGGCCGCACCGCGGCCGGACCGCCCGGTGCCGCGCGAGATCGTGATGCAGGTGGGCGACGGCCAGTCGGCCGACGCGGTGGCGGGTACGCATGGGTTGACATTGCTTGACCAGTTCGGCCTGCGGCCCATCTGGCGAGCCCGAATTGCCGCCGGCGATACGGTCAAGCGTGCCGTCGAGGCCCTCAATGCCGACGCCCGGGTGGTCTACGCCGAGGCGCATGTCGAGCATCAGACGCCCGAGGGCCGCCACAACGTCGTGTGGGCCATTGGCGGCAGCGAGGACGAATGGGCCAGCCAGTGGGCACCCAAGGCGCTCCGTCTGCCCGAGGCCCATGCCCTCGCCACCGGGGCTGGCGTGCGCGTGGCCCTGCTGGACAGTGGCGCCGACCTGGCCCACTCGGCCCTGGCCGGTCGCTGGGCGCGCGACGGCCAGGGGCGGCTGCTCGGCCGCGACTTCGTGGACGGGGACAACGACCCGAGCGAAGCCGGTGGCGTGGGTGACCCCGGCTTCGGCCACGGCACCCACGTGGCCGGGCTGGTCGCGCTGGCGGCGCCGGATGCCAAGCTGATGCCGGTGCGCGTGCTGGAGCCGAGCGGGCAGGGCAATGTCTGGGTGCTGGCCGAGGCGCTGATGTGGGCGGTCGACCCGGATGGCAACCCGCTCACCGCCGACGGCGCCGACGTGGTCAACCTCAGCCTGGGCACGACCCGCCGCACCCGGTTCCTCGACCAGGTGATCGAGCTGGCGACCTGCAGCGACGATGACGACGACGAGGAGGACGGCTACGACGGCCCCGGCTTCGAAGCCGACAAGGCCCGCTGCGACGCCCAGGGCGGCAGCGTGGTGATGGCCGCCGCCGGCAACGAAGCCGCCGCGAAGCCCCTGATCTACCCGGCGGCCGAGCAGGCCGAAGGCCAGCTTTCCATCGCCGCCAGCACGGCCAAGCGGCGGCTGGCGAGCTTCAGCAGCCGCGGTGCCTGGGTCAACCTGGCGGCGCCGGGCGACCGCATCGTCAGCACCGTGCCGGGCGACCAGTGGGCCGTGTGGAGCGGCACCTCGATGGCCTCGCCGCTGGCCGCCGGCGTGGCCGCGCTGCTGCGCGAGCGCCAGCCCGACTGGAAGGCCGTCGACGTGACCAAGCGCTTGCAGGACCGCAGCGCCGGGATGTGCGGCACCAGCCTGCGCCAGATCGATGCGGCGGCGGCCGTGCGCGACGAGAACCCGCCCGTACGCGGCTGCTGACGCCTGCGGGGCGGGCTCAGCCCTGCAGGCTCATCGCGTCCAGCAGCTCGCTCTCGACCTGCAACTGCAGTTTGGGTTGCTGCAGCGCCGGGCCGCTGACCAGGAAGGTGTCCTCCACCCGCTCGCCCAGCGTCGACACCTTGGCGAGCTGCAGGTTGATCTCGTGCTTGCCCAGCACGCGGGCGATGGCGTAGAGCAGGCCGGAGCGGTCGCTGGTGCTCACGGTCAGCACCCAGCGCTGGGCTTTTTCATCGGGCCGCAGCGAGACGCGCGGCTGGATCGGGAAGCTGCGCACCCGGCGCGACACGCGCCCGCGGCTTGGCTCCGGCAGCGGGCCGGTGGAGCCCAGCGCGCTGGCCGCCTGCGTCTCGACCAGCGAGATCATGTCGCGGTAGGCGCTCGCGGCCTGGCTCTCGGCATTCGGGTTGACGACCTGGAAGGTGTCCAGCGCGTAGCCGGCGCGGGTGGTGTGGATCTTCGCGTCCTGGATCGAGAAACCGGCCCCGTCGAAGTAGCCGCAGATGCGGGCGAAAAGGTCCTGCCGGTCGGGCGAGAAGACGAGCACCTGCAGGCCTTCGCCGATGGGCGAGGGGCGGGCGCGCACGATGGGCACCTGGGTTTCGATGTGGCGCCACAGCGAGCGGGCGTGCCAGGCGATCTCGGCGGCGTCGTGGCGGGCGAAGTAGCTCACGTCCAGCGTCTTCCACAGCGGCTCTTCCGTGCCGGGCAGGGCCGAATGCAGGGCCAGGATGTGCCGCGCCTCCTGCTTGCGGGCCTCGACCTCGGCATCGGCATTGGGCGATCCGCCGCCGAGCGCACGCAGCGCGAGGCGGTAGAGGTCTTCCAGCAGCTTGCCCTTCCAGGCGTTCCACACCTTGGGGCCGGTGCCGCGGATGTCGGCCACCGTCAGCAGGTACAGCGCGGTCAGGTGCCGGGCATCGCCCATCTGGCGGGCGAAGGCGCCGATCACCTCGGGGTCCGACAGGTCCTCCTTCTGGGCCACCCGGCTCATCGTCAGGTGGTGACGCACCAGGAATTCGGCCAGCTCGGCGTCCTCGCCGGTGATCCCGTGCTCGCGGCAGAAGCGGCGCACCTCGGTGCCGCCCAGCTCGGAGTGGTCGCCACCGCGGCCCTTCGCCACATCGTGGAAGAGGGCGGCGATGTAGAGGATCCAGGGCTTGTCCCAGCCGGCGGCGAGCTGGCTGCAGAAGGGGTACTCGTGGGCGTGCTCGGGCACGAAGAAGCGCCGCACGTTGCGCAGCACCATCAGGATGTGCTGGTCCACCGTGTAGACGTGGAACAGGTCGTGCTGCATGCGGCCGACGATGCGGCGGAAGACCCACAGGTAGCGCCCCAGCACCGAGGTCTGGTTCATCAGCCGGAAGGCGTGCGTCTGCCCCTCGGGCTGGCGCAGCATGTCCATGAACAGCTCGCGGTTCACCGGGTCGCGCCGGAAACTGGAGTCCATCACGTTGCGAGCGTTGTAGAGCGCGCGCAGCGTGCGGGCCGACAGGCCCTTGATGCCGGGCGTCTGCTGGTAGACGAGGAAGGTCTCGAGGATGGCGTGCGGGTTCTCGGCGTACAGGTCGTCGCTCACCACCTCGAGCATGCCGGCGCGGTCGAGGAAGCGCGCGGTCACTGGGCGCATCGGCACCGCCTCGGTGCCGTTGACGCGCTCCTCGATGTTCAGCATCAGGATCTGGTTGAGCTGGGTCACCGCCTTGGCCGCCCAGTAGTAACGGTGCATCAGCACCTCCGAGGCGCGCGTGCCCTTGTCGCCCACATAGCCGAAGCTGTCGGCCACGGCGGTCTGCAGGTCGAACACCAGCCGGTCCTCCCGACGGCCGGCCACCATGTGCAGGCGGGCGCGGATCAGCTTGAGCGCCCCTTCGTGGCGCTGCAGCTGCTTGACCTCGAAGGGCGTGATCAGGCCTCTGGCGGCGAGTTCGCTCCAGCTGCGGCCCAGGCCGGCGGCGCGGGCCACCCAGGTGACGACCTGCAGGTCGCGCAGGCCTCCGGGGCTCTCCTTGCAGTTGGGCTCCAGCGCGTAGGGTGTGTCCTCGTACTTGACGTGCCGCTGGCGCAATTCCAGTGTCTTGGCCCGCAGGAAGGCGCGCGGGTCCATCGCCTCGGTGTTGGCGTGTCGGAAGGCGTTGAACAGGCGCCGCGAGCCGCACAGGAAGCGACTTTCGAGCAGCGCGGTCTGCACCGTCACGTCCTTGCGGGCCTCGGCGATGCAGTCGTCGATCGTGCGCACCGAGGAGCCGATCTCCAGGCCGACGTCCCAGCAGTGGGTGATGAAGCTGGACAGCGTGGCGTGGGTGGCCGGGTCGTCTGCGGCATGGGCCATGGTGGGCGGCAGCAGCACCAGCACGTCCACATCGGAGTGCGGGAACAGCTCGCCACGGCCGTAGCCGCCCACGGCCAGCAGCGCGGCGCCGGTGGGCATGCCGCTGAATTGCCACAGCTCCGCCAGCGTCGTGTCCACGTGGCGCGCCAGCGTGCGCAGCAGCTTGCTCACGCTGGTGATGGTGGGGCGGGAGTCGCGGAAATGCCCGATCAGGTCGGCTTTGCCGCCGCGGAAACGTTCGCGCAGCGCGGGGATGGTGGCGGCTTCTTCCTGGACAAGCATGTTCATCACAATCGTTGGCGCGGGATCAGGGCGCCAGGGTGCCCCTGTTCCGCTCATGCCGAGGGGCTGGCCCGGCATGAGCGGAGCCCGTCAGCCCGCAGCCACCGCGCGCCAAGCCGGCGTCAAGCGTTGACGAACGCCGGCACCGGGGGGCTGCCCGCGGAAACAGTGAGCACCTCGTAGCCGGTCTCGGTCACGGCGATGGTGTGTTCCCACTGGGCCGACAGCGATCGGTCCTTGGTGACGATGGTCCAGCCGTCGCCGGTTTCCTTGATCTCGCGGCGGCCGGCGTTGACCATCGGCTCGATGGTGAACACCATGCCCGGTACCAGCTCTTCCAGCGTGCCTGGGCGGCCGTAGTGCAGCACCTGCGGCTCCTCGTGGAACTTCTGGCCGATGCCGTGGCCGCAGAACTCGCGCACGATCGAGAAGCCCTGGTTCTCGGCGAAGGTCTGGATCGAGTGGCCGATGTCACCCAGGCGGGCCCCGGGCTTGACCTTCACGATGCCCCGCCACATCGCCTCGTAGGTGAGGTTGCACAGCCGTTTGGCCGCGATCGACCCTTCGCCCACCACGAACATGCGGCTGGTGTCGCCGTGCCAGCCGTCCTTGATGACGGTGACGTCGATGTTGACGATGTCGCCGTTTTTCAGCGGCCGGTCGTTCGGGATGCCGTGGCAGACCTGGTGGTTGATCGAGGTACAGATCGACTTGGGGTAGGGCGTGTAGCCGGGCGGCTGGTAGTTCAGCGGTGCCGGGATGCCCTTCTGCACGTTGACGATGTGGTCGTGGGCCAGCTTGTCGAGCTGCTCGGTGGTGATTCCGGGCTTCACATGCGGGGTCAGCATGTCCAGCACTTCCGAGGCCAGACGGCCGGCCACGCGCATGCCTTCGATGTCGGCAGCGGACTTCAGGGTGATCGTCATAACCCATGATTGTCTCACTCCAACGTAAAATCATGGGTTTCCACGGGCTTGGCCCCTGCTGCCCCAGGGACGCCGGCCCTCCCGCCCTTTTCGCGCCCACGCGGGCCTGCCACGAGCGGGCCGCGACGCCACCGCCGCCACACCCCATGTCCTCAGCTCCCAAGCAACTGATGCACTTCGAGGGCGGCAACGCCCTGTCCGCCTTCCGCGCCCAGGCGCTGCTTGCCAAGCTGCAGGCGGCCTGCCCGAAGGTGACCGGTGTCAGCGCCCGGTTCGTGCACTGGGCGTGGAGCGATGTCGCGCTGGAGGGCAGTGCGCTCGACAAGCTGGGTGCGCTGCTGCGCTACGGCGACCCGGCCGAAGCCGACGCCGAGGGCGAACTGGTGGTGGTGATGCCGCGCCTGGGCACCGTGTCGCCCTGGGCCAGCAAGGCCACCGACATCGCCCACAACTGCGGCCTGGGCCTGCACCGTGTCGAGCGCGTCACCGAGTACCGCCTGGCGCTGAAGAAGGGCCTGCTGGGCGGCGCCAAGGCGCTGTCGGCCGACGAGCGCCAAGCCTGTGCCGCGTTGCTGCACGACCGCATGACCGAGAGCGTCGCTTTCGAGCGCGAGGCGGCCCGCCACCTGTTCGACGAGCAGCCGGCCGAGCCGATGGCCCACGTGGATGTGCTCGGCCAGGGCCGCAATGCGCTGGAGCAGGCCAACACCGAGTTCGGCCTGGCGCTTTCCGACGATGAGATCGACTACCTGGTCAAGGCCTTCACCGGCCTGAAGCGCAACCCGACCGATGTCGAGCTCATGATGTTCGCGCAGGCCAACAGCGAGCACTGCCGCCACAAGATCTTCAACGCCGAATTCACGATCGACGGCGAGAAGCAGCCGCTGTCGATGTTCGGCATGATCCGCCACACCGAGAAGACCAACCCGCAGCGCTCGATCGTCGCCTACAGCGACAACGCCGCGGTGATGCAGGGCGGCCCGGTCGAGCGCTGGCTGCCCGAGGGCTTCACCAACGCGCCGAAGTACAGTGCTCGCGAGGAGACGGCGCACGTGCTGATGAAGGTGGAGACGCACAACCACCCGACGGCGATCTCTCCGTTCCCGGGGGCTTCGACCGGCGCTGGCGGCGAGATCCGCGACGAAGGTGCCACCGGCCGCGGCGCCAAGCCCAAGGCCGGCCTGACCGGGTTCTCGGTCTCGAACCTGAACCTGCCGGGCACCAACGAGCCCTGGGAGACCAACCCCTACGGCAAGCCCGAGCACATCGCCAGCCCGCTGCAGATCATGACCGAGGGGCCGCTGGGCGGCGCCGCGTTCAACAACGAGTTCGGCCGGCCCGCGCTGGGCGGCTACTTCCGTGTCTTCGAGCAGACGGTGGGCGACATCCGCCGCGGCTACCACAAGCCCATCATGATCGCCGGCGGCTTGGGGCAAATCAGCGATGGCCAGACGCACAAGCTGCCCTTCGGCGCCGGCACGCTGCTGATCCAGCTGGGCGGCCCGGGCATGCGCATCGGCATGGGCGGCGGCGCCGCCAGCTCGATGGCGGCCGGCACCAACACCGCGGCACTCGATTTCGACTCGGTGCAGCGTGGCAACCCAGAGATCCAGCGCCGCGCGCAGGAGGTCATCAACCACTGCTGGGCGCTGGGTGCGAACAACCCGATCGTGGCCGTGCACGACGTGGGCGCGGGCGGCATCAGCAACGCCTTTCCCGAGCTGGTCGACGGCGCCGAGAAGGGCGCCCGCTTCGACATGCGCAAGGTGCCGCTCGAAGAAACCGGCCTGGCACCGAAGGAGATCTGGTGCAACGAAAGCCAGGAGCGCTACGTCCTGGCCGTGAATCCGGACCTGCTGCCGCTGTTCGAGCAGATGTGCGAGCGTGAGCGCTGCCCGTTCTCGATCGTCGGTGTCGCGACGGACGACAAGGAACTGATCCTCGAAGACGGCCCCGGTGGCGAGCGTGTGATCGACATGCCGATGGACGTGCTGCTGGGCAAGCCGCCCAAGATGCAGCGCGACGTGAAGCGCGTGGCCCGTGAACTCGCGCCGCTGAAGCTGGACGGCGTCGAGCTCAAGAAGGCCGCCTTCGATGTGCTGCGCCACCCCACCGTGGCCAGCAAGCGCTTCCTGGTGACCATCGGCGACCGCACCGTGGGCGGCCTGAACCACCGCGACCAGATGGTCGGCCCCTGGCAGGTGCCGGTGGCCGATTGCGCGGTGACGCTGGCCGACTACGCCGGCCTGCGTGGCGAGGCGATGAGCATGGGCGAGCGTACGCCGCTGGCCGCGCTGGACGCGCCGGCCTCCGGCCGCATGGCCGTGGCCGAGGCCATCACCAACTTGGCTGCAGCGCCGATCACACTCGAGCACGTCAAGCTCAGCTGCAACTGGATGGCCGCCTGCGGCGAGCCGGGTGAAGACGCGGCGTTGTACGACACGGTGAAGGCGGTGGGCATGGAGCTTTGCCCGGCGCTGGGCATCGGCGTGCCGGTCGGCAAGGACTCGTTGTCGATGCGCACCCGCTGGCAGGACGCTGGCGCACAGAAGCAGGTTGTCGCGCCGGTCTCGCTGATCGTCTCGGCCTTCGTCACGCTGGACGACGTGCGCGGCACGCTGACACCGCAGCTGCAGGACGGTGACACCACGCTGATCCTGGTCGACCTCGGCGCCGGCAAGGCCCGCATGGGCGGCTCGATCCTGGCGCAGACGCTGCAACAGTTCGGCGACAGCGTGCCGGACCTGGACGACGCAGCCCGCCTGAAGGCGCTGGTCGCTGCCATCAACGAGCTGCGCGGCCAGGGCAGGCTGCTGGCCTACCACGACCGCTCCGACGGCGGTCTCTGGGCGGCGGCCTGCGAAATGGCCTTCGCCGGCCGCCGCGGCGTCAGCCTGAATGTGGACATGCTGATCACCGAAGGCGACGGCATCGCCGACAGCCGCGCCGAGATGGGCGACTCCAAGAACTGGGCTGCCCAGGTCAGCGGCCGCCGCGACGAGCTGACGCTGAAGGCGCTGTTCAACGAAGAGCTGGGCGCGTTGGTGCAGGTGAAGACCGGCGACCGCGACGCCGTGCTGGCCACGCTGCGCGCGCACGGCCTGGCCACCATGAGCCACGTCGTCGGCAAGACCAACGACAAGCAGCTGGTCGAAGTCTGGCGCGACGCCAAGCCGCAGTTCAGCGCCCCACTGCGCGACCTGCACCAGGCCTGGGACGAGGTGAGCTGGCGCATCAGTCGCCTGCGCGACAACCCCGCGGGCGCCGACAGCGAGCATGCAGCGGCGGGCGGCGACGATCCGGGTCTGCATGTTCACCTGACGTTCGACGCCACCGAAGACGTGGCTGCGCCGTACATCGCGAAGGGCGTGCGGCCCAAGCTCGCCATCCTGCGCGAGCAGGGCGTGAACAGTCACGTCGAGATGAGCTACGCCATGCACCGGGCCGGCTTCGACACCTTCGACGTGCACATGAGCGACCTGCACGCCGGCCGCGCGCGGCTGGATCAGTTCCAGGGCTTCGTCGCCTGCGGCGGCTTCTCGTACGGCGATACCTTGGGTGCAGGCGAAGGCTGGGCCCGTTCGGTGATGTTCAACCCGGTGCTGACAGAGCAGTTCGCCGCCTTCTTCGCGCGGCCCGACAGCTTCGCGCTGGGCGTGTGCAACGGCTGCCAGATGCTGGCGGCGCTCAGCCCGATCATCCCCGGCGCGCAGGACTGGCCCAAGTTCGTGCGCAACCGGAGCGAGCAGTACGAAGCGCGGCTGGCGATGGTCGAAGTGCTCGACAGCCCGTCGATCTTCTTCACCGGCATGGCCGGCAGCCGCCTGCCGATCGCCGTGGCCCATGGCGAAGGTTTTGCCGATTTCTCGCAGCGCGGCAATGCCCAGAAAGTGCACCAGGCGATGCGGTTCGTCGACGGCCACGGCATGCCGACCGAGGTCTACCCGTTCAACCCGAACGGCAGCCCTGGCGGCCTCACTTCGGTGACGACCGCAGATGGCCGCTTCACCGCGCTGATGCCCCACCCCGAGCGCGTCTTCCGCAACGCGCAGATGAGCTGGACGAGCGGCGACATTGGCGCCGACAGCCCCTGGATGCGGATGTTCCGCAACGCCCGCCGCTGGATGGGTTGAACTGAGCGGCCCCTGCCTGGGCCCCGGGAGGCTCAGGCAGCCTTGGCGGCGTCGCCCAGGTTGGCGATGCCGCTCGCCCACTCGCGCAGCAGCTCGGGCGTGAGCGCTTCGGGCTGGTGGAAGGCGTAGCCTTGGGCCCAGTCCACCCCAAGGGCGCGCAGCATGTCGGCCACGCGCTCGTTTTCGACGCACTCGGCCACCACCGGCTTGTTCAGCAGGCGGCCCATCTCGACCATCGAGCGGACCATGCCGCTGTGCACGTCGTCGGTGTCCATGTCGCGCACGAACATGCCGTCGAGCTTGATCGAATCGAAGGGCAGGCGGCGCAGGTAGGTGAACGAGGCGAAGCCGCTGCCGAAGTCGTCCAGCGCGAAGCGGCAGCCCAGATCGTGCAGCCGCTGCATGAAGGCGCTGGCACTCTGCAGGTTGACGATGGCCTCGGTCTCGGTGATCTCGAAGCAGAGCAGCCGGCCAGGCACCTGATGTCGCGCCAGCAACTCGGCGATGTGGTCGCACAGCGAGGCTTCGCGGATCGAGATGGCCGACAGGTTGACGGCGATCTGGCCGATGCGCTCGTGCAGCTCGGGCACCTGGCCCAGCAGCTCGACCACCTGGCCGATCATCCAGCGGTCGATGTCGGTGACCAGGTGGAAGCGCTCCGCCGGCGCGATGAAGTGGGCCGGCATCAGCAGCTTCTCGCGGACCGGATCCCACAGCCGGGCCAGTGTTTCCACATGCAGCCGGGCTGCCTGGCCGGACGAGCCAGCCGTCAGCGGGGCCAGGCGCTGGGCGTGCATGCGCAGATGGCCCTGCTTCAGTGCGTCGTACAGCACAAGTGCCCAGTTGACCGATTCGCGTTGCGGCTCGGTCGCCGTGCGCTTGGGGTCGTGCAGGCAGATGGCGCCGCGGCCCTCGCGCTTGGCGCGGTAGGCGGTCTCGTCCGCCATCAACATCAATTGGTCGAAGGAGGCGATGTCGCGGTGGATGCGCACCACCGCAATCGATGCAGCGAGCTTGAACACCCGCTCTTCCCAGTGGAACTCGAACTCGGTGATCTGCCGGTGGACCTGACGTGCCAGCGTCATGCCGGCTTCCTCGTTGCGGTCTTCGCTGATGACGGCGAACTTGTCGCCGCCCAGGCGGGCCAGAAAGTCGTTGCGGCCCAGGGCCCCGCCCACCAGCTCGGCGAACTGGCGCAGCAGCTCGTCGCCGGCCACACAGCCGCAGGTCTCGTTGACGAGGCGGAACTGGTCGATGTCGATCAGCAGGAAGACAGCCGAGCCCGCCTGGCGCTGCAACCGTGCCAGGAGCTCGGAGACATGGGCATCGAGCGCGCCGCGGTTGTACAGCCGGGTCACGAAATCGTGTGTGGCCAGGTAGTTGAGCCGGTCCTGCATGTAGCGCCGCTCGTTGATCTCGACGCGCAGCTGGCGGTTGGCCAGGGTCAGCTCGGCGGTGCGCTCTCGCACCCGCTCTTCGAGGCTGCGGTTCAACTCTCGCAGGTCGTGCAGCAGCACCTGGCGCTCGATCTGATGGCGCACCCGCGCCAGCACCTCGTCGGCATTGATCGGCTTGGTGATGTAGTCGCTGCCGCCCACCGCAAAACCGGTGGAGATGTCGTCGGTGCGCGCGGTGCAGAAGACCACCGGGATCTCGGCCAGTGAAATGTCGGCCTTGAGCCGGCGGCAGACCTCGAAGCCGTCCATGCCCGGCATCATCACATCCAGCAGGATGAGGTCGGGGTGGCGGCGGGCTGCCAGCTCCAGCGCGCGCGGGCCGTTGTTGGCCACCATCAGCTCGCAGCCCATGCCTTCCAGCACGGCGCTCAGCACATCGATGTTCTCGGGCGTGTCGTCGACGATCAGGACGGTGAGCTTGATGCCGGTCACTTGCTGGGCGCTTCCTGTCGCGGGGAAGCGGCCAGTTTATGCCAGCGCGGCCGAGCGCGGCCTGTCGTTCTGCCACGGGCGATCGTGCGTTTGTCTCGGATCAAGCCGGCCGCTTCTCTTCGCCCAGGAACGCCAGCACCGATGCCTCCAGACCCTCGAAGTCGTAGCGCCGCGCAGCATCCTCCCAGGCCCGGAGCCGGGCGGCTCCCAGCGCCTCGGGGGCCAGCCCGGCCAGCAGGGCCTTGACCTGGCCGGGGTCGCCCTCGGCCGCGGCGGCCTGCAGGCCTTGCACGCGCTGCCGGGTCTCGCCGTCCAGCGAGTCCGCGGTTGCGGGTTCGGCCGGCGTCTTGGCGGGGGGGGCGGCCGCCGGTTCTTCCGCTTCGGCCAGGAAGCGGGCCCCGGCGTAGCGAGCCAGCATGCGGTGGATCTCGGCGAAGGGGTAGGGCTTGGGCACGAAGTCCTGGAAGCCGATTTCGATGTAGAAGCGACGCTCGTGCTCCAAGCTGGACGCGGTGACTGCCACGACGGGCAGGTTCGCCGTTTCGGGCGTGGCGCGCAGCGCGCGGATCATCTCCACGCCGGACAGGCGCGGCATGCGGATGTCGCTGAAGACCATCGCGAACGGCAGCGCACGGCAGGCCTCCAGGCCAGCCTGGCCGTCCTCGGCCGCGTGGACCTCGCAGCCGATGTCCTGCAGCAGCTTGACCAGCAGTTCGCGGCTGGCGGGGTCGTCCTCGACCACGAGGACGCGGCAGGGCGTGGCCGGATCCAGCCGAGCTGCCCGGCTCTCGTTGATGTGCAAGTTGGGCACGGCCTCGATGGCTGGCAGCGGCAGTGCCACCCGGGCTGTCGTGCCGGCCCCAGGGGTGCTGGTTAGCACCAGGTCACCACCCATGGCGCGGGCGATGTCGCGCGACAGCACCAGGCCCAGGCCCGAGCCGCCCTTGGCGCGGCCGGCCTCGCCCTGGCTGAAGGGGGCGAAGAGTTGTTCCAGCTCCTCGGCATCCATGCCCGGGCCGCTGTCTTCGACCTCCACCCACAGGGTGTCCCCGTCGCGCCCGGCCGAGAGGCGGATGCGCCCCTGCTCGGTGAACTTGAGCGCGTTGCCGAGCAGGTTGATCACCACCTGGCCGATCTTCGTGCGGTCGCCTTGCACCATCGACGGTGCTGGCAGCCGGCCCAGGTCGGCCTCCCAGGCCAGGCCCTTGGCGGCCACCCGGCCGGCGAAGAGCTGTGCGATATCGACCAGCTCGCGCTGCAGGTCGAAGGTCTGAAGCACGAGGTTGAGCTTGCCGGACTCGATCTTGGCCAAGTCGAGCACGTCGTTGATCAGGTTGAGCAGCCGGTTGCCCGCCGAGAGGATCACTTCGAGCCGCTGGTGCGCTGCGGCGGGCAGGCTGCGATCGCCCAGCAGGATCTGGGTGAAGCCGAGCACCGCATTCAGTGGCGTGCGGATCTCGTGGCTCATGTTGGCCAGGAACATCGATTTGGCGCGGTTGGCGGCCTCGGCGCGTCGGCGAGCGTCGCGCAGTTCGGTCTCCATCAGCCGCTGCTCGGTCACGTCGGTGGTGATGTTGGCCAGGTACAGCGGCCGGCCCTGGTCGTCCTTCACCACGAAGTGGCCCTGTGCGAACCAGCCGCCCGGCTGGCCGTCGCGACCGAGGGTCTGCATCTCGCCTGACCAGCTGCCTTCCTCGCGAAGGATCGGCATTGCCTCGTTCAGGAACTTTTCCCGGAAGGGCTTGGTGAGGTACTCGAGCATCGTCCGCCGGCTGCCCGGGGCCCAGCCGAGGTCCCGGGTCATGCCACGCAGCGCCGGGTTCATGTAGACCATGCGGAAGCTGAAGTCGGCGATGCCGAGCCCGACCTTCGCACTTTCGGCGAACCAGCGGAACACCCGCAACTGCTCTTCGGCCTGCCGTTGCCGCGTGATGTCGGTGATCAGGCTCGCCATGTAGATCGGCGTGCCCAGGTCGTCCTTCAGGAGGAAATGCGATTGCGCCAGCCAGCGCTCGGCGCGGCCACCCTTGGCGTCGATGTGCCACTCGCCGTCCCAGTAGCCGCTGCGTTGCAGCGCGGGCATCGCCTCTTCGCGGAAGACCTTGCCGAAGCGCTGGCCCAGGTAGTCCTGCAGCATGCGGTTGGTGCTGGGCGTCCAGTCCTGGTCGCCGGCCATCTGCCGAAGGGCCGGGTTGAGGTAGACGATGCGGCCGTCCAGCGCCGAGATGCCCAGGCCCTGGTGCGCGCTCTCGGCCAGCCAGCGGAACATCTGCAGCTGGTGCTCGGCACGCTGCCGCTCCTTCACCTCGTCGCGTAGCGAGTGGTTGGTCTCGGCCAGCTCGTGGGTGCGGGCCTGCACCTGCTGCTCCAGCGCCTGGCGCGCATCGAGCACCAGCAGGTCGTGCTGGCGGCGCGCCACCATGAATCCGGTCAGCAGCGCGGTGAAGGCCAGGCCGGCCGCGAACACCGCCAGCTGCAGCAGGCTGGGCTTGGGCGCCAGCCGGGCCCAGCCGGGCTGCATCAGCAGCATCCAGCGGCGGTCGGCGATGCGCAGGCCGACCTCGTGGTGCACCCCGCTGTTCAAAACCGGCAGAAGGCTTTGCCGCTCGGCCTGGTCGCGCGCTTGCACCCGCAGGCCGATCGGCCACTCCAGTGCGTTTGCGGACGGCTCGTCGGGGTCGTAGAGCAGCAGGTGGTGGCCTTCGATTTCCATCTGGGCCACGGCGGCGCGCAGCAACTGGCCGATGTCGATGGTGGCTGCGACCATGCCGCGCGTGGGCGGGTCGAAGCCGTCCGGGACCTTGGCCAACTCGACCAGTGGAGCGTAGAGCACCTGTACCAGCTCGCCGCTGGCGGATTGAGCGACTGAATGAAGCGGCAGCGATGCGGCGATGCGGCCGCTGGCGCGTGCCTTGTCGATGGCCTTGCTGCGGGTCGGGTCGGCCAGGTGATCGATGCCCACCAGCGCCTCGTTGCCAGACGCCGGGTCCGTCCACAGCACCGGGAAGTACTCGGCGCGCGGGCTGGCGTTGACGACGGTGTCCCGCGGGCTGATCTCGCGCACCGACAACCCGTTGTTGCGGGCCTCGAAGGCCGCCCGGTCGGCCCCGCTCACATGCGGCAGGTAGGCAAAGTGGTGCTGCCAGGGGCTGCGCGCCAGCATCGGGCCCGAGACGGCGCGGAACTCGTCGACCTGCAGCTCGATGCGGTAGAACATGCGCTGCAGGATCTCGAGGTCGCGCTCGGCCATGTCGATGTGGTTCTGCAGCGCCATCGCCAGCCGCGTGCCGTCGGCCCGGAAGCGCTCGATGTGCACGTCGCGCTCGACCACGCCGACCGACAGGCTGGAAAACAGCGTCAGCCCCAGCCCGAGACAGATGATGGGAAAGGCCTGCACCGCCACCCTCTGCGCCTTGAAGGCGGGGTGCAGCCACAGCAGCGCCGCCGGGGCCACCACCAGCATGCCGGTGGTGTCGCCCACCCACCAGGTCAGCCAGCCATAGGCCACGTCCTTCGCGGGCATGACGTCGAAGGCGTAGAGCGTGGCCTGGCCCACCGAGGCGGCCACCAGGCAACTGGCGGCGACGACGGCGGCGAAGTACAGCGTCTTGCGCACCGGCGCCGCTTCCACCTGGTGCGGCACCTGCCGCGTCAGCTGAGCGGCCAGCGCGGCCTGCAGCATCGAGCCGCTGGCCAGGAGGAACGAGCCGAGCAGCGCCTCCCAGCCCCAGCCGTGCTGCGGGCCGAAAAAGTCGAGGTAGTGGGTGACCAGGGCGCCCAGCATCAGCCCGGGGAAGACGCGTGCGCCAGCCAGCATCAATGCCGCCAACGCGATGCCGGCCGGCAGCCAGATGGCGGTGATGTGCAGCGGCCCGATGGCCATCACCATGCCCAGCCGGGCGGTGAGGTGGTAGGCCAGCGCGAGGCCGATGTTCAGCAGCACCAGGCGGCTGCCGGGCGAGAGCGATGGAAGCAGGCGTTCGATCATCCGGTCCGCTGGCGTGCGCGATGGCGACGCCCAAGTGGCGGAGGATGATAGACGGCGGGCCCGCCGCTGCGGTGCGGGCTTACTCGGCTGCTTCGCCCAGGCGGCGCAATCGCGTGAGCCAGGTGCGGGCCTTCGTGGCGTCGGGCTTCCCGACGCCACCGATCAGCGTGCGCTCGATCGGCGAGATGCCCACGAAGGCGAGGATGTTGCGCTCCAGCGATTTCACGCTGTGGGCCTGGAAGTACCAGCGGTACAGCAGTGCCGGCATGCCCATGGTGACGACGATGCGGGCCGATCGCCCGGTGAGCCCCTTGTGCATGAACGGGTTGGTCCGGTCACCCTTGAAAGCGAAGCCTGGCCGGGCCACCTGTTCGAGAAAGCCCTTCACCAGCGCCGGCATGTCGCCCAGCCAGAGCGGGAAGCACAGCACCAGATGCTCGGCCCAGGCGATGTCGGCCTGGGCCGCCGCCAGGCCCGGCGGAACGGCGCCGTTCTCCCAGTCCTCCGCGCTGCGCAGCAACGGGAAGTCGAGGCTCGCGATGTCGACCCGGCGGACGTCGTGGCCGGCGGCGCGTGCGCCGTCGGCGTAGGCATCGGCCAGCGCGTGGCCCAGGTGGCCACCGCCGGAATCGGGGTGACCTTGCAGGATGAGGATGCGTCGCGTCATGGCGCCATCTTGGGCGGCGCCCCCCAGGTCGGGCTTGATCTGCGGCAAGCTCCGTGCGCCGGCGCGACTCAGCCCAGGCCGGCGAGTCGGGCGGAGGCCGCGTCGATGGAGGCGCGCAATGCCTCGTAGCCGTGGTGCGTCGGGAACTGCGGGAAGTCTCGCGCGATCGCCTCGGGCGGGTGGATCAGGAAGCCCGCGTCGGCCGCGCCCAGCATGCCGGTGTCGTTGTAGGAATCGCCGGCCGCGATCACTTGGAAGTTCAGGTTCCTCAGCGCGTTGACTGCGCGGCGTTTTTGGTCGGGCTGGCGCAATCGGTAGTCGCGCACGAAGCCTTCGGCGTCGACCAGCAGCCGGTGGCAGAAGATGGTGGGCCGACCGAGCTGGCGCATCAGCGGGTCGGCGAACTCGTAGAAGGTGTCCGACAGCAGGATGACCTGGAAGCGCTCGCGCAGCCCGTCCAGGAAATCCTTCGCGCCGGGCAGCGGGCTCATGCCGGCGATCACGCCCTGGATGTCGGCCAGCTTCAGGCCGTGGCGTGCAAGCAGGTCGATGCGAAAGCGCATCAGCTTGTTGTAGTCCGGCTCCTCGCGAGTGGTGCGAGAGAACTCGGCGATGCCGGTGCGCTGGGAGAAGGCGATCCAGATCTCGGGGACAAGACGCCTTCGAGATCGAGGCAGACGACTTGCATGGGCGTGTTGGCTTGCGGTGGTCAGGCCGCGGCGATGCTACCCCTGCGGCCTCAAGTCGGGCTGACCGCAGCGGCCGGCTGCAGGTGCACCGGCACGCCCGACAGCACCGCATTGCCCGACAGCGGGTCGCGCAGGCGATCGTCCAGCACCGCGTTGAGGTTCGCACCCGGGCGTTCGGCCGCGATCTGCAGCTGCGCGCCGGCCTTGTCGTGCCCCCAGCCGTGCGGCAGGCTGACCACGCCGGGCATCATCTCGGCGCTGAAGGCCACCGGCGCAGTCACCGAGCGGCCGGAGCCGCCCCCGCCGCTGCTGATGCGCGCCAGCGCGCCGTCGGCCAGGCCCAGCCGCTCGGCATCGACCGGGTTCACGAGCACGGTGCAGCGCTCGGGGCCCTTGGCGAGCGTGTGCAGGTTGTGCATCCAGCTGTTGTTGCTGCGCACCTCACGCCGGCCGACGATGACCAGGGGCGGGGCGGGCTCGGCCAGGCGCGCCTGCGCTCGCTGCAGGTCGGCCAGGCAGGCCGGCGGCGCCAGCTCGATGCGCCCGCTGGGCGTGCGAAGCAGCTCGGGGATGCGTGGCTGCAGCGCGCCCAGGTCGATGCCGCCGTCGGCGGCCTGCACCTTGTCGAGGTTCAGCCCGTCGGGCTTCAGGCCGAACAGGTCTCCATAGGGGCCTGTTCGCAGCGCCAGCTCCAGCAGCCGTTCGGGGCCCTGGCGGCCGCTGCGCCGCAGCGCGGAAAGGATGGCCTCGGCATGCTCGCCGGCCTGCCGGTTCACGTCCTGCGCGAGCAACTCGTCGTCCAGCGCCAGCACGTCCGCGCCGGCGCCCTGGCCGCGCAGGATGGCAATCAGCCGCAGCAGGCTCTGCCACTCGGGCGGGTGGCCAGCCGCGGGCTCGAAGACCGGCGCGCTGTAGCGCGCATGGTTGCGATGCGAAAGCTGCGGGAAGCTGACGTCGTAGTGCGCGTCCTCCAGCGGCGACAAGCCCGGCAGCACCACGTCCGCATGGCGCGTGGTCTCGTTGAGGTAGATGTCCAGGCTCAGCATGAAGTCGAGCGAGTCCAGCGCCTTTTCGAGCCGCGGGCCGCCAGGCGACGAGAGCACCGGGTTGCTGGCCACCGTGATCAGGGCCCTGACCTGGCCGCGGCCCGGGGTCTCGATCTCTTCGGCCAGCAACGTCATCGGCAGCTCGCCGAACACTTCCGGTGCGCCGCTGACGCGGCTGGCGTGCCGACCGGTCGCCACGCCGCGCCCGATGCCCGGCTTGCCTTGGGTGTTGGCGGCGAAGGCCGGGGCCTTGGGGAACATGGCGCCGCCGGGCGCGTCGAGGTGGCCGGTGAGCACGTTGAGCACGTCGACCAGCCACGACGAGAGGGTGCCGAACTCCTGCGTGCAGGTGCCGATGCGGCCGTAGACGCAGGCGCGCTCGGTGGCGGCCAGCTCGCGCGCCAGGCCGCGAATGGTGTTGGCGGGCACCGCGCAGCGCTCGGCCACCGCTTCGGGCGAGAACGGCGCGACTGCCTCTCGCACCGCGTCCACGCCCAGGGTCCAGTCGGCCAGGCGGCCTGGCCGGGCGAGCGCCTCGTCGAACAGCGTGTGTACCATCGCGGCCAGCAAAAAGACATCGGCCCCGGGGCGGATGAAGTGGTGCGCATCGGCAATGGCCGCGGTCTCGCTGCGGCGCGGGTCGATCACCACGATGCGGCCACCGCGCTGGCGCAGCGCCTTGGCGCGGCCGCGGAAGTCGGTCACCGTCCACATGCTGCCGTTGCTGGCCATCGGGTTGGCGCCCAGGATCAGCAGGAAATCGCAGCGGTCGATGTCGGGCACGGCCACCGACAGCCAGTGGCCGAACATCCAGCCCGAGGCGAGCTGCTTGGGCATCTGGTCGAGCGTGGAGGCCGAGAAGATGTTCTTCGAGCCCAGGGCACGCGCCAGGCGGGCGAAGTACAGCAACAGCGACATCTTGTGCGCCGAGGGGTTGCCCACGGACAGCGCCACCGCGTCGCGGCCGTGCTGCTCGACGAGGGGCACCAGCCGCCGCTCGATCTCTTCGAAGGCCTCCTGCCAGCTCGCCGGCTGCAGCGTGCCTTGGCGCCGCACCAGCGGCTGGCGCAGGCGGTCCGGGTCCTCGTGCAGGTCTTTCAACGCATAGCCCTTGGGGCAGATGTAGCCGCGCGAGAAGGCGTCGTTGGCCTTGCCGCGGATGGCGACCACCTTGCCGTCGGCGACCTGCACGTCCAGGCCGCAGCAGGCCTCGCACAGCGGGCAGATGCGGTAACGCGTTTCGGGGGTGCTCATCTCGTGATCTCCATTGAGGCTCTGCCCTTTATCGCAGCCGTGCCGTCGACTGTCCGTCACCCGGGCGACGCCGGGGGTGCGGGTAACTCCGAACCCGCAGCGGCCATGGCCGTCAGCGCCTGGGCAGTGGCCTCGTCGGCCGGGAAGAAGGCCTCGATCGCCAGCTCGGACAACGTCACCTCGACCGGGGTGCCGAAGACGGTGATGGTGCTGATGAAGCTGAGCAGGCCGGCCGGCGATTGCAGCTGCAGGGGAACGGCGATGTCGACGGTGTGGCGCGGTGCGCCGGTGGAGGCCGCGACCACGCCCTCGGGCAAGGGCAGGGCGCGCAGTTCGTCGGCCAGGGCTGCCAGGGTGGCGTCGCCACTGGCCCTCACCTGATGGGCCAGGCGATCGAACAGGTGTTCGCGCCAGGCCGCGAAGTTGGCGATGCGCGGCGCCAGCCCTTGCGGGTGCAGCGACACCTTCAGTACGTTGACCGGCGGCGCCAGCAACTCGGGCGGCAGGCCCACCATGAAGGCGCCGGCCGCCCGGTTGTGGGCGACCAGGTTCCATTGCCGGTCCACCGCCAGCGCGGGGTAGGGGTCATGGGCGTGCAGCACGCGCTGCACCGCAGCGCAGGCCGGCTGCATCGAGGGATCGGCCAGCGGCCGCTCGCGGTACATCGGGGCATAGCCGGCGGCGGTGAGCAGCTGGTTGCGCTCGCGCAGCGGCACTTCCAGCCGCTCCGCCAGGCGCAGCAGCATCTCGCGGCTGGGGACGGCCCGGCCGGTCTCCATGCAGCTCAGGTGCCGGGTCGACACCTCGGCCTCGGTGGCCAGGTCGAGCTGGCTCCAGCGTCGGTGCTGGCGCCAGTGGCGCAGCAGGTCGCCCACCGGGGCATTGGGTGGCGGCGCGGCGGCGCGTGCCGGGCGGTCGACAGTGGCTTCCATGTCAGGACGGTGTGCGTGGTGTGCGGTTCGCCAACGATAGCGCCGGTCGGCTTGACCACCATGACCTGCGAGGTCATGGACCCTCTGCGACCGGCCCGACACGATGGTGGCCACCCCAACCCCGACCTCAAGGAGATGACCATGTCCCAGCTCTCGATGACCCCCTTCCTGCGCCGCGTGCTGCGCGTGGACGCCGTGCTGAGCGCGCTGACCGCCGGGGTGATGCTGGCCGATGCTGCGCCGTTGGCCGCCTGGACCGGCCTGCCCACCGGCCTCGTGCAGGGCCTGGGTGCCGCGCTGCTGCCCTGGGCCGCCCTGCTGGCCTGGCTGGGCAGCCGCGACAGCGTGGCGCGCGCAGCCATCGGCGCGGTGGTGGCGCTCAACTTCCTGTGGGTGCTGGACTGTGCGCTGCTCGCGTTCGGCGCCTTCGGCTCGCCAAGCGGCCTGGGCGTCGCTGTCGCCGCCGTGCAGGCGGTGGGCACCTTCGTGATCGCCGAGCTGGAGTGGCTGGGCCTGAAGCGTGCCCCGCAAGCCCCAGCCATGCGTGAACAGTGGTCGCCCGCGCCGGGCTCGGGGCAGCGATCGTCTTCAGCTGCCCGCAGCCCTCTCAACTGACCATGTACGCCGCTGCCGCCGTGGCGATCAGCGTCCCCTCGTCGTTGGCCAGCCGCATCTGGGTGGAGGCGACGCGCCCGCCCAGGCGGGTGATCTCGGCGGTGGCCACGAAGTGCCGGCCCAGGCCCTGGCGCAGGTAGTCGACCCGCAGGTCGATGGTGCCGACGCGGCCGAAGCGGTGGCCGAGCTGCTCCAGCGTCTCGTCGGCGTGCTTGTCGGCCAGGGCCACCATGATGGCGAAGCCGCCCATCGCGTCCAGCGTGGCCGAGATCACGCCGCCGTGCAGGCGGCCCGAGGCGTAGTGGCCGATCAGCGCCTCGCGCATCTCGAAGCGCAGCGTTGGGCGGGCCGCCTCGGTGGACACCACCTTGAGGCCCAGCGTCTCGTTGAAGCGGATGCGGTGCTCGAAGATCTCGACCAGCGCCGCGTCCACGCGCTTCTGCTCGGTCGTGTTGCGCCGCGGCGCGGGGGTGGCCTGTCCCATCAGTCGAGGAAGAAGTCGGGCAGGAAATTCTTCGTGCCCGACACCACGCTGTAGCGGTCGAGGTCGGTCACGCCGTGGGTGGCCAGCACCTCGTCGTCGATGAAGAACTGGCCGGTGGCGGCGGGCGCCGGGTCGGTCAGGATGAACCAGGCCGCGTCCGACATGATCTCGGGCTGGCGGCACAGCTTGGGGTCGACGCCGGGGATCATCTGCAGCGCCGCGGTGGCGATGGCCGTGCGCGGCCACAGGCTGTTGACCGCGATGCCGAGCCGCTTGAACTCGGCCGCATGGCCGAGGGTGCACATGCTCATGGCGTACTTGGCCATGGTGTAGGCCACGTGGTTGGCGAACCAGTGCGGCTTCATCGACAGAGGCGGCGACAGCGTGAGCACCTGCGGGTGGCGGCCCGCCTTGGCGCTGTCGGTGAGCGCAGGCAGGCAGGCCTGGGTGCAGCAGAAGGTGCCGCGTGCGTTCACGCCGTGCATCAGGTCGAAGCGCTTCATCGGCGTGGCGGCCGTGGGCGTGAGGTTGATGGCGCTGGCGTTGTTGACCAGGATGTCGATGCCGCCGAAGGTCTCGATCGTCTGCTTCACCGCCGAGGCCACCTGCTCTTCGTCGCGGATGTCGGTCTGCACGATCAGCGCCTGGCCCCCGGCGGCGCGCACGGCGTCTGCGGCGCTGTGCAGCGTGCCGGGCAGCTTGGGGTTGGGGTCGACGGTCTTGGCGATCAGCGCGATGTTGGCGCCGTCCGCCGCCGCGCGGGTGGCGATGGCCAGGCCGATGCCGCGCGAGGCACCGGTGATGAAGAGGGTCTTGCCCTTGAGGCTGCGTTCATTGCTCATGCCATCGCTCCTTGGTGCAACCCCAGCATCGTACGGGCCTCGGCGGGCGATGCAACCGCGCGGCCGGCGCGCTCGGCGCAGGCGGCGAGCTGCTGGATCAGCACGCCGTTGCCGGCAGCGCGCTCGCCGGTGGGGAGGTAGAAGGTGTCCTCCAGGCCGGTGCGCAGCATGCCGCCCAGTTCGGCAGTGCGCTGGTGCACCGGCCAGATCTCGGCGCGGCCGATGAGCGTGGTCTGCCACACGGCGTCCGGCGGCAGCCAGCGCGGCAGCAGGGCCAGCAGGTCGGCGTCGCAGGGCATGCCCGAGGCCACGCCCATCACGAAATTGCACTCGGGCACTTCGCCCGCGGGCAGCATGCCCGCCTTCACGTACATCGCCACCGAGCGCAGGATGCCGACGTCGAAGCACTCGAACTCTGGGTGGGTGCCGCACTCGGCCATCACGTCGAGGAACTGCTGCACCTTGGCCACCGGGTTGTCGAACACCATCGGCGGCCAGGCCCACTGGCCGTTGTCCTTCAGCTTCAGGTAGTTGAGGCTGCCGGCATTGCAGGCGGCGATCTCGGGTTTCACGCGGCGGATGCAGGCCGCGGGGCCGGAGATGTCTTTCCCGATCACGCCGGTGGTGAGGTTGATGATGACGCCGGGGCAGGCGGCGCGGATGGCGTCGACCACCGAGGCGGCCACCTCCGGGTCCCAGCTCGGCAGGTGGCCCATGCCGGGCTCCTGCGAGCGCAGGTGCACGTGCATGATCGACGCGCCGGCGTTGAAGGCGTCGCGCGCCTCGGCGGCCATCTGGGCGGGTGTCACCGGCACCGGGTGCTGCTTCGGGTCGGTCAGCACGCCGGTCAGCGCGCAGGTCAGGATGGCTTTGTCCATCAGGCGATCTCCAGTTCCAGTAGCAGTGCACCGCTTTGCACCGGGTCTCGCAGCTTCACGTGCAGCGCGCGCACCGTGCCGGCGGCGCGGGCGTGAACCCACATCTCCATCTTCATCGCCTCGACGCACAGCAGCGGCTGGCCTTCGACGACGACGGCACCGGGTTCGATGGCGATCTGGGCCACCACGCCGGCCACCGGGGCCAGCGCACGGCGGGGATCGGTGGCTCGCCGCGTGTCCGGGCCGGCGGCGGGCTCGGCAAAGACGAAGGCGGCGCCCTCTCGGGCCAGATGCCAGGCTCCGTCGGGGGCTTGCACGGCGGTGAGGCTTCGCTGCACCCCGTCCAGCTCGAGCCGCCAGTTTGGCCCTTGTCCATGCAGTACATGGACACGGTGGTGCTGCTCGCCGTCGTCGAGCACGGCGGCGTGGCCGTCGAGCAGCACGCGCCAGCGTCGCGTGGTTTCGCTGCTCGCCAGGGCCAGCGTCTGCCAGGCCGCACCGGGGCCGCGCAGGCCGGCGGCCTGGGGCGGCGCCAGGCTGCCACGGGCGGCCAGCGCTGCGGCCACCAGCCAGCAAGCTTCGTCGGGTCGTGGCGCCGCCAGCAGCGGGTGGCCGGCGGCGGCCCACTCGTCCAGTCGGGTGGTGCTCATGCGGGCCGCGCGGAAGTCTTCTTCCTGCAGCAGGCCCCGAAGGAAGCGCGCGTTGGTGGGCAGCCCCAGCAGCGGGCTGTCGTCGATCGCAGCCACCAGCCGGCGGATGGCGTCGTCGCGCGTGCGGCCGTGGACGATCAGCTTGGCCAGCATCGGGTCGTACCAGGGGGTGACCTCGCTGCCGCTGGCGATGCCGTCGTCGATGCGGACCGAGCCGCGCCCGGCGGCCACCGCGGCATCGGGCTGCCAGTGCAGCACACGGCCCGTTTTCGGCGCGAAGCCCTCGTCGGGCGCCTCGGCATACAGGCGTGCCTCGATGGCATGGCCCTCGAAGCGCACGCTGGCCTGCCCGTCCGGCAGCCAGGCCGACAGCGGCTCGCCGGCGGCCACGCGCAACTGCCACTCCACCAGGTCGAAGCCGGTGATGCACTCGGTGACCGGGTGCTCCACCTGCAGCCGGGTGTTCATCTCCAGGAAGTGGTGGTTCAGGTCGGCGTCGACGATGAACTCCACCGTGCCGGCGCCGACATAGCCCACTGCGAGTGCCGCGGCCACGGCGTCGGCGCCCATGCGCTCGCGCAAGGCCGCGCCGACGATGGGCGAGGGCGCTTCCTCGATCACCTTCTGGCGGCGCCGTTGCGCCGTGCAGTCGCGCTCGCCCAGGTGCACGGCCTGGCCGTGCGTGTCGGCGAAGACCTGGATCTCGATGTGGCGGCCGTGCTCGATCAGCCGCTCCAGCATCAGCCGGCCGTCACCGAAAGACGACTGAGCCTCGCGCCGCGCGCCGGCGATGGCGCCGGGCAATTCGCCCGCCGCGTGCACCAGCCGCATGCCACGCCCGCCGCCGCCGGCGACCGCCTTGACCAGCAGCGGGAAGCCCAGCGCGACCGCTTCGCTGGAGAGGCGCTCGTCGCTGTCGTCGTCGCCCAGGTAGCCCGGGGCGCAGGGCACGCCTGCGGCGAGCATGCGCTGCTTGGCACCGGCCTTGTCGCCCATCGCCTCGATGGCCTTGGCCGGCGGGCCGATGAAGACCAGCCCAGCCTCGGCGCAGGCGCGGGCGAAGTCGGCCCGCTCGGAGAGAAAGCCGTAGCCGGGGTGCACCGCGTCGGCGCCGGTGCGGCGGGCCGCATCGAGCAGGGCAATGATGGAAAGGTAGCTTTCGGCGGCGGGCGCCGGGCCGATGCGCACGGCCTCGTCGGCGAGGGTCACGTGCGGCGCATGGGCGTCGGCATCGCTGTAGACGGCCACGGTGCGGTAGCCCATCGCACGCGCCGTGCGCATCACGCGGCAGGCGATTTCGCCTCGGTTCGCGATGAGGATCTTCGAGAAGCTCATGTCTGTGGTGCCCAGGCCGGTGCGCGTTTCTGAAGGAAGGCGGCCGTGCCTTCGGCGCCTTCGGGGCCCAGCGCAGCACGGGCGAAGACCGCGGCGGCCTCGGCGACCAGGCTGGCGGGTGCGTGCAGGCGGGCCTTGGCGATCAAGGCCTTGCTGGCGGCCACCGCCCCGGGCGCGCAACGCAGCACGTCACCCAGCACCCGCTGCAACGCCGCGTCCAGCGCGTCGGACGCGTGCGCCTCGTGGACCAGCCGCAGCGCCAGGGCCTGGTGCGCGTCGAGCTGCCCGCCGGTGACGGCCAGGCGGCGTGCCTCGGAATAGCCCAGGCGCTCCACGAGGAAGGGCGCGATCTGCGCCGGCACGACGCCGAGCGAGGTCTCGGGCAGGCGGAACCTCGCGCTCTCGCCCGCCAGCACCACGTCGGCCACGCAGGCCAGGCCGAAGCCCCCACCCATCACCGTGCCCTCGACCACCGCCACGACGGCGATGCCGGTGGCAGCAAAGGCGGCGCACAGCTCGCCGAAGCGCGCGTTGACCGCGGCGATGGCGTTCAGCGCGCCGTCACCGCTGGCAGCCATCCGGGCGGCGGCCATGTCTTTCAGGTCGGCGCCGGCGCAGAAGTGCCCGCCGGCACCGCGCAGCACGATGGCGCGCACATCGCCCTCGGCCTCGGCTTGCGCCAGCGCGGCGCGCAGCTCGCCCACCATGGCGAGCGACATCGCGTTGCGCGCCTCGGGCCGGTTCAGGGTGAGGTGCAGGATGCGGCCGGTGGCCTGGGCAGGGCAGGCTTCGCTGCGTATCAGGAGGACCATGTGGGCTCCGGGCGTGTGAAGGCATGCCGAGGTTGGCGCGGACGCGAGGTGTGCGGGCAGGCGGTGGCGCTTCGGTTCCGCGGTCGGCGCAGGCGCCGACTGCCCTGTGGTGCTCGGTCGTGTGGCCGGGCGCTTAACTCGCCGCACTCACTCCGTTCGTGCGCTCGAACAGTCGCGCCCAGTTTGATTTGGAAGCGCGCTGACGCGCGCGGCCACACGCCCTGCGCTCCTCGGCGCTGCACAGGCGCGCCACCGCCTGCCCGCACACCTCGCTCAGGCAGCCGCGGTGCCCTGCGAGCGCATCGAACAGCCGCGGCCGTTGACTTCGCGGGGGGTGGTACCCGGTGGGGGCGATTTGTGGAGCGGTGAGAAGCGCAGGCGGACGGGCGGCGCGCGAAGCGCGCATCCAAGACTGACTCGCTGCGACTGTTCGAGCGCGGCGAACGGAGTGAGCGCAGCGAGTTAAGCAGCGCGCCCGTACGCCGAGCATCGCAACGGAGCCGGCGCGCAGCGCCGGCCGCGGAACCATGAGCCCCCACCGGGTACCACCCCCCGCGACGCTCCGTCCTTGCCCTCGTGGGAACCATCAATGCGCCCCGCGCGGCAAGGTTCCTTCGAGCTTGCAGATGATGCCCAGCATCACCTCGTCCGGCCCGGCGCCGATGGAGACCAACCGGTTGTCGCGCCAGGCCTGCGAGATCGGGTTGTCCGCGGTGTAGCCCATGCCGCCCCAATATTGCAGGCAACTGTCGGCCACCTCGCGGCCCAGGCGGCCGCACTTGAGCTTGGCCATCGAGGCCAGACGCGTCACGTCTTTCCCGGAGATGTATTGCTCGACCGCCGAATACGTCAAAGCCCGCAGCGCCTCCACCTCGGTGCGCAGCTCGGCCAGGCGGAAGTGCACGACCTGGTTGTCGAGGATGGGCTTGCCGAAGGCCTTGCGCTGCCGGGTGTAGTCGATCGTCAGGTCGATCAGCCGGTCCAGCCCGCGCAGCGAGGTGGCCGCGCCCCACAGCCGCTCTTCCTGGAATTGCAGCATCTGGAAGGTGAAGCCCAGGCCTTCCTGGCCGATGAGGTTGCGCTGCGGCACGCGCACGTTGTCGAAGAACAGCTGCGCCGTGTCCGACGAGTTCATGCCGACCTTGTGGATTTTCTGCTTCGTGATGCCCGGCGCATCCATCGGCACCACGATCAGGCTCTTGTTCTTGTGCGGCCCACCCTCGTCGCTGGTGTTGGCCAGCAGGCAGCACCAGTCGGCCTTCAGGCCATTGGTGATCCACATCTTGCTGCCGTTGATGACGTAGTCCTTGCCTTCCTTGCGGGCGGTGGTTTTCACCGCGGCCACGTCGGAGCCACCGCCCGGCTCGCTGACGCCCAGGCAGCCCACGTAGTCGCTGGCGATCGTCGGCGCGAGGTACTCCCGCTTCAGCTCGTCGGCGCCGAAGCGGGCCAGCGCCGGCGTGCACATGTCGGTCTGCACGCCGATGGCCATGGGCACGCCGCCGCAGGCGCACTCGCCCAGCGCCTCGGCCATCACGGCCGAGTAGCTGAAGTCCAACCCGGCGCCGCCGAACTCCTCGGGGTACTTCAGGCCCAGCAGGCCCAGGTCGCCCAGCTTCTTGAAGAGCTGGTGGCTCGGGAACTCCTCGGCCTTCTCCCATTCGGCCACGTAGGGGTTGATCTCCTCGCGCACGAAGCGCAGCACGGTGTCCTGCAGGGCGCGGTGTTCCTGGGTGAGCTTCATGGGGGTCTCCTCAAAGTCTGGCGATGCCGAAGGTGTTGGGGCGCAGGGTGCGGCGTTCCGATTCGGCGGCGAGATCCAGGCACAGCGCCAGGATGCGCCGCGTGTGGCGCGGGTCGATCACGCCGTCGTCCCACAGCCGGGCCGTGCCGAACAGCACGTCGGACTCCTTGTCGATGCGCAGGCGCAGCTGGTCGCTCATGGCTTTCAACGCGTCCTCGTTCGGGGTGTGGCCCTCGCGCACCAGCTTGGCGGCGCTGACGATTTCCATCACTTTGGCGGCCTGGGCGCCGCCCATCACCGCAGTGCGGGCGCTCGGCCAGCTGAAGATGAAGCGCGGGTCGAAGCCGCGGCCACACATGCCATAGTTGCCGGCGCCGAAGGAGCCGCCCAGCACCACGGTGAACTTGGGCACCCGGGCGTTGGCCACGGCCTGGATCATCTTGCTGCCGTGCTTGATGGCGCCGCCGCGCTCGGCTTCGCGGCCCACCATGTAGCCGGTGGTGTTCTGCAGGAAGACCAGCGGCACACCGGTCTGGTCGCACAGCTGGATGAACTGCGCCGCCTTGGTGGAGCCGGTGGGCTGGATCGGGCCGTTGTTGCCGATGAGGCCGATGCGGTGGCCGCCGATCCGGGCATGGCCGCACACGGTGTCGGGCGCGTAGGGTGCCTTGAACTCGAGGAAGTCGGAGCCGTCGACCAGGCGGGCGATCACCTCGCGCACGTCGTAGGGCTCGCGCTCGTCGGCCGGCACCACGCCCAGCAGCTCTTCGGCAGGGTAGAGCGGCTCGGGCGCGGCAGCAGGCGAAGGCACCTCGTCCCAGGGCAGGGCGGCCAGCAGCTCGCGGGCCAGGCCGATCGCGTGGGCGTCGTTCTCGGCCAGGTACTCGCCCAGACCAGTGACCTCGGCGTGCGTGCTGGCGCCGCCCAGCTCCTCGTCGGTGGCGTCTTCGCCGATGGCGGCCTTCACCAGCGGCGGGCCGGCGAGGTAGATGCTGGAGCGGCCACGCACCAGCACCACGTAGTCGGCCAGGCCGGGCAGGTAGGCGCCGCCCGCGGTGGACGAGCCGTGCACCACGGCGACCTGCGGTATGCCCGCGGCCGACAGCCGGGCCTGGTTGGCGAAGCTGCGCCCGCCTTCCACGAACATCTCGCTCTGGTACATCAGGTTGGCGCCGCCCGACTCCACCAGGTAGACCAGCGGCAGCTTGTTCTCGCGCGCGATCTCCTGGGCCCGCAGCGCTTTTTTGAGCCCCATCGGCGGCACGGTGCCGCCCTTGATGGCTGAGTCGCTGGCCGAGACGATCACCCGCCGGCCGGCGACGACGCCGATGCCCACCACCGAGCCGCCGCCCATGACCGACTTCTTGCCGTCGTCGTCGTGCATGCCCAGCCCGGCCAGCGGCGAGAGCTCCAGGAAAGGCGTGCCCCGGTCCAGCAGCCGGGCGACGCGCTCGCGCGGCAGCAGCTGGCCGCGCTGCTCGTAGCGCGCGGCCTTGGCGGCCGACTCTTCCACCACCTGCGCCTGCAGCGCCTGCACCCGGGCCAGCCGCTCGTGCATGCGGGTGGTGTTGGCGGTGAAGGCCGCGCTGCGTGGGTCCAGGGTGCTGGTCAACAAGCTCACTTCAGCACCTCGGGCGTGACGGCGCGGTGGAAGCCGTTATAGGCCGGCGAGCCCGCATGGTCGATGTTCGGGTAGATCGCGCTGCCCAGCGACGCCCCGCCGTCGATCTGCACCGTGACACCGGTGATGAACGAAGCCCCCGGCGACAGCAGGAAGACGATCGCCGAGGCGACCTCGGCCTCGGTGGCGAGCCGCCGCAGCGGCACGTGGTGCTTCAGCTTCGGGATCATGGCTTTCACGGCGCCGCCGTAGGTGTCCATCCCGCTGCTGGCCACCCAGCCCGGCGCCACGGCGTTGACCCGAACATGGGCGTGCGCCCATTCGTAGGCGGCGGTCTGGGTCAGGTTGGCCATGCCGGCGCGCGCGGCGCCCGAGTGCGCCATGCCCGGCATGCCGTTGCGGAAGTCGGCCGTCATGTTCACGATGGCGCCGCCGTGCTGCTGCATGCTCTGCAGGAAGAGCTCGCGCATCATCAGGAAGCCGCCGGTCAGGTTGTTGGCCACCACCGCGTCGAAACCGCGCTTGCTGATGGCCAGCATCGGCGAGGGGAACTGGCCGCCGGCGTTGTTGACCAGCCCGGCGACCGGGCCTTGCTTCACCACCTCGCCGACGCGGGTTTTGACAGCCTCTTCGTCACGGATGTCGAATGCTTGCCACTCGCACTGCCCGCCGTCCTCGGCGATCTCGGCCGCCACGCGCTGCAGCTTGTCTTCCGAGCGGCCGCTGATGATCACGCGGGCGCCGAGCGCGGCCAGCTCGTGGGCCACGCAGCGCCCGATGCCGGAGCCACCGCCGGTCACCCAGAGGCGCTGGCCGTCGAACAGGCCGGGGCGGAACACGCTGTCGTAGCGGCCTGCGGGCATGCGGGTGTCTCCTTTTTGGGGGTGCTGGCCGCGAGGGTAACGTTAACGTCACCTTGCTGGCTAATAGGGAATTCCACGGGTGGGCGAAGCTCCCGAGGCAGGCCTACAGTGCAGCGAACCAAGCAACCGACTCACGGAGAGAGCCATGGACCTGAACGCCATCACCAAGTTGCTGCGCGAGCGCGTGGGCAGCGACAGCGGCCTCGGCACGACCCTGAAGTTCGACATGGGCAGCGAAGGCATCGTGCTGATCGACGGCGCGGCCACGCCCAACACCGTCACCAACAGCGACGGCGAGGCGGCGTGCACCATCGGCCTGTCGCTGGACACGCTGGGCCGCCTGATGCTGCGCGAGCTGGAGCCGACCACCGCCTTCATGATGGGCAAGATCAAGGTCAGCGGCGACATGAGCATCGCGATGCGTCTTCAGAATCTCCTTTGATCCGACTCCCCGAGATGGGCAAGGAGCAAGAGGTGGCCGAGCTGTCGCCGCAGGCCGCGGTGGCCGCCCACCGCGACGACGAGACCGGTGAGCTGTTCGGCATCACCGAGCTGTGCCGCGAGTTCGGCATCTCGCTGCGGGCCATCCGCTTCTACGAAGACAAGGGCCTGCTCAAGCCGCGCCGCATCAACGGCACCCGCGTCTACACGCGGCGCGACCGGGCGCGGCTCACGCTCATCTTGCGCGCCAAGGCCATCGGCTCGTCCCTGGCCGAGATCAAGCACTACCTCGACCTCTACGGCTCTCACGGTGAGGGCCGGGTGCAGCAGATGCGCTACGTGCTCAGCCGCACCGACGAGGCGATCGCCGAGCTGGAGCAGAAGCGCGCGCACATCGACGCCACGCTGGCCGAGCTCAAGGTCATCAACGACGCGGTGCGCACCGGCCTGGCCGAGCGCCGCTGACTTTCTTCCTCCCCCATGGCGCTGCCATCCTTCCCGTCGGCCTGGATGACCGACGAGCACCGCATGCTGCAGGACAGCGTGCGCCGCTTCATCGCCGACCGCTGGGTGCCGCGTGCGGCCGAGTTCCGCGAGGCCGGCCTGATGGGCCCCGATTGCTGGCGCGACGCCGGTGCCAACGGCCTGCTGTGCGTAGGGCTGCCCGAGGCCTACGGCGGCGGTGGCGGCGACTTCGGCCACGAGGCGGTGATCCTGCTGGAGCAGGCGCGCGCCAACCTGAGCGGCTGGGGCGGCGGCCTGCACTCGGCCATCGTGGGCCCGTACATCCTGCACTACGGCAGCGAGGCGCAGAAGCAGCGCTGGCTGCCGAAGATGGCCACCGGCGAACTGATCGGCGCCATCGCCATGACCGAGCCGGGCACCGGCAGCGACCTGCAGGCGGTGCGGACGCATGCCCGTCGTGACGGTGACCACTACGTGCTCAGCGGCGCCAAGACCTTCATCACCAACGGCCAGAACGCCAACCTGATCATCGTGGTCTGCCGCACCGGCGATGCCGGCGCCAAGGGCATGTCGCTGCTGGTGGTCGAGACTGAAGCCGAGGACGGCACGCCGGCCCGCGGCTTCCGCCGCGGTCGCAACCTCGACAAGGTGGGCATGAAGGCGCAGGACACGTCGGAGCTGTTCTTCGACGAGGTGCGCGTGCCGGTGGCCAACCTGCTGGGCGGCGAAGCGGGTGTCGAAGGCCAGGGCTTCGTGCAGCTGATGGAGCAGTTGCCGCAGGAACGGCTGATCATCGCCGTCAGCGCCATCGGCGCGATGGAGCGGGCGCTCGACGAGACGCTGGCCTACGTGAAGCAGCGCAAGGCCTTCGGCAAGCCGGTGTGGGAGTTCCAGAACACCCGCTTCAAGCTGGCCGAGGTGCAATCCACCGTGCTGGCCACCCGCGCCTTCGTCGACGCCTGCATGGCGGCGCACCTGAAGGGCGAGCTCGACGCCGCCCGCGCCGCGCTGGCCAAGGCCTGGTGCACCGAGCAGCAGTGCAAGGTGATGGACGAATGCCTGCAGCTCTTCGGCGGCTACGGCTACATGATGGAGTACCCCATCGCCGAGCTGTACGCCGACGCGCGCGTGCAGCGCATCTACGGCGGTACCAACGAGATCATGAAGGAGCTGGCGTCGCGCTTCATGTGATGGCGCTGATGGACATGCAAGACAACGACGACCAAGACGACGGTGACCTGGGCTTCACCTGGCAGCGCATGAAGAACGGCGAGGTGCGCGTGCTGCACCACGGCCGCCTGGCCAGCACGCTGCGCGGGCGCGACGCCGACGAGTTCATGGCCGAGGCGGATGGCGGCGACGGTGCCGGCCTGCAGCAGACCATGGCCCGGCTCACCGGCAACTACAAGCGCGGCAACGAGCGCAAGGCTGCCGCGCACCCGCGCAACCGAGGAACACGATGACAGATGCGTTCATCTACGACCACGTCCGCACCCCGCGCGGCAAGGGCAAGAAGGACGGCAGCCTGCACCAGGCCAGCCCGGTGTGGCTGCTGCGCGGGCTGCTGAAAGCGCTGGAGCAGCGCAACCGGCTGGACACGGCGCTGGTCGACGACGTGGTGCTGGGCTGCGTGACGCCCGTGGGCGAGCAGGGCGCCGACATCGCCCGCACCGCCGTGCTCGACGCCGACTGGGCACAGACGGTGGCCGGCGTGACGCTGAGCCGCTTCTGCGCCTCGGGCCTGGAAGCGGCGAACCTGGCCGCCGCCAAGGTGATGAGCGGCCTGGAAGACATGGTGGTCGCGGGTGGCGTGGAAAGCATGAGCCGCTGGCCCATGGGCAGCGACGGCGGCGCCTGGGTGATGGACCCGCGCGTCAACCAGCACCTGGGCTTCGTGCCGCAGGGCATCGGCGCCGACCTGATCGCCACGCTGGAAGGCTGGGGCCGGGCGGACGTGGACGCCTTCGCCGCGCGCTCGCACCAGCGGGCCGCACAGGCGCGGGCCGAGGGCCGCTTTGCCCGCTCGGTGGTGCCGGTGCACGACATTGCCGGCCTGCAACTGCTGGCCGAGGACGAAACCATCCGCCCCGCGACCACCGCCGAGACGCTGGCGAAGCTGGAGCCCAGCTTCGCGATGATCGGCCAGATGGGTTTCGACGCGACGGCCCTGCGGCGCTACACCACGGTCGAGCAGATCGACCATGTGCACCACGCCGGCAACTCGTCGGGCATCGTCGACGGAGCGGCGCTGATGTTGATCGGTTCAGCCGAAGCCGGCCGACGTGCTGGTCTCACACCGCGCGGCCGCATCCGCAGCATGGCGGTGATCGGCTCCGAGCCCACCATCATGCTCACCGGCCCGGCGCCGGCCTGCCGCAAGGCGCTGGCCAAGGCCGGTATGGCGGCGTCCGACATCGACCTCTGGGAGGTCAACGAAGCCTTTGCCTCCGTGCCGATGAAGTGCGCGCGCGAGCTGGGCATCGACCTAGACCGCGTCAACGTCAACGGCGGCTCGATCGCCATGGGCCACCCGCTGGGGGCCACGGGCTGCATCATCCTCGGCACCCTGCTCGACGAGCTGGAACGCCGCGGCCTGGCCACCGGCTGCGCCACGCTGTGCGTGGGTGGCGGCATGGGCATCGCGACCATCATCGAAAGGGTTTGACCGGCATGTCTGCGATTGCGCTGGAACTGGGTGGCGACGGCGTCCTGCTCGCCACGATGGACTTGCCCGGCAAGCCGATGAACGTGATCGACGCCGAGATGGCCGAGTCGCTGTCGGGGCTGGTCGAGCGGCTGGAGACCGACGCATCCGTCAAGGGCCTGGTCCTCGCCTCGGGCAAGAAGGACTTCTTCGCCGGGGCGGACGTCGACCATCTCTGGTCCATCACCACCGCGAAGCAGGCCTTCGACGAGTCGATGCGCTTCAAGGCCTGGCTGCGCCGCATCGAGAAGTGCGGCAAGCCGGTGGTGGCGGCCATCCACGGCCGCTGCCTGGGCGGCGGGATGGAGATCGCGATGGCCTGCCACCACCGCATCGTGCTGGACGACGGCGCTGCCCGCCTGGGGCTGCCCGAGGTGAAGCTGGGCCTGCTGCCCGGCGGGGGCGGCACCCAGCGCCTGCCGCGGCTGGTGGGCATGCAGCAGGCGCTGCAGTGGATGGGCGAGGGCACGGAAGTGCGCGCGGCGCAGGCGCTGTCCAGCGGGCTGGTGCATGCGCTGGCAAAGAGCCGTGACGACCTGCTGGCCCAGGCCCGCGCCTGGATCGCCGCCAACCCGAAGCCCCAGCAACCGTGGGACGCGCCGAAATTCCGCTACCCCGGTGGCGACTCGCGCGCGCCTGCCACGGTGCAGATGCTGGCGATCGCGCCCTCGATGGCCAGCGCCCGCAGCTTCGGCAACTACCCGGCGCTCACCCACATCATGAGCAGCGTGTTCGAGGGCGGCCTGCTCGACTTCGACGCCGCGCTGGCGGTGGAAAGCCGCTACTTCGCTGCCTGCGTGGTGAGCCCCGAGAGCCGGAACCTGATCGGCACGCTGTGGTACCAGCTGGGCGCCATCCGGAAAGGTGCCTCGCGGCCGGCCGGCGTGCCGCGCGCCACGGTGCGCAAGCTCGGCATCCTGGGCGCAGGGATGATGGGCGCGGGCATCGCCTACATCGCCGCCAAGGCGGGTGTCGACGTGGTGCTGCTCGACACGACACAGGCCCAAGCCGACAAGGGCAAGGCCTACAGCCAGGCCCTGCTCGACAAGGCCGTCAAGAAAGGCCGCCGCACGCCGGAGCAGCGCGAGGCACTGCTGTCGCACATCAAGCCGACCACCGACTTCGCCGCGCTCGCCGGCTGCGAGCTGGTGATCGAGGCGGTGTTCGAGGACCGCGCGGTGAAGGCCGAGGTGACGAAGAAGGCCGAGAGCGTGCTCGGCGCCGGCGCCGTGTTCGCCAGCAACACCTCGACGCTGCCCATCACCGGCCTGGCCCAGGCCAGCGCCCGGCCGGCGCAGTTCATCGGCCTGCACTTCTTCTCGCCGGTGGACAAGATGCCGCTCGTGGAGATCATCGTCGGCGCCCAGACCAGCGACGAGACGCTGGCCCGTGGCTTCGACTTCGTGCAGCAGATCGGCCAGACACCCATCGTGGTGAACGACAGCCGCGGCTTCTACACCAGCCGCGTCTTCGCCACCTACGTGATGGAAGGCCTGGCGATGCTGAAGGAGGGTGTGCACCCGCGCAGCATCGAGGTGGCCGGCCTGCAGGCCGGCATGCCGATGCCGCCGCTCGCGCTGCAAGATGAAGTCAGCCTGTCGCTGGGTGTGCACGTGGCCGACCAGACCCGCAAGGACCTGGCCGCCGAAGGTAAACCCTACGAGACACACCCTGGCGAGATGGTGCTGCGCGAGCTCTGCGAGATCGGCCGCATCGGCAAGAAGGCGGGCCAAGGCTTCTACGACTGGCCGGCCGAAGGCGAGCGGGGCGAAAAGCGCCTGTGGCCCGGTCTGGCCGGCTTGTTCCCGCTGGCCGCCGAGCAGCCTTCCCAGCAGGAGCTGATGGACCGCTTGCTCTATGCCCAGGCCAACGAGGCCGCGCGCTGCCTCGACGAGGGCGTGCTGCGCTCGGTGGCCGATGGCAACGTGGGCAGCATCCTCGGCTGGGGTTTCGCGCCCTTCCGAGGCGGGGCGCTGCAGTTCATCAACAGCGTCGGGCCGGCGAGGTTCGCCGAGCGGGCGCGTGAACTGGCGGCGCGGCATGGCGCGCGCTTCGCGCCGGCCGCCGGCATCGTGGCGCTGGTCGAGTCGGGCCGCTCGTTCGAGCAGGGCGGGCCGACGGGCTGACTGCCCTTCGGACCGTTGTGAGCTGGCGGCGCTGCGCTATCGTGCCGCCGTGCCGACAACCGCTGACTCCCCCGTCTCGCCCATGGCGCGCTTCGACCGGCTCGACGCGCTGCGAGGGGCCGCCATCGTCTGGATGGCGATCTTCCACTTCTGCTTCGACCTCAACTACTACGGCTACTTCGAGCCGCGGCAGCATTTCCAGCTCGATGCCTTCTGGACGCTGCAGCGCACCTGCATCGTCACGCTGTTCCTGCTTTGCGCCGGCATGGGCCAGGCGGTGGCGATCACGGCCGGGCAGACAGGGGCCCGCTTCTGGCGCCGATGGGCCCAGGTGGCGGGTTGTGCGGTGCTGGTGTCGGCCGGTTCCGCGTTGATGTTCCCGCGCAGCTGGATCAGCTTCGGCGTGCTGCATGGCATCGCGGTGATGCTCGTCATCGTCCGGTTCGCCGTGCCGCCGCTGCTGGCGCGCGGGCCGGGGGGCCGCTGGGCGCTGGCCGGTGTGGCGCTGGCGGCGCTGGTGGTGCCCCGGGTGCTGCACTTCGCCTGGGCCGACAACCGCTGGACGAACTGGACGGGTCTCGTCACCCGCCTGCCGCGGACCGAAGACTATGTGCCCGTGCTGCCTTGGCTGGGCGTGGTGCTGGCGGGCGTGCTCCTGGCCGATGCGCTGCTGCGGCACCGGCCGGCCATGCTGGCCGGCGCCGTGCCGCGGGCCCTGGCGCCTCTCGCCGCGCTCGGGCGCTGGTCGCTCAGCTTCTACATGCTGCACCAGCCGGTGCTGATCGGCGCCATCCTGGTCTGGCGTTGGACTGCGCCGGGCGGTGCCTGAATCACTGCTGGGTCAGGGTGCCTGCGCAATCGGAGATGTTGTCGTTGCCGTAGCGGGTGACGACGATCTGCGGGCCGACCTGGCGTGCGGCGATCACGGCGTTGGTGTAGAAGCAGCTGCCGTAGTAGGTGCCGCCGACGACCGCACCGTCGATGCCCCAGTTGTAGTCGCGGTAGCCCGGGATCTTGTCGATCTCCGCCGCCAGCAGCTGCAGTTCGAACGGGTGGCCGGCAATGTCGCCGTTGTCGACAGTGAAGTTCCACTGGTAGCTGTTGACGTTGCAGGTGACCGACGCTTCCTGCCGGCCGTCGGCGAGGGTGGTGGTGTGCACGTTGCAGGTGCCGCCCCAGGTGTCGGTGTAGGTGCCCGGGATGAGACGGTTGGTGCGCACCTTCGGCTGCTTGACCGCGGTCACGGTGGCGTTGCCCAGCGGCTTGCCGGTGTCGCTGACGGCCAGATCGATGGTCACGTCCCAGTACAGCACGGCGCCCAAGGCGTCGGTCGTCGGCACTCCGTAGCTGCGCACCTGGGCGCCCGAAGCCTGGGTCTGGCCCCGTTCGAGGTAGACGGTCTTGGGCGGCTCGGCGGCGGCGCTGGCGGCGGCCAGCAGCAAGGCGATCGGGGCCAGTCGGGTGGTGGTCATGTTGGTTCCTCCGGAAGGTGTGGGTGAGCGGGCGGGCCGGGGAAACGAGGGGGGCCCGCCACCGGCCTGATTGCAGGCTGCACCGGCCGGAGGCACCATCACGCCAGCCTCACCGAACCATCACTTCGCGGTTCAGTCGGGGCTGGAGGGGCCTCTTGAGCAGCACGACAGCGGCCGTCACGAGCCACTTGTTCCGCTTCGGCAGCGCCGAATTCGACGAGGCGCGCGCGGAGTTGCGCGTGGGCGGGCTGCAGGTGGAGGTGCAGCAGAAGCCGCTGCAGCTGCTGGCCGTGCTGCTCGGGCAGCCGGGCGAGGTGGTGCGCAAAGAGGAAATCTATCGGCGGCTGTGGGGCGATCGCGTCACCGTCGAGAACGTGCTGGCCAATGCGGCGCTCAAGCTGCGCACCGCGCTGGGCCCTGAGAACGGCGCCCGCATCGTCACCGTCGCCCGCCAGGGCTACCGCTTCGACGGCCCGGTCGAGCGGCTGGCCACCGGCCGACGGCTCGTCAGCCGGCTTGACCTCTCGGCTGGCGCGCCCGTGCCCGGGCGCGAGAACTTCGCGCTGGTCGAGCAGCTGGGCCAGTCGCACCAGAATGAAACCTGGCGCGCCCGCCAGCCGCGCAGCGGCGAGACGCGGGTCTACAAGTTCGCGGTCGACGGTGAGCGCCTGGCGGCGCTCAAGCGCGAGGCGACCGTCTATCGGCTGCTGCACGAGGGGCTGGGCGAGCGGCCCGATCTGGCGCGGGTGCTGGACTGGAACTTCGAATCGCCGCCGTACTTCCTGGAATGCGAGGACGGTGGCCGCAGCCTGCTGGCCTGGGCCGATGAAGGTGGGCTTGCCGGGGTGGCGCCGCCCGAAAGGATCGCTCTGGCGCTGCAGGTGCTGGATGCGGTGGCAGCAGCGCACGCGCTGGGCGTGCTGCACAAGGACCTGAAACCGGGCAATGTGCTGATCGCCCCGGCGGCCGGCCCAGCTGCCGCTGGAGGGTGGCAAGCGCGGCTGACCGACTTCGGCAGCGCGGGGCTCCTGGAGCCGCAGCGGCTGGCCCAGCTGCAGATCACGGCGCTGGGGATGACCGTGTCGTCCGAGGACGGCGCCGGCGATTTCAGCGGCACCGCCTACTACATCGCACCCGAGCTGCATGGCGGGGCCCCCTTCAGCACCCGCAGCGACCAGTACTCGCTGGGCGTGATCGTCTGCCAGTTGCTGGTGGGCGACCTGCACCGCGTCATGGCGCCGGGCTGGGAGCGCGACATCGGCGACCCGCTGCTGGCGGCCGACATCGCCCGCGCGACCGACGTCGACCCGCAACGCCGCTTTCCTTCCGTGGCCGAGTTCGCCGACCGCATCCGCCGCCTGCCGGCGCGCCGGGCCGAGCAGGCCGCGCAGGTGGTTGCGCAGGCCGCAGCTGCTGCCGCGCACGAGGCGCTGGCCCGTGCCCGCCTGCGCCGGCCCTGGCGGATGGCGTTGCTGGCGGCCCTCAGCCTCGGCCTCGGTCTCGCCCTGTGGCTGGCCGACGGCCAGCGGCGTGCACGCGCCGACGCCGACCGCCAACTGCAGCTGGTGCGGGCGCTCAACGCGGTCCTGGCCGATGACCTGATCGGCGCCGCCAACCCTGCGCTGGCCGGCCGCGGCAACGTGACCGTGGCCGAGGCACTGGCCGCGGCGGCGTCGGGCGTGGGGCAGCGCTTCGCTGGCGCCTCGCCCGCCATGCGCGCCGGCCTGCACCTGGCCATGCAGCGTGCGTTCTCCAATCTCGCCGACTACCCCGAGGCGCTCGCGCAAGCGCGCCTCGCGCAGGCGGCGTTCGCCCAGGCGGGGCAGGGCGAGGGCGAAGCGGCCCACGAATCCCGCCTGACGATGGCGGTGGACCTGGTGCAGCTCGGCCGCATGGAAGAGGCGCGCGGCGTGCTGGCCGCGTTCGCTGAAGCGGACGCCGCCCGGTTGGCGCCCGTCTCGCAGGCCCGGCTGCTGTGGGCCCGCTCGTGGACGGCCAGCGGCTCGATGAAGCTGAAGGAGTCGCTGCCCTTGCTGACCGCCGCGGAGAGGCTGATGGCTTCGGTGCCCGCGCCGCTGCCGGCGGACGCCTTGCTGCTCGACGAGCGCATCGCCTTCGACCTGGGCCAGACGCGCATGATGCTGGGCCAGCACCGCGACGCCGAGGCCGGCTTCCGCGCCTTGCTGGCGCGGCAGGAGGCGCGCCACGGCGCTGCCCATGCCCAGCCGCTTTACACCCGTGTGGGCCTGGGCGCGTGCCTGGCGCAGGCGGGTGATTTCGACAACGCCGAGGCGGTCCTGACGCCGGCTGCGGAGGGCCTGGCCCGTGCCTTGGGGCCTGGCAACCGCAAGACCCTGGTGGCACGCGACCAACTGGCCGGCTTGTTCTATCGGCGCGCCGAGTACCCTCGCGCCGCGGTCCAATGGGAGGCCGTGCTCGCCGGTTACCAGAGGCTGCTGGGCGAGACCAGCCCCCGCGCGGTCAACGCCGAGTCCAACATCGGCCAGGCCTGGCTGCTGGCCGGGGATGCGGTGCGGGCCGAGCCCTACCTGCGGCGAGCGCTTGCGCATGCGCGCGCGGTGCAGGCCGAGGACGCACCTGCCGTGCAGCAAGTGCGCTTCGTGCTGGCCGATGCCCTGCTCGACCAGGCCCTGGGCCCGGCGCTGGCCGAAGCCGAGCGACTGCTCCATGGGCTCTCGCCCGAGATCTTGAACCTGGCGCAGCCGCAGCACGACTGGTCGGGCCGGCTTGCGCTGCTGAGAGGCCGGCTGCTGCTGGCGCAGGGGCAGGCCGACGCAGCGCGTGTCGCGCTGGCCGAGGCGACCGCAGGCCTGGACCCGGACAGCCGCAGCCCGCGCTACAGCCGGCCGGTGGCGCAGCGCCTGCTCGCGCGATTGCGGCCCTGATGCCCTGTGGGGGGCGAGGCCCCCTAGCTCGCGGGCTACTCCGCGGCCACCCCGCTGCCTACCATCGGCGCGCCTCAGCAACCCCACGACCACCGGAGACATTGCCTTGAGCCACCGCAGTATCGCCCCCCGCCTTTTCGCACGAACGGCTCTCGTCACCTGCCTGACGTGCTCGGCCAGCCTGGCCTGGGCCCAGGGCCTGCCTCCCGGGGTCGAGGAGCTGGCGCGCGACCTGGCGGACGACCGCATCGTCAAGGCACCGAAGAAGGCCGAGCCGCCGCCGACCGTCATCGACAGGAAGGCGCCCGCGGTCCGGCTGCCGGCCCAGCTTGCCGAGCTGCAGCGCCTGCTGGCCGTTTCCGACCCGGACGTGGCGCCGTTCGTGCGGCTCGCGATCGGCCACGTCGAACAGGCGCTCTCGGCGTTCCATGCCGGCTCGCGCGACCTGAGCCTTTCGCACCTGGACGCGACCCTGGCCTCCGTGGTTCCGGCGCAGCGCGCGCTGGACGACGCGGTCGCCGCCGCCGACCCCGACGACGACGCGGCTTTGATCGAGGTGCAGCGCCAGCTCAGCCTCACGGCACAGCGCATGGCCGGTGACGTGGTCGACCAGGCCCAGGCCGTCGGTGTGCCCAAGCCCCGGTTGAAGCCTGCGCGCCAGGCGCTGGCCGCGGGCGACCAGGCCCTGGCCGACGGCCGCCATGCGGTGGCCGTGGAGCAGTACGCCGAGGGCCTGGGGCTGGGGGCGAACACCATCACCTTCAGCGTCGACAAGTTCGAGACCAACATCCGCGCCGTGTTCGACCCCAATTCGGTCGGGCATGCCTACACCATCACGCAGAACGGGCTGGTCGCCAAGAGCAACCACTTCGGCCTGGCGCGCACCGCCGCCGATGCGCCGCAGACCGACCAGAGCGACACCAAGCCGATGCACATCGCCAGCGCCAGCAAGCTGCTGTCGGCCATCGTCACGATGCGGCTGTTGTCGGACAAGGGGTTGACCGCCGACGAGCCCATCGCGCCCTACCTGCCCAGCGACTGGACCTTGGGCGACGGGGTGGCGGCGCTCACCTTCGCCGACGTGATGACCCACCGCACCGGGTTCGGCCAGAAGAACGACCAGATCAAGGGCGAGGACTATGCCTCCCTGCGCGCCCGCATCGCGCTGCCGGTGGGCAACAACGCAGCCGACTACGAGAACGCCAACTTCGCGCTGCTGCGGGTGCTGTCGTCGAGGCTGCAGAACGCCGACCCCAAGGACTACCCCGAGTTCGATGCCGGCGCGCTGACCGCGGCGATGTTCATCATCAAGGCCAAGACCCTGTTCGCCTCGGTGGGGTCGGTGGTCGATTGCCACAGCGAGGACCCGGCGCCGACCATCCAATACCGCTTCCCCGACACCGGCGACAAGGGCTACGAGGAGCCGCCGCGCGACCTGACCTGCGGCGGCTACGGCTTCATGACCAGCCCGCGCGACTACGCCGGCCTGGTGGTGAACCTGCGCTACACCAGCAACCTGGTGCCACCGCCGGCCCTGGCCGACATGCGCAGCCGCTACCTCGGCATGATGAGCCCGAACATGTTCTCCAGCTACACCAACGGCAAGTTCGGTGTCTACCACGGCCACGGCGGCGACTGGGGCCATGGCGCCGGCGGGCTCGACACCTGTGCGCTGATGTTCCCCATCGTGGTCGAGGCCACGGTGTTCGTGAACTCCAATGCCAAGAGCTATGGCAGCTCCAACCACCAGTGCACGGCACTGCTGCGCGCCTTCGACGACGCCTGGCAGCCGAAGTAGCCGGGTGCCGGGCAGTCGTTGGGGCATGATGCGCGCACCATGACCCAGAGAATCCTGTTCGGCTTCCATGCCGTGACCGTGCGCCTGAAGACCGCGCCGTCGTCGATCACCGAAATCCACGTCGACGCCACCCGGCGCGACGCCCGCATGCGCAGCTTCGTCGAGCGTGCGCGCGAGGCGGAGCTGCGCATCATCGACAGCGATGACGCGCGCCTGACCAAGCTGGCCGGCAACCCGCGCCACCAGGGCGTGGTGGCCCGCGTGGAGCCGCTGCCGCCGATGCACTCGCTCGACGAGATCCTCGAAGGCGTCGAGGCCGCGAAGGAAGACGCACCGCTGGTGCTGGCGCTCGACGGCGTGACCGACCCGCACAACCTGGGCGCCTGCCTGCGGGTGGCCGATGGGGCCGGCGCACAGGCGGTGATCGCACCCAAGGACCACGCCGTGGGGCTGAACGCGACGGTGGCCAAGGTGGCCTCGGGCGCGGCCGAGACGGTGCCCTACCTCATGGTGACCAACCTGGCGCGCAGCCTGAACGAGATGAAGGAGCGCGGCATCCGCATCATCGGCACCAGCGACGACGCCAACCAGACCCTGTACGACGTGGACCTGAGTGGCCCGGTGGCCCTGGTGCTGGGCGCCGAGGGGCCGGGCATGCGGCAGTTGACGCGCAAGACCTGCGACGAGCTGGTGAGCATCCCGATGGCCGGGGCGGTGGAAAGCCTCAACGTCTCGGTGGCTGCCGGGGTGTGCCTGTACGAAGCCCGGCGCCAGCGGCGCGCGAAGGCCTGAGCGTCACGGCCATGGCGCTCAACGAAGACATCGAGTTCGAGGAGCTGCAGGCCCGCGTCCGCTCGGCGCGGAGCATCCTCGTGCTGACCGGCGCCGGCATGTCGGCCGAGAGCGGCATCCCGACCTTCCGCGATGCCATGTCGGGCCTGTGGTCGAGCTTCGACCCGGCCGAGCTGGCCAGCGAAGAAGGCTTTCGCGCGGATCCGGCCCGGGTGTGGGCCTGGTATGCCGAGCGAAAGGCCGGCGTGTGCGCCGCCCAGCCCAATGCCGGCCACCGCGTGCTGGGCGACTTCGCCCGCCGCCGGCCGGGCGTGCTGACCATCATCACCCAGAACGTGGACGACCTGCACCAGCGCGCCGGCAACACCGATGCGATCCGCCTGCATGGCGACATCCTTCAGGACCGTTGGCTGGAGGCATGCCCGCGCCGCGGCGGCCCGCCGTGCGACACGGCCTGGGCGCGGCCGGGCCAGCCGCCGACATGCAGCGAGTGCGGCAACCTCCTGCGGCCGGGCGTTGTCTGGTTCGGCGAGAACCTGCCCCTCGGTGCCCTGACGGCCGCCGAGCTGGCCTGCGACGAGGCCGAGCTGGCGTTGGTGGTCGGCACCTCGGGCGCCGTCTGGCCGGCTGCCGGCCTGGCCGCCCGGGCGCGGCGGGCCGGGGCCTGGGTGACGATCGTCAACCCTGAGCCGACCGAGATCGATCTCGATGCCCACCAGTGGGTGCGCGGGACTGCCGCGCAGGTGCTGCCGCTGCTGTTCAGCGAATGAGGCGGCCGGCTGCATACACTGCAGCCATCCGATCACCTGCCGAGGCTCCCATGCCCACCGTCGCCGTCACCCACCCGCTGGTGCGCCACAAGATCGGCCTTCTGCGCGAGGCCGAAATCTCCACCAAGAAGTTCCGCGAACTCACCGGTGAGCTGGCCCGCCTGCTGGCCTACGAGGCCACCGCCGACTTCCCGCTGGCCCGGGTCACGATCGATTGCTGGAGCGGGCCGACCGAGGTGGAGCAGATCGCCGGCCGCAAGGTCACGGTGGTGCCCATCCTGCGCGCCGGTCTGGGCATGCTCGAAGGCGTGCTCGACATGGTGCCCAACGCCAAGGTGAGCGTGGTGGGCCTGGCGCGCAACCACGACACGCTGCAGCCAGAGCACTACTTCGAGAAGTTCGTCGGCAAGCTGGAAGAGCGCACCGCGTTGATCATCGACCCGATGCTGGCCACGGCCGGCTCGATGATCGCCACCGTCGACCTGCTCAAGCGCCGAGGCTGCAAGGACATCCGCGCGCTGGTGCTGGTGGCCGCGCCCGAGGGCATCGCCGCACTGGACAAGGCCCACCCCGACGTCCGCTGCTGGACAGCCGCGGTCGACTCGCACCTGAACGAGCAGGGCTACATCATCCCGGGCCTGGGCGACGCGGGCGACAAGATCTTCGGCACCAAGGACGAGGGCACGCTGTGATCGGCGCGCAGCCCGCTCTGAGGGGTCAGAACCTGTAGTCGACCGACACCACCGCGTTGCGCGGCGCGCCGTAGATCGCGCCGTAGGCCAGGCCGTTGATGTACTTCTGGTCGAACAGGTTGTTCACGTTCAGGCGCACGGTGCTGCGGTCGCTGATGTCGTAGGCGACGAAGGCGTTGGCCAGCACGAACGCATCCTGCTTGACGAGGCCGCTCGCGTTGGTGATGCCGGACTGCCAGCGTGCGCCGATGCCGGCGTTCAAGCGTGGCAGGGCAGAGAAGCGGGTGTCGTAGCGCAGGTTGACCACCGTGCGCGGGATCCACGGGTTGTCGACGCCGTCGGGCGTGGAGACGTCGATGCGCGTCACGCCGATGGCGATCTTGTCGACCTTGCCGAGCCTGCCCACCGCTTCCAGCTCGACGCCCTTGGTGTTCACGTCCTTGGGCACGTAGTAGTACTGGCCCTCTCGCGGGTGGCCGGGGGCATGCGTGCCTTCGTACGTGGCTTGGCCCTGCGCCTTGGCGCTGAAGACGGCCAGGGTGGTCAGCAATTGCTTGTTCAGCCACTCGGCCTTCATGCCGGCCTCGAGGTTGACGCCCTTGACCGGGTCCAGCGGCGCGCCGTCGATGTCCACCTGCTCCTGGTTGAGGAAGATGTCGGAGTACGACACATAGCCCAGCACATCGGGCGTGAAGTCGTAGGTCGCGCCCAGGTAGGGGCTGATCTCGGAGATCTTCGAGTCGCCCAGGTCACCGGCATTGCCGTAGCGCGAGCTGCCCAGGCGGTGCAGCTTGATGGCGTTGAGGCCGCCAATGAGCTTGAGGCTGTCGGTCAGCGCCAGGTGCGACGCTGCGTACATGCGCGTCAGCGTCTGCTCGCCGGTGGAGTTGGGCGTGCGCGGGCCCCACGCGGGCTCGGCGTACACGTCGCCCGCGTAGGGGAAGGCCGGCAGGCCCGGCCAGGCAAAGTCGTCGGGCAGGGCAAAGGTGTCGGTGACTGTCTTCTGCTTCGAGTGGCTCACGCCGGCGATCAGCCGGTGGTTGCGGCCGAAGGCCTTGAACTGCCCCGTCAGGTTGAGGTCGAACAGGTTGTTCTCGGTCGTCGTGTAGCTCGCATAGGGCCAGGCCGACAGGCCGGTGCCGTCGAGGTTCAGGCCCGCACCGGTGGCGCTGTAGGCGTACAGCAGGCGGGTCTCTTCCGCGGCCCGGGTGTGGCTGTAGGTGAGCTTGGCCTCCCAGTCGGCGCCCAGGGCATGGCTGTACTCGACGAAGGCGCTGTCGGACTTGGTGTCCCAGCGCGTCCAGTCCTGCGAGGTGGACGAGGACACGTCGAAATCGGCCTGCGTGCCGTCCACGTACCACAGCGTCAGCGAGCCCCACATGGGCGACTTCTGCTTGTTGTTCAGGTGGGTCAGGCCCACGGTGAGCACGCCGTTGTCGCCGATCTGGCCGTCGACCACGGCGTACAGGCTGGTGCGCTCGTCATGCAGCGCGCGCAGGTGCGAGCCCTTGTCGTCGTGGGCCACGACCACGCGGCCGGCCCACCGGCCGTCTTCGGTCAGCACCTTGTTGATGTCGGCGGTGGCGCGCACCGCGTTGAAGGAGCCGCCGGCCACGCCGATTCCGCCCGAGTCCTGGTTGGTCGGGCGCTTGCGCACGAAGTTGATCGTGCCGGAGGCATTGCCCACGCCGGTCAGCAGGCCGTTGGCGCCGCGGATCAGCTCGATGCGGTCGAAAAGGAAGGTGTCGAGCTGGCCGACGACGGTGCCCCAGCTGTTGCTCATGCCCAAGCCATCGACCTGGGTCAGTTGGACCTCGAAGCCGCGTGAGTTGAAGGTGGCGCGGTTCGTTTCGTATTGATCGACGTTGATGCCGGTGGCCAGGAAGCGCAGCGCGTCGTTGGCGCCGGCCGTGCCGAAGTTGGTCAGGTCTTCGGCATCGAGGGTGCTGATCGTCTGCGGCGTGTCCTTGATGGTCAGCGGCAGGCCGGTGGCGCCCTTGGAGACGCGCGTCTCACGCTTGCCGATCACCTCGATCTTCTCGGCGGCAGGGGGCGGGGCGTCCTGGGCCTGCGCCCGAGCGTTGCCGACGGCGGCGCAAGCCGCCAGGGCGAGGGCGCTCAGCACGAAATTCTTGTCCATTCGATTCACCAGTGGGAAAAGGCTTGGGGAAAACGCTTCCACTGTACTAGTAATGAGAACGGTTCGCGTTATCGATACGGATGTTGATCAAGTGTCGAGTTGACGTGCAGCAAATTCGCAACACACTGCACCCATCCCCGCCCCCCAGCGGGCTCGCAGCGGCCCCCCGTGCGCGCCGGCCCTAGACCCAGCCCATGGCGCCGGCCGTGGCACCTGCTGCCAGCAGCCACAGGGGGCTGACCCGGGTTCGCCACATCAGACCGACCGTGGCCAGGATCAGGGCCACGGCAACGGGGCGGCGCACCACCGGCTCGGCCAACAGCCAGCCGGTCGCCAGCAGCAGGCCGAGGGTGATGGGTGCCATGCCGGCGATGAAGGCCTTGACGCCGCGGCTGTCGCGCCGGCGAAAGCCCCAACGGGTGATGGCGAGGGTGAGGGCCGTGCTGGGCAGCAGCATGCCGGCCATGGCGACCAGAGCGCCCGTCAGACCGGCGGCGTTGAAGCCCACCACCGCCACGAACAGCAGGTTGGGCCCGGGCGCGGCCTGCGCGAGCGCGACCGAGCCGGTGAACTGTTCTGCGCCCAGCCAGCCGTGCTCGACGACGACGAAGCGCTGCAGGTCGGGCACGGTGGCAATGGCGCCACCGATGGCCAGCAGGCTGAGGGTTGCGCAGTGGACGAACAGCGCCAGCAGATCGGGTGCAGTCACCGGGGTTCGCGCCCCAGCTTCCACCAGGCCAGCAGGCAACTGGTGCCGCCCAGGCCCAGGATCACCGCCACCAGCGGCCATCGCCACCAAGCCACGGCGAGCGCGCAGAGCAGGGCGGCCGGGGCCCAGAGCCAGCGCCCCAGCGGGTTGCGCGCCAGCGTCGGCAGCAGCTTGAGCGCCATGGCCAGCACCAGGCCGGCGGCGACCACGCCCATGCCACGCAGCGCACCTGCCACCGCCGGAACTTCCGCCAGGCCCTGGTAGCTGGCCGCGAGCACGAGTACGAGCGCCATCGGCAGCACCAGCATCCCGGCCAGCGCCGCGAGCGCGCCGCGCAGGCCGAAGAACCGGTCGCCCACCATCAGCGCGAGGTTGACGACGTTCGGCCCCGGCAGCACCTGTCCGACCGACAGGTTCTCTGCGAACTCGGCCGGCGTCAGCCAGCCCAGCTTGTCGACCAGCTCGCGCTGGGCGATGGGCAGCACGCCGCCGAAGCCTTGCAGGGCGAGCTTGCTGAAGGCGACGAACAGGGCCCAAGGCCCGTGGGGCCGAGCACGCCGCTCGCCGGAAGGGGCGATGTGGGCGGTGTCAGGCACGCGCCGCCTCGCTGCGCTGACCGTGGCGCGCGAGCGCCCGGCTGGCCCACAGGCTGAGGGCCACGGCGGCGACCATCCAGGCCAGCCCGACCCAATGCAGCGCATCGAAGGGCGGGCGGCTGGCGGCCTGGTTGGCGGCCATCACCGCACCGCCCCCGGCCGCCCCGAGCGCCTGGCCCAGGTAGATGGCCGAGGTGTTCAGCGCCATCAGCGCCGGCGCCAGGGCCGGCGCCGCCGTGCCCAGCCGGGCTTGCTGGGCAGAGTTGGAGGCGAAGCAGCCGAGGGCCCAGGGCAGGATCACCAGCATCAGCATCGCCGGCGTCTTCGCGAGCGACCAGAGGGCCAGACTGAGCGCGATGCCGGCCAGCAGCGCGGTCACCGCCCGCCCCGCGCCCACGCGGTCGACATGGCGCGACAGCAGCACGTTGCCGACCAGCCCGAACGCGCCGAACCAGGCGAACAACAGGCTGATGGTGCCGGGCTCGGCCCGCAGCACTTGGCGATAGTAGGGTGCGAAGTACGAGAAGACGGTGAACTGGCCCGCACCCGACATCGCGGTGACCACCACCATCGCCATCAGCGCAGGGTGGGTCAGGGCCTCACCCCAGGCGGCCAGGTTCATCGCCGGTGGGCGGATGCCATCCGGCAGCGCGCACCAGACCCACAGCGCGCCGGCCAGCCCAAGCACCGCGACCAGCCCGAAGGCGTAGCGCCAGCCGATGGCCTCGCCGATGTAGCTGTGCAGCGGCATGCCGAACACCGACGCCACGCTCCAGCCGAGGAAGATGAACGTGATGGCCCGGCCGCGTTCTTCCGGCGGCGCCAGCCAGCCGATCGCAGCGGCGGCCTGCGGCGTGAAGACGGCGGCGGCCAGCATGCAGACCGCGCGCAGCGGCAGCAGCCAGGCGTAGTCCGGCGCAATGGCGCTCAGGCCATGCCCGATCGCGTACCACGCCAGGGCCCAGGCGAGCAGGCGCCGACGGTCCATGCCGCCCACCCAGGCGGCCAGCAGCGGGGCGCTGATGGCCATGACCGCCGCCGCCACGGTGATCAGCTGGCCACCGACCGCCACGCTGACCTGCAGCGAGCGTGTCAGGTCGTTCAGCGAGCCGGCCACGACCATCACGCCGCAGCCCACGACAAAGTTTCCGAACAAGAGTGCCCAGCGCCCGGACCCGGCCCCGGGCACCACGCCGCTCACCGCAGCACCCTCAGCGCGTCCGGATTGACGATGTTGGTGGGCTGGCCGTTGACGAAGGCGACCACGTTGTCGAAGGCCGCGCCGAAGTACAGCTCGTAGCTGTCCTGCTCCACGTAGCCGATGTGGGGCGTGCAGACGGCGTTCTCCAGCCGCAGCAGCGGGTGCCCCTGCAGGATGGGCTCGGTCTCGAAAACGTCGACTGCCGCCATGCCCGGCCGGCCGCGGTTCAGGGCAGAGACGAGGGCTGCGTCTTCCAGCAGTTCGGCGCGCGAGGTGTTGACGAACAGGGCGGTGGGTTTCATCCGCCCCAGGTCGGACAGCGTCACCACCTGGCGGGTGCGGTCCGACAGGCGCAGGTGCACGCTGAGCACGTCGCTTTCCTCGAAGGCCTGCTCGCGCGAGGAGAACACCTCGTAACCATCGGCGCGCGCCCGGTCGCGGGAGTCGTCGCCGGCCCAGATGCGCACTTCCATGCCGAAGGCACGGCCGTAGCCAGCGACCAGCGCGCCGATCTTGCCGTAGCCCCAGATGCCCAGGGTCTTGCCTCGCAGTTGCATGCCGATGCCGAAGTTGGGCGGCATCGAGGCCGATTTCAGGCCCGATTGCTGCCAGGCCCCGTGCTTGAGGTTGCCGATGTACTGCGGCAGCCTGCGCATGGCCGCCATGATCAGCGCCCAGGTCAGCTCGGCGGGAGCATGCGGCGAGCCGACGCCCTCGGCCACGGCGATCCCCAGGCGGGTGCAGGCGTCTATGTCGATGTGCGAGCCGACCTTGCCGGTCTGCGCGATCAGGCGCAGCTTGGGCAGTTTTTCCAGCAGCTGGCGGTTGAACTGGGTGCGCTCGCGGATCGCGACCAGCACCTCGGCATCACGCAGCCGGATGGACAGCTGGCCCAGGCCCTTGACGGTGTTGGTGAACACCTTGGCGTTCAGGTCCTGCAGCCTGGCGGCGCACTTCAGCTTGCGCACCGCGTCCTGGTAGTCGTCGAGGATGATGATGTTCACGCCCCGATTTTGCACCGGGGGTGCGGGCCCTCCGGGGCGGCGCCAGGTCAGCGGATGTAGCTGCCGCCCGCATGGCGGGGCTCGCCGGCGAGCGCTTCCCAAGGTGCCGGCATGGTGGGGGGCAGCGTGGCGCCCGGCTCGAAGCCGAAGGCCTCGGGGAAGATGCTGTCGAGGTTGCGGTAGAGCTCGGCCCGCAGCGCGCGGTGGCGGCGGTCGTCATGGCTCAGCGCCCGCAGCACCGGGCCGCGCAGGATCCACAGGTCGATCGGATCGTTGGCCCGGCGCACCTGCAGGCGCAGCCACTCGCCCTTGCGGTCTTCCAGCGGTGCGGTGGCACGCAGGAAGAGAAGCTTCATCTCGACGAAGGCGCGTCGTGCCGCCAGCCGGGCTTCGCGGTCCTGGGGCGTGCCGCCCTCATGGCCGAAGCTGGTGTCGAAGACGGTGTCGTAGGCCGTGTCGTCGAAGGCGTTGTCCATGGCGTCAGTCGTCCAGGCTGCGTCCGGGCCGGGGCGCGGACGAGGTGGTGGTCTGCTGGGTGCTCGTCGGAAAGTGCCGGTTGACCAGCTGAAGGCGTCGGTCGGCCTCGGGCTGGCTGCGGTGGCGCGCCACCATGCTGTAAAGGTCGGCCCGCAAATGCCACAGCTCGCGCAGCGAACGGGCCGATTGGCCGCGGCGGCGCAGGTCGCAGGCGTTGTCGTCTTCCAGGTCCGCCAGGGCGGCGGCGAAATCGTGGCGGGCGCGGTCCAATGCCGAGACACGGCGCTCGTCGGGGCCTTCCCCGGCGCGCAGCCAGCTCCACAAGGCCTTCCAGACGGGCTCGGCCTGGCCCCACAGCGCGGGCGGGCGCACCCAGCTGCGGCTGGGCTGGCGGGGCACGCCGCCGGAAACGTTTTCCCGGCGCTGAAATAGGCGACGGATCAGGCGTTGGGGGTTCACCGCCCTTGTTTCGGTCGACACGGCTTGCAACATGAGGCCATTGTTCGGCCGGACGGCGGGAGCGAAGCCTTGAAAAGGCCGGCCTCGGGCCGGTTGTTTCCAGGCGTGTCCGCTGTGTGACGGCCGGCCTGAGGAGACAGGCTCAGCGGGCCCGGTCGATTGCCTCGCAGAGCTGCCGCGCGCCCTGCAGGAAGCGCGGCCCCATGCGGTTGATCAGGTCGCCCTCGACCAGGGCGAAGCGCTGGGCCTTCACGGCTTCAACACCCGGGAACTGCGGCCAGCGGCCCCGCTCGGGGTGGTCGCTGGGCGAGCCGGCCATGGCGATCACCTGTGGGTTGCGCTGCACCGCGGCCTCCCAGCTCACGGTGGGGGTGAGCGCCGGCAGCTCGGCAAAGAGGTTGCGGCCGCCACAGGCCGTGATGGCCTGGTGGATGAGGTGCTCGCGGTTGATCGTCATCAGAGGCTGGTGCCAGACTTGATAGAAGACCCGCACCGGCGCCCGGCTGGCGTACTCGGCCTGCAGTGCGGCCCATTGCTGCTCCACGCGCCGCGCCTGATCCTCGCCCGCTTCGGTGCGGCCCAGCAGCCGGCCCAGCCGGCGCAGGCTGCCCGCCAGCTCGGCCACCGAGCGGATTTCGCTTTCGTAGACAGGAACGCCCAGGCGCTGCAGCGGCGCCCGCGCCCGATCCGGGAAGCCGCTGCGCCACACCAGCACCAGGTCGGGCTTGAGCTGGGCGATGGCCTCGTGGTGGATGGCGATGGCGTCGCCGACCACGGGGCGCTGCCGCACCTCGGGCGGGAAGTCGGTGAAGCGGCTCACGCCCACCACCCGGTCACCGGCGCCGAGGGCGAAGAGCTGCTCGGCCAGGTGGGCGCCGAGGGTGACGATGCGCTGTGGCGCGCGGGGAAGGTCGAGCGCATGCCCGCTGTCGTCGACCACATGGACCGGTTGCGCGGCCGCGCCCACGGGCAGCGCCATGGCCAGCGTCCAACCGGCGAGGCGAGCGGCAGGGCCCTTCACACTGCCGCCGTCTTCGGCTCGAACTCGCACAGCGCCCGCACCTGGCAGGCGCCGCAGCGCGGGAGCCGGGCCTGGCAGACGTAGCGGCCGTGCAGGATGAGCCAGTGGTGTGCGTCGACCCGGTAGGCCTCGGGCACGCGGGTCAGCAAGGCCTGCTCGACCTCCAGCGGGGTCTTGCCCGGCGCCAGGCCGGTGCGGTTGCCGACGCGGAAGATGTGGGTGTCGACCGCCATGGTCGGCTCGCCGAAGGCGACGTTGAGCACCACGTTGGCCGTCTTGCGGCCGACGCCTGGCAAGGCTTCGAGCGATGCGCGGTCAGCCGGCACCCGGCCGCCATGCTGCTCGACGAGGATGCGGCAGGCCTCGATCAGGTGACGCGCTTTGGTGCGGTACAGGCCGATGGTCTTGATGTGGCGCTCGACGCCTTCGACGCCCAGGGCCAGCATGGCCGCCGGCGTCGGCGCGGCAGCGAAGAGCGCGCGGCTGGCCTTGTTGACGCTGACATCGGTGGCCTGGGCCGAGAGCAGGACTGCGGCCAGAAGCTCGAACACGTTGGTGAACTCCAGCTCGGTCTCGGGCTGGGGGTTGGCGGCCTTCAGCGTGGCGAAGAAGTGCTCGATCGTGTCGGAATCCATCCGCGGCTCAGCTCTCTTTGTTCGGGTCGCCGGCCGCCGCGCGCTGGGCACGGGCACGGGCGAGCGCCGCCTCGATCACGGCGCGCTTGCGGTCGAGGGTGGCGGGGTCGGTGTCACGGGTCTGGTTGGGCAGGTCGGCCAGCTTGTGGGCGGCCTTGGCGGCCAGGCGTTCGTCGTTCTCTCGCTTGTCGCGCGCCACCCGCATCTGCCGGAAGGCGTAGCGCTGGCGAGCCTGAGCGGCTTCGGCCGCGCTCCACGCAGCCCAGCCGGTGCGGGTGCCTGTGACGGGCTCCATCACGATGCAGTCCACCGGGCAGGCGGGCAGGCACAGCTCGCAGCCTGTGCAGTCGGCCTCGACCACGGTGTGCATCTTTTTCGGCGCGCCGACGATGCAGTCGACCGGGCAGGCCTTGATGCACAGCGTGCAGCCGATGCACCAGGCCTCGTCGATGAAGGCGATGCCGCGTGGGGCTTCGTGGCCATGGACGGGGTTCAGCGGCTGCACCGGCCGGCCGGTGAGGGCGGCCAGCCGGGCGATGCCTTCGGCGCCGCCGGGCGGGCACTGGTTGATCCCGGCCTCACCGGTGGCGATGGCGCTGGCGTAGGCGTGGCAGTCGGGGTAACCGCAGCGTGTGCACTGCGTCTGCGGCAGGGCGGCGTTCAGGGCTTCGGCGAGGGCGGCGGCGGGCGAAGGGGTCACCCGCCGGATTATCCCCGCCGGGCTACGGCGCGTTCGATGCCGAGGCCATCAGGCGAGCCACCGTGCCGTCGGCCTTGAGCTGGTCGAAGGCCTGCCGAGTGCGTGCCACCGTCTCGTCGGGCGTGCCACGGCTGTAGGCCATGTAGATGCCGGTCGTCATTTCATGCAGCGTCAGCACCTTCTCCAGCGACGACGGATCGATGTTGGCCTCCCTGCAGAAGCGCAGCATGTCGGTGTCGGGCAGCGGCAGCAGCTGCACCCGGCCGTCCACCAGCATGCGCAGGCTGTCGCTGTTGCGGGCCGAGACGACCAGCTTGTCGAAGCCGCGCGACTGCAGGTACTGCTGGCGCACGTCGTCGCGCATCACGCCCACGGCGTACGCCTTGGCGTCCGGCAGGTTGCGCACCACCACGTCCTTGCGGCTGCGCAGCTTGTAGAGGTGGTATTCGATGCGCAGGAATTCTCCGGCCCACTTGAACTGGGCCTCGCGAGCCGGCGTGCGGGCGATCAGGTAGATCAGGGTGTTGGGCTCCTGCAGCGCCATGTCGTAGGCGCGGGCCCAGGGGTAGAGCGTGATCTTGTGGTTGTTCAGGCCGGCGCGCTTCAGCGCGGCCTCGACGATCTCGGTGGCCGGCCCGGCGACCTTGCCGTCGCGCACGAAGGTGTACGACGACTCCTCGGTCACGGCCTTGATGGTCTGGGCATGGCCTTGCAGGGCCGCGATGGCGGCCAGCAGCGCGATCAGGCTGGAGGGGCGGAACTGCATGGGGCTCCTCTGGTGGGCGATAGGCGTGCGCGGGTCACTCGGCCAGCCGATCGCGGCCTTGGCTCTTGGCACGGTAGAGCGCCTGGTCGGCCTGGTGCAGCAACTGATCGAAGTGGTCCATCGTGGCCGGCTCGAACTGGGCCAGGCCGATGCTCAGCGTGACCTGTGGCGCGGCCGGCGAGTCGCTGTGGGGGATCGCCAGCTCGGCCAGCCGTCGGCGCAGGCGCTCGGCGGCCTTGCGGGCGTGGGCCGCGTCAGTGCCGGGCAGCAGCACCGCGAACTCCTCGCCGCCGATGCGGGCCACCAGCTCGCCGGCGCGGGCGAAGTTGTCCTTCAGCGCCTCGGCCACTTGCTGCAGGCACTTGTCGCCCTGGGCGTGGCCGTAGGCGTCGTTGTAGCGCTTGAAGTAGTCGACGTCGCACATCAGCACCGTCATCGGGTGGCCCAGGCGCTGTGCGCGTCGGAATTCGATCTCTTTCAGCTCGTCGAACTGGCGCCGGTTGGCCAGGCCGGTCAGCGGGTCGCTGCGAGTCAGCTCCTCGAGCCGCTGGTTGGCGGTGCGCAGCTCGGTGGTCTGTTCGGCTACCAGCCCGGCCAGGCGGTCGCGGTGGTCGGCCAGCTCGCGCTCGTGCTGCTGTTGGCGCGCGATGTAGTCCGAAAGCTTGCCCTGCAGGTCGTTCACGCCCGCCTCCAGCAGGCTCAACTCGTCACCTCGATGGCCTGCCGGGCGGTTCAGGTGCAGCACGCGGCCTAGGGTGGCCGGGGTGAGGGTGCTCAGGTGGTCCGCGATGTAGCGCACATGCAGCGTGACCGACCGGTTGAACATCCACATGATCAGGCCCGCGAGCAGCAGCGACTGCACCGCCTGGGTTGCGATGATGTCGAAGATCTCCGAGCGCAGCCGGGCCCACAGCACCCGCTCGTCACCGACGAGCAGCAGGGAGCCGACCACCTCCTTCGCGTCGGCGTAGGGCTCGTAGACGAGGTCACGCTGAAGCGCCGGAGCGAGTGACGAGGCCGAGTAGCCGGGGCGCGTGGCCTGCAGCACCTCGGGCGCCCGGCCGGCCTGCTGGACGCGCAGCTCGATACGGCCGACGGAGGCCACCTGGGCCGCGCTGTCGAGCTGAGTGTGGAGCGCGTCGCGATCCATCTCCCAGATGGCCTTCGAGAGGGTGCGCTGGAAAACCTGGTCGATCAGCGTCAGCTCGGCGGTCATCGACTGGCGATGGGCCTGCCAGGCCAGCACCGTGCGCACGGCCACCGCGACGAGCGAGAAGACGAGGCAGAAGGCCAGCGTGGCCAGGACCAGGCGGCGGCCGAGCGAGCCGGTGCGGGCCGGCGCCGCCGCTTCGGCAGCGGTCTGGCGGGGCAGCTCGGCTTCCATGGGTGCCGACACGTCAGAGCCACTTACGCTTGATCGCGTCGTAGGTGCCGTTCCTGCGGAGGGTTTCCAGGCTCCGGCGGAAGCGCTCCACCACGGCGTCGGGGGTCTTCAGGCTGAAGGCCATGTTCAGGCCTTCGTCCTGCATCAGGTCGGGCAGGGGCAAGGCGCGGACCAGCATCTGCTCGGGGTCGTCGCCGGCCTGGCGGCTGAGCCAGGTGGCGTTCAGCTCGTTGGCGATCCAGTAGTCGACCCGTCCGAGCTTCAGCTTCTCGTAGTTGAACTCGTACTTGTTGCTGGATTGCAGGTTCCTGCCGATCACGAAGCCTTTGGCGACCAGGTATTGCTCGCCCACGTCCTCGTTGACGGTGGCGATCTGGTGCTTGCGGGCCTCCTCGACCGACTTGAGGGCCGGCAGGTTGCGGCCCGATCGCGCGAACAGGTACCACTGCGTCGGCGCGATCACGCCGACCCACTTGAAGAGCTTTTCGCGTTGCGGTGTGCGGGTGATCGAGTAGATCAGCACGTTCTCCGAGTTCAGCGCGATGTCGTAGGCGCGGGCCCAGGGCATGGACTGGATGGCCGGCGCCGGGATGCCCGCGTCCTTCAGTACCGCCTGGACGACCTCGGTGCTCATGCCCGTAACCTGGCCGCCCTGCGTCATGTTGTAGGGCGGCAGCTCCTCGGTGACGATGCGCAGCTCGCTGGCGGCCAGCGCCGGCAGCCCCGCCTGAGCCAGCAGGGCCAGGCACAGGGCGTGGAAGCATCGGCGGGCAGTCTGGAGCAGGCTCATGCGAGGTGGATGACGGGCAACGGGCGCGGCAGGCCTCCGCACCGGCCCCGATCAGGCTGGTGCTGGCAAGGCGTCTATCGGCAGATGCCGTCGGTGGCTTGAGCCCCGACCAGCCCGGGAAGCCCCCAGGCCGTGAAGGATGCGCGAGTTTCGGGCCGGCGTCAGGCGCTGCCGTTGCGGCGGCGCGGCCGGCGGGGCTTGTCGCCCGGGCCGGGGAGGATCTCGGCGGGCTGGTTGAAGCGTTGGATGAAGCCGCGCAGCTCGGGGTAGACCTTCTCGCGCCAGCGGCGGCCCGAGAAGATGCCGTAGTGGCCCGCACCCTGCACGTCGTAGTGGAACTGGCGGGCCTTGGGAATGCCGGTGCACAGGTCGTGCGCGGCACGGGTCTGGCCGGCGCCGGAGATGTCGTCGAGCTCGCCCTCGATCGTCAGCAGTGCGCTGGTGGCAATGTCCTGCGGGCGAACGAAGGCGCCGTCGACTTCCCAGGTGCCGTTGACGAGCGCGAAGTCCTGGAACACGGTCTTGATGGTGTCGAGGTAATACTCGGCCGGCAGGTCGAGCACGGCGTTGTACTCGTCGTAGAAGGTGCGGTGGCCTTCAGCGCTGTCGTCGTCGCCGCGGACCAGGTCCAGGAAGTAGTCGTAGTGCGAGGTCAGGTGGCGGTCGGGGTTCATCGCCACGAAACCGGTGTGCTGCAGGAAGCCGGGGTACACACGGCGGCCCGCGCCGGGGAAGTGCGGCGGCACGCGGTAGATGACGTTGTTCTCGAACCAGCTGTAGCTCTTGTTCATCGCCAGGTTGTTGACCGCGGTCGGCGACTTGCGGGCGTCGATCGGGCCGCCCATCATCGTCAGCGTGCGCGGCGTGAACTCGCCTGCGCTGGCCATCAGCGAGACGGCGGCCAGCACCGGCACCGTGGGCTGGCAGACCGAGATCACGTTGACCTCGGGCCCGATGTGGCGGATGAACTCTTGCACGTAGGCAATGTAGTCGTGCAGGTGGAAGGGGCCGGCTTCGGTGGGCACCATGCGGGCGTCCGTCCAGTCGGTGATGTACACCTTGTGGTCCTGCAGCAGGCTCTTCACGGTGTCGCGCAGCAGCGTGCTGTGGTGGCCCGACAGCGGCGCCACGACCAGCACGGTGGGCTGGGCCTTCATGTCGGTCAGCGCGGCGGGGTCGTCGGTGAAGCGCTTGAAGCGGATCAGGCGGCAGAACGGTTTCTGTATCGCGACCTGCTCCTGCACCGCCACGTCGACATCGTCGACTCGGACCGTCTGGATGTTGAACGCGGGCTTCTCGTACTCCTTCGCCAGCCGGTGCATCAGGTCGAGGCCCGCGGCCACCCGGTGCGACATCGGGGTGTGGGTGAAGGGCGACAGCGGGTGGCTGTACAGCTTGGCCGAGGCGCTGGCGAACTCGGAGAACGGCGCCAGCAGCGCGCGTTGGGTTTCGTAGAGCTGATACAGCATGAGATGGGCCTCGGTCCGGAAGAACGTTTACATGCTAATTGTGCAACGCAGCATGAAAGCTTACATACGTGGTTGCTCGATCGGCATTTGCCCTCATTAGGCATCGGCTGCAGCGGGGGCGAGCCGCGGAAATGGGCCCCTTCGCGGCACCACTTCGGGGCGCCGGGTCGGATCGGGCAATCAGCCCAACGAGCGGATGCGGTAGGCACAGCGCCGGGCGCCGGCCAGCAGGTGCTCGGTGCGTTGCACCTCGACGCCGGGGCCCAGGCAACGCTGGAACAGCGCCAGTTCTGAGCGGCAGAAGCCCTGGCACTGTGTCGCGGCGGCGCAGATCGGGCAGTGGTCCTCGACCAGCAGCCAGCCGCCGTCGGTGCCGTCCGCACCGCCCTCCGGGTCCGGCAGCGCCCGGGCCATGTAGCCCTCTTCGTGCCGCGCCTCGGCCAGCGCCTGCACCCGCTCGCCCAGGCTGGCGGCGCCCGCCAGCCGCTGCCTGTACTGCGCCTCGGACTCCGCCTCGCGGGCGGCGATCAGCGTGTCCAGTGCCTGCGGGCCCAGGTGCTCGGCGGCGTGGCGCAGCAGCTGAACCGTCAGGTCGCCGTGCCGGTCGGGAAAGCGGCCGTGGCCGGCGTGGGTGAGCGCCCAGATGCGGCGCGGCCGGCCCACACCCTGCGGCTCGTCATGGAAATCGACCAGGCCTTGGCCGGCCAGGGCCTGCAGCTGCTTGTGGGCGCCCATCGGCGTGATGGCGCAGGCGGCGGCCAGCGTGGCTGCGGGCTGCGGCCCCCGGCTCTTGAGCTGGTAGAGCAATCGGTCGGTGGTGCTGCTCATGGTCAGGCGGAGGCGGTGAACGGGGTCGCCGTGGCGTGGGCAGCCTCGTGGCGGGCCCAGCGCCACAGGGCGAGGGCGGCCGCGCCGGCGCAGACGGCGCCGAGTGCCATCACCGCCCGCACGTTCCACAGCGACAGCGCGCCGCCAGCCAGCGCGACCGCCACGTTGGCGAAGCAGAAGATCGTGGTCAGCAGCCCCATCACCCGGCCCTGGCCGTGGTGGGCGAAGCGCGACGAGACCCAGGCCGGCATGAAGGCGTTGTAGACGGCAAGCGGCACGCCGAGCGCGGCGATGGTGACCAGCCCTGGCACGTCGGGCAGCACCACCAGCAGTGCGAGCCCCGCCGCGCCGGCCAGCGCGGCCAGTGCGGTGGTGCGCAGCGGGTGATCCAGCGCGGGCAGCCGGCCGGCGAGCCAAGTGCCGAGGATCATCGCCGCGCACTGCACCGCGGTGATCCAGGCGATGCCCTCGGGGCCGAAGCCGGCCTCGGTGACACACCACAGCGGCGCGTAGTCGTACAGCGCGGTCACGCCGCACATGTAGGCCATCTGCAGCAGGAACAGGCGCCGCAGCGCCGGGTCGTGCACCAGCGGCGCAAGGGTGGAGCCGCTGACCGCGCGGGTGACCCTGGGGGCGGCACCGGGGGGGAGGTCGATTCGGTGCGCCGGCACGCCGGCCATCACCAGCCCGATGCAGCCGAGCATCGCCACGGCGGCCGAGGTGAAGGGCACCGCGTCGCCGAACGCCAGCAGCAGGCCGCCGGCCAGCGGCCCCAGCAGCCAGCCCCCGTACTGAAAGGCGTTGAGCCAGGCGAAGGCGCGCACCCGGGTGGCCTCGCCGTGGTGGTCGGCCAGCAGCGCGCGGGCGACGGCAATGTTGCCCTCGGTCAGCCCAGTGGCAAAGCGAGCCAGCACGAACAGCGGGTACAGCCGCGCCTCCAGCGCGCCCGCGGTGGCCAGGTTGAACACGGCGCCGGCCAGCAGCGTGCCGACGAGTACGCGCCGGCGGCCCAGCCGGTCCGACATCGGCCCGATCACCAAGCTGCCCACCAGGATGCCGGCGGGGTTGGCGGCAAGCGCCACGCCCAGCAGCCACTCGGGCGACATGCCGCCGAAGTGGGTGAAGCCGTCCGCCGGCCCGTCGACGAAGATCGGTGCCAGGATGGGGTAGGGCATGGCCATGCCGATGGTGCACAGCAGCGTCACCGCGCAGACGGCGACCAGCAGGCGCAGCGAGGCGCGGTCCAGCGTCATGCGGCCACCTCGGCCGTGGCGGACTGCAGCACGCGCGCGTAGCCCGGCCAGCCTCGGTGGCGCCACTCGTCGAGCGCAGACCAGGCCAGCTTGATGCGGTGGTCGTCGCGCGAGGCGGCCAGCAGCGGGATGGCCCCGGCCCAGTCGGCTTCGCTGGCGGCGCCGGCCCGCACGGCGGCCCAGTCGGGCCGCGGCCGGCCGATCGAGACCCAGGCCGCCAGCCACGCGCGCCAAACGCCCCGCAGGATGCGGCGCTGCGTCTCGGCGCCCAGGCGCGCATGCGGCAGCACCTGGCGCAGTGCGTGGCAGCCGGTCACCAGGTGCAGGGCGGTGAAGTCGCGGCTGGCCAGGTAGACGGCGAGCGAGGCTTCGGCCAGGGCGTCCAGCGTGAGGGCGTCGTCGGTGGGGGCCTCCGGCCCGCTGACGGCGGCAGCGAAGCCGGGCAGGGCTGCGGCGCGCTGCATGTCGTCGGTGATCAGCGTGCCTTCGCGTGGGGTGAAGGCCAGGGCCGGGTCCGCGGCCACACGGCCCAGTGTCTCGTGCAACAGCGTGCGGCCGCCGTCGGGTTCGGGCACGGTGCCGAGGCTGTGGCGCTGGGCTTGCCAGGCGGCCAGCGCCCGCGTGATTTCTCCGGCATGGCCCGTGTCCAGTGCATGGGCCAGGCGGATGAGGCCGTGGAAGGCGGCGGTTTCGCTGGCCTCCAGCAGGCCAGGCAGGCGGCGCGCCAGCATGGTGGCCACGTCGGTGTGGCGGATCTCGTCGGCAACCTCGCCGGTCAGCGTGGCTTCGAGGGCATCGGGCGGCAGGGCCTCCAGCCGCTGCACATGCAGCTTGACCAAGGCATCGAGCGACGCAGCCGGCGCCTGCAGTCGGTACAGCGCGCTCAGCACCATCGGCAGGTGGTTCGACAGGCGCAGATGCCGCACCGGGTAGGTGGCGGCGTAGGCAAGGCTGGTGTCGAGCGCGACGTGCAACTCGGCCAGCGTGGCGGGGGGCAGGGCGGTGGCGGGCATGGCGGCGGCTTTTGTGGTTGGCCGCCATCATGCCCAATAAATAAACAAGATGTTTATAAACTGGGCCGTGAAAAGGGCCTTGCGGCCCTTTGCCTGACCGGCGCGCAGCCGGTCAGATCACCTTGGCGATGGCGTCCGCCACGTAGCCGAGGTTCTTCTCGTTCAGCGCCGCCACGCAGATGCGGCCCGAGTCGACGCCGTAGACGCCGAACTCGCCGCGCAGTCGCTCCATCTGGGGCTTGGTCAGGCCCGAATAGCTGAACATGCCGCGTTGGGTGGTGATGAAGGACAGGTCCTGCTTCACGCCGGCGGCCTTCAGCTTCTCGACCAGCGCGCCGCGCATCGCCTTGATGCGGTTGCGCATGCCGGCCAGCTCCTGCTCCCACTGGGCGCGCAGTGCCGGGGTGGTCAGAACCGTGGCGACGACCTGGGCGCCGTGGGTGGGCGGGTTCGAGTAGTTGGTGCGGATGACGATCTTCAGCTGCGAAAGCACGCGCGAGGCTTCTTCCTTGCTCTCGCAGACCACCGACAGCGCACCGACGCGCTCGCCGTAGAGCGAGAAGCTCTTCGAGAACGAGGTGGAGACGAAGAAGTCGATGCCCGACTGCACGAAGCGGCCGATGACGGCGCCGTCTTCGGCGATGCCGTCCCCGAAGCCCTGGTAAGCCATGTCGAGGAAGGCGACCAGCTTGCGCGCCTTGACCGCCTCGATCACCGCGTCCCACTGGGCGTCCGAAATGTCGTAGCCGGTCGGGTTGTGGCAGCAAGCATGCAGGACGACGATGGTGCCGGCCGGCGCGGCGTTCAGCGCCGCGAGCATGCCGTCGAAGTTCACGCCCTGCTTGCCAGCGTCGTAGTACGGGTAGGTCTCGACCGCGAAGCCGGCGTTGGTGAAGAGGGCGCGGTGGTTTTCCCAGCTCGGGTCGCTGATCAGCACCTTGGCGTTCGGATTGACCTTCTTCAGGAAATCGGCGCCGACCTTCAGGCCGCCGGTGCCGCCCAGCGCCTGCACGGTGGCCACGCGGCCCGCGGCGAGGATGGGGCTGCCTTCTCCGAAGACGAGGCCCTGCACCGCCTTGTCGTAGGCGGCGATGCCGTCGATCGGCAGGTAGCCACGAGCGCGGGCGGCTTCCACCAGCTGGGCCTCGGCGGCCTTCACGCAGGCCAGCAGCGGCAGCTTGCCGTTCTCGTCGGTGTACACGCCGACGCCGAGGTTGACCTTGGCGGGGTTGGGGTCGGCATTGAACTGTTCGTTCAGGCCCAGGATCGGATCACGGGGGGCCATTTCGACGGCGGCAAACAAGGACATCGCGAGGTTCCTGAAGGGACGGTGGCAGGAGGGGGCGAGGGTGGCGCCAGCGCGTATGGCCGGCAGGCCTTAAGCTGGCAGGTTTCTCCGCGCGGACGGGCACGGCCTGGCAGCGGGGGTGATTTTAGACGTTCGTACAGGGATAACCCCATGCCGACTGATACTGAGGTGATGCCGCAAAACCATGGCGGCGAGGCACCCGAGGCGCCCGCAGGGGAGTTCGTCAGCTTCCCGGATTCGCCGTTCCAGCTCTTCCAGCCCTACCCGCCGGCGGGCGACCAACCGACCGCGATCGCCCAGCTGGTCGAAGGCGTCAACGATGGCCTGGCCTACCAGACGCTGCTCGGCGTGACCGGCTCGGGCAAGACCTTCACCATGGCCAACGTGATCGCTCAGCTCGGCCGGCCGGCGATCGTCTTCGCGCCCAACAAGACGCTGGCGGCGCAGCTGTATGCGGAGTTCCGCGAGTTCTTCCCGAAGAACGCGGTGGAGTACTTCGTCAGCTACTACGACTACTACCAACCCGAGGCCTACGTGCCTCAGCGCGACCTGTTCATCGAGAAGGACTCGTCGATCAACGAGCACATCGAGCAGATGCGCCTCTCGGCCACCAAGAGCGTGCTGGAGCGGCGCGACACGGTGATCGTGGCGTCGGTGAGCGCCATCTACGGCATCGGCAAGCCGGAGGACTACACGCAGATGCGTTTCATCCTGCGCACGGGCGACAAGATCGGCCAGCGCGACGTGATCGCGCAGCTGATCCGCATGCAGTACACCCGCAACGAGCAGGACTTCTCCCGTGGCACCTTCCGCGTGCGCGGCGACACGATCGACGTCTTTCCGGCAGAGCACTCGGAGCTGGCGATACGCATCGAGCTGTTCGACGACGAGGTGGAGGCACTCAGTCTGCTGGACCCCCTGACCGGCCGCATTCGCCAGAAGGTGCCGCGCTTCACCATCTATCCCAGCAGCCACTACGTGACGCCGCGCGATCGCGTGGTGGCCGCCATCGACACCATCAAGGCCGAGTTGCGCGAGCGGCTGGATTTCTTCGTCAAGGAAGGCAAGCTGGTCGAGGCCCAGCGGCTGGAGCAGCGCACCCGCTTCGACCTCGAGATGCTGCAGGAGGTGGGCCACTGCAAGGGCATCGAGAACTACACCCGGCACCTGTCGGGCGCGGCGCCCGGTGACCCGCCGCCGACGATGGTCGATTACCTGCCGCGCGACGCGATCATGTTCCTCGACGAAAGCCATGTGCTGATCGGCCAGCTCGGTGGCATGTACAACGGCGACCGCGCACGCAAGACAGTGCTGGTCGACTACGGCTTTCGCCTGCCCAGCGCGCTGGACAACCGGCCGCTGAAGTTCGACGAGTTCGAGCGCAAGATGCGCCAGGCGGTGTTCGTCACCGCCACGCCAGCCGACTACGAGAAGACGCATGCCGGGCAGATCGTCGAGCAGCTCGTGCGGCCCACCGGCCTGGTCGATCCGATCGTCGAGGTCCGGCCAGCCACCCACCAGGTCGACGACGTGCTGCAGGAGATCCGCCACACGGTGGACAACGGCGAGCGCGTGCTCATCACCACGCTGACCAAGCGCATGGCCGAGCAGTTGACCGACTACCTGTCCGACAACGGGGTGAAGGTGCGCTACCTGCACTCGGACATCGACACGGTCGAGCGGGTCGAGATCCTGCGCGACCTGCGGCTCGGCACCTTCGACGTGCTGGTCGGCATCAACCTGCTGCGCGAGGGCCTGGACATCCCCGAGGTGTCGCTGGTGGCCATCCTGGACGCCGACAAGGAAGGTTTCCTGCGCGCCGAGCGCAGCCTGGTGCAGACCATCGGGCGGGCAGCACGCAACGTGAACGGTCGCGCGATCCTCTATGCCGACAAGGTGACCGAGTCGATGCGCAAGGCGATTGGCGAGACCGAGCGTCGGCGCGCCAAGCAGATGGCCTTCAACGAGGCGAACGGCATCGTGCCGCGCGGCATCCGCAAGCAGGTGAAGGAGCTGATCGACGGGGTGGTGGCCGAGAAGTCGGGCAAGGACGACCTGCGCCTGGCCCAGCAGGCCGCCGAGGTCGAGGCCCTGAGCGAGAAGGACCTGGGCAAGCGCATCAAGGCGCTGGAAAAGCAGATGCTGGAGTTCGCCAAGAGCCTGGAGTTCGAGAAGGCGGCCCGGGTGCGCGACCAGCTGGCGCTGCTGCGCGAGCAGGCGTTTGGAGGTGGTGCGGCACACGACGCCAGCGCCCTGGCGCCCGCCGGTGGGGCGAAACGGTGAGTGACGGCGCGCCGCTGCGCATCCTGATGGTGTGCACCGGCAACATCTGCCGGTCGCCCACGGCCGAGGGCGTGCTGCGCGCCCGTGCGCTGGCTGCGGGCCACGGCGGCCGCTTGGTGGTGGGCTCGGCTGGCATGGCCGGCTACCACGTCGGCGACCCACCCGACCGCCGCAGCCAGGCTCATGCGCTTCGCCGCGGCTACGACCTGGCCGGCCTGCGCGCCCGCCAAGTCGTCGAGCGCCACTTCCATGAGTACGACTGGCTGCTGGCGATGGACCGCGGCCACCTGCGGGAACTGCGCGACATGGCGCCCGCTGGCAGCCCGGCTCGCCTGGCACTGTTCCTGGACTTCGCTGTGGGGCATGCCGGCCGTGACGTGCCGGACCCCTACTACGGCGACGCGGCGGGGTTCGAGCAGGTGCTCGATCTGGTTGAAGCCGGCTGCGACGGCCTGCTGAAGGCCTTGTTGCACCGCAACAGCGACCCCACATGAATTACCACCGGGCGCGCTCACCGCGCCCGATTGGGCGGCCCCGCCGCCATCGCGGGGGCCGGCATGCGGGTTTACTCGACCAAACCAGTCGACTTCCGCTATAATTGAGCAAAACACTCGGACTCTGCCGAGGGATAACCCGGCCCCCAGCTTGTGCTGGAGCCGTTGTTCGGTACGAAGGCGCTGCAGTCGAGACCCCGCGGACACCCGCTCAAGGGGCACCGAGGCTGCCCACAGCAACTCGACAGGACAGGAGAAAAGTATGCGTTTGACCACCAAGGGCCGCTTCGCGGTCACCGCCATGATCGATCTGGCCCTGCGCTCGAACAACGGGCCGGTGGCCCTGGCGGCGATCAGCCAGCGGCAACAGATTTCGTTGTCCTACCTCGAGCAGCTGTTCGGGAAGCTGCGTCGCCACGAGTTGGTGGAGAGCACCCGCGGCCCGGGCGGCGGTTATTCGCTGGGCCGCAAGGCCGAAGAGATCAGCGTGGCCGACATCATCGTCGCGGTCGACGAGCCGATCGACGCCACCGGCTGCGCCGGCAAGGAAAACTGCATGGGCGACGACGCCGGCCGCTGCATGACGCATGAGCTGTGGGCGAGCCTGAACACCAAGATGATCGAGTTCCTCGACTCGATCACGCTGCGCAAGCTGGTCGACGACCAACTGGCCAAGGGTGTGTCGATCGAAGAGGCGCCGATCAAGCGTGCCATCTCCAGCACCCCGGTCGTCAAGCCGATCAAGATCACCGCGCCGAACTCGGTGTTTGCCCTCGGCAACGCCTTCTCGAAGTAAGCAAAGCCACCGAAAGCCCAGGCTCGCGCCGCTCCGCCATGGACATGACCCCCCATTTCCCGATCTACATGGACTACGGTGCCACCACGCCGGTCGATAACCGCGTGGTGGACGCGATGGTGCCCTGGCTGCGCGAGCACTTCGGCAACCCGGCGTCGCGCAGCCACGCCTGGGGCTGGGAAGCGGAAGAGGCCGTGGAAAAGGCGCGCGGCGACGTGGCGGCGCTGATCGGCGCGGATCCGCGCGAGATCGTCTGGACCTCCGGTGCCACCGAGTCCAACAACCTCGCGATCAAGGGCGCTGCACACTTCTACTCGGGCACCAAGGGCAAGCACCTGATCACGGTGAAAACCGAGCACAAGGCCGTGCTCGACACCATGCGCGAGCTCGAGCGCCAGGGCTACGAGGTGACCTACCTCGACGTGCAGGCCGACGGCCTGCTCGACCTCGATGCCTTCAAGGCCGCGCTGCGGCCCGACACCGTGCTGGCCTCGGTGATGTTCGTCAACAACGAGATCGGCGTCATCCAGGACGTGGTCGCACTCGGCAAGCTCTGCCGCGAGAACGGCACCATCTTCCACGTCGACGCCGCTCAGGCCACCGGCAAGGTCGAGATCGACATGGCCAAGCTGCCGATCGACCTGATGAGCCTGGCCTCGCACAAGACCTATGGCCCCAAGGGCATCGGCGCGCTGTACGTGCGCCGCAAGCCCCGCGTGCGGCTGGAGGCGCAGATGCACGGGGGCGGCCATGAGCGTGGCCTGCGGTCGGGCACGCTGCCGACCCACCAGATCGTCGGCATGGGCGAGGCCTTCCGCATCGCCCGGGAAGAGATGGCGGCCGAGTTGCCCCGCATCCGCGCGCTGCACCAGCGCCTGATCGATGGCTTGGCCGGCATCGAGCAGACGTTCATCAACGGCCACCTCGAACGGCGCGTGCCCCACAACCTGAACATCTCGTTCAACTACGTGGAGGGCGAGTCGCTGATCATGGGCGTCAAGGGCATCGCGGTGTCCTCGGGCTCGGCCTGCACCTCGGCCAGCCTGGAGCCGAGCTACGTGTTGCGCGCGCTGGGCCGCAGCGACGAACTGGCCCATTCGAGCCTGCGCATCACCATCGGCCGTTTCACCACCGAGGAAGAGATCGACTACGCCGTCGCCACGCTGAAGGAGCGCGTGGCGAAGCTGCGCGAGCTCTCTCCGCTGTGGGACATGTATCGCGACGGCATCGACATCTCGACCATCCAGTGGGCCGCTCATTGAGCCACCCGCTGCAGAACCAGGAGTAGCACCATGTCTTACAGCCAGAAGGTCATCGACCATTACGAGAACCCGCGCAACGTCGGCAACTTCGACAAGAGCGACGAGACGATCGGCACCGGCATGGTCGGGGCCCCCGCCTGCGGCGATGTGATGAAGCTGCAGATCAAGGTGAACCCGGCCACCGGCCTGATCGAGGACGCGCGCTTCAAGACCTACGGTTGTGGGTCGGCCATCGCGTCGAGCTCGCTGGTCACCGAGTGGGTCAAGGGCAAGTCGCTGGACGAAGCGCTGACCATCAAGAACACGCAGATCGCCGAAGAGCTCGCTCTGCCGCCGGTGAAGATCCACTGCTCGATCCTGGCGGAAGATGCGATCAAGGCGGCCGTGAACGACTACCGCTCGCGCCACGACGCCACCGAGTCCGCTGCCATCGCCCAGGTGAACTGAGCCCATGGCCGTCACCCTGACCGAAGCGGCTGCCCGTCACGTCACCCGATACCTCAGCCGCCGCGGCAAGGGTGTGGGTGTGCGCCTGGGCGTGAAGACCACGGGCTGCTCGGGCTTGGCCTACAAGCTTGAGTACGCCGACGACGTGGCGCCGGAAGACGTGGTCTTCGAGGGTCACGGCGTGAAGGTGCTGGTCGACCCCAAGAGCCTGCCCTACATCGACGGCACCGAGCTGGATTTCGTCCGCGAAGGCCTGAACGAAGGCTTCAAGTTCCACAACCCGCGCGAGAAAGACCGCTGCGGCTGTGGTGAGTCCTTCCGCGTCTGAGCAGGCGGCGCCCAGGCATCGCCGACAATCACCGACCGGGCGCGGCGCTGAACAGGCCGCGCCTTTTTCATGCCCACTGGCTGCCCCATGCCCCCGAGCGACATCCTGATCCGCCCCGAGCGCCCCGACCACCCCGAGGTGACCGCGCTGCTGGCTGAGCTCGACGCCTACCTGGCCACACTCTACGAGCCCGAGGCCAACCACATCCTCGACGTGCAGGCTCTGCTGGGCGCCGACATCGACTTCCTGGTGGCCGACGACGGCGCGCGCCTGGTCGGCTGCGGCGCCACTCGCCGCATGCCGGGGGAGCCCGACACCGATGGCGAGGCGTACGGCGAGATCAAGCGGATGTTCGTCCACCCCGCGGTCCGCGGCAGGCGCATCGCCCAACGTGTGCTGGCGGCGCTGGAGGCGCGGCTGAAGTCGGCGGGCGTGACGCTTGCGCTGCTGGAGACCGGGCGTGATCAGCACGAGGCCGTGCGCCTCTACGAACGCTGTGGCTACGGCCTGCGCGCGGCGTTTGGTGGCTACCCCGACAACGGCCTTTCGGTCTTCTACGAAAAGCGCCTGTGAGCCGATGAATCTCGACGACGACGATTTCACCCTGTTCGGCCTGCCCCAGCGTTTTGCGCTCGACCGGGCTGAGCTGGATCAGCGCTGGCGCGCTTTGCAGGCGAAGGTGCATCCGGATCGCTTCAGCGCGGAAGGTGCCGCCGCGCAGCGGGTGGCCATGCAGTGGGCGGTGCGTGTCAATCAGGCCCATCAGCGCCTGAAGGACCCGCTCAGCCGCGCCGCCTACCTGTGCGAGCTGCGGGGCGCCCCGATCGACGCCGAGCGCAACACCGCCATGCCGGCCAGCTTCCTGCAGCAGCAGATGGCCTGGCGCGAGGCGCTGGAAGAGGCGGGGGACGAGTCCGCCGTGCGGGCTCTCGACCAGTTGGTCGCGCGGCGTGAAGGTGAACTGCTTGGCGAGGTCGGCGTGCTGCTCGACGAGCGGGCAGACGCTTCCGCCGCGGGTGAGCGCGTGCGCGCGCTGATGTTCGTGCAGAAGGTGCGGGCCGACCTGGGCCGACGCCTCGAGACTTTTGATTCCTGATCCCATGGCATTGCTGCAGATTTCCGAGCCCGGCCAGTCGCCCGACCCCCACCAGCGGCGCATCGCGGTCGGCATCGACCTGGGTACCACCAACTCGCTGGTCGCGGCCGTGCGCCATGGTGTGGTCGAGTGCCTGCCCGACGCGCAAGGGCGCACGATGCTGCCCTCGGTCGTGCGCTACCTCGAGAACGGTGGCCGCCAGATCGGCCACGAGGCGGCTGCCGTGCAGGCGGACGATCCCGAGCACACCATCGTGTCGGTCAAGCGGCTGATGGGACGCAGCCTGGCCGATGTGCAAGGCACGTCGAAACTGCCCTACCGTTTCGTCGACCACCCGGGCATGGTGGCCATCCAGACGCGCCAAGGCGAGAAGACGCCGGTCGAGGTCTCGGCCGAGATCCTGGCCACACTGCGCCAACGGGCCGAGGACAGCTTCGACGACGAACTGTTCGGTGCGGTCATCACCGTGCCGGCCTACTTCGACGACGCCCAGCGCCAGGCCACCAAGGACGCGGCGCACCTGGCCGGCCTGAAGGTGCTGCGCCTGATCAACGAGCCGACGGCGGCTGCAGTCGCGTACGGGCTGGAGAACGGCAGCGAGGGGCTCTACGCCGTGTACGACCTCGGCGGCGGCACTTTCGACATCTCCATCCTGCGCCTTTCACGCGGCGTGTTCGAGGTGGTGGCCACCGGCGGCGATGCAGCGTTGGGCGGAGACGACTTCGACCATGCATTGGTCGACTGGGCGGCCGCCCAAAGCGGCATCGACATCACCACGCCGCGTGATCGGCGCGCGATGCTGGTGGCCGCGAGGGCCGCCAAGGAGGCGCTGACCGACGCACCCGCCACGACGCTGCGTGCTCCACTGGGCGGCGGCGAACTGGCCCAGGCCGTCACGCGCGAGCAGTTCGACGCCCTCACGCGCCCACTGCTCGACCGCACCCTGGCCTCGGTGCGCAAGGTGCTGCGCGATGCCCGTCTGCGCAAGGAAGATGTGCAGGGTGTCGTGCTGGTCGGGGGATCGACCCGCATGCCGGCTGTGCGCCGCGCCGTGGGCGAGTTGTTCGGCCACGAGCCGCTGACCAACCTGAACCCCGACGAGGTGGTGGCGATCGGCGCCGCCGTGCAGGCCAACGCCCTGGCCGGCAATGCGAAAGATGGCGAACTGCTGCTGCTGGACGTGATCCCGCTCTCGCTGGGCCTGGAGACGATGGGGGGGTTGGTCGAGCGGGTGATCGAGCGCAACACCACCATCCCGGTGGCCAAGGCGCAGGACTTCACCACCTTCAAGGACGGCCAGACCGCCATGGCCATCCATGTGCTTCAGGGCGAGCGTGAGCTGGTGGCCGACTGTCGCTCGCTGGCCCGTTTCGAGCTTCGCGGCATCCCCCCGATGGTGGCGGGCGCGGCACGCATCCGAGTCAGCTTCCAGGTCGATGCCGACGGGTTGCTGAGCGTCAGCGCGCGCGAGTTGGGCTCGGGTGTCGAGGCCTCGGTGCAGGTCAAGCCCAGCTACGGCCTGGCTGACGACGACATCGCACGCATGCTGAAGGAAGGCTTTTCCAGTGCCGAGGCCGACCTGCAGGCGCGCGCGTTGCGCGAGGCGCGTGTCGAAGCCGAGCGCATGGACTTGGCGACACAAGCGGCACTCGCCGCCGATGGCGACCTGCTGGATCAGGCGGAGCAGGCGGCCGTGAATGAGCTGCTGGCGCGCGTGCGTGCGGCTGCGCGAGGCGACGATGCCGAAGCGATCACCCGTGCCGTGGAGGCCCTGGCCGAAGGCACCGAACCGTTTGCCGCCGCGCGCATGAACCGCGGCATCCGCACTGCGCTGACAGGGCGCGGGCTCGACGAGATCTGACCATGCCCGTGATTCGCGTTCTTCCCCACGCCACCCTCTGCCCCAACGGCGCCGAGTTCGAGGCAAAGCCTGGTGTCTCGGTCTGCGAGGCCCTGCTGGAGCACGACATCGAGATCGAGCACGCCTGCGAGATGAGTTGCGCCTGCACGACCTGCCATGTGATCGTGAAGAAGGGTTTCGACTCGCTCGGCGAGCTGGATGAGATCGAGGAAGACCTGCTCGACAAGGCCTGGGGCCTGACGCCGACCTCGCGTCTGTCCTGCCAAGCCATCGTGTCGGACGAGGACGTGACGGTCGAGTTGCCCAAGTACACGATCAACCACGCCCGCGAAAACCATTGAGCCGGCCTGGGCCGGCTCGGTGGTTGGACCGCGCGCTCCTTCGGGGCCTCATCTCACCCTCAGAAAGCACCGAGCCCGGCGCGAAGGCCGGGCTCGTCGGGTGGGAAGCCGGTTGGGGGCTTCAGGCAGTGAGGCGCCGCAGCCAGCCGCTGAAGCCACTGAGCGAGGGGCGCCACTTGCCGGCGGGTGCGGCCTCGCGCACATCGAGCAAGTCAAGCTTGGCCAGGAACTGGAGCAGGGCACGCACTTCGGCCGGCTTGATGCCGCCACGCTTCATCAGCAGCGCTTCGCTGATGTGGCGCTGGGACAGCTCGGTCAGCAGGCGACGGAAGCCGGTGCGCCGGAACTCGGCCGGAAGGTCCGGCCAGGAGAGCAGCTTGTATTCCTTCATATCCAACGATGTTTCGATTTCTTGGACCGATCGCGTGAATGCGGTGGCGGCACCTGGCCAAGCCAACACGCTATTCTGCGTTGGTGACATTCTCGTGGCTGCACATCAAACCCGAGTTGGCAAAGCTCAGCAAGTCGTGTAGCAAGCCGCGTTCCACACATTTGGTTTCATGAACGTTCTCGGCATCGAATCCTCCTGCGACGAAACCGGCGTCGCGATCGTCCGTGTCGACGGCGATGCGCCGCCGCGCTTGCTGGGCCAGGCCTTGCACAGCCAGGTGCAGATGCATCAGGCCTATGGCGGCGTGGTGCCCGAGCTGGCCTCGCGTGACCATGTGCGCCGCGTGCTGCCTCTGGCCGAAGCGGCACTGGCCGAAGCATCGCTGGGCGTGGGTGAGATCGATGTGGTCGCCTTCACCAAGGGCCCGGGCCTGGCCGGCGCCCTGCTGGTTGGCGCGGGCGTGGCCTGCGGCCTGGCCGCAGCGCTGGGCGCACCGACCCTGGGCGTCCACCACCTCGAAGGTCACCTGTTGTCGCCGTTCCTCTCGGCGGATCCACCGCAGTTTCCGTTCGTCGCGCTGCTGGTCTCGGGTGGGCACACCCAGCTCATGCGGGTCGACGGGGTCGGGCGCTACGAACTGCTGGGCGAGACCATCGATGACGCCGCCGGCGAGGCCTTCGACAAATCTGCCAAGCTGTTGGGCCTGGGCTACCCGGGCGGGCCAGCGCTGGCCCGCCTCGCCGATCAGGGGCGACCCGACGCCTTTGCCTTGCCGCGCCCGTTGCTGCACCAGCCGAACCTCGACTTTTCCTTCGCCGGTCTCAAGACCGCCGTGATGACGACCCTCAAGCGCCTCGGGGTGGCGCCGTCGGATGCGCAGCGCGCCGACGTGGCCGCGAGCACCCAGGCGGCCATCGTCGAGGTGCTGGTGCGCAAGTCGATGGGGGCCTTGCGCGACACCGGCCTGAAGCGGCTGGTGGTGGCGGGCGGCGTGGGGGCCAATGCGGCGCTCCGGCGTGACCTGAACGCCGCCTGCGCGAAGCGCCAGGTGACGGTGCATTACCCCGAGCTGCACCTGTGCACCGACAACGGCGCCATGATCGCGCTTGCCGCAGCGATGCGGTGCCAGGCGGGGTTGGCGCAACTCAGTCACGACCATCGATTTGCAGTGAAGCCACGTTGGGAGCTGGCCGAGGCCAGCTCCGGTTGACGTTACGGCGTGCGGTACTGTGCGTGCATCTGGTCCATGCGGGTCGTCTGACCGGCACTGAACGTGTTCATGCAGCTGTCGTCGGTGTAGTCCATGAAGTTGGTGATCGGGTCGAGGCCCGGCTTGGTGGCGCAGCTGTCGCGGCCGACGGGGCAGCCATAGGCAGCAGACTTTTCCATGGCGGTGTCGCTGACCGAGTCGCCCGGGTTCTTGCAGCCGCCCTGGAACGTGTGGTACAGGCCCAGCCAATGGCCGACTTCGTGGGTGCCGGTGTCGCCCTCGTTGTACGGGGCCGCGTTGCCGCCCGGCACGCTCGAGTACAGGATCACCACGCCGTCCTGCTTGGGTTGCGCCTGGTAGCTGCTCGGGAAGGTGGCCCAACCCAGCAGGCCGCCGCCCGGCTTGGCGCTGTACAGGTTCAGCGTCTCGGCGCCGCCCTTGCGCAGGGCCGCCTTGGCGTTCTTCTCGGCCGTGGAGCCGGGGGCCATGGTGTACCAGGTCGCGTTGGTGGTGCGGTCGACGCCGGCGAGCGTGAAGGTGAACGGGGTGCTGGCGTAGGCGGCGTTGAGCACCGCCATCTGGTCGTCGATCTGCGACTGCGGGATGTCGCCGTTGGCGAGGCCGGTGCCCTTGTTGATCACGTGGAACCAGACCGGGATGTTCACGCTGCCGATGTTGCGGTGGGTGTCACCGCCGCGTGCGGTCTTCATGCGCAGGAAGGCCGTCAGGTTCTCGTCGATCTTGGCCCGCTCGTGGGCTTCAGGCGCCACGGTGTAGCAGCGGTGGCTCAGGTGGTCGTCCTTGGCGGCGAACGCCAGGTTCGCGCCAGCCAGCGCGGCGATGGCGGCCAGGAGGGCAGGGGTCTTCAGACGCATGAAAGTCCTTCAGTCAAGGTTGGGGCCGGTGCCGGCGGCCGGTGCCGCCGCTCCTCGTCATTTCTTTCTGACCGGCCGGGAGCGGCGCAGTATCTGGGCCGATGGGGGCCGGGACAAGCCCGTTTCCCCGCAGGCAAGCCCCGGAAGCCCCTCGCCGTGAGCGTTCATGATCATCGGATGACGGCTGCGTGTCGGCTCGTAACCCATGGCCGGGCAAAACGCTTGTTTCAGCTATACTTCTCGGGTTTTGCATGGTGAGGCCCCTGGCTTGCCGGTTGCAAAGCAGGCACGACGCGGGTCGGTTTCACCCGCGATCGCAAGTGAAAACCGGAACCGTTCGGCCCAGCGTGCGCCCTGCATGCCGTCGGCGGCTTCCAATCGATAAAGGAAATCGCCATGTCCGTGGCTGAAATCAACAAGGCCGACATCGTCAAGGCCCACGCTCGCGGCGCTGCCGACACCGGCTCGCCCGAAGTCCAGGTCGCTCTGCTGACCGCTCGCATCAACGAGCTGACCCCGCACTTCAAGGCCCACCTGAAGGACCACCACGGCCGCCGCGGCCTGCTGAAGATGGTCAACCAGCGCAAGCGCCTGCTGGCCTACCTGAAGGACCGCGACGCCGACCGCTACACCGCGCTGATCCAGAAGCTGGGCCTGCGCAAGTAAGCTTCGCCGAATGATCGAGAGCCTGTCTGGAACCCACCCCAGCACAGGCTCTTTGTCTTTGGAGCAGATCGCCACGGTTGTTGCTGTGTCATTCCAGGAACCTGCCTTGCCGCTTCCTGGAATGGCATACGACCCGCCGCCGTCACGCTCCCGGTCCACCCAGGCGCCACCGTGAGTGCGCCCTACAACCACCGGAGACTCTCCATGAGCATGTTCAACAAGGTCACCAAAACCTTCCAATGGGGCCCGCACCAGGTCGTGATGGAAACGGGCGAGATCGCCCGCCAGTCCTCCGGCGCTGTCCTCGTCAACATCGAAGACACCGTCGTGTTGGCCACCGTCGTGGCCCGCAAGGAAGCCAAGCCCGGCCAGGACTTCTTTCCCCTGACCGTCGACTACATCGAGAAGACCTACGCCGCCGGCAAGATCCCCGGCAGCTTCTTTAAGCGTGAAGGGCGCCCGAGCGAGCTGGAAACGCTGACCAGCCGCCTGATCGACCGCCCGATCCGCCCCCTGTTCCCGGATGGCTTCTTCAATGAAGTGCAGGTCGTGGTGCATGTGCTGAGCCTGAACCCGGAAGTGCAGGCGGACATCGCCGCCATGATCGCTTCGAGTGCGGCGCTGGCGGTCTCGGGCATCCCGTTCAATGGCCCGATCGGCGCGGCCCGCGTGGGCTACGTCAACGGCGAGTACGTGCTGAACCCGGGCAAGACCCAGCTGGCCGATTCGAAGATGGACCTGGTCGTCGCTGGCACCGAAGCAGCAGTGCTGATGGTCGAGTCTGAAGCTGACCAGTTGCCGGAAGACATCATGCTGGGCGCCGTGGTCTATGGCCACGACCAGGGCAAGATCGCCATCAACGCCATCCATGAGCTGGTGCGTGAAGCCGGCAAGCCGGTGTGGGAATGGCAAGCCCCCGCGAAGGACGAAGCCTTCATCGGCAAGGTCACCGCGTTGGCCGAAGGCCCGCTGCGCGCGGCCTACCAGATCCGCTCGAAGCAAGCCCGCACCCAGGCCTGCCGCGAAGCCACCGCCAACGTGATGGCCTCGCTGAAGGCTGAAGGCGTGGAGTTCGACAGCGTGGCTGTCGAAGGCCTGTTGTTCGAGATCGAAGCCAAGATCGTCCGTGGCCAGATCCTGGCCGGCGAGCCGCGCATTGACGGCCGCGACACCCGCACCGTGCGTGGCATCGAGATCCGCAACAGCGTGCTGCCGCGCGTGCATGGTTCTGCCATCTTCACCCGTGGTGAAACCCAGGCCCTGGTGGCCGCCACACTGGGCACCGAACGCGACGCGCAGATGATCGACGCGCTGGCGGGTACGTACGACGAGCGTTTCATGCTCCACTACAACATGCCTCCGTTCGCCACCGGCGAAACCGGTCGCGTGGGCAGTCCGAAGCGCCGCGAAATCGGCCACGGCCGCCTGGCCAAGCGTGCGCTGGTCGCCGCCTTGCCGAGCAAGGAAGACTTCCCTTACACGATCCGCGTCGTCTCCGAGATCACCGAGTCGAACGGTTCCTCGTCGATGGCCTCGGTGTGCGGCGGCTGCCTCGCGCTGATGGACGCCGGCGTGCCGATGAAGGCCCACGTGGCCGGCATCGCGATGGGCCTGATCAAGGAAGGCAACCGCTTCGCCGTGCTGACCGACATCCTGGGTGACGAAGATCACCTTGGCGACATGGACTTCAAGGTGGCCGGCACGACCGGCGGCATCACTGCCCTGCAGATGGACATCAAGATCCAGGGCATCACCAAGGAAATCATGCAGGTCGCGCTGGCCCAGGCCAAGGAAGCCCGCATGCACATCCTGGGCAAGATGGTCGAAGCGATGGGCGAAGCGAAGACGGAAGTCAGTCAGTTCGCCCCGCGCCTGTACACGATGAAGATCAACCCGGAAAAGATCCGCGACGTGATCGGCAAGGGTGGTGCCACCATCCGCGCGCTGACCGAAGAGACCGGCACCACGATCGACATCGCCGAAGATGGCACGATCACGATCGCCTCGACCGACGCCGACAAGGCCGAGCACGCCAAGAAGCGCATCGAGGAGATCACCGCCGAAGCCGAAGTGGGCAAGGTCTATGAAGGCCCGGTCACCAAGATCCTGGACTTCGGTGCCCTGATCAACATCCTGCCGGGCAAGGACGGTCTGCTGCACATCAGCCAGATCGCCCACCAGCGCGTCGAGAAGGTCGAGGACTTCCTCAAGGAAGGCCAGGTCGTCAAGGTCAAGGTGCTGGAGACCGACGAGAAGGGTCGCATCAAGCTGTCGATGAAGGCGCTGCTGGAACGGCCGGAAGGCATGGAGGAAGAGCCGCGTTTCGAGCGCCCGCGTCGCGAGTACGGTGATCGCGGTGATCGCGGTGATCGCGGTGGCCGGGGCGAGCGTGGCGACCGGGGCGATCGTCCCCGCCGCGAGCGCGCAGAGCAACGCCCGGAAGGTGCTGCCGCTGAGGTCCCGGCTGACGAAGGCCAGGCCCAGCAGCAGCAGGACCAGCAACAGCAATAAGCCGTCGGCGCGCCCCGCCCACCATGCAAGCCATCACGATCCGCGAGTTCGGCGCCCCCGAGGTGTTGGTCGAGGCCGAGCGCCCCGACCCGCAGCCGGTGGCAGGCGAGCTGCTGATCCGCGTGGCCGCGTCCGGCGTCAACCGGCCAGACGTGCTGCAGCGCAAGGGTGCCTATGCGCCGCCGCCTGGCGCGTCGGACCTGCCGGGCCTGGAGATTGCGGGCGCCATCGTCGGCGGTGACGCCGGCGAGTTGGCCGCCGCCGGCTTCAAACTCGGCGACCGCGTCTGCGCGCTGGTCGCCGGCGGCGGCTATGCGGCGCTGTGCGCGGCGCCGATCGCGCAATGCCTGCCGGTGCCGGCGGGCTGGAGCGACATCGAAGCCGCCACATTGCCCGAGACCTTCTTCACCGTCTGGTCGAACGTGTTCGACCGTGGCGGCCTGAAGGCGGGCGAGACGCTGCTGGTGCAGGGCGGCTCGTCCGGCATCGGCGTGACGGCGATCCAGCTCGGCAAGGCCATGGGCGCGACGGTGATCGTCACCGCGGGCAGCGACGAGAAGTGCGCCGCCTGCGTGGCGCTCGGGGCTGACCACGCGATCAACTACCGCGCTGTCGACTTCGTCGCCGAAGTGAAGCGGCTCACCGACGGCCGCGGCGCCGACGTGGTGCTCGACATGGTCGCCGGCGACTACGTGGCGCGCGAGCTGAGTTGCCTGGCCGACGACGGCCGGCTGGTCATCATCGCAGTGCAGGGCGGTGTGAAGAGCGAGATCAATGCGGGCGAGGTTCTGCGCCGGCGGCTGACGATCAGTGGCTCGACGCTGCGGCCGCGCCCGGTGGCCTTCAAAGCCGCGATCGCGAAGTCGCTGCGCGACAAGGTTTGGCCGCTGATCGAAGCCGGTCGCATCAAGCCGGTGATCGAGCGGGTGTTCGAGGCCGCTGATGCCGCAGCGGCTCATGCGCTGATGGAGTCGAGCCAGCATGTCGGCAAGATCGTGCTGCGCTGGCCCGGCGCCTGATCAACAAGCAAAAGAGTCAAAGAAGATGAGACGCAAACTGGTGGCAGGCAACTGGAAGATGCACGGCAACCACTCGGCCAATGCCGAGCTGTTGGCTGGCATCGTGGCGGCCCGGCCTTTCGTCTGCGACGTGGCGGTCTGCGTGCCGTTCCCGTACCTGTCCGAGACGGCAGTTGCGCTGGCCGGCAGCGATATCCGCTGGGGTGCGCAAGACTGCTCGATGTACGAGCAGGGCGCCTACACAGGCGAAGTGTCGGCCGGCATGCTGCATGAGTTCGGCTGCCGCTACGTGATCGTCGGCCACTCCGAGCGCCGCGCCTACCACGCCGAGAGCGACCAGTTGGTGGCCGACAAGGCCAAGGCTGCGCTGGCCCGTGGTGTGACGCCCATCGTGTGCGTCGGTGAAACGTTGGCGCAGCGTGAATCCGGCGAGACCGATGCGGTGGTCAAGCGCCAGCTGTCGGCCGTGATCCACACGCTGGGCCACTGCGTGGGCGAGATGGTCGTGGCCTACGAGCCGGTCTGGGCCATTGGCACCGGCCGCACCGCGACGCCCGAGCAGGCGCAGGCGGTGCATGCGCTGCTGCGCGCGCAACTGCGCGCCGCCACACCCCATGCCGATGCCATGCCCATCCTCTACGGCGGCAGCGTCAAGCCCGACAACGCCGCCACGCTGTTCGCCCAGGCCGACATCGACGGCGGCCTGATCGGCGGTGCTTCCTTGAAGGCGGCGGATTTCGTCGCCATCTGCCGCGCGGCAGGCTGAGCCGCCAGCGCGCCGATACATCGAGTTTTTCGGAGTCTTCACAACATGCAAATCTGGTTGAACCTGCTGGTCGTCGTGCAAATGCTGGCCGCGATCGTGATGATCGGCCTGGTGCTGGTGCAGCACGGCAAGGGCGCGGACATGGGGGCGTCCTTCGGCAGCGGCGCTTCGGGCAGCCTTTTCGGTGCCACGGGCAGCGCCAACTTCCTGTCGCGCTCGACGGCGGTTTGCGCCACGGTGTTCTTCGTGGCCACGCTGGGCCTGGCTTTCCTGTCCGGTGCTCGCACCAACCCGGAAGATGCGGGTGGCAGCGTGCTCGACCGCGCCATGCCCGCCGCGTCGGCACCGGCTTCCGGTGCGGCGGCATCGACGCCTGCCGCGAGCCCGGCCGCCTCCGCCGCCCCCACGATCCCGAACCAGTGATGTGGTTGGGGCGACGGGAGCCGCCCCATTGCTGCGCAAGGTCAATGTTGTTGTGCGGCAAAACCCTCGGATCGGCCTGACAATCAGGCTAGAATCCAAGGCTGTTCAGCGAGCCATCCTCATGCAAGCCGAGCAGTAGCAAACTGAAGCGACACGTGCCGACGTGGTGAAATTGGTAGACACGCTATCTTGAGGGGGTAGTGGCGAAAGCTGTGCGAGTTCGAGTCTCGCCGTCGGCACCACAGATTCATCGGCCAGGCCCTCATCCGGCGCTGGCCGGCGCCCTGGAGACAAACAGGGAACGAGCCGGGCGCGCTGGTTTCGGGAGTTGGGCGGGCTTTCTCCGCGCATCTCCTCGGGCGGCGCGCCTTTCTCGTGGCCGGATGGGACAACTGACGACGACTGCTGGAACACCCGACCATGGACCTGCAACCCTATCTCCCCGTCATCCTCTTCATCCTGGTCGGCGCGGCGGTCGGTGTGCTGCCCCAGATCATCGGCTTCGTCTTCGGCCCGAACCGGCCGGACGCCCAAAAGAACTCCCCCTACGAATGCGGCTTCGAGGCCTTCGAAGATGCGCGGATGAAGTTTGACGTGCGCTACTACCTGGTGGCGATTCTCTTCATCCTGTTCGACCTCGAAATCGCTTTTCTCTTTCCCTGGGCCGTGGCGTTGAAAGACATCGGCGCGTCAGGCTTCTGGGCCATGATGGTCTTCCTGACCATCCTCGTGGTCGGTTTCGTCTACGAATGGAAAAAGGGCGCGCTCGACTGGGAGTGACGAACTCTCGATCGAACGGTTTGGCGCTCGGCCTGCCCGTTGGCGGCCGCGAAACGGAATACAGCAATGGGCATTGAAGGCGTATTGAAGGAAGGCTTTGTCACCACCTCGGTCGACAAGCTGGTGAACTGGTCGAAGACCGGCTCCTTGTGGCCGATGACCTTCGGGCTGGCCTGCTGCGCCGTCGAAATGATGCATGCGGGCGCGGCGCGCTACGACATCGACCGGTTCGGCATGCTGTTCCGACCCAGCCCGCGCCAGAGCGACCTGATGATCGTGGCCGGCACGTTGTGCAACAAGATGGCGCCGGCGCTGCGCAAGGTCTACGACCAGATGGCCGAGCCGCGCTGGGTGCTCTCGATGGGTTCCTGCGCCAACGGCGGGGGCTACTACCACTACAGCTATTCGGTCGTGCGCGGCTGTGACCGCATCGTTCCGGTCGACGTGTACGTGCCCGGCTGCCCGCCCACGGCCGAGGCGCTGCTCTACGGCATCCTGCAACTGCAGGCCAAGATCCGCCGCGAAAACACGATCGCCCGCTGAAGGCCGCCATGACCCAGAAACTCGACAACCTTCAGGCGGCCCTCGAAGCCGTGCTCGGCGGGCGCATCAAGCGCTTCAAGCGCGAGCGCGGCGAGATCACCATCACGCTTTCCGCGGCCGAATGGTCCGAGACGGCGACCCTGCTGCGCGACGACCCGCGCCTGCGCTTCGAGCAGTTGATCGACCTGTGCGGCCTCGACATGTCCGCCTACAAGGATGAGCCGGGCGATGGCGCCCGCTACTGCGTGGTCTCGCACCTGCTGTCGGTGAGCCTGAACTGGCGCCTGCGCGTGAAGGTCTTCGCGCTTGACGACGACCTGCCCTTGGTGCCCTCGGTGACGCCGGTGTGGTCTGCAGCCAACTGGTTCGAGCGCGAGGCCTTCGACCTTTACGGGATCATCTTCGAAGGCCACCAGGACCTGCGCCGCATCCTGACCGACTACGGCTTCATCGGCCACCCGATGCGCAAGGATTTCCCGGTTTCCGGCCATGTCGAGATGCGCTACGACGCGGAGACCAAGCGCGTGATCTACCAGCCGGTGACCATCGAGCCGCGCGAGATCACCCCACGCGTGATCCGCGAAGACAACTACGGCGGCCTGCACTGATTCGGAACCCGTCATGGCAGAGATCAAGAACTACACCCTGAACTTCGGCCCGCAGCACCCTGCCGCCCACGGCGTGCTGCGCCTCGTGCTCGAACTTGACGGCGAAGTCATCCAGCGTGCCGACCCGCACATCGGCCTGCTGCACCGCGCCACCGAGAAGCTTGCCGAGAGCAAGACTTTCATCCAGTCGCTGCCATACATGGATCGCCTCGACTACGTGTCGATGATGTCCAACGAGCACGCGTACTGCCTGGCGATCGAGAAGCTGCTCGGCATCGAGGTGCCGCTGCGCGCGCAGTACATCCGCGTGATGTTTGGGGAGATCACCCGCCTGCTGAACCACCTGCTGTGGCTGGGCTGCCACGGCCTGGACTGCGGCGCGATGAACATCCTGATCTACTGCTTCCGCGAGCGGGAAGATCTCTTCGACATGTACGAAGCGGTGTCGGGTGCGCGCATGCACGCGGCCTACTTCCGTCCGGGTGGCGTCTACCGCGACCTGCCGGACGTGATGCCGCAGTACCAGGTCAGCAAGATCAAGAACGAGCGCGCGATCAAGAAGCTCAACGAGAACCGCCAGGGCTCGCTGCTCGACTTCATCGACGATTTCTGCGCTCGCTTCCCGAAGAACGTCGACGACTACGAAACGCTGCTGACCGACAACCGCATCTGGAAGCAGCGCACCGTCGGCATCGGCGTCGTGTCGCCGGAGCGCGCGCTGAACCTCGGCTTCACCGGCGCGATGCTGCGTGGCTCCGGCATCGCCTGGGATCTGCGCAAGACGCAGCCCTACGACGTGTACGGCCAAATGGATTTCGACGTGCCGGTCGGCGTCAACGGCGACACCTACGACCGCTACCTGGTCCGCGTCGAAGAGTTGCGCCAGTCGAACCGCATCATCAAGCAGTGCGTCGACTGGCTGCGCAAGAACCCCGGCCCGGTCATCACCGACAACCACAAGGTGGCACCACCTTCGCGTGTGGACATGAAGTCCAGCATGGAAGAGCTGATCCACCACTTCAAGCTCTTCACCGAAGGTTTCCACGTGCCCGAAGGCGAGGCTTACGCGGCGGTCGAGCACCCGAAGGGTGAGTTCGGCATCTACCTGGTGAGCGACGGCGCCAACAAGCCGTACCGCCTGAAAATCCGCGCACCGGGCTTCCCGCACCTGGCCGCGCTGGACGAAATGGCCCGCGGCCACATGATTGCCGACGCCGTGGCGGTGATCGGCACCATGGACATCGTGTTTGGCGAGATCGATCGATGAGACTGAGCGAAAACACCAAGCAGCGCTTCGCACTGGAAGTCGCCAAGTATCCCGCCGAGCAGAAGCAGTCGGCCGTGATGGCCTGCCTGTCCATCGTCCAGCAGGAGCAGGGCTGGGTCTCGGTCGAGTCCGAGGCAGCGATTGCCGAGTACCTGGGCATGCCGCAGATCGCCGTGCACGAGGTCACGACCTTCTACAACATGTACAACCAGCAGCCGGTCGGCAAGTACAAGCTGAACGTCTGCACCAACCTGCCCTGCCAGCTGCGCAATGGCCAGACCGCTCTTGAGCACCTCTGCAAGGCGCTTGGCGTGGAGGACGGTGGGACAACGGCCGACGGCCTGTTCACGGTGGCCAAGTGCGAATGCCTCGGTGCTTGCGCCGACGCACCGGTGATGTTGGTCAACGACCGGCAGATGCTGAGCTACATGCAACCCGAGAAGCTCGACGAGCTGGTCGCGATGATCCGCGCCGAAGCTTCCGGCGGCAACGGAAAGGCGGCCTGACGCCATGGCCCTCGATCTTTCGCGCTTCCAGGCCACCGGCCTCGAGACCTGCTTCCACGATCGCCACATCGGCGCCCAGATCTATGCCGGGCTGAATGGCAGCAACTGGCGCCTGGCCGATTACCGGGCCCGCGGCGGCTACCAGGCCCTGCGCAAGGTGCTGGGCCTCGACGGCGGCGAGCCGATGACGCCCGACCAGGTGATCGCCGAGGTCAAGGGCTCTGGCCTGCGCGGCCGCGGCGGCGCCGGCTTCCCGACCGGACTGAAGTGGAGCTTCATGCCCCGCGCGTTCCCGGGTCAGAAGTACCTGGTCTGCAACTCGGACGAAGGCGAGCCGGGCACCTGCAAGGATCGCGACATCCTTCAGTACAACCCGCATATCGTCATCGAAGGCATGGCCATCGCTGCATATGCGATGGGTATTTCGGTCGGCTACAACTACATCCACGGCGAAATCTTCGGCACCTACGAGCGATTCGAAGAGGCGCTGCGCGAGGCCCGTGCCGCCGGGTTTCTCGGCGACAACATCATGGGCAGCAGCTTCAGCTTCCAGTTGCATGCCCACCACGGCTTTGGCGCCTATATCTGCGGCGAAGAGACCGCACTGCTTGAGTCCCTCGAAGGCAAGAAGGGCCAGCCGCGCTTCAAGCCGCCGTTCCCGGCCAGCTTCGGCCTGTACGGCAAGCCGACCACGATCAACAACACCGAGACCTTCGCGGCCGTGCCTTGGATCATCCGCAACGGCGGCCAGGCCTACCTCGAATGCGGCAAGCCCAACAATGGCGGCACCAAGATCTTCTCGATGGTCGGTGACGTCGAGCGCCCAGGCAACTACGAGATCCCGATGGGCACGCCGTTCTCGAAGCTCCTCGAACTCGCCGGCGGCGTGAAGGGCGGCAAGCTCAAGGCGGTGATCCCGGGTGGGTCGTCGGCGCCAGTGCTCCCGGCCCATACGATGATGGACTGCACGATGGACTACGACTCCATCGCCAAGGCCGGCTCGATGCTGGGCTCGGGCGCGGTCATCGTGATGAACGACACCCGCTGCATGGTCAGGAGCCTGCTGCGTCTGTCGTACTTCTACACCCACGAATCGTGCGGGCAGTGCACACCGTGCCGCGAAGGCACGGGCTGGCTGTGGCGTCTGGTCAACCGCATCGAGCATGGCGAAGGCCGCGCTGAAGATCTCGCGCTGCTGGACAACGTGGCCGAGAACATCATGGGCCGCACGATTTGCGCGCTTGGCGACGCTGCGGCGATGCCGGTGCGCGGCATGCTCAAGCACTTCCGCGATGAGTTTGCCTACCACGTCGAGCACAAGACCTGTCTGGTCGGTGGACACGCGCACTCGCATGCCCACGCTCCTGCTCACGCCACGGCCTGACGACGCGAAACAACATGGTTGAAATCGAACTCGACGGCAAGAAGGTCAGCGTCATCGAAGGCAGCATGGTGATGCATGCAGCCGACGCCGCTGGCACTTACATCCCGCACTTCTGCTACCACAAGAAGCTCTCGATCGCCGCCAATTGCCGCATGTGCCTGGTGGAAGTCGAGAAGGCGCCCAAGCCGATGCCGGCCTGCGCCACGCCGGTCACGCAGGGCATGATCGTGCGCACCAAGAGCGACAAGGCGCTCAAGGCTCAGCGGTCGGTGATGGAGTTCCTGCTCATCAACCACCCGCTGGACTGCCCGATCTGCGACCAGGGCGGTGAATGCCAGCTGCAGGACCTTGCGGTGGGCTACGGCGGCTCAGCCTCTCGCTACGACGAAGAGAAGCGCGTCGTCTTCCACAAGGACGTCGGCCCGCTGATCTCGATGCAGGAGATGACCCGCTGCATTCACTGCACCCGTTGCGTCCGCTTCGGCCAGGAGGTGGCCGGCGTGATGGAGCTTGGCATGATCCATCGCGGCGAACACTCCGAGATCACCACGGTCGTCGGCGAAACGGTCGATTCCGAGCTGTCGGGCAACATGATCGACATCTGCCCGGTCGGCGCACTCACCAGCAAACCTTTCCGCTACTCCGCCCGTACCTGGGAGTTGTCGCGTCGCAAGAGCGTGAGCCCGCACGATTCCACCGGCTCGAACCTGATCGTGCAGGTCAAGAACCACCAGGTGATGCGCGTCGTCCCGCTCGAGAACGAAGACGTCAACGAGTGCTGGATCGCCGACCGCGATCGTTTCAGCTACGAGGCCGTCAACAGCCCGCAGCGCCTGACTCATCCGATGATCAAGCAGGGCGGCCAGTGGCAGTCGGTCGACTGGAACACGGCGCTCGGCTATGTGGCCGACGGTCTCAAGCGCGTGAAGGTCGAGTTCGGTGCCGAATCGATTGGCGGGCTCGGCAGTGTGACCAGCACGGTCGAGGAATTGCATCTGCTCGCCAAGCTGTTGCGCGGCCTCGGCAGCGACAACGTCGACCACCGCCTGCGCCACGCCGACTTCACGGTGGGCGAGGGCGCCCAGTGGCTGGGCATGCCGATCGCGGCCTTGTCCAAGCTCGACCGCGTGTTCGTGGTGGGCTCGTTCCTCCGCAAAGACCATCCGCTGTTCGCCCAGCGCATCCGCCAGGCCGCCCGGCATGGCGCCAAGGTGATGAGCCTGAACGCGGCGCACGACGATTGGGCGCTGCCGGTGGCCGCCCGCATCACCGCCTCCGCCGGGGGCTGGGCCCAGGCGCTGGCCGACGTGGCTGGCTATGTGGCCAGCGCCTGCGGCGTGGCCTCTCCCGTCACGGCAATGGTTTCGCCGCAAGCCGAGGTGGTGGCCAAGGCCTTGCTCAGTGGCGAACGAAAGGCCATCCTTCTTGGCAATGCTGCGGCTCAGCACCCGCAAGCCTCGACCTTGCTGGCGCTCGCCAACTGGATCGGCGAGCACACAGGTGCCAGCGTCGGCTTCCTGACGGAGGGGGCCAACCGCGTCGGAGCGCAGCTCGTGGGCGCCCAGCCTGCGGCCGGCGGCCTGAATGCCGGTCAGATGCTGACGCAACCGATGAAGGCGCTGCTGCTGCTGAACGTCGAGCCCACACTCGATGCGGCCAACGCTGCCGCTGCAACGGCCGCCTTGCAGGGCTCGGGACTGGTGGTCGCCCTCACGCCTTTCAAGGATGCGCTGGTCGACAACGCCGATGTGCTGCTGCCCATCGGGCCGTTCACCGAAACCGGGGGCAGCTTCGTCAATGCGGAGGGCCGCCTGCAGTCGTTCCACGGTGTCGTCCGGGCCCAGGGCGACAGTCGCCCGGCCTGGAAGGTCCTGCGTGTTCTGGGCAACCTGCTGGGGCTGCCAGGGTTCGGGCAGGAGTCGGTTGAGGAAGTGCGCGCGGAGGCGCTGGGTGACACATCGGGATTGGCGCAGCGCCTGTCCAACCGTACCAGCGCCCCCCTTCAACCGGCTGCCCCGATTGGCGGCCTGCAGCGCCTGGCGGATGTACCGATCTACTCGACCGACAGCCTGGTCCGCCGCGCGGCCTCGCTGCAACTGACGGCCGATGCGAAGGCACCGGTTGCCAGCCTGCCGCAGTCAGTGTGGAGCCAGCTGGGTCTGCAGCCAGGGGGCAAGGTGCGTGTGAGTCAGGGGGCGGCCAGTGCTGTCCTGCCAGCGGTACTGGACGCCGACCTGGCAGCCAGCACCGTGCGCGTGCCGACCGGCCATGCCGATACCGCCACCCTGGGCGCGATGTTCGGCCCGATCACCGTCGAAGTGGCCTGAGGCCGACAGCAGGAACCCTCATGATCGATAGCTTCAACCAGGCGGGCCTCGAGCTGATGGGCGGTGTGCTGTGGCCCATCGTCTGGTCCTTGATCAAGATCGTCGTCGTCGTCGCTCCGCTGATGGGATGCGTCGCTTACCTGACGCTGTGGGAGCGCAAGGCCATCGGCTGGTCGCAGATCCGCCCCGGCCCGAATCGCGTCGGCCCCTTCGGGCTGCTGACGCCGATTGCCGATGCTGTCAAGCTGGTCTTCAAGGAGATCATCCGCCCGACGGCAGCCAACAAAGGCCTGTTCTTCCTCGGGCCGGTGATGACGATCATGCCGGCGCTGGCCGCCTGGGCCGTGATCCCCTTCGGGCCGGAGGTGGCGCTGGCCAACGTCAACGCCGGCCTTCTGTTCCTGATGGCCATCACCTCCATGGAGGTCTACGGCGTCATCATCGCCGGCTGGGCCTCGAACTCGAAGTACGCCTTCCTGGGTGCGCTGCGCGCGTCGGCCCAGATGGTGTCGTACGAAATCGCGATGGGCTTCGCGCTGGTCGTGGTGCTGATGGTCTCGGGCAGCCTGAACATGACGGACATCGTCATGCTGCAGGGCAAGGGCCAGATGGCCGACATGGGCCTGGGCTTCCTGTCCTGGAACTGGTTGCCGCTGCTGCCGATCTTCGTCGTCTACTTCATTTCAGGCTTGGCCGAGACCAACCGCCATCCGTTCGACGTGGTGGAAGGTGAGTCCGAGATCGTGGCCGGGCACATGATCGAGTACTCCGGGATGTCGTTCGCGATGTTCTTCCTGGCCGAGTACGCCAACATGATCCTGGTCTCGATGCTCGCCGTACTGCTCTTCCTGGGCGGGTGGCTGAGCCCCTTCGCGTTCCTCGACTTCATCCCCGGCTGGATCTGGCTTGGCATCAAGGTCTTCGTGGTCGTCACGATGTTCCTCTGGGTGCGCGCCACCTTCCCCCGCTTCCGCTACGACCAGATCATGCGTCTGGGCTGGAAGATCTTCATCCCGGTCACGCTCGTGTGGCTGGTGGTCGTGGGTCTGTGGATCCAGTCGCCGTTCAACATCTGGGACTGATCGCCGATGTCTACCGTCGCTTCCCTCAAGGACCTGTTCTCCAGCTTCCTGCTGACGGAGCTGTGGAAGGGCCTGATGCTCACCGGGCGTCACTTCCTGTCGCCCACGATCACCGTGCAGTTCCCCGAAGAGAAGACGCCGCTGTCGCCGCGTTTTCGCGGCCTGCATGCGCTGCGCCGCTATGACAACGGCGAGGAGCGCTGCATTGCCTGCAAGCTCTGCGAAGCCGTCTGTCCGGCGATGGCGATCACCATCGAGTCGGACGTGCGTGCCGATGGCTCGCGGCGCACGACCCGCTACGACATCGACCTGACCAAGTGCATCTTCTGCGGCTTCTGCGAGGAAAGCTGCCCGGTCGACTCGATCGTCGAGACCCACATCTTCGAGTACCACGGCGAAAAGCGCGGTGACCTGTACTTCACCAAGGACATGTTGCTGGCCGTCGGCGACCGCTACGAAAAGGAAATCGCCGCCAACAAGGAGGCCGACGCGAAGTACCGCTGACCGCGGTGCCTAGCGCGCGAGACAACGATGAACACGACCTCCGCCCTGTTTTACCTCTTCTCCGCCGTGTTGCTGGTGTCGGCCTTCCTGGTCATCACTTCCCGCAGCACCGTGCACGCTGCCCTGTTCCTGGTGCTGGCCTTCTTCAACGCCGCCTGCGTGTGGATGCTGCTGAAGGCCGAATTCCTGGCTATCGCGCTGGTGCTCGTCTACGTCGGCGCCGTGATGGTGCTCTTCCTGTTCGTGGTGATGATGCTGGACATCAACACCGACAGCATGCGTGAAGGCTTCTGGAAGAACTTTCCTCTGGCTGCATTCGTCGGCGTGCTGATTGCGCTGGAAATGGCACTGGTCCTCAAGGGGGGGTTCCGCTTGACGGATGCCGCGCCAATGCCCGAAGACCTGGCCAAGCTCGGCAACACCCGCGCGCTGGGCAAGATCGTCTACACCGAGTACCTGTACCCGCTGCAGGTGGCGGCGGTGCTGCTGCTGGTGGCCATCATCTCGGCCATCGCGCTGACCCTGCGCAAACGCAAGGACAGCCGTTACCAGGATCCGGCCGAGCAGGTGCGGGCCAAGAAGGCCGACCGTGTGCGGCTGGTCAAGATGGACGCCGTGGTCGATGTGCCCGCGACGCCTAAAACCCCCGAAGGAGGCCAGGCATGAGCGGCGGCATCACCCTTGGCCACTACCTTTCGCTGGGCGGCATGCTGTTCGCCCTCTCGGTGGTCGGCATCTTCATGAACCGGCGCAACCTCATCGTGCTGCTGATGGCGATCGAACTGATGTTGCTGGCGGTCAACCTGAACTTCGTCGCTTTCTCGCACTACCTGGGCGACATGGACGGGCAGGTGTTCGTGTTCTTCATTCTCACGGTGGCGGCGGCCGAGTCGGCCATCGGCCTGGCCATCCTGGTCGTGCTGTTCCGCAATCGCGCCACGATCGCCGTGGACGAGCTCGATGCGCTGAAGGGTTGACGAGAAGATGTCTGCACAACTCTCCCAGAACCTGCTGCTGACGGTGCCGCTGGCGCCGCTGGCGGGTGCCGTCATCGCCGGCCTGTTCGGCAAGGCCGTCGGGCGCCGCGGCGCACACCTCATCACCATCCTCGGCGTCCTGATCGCCTTCATTGTCTCGGCGATGGTGCTGAAGTCGGTGGCCATCGACGGCGCCCGCTTCAACGCCACCGTCTATGAGTGGATGAATCTCGGCGGTCTCAAGATGGAGATCGGCTTCCTGATCGACGGCCTGACCGCGATGATGATGTGCGTGGTGACCTTCGTGTCGCTGATGGTGCACATCTACACCATCGGCTACATGGAAGAAGACCCGGGCTACCAGCGCTTCTTCTCCTACATCTCGCTGTTCACCTTCTCGATGCTCATGCTGGTCATGAGCAACAACTTCCTGCAGCTGTTCTTCGGCTGGGAAGCGGTGGGCCTGGTGTCCTACCTGCTGATCGGCTTCTGGTACAAGAAGCCGACCGCGATCTTCGCCAACATGAAGGCCTTCCTGGTCAACCGGGTCGGCGATTTCGGCTTCATCCTGGGCATCGGCCTGATCGTGGCCTACACCGGTACGATGAACTACGCCGAGGTCTTCGGCCAGGCCGGCGAATTCGCCAAGCTGTCGTTCCCGCTGCCGCTGTGGGGCGACCAGTGGATGCTGATCACGGTCACCTGCATCTGCCTGTTCATCGGCGCGATGGGCAAGAGCGCGCAGTTCCCGCTGCACGTCTGGCTGCCGGACTCGATGGAGGGCCCGACGCCGATCTCTGCCCTGATCCACGCGGCGACGATGGTGACCGCCGGCATCTTCATGGTGACGCGGATGTCACCGCTGTTCGAGTTGTCGGACACGGCGCTCAGCTTCGTGCTGGTGATCGGTGCCATCACGGCCTTGTTCATGGGCTTCCTGGGCATCATCCAGAACGACATCAAGCGGGTGGTGGCGTACTCCACCCTGTCGCAGCTGGGCTACATGACGGTGGCGCTGGGCGCTTCGGCCTACTCGGTGGCGGTGTTCCACCTGATGACCCACGCGTTCTTCAAGGCGCTGCTGTTCCTGGGCGCGGGTTCGGTGATCATCGGCATGCACCATGACCAGGACATCCGCAACATGGGTGGCCTGCGCAAGTACATGCCCATCACCTGGATCACCTCGCTGCTGGGCTCGCTCGCACTGATCGGTACGCCGTTCTTCTCGGGCTTCTACTCGAAGGACTCGATCATCGAGGCGGTGCATGCCAGTCACCTGCCGGGTGCAGGCTTCGCCTACTTCGCTGTGGTGGCCGGCGTGTTCGTCACGGCGTTCTATTCCTTCCGCATGTACTTCCTGGTCTTCCATGGCAAGGAGCGCTTCCACGACAAGCCCTTCCCGGGGGAGCACGACCACCACGACGACCATGGCGAGCACCACGATCCCCATGAGTCGCCCTGGGTCGTCACCGCGCCGCTGCTGTTGCTGGCCATTCCGTCGGTGGTGATCGGCTTCATGGCCATCGGCCCGATGCTGTTCGGCGATTTCCTGAAGGACGCGGTCACCGTGTTGCCGGCCCACGAGGCGATGTCGGACCTGGCCGCGCACTGGCACGGTGCCACGGCCATGGCCCTGCACGGCCTCAGCACGCTGCCGTTCTGGCTTGCGCTGGCTGGTGTCGTCGTCGCCTATGTGTTCTACATGGTCAAGCCGGAGATCCCGGCAACGATCGCTCGCGTCTTCTCGCCGGTCGTGCGAATCCTGGAGAACAAGTACTACATGGACTGGATCAACGAAAACGTCTTCGCGCCCGCCGCACGTGGCCTGGGCCGGGGCCTGTGGAAGGGCGGGGATGTGGCGGTGATCGACGGCCTCATCAACGGTTCGGCGCGCACCGTCGGTGCCGTTGCCGGCGTGGTACGGGTCATCCAGACCGGTTACCTGTCGTGGTACGCCCTGGTCATGGCGCTCGGCGTCTTCGGCCTGCTGACCTGGCAGTTGTGGCCTTACCTGTCGGGCCTGGTGGCGGGCCCGGCCGCTCACTGATCGAGAACGAGCGCGAAAGCGGAGAACAAGAATGGGTCTTTTGAGCGTTGCCATCTGGATGCCGATCGCCTTCGGCCTGGTGCTGCTGGCCGTTGGCCGTGACAGCAACCCGGGCTCGGCGCGCTGGCTGGCGCTGGTCGGGGCGATCGCGAGCTTCCTCGTCACGCTGCCGCTGATCTCGGGCTTCGACCCGGGCACCGCGCAGATGCAGTTCCAGGAAAACCTGCAGTGGATCGAGCGCTTCAACGTGCGCTACCACCTGGGCGTGGACGGCATCTCCGTCTGGTTCGTGCTGCTGACCGCCTTCATCACGGTGATCGTCGTGATCGCCGGCTGGGAAGTCATCACCGAGCGAGCCCACCAGTACATGGGCGCCTTCCTGATCCTGTCGGGCCTGATGGTCGGCGTATTCTCGGCGGTCGACGGCCTGCTGTTCTACGTCTTCTTCGAAGCGACGCTGATCCCGATGTACATCATCATCGGCGTTTGGGGCGGGCCGAACCGTGTCTACGCGGCGTTCAAGTTCTTCCTCTACACGCTGCTCGGCTCGTTGCTGATGCTGGTGGCCCTGATCTACCTGTACTACAAATCGGGTGGCAGCTTCGACATCCTGGCTTGGCACAAGCTGCCGCTGCCTCTGGGGGCGCAGACCCTGCTGTTCTTCGCCTTCTTCGCCGCCTTCTCGGTGAAGGTGCCGATGTGGCCGGTGCACACCTGGCTGCCTGACGCCCACGTCGAGGCACCCACCGGTGGTTCGGTCGTGCTGGCAGCCATCATGCTGAAGCTGGGCGCCTACGGCTTCCTGCGTTTTTCGATGCCGATCGCGCCGGACGCGAGCCGCGAGTACGCCTGGTTCATCATCGCGCTCAGCCTGATCGCCGTCATCTACATCGGCCTCGTCGCGCTGGTCCAGCAGGACATGAAGAAGCTGGTGGCCTATTCGTCCATCGCCCACATGGGTTTCGTGACGCTGGGCTTCTTCATCTTCAACGAGCTGGGTGTCGCGGGCGGCATCGTGCAGATGATCTCGCACGGCTTCGTGTCGGGCGCGATGTTCCTGTGCATCGGCGTGCTCTACGACCGGGTCCACTCACGGGAGATCGCCAGCTACGGTGGCGTGGTCAACACCATGCCCAAGTTCGCCGCCTTCGCGCTGCTGTTCGCGATGGCCAACAGCGGCCTGCCGGGCACTGCCGGGTTCATCGGCGAATGGATGGTGATCCTGGGCACGGTGAAGGTGAACTTCTGGCTCGGCGCGCTGGCCGCCACTGCGCTGATCTTCGGCGCTGCCTACAACCTGTGGATGTACAAGCGGGTCTACTTCGGCGACGTGACCAACGACAACGTCAAGACGCTCGATGACATCAACGCCCGCGAGTTCCTGATGCTGGCCATCCTGGCGGTCGCCGTGTTGGCCATGGGCCTGTACCCCAAGCCTTTCACCGATGTGATGCACGTGTCCGTGACCGAGCTGCTGCAGCACGTGGCCAACTCCAAACTGCCTAAGCTGCCCTGAGGGCCGCCGCCGGAGTGCACCCCATGACACAAATGAACTGGCTCGTCGCCTACCCCGAGATCCTGCTGCTGGTGGCCACCTGCGTGGTGGCGCTGGTCGACCTGTCGGTCACCGACCCGAAGCGCAACGTCACCTTCTGGCTGACTCAGGCCTCGCTCGCCCTGGTGGCGCTGATGCACGGCTTCGCCCTGCAGACCGGCTTGGCTGCCGATGGCGCCGCGTCTTCTGTCTACGGCATGCAGGGCCTCGTGGTCTCCGACCCGATGGGCCACCTGCTGGCGCTGGGCGCGTCGCTGGCGGTGATGCTGACGCTGGCCTATGCCCGGCCCTACGTCGGTGACCGCGAGTTGCTCAAGGGCGAATTCTTCACGCTGTCGATGTTCGTGCTGCTGGGCATCTCGGTGATGGTCTCGGCCACCAACTTCCTGGTGATCTACGTCGGCCTTGAGCTGATGAGCCTGTCGCTCTATGCGCTGGTGGCGCTGCGCCGCGACCACGCGGTGGCCACAGAGGCGGCGATGAAGTACTTCGTGCTCGGCGCGCTGGCCAGCGGTTTCCTGCTGTACGGCATGTCGATGATGTACGGCGCGACCAAGTCGCTCGACCTGGCGGGCGTGTACACCGCCATTCAGACCGGCCAGATCAACGAGACAGTGCTCACCTTCGGCGTGGTGTTCATCGTCGCAGGCCTGGCCTTCAAGCTGGGGGTGGTGCCCTTCCATATGTGGGTGCCCGACGTCTACCAGGGCGCTCCTACCGCCGTCACGCTGCTGATTGCCGGTGCGCCAAAGCTGGCGGCTTTCGCCATCACCATCCGCCTGCTGGTGGAAGGCCTGCTGGGTCTCGGCAGCGACTGGCAGCAGATGCTGATCGTGCTGGCGGTGATGTCCATGCTCGTCGGCAACCTGGCCGCGATCGCGCAGACCAACCTGAAGCGCATGCTGGCCTACTCGGCCATCGCCCAGCTGGGCTTCATGCTGCTCGGCTTGACCCCCACGGTGATCGAGGTCAATACGCTGTCGGCGGCCAATGGCTACAGCTCGGCGCTGTTCTACCTGCTGACCTACCTGCTGACCACGCTGGGCACCTTCGGCCTGGTCATGTACCTGGCGCGCGCCGGCTTCGAGAGTGAAGAGATCGCCGACTTTGCCGGCCTGGCCAAGCGCAGCCCCTGGCTCGCGGGCGTGATGACGGTGTTCATGTTCTCCCTGGCGGGTATCCCGCCGATGGTGGGCTTCTATGCCAAGTTCGCCGTGCTGCAGGCGCTGATCGTGACGAACCAGGCAGGCTACATCGTGCTGGCGATCGTGGCGGTGCTGCTCTCGCTGGTCGGCGCGTACTACTATCTGCGCGTCGTGAAGGTCATGTACTTCGACGACCCGGCCGTTGCCGCCGAGCCGGTGGAGTCGCGCGGTGGGGTGGGCGCGCTGCTGGCCTGCAACGGCGCGGCCGCGCTGCTGCTAGGCGTGCTGCCGGATGGCCTGATGGCGCTGTGCCGCGACGCCGTCTGGCTGGCAATCGTTCGCTGACGGCAGGTCGTGTCTCAGGCCGTCTCGGTCTGGCTGGTGCTCGCGGTGGCCCTGGTCGCCGCCAACCTGCCGTTCGTCAACGAGCGCCTGTTCGCCGTCGGCCCGCGTCTGAAGCCGTCCAAGGCTTTCGCCTGGCGGCTGCTGGAACTGCTGGTGTACGCCATGGCCACCTGGGGCCTTGGCAGTGCGCTGGAGGCCTCGATTGGCCAGCGGTCGCCGCAGGGGTGGGAGTTCTTCGCTGCCGGCTTGTGCCTCTTCGTCACCCTGGCTTCGCCGGGTTTCGTCTGGCGCTACCTCCGCCGCACCCGCCCGGAACGCCCCGATGAGCAGTGAGGCCCGGTCGGACGACGAGCACCTGATCGAGACCACGCTCGTCCAGGAGCAGGTTTTCCGAGGCCACTTCCTCGATGTGCGACGTGCGCACATCGGGTTGCCAGGCGGCGGGCGCGCAACCCGGGAGTATGTGGTGCACCCCGGCGCCGTGATGGTCGTGCCCCTTCTGGACGATGGCCGGCTGGTGATGGAGCGCCAGTATCGCTACCCGCTGCAGCAAGTCTTCCTCGAATTTCCGGCTGGGAAGATCGACCCGGGAGAGCCGACCGCTGCTTGCGCCATGCGCGAGCTGGCGGAAGAGACCGGCTACCGCGCCGCCGAGTGGGCCTGCGCAGCACGGTTGCACAACGCCATCGCCTACTCCACCGAGTTCATCGAAATCTGGTTCGCCCGCGGGCTTTCGCCGGGTGACCAGCAGCTTGACCACGGCGAGTTCCTGGAAGTCTGCCCAGTGGCCGAATCGGAGCTGGACCGGCTGGCTGGCCTCGGGGAACTGACCGACGCCAAGACGCTGATCGGCCTGCAATGGCTGCAAAAGTGGCGTTCCGGCGCCTGGGCTCTCGATTGGCGCCCGGCGGCCGACTGGCTGGCCAGCTGATAATCAATCCATGAAGGTGCTCGACCTGCGCTGCGCGCTGGGCCATGGTTTCGAAGGCTGGTTCGCCTCCGAGGACGACTACCAACGCCAGCAGGCATCCGGCCTCGTCGCCTGCCCCATGTGCGGCGATACGGCGATCGAGCGACTCCCCAGCGCGCCCCGCCTGAACCTGGGCGCCACAGCGCCGGCTGCACCATCGGCCCGCCACCAGGTGCCGCCGGCGATGGCCGGGGCGCCTCAGGCGGCCACGATGCAGCACCTTTGGGTCGAGGCCGTCAAGCAAGTGATGGCCCGAACGGAAGACGTCGGGAAGCGCTTTCCGGAAGAGGCGCGTCGCATCCACTATGGCGAGGCCGAGTCGCGCGGTATCCGAGGCCAGGCGACGCCCGAGCAGCGCGCCGAGTTGGCCGAAGAGGGCATCGAGGTGGTGAGCCTGCCGGTGCCCGAAGGCCTCAAAGGCGGCCCAGCCCACTGAAACATTCAGGCTGCCGGCTTCACAGAACGCGCCCGGGATTCATCAAGCCGTCGGGGTCGAGCGCCTGCTTGATGGCGCGCATCAGGCCGAGTGCCACCGGCGAGCCCCGTCGTGCAAGTTCCTCCCGCTTCAGGGCGCCAATGCCGTGTTCGGCCGAGAAAGAGCCGCCGAGGCGGGACACTTCATCGAAGACCAGCGCATTCACCCGCGGCTCGTTCTGCGCCAGGAAGTCGCCGGCTGGAACGCCTTCCGGCGCCTGGACGTTGTAGTGCAGGTTGCCATCGCCCAGGTGGCCAAAGCACACGATGCGGGCACCAGGCACCGCCCGCGCGAGCGAGGCGGCCATGCGCGGCAGGAAGGCCGGGATGGCTGAGACGGGCAGGGCGATGTCGTGCTTGATGTTCAGGCCCTCCTCGCTCTGGGCCAGCGGGATCGACTCTCGCAGGTGCCACAAGGCGTGGGATTGGGCCAGGCTTTCGGCCAGCGCTGCGTCGCTGGCCAACCCGGCATCCAGCGCCGAGCCAAGCACCCCGGACAAGCGCTCACGCTCGGCCGCCTCGGGCTCTGTGCCCGCCAGTTCCAGCAGCACAGTCCAAGGGGCGGGGGGCAGCGGCCGGGGCAACTGGGGGAGGTGGCGCTCGACCAGTGACAGTGCGAACCGCTCCATCAGCTCGAAGCCGGTCAGCCCGGCGCCCAGGCGCGTGCGCGCGAGGTTGAGCAGGCCGACCGCAGCCTCGATCGTCGGGCAGGCCACCAACGCCGTGACCACCGCCGATGGGCGGGGGAACAGCTTCAGCGTCGCCGCGGTGATCACACCCAGCGTGCCTTCGCTGCCAATGAAGAGATCGCGCAGGTCGTAGCCGCTGTTGTTCTTGCGCAAGCCGGAGAGCCCGTCCCAGACCTCGCCTTGCGGCGTGACGACCTCCAGCCCCAGGCAGAGATCACGGGCATTGCCGTAGCGCAGCACCTGCGTTCCGCCGGCATTGGTGGCCAGGTTGCCGCCGATCGTGCAACTGCCTTCTGCGGCCAGGCTGAGCGGGAACAGCAGGCCCCGATCGTCGGCTGCTGTCTGCACGGCCTGGAGCACGCAGCCGGCCTCTGCCGTCAGAGCAAGGTTGTCCCCGTCGACCTGGCGGATGCGGTTGAGGCGGCGCAGGCTCAACAGCACCTGGGTGCCGCTCGTGTCCGGCACGCCCCCGCCGACAAGACCCGTGTTGCCGCCCTGCGGCACGATGGCGACGCCCGCGGCCCGGCAGGCGCGCACCGCAGCCACCACCTCGGCCGTGGACGCGGGGCGGGCCACCGCCAGCGCGAGGCCTCGGTAGCGCTTGCGCCAGTCGACCTCGTAGGCTTCCAGCCCATCGCTCTGCAGCAGGTGGGTGGGCCCCACGATGCCGCGCAGCGCATCCAGCAGCACTTCGCTGCCAGCCGTGGTGTCGTTCAAGTGGAGATCGCGGCCGGTGCCGCGTGCTTCAGCCGCCAGCGAACATGCAGCGCGCAGGCCGCGAACAGGGCGAGCGACAGCAGAATCTCGGCCACCGCGAGGCGGGCACCCCAGCCGGTCTCGCTACCTGCCCGCACCAAGCCCTCGGTGACGTACAGCCAGACCAGCAGGCTCAGCCAGCGGTAGGTGTACATGCGCAGCCGCCACAGGCCGAGCGGCGCGAAGAGCAGGGGGACCACCTTGACGGCGAGAGTGCCCCGGCCGGTCGGTGCCAGCCACAGTTCCCAAGCGAGGCCCAGGCAGACCAACGCGGCCAGCAGCAGCAGGGCAGCGGCACGCGTGCTCCGCGCGACCGCATCGGGGGTGGTGGCCAGCGGTGCAGCAGGGGTCGGCGTGGCCATGGGGGGCATGGCTGGCATGATAGCCGCCATGATTTCGACTCTGACGTTGCGGCGCGGCTGGCGAGAGAGCTGGCAGAACGCCGTGGCGGGCTCGCTGGAAACCCTGCGCAACTGGCCCTGGTTCGACACCCTGCGCACACTTCGGCTTCGCTTTCGCGAAGACCGCCTGGGCCTGACCGCGGGCAGCCTGACGTTCACGACGCTGATCGCGATCGTGCCGCTGCTGACAGTGATGCTGGCGCTGTTCACCGCCTTCCCGATGTTCTCCAACTTCCAGGAGGCGTTGCAGAAGTACTTCCTGCAGAGCCTGGTGCCCGACAACATCGCCAAGCCGGTGATGGGGGCCTTGACGCAGTTCGCCAGCAAGGCGCACAAGGTGGGTTCGGTCGGCCTGGTGGTGCTGGTCATCAGCGCGCTGGCCCTGATGCTGACGATAGACCGTACGCTGAATGCCATCTGGCGCGTGCGCAAGCCTCGGCCCATCGCCCAGCGGGTGCTGGTGTACTGGGCGGCGATCACGCTTGGCCCGCTGGTGCTCGGGGTGTCGCTGAGCCTCACCAGCTATGCCATCTCGGCCTCGAAGGGGCTGGTGGGGGCCATGCCCGGCGGGGTGCGCCTGGTGCTGGACGTGGTCGAGTTCGTGCTGCTGGCCGCCACGCTGGCGGGCCTCTACCACTACGTGCCGAACACCCACGTGCGCTGGCGCCACGCGATCGCTGGCGGCGTCTTCGTCTCGACCGGCATGGAGCTGGCCAAGCGGGGCCTCGGCTGGTATGTGGGCTCGGTGGGCAGCTACTCCACCGTTTACGGGGCCTTCGCAACCGTGCCGATCTTCCTGCTGTGGCTGTATACCGCCTGGGTCATCGTGCTGCTCGGGGCGGTGGTGGCAGCCTACGCGCCCAGCCTGCAGATGCGGGTCGTGCGACAGGGCACCAAGCCGGGCCAGCGGTTCACGCTCGCGTTGAAGATACTAGACGAGCTCGCGGCCGCCCGCGGCAGTGAGCAGCGTGGCGTCTCGGCTGCGGACATAGCCGCCCGCCTTCGCATCGACCCGCTGCAGATCGAGCCCATCCTCGACCTGCTGATGGAAGGTGACTGGGTGGCCCGGCTGGACGAGGACGGCGTGCAGCGCCATGTGCTGCTGTGCGACCCTGCCACCACGCCGGCGACCGAGCTGATCGACAAGCTGCTGCTCACGCCGGATGCCCGGCTCGACGCATTCCGCGAGCGCACCGGCCTGCAGCGCCTGACGCTGGCCGACCTGCTGGGGTGACTCAGCTGGGGTGCACGACCACCAGCAGCGCCTGGGCCGGTGCCGTGCCCAGGTTGCGGATGGCATGCGGCTGGTCCACCGCGTAGCGGGCGGTTTCGCCGGCTTTCAGCACGGTGGTGGCCTCCGCCGATTGAACTTCGAGCACACCTGCCAGCACGCTCAGGTGCTCGCGCGAGCCCGGTTCATGCGGCTCTGATTCCAGCGCACCGCCGGGCTGCACTGCCAACTCGTACCACTCGAACTGGCCGGCCAGCTCGATCGGCCCCAGGATGCGCAATTCACAGCGCCCGTCCGAGCTGCGCAGCGACGGCGTGGCGTGCGAAGGCACGGTGGCAATCATCGGTTGGGCCGGTTTGTCGCCGCCCAGCAGATCGGCCATCGGTACCCCCAGCGCGTTGGCGAGCCGCCAGACCACCGCCACGGTGGGGTTGGCCTGGTTGCGCTCGATCTGCGACAGCATGGACTTGGACACGCCGGCCTGCCGCGACAGCTCGTCCAGCGACAGCGAGCGGTCTTGCCGCAAGGCGGCCAGGGTTTCGCCGACGCGGGGCGGCTCAGGAGCGGCGGGGCGGTTCATCATTCACACCGAAGAGGGTGTCACAGGCTTGACTGGCACCAGAATGTTTACGATACTGCACAGAAGTTCGATATATCGAACTGCCGCAAGTTCATCGAACAATGATTGTGCCTGAATACGAACCCACGAGGATCCCCGAGATGGCAAGCACCGAAGACTTCTTTGCCCACTTGCGCACCGAGCTGGAGGGCATCCGGGCCTCGGGTCTCTACAAGGCCGAACGCATCATCGCCACCCCGCAGGGCGCCCATGTTCGTACGACCGATGGCCGCGAGGTGATCAACCTGTGCGCCAACAACTACCTCGGCCTGTCGAGCCACCCGCAGGTGATCGAGGCGGCGCACGAGGCGTTGCGCACCCGCGGTTACGGCCTCAGCTCCGTGCGCTTCATCTGTGGCACGCAGGACATCCACAAGACGCTGGAACAGCGCATCGCCAGGTTCCTGGGCACCGAGGACGCGATCCTCTACGCTGCCGCCTTCGACGCCAACGGTGGCCTGTTCGAGCCGCTGCTCGGCGAAGCCGATGCGATCATCAGCGACGAGCTGAACCACGCCTCGATCATCGACGGCATCCGCCTGTGCAAGGCCCAGCGCTGGCGCTACAAGCACAACGACTTGGCAGACCTGGAGCGCTGCCTGAAGGAGGCCGACGAGAAGGGCGCCCGCTTCAAGCTGGTCTTCACCGACGGTGTCTTCTCGATGGACGGCACCATTGCCCAGCTCGACAAGATCCGCGAGATCTGCGACCGCCACGGTGCGCTGCTCGGCATCGACGAGTGCCATGCCAGCGGCTTCATGGGTGCCCGCGGGCGCGGCACCCACGAGCACCGGGGCGTGTTCGGCAAGATCGACATCATCACCGGCACGCTGGGCAAGGCGCTGGGGGGCGCTTCCGGCGGTTTCACCGCGGCGCGCAAGGAAGTGATTGAGATCCTGCGCCAGCGCTCGCGACCATATCTCTTTTCGAACACCGTGGCGCCGAGCATCGTCGGTGCATCGATCGCGGTGCTCGATCTGCTCGAAGGCTCGACCGCACTGCGCGACAAGCTCGAAGCCAACACGAGGTATTTCCGTCGCGCCATCCAGGAGGCCGGCTTCGAGATCAAGCCCGGCGAGCACCCGATCGTGCCGATCATGGTCTACGACGCGGTGAAGGCCCAGGCGCTGGCCGCGCGCCTGCTGGAACTGGGCGTCTATGTTGTCGGCTTCTTCTTCCCCGTGGTGCCCAAGGGCCAGGCCCGCATCCGCGTGCAGATGAGCGCGGCGCACGAACAGGCCGATCTCGAGAAGGCTATCGCCGCGTTCCGCCAGGCTGGCCAGGAACTGGGGTTGGTGAAATGAGCAAGAGCATCCCGAAGATCCTCATCATCGGCGCCAACGGCCAGATCGGCACCGAACTGGCCGAGGAACTGGCCCGTCGCCATGGAAACGCCGCGGTGGTGACCAGTGACCTGGCGCCCAAGGGCCGCGTGCCCGGCCTGGCCCATGAAGCACTGGACGTGACCGACGCCGCCGCGCTGACCGCAGTGGTCGAGCGCCACGGCATCACCCAGATCTACCACCTTGCGGCGGCTCTCTCAGCGCGCGGCGAACAGCACCCTCAGTGGGCCTGGGACCTGAACATGAAGGGCCTGCTGAACGTGCTGGAGCTGGCTCGCACGCACAAGCTGGACAAGATCTTCTGGCCCAGCTCGATCGCCGCCTTCGGGCCGACCACGCCGCGCGACCACACGCCGCAGAAGACGATCATGGAGCCGACCACCGTTTACGGCATCTCGAAGCTGGCGGGCGAGGGGTGGTGCGCGTGGTACCACCGCATGCATGGCGTGGACGTGCGCTCGATCCGCTACCCCGGGCTGATCAGCTGGAAGACGCCGCCGGGTGGTGGCACCACAGACTACGCGGTGGAGATCTTCCACGAGGCCCTCAAGACGCGCCGCTACACCAGCTTCCTCGGCCCGCAGTCGGCGCTGCCGATGATGTACATGCCCGATGCGATCCGCGCGACACTGGAATTGATGGATGCGCCGGCCGAATCGATCAAGGAGCGTCGCGGCTACAACCTCGCGGGCGTGAGCTTCACCCCGGCCGAGATCGCGGCCGCGATCGCCGAGGAAATCGAAGGTTTCGAGATTGGCTACGCGCCGGACTTCCGCCAGGCGATCGCCGACTCGTGGCCGCGCTCGATCGACGATTCGGCGGCGCGCGCCGACTGGGGCTGGAAGCTCGAGTACGACCTGCGCGCGATGGTGCGCGACATGATCGCGAACCTCGCCCCGATTGCAGCCTGATCAGAACGGAATCTTCCCCCGCCAGATCTGCCCGTACATGACCCAGTCGCCCATGAAGCTGTAGAGCGGGCGGCTGAAACTGGCGGGCTTGTTCTTCTCGAAGCCGAAGTGGCCGATCCAGGCGAAGCCGTAGCCGAAGAGCAGGCCCAGCAGCAGGTAGCGCCACTGCCCGGTGTTCAGCAGCGCAGCCAGGCACACCAGCGCCAGCGTCGAGCCCACGAAGTGCAGCCGCCGGCAGGTGCGGTTGCTGTGCTCGCCAAGGTAGAAGGGGTAGAACTCGGCGAAGCTGTGGAAGCTCTTGGGGTCGACGGAGGGCGTGGCGGTGGCGGTGCTCATGGGGGTCCTTCAGGCCAGTGCTTTACTCAGTGCATTCAACACCGCGTCCGGCGCCTCGGCCATCAGCACATGCCCGGCGTCCACCGTCTCGACACGGGCCTTGAGCGCGGTGCCGATCTCCGCCGCCGCCTTGGGCGGCGTCATCTGGTCGCGCCGGCCCAGGATCAATGTGGCTGGCGCCCGCACCTTCGCCGCTGCCTCCAGGCCGTTGCGGTAGTCGTTGCAGGCGCAGAAGTCCTGGTGGTAGAGCTGGAGGTTGCCTTGCTTGCCCAGCACCAGCCGGCACAGCGCCGAGCCGCCGCCGCGCACCCACACGCCGGGGCCCGGGTAACCGGGCTTGGGCGCAAGGGTGGAGTAGGAGAGGGTGGTCACGAAGTCGATCGCCGTCAGCGGGTCGTTCTTCGACAGCTCCAGCAACGCCGGTGATACCGCCATCGGGTAGGCGGTGCCCACCATCACCAGCCGGCTCACCCGATCAGGGGCCCGCGAGGCCGTTTCCAGCGCCACCAGCGAGCCCATGCTGTGGCCCACCAATGCGGCCTGCTTCACTTCGGCGGCATCCATCAGCCGCAGCACCCAGTCGGCCAGGGCCTCGACGCTGGCCAACGCGGGCCCGGCACTCTTCATGTGGCCTGGCAGGTCGACTGCCAGCACACCGAAACCGTGGTGGGCGCACCAGCGGGCCAGCAGCGTCCATACGGAGTGGTCGTGCAGCGCGCCGTGGATGAACACGACGCAAGGCAACTCGGGGTCGAGGGGTTTGCCGCCGGTGTAGGCATAGGCCTCGCGGCCATCGACGAGCAGTTTCATGCGGCGGCCTTCTCTGCGGCACGCAGGGCACGCTTCAGGTCGTCGATCAGGTCGTCCGGGTCTTCCAGGCCGATCGACAGACGGATCGTGCCCGGGCCGATGCCGGCCTGGGCGAGCGCGGCATCGTCCATTCGGAAGTGCGTGGTCGAGGCGGGGTGGATGACGAGCGAGCGGCAGTCGCCGACGTTGGCCAGGTGCGAGAAGAGCTTGAGCGCTTCGATGAAGGCTTGGCCTTGCTTGCGCGAGCCTTTGAGGTCGAAGCTGAAGACCGAGCCGCAACCGCGTGGCAGCAGCTTGTGCGCCAGGGCGTGGTCGGGGTGGGTGTCGAGCTCTGGATAGCCTACGCCCGCCACCATCGGGTGCGTGGCGAGAAAGGCCACCAGCTTACGCGTGTTGTCGACGTGCCGCGCCATGCGCAGCGGCAGCGTCTCGATGCCCTGCAGGATCAGCCACGCAGTGTGCGGGCTCATGCAGGCGCCGAAGTCGCGCAGCCCTTCGCGCCGGGCGCGCAGCAGGAAGGCACCATCGGTGCTTTCCTCGGCGAACACCATGCCGTGGAAGCCCTCGTAGGGCTCAGTCAGCTCGGGAAAGCGCCCGCTGGCCGTCCAGTCGAAGCGGCCGCCGTCGACCAGCGCGCCGCCCACCACCGTGCCGTGGCCCGAGAGGAACTTGGTCGCCGAGTGGAAGACCAGGTCGGCCCCCAGCGCCACCGGCTTCATCAGCCACGGTGTGGTGAATGTCGAATCGACCAGCAATGGCAGCCCGGCCTCGTGAGCGATGGCGCTCACGGTCGGGATGTCGAGCACGTCGAGCCCCGGGTTGCCCAGCGTCTCGCCAAAGAGCAGCCTGGTGTTCGGCCGGATCGCTGCCCGCCAGGCGTCGATGTCGCGCGCCTTGACGAAAGTGGTCTCGATGCCAAAGCGCTTGAGCGTGTAGTGCAACAGGTTGTGCGAACCGCCGTAGAGCGCCGAGCTGGCCACGATGTGCGAGCCGGCGCCCGCGAGCGTCGCAATGGCCAGGTGCAGGGCCGCCTGGCCGCTGGCGGTCGCAATCGCCCCGACGGCTCCCTCCAGGGCGGCCAGGCGCTCTTCCAGTACCGCGTTGGTGGGGTTGGAGATGCGGCTGTAGACGTGGCCGGAGCGCTCCAGGTTGAACAGTGAGGCGGCGTGCTCGCTCGACTCGAAGACGAAGGAGGTCGTCAGGTGGATGGGCACCGCCCGCGCACCGGTGGCGGGGTCGGGCGCCGCACCGGCGTGCAGCGCCAGCGTGTCGAAACCGGGGTCGGAGGCACCAGGCATAAGCGGTTACCGGGTTGACGGCATCTGTGTGGGGCCACGATTGTGTGCTATGTTGACCACATCCATGGTCCCACGCAGAGGGCCGCTCGCCCAGCGTCGGGCCCTGCGAAATCACATCGAACCAAAGGAGTGCCAGCCATGAAAGTCAGCGACATCCTGCGTGTCAAGGGCGGTACCCTCTTCACTGTCTCGCCCGACAGCCCCCTGTCCGGCGCGGTGACGACCATGGCCGAGCACGACATCGGCTCGCTGGTCGTGATGACCCACGGTGACCTGATCGGCATGCTGACCTTTCGCGAGGTGATTCGCGCGGTGGTGAAGAACGGCGGCCAGATCGGCAGCACGCTCGTGCGCAGTGTGATGGACGACGCGCCGCTCACCTGCACCCCTGAGACCGACATCAACGAGGTGCGCCGCATGATGCTGGGTCGCCATGCCCGCTACATGCCAGTGATGGACGGTCGCACGCTGATGGGCGTGATCTCGTTCTACGACGTGGCGAAGTCGGTGGTGGAGGCGCAGGATTTCGAGAACCGCATGCTGAAGGCCTACATCCGCGACTGGCCGGTCGAAGAAGAAGTGCCCGAGGACAAAGCTGCCAGCTGACGCCGGCGCGAAACGGATCGTTCTCAGCCTGCCGCGGGCGGCAGATCCAGGGCCAGAAGCGCAGCGCGGCGCGCTGCGATCCATGTCTGCGCGGCGGCTGCATCCTGCGGCCGGCAGTACCTGAAGCCTTGCATCGTGTCGCATCCCTGAGCCCGCAGGAAGGTGGCCTGCTCGTCGGTTTCCACGCCTTCGGCGATGGTGGTCAGGTTCAACGCATGCGCCATCTGCACGATGGCCTGCACGATCGCCCGGTCATCGGCGTCGGTGCCAATGTCGCGCACGAAGCTCTGGTCGATCTTCAGCGTGTGGATGCGGAAGCGCTTGAGGTAGTTGAGCGACGAGTAGCCTGTGCCGAAGTCGTCGATCGAGAGCCGCACGCCCAGGGCGTGGAGCCTGTCCATCATCGCGATGGCGGCCGTCGGGTTGCCGGTGGCGACACTCTCGGTCAGCTCCAGCTCCAAGTACGCAGGGTCCACGCCGGCTTCGTCGAGGATGGCCTTGACCGTCTCTGGCAGGCTGGGGTTGCGGAACTGGATGGCCGACAGGTTCACCGCCACCACCAGGCCATCCAGGCCGGCCTGCTGCCAGGCCTTGATCTGCCGCACCGCTGTGCGCATCACCCACTCGCCGATGGTGAGGATCTGCCCGCTGCCTTCGGCAAGGGGAATGAACTCGCCCGGGGAGACCATGCCCAACTCGGGGTGTTTCCAGCGCACCAGCGCCTCGACACCGATCACCGCGCCGCTGCGGGCGTCGATCTGCGGCTGGTAGTGCAGCAAGAGTTCCTCGCGCTCGGCGGCGCGGCGCAGCGCCGCCTCCAGTTGCAACTGGCGCACCGAGCGCTGCTGCATGCCGACGGTGAAGAACTGGTAGGTGCCCCGGCCTTCGAGCTTGGCACGGTACATCGCGGTGTCGGCGCAGCGGGTCAGCGCCTCCACCGAGTCGCCGTCGGCGGGGTACATGGCGACGCCGATCGACAGTGTCATGCTCAGCTCGTGGTCGAGCACCAGGCAGGGTTGGGCAACTTTCTCGAGCAGCTTGGCGGCGACCTGGCCGGCACCCTCGGCCGACGTCGAGGGCAGCAGCACGGCAAACTCGTCGCCACCCAGCCGGGCAACCACGTCGGATTCGCGCAGGTTGTCGCGCAACCGTTGGGCGATCTCCAGCAGCACGCCGTCGCCGGTGCGGTGGCCGAAGTTGTCGTTGATGTGGCGGAATTGGTTCAGGTCGATGTACAGCAGCGCCAGCTGGTCCTTCTGGCGCTGGGCTGCGGCCAGCGCGGCACGCAGTCGGTCTTCCAACTGGTGGCGATTGGGCAATTCGGTCAGCGGGTCGAAGTGCGCCTGGCGCATCAGCTTGTGCTCGGCTTCCTTCGAGCGCGTGATGTCGTTGACCACGCCGATCAGGTGGGTGGTTCGCCCGTCCGAGTCGCGGCGGCGGGTCATCGAGACCCAGGCGGAGAAGGACTCGCCGTTCTTGCGTTGGGAGTGGATCTCGCCGTGCCAATGGCCGTCGCGCAGCAGTGCGCGGCGAATCCGGCGCGGCAGCGTCGGGTCGTCGAGCGCGGTGGTCAGCATCGCCGGGTACTGGCCGACGAGGTCTTCTTCGTTGAAGCCGGTGATCGCGGCGAAGGCGTGGTTGACGGTGACGACCACCCCGCGCGGATCGGTGATCATGAAACCCTCGCGCGCCTGCTCGAAGACCGCTGCGGCCAGGCGCATCTTCTCCTCGGCCTGCTTGCGTGTGGTGATGTCGCGGGCTTCGAGCAGAAGGTGGGGTGGGGCGGTCTCTGCAGCACCGGCGTCGCCCGCCATCAGCCGCAGCGAAAGCTCGATGCGCCTCAGGCCGCCAGGCGTCTGCAGCGTCAGTTCGAGGTGGGATGGCCGGCCGGCAGCCGCTCGGGCCACTGCCTGGCGCAGCCCTTCCGCTTCGCCCGGGGCGTCCCGCCAGGCGGGCAGATCCCACAACGGCTGGCCGGCGACCAGCGCCTGGCACGGCCCCAACCAGTCGTTGGCGGCCTGATTCAGGCGCAGCACCAGTCCCTGCGGGGACAGCAGGCCCATCAGTTGCGGGCTGTGGTCCAGCATGGCACGGGCCAGCCGCTCGCCGTTGTGGGCGGCGTGTGCCTGATGACAGGCGCGCTGCCGGGCACGCCACGCCACCGCGGCCAGCGCCGAGGCGGCCAGGGCCAGCCAGGGCCACGCGGGCAGGGTCGACAGGGCGGGGGCGAGGAGAGAAGGCAAGGGAAGGGCAGCCGACAGGAACGGTATGTCAGCACTGTGCCTGGGGGCGGTGCCAGCCATTGGGTGGAGGCGAGCGGGAAAAGCCGGCCTTTTCACACGGCAGTCATGTCATGCAGGCGTCGGCGGGGTGCCCGATAAAATCATCGGCTTCCCCCTTACCAGCGAGGGCGGGCGCCCTGCGCCGCCTGGCGATCCTGATGTCCGGCAGCACCTTTGGCGAGCTTTTCGCCGTCACCAACTTCGGCGAAAGCCACGGCCCGGCCATCGGCTGCGTGATCGACGGCTGTCCGCCGGGGCTCAGCCTCAGCGAGGCCGACATCCAGCCCGAATTGGACCGCCGCCGCCCGGGCACGTCGCGCCACGTGACCCAGCGCAACGAGCCGGATGCGGTCGAGATCCTGTCCGGTGTCTACGAAGGCAAGACGACGGGTACGCCGATCTGCCTGCTGATCCGCAACACCGACCAGCGCAGCAAGGACTACGGCAACATCGCCCAGACCTTCCGCCCCGGCCACGCCGACTACACCTACTGGCACAAGTACGGCATCCGCGATCCGCGTGGCGGCGGCCGCAGCTCGGCCCGGCTCACGGCGCCGATGGTCGGTGCCGGTGCGGTGGCCCGGAAGTGGCTGCGCGAGCAATACGGGGTATCGATCCGGGGTTGCATGACAGCGCTGGGCGAGATCGAGATCCCGATCGACGACTGGTCGCAAGTCGGCCAGAACCCGTTCTTTGCCGCCACTGCGAGCGGCATCGCAGAGCTGGAAGACCACATGGACGCCTTGCGCAAGGCCGGTGACTCGGTCGGTGCCCGCCTGTACGTCGAGGCCAGCGGCCTGCCGCCCGGCTGGGGCCAACCGCTGTTCGACAAGCTCGACGCCGACATCGCCTACGCGATGATGGGCATCAATGCGGTCAAGGGCGTCGAGATGGGGGCCGGCTTCGCTGCGGTGCGCCAGCGCGGCAGCGAGCATGGCGACGAGCTGACGCCCGAGGGCTTCGCCAGCAACCATGCTGGCGGTGTGCTCGGCGGCATCTCGTCGGGGCAGGACATCCGCGTGTCGATCGCCATCAAGCCGACCAGCTCGATCCGCACGCCCCGCCAGTCGATCGACCTCGACGGCGCACCGGCCACGGTGGAGACCTTCGGCCGGCACGACCCCTGCGTGGGCATCCGCGCCACCCCGATCGCCGAAGCCATGCTGGCGCTGGTGCTGATGGACCATGCGCTGCGGCACCGCGCCCAGTGCGGTGACGTGCGGGTCCACACGCCGGTGATTCCGCCACGGCGCTGATTCCGGCGCACCCAAGAAGAACGGCCACCCGAGGGTGGCCGTTGTCGTTGGGAGGCGTGTGGCGTCAGACCACCTGGGAGGGCGCGACCTGTGCCGGCGGCGTACCGCGGCCGGTCACCTTGCCCATGGCCCAGCGGCCCATGCGCCAGAACATGCGCAGGAAGGTGATGAAGGCCACGAACTCGAGGAACGTCAGCGCGACCCCCGCCGCGGTGCCCCACCGCTCGCTGCGGTGATGGAACTTGGCGATCATGTGGTCACGCTTGATCTCGATCGAGTCGTAGAAGCTCGGCACCACCAGCAGCGTCAGCACGGTGGAGGTGATGACCCCTCCGATGATCGCCACCGCCATCGGGCGATAGAACTCGCCGCCTTCGCCGACGCCGATCGCCACCGGCAGCATGCCCGCCACCAGCGCGAAGGTCGTCATCAGGATCGGCCGCAGGCGCCGCTGGCCGGCGGCGATGAGCGCCTCCTCGCGGTCCATGCCCTCGGCTTCCCGCACCCGGGCCGCATCGAGCAGCAGGATGGCGTTCTTGGCCACCAGGCCGACCAGCATGATGATGCCGATGAAGCTCATCAGGTTCAGCGTGCTGTTGGTGACCAGCAGGGCCAGCACCACACCAATCGGGGTGAACAGCAGCGAGAACATCACCGGCATCGGTGCGGTGAACGAGCTGAACTGCACCACCAGCACCAGGTACATCAGCAGGATGCCCATCAGCAGCGCGCTGAGCATGCGGCCGAAGACCTCGTCCTGGTCCTTGGCGGCACCGCCCAGCTCCAGCCCGTAGCCGGGCGGGAAGTTCATCGCCTTGGCGATCTTCAGCGCGTCGGCGGTCACCTCGCCAGGCGAGCGCCCTTGCGCATTGGCAGAGACCGCGATCATCCGCTTGCCGTCGTTGTGCTGGATCTGCGAGGGGCCCTTGCCCATCGTCACGCTGGCGATCTGGTCGAGCGGAACGACGGTGCTGGTGCCGGTCACGGTGACGGGGAGGCGCTCGATGTTGCTGGCGTCCACGCGGTCGTCGGGGTGCAGGCGCACGGCCACGTCACGGGTCTCGCCGTTCGGGTCGACCCAGTCGCCCACCTCGACACCGGCGAAGGCCACACGCAGCGCCTGCGCCGCGTCGTTCACCGAGATGCCCAACGCGTTGGCCAGCCCGCGGTCCAGCTCGATCTTCAGCTCGTTCTGCGGATCCTGGTCAGACAGCCCCACATCGACCGCGCCGGGCACCTTGCGCAGCTTTTCCATGAACTCGGTGGCGATCGCCTGCAGCTTGCGGGCGTCCTCGCCCTGGAAGCGGATCTGCACCGGCTTCTGGGCGCCACCGCTGAGGTCGTCCAGCACGACGTACTCGGCTCCCACCAGGCGCTTGATGTGATCGCGCAGCTCCTTGGCGACCTCGACGCCCGAGCGCTTGCGCTCGGTGCTCTTGCCGATGTCGACGTAGATGCGCCCGCCGTTGGGGTTGACGTAGCTGTTGGTCGCCTTGGTTTCGGGGAGCGTCCGGGCCAACTGGGCCGCGGCTTCGAGCTTGAGCCGCGAGTACTCGACACTGCTGCTCGGTGGCGTGCGAACGTCGATCGCGATGGTCCCCCAGTCGCCCGTGGGCAGGAAGCTGGTGCCGCCGAACTTCGAGAACAGCAGCAACGCAGCCACCAGGCTGAGCAGCGTGATCAGGAACATCCAGATCCGGTGGTGCAGAGCCCAGGCGATCACGCGGCCGTAGCGGTCGGCCTGATGATCGAACCAGGCATTGAACCGGGCCAGCAACCGGGAGATGCCGCGGTGCTGCTGCTCGTGGTGGCCCGGCGGGTCGCCCCAGTAGGCCGACAGCATCGGGTCGAGCGTGAAGCTGATGAACAGGCTCACCATCACCGAAGCCACCACGGTCAGCGCGAACGGCCGGAACCACTCGCCCGACACCCCCGGCATGAACGCCACCGGCACGAACACCGCCACGATCGAGAACGTCGTCGCGGCCACCGCCAGGCCGATCTCCGCCGTGCCGTTGAGCGCCGCGGTCATGCGCGACTCGCCGCGCTCCATGTGGCGCACGATGTTCTCGCGCACCACGATCGCGTCGTCGATCAGCACGCCGATCGCCAGCGACAGGCCCAGCAGCGTCATGAAGTTCAGCGTGAAGCCGCAAGCCCAGACGGCGATGAACGCGGCGATCACCGAAGTGGGCAGGCTGAGGGCGGTGATCAGCGTCGAGCGCCACGAGTTCAGGAAGACGTAGACCACCGCGATCGTCAGGCCCGCGCCGAAGACCAGCGCGTGGACCACATTGTTCAGGCTGTTCTGCGCTTCCTTGCCGCCGTCCTGCGTCACCTCCAGCTTGGTGCCTTCGGGCAGCGTCTTGTTGATCTCCTCGACCTGCTTGCGCACCGCGTTGGCGACGCCGACAGTGCCGGCATCGCGGGCGCGAATGACCGACATGCCCACGTTGGGCTGGCCACTGCGCACCGAGAAGCTGGTGACGTCGGCGAAGCCGTCCTGCACCGTGGCCACCTGGCCGAGCCGGACGATCTGGTCGCCGCGGCGCTGCACGACGACCTGTTCGAACTCGGCCGGTGATTCGATGCGCCCGACCAGGCGGATGCTCTGGTCCTCCAGGCTGCCGCGCACCTTGCCGACGGGCGCGTTGGCGTTCTGCAGCCGCAGCGCATTCACCACCTCAGCCACCGAGACGTTGAAGGCGCGCAGTTTCTCGGCGTGCAGCAGCACGGACAGCTCGCGGCGCAGCGCCCCGTTCACGTCCACCACGGCGACACCCGGCAGGCCGCGGATCTGGTCGGCCAGCGAGTCCTCGGCCAGGCGCGAGATCTCGGCATGCGAGAGCTTCGATGAGGACAGGGCCAGCTGCATGATGGGCTGGGCCGACGGGTCCAGGCGCGTCAGCACCGGCTCGCGCATCTCGACCGGCAGCTTGTAGCGCACCGTGCCGATGGCATTGCGCACCTCATCGGCCGCCTCGATCATGTTCTTGCCGAACTTGAAGACCAGGTCGATCCGCGCGAAGCCTTCGTTGGCGCGCGCGTGCACCTCGTCGACACCCGAGATGCTCTGGAGGGCCTTTTCGATCCGGTTGATGACTTCGCGCTCGACGGTGTCGGGCGAGGCACCGGGGTAGGTGATCGACACCACCAGGATGGGCAGCTCGACGTCCGGCCGCTCGTTGACGCGCAGCTGGGACAGCGCCATCAGGCCCAGGCACATGAGCGCGATGACGATGGCGATCATCGCCACCGGCCGCTTGATGCTGAAATCGGACAGGAACATGGTTCAGCTCCTTGCGGCTGAGGCCGCCGGGGCGGGGGCGCTGCCAGCCGCGGCCTTGCGCTCGACCTTCTGGCCCTCGCTGAGGTTCGCGTTCGGCCGCCGCAGCACCTGGTCGCCTTCCCCCAGCCCGGCAAGCACGACGAACTCGCCGCTGCGCGGATCCCGCTCACCCAGGGTCACCTTGACCTTGCCAAGTGTGCCGCCCTTGACGCGCCAGACGTATGCACTGTCACCCTCACGCACCAGCGACGCCTCGGGCAGCATCAGCGCCTGCTGCCCGCTGGTGGCCACGAAACCCTCGGCATACAGCCCGGCCACCTTGGGGGGGTCGCTCCCATCGAAGCCGACCAGCACTTCCAGCTGGCGCGTGGCGGCGTTGGCCGAGGCGTCGACACGCCGCACCTTGCCGCGGAACTCCTGCTGGCCGAACCCGTTGATGTGGAAGATCACCTGTTGGCCCGGCTTGATCTCGCCCATTCGGTCGGATGACACCAGCCCCTCGAGGCGCATGCTGGCAGGGTCGATCACCTTGACCAGTTCCTTGCCGACCTGCGCGGTGTCGCCCACCGAGGCCTTGCGGTCGCTGACCACACCGTCGAACGGCGCACGCACCTCGGTGCGTTGCAATTGCTGGCGTGCCGAGACCACGCGGGCGCGGGCCGCCACCAGGTCGCTCTGGGCGTTGTTGCGTCGCGTCTCGGCGTCGTCCAGCGCCTGCATCGAGGTCATGCCTTGGCCCTGCAGCGTCTTCATGCGCTGGAACTGGCGTTCGGCCTGGTCCGCCGACTGGGCGGCAGCGCGAGCCGACTCCTCAGCCGATGCCAGGCTGTCGCGGATGGCGGTGTTGTCCAGCCGGACCAGCAGGTCGCCCTTGCTGACCTGATCGCCGTTTTCCTTCAGCACCTGCAGCACGACCGCCGAGACTTCGGCCCGCAGGTCGGCGCGTCGCTCGGGCTGGATGGAGCCGGTGATGACAGGGCCCATGGCGTGCAGGCCGGCACTGGCGACCCGCAGGTCTTCGGCCGAGAGCAGCAGGCTTGGGGCGGAGGCCGGCGCACTGGGCGCGGATGCTGCCTTCGCCTCGTTGCCGCCCTTGCCGCCGCAGCCTGAAAGAAGCGCGGCCAGGAGGCTGGCGGACACGCTCGCCCCCATGGCCATGGACATGCGACGACTGGACATCGGAAATTCCTCCTCGGTGGGTCTCGAATGATGGGCGGCCAGGCAGCCACCTGAAAAGCCGCGCGAGCTTATCGTGAAGCAGAGGGCGATAGCCAGCACCTGCGACGAACTGCAGGCCTGCCGGGGCGAATCGCCGGTAAACCGCCGTGGTCGGCGGGGGCCCTTGCTCGGGCGACGCCGCCCTCCGCTGCCGGTCGATCACGGCGGCTCATCCGCGCTTGCTGCATTTCGTCGGCGTGGTCGCGCGCTTCGTCGCCGCCAGGGTGATGCCCCCGGCGCACACTCCTACACTGCGACCGCCTCGAACGGGGTATGCATATCTAGGAGCACGCATGAACAAGCGCTGGGTGGTTGGAGGAGTGGTCGTCGCGGTGCTCGCCGTGGGCGGCACGGTCGCGGGCGTGGCGTCCCGCCAGGGGGGCGCAGACCCTTCCAAGGCCAAGCCGGAAGAGAAGGTGCTCGATTTCACTGCCAAGGAGGTGGTGCTGCCGCGCAACCAGCCGCTGGCCGGGTCGGTGGAGTTCTCGGGTCCGCTGGTGGCGCCCAACACAGCGATCGTGCGGGCCAAGGCGTCAGGCACCTTGCTCAACCTGGCGGTCGCCGAGGGCAGCCGCGTCGTCGCAGGGCAGAAGCTCGGCGCGGTGGACCTGGCCGACCTGAACGCACGCCTGAACGAGCGCCAGGCGCAGGTCGAAGCGGCGAGGGCTCAGATGGTGCAGGCCGAGCGCACCCACGCCTCGAACCAGCGCCTGGCGGAGCAGTCGTTCATTTCGCCGAACGCGCTTGAATCCTCCAAAGCGGCGCTGGACAGCGCGCGCGCCAACCTGGCCGCTGCGCAGGCCCAGGTCGAGACGGTGCGCATCAACCTGCGCGAGGCCAACCTGGTGGCGCCGATCTCCGGCATCGTCGCCAAGCGCCATGTGGTGCCCGGCGAGAAGGTCTCCAACGAACAGCAGATCGTCACCATCGTCGACCTCACCAAGCTGGAAGTGGCGGGCAGCGTGGGTACCCACGAGGTGGGCATGCTGCAAGCCGGTATGCCGGTCACGGTGCAGGTCGAGGGCGTGAGCGAGCCGGTCAAGGGCAGCCTGGCGCGCATCGCGCCGGCGGCCGAGCCCGGCACCCGGTCGATCGGCGTGGCGATCGCGATCGCCAACCCGAAGGAAGCGCTGCGCGCTGGCCAGTACGCCCAGGCCCGGGTCAGCATGGCCGAGGGCACGCCCCGCATGACGGTGCCGGTGGCTGCGATCGGCACCGCGTCGGGCCAGGAATACGTGTGGACGATCGAGGAAGGCAAGCTGCTGCGGCGCGCCGTGACCACCGGGCGCCGAGACGAGGCCAAGGGCCTGGTCGAGGTGAAGGACGGTTTGAAGCCGCAGGCCCAGGTGCTGGCGATGCGCTTCGACAACCTGCGCGAGGGCGCCTCGGCGCGCGTCGTGCAGCCGGCGCCGGCCACCGCGGCCTCGGCGCCGCGGCCGGCGTCTGCCTTGGCCAGCGTTGCCACCGCAATGAATTGAGCACCCGGCGGCGGGGTACCGCCGCCACCCGCCGAGCGGGTTGCCGGCCGGCTTGGGAGCGGCCCGGCGCTCGGCCGGCTTGCGAACTGACACTGAAAAGAGGTTCCCCATGTGGATGACCCGCGTCGCCATCAACAACCCCGTCTTCGCCACCATGGTGATGGTCGCGCTGTGCGTGCTGGGCTTGTTCTCGTACAGCAAGCTGGGCGTGGAGCAGATGCCCGACATCTCGCTGCCCGGCGCGTGGATCGACGTGCGCTACCCCGGTGCGTCACCTGAAGCCGTGGAGCGCGAAGTCGCCAAGCCACTGGAAGAGGCGATCAACTCGATCGCCGGCGTCGACCGCGTGCAGTCGCGCAGCTTCGAAGGCCGGGTGCAAGCCAGCGTCGAGTTCACGCTGAACACCGACATGAGCCGCGCGATGCAGGACCTGCGCGACCGCGTCGCCGCCGTGCAGGCGGCCTTCCCCAAGGACGTGAAACCACCTGCCATCTCTCGCTTCCAGGCCGACAACGCCCAGCCGGTGGTGGTGATGGCGCTGATGAGCAAGACGCGCTCGGCGCGTGAGTTGTCTACCCTGGGCGAGCTGACGATTGCCAAGCGCCTTGGCCGCGTGGAGGGTGTGGCGAAGGTGGACGTGGGCGGCCTGGTCTCGCGCGAGGTGCGCATCGACCTCGACCCGATGCGGCTGAAGGCCTACGGCGTGACGCCGGCCGAGATCTCGGCGGCGCTGGCGGCGGCGAACGCCGACCAGCCGGTCGGCCTGGTGTCCGACCGGGTGTCGGACGCCATCCTGCGCGTCGAGGGGCGTGTGAAGGACCCGAAGCAGTTCGCCGACATCGTGGTCGCCCGCCGTGGCAGCCTGGCGCTGACACTGAACGACCTCGGCACGCTGGTCGAGCGCGAGCGCGAGCCCGACTCCATCGCCCGCACCAACGGCCAGCCGGCCATCAGCTTCTCCGTCTTCAAGCAGCAGGACGCCAACATCGTGGCCACCGGCGACGCGGTGAAGGAAGCGATGGAAGAGCTGCGCAAGGGCCTGCCGGCCGACATCGAGCTGAACCTGATCTACGCTTCCAGCGATTTCGTCAAGAACTCACTCGACGGCCTGCGCCACACACTGATCGAAGGCGCGCTGCTGACGGTGGCGATCGTCTTCCTGTTCCTGCACAGTTGGCGTTCCACCATCATCACCGGCTTGACGCTGCCGATCGCGGTGATCTCCAGCTTCATCGCCGTCTATGCCTTCGGCTTCACGCTGAACTTCATGACGATGATGGCGCTGAGCCTGTGCATCGGCCTGCTGATCGACGATGCGATCGTGGTGCGGGAAAACATCGTGCGCCACATCGGCATGGGCAAGAACCACCACCAGGCCTCTGAAGACGGCACCAACGAGATCGGCCTGGCGGTCATGGCCACCACTTTTGCCATCTGCGCGGTGTTCGTGCCGGTGGCCTTCATGGGCGGGGTGATCGGCAAGTTCTTCTACCCCTTCGGCATCACGGTGGCGGTGGCGGTGATCGTGTCACTGTTCGTCAGCTTCACGCTGGACCCGATGCTCTCCAGCGTCTGGAAGGATCCGCCGAGCGCCTACCTCAAGCGGGTGCCGGTGATCGGCCACCTGATCCGCGGCACCGACCGCGGCATGGACTGGCTGCACGGCGTGTACGGCCGGCTGATCACCTGGGCCTTCTCGGGTCGGCGCTACCGCTTGCCGCTGCCCGCCTGGGGCCGCCCGTTCGACAGCGAAGGCCAGCGCGATCGCAGCCAGCCGCGCCGGCTGCGCCGCATCACGCTCACGCCCCGCGGCGTGATCGCCTGGAGCGGCTTCATGAGCTTCGTGGTGGCGCTGGGCCTGTCGGGGCTGGTCGGCAGCGAGTTCGTCCCGCAGACCGATCAGGGTTTCACTCAGCTCAACCTGCGCTTCCCGGTGGCATCCAGCCTGGACCGCGGCAACGACAAGGTGCTGCAGGTTGAAAGCATCCTGGCCAGGTACCCCGAGATCAAGACGGTGCAGACGGTCGTCGGCTCCACCGGCGAGGGCCTGGCCACCGGCCGCAACCAGGCCGCGCTGAACATCGCGTTGGTCGACCGCAAGCAGCGTGACCGCAGCCAGAAGCAGATCGAGGACGCGATCCGCGCCGACATTGCCAACATCCCCGGCCTGGAGGCCAGCGTGGGCTTCGACCGCCCGATCTGGATCACCATCCTGGGTGCCGATGGCGAGCAACTCACCAAGGTCGCCAAGGATTTCGCCGAGAAGCTCAAGGGCATCAAGGGCGTGGTCGATGTCGACACCACGGTCAAGCCCGGCCTGCCGGCCTTCGCGGTGCGGCTGAAGGAGTCGGCCATCCGAGAGTTGGGCCTGACCGGCCCGCAGGTGGCGGCTTCGCTGCGCGCCTATGTCAACGGCGACGTGGCGACCTACTGGACGACGCCGGACGGCAACCAGGTCGAGGTGCTGTTGCGCCTGCCTCAGGGCCAGCGCGAGCGCATCGAGCAGATGGCCAAGCTGCCGGTCGCCTTCGCCAAGGACGGCTCGCCGATCGCGCTGGACCAGGTGGCCACCATCACCCAGGTCTTCAACCCCGAGGTGATCCGCCGCCAGAATCTGCAGCGCCGCGAGGCAGTCTATGCCGGCGTCGAGGGCCGGCCCTCGGGCGACGCCAACGCCGACGTTCAGAAGCTGATCAAGGAAACCCAGCTGCCGCCGGGCGTGAGCTTCATGGTCGACGGCGCTGGCAAGCAGCAGGCCGAGGCCTTCGGTGGGCTTCTCAGCGCGATGGCGCTGGCGGTGATCTTCATCTACATCGTGCTGGCCAGCCAGTTCGGCAGCTTCCTGCAGCCGATCGCGATCATGATGTCGCTGCCGCTGTCGCTGATCGGCGTGATGCTGGCGCTGCTGCTGTGGCGCTCCACGTTGAACGTGTTCTCGATGATCGGCCTGGTCATGCTGATGGGCCTGGTGACCAAGAACGCGATCCTGCTGGTCGACTTCGCCAACCATGCCCGCAAGGCCGGTGCCTCGGTGCGCGACGCGCTGCTGCAGGCAGGCCAGATCCGCATGCGGCCGATCATGATGACCACCGCGGCCATGGTCTTCGGCATGCTGCCGATGGCCATCGCGCTGAACGAAGGCGGCGAGATCCAGGCGCCCATGGGCCGCGCCATCATCGGCGGCGTGATCACCTCGACGCTGCTGACGCTGGTGGTGGTGCCGGTGATGTACAGCTACCTGGAGGGCTTGTCGGCCTGGTTCAGGCGCCGCTTTGTCCGCCGCCAAGAGGTGCCGCTGACCGTGCCAAGCCATGGACCGCAGGGCGCACCGGCGGACAAGTGATGCCGGTGGCTGAAAAGACAAAGGGCGAGGCCATGGCCTCGCCCTTTTTTCAGGCCCAACCGGGTTTCAGGCCACTGCGGCCTGCTTGTCGTTCGCGTAGATGCCGCAGCCGACCAGCAGCTTGTCGCTGATGGCCACCACATAGCTGGCCTTCGGCTGTACCTTGCCGGTCTGCTGGTTGATGATCGAGTACTCGACCCAGTGGCTGCCGGTGGTCGCGGCCCAGGATTCGCGGGCAAAGCGATCTCCGTCGATGCCCGGCACCTCGTGCACCAGCTTGCCTTCCATGGCCGGCTTGGCGCCGTGCACGTGGTAGCGGCCGTCGCGGTCGGTCACGAAAATGTAGAGGTCGCGGTCGAGGAAGCCGCCCTTGGCGGAGCGGAACTGTTCAGCTGCAGCCTGGAGGCCGCGCTCATGGACGAGCTTGACGGCACGATCGACCAGGGCGCGTGCCTCGTCGGCGCTGCCCTGGCGCAGGCGGATCGCGCCAACCGCGCTGGTCAGCAGCGACGCCCGGGTGACGAGGTCGCCCGAGGCGCGGGCAGACTCTTCCACCATCGTGGCGTTCTGCTGGGTGATCTGCTCCAGGCTGCCGACGCTGCGTGACACCTCTTCGAGGCTCGTCGACTGCTGCGCGCTGGCCTGGGCGATGCCGCGCAGCTTGTCCGACACGTCGCGCACGCCGGACACCACCGCGTCGAGCGAACCGTTGGTGCGCTGGATGCGGCTCACCGACTGGCCGACCTGCTCGGTCGACTGGCCGATCAAGTGGCGGATCTCGGCGGCGGCCGAGCCACTGCGCTGGGCGAGCTGGCGCACTTCGGTGGCCACCACGGCGAAGCCGCGGCCGGCTTCCCCGGCGCGCGCCGCCTCGACAGCCGCGTTCAGGGCCAGGATGTTGGTCTGGAAGGCGATGCCGTCGATCACGCCGATGATCTCGGCCACCTTGCGCGAGCTGGCCTCCAGGGTGCTCATCGACTGCACGGTCTCGCGCATTGCGGCGCCACCGGCTTCGGCCTGTTGCCGCAGCTGGCTGGTGAGCTGGTCGAGTTCCTGCGCCGCGCCGGCGTTGGCGGTGACGGCGTCGCTCAGCTGGCCGACGGTGGCCACCGTCTGGGCAAGGTTGGCCGCCTGCTCCTCGGTGCGCTGCGAGAGCGCTTCGCCGCTGGAGGAAATCTGCTGGCCCGCGATGCCCACGCGCACGGCGCTGCTGCGGATCTCGGCCACCATGACCGAGAGCTTCTCGCTCATGCGCTCGACCACCTGGCCGATGGCGGCCATCTCGTCGCGGCCCTCGATCTGCATCTTGTGCGCCAGGTTGCCATCGGCGACCGCGGTCACGCCGTCGTTCAGCGAGCGCAGCGCGCCGGCGAAGCTGGCGTAGAAGGCCAGGCCGAGGTAGAGCATGAAGCCCACCCCCAGCGCCGAGATGCCCAGCTGGATCCAGATGCGGGCCAGCAGCCGCGCTTCGCGTGCCGTCAGCTCCTCGATGAGTTTGTCGTTGACCTGCTTCTTGAAGGCGACGACCTGGGCGATCGCTTCGCTGCCCTGGGCGAAGAGGGCAGCGGCCTCGCCGGTGATGGTCTCGGCGGTGAAGATGGTGCGGATGTTCTCTTCGAAGTCGTGTGACGACTTGCGCGCGGCTTCCCAGGCCGCAGGCGGCTCGACACCGGCGCGGCGCAGCGCCTCGACCCGGAAGCCCACGTCGACCAATTCGCTGCGCATCGCGTCGGCGCGGCCCACCAGGGTGGAGCGCTCGGCGTTGCTGGCGTCCCCGCGGGCCAGCAAGCTGGCCCCCAGTCCACGGGCCTGGCCCAGCGCCTCGGTCCACGGGATGACCCGCTCGACCGACAGGTCCATCAGGAAGAAACTGCTCGATTCCGGGTCGAGCAAGAGGCCGGAGCGCTCGCCGGTGATCAGCACCAGTTGGCGCAGGCGCTCGATCTGCGCGCTGTGCTCGGCGAAGGCTTCAGCCCGCTGTTCGGGGTGGCGGCCTTCGGCCAGGGCCAGGGTGCCGTCGAGGGCAGGCTTCCATACGTCGTCCAGATTGAATGGCAACTGGGCAGCCAGGCGCTGGTCGGCCGCGGCAACGGCCGCCTTGAGCTTGATGCGGGCCGCGTCGCGCTCGGCGGCGGCCGAAGCGTCGCCCGAGAGCACGCGGCTGGTCAAACCGCGGTGCTGCTGGAGCAGGGCCACGACGTCGCTCAGATGGTCGATGACTTCCGCGCCCGCATGCTCGGAGCGGGCCAGCGCCAGGTCGGCGCGCGCGCCCTGCGTGCTGTAGGCGATCAACAGAACCAGGGGCACCAGGAGCATCAGGCCCATCAGGCCCATCTTGGTGGGCATGCGCAGGCGGCGCATCAGCTGGATGCCGGGGCGCAGGGCCAGAGTGCCGAACGAGGACATGTTTTCCCTCCAGCATGACACCCAAGGCGCGGCCCCACGCCGCTCTGAAGGCACCATGCCCTTGCATCATCGGCCGTTGCCGCGCTGGCCAAAGGCCGAAGAACGAGGCGAATTGCCGACATTTCGGATACGGCTTGATACGCCGCGAACAAGGGGGGCGCCGGCGGCGCCGGCCGGGGTGGGGCGAGACTCGCTGGCTTCACAACCCTGACGCAGGAGACATTCGATGAAGCTTTGGCAATCGTTGCCGGCCGGGCTGCTGGCCTTGGCGCTCGCACTGGGTGCCGACCCGGCCCAGGCCTTGCACGGCAAGGTCGTGGGCACCGGGTTCGATGCGTCGCTGTTCGTCACCGCGCCCAAGGGCGACCGCCGCCTGTTCGTCGTCGAGAAAGGTGGCGTGATCCGCGTGGTGCGGGGGGACAAGGTCAGCACCTTCCTCGACCTCTCCGACCGGGTGGACACCGGCGGCGAGCGCGGCCTGCTGGGCCTGGCCTTCGACCCCGACTTCGCCACCAATGGCCGCTTCTATGTCGACTACACCAGCGCCACGGCCACGCATGTCGAGCGCTACACCGTGTCGCCGCCGGACGCGGACCGCGCCGACCGGGGCTCGCGGCAGCCCATCATCACCGTCGACCAGCCGGTCTACAGCAACCACAAGGGCGGCTGGATCGGGTTTCGTCCCGGTGACAAGAAGAACCTCTACGTCGCGCTCGGCGATGGCGGCAGCGGCTACGACCCCCACGACTACGCCCAGAACGGGCAGGTGCTGCTGGGCAAGATGCTGCGCATCAATGTCAGCCGCGACAAGGGCGGCTACCGCGTCCCGGCAGACAACCCTTTTGTCGGCTCTGAAGAAGTGCGGCCCGAGGTGTGGGCGCTCGGGCTGCGCAACCCCTTCCGAGCCAGCTTCGACCGCGACACCGGGGATCTCTGGATCGGCGACGTGGGACAGGACACGCGGGAGGAGATCGATTTCGAGCCAGCGGCCGACCCCGGCGGCCACAACTACGGCTGGCGCTTGCGCGAGGGCAAGGTGCGCACGCCGGGTGGTGGGGGTGGCGACAAGCCGGGCCTGACCGACCCGGTGTTCGACTACCCGCACAGCGGCCAGCAGGGCAGCCTGGGCGACTGCGTGACCGGCGGCTATGTGTACCGCGGGCCGTCGATCCCAGAAGCCGATGGCCGCTACTTCTTCGGCGACTGCGTGAGCGACCGTGCGTTCTCGTTCTCTTACAACGCCGCTGGAATTCCCGTCGACCTGCGCGAGGAAACCTCGGCGCTGCTGTCCGGCAGCGGGCTCAGCATCCTGGGCTCGTTCGGCGAAGACGGCCGCGGTCGGCTGTACCTGGTAGGCGTGAGCGGGTCCATCGTGGTGATGTGCCCGGGTTCGGCCCCCGCGCCAGGTGCAGAGCCGCCCGCCAGCGCGCGGGGCGACCGCCGCATCCACGCCAGCGTGGCCGACCCCTGCGCGGCGCCTTGAAGCCGGTACCCGCGCTCAGCGGGGCGTCAACGTCAGCGTCTCGCGGGTGTGGGTGGCGACATCGGCCGAGTCCAGGTACTGCGGCCGACTTTGCCCCTGGTGGTAGGCCTCGGCCTGGTCGGCGTAGTGCCGGTCACCCAGCACGCCGCTCTGGCCGACGGGCAGGATGCCGCGTGCCGCCTGCGGCTGGGCGAAGTCGATCACGCGCCGGGTCGAGGGGCCTGAGTTCACCGGCAGCGGCACCGGGCCGATCGTGGCGCTCAGGTTGTTGGGCACTTCCCGTGCACCCGGCACGGCGAAGGGCCCGACGTTGAAAAGCTTGTCCAGCGGCGGTTGCTTGCCCAACGGGTGCTCGTGGGTCACCAGGTGGGCGCGGCCCCAGGTCCAGCTTCCCACGTCGCCGCCCAGCGCGGCCTTGAGGTGCGCGAGGGTTCGGAGCCACGCGGTCTTGACCACTTCGGCCCGCGTTTCCTCGGCCGGGGTGCCGCGTCGGTCCCACCAGCGCGAGGCGGGGTCGGCGGCCAGGCGGGGCAGGGCGTGGTCCAGCGCCCGGGTGCGGCGCAGCAGGTTGAAGCCCTCCTCGCCCAGTTCGTCGGCCATGGCCTCGCGGGCCAGCTCGAAGAGGAACTGGGCGAAGAGGGTGGGCGCGACGGCGTCTACCGGGTGGTCGCCGCGCCAGGCCGCCAACTGCTCCACCAGCGCCTTCTCGGCCGGGTCGGACGACGCGGCACGCAGTTCGCCCAGCAGCGGGGCCAGCACGCGCGGGCCGTGGCCCGTCTGCGTATCCAGCTGCAGGGCCTGCATGGCCGGGGTGTCCCACCCGCTGGCGCGGGCGGCGAGCTGCTCGTCCAGGCGCTGGGCGCGGTCCCAAAGGTTGTAGTAGCCCGGCAACGGCGTCTGGCCGGCGGGCTGCTGGTTGGCCGAGACGATGTAGCCGCGCTGCGGGTTCTCCTCGTGCGGGTTCTGCTCGAAGGGAAGGAACCCGGCCTTGTCGGCTTCGGCGCTGCCGCCGTCGAGCAGGAAGGCGGGGTTCACGCCATAGGGGCGCAACGGCAGCTTGGCGGCTGCCCACCAGGCGATGTCGCCGGCAGCGTTGGCCCAGACCACGTTCAGCCCGGGCGCGTGGATCATGCTGGCTGCCGTGCGGGCCTTGTCCAGCGTGTCAGCGCGGTCGAGCCGGTAGAACGCGTCGAGGATCGGGTTCTCGGTGTTGAGCAGGCCCCACCACATCGCGATCGGCCGTTCGGCCAGGCTCTTGTCCAGCGCGTCGTTGACGATGGGACCGTGTGGCGAGCGGCGCAGGGTGATGGTGACCGGCGCGCCGCCCTTGACGTTGATGGTCTGCTGGCGCTCCTGCAGGTCGACCCAGCCGCCGTTGGCCCACACCTGTTTGGGGTTATCGGGGTTCACCTTTTCGGCCACCAGGTCCAGGTCGTCGTTCTGGAACATGGTCAGGCTCCAGCCGAACTGCTGGTTGTGGCCGATGAGCGCATAGGGGTTGAGCGCCTGGTGGTGGCCGTAGAGCTCGAAGCCCGGCATGGACAGGTGGGCTTCGTACCAGACGGCTGGCACGGCGAAGGCGATGTGCGGGTCGCCGGCCAGCAGCGGCTTGCCGCCGGCCGCTCGCGCCCCCGAGACGACCCAGGCGTTGCTCCCCTCGAAGACTGGCACGCCGGCAAGTTCCAGCGCGTCCTGGCCCAAGGCGGCCAGGCGGCCGAGGTCGTGCCAGTCGCCGTCGCCGAGCGCCACGCCGGAAGCGGCGCTGGCGGCAGGGGCGGGCCCGGCCGGCTGACCCTGGTTCACGCCTTGTGGGTGCCAGGCGAGGTCGAAGACCTGAAGGTAGTCCGGCCCCAGTTGCTCGCGTACCCGCGTCAGCACCGGCTCGGTGCGAAAGCCGGCGGCAAAGCTGTAGGCGAGGTAGCCGCCCACGCTCAAGGTGTCGGCCACGGTGAACGGCCGCTTCGGGATGCCGAGCACCTCGAACTCGATCGGCGCCGGGCGGGTGGCCTGGAACTGGTTGACGCCGTCGAGGTAGGCCAGCAGGCCCTGGGTGGCGGGGGAGGCCGGGTCGAGCCTGGGGGCCGCGGCGTCGGCGTACTCGCGGATCGTCAGGCTGCGGAAGAGCCGATCGGTGTCGAGCAGCTTCGGTCCCAGCACCTCGGCCAGCTCGCCGCGGGCCAGGCGGCGCAGGATCTCCATCTGGAAAAGGCGGTCCTGGGCGTGCACATAGCCCAGCGCCCGGTACAGGTCGGTTTCGTTCTCGGCGCGGATGTGCGGCACGCCCGACTCGTCGTAGCGCACCTGAACAGGGGCCTTCAGGCCATCGAGCGCCAGGCTGCCGGAGCGTTGAGGCAGGCGGGCCTGCCACATCCACGCCAGCACCGCGGCGGCGGCCAGCAGCAGGGCGATCAACAGGGCGGCGAACAGCTTCAGGGCGCGTTTCATCGAGGGCGGTGCGGCAGCGGTGAAGCGCCGGATTCTGCCGCCCGTGGCGCCTTTGGCAGCCCGGGGTTTTCAGCGCCGCCCGGCCCGTGGCCCGATCAGAGCCGCTCCAGCGCGGCGATCACTTCGTAGCACGCCCCCATGTTGTGGTAGTCGACCTTCCCGGCCGGGCTCTTCTGGTCGGTGAGCTTGCGGTTGTCGTGGGTGAGGATGCGGAACCAGGCGCCGTGGCGGTGGTCGACGAAGTTCGCCCAGGCGTAACCCCATATGCGGTCGTACCAGTCCCAGTAGCCGCCGTCGTGGGTGCGCTCGGCCAGCACGGCGGCGGCGGCCAGCGACTCGGCCTGCACCCAGTGGTACTTGTCGCCGTCGCAGACCTGCATGCGGGTGTCGGTCGCCGGGTCGCCTTCGGGCGCGAAGCCGTAGACCAGGCCGCCGTGGTGGCGGTCCCAGCCGTGCTGCACGGCGGCGGCGAAGAGCTCGCGCGCATGGTGCAGCATCCAGCTGTCCTCGGGGGTGCCGGGCGTCAGGCGCTCCAGCGTGAGCAGCAGCTTGGCCCACTCGGTGAGGTGGCCGGTCTGGAAGCCCCAGGGGCGGAAGATGTTGCTGCGGTCCTGGCGGTTGTAGTTCCAGTCGGGCGTCCAGTCGGCGTGGTAGTGCTCCCAGATCAGGCCGTGGGCCTGGCTTGCCAGCCGGTGGGTGACGGATTGCGCCAGGGTGGTGGCGCGCCGCAGGCAGAAGGTGTCGCCGGTCGCCTCGAAGGCCGCCAGCATGGCCTCGCAGGCGTGCATGTTGGCGTTCTGCCCGCGGTACGGGCGCAGCTGCCAATCGGGCGCGGCTTCGTCGGCATACAGGCCGAAGTCGGCCTGCCAGAAGCGCTCTTCCATCAGGCTCAGGGTGCGGTCGAGGCCGGCTCGGGCCTCGGTGATGCCGGCGCGCAGCGCATGCGCCTGGGCCAGCAGCACGAAGGCGAGGCCGTAGCAGTGCTGGGTGGCATCGACGACCTGCTTGCGACCGCTCTCCCAGTGCAGCAACCAGGTGTAGCCGCCGCTCGCCGGGTCCTTGTGGACCTGCTCGACGAAATCCAGTGCGTGCCGCGCGGCGGCCAGCCAGGCGCCGGCGCGCGGGTGGTCGGGGAAGTGCCGCGCCGCATTGGCGAAGGTGAAGACGTAGCGTGTGCTGCTGACGAGGTGGCGGGTGTGGCGGTCGTAGACCGTGCCGTCGTCCTTCAGGAAGTGGTAGTGGCCACCGGACGGGTCGAGCGCCCGTTCGTCGTAGAAGGCCATGGTGTGCAGCAGTTGTTCGCGCAGGAAGGCGATGCTGCGGAAGTCCGGCGCTGGCGGGGCGTGTCTCATGGGTGTGCTTTCGGGCCGTGCCTTCCGGTTTGCGCCCGTGGGGCGGCCCGGCGGGCTCACGCGGTCGATGCTACGCCGCGCGGGCGGCCGATGCAGTACCCGAGTGTGTGGCCCTATGCAACACGGCGGTCTTGTGAATCGAACAGGTGCACTGCGCCCTCGTTCCAGGCCAGCGCCACCGGCTCGCCCACAGGCTGCGCCACCTTGCCAGGCACGCGCGCCGTCCAGGTGCCCAACGGCGTGTCGACCATGGCGTAGGTCTCGGGGCCGGTCGGCTCGACCATGGCCAGCGTGCCCGGCAGGCAGCCGGCCGTGCCCGGCGCCGCCAGGGCCAGGTCTTCGGGCCGCACGCCGTAGCTCAGCTCGGTGCTGCCGGCGGCGATGGCCTGGTGCTGGTTGGGTGCCAGCGGCAGCCCCAGGCCGGCGGCGCTCACGCCGGCCGGGCCACGCTGCACCGCCACGAAGTTCATCGACGGCGAGCCGATGAACTCGGCCACGAAGCGCGTGGCCGGGCGCGCGTAGATGTCGTCAGGCGTGCCGAACTGCTCCACCCGGCCGTCGCGCATCACCGCGATGCGGTCACCCAGCGTCATCGCCTCGACCTGGTCATGGGTCACGTAGACGGTCGTCGTCTGGGTGCGCTGGTGCAGGCGCTTGATTTCGGCCCGCATCTCGACCCGCAGCTTGGCGTCGAGGTTGGACAGCGGCTCGTCGAAGAGGAAGAGCTTGGGGTCGCGCGCCAGGGCGCGGCCCATGGCCACGCGCTGGCGCTGGCCGCCGGAAAGCTGCCCTGGCTTGCGGTCGAGCAGGTGGCCGATCTGCAGCATCTTCGCCACCCGGTCGACCGCGGCGTCGCGCTCCGGCTTGGGCACCTTTCGCATCTCCAGCCCGAAGGCGATGTTCTGCGCCACGTTCATGTTCGGGTAGAGCGCGTAGCTCTGGAACACCATCGCGATGTCGCGGTCGCGGCTGGGCAGGTGCGTCACGTCGCGATCGCCGATGTGGATGGCGCCGCTGGTCGGCACGTCCAGGCCGGCGATCATGTTCAGCAGCGTCGACTTGCCGCAACCCGAGGCGCCGACGAGGATCAGGAACTCCCCGGCCTCGATCTCGATGTCGATGCCCTTGAGGATCTCGATGTGGCCGAAGGTCTTTCGGACCTGACGGATGGAAAGCGCACCCATGGACGTTCTCTCGCTCAACCCTTGACCGCGCCGGCCGTGAGCCCGCGCACGAAGTACTTGCCGGCCAACACGTAGACCAGCAGCGTGGGCAGGGCGGCGATCATCGCTGCGGCCATGTCCACGTTGTATTCCTTGACGGTGCTGGAGGTGTTGGCCAGGTTGTTCAGGCCCACGGTGATCGGCTTGGAGTCGACCCCCGAGAACACCACCCCGTAGAGGAAGTCGTTCCAGATGTTGGTGAATTGCCAGATCAGTGTGACCACCAGGATCGGCGTGGACAGCGGCAGCACGATGCGCACGAAGATCTGCCAGAAGTTCGCCCCGTCGAGCATCGCCGCCTTGATCAGCTCGTCGGGCAGGCCGACGTAGTAGTTGCGGAAGAACAGCGTCGTGCTCGGGATGCCGGCGATCACATGCACCAGGATCAGCCCCCAGACCGAGCTGGCGATGCCCAGCCAGCCCAGCACCTGGCTCATCGGCAGCAGCACCACCTGCATGGGCATGAAGACGCCGAAGAGGATGAGCGCGAACATCAGCTCGCTGCCGCGAAAGCGCCACTTGCTCAGCACGTAGCCGTTGAGCGACCCGACCAGTGTGGAGATGGCGACCGCCGGCAGCACCATCAGCACCGAGTTCATGAAGAAGGGCTTGAGGCCGCCGCAGTCGGCGCCGGTGCAGGCCTCTGACCACGCCTTGGACCAGGCCGTGAAGCTGGGGCTCATCGGCAGCGAGAGCAGGGTGCCTTCGCGGATCTCGTCCATGGTCTTGAGCGAGGTCGCGACCATCACGTAGAGCGGCGTCAGGAAGAAGGCGGCGAACAGGATCAGCACGCCGAAGAGCACCACCCGGTGCCAGGTGATCCGGGTCACTTCTTCGCCCTCAGCTCGGAGTACAGGTAAGGCACAACGATGGCCGCCACTGTGGCCAGCATGATGGTGGCGCTCGCCGCGCCCAGGCCGATCTGGCCGCGCGAGAAGGCCATGGTGTACATGAAAGTGGCGGGCAGGTCGGTCGAGAAGCCGGGGCCGCCGGCGGTGAGGGCCATCACCAGGTCGAAGCTCTTGATCGCCAGGTGGCTCACCACCATCAGCGTCGAGAAGAAGACAGGTCGCAGGGTCGGGATGATGATGCGCCAGTAGATGCGCGGCAGGCTGGCACCGTCGACCTGGGCCGCCTTGATGATCGCGTCGTCGATGCCGCGCAGCCCGGCCAGGAACAGCGCCATCACGAAGCCGGCGCTCTGCCAGATGCCGGCGATCACGATGCAGTAGATGGCCATCTCGGGGTCGACCAGCCAGCCGAACTCGAAGCCTTCGAAGCCCCACTGGTGCATCAGGTGCTCCAGCCCGAGGCCCGGGTTGAGCATCCATTTCCAGGCGGTGCCGGTGACGATGAAGCTCAGCGCCATCGGGTAGAGGTAGATGGTGCGCAGCACGCCTTCCGCGCGCACCTTCTGGTCGAGCAGGATGGCCAGCAGCAGGCCGAGTGCCATGCCACCGCCGATGAAGAGCCCGCCGAAGATGCCGAGGTTCTTCAGCGCGACCCACCAGCGCTCACTCTCCCACAGAGCCTCGTACTGGGCCAGCCCGACAAACTCGTAGTTGGGCAGGAGCCGCGAGGCCGAGACCGAGAGGTAGCCGTTCCAGGCCATCAGGCCGTAGATGAAGAACAGCGACAGGGCGAACGAGGGCGCGACCACCAGCTTGGGCAGCCAGGGTGTTCGCAGGGCAGAGGGGGCGGACATGCGGGGCGACTTCGCAGTCTTCTCAAAAGAGGCCCCCGCGCACGAGGCGCGGGGGGCCGAAGAATCCGCTGGCGTGTGTGCGTCGTCAGCGGCTTGAGGACCGATCAACCGGTCAGTCGATCGACCGGTCGACGGAGAAGGGCGTCACTTCGTCTTGGCAGCGGCAGCGATCTTGTCCATCGCCTCCTTGGCAGTCATCTTGTCGGTGTTCCAGAACTGGCTCACCGCGTCCTTGATGGCGCCTTCCGCGGCCGAGGGCACCGCCATGCCGTGGGCGATCGACGGCAGCAGCGCGCCGCTCTTGGCGGTCGAGACGAAGTCCGTGGTGGAGGTTTTGGCGCACTCGTCGAACTTGTCCATCTTCATGCCCAGGCGCACCGGGATCGAACCCTTGTAAAGGTTGAACAGCTCTTGGAACTCGGGCGACATGATCTGGCGGGCCAGCTCCTTCTGCGCCGTCACGTTGCCGGCGTCCTTCAGCTTGAAGAGCGCGAACGAGTCGATGTTGAAGGTGTAGGCCTTGGCGGTGCCTGGCGCGGGTGCGCAGACGAAGTCCTTGCCCGGGGCCTTGCCGGCAGCGATGAACTCGCCCTTGGCCCAGTCGCCCATGAACTGCATCGCCGCCTCGCCCTTGATGACCATCGCGGTGGCTAGGTTCCAGTCGCGGCCCGGGGCGTTCCTGTCGGTGTAGTCCTTGACGCGCTTGAAGGTGGTGAGCACCTTCTCCATCGTCGGGCTGGTGAGCGTGGCCGGGTCGAGCTGCACCAGGGCCTTCTTGTAGAAGTCGGCCCCGCCGACGCCCAGTGCAACGGTCTCGAAGGTGGTGAAGTCCTGCCAGTTCTGGCCGCCATGCGCGACCGGGATGACGCCGGCCTTCTTCAGTGCGTCACCGGCGGCGAAGAACTCGTCCCAGGTGGTCGGCGCCTTCATGCCGGCCTTGGCCAGCACGGCCGGGTTGATCCAGAGCCAGTTGACGCGGTGCACGTTGACCGGCACGGCGACGTAGTTGCCCTTGTATTTCATGGTGTCTGCGACCACCGGCGGCAGCAGCTCGTCCCACTTCTCGGCCTTGGCCACGTCGTCGACATTGGCCAGCACGCCTTCGCGCGCCCATTCCTGCAGCGAAGGGCCCTTGATCTGCGCGGCCGACGGGGCATTGCCCGACACCACGCGCGACTTCAGCACCGTCATCGCCGAATCGCCGCCGCCGCCGGCGACCGCGAAGTCGCGCCAGCGGTGGCCGCTCTTCTGCAGCGAGAGCTTCAGGGCCGAGACGGCCTTGGCCTCGCCGCCCGAGGTCCACCAGTGCAGCACCTCGATCTCGCCGGCGCTGGCGAAGGCAGCGCAGGAAGCCAGCGCCAGGGCAGTCAGAGTTTTCTTCATTTGCATGTCTCCATAGTGTTTGGATTCTGAGGCGCTCCGCAGGAGCCGCCGCCATTCCAGTGGCGTGCGCGGATCCGGCTTTGCCGGTCCGCTGCGCGAGCCCCTTTGGGGGGGGCAGCCCCCGGGAGGGGGCGTGGGGGCTCCATCTAGAACCACCACTCCACTTGGGCGCCGTAGCTGGTGCCGCGGGTCTTGTCGTCGAAGGCGGCCTGGCCGGTCACGTTGCCGGCGGCGCCGTTCCACTTGGCGGTGGTCACGTAGAGGCGGAACTCGGGGCGGCTGAAGAAGTCCGGGCCGGTGGCCAGCGTCGGAGCGATCGTCAGCTTCGCGAGCTTGGCGGTCTCGCCATTTTCCGGCTTGAACTGAGAGTAGGCGGCCTCGGTCACGAGCTTGAAGTTGCGGGTGAAGGCGTAGGACACGCGGCCACCCAGCGAGGCAGAGGTGGTGCGCAGGCCAGCGCCGTCGGTCTGGCTCGCGGCCAGCAGCATGGCTTGGCCGCCGAAGGCGCCGCGCTGCCAGTTCACGCTCTCGACGATGCGCCACTGCTTGGCCTTGGAGCCGGCGGTCAGGTCGCCAAAGTTGGCGTTCAGGCCGGCCGAGCCCTGGGCGTACTGCAGGAAGAGGGTGTTGTTCAGCCCATTCACGCCGAACAGGTTGGACTGGTCATGGCGCATGCTCAGGCCGGCGCCGCTCTTGCCGCCTTCGAAATCACCGTCGGTCAGCGTGGCGAAGAAGTTCAGCTTGCCGTCGGCGTTGGCAGCGATGTCGACCCACTCGGCGTTCAGGCGGTTGCCGGGGTGGGCCGCGTCGGCGTCGGTCTTGTAGAAGGCGATGCCCAGCTTGCCCGGGCCGGCGGTGAAGCCCTTGGCACCGGCGCCCACGCCGAGCATCTCGACGAAGAAGGTGTCGACGATGTGCACGTCGCCGCGGCGGCCGCGCTCCTTGCCGATCCAGAAGGTGGCTTCGGGCGCGATGTCGAAGCCCTTGGCCTCGGCCCAGAGCTGCTCGATCTTCAGGCCTTCGCTGCTGTTGTCGGTGGCGCCGGTGTAGTGGTTGACCATCAGCGTCACCCGTGTGTCGATGCCTTCGGTCTTGAAGCCCTGGCCGAGCTGGAACTCGCCGTAGAAGTCGCACTCGTTGCCGAGGCGGTACTTCATGCCGGCGCTGCCGCTGCCAAGGGCGTAACAGGCGCGCGAGGCGTCTTCCGAGGTCAGGCCGGGGCCGGCGCGGAAGTAGCCGGTGTAGTCCAGCGCCTGGGCGGCACCGGCGCTCAGGCCGAGGGCCAGTGCCAGCGCAGCCGGGGCGAAGGGGAGGCTTGTTTTCATCGAGGGTGTCTCCTGCGGTCTTTGAAGCTGTGGCTCGCGGTGTGTGGCGTCCTGGAGTTCAGTCGACGTTCATGTACCTTGCGAGTGCCGCAATTATTAAAGAGACATTAACGAAACATTTCTAGGTACTTACCATGACGACGCGTCGCCCCCGGCATCTGAGGGCCGTTGCCTGCAGCCCGGCCGCGTGCGTGATGCGCTCAGGGCGCGAGCGGGAGCAGAAAGCGCAGCGTCAGCCCGTGGGGCTGGGTGTCGGCCACCTGCACCTGACCGGCGTGGCGCTGCACGATCTCTTTGACGATCGCCAGGCCAAGCCCGCAGCCGTTGCCCTCGTGGGTGCCGCGAACGAATCGCTCGAAGATGTCGGCCTGAAGCATGGCTGGCACGCCGGGGCCGGTGTCGCGCACCTCGACCAGGCCGTGGCTGCCGTGGCGTGCCACGCGCACGGTGACCTCGGCGCCGCGGCCGGCGTAGCGCAGGGCGTTGTCCAGCACGTTTGCCAGCGCCTCGCGCAGCAGCAGCGGGATGCCGATCACCTCGACCGGCGGCTCCTCGTCGCCGGCCGGCCCGGCGCGTGTCTCGCCCGGTTCGTAACCCAGGTCGATGCCGGCCTGGCGGGCACGGGGCACGAACTCGGCGCTCAGTTCACGCGCGAGCTTCGCCAGGTCGACCCGCATGCGCGCCTGCACGGTGGCCGACTCCGGCTCGGCGCGCGCCAGCGTCAGCAACTGGTTCACGAGGTGGGCGCTGCGGGTGGCGCTCTCGTGCACACGTTGCAGCCTCGAAACCAGCGTGCCCCCAGGCGGATGCTCGCAGCCCCCGCCCCCCGACGAGGGCGATTCGGCTCGGGTGCGGCCCTTGGCCGAATCGGCCGCGTCCTGCACCTCCTTCAGCGCCAGCTCAGTCTGGCTTTTCAGGCCGGCCAGCGGGGTGCGCAGCTGATGGGCGGCGTCGCTGATGAAGCGTTTCTGCGCCACCACGTTGTGCTGCACGGCACCGAGAAGGTCGTTGATCGCCTGGGCCAGCGCGCGCACCTCGCGCGGCGCGGCGTGGAGCTCGATCGCGGTCAGGTCGTTCGGCGCCTTGCCCTCGACGAGGCTGCGCAGGCGCACCAGCGGCGCGAGCCCGGCGCGGATGCCTGCCCAGACGATCATCGTCATCAGCACGATCAACGCCGACAGCGGCAGCACCGTGTCGACCAGGATGCGGCGGGCCAGCTCCTCGCGGTTGGCGCTGCTGCGCGCCACCTGCACCAGCATGGTCTGCCGCTCGCCGGGCTCCTCGCCGTAGCTGAGGTAGAGCGCCGCGACGCGCAGGCGCTCGTTGCCGCCACCAGCGGGCAAGGCCACTTCGCCGTTGTAGAAGTAGGGCTCACCCAGCGCAGGCTGCGCGGGCACGCCGGCGGGCGGCGGCAGGTTGCGGTTGCCGAGGATGAACTCCCCGGGCGGCGCGCTGACGGTGTAGAGCACGCGGTCGTTGGGGTCGGACTCGAGGATGTCCTGCGCCGCCCGGGGGAAGTCGATGAACAGGCCGTTGCCGATCGGCTTGACCTGCCGCGCCAGCGCGCGCGTGGCCTGCGAGAGGCTGGCGTCGATCGCTGCATTCGCGTAGCGGGCCGCCAGGTTGTAGGTGACGAAGGCGCCGCCGATCCACAGCACCAGCTGTGGCGCGAGCAGCCAGATCAGCAGCTGGCGGTGCAGCGAGGGGCCGCCCGCTCCGCGCGACAGCTCAGGCATCCAGGTCGGCCTCGAGCAGGTAGCCGAGGCCGCGCACCGTGCGGATCGCCAGGCCCGATTGCTCCAGCTTGCGCCGCAGGCGGTGGATGTAGACCTCGATCGAGTTGGTGGCGCTCGCGGCCGCGCTCGCCGCCTCGCTGCGATCGGTCGCCCAGGCTTGCTGGATCTGCTCCTTCGTGACCACCTTGTCGCGCTGCGACAGCAGCAGGTCCAGCAGCATCCACTCGCGCGGGCTGAGGTCGAGCGGCTCGCCCCGCACCACGGCGCGGCGCGCGTCGCGGTCGAAACTGAGGTGGCCCAGCTCGGCGGTGTTGCCCAGAGGGCGGGTGCGGCGCAGCAGGGCGCGCAGGCGGGCTTCCAACTCGGGGAAGTCGAACGGCTTGGTCAGGTAGTCGTCGGCGCCGGCGTTCAGGCCAGCCACCCGGTCGTCCAGGCTGTCGAGCGCCGTCAGCACCAGCACCGGCAAGGCCGGTTTGGCCGCCCGCACACGCCGCAGCACGGTGAGCCCGTCGACCAGCGGCAGGCCCAGGTCGAGGATGGCCAGGTCGAACGGCTGCTTGAGCAGAAGGTACTCGGCCACGGCGCCGTTGGGCGCGTGTTCGACCTCGAAGCCCGCCTCGCGCAGCTGGGCGGACAGGGCGTCGGACAAGATGGCGTCGTCTTCTGCGAGCAACAGGTTCATGATCGAAAGCTTAACGTCGGGCGGTGCGGCTGAACATGCGGCGCAACCCAGGCCGCAGCCGCGGTCCGTGTCGCAGAATCCCCGCGAACCCGAACCGAGCCGACGAGCCCTGCCCATGCCGCTGATCCCGATGGACCCCCGCACCATCCTCTTTTTGCTCGGGGTGGTGTACCTGTTGATGTCGGGCCTGGTCTGGCTGGTCCTGCGGCGCCACTACGACGACGGCGAAGCCATCGCGCTGTGGTGCGGCGGCGGGGTGGTCATCGGGGCCACCTACCTGCTGTTCTGGCTGCGCCCCTTCATCCCGCCGTTCTGGACCATCCAGCTGCCCACCATGCTGGGGCTGCTTGGCCTGGGCCTGCGGGTCTGTGCGCTGCTGCGCGAGCGCGGGCAGCCCGAGCGCTGGAGAACCGCAATGCCGGTCTTCGCGGGGTTCGTGGCCGTGGCGCTGGCGGCCACCTTGGCCGACGATGTGTCGCGCCGTGCGGTCAACGGCCTGTTGATGGCGATGGCCGCGATCTGGTTGTCGGTACTGGCGCGCCAGGTCGGGCGGCAACCTGCGGGCAGCGGGGCAAACCTGATCTGTGCTTCCTACGCCTTCTTTGCCGTGGTGCTGGTGCTGCGCATGGTGGTGGGCGTGCTCGGGCTGACGGGCAAGCCGGCGTTCGCCCCGACGGTGGACCTGCTCCTGGTGTTCACCGGCGGCCTGGTAGTGGCGATCTTCGGGAATGTGGGCTACATGGGCCTGGCGCTGGACGCGTCGCGCCTGCGGCGTGACCTGCAGGCCAGGGCACTCGAGCAGGCGCAGGAGCAGCGCGTGGCCGCCGAAGCGAAGGCCGAGGTGTTGGCAGACCGCCTGGCCGAGCGCGAGGAGTTCGTGCGCGTACTGGCGCACGAAGTGCGGCAGCCGCTCAACAATGCCTCGGCCGCGCTGCAGGGCGTGCAGGCCTCGCTGCAGTCGGGCGCCATCGAAGACCTGGAAGAGGCGCAGGCCCGGCTGCAGCGGGCGCAGAAGGTCATCGGCCACATCGTCGGCTCGCTGGACAACACGTTGGCCGCCACCACCGTGCTGGCCACCGCGCAGCCGCTGGCGCCGCGCGACGCGGACGTGAACATGCTCGTCGAGCTCAGCCTGGGCGACCTGGAACCGAGCCAGCGCGGCCGCGTCAACGTGGCCCGCTCGGCCCACGCCCGCACCGCGGCAATGGACATCGGCCTGATGCGCCTGGCCCTGCGCAACCTGCTGGCCAATGCGCTGGCCTACTCGCCCGCCCAGTCAACGGTCACGCTGACCGTCAGTGACAGCGACGAGCCACTGGGCCTGGTCTTCGAGGTGAAGGACCGGGGGCCCGGCCTGGCGAACGCGCTGCGTGCGCGCCTGTTCGAGCGCGGGGCCCGGGGCGACCATGGCTTGCCCGGCCACGGCCTGGGGTTGCACGTGGTGCAGCAGATCATGCTGCGTCATGGCGGGCAGGTGGGGTGGTCGCCCAACCCGGGCGGCGGCAGCGTGTTTCGACTCTGGCTGCCGGCGACCTGACCGAAGGCCCGTCGCCGGTCAGACGCTGCGCAGCGGGGCGCGGAAGATGTAGCCCACACGGGATTGCGACTGCATCGGCACCACCACCGGCGTGGCGCGCTCGATACGCCGGCGCAGCCGGTACAGCGTCGCGCTGAGCGTGTTGTCGGGCTCGTCGGTCACCGGGCGGCCCAGGCGCCTGCAAAGCGCCTCGCGCGTCACGGTCTGGCCGTCGGCCTCGACGAAGCACTCCATCACCATCAGGTCGCCCTCGCTCAGATCGACCCGGACGCCGTCCGGCGCCACGAGCTGGCCGGCGTGGCGGTCCAGCACCCATTCCTTGCTGCCGGCCTCGGTGGCTACCACCCGGCGATGCACTGCGCGGATTGCCACCACCACCTGGTCGAAGGTGACGGGCTTGGCCAGGTGCATGTCGGCGCCGGCGTCTACCACCGACGAGAAGACGTCGTCGGCCACGCGGCCCGAAACGACCAGCACGCCGGCATGGGTGCGGCGGCGCAGCACCCGGATCAGCTCCACTCCGTCGATGCCCGGCAGCATCAGGTCGACAAGATAGAAGCCGTAGCTGAACGGTGCGGTGTCGGCCAGCAGGTCGGTGCTGTCAGCGAAGCGGTGTACCTGGACGCCCAAGCTGCGCAGGTGCTGGGCCAGGAACTCGGTGTACTCGACGTCGTCGTCGACCAGGGCGATCGACGTGGGCAGGGCATAGGTGGTGTCGGACGGCATGGCGGTGTTACAGCGGAGGATCCGGACGATTCTAGGCAGTCATGTAAACGGTTCCTTGAACGCCGTTCAAGGCTCAACACTCAACAATGTTCACCGCCAGGCCGCCGCGCGCCGTCTCCTTGTATTTGGTCTGCATGTCGGCGCCGGTCTCGCGCATGGTCTTGATGACCTTGTCGAGGCTGACGTGGTGGGTGCCGTCGCCGCGCAGCGCCATGCGCGCGGCGTTGATGGCCTTGACCGAGGCAATGGCATTGCGCTCGATGCAAGGGATCTGCACCAGCCCACCGACCGGGTCGCAGGTGAGGCCCAGGTGGTGCTCCATGCCGATCTCTGCGGCGTTCTCGGCCTGGGCGGGCGTTCCGCCCATCACTGCGGCCAGGGCGCCTGCGGCCATCGAGCAGGCCACGCCCACCTCACCCTGGCAGCCCACCTCGGCACCTGAAATGCTGGCGTTTTCCTTGTAGAGGATGCCGATCGCGGCAGCCGTGAGCAGGAAGTCCATCACACCGGCCTCGGTCGCGCCATGGACAAAGCGGTGGTAGTAGTGCAGCACGGCTGGCACGATGCCGGCCGCGCCGTTGGTCGGTGCGGTCACGACGCGGCCGCCGGCGGCGTTTTCTTCGTTCACCGCCAGGGCATAGAGGTTGACCCAGTCCATCACCTGCAGTGGGTCCCTCAAAGCGGCCTCGGGGTTGCTGGTCAGGTCGCGATAAAGCTGCGCCGCACGCCGCTTGACCTTGAAGCCGCCCGGCAGAACGCCGTCGGTGCGCAGGCCGCGGGCCACGCAGTCCTGCATCGCGCGCCAGATGGCAGCCAAGCCGGTGTCGATCTCGGTGTCGGTGCGCCAGTGGCGCTCGTTGATGCGCATCACCTGGGCGATGCTGAGGTTCTCGCGTTGGCAGACCTGCAGCAGCTCCTCGCCCGAGCGGAAGGGCAGGGGCAGGACGGTCGCGTCGGGCGCGATGACCTTCTGCTTCGAGCCGTCGGCCGCCACCTCGTCGCTGACCACGAAGCCGCCGCCGACCGAGTAGTAGGTGCGGTTCTCGATTTCGTTGCCGTCGGCGTCGTAGGCGGCCAGCCGCATGCCGTTGGCGTGGAACGGCAGGGTCTCGCGGCGGCGGAAGACCAGGTCTTCGGGTTCGTCGAAAGCCAACTCGTGCTCACCCAGCAGCGGAAGTCGCTTGCCGGCCCTAATCTTGTCGAGGATCGTGTCGACGGCATCCACGTCCACCGTGTCCGGTTCGTGCCCGGCCAAGCCCAGCAGCACGGCCTTGTCGCTGCCGTGGCCCTTGCCGGTGGCGCCGAGCGAGCCGTAAAGCCAGCAGCGGACGCGGGCCGTCCTGCCGAGCAGCCCCTCGCCGCGCAGTCGCAGCCCGAACAGGCGCGCGGCACGCATCGGGCCCACGGTGTGCGAGCTGCTGGGCCCGATGCCGATCTTGAAGAGGTCGAAAACTGAAACGGCCATGGTCACTCCGGGCTGCGCGGCAGCCTGCAATGGTTGATCTTGAGCAAGGCCGTCTGCCCGGCCGCGGTGCTCAATGGGCTTGCGAGCGGCGGTGCCGCCGCAGCAATCCACTCGATGAGGAGACGGTGATGCGCGTGATCGAACGACTTGGCGCCGCTGGCTTGGCCTGCGGCCTGTGCGTGGGCATGCTGGCGCTGCCCGCGGCCGCCGAAACGCTGTCCTGGCGTCAGACCTCGGTGCAGGCCGGGCGCGAGGGTCAGAGCGCTCTGCGACGCGGGGTGGTGATCTTCGGCAACGGCGAGCCAGCGCTGATGACGGTCCGCCTGACGCCGCTGGCGCCGCCGCAGGACGGGCAGATGATGGTGCAGAACGACCTCAGCTACCGCTTCGAGGACGGTTCGACGCTGGCGCTGCAGTCGTGCAGCCAGGTTCGAGTGACGCCGGAAGGGCGGGCCGTGCGCGGCGAGCTGCTCAGCGAAGGGCAGGTGCTTTCCGGCACCGGGCGCTACCAGGGCGCCACCGGCCGCTTCAAGATGCGCTCGCGCACCGACATCGATGCGCTGGCCGATGGCGCGCTGGGCGACTACTTTGCCGCCGTCGAGGCCGACATCCAGTTGCCGAAATGAGCACAGGGTCGACCACACGGCAGCGGCCAGCCATTCAGTCGGTGGCGAACTCGCTCATCGGCACGCACGAGCAGAACAGGTTGCGGTCGCCGTAGACGTTGTCGACCCGGCCGACCGGCGACCAGTACTTGTGCTGGCGCAGCTCGGCAATGGGATAGGCGGCCTCCTCGCGGGTGTAGGCGTGCGACCAGTCGGCCTTGAGCAGGCTTTGCGAGGTGTGCGGGGCGTTCTTCAGCGGGTTGTCGTCCTTCGGCCAGGCGCCGGTCTCGACCTTGCGGATCTCTTCGCGGATCGAGATCATCGCGTGGCAGAAGCGCTCCAGCTCGACCAGCGGCTCGCTCTCGGTCGGCTCCACCATCAGCGTGCCGGCCACCGGGAAGCTCAGCGTCGGCGCGTGGAAGCCGTAGTCGATCAGGCGCTTGGCGACGTCTTCGGCGCTGATGCCGGAGCTGTCCTTCAGCGGGCGCAGGTCCAGGATGCACTCGTGCGCCACGCCGCCACCCTTCACGCCGGCGATGCCGCCGCTGTAGTGGATGTCGTAGTGGTCCGACAGCTTTGCGGCCACGTAGTTCGCGCTCAGGATCGCCACCTCGGTGGCCTGCTTCAGGCCTTCGGCGCCCATCATGCGGATGTACATCCAACTGATCGGCAGCACGGCGGCGTTGCCCAGCGGCGCGGCCGAGACGGCACCCACGCCGCCTTCGCGCACCTGGCCGGCCGTGGCGTGGCCCGGCAGGAAGGGCACCAGGTCTTCGACCACACAGACCGGGCCGACGCCCGGGCCGCCGCCGCCGTGCGGGATGCAGAAGGTCTTGTGCAGGTTCAGGTGGCTCACGTCGCCGCCGAACTGGCCCGGCGCGGCGATGCCGACCAGCGCGTTCATGTTGGCGCCGTCCACGTACACCCGGCCACCGTATTGGTGGACCATGGCGCAGAGTTCCTTCACCCTCGGCTCGAACACGCCGTAGGTGGAGGGGTAGGTGATCATGATGCAGGCCAGGTCGTTCCTGTGTTGCTCGCACTTGGCCTTCAGGTCGTCGAGGTCGACGTTGCCGCTGGCGTCGCACTTCACCACGATGACCTGCATGCCCACCATTTGCGCCGAAGCCGGGTTGGTGCCGTGTGCCGACTCGGGGATCAGGCAGACCTTGCGGTGGCCTTCGCCGCGCGACTGGTGCCAGCCGCGGATGGCCAGCAAGCCGGCGTACTCGCCCTGCGAGCCGGCGTTGGGCTGCAGGCTGATGCCGGCGTAGCCGGTGGCCTGGCAGAGCCAGCCGGTGAGCTGCTCGTTCAACAGCGCGTAGCCCTTGAGCTGGTCGGCCGGGGCGAACGGGTGCACCTGCGCGAACTCGGGCCAGGTGATGGGGATCATCTCGCTGGTCGCGTTCAGCTTCATGGTGCACGAGCCCAGCGGGATCATGCTGCGGTCCAGCGCCAGGTCCTTGTCGGCCAGGCGGCGCAGGTAGCGCAGCATTTCGGTTTCGCTGTGGTGGGTGTTGAACACCGGGTGCGTCAGGAAGGCGCTGGTGCGGCGCAGCGCGTCGGGGATTTTCGGCGCCACGCCGGCGGCGAAGTCGTCGACGCTCGGCAGCGCCTGGCCACCGGTGGCGAACCAGCCCCAGAGCGCGGTGATGTCGGCGCGGGTGGTCGTCTCGTCCAGCGCCACGCCCACGTGCTTGGGCGACACGCGGCGCAGGTTGGCGCCCGCGGCCAGCGCGCGGCCGATCACCTCTTCGGTGTGGTCGCCGGTCTCGACGGTCAGCGTGTCGAAGGCGTGCGGGTTCAGCACCTTCAGGCCCATCTTCGCCAGGCCATCGGCCAGGATGGCGGTGTAGCTCGCCACCCGCAGCGCGATGCGCTTGAGGCCTTCGGGCCCGTGGTAGACGGCGTACATGCTGGCGATGACGGCCAGCAGCACCTGGGCGGTGCAGATGTTCGAGGTGGCCTTCTCGCGGCGGATGTGCTGCTCGCGTGTCTGCAGCGCCAGGCGGTAGGCGGGGTGGCCGTGCGAGTCGACGCTGACGCCGACCAGGCGGCCGGGCAGCGAGCGCTTGAACTCGTCGCGGCAGGCCATGAAGGCGGCATGCGGGCCGCCGCCGCCCATGGGCACGCCGAACCGCTGGCTGTTGCCGACGACGATGTCGGCGCCCCATTCTCCGGGGGGCGCCAGCAGCGTCAGCGCCAGCAGGTCGGCCGCGACGATGAAGGCGGCGTTCTTCGCATGGGCCTGCTCGACGAAGGCGCGCATGTCATGCACCAGGCCGGTGGTGGCCGGGTACTGGGCCAGCACGGCGAAGTAGTCATGCTGGGCCATCAGCTCGGGCGCCACGCCCACCAGCACCTCGATGCCCAGCGGCTCGGCACGGGTCTTCACGACCTCGATGGTCTGCGGGTGGCAGTCACCGGCGACGATCAGGGTGTTGCTCTTGCTCTTGACGCTGCGCTTGGCCAGCGTCATGGCCTCGGCGGCGGCGGTGGCCTCGTCCAGCATCGAGGCGTTGGCGATGGCCATGCCCGTCAGGTCGCAGACCATGGTCTGGAAATTGACCAGGGCTTCCATGCGGCCTTGCGAGATCTCGGCCTGGTAGGGCGTGTAGGCGGTGTACCAGGCCGGGTTCTCGAGGATGTTGCGCAGGATGACGCCCGGCGTGAGCGTGCCGTGGTAGCCCTGGCCGATGAAGCTCTTCTTGACCTGGTTCAGCGCGGCCACCGCGCGCAGCTCGGCCAGCGCCTCGGCCTCGCTCGCCACCGCAGGCAGCGCCATCGGCTGCGCCCGCACGATGGACTTCGGCACGATCGCATCGATCAGGGCCTGGCGCGAGGCGGTGCCGATCACGCTCAGCATGTGCACCTCGTCGGCCGCGTCGGGGCCGATGTGGCGGGCGATGAACTCGCCGTGGTTTTCGAGGGCATCGAGAGGGGTGTGGGCGTGCATCAGCATGGCGCGGAGGGCGAGGCAGGGCGGAAGGCGAGGGGCTCGATCGCAGCGGGTGCCACGGCCGAGCGGGGTAGCGGGGGTTACAGCGTCTTGAGCAGGGCGTCGTAGGCGGGCGGGTCCATCAGCTCGTCGAACTCGGCCATGTTGGTGACATGGACCTTGAAGAACCAGCCGTTGCCCATCGGGTCGGTGTTGGCCAGCGCTGGGTTGGCGCGGAGCTCCTCGTTCACCTCGACGATTTCTCCGGTCACCGGCATGTAGATGTCGGCGGCGGCCTTGACCGACTCGACGACCCCCGTGATCTCGCCCTTGTTGTAGGTCTTGCCCACTTCGGGCAGGTCGACGAACACCACGTCGCCCAGCGCGTCCTGCGCGTGCAGCGTGATGCCGACCACAGCGGCTTCGTGATCCTCGATGTTGATCCACTCGTGATCGGGGGTGAACATGGTCGTCATGGGCAGGGCTCCTCTTCGGGTTCGGGGTGTGGCGGGGTGGCTAGGTTGATTCAGGGCCGGCCGGCGGTCAAGCCTGCACAGACCCTGGAAGGCTGCTGAGCCGGGTCAGCCGCGGAAGTAGCGATGGGGGGCGAAGGGCATGGCGGCCACCTTCATCGGCAGCCGCTTGCCGCGCACCTCGGCAAAGACCTCGGTGCCGGCGGCGGCGTGCGAGGCCGGCAGGTAGCCCATGGCCACCGGCTGGTTCACGGTGGGGCCCAGTGTGCCGCTGGTCACGGCGCCGAGCTCGGTGCCGTCGGCGGCCACCAGCTTGGCGCCCTCGCGGACGGGGGCCCGCTCCAGGCCGACCAGGCCGACGCGCTTGCGCTTCGCGCCTGCGGCGAGCTGGGCGTCTATCACGGCCGAGCCGGGGTAGCCGCCGGCACGGGCGCCGCCAGCGCGGCGCACCTTCTGGATGGCCCAGGTCAGTGCGGCCTCGACCGGGGTGGTGCCGGTGTCGATGTCGTGGCCGTAGAGGCACATGCCGCCTTCCAGGCGGAGGGTATCGCGGGCGCCCAGGCCCGCCGGCTTGATCTCGGGTTGGGCCAGCAATTCGCGGGCCAGCCGCACGGCCTGGGCTTCGTGGACCGAGATCTCGAAGCCGTCTTCGCCGGTGTAGCCCGAGCGGGTGACGAAGCACTCGGCGCCTGCGATGTCGAACAGGCCGCCGGTCATGAAGGTGAGGGCGGCGACGCCGGGGGCCAGGCGAGCCAGGGCCTCGGCGGCCTTCGGGCCTTGCAGGGCCAGCAGTGCGCGCTCGGGCAGCGGGCGTACTTCGCAGCGCTGGCCGATGTGCTTTTGCAGGTGGGCGATGTCGGCGTCCTTGCAGCCTGCGTTGACCACCACGAACAGGTCGCCGAACTTGTCCAGCGCATCCGCGGGCGGGCGGGTGATCATCAGGTCGTCGAGGATGCCGCCCTGCTCATTCGTGAAGAAGGCGTAGCGCTGCTTGCCAGGCGCCAGGTCGACCACGTCGACCGGCACCAGGGTTTCCAGCGCGGCGGAAGCATCGGCACCGACCAAGCGCAGCTGGCCCATGTGCGACACGTCGAACAACGCGGCCGACTCGCGGCACTGCTTGTGCTCGGCCATCAAGCCGGCGGGGTACTGCACCGGCATCGCGTAGCCGGCAAAGGGCACCATGCGGGCGCCGAGCTCGAGATGGAGGGCGTGCAGCGGTGTCTGCAGCAATTCGGTGGGGGCGGCAGCGGAGGACATGCGAGCTGTTCCTGTGTCGAGGGCAATCCAGGGAACCTGTGACGGTCGGAAGTGCCCTCGCTGTCCGCTTTACCTGAGAGATTGACGGTGTCGGCGTGTGGCCGGGCACCGCTTGCCCCTTCGGTGGATGGGCTCAAAGACCCACCTCTCTCCAGTGAGGAACGCCCCGCATCCTGACGCGAAGCGCTTGCCAGTCCTTTTGCCTGAGCGTTCGAGGCGTGTTCCACCTCTGCGCCTTCGGCGGCCCCGGATGGGGCTCTCTCCTGGCAAGCGGGCAGTGTACCCGAGCGGCCCTTGCCGGCGCCAGTGGCCAGCGCCGCGCCGCCGGGTGCACCGGGGCGCGATGCACAATGCCCCGTCCATCTGACGGAGGTCTTGTGACATGGCGAAACTGCTGGGCATCGTGCTGATCGTCGCCGGGGTGCTGGGCCTGGTGTATGGCAGCTTCAGCTACACCAAGGAAAACCACGAGGCCAAGATCGGCCCCATCACCTTGTCGGTGAAAGAAAAGGAAACCGTCAACGTGCCGATGTGGGCAGGTATTGCCGCAGTGGCAGCGGGCGTGGTGCTTCTGCGGATCGGCGGCAAGCGCTGAGCGGTGAAAAGGGCGCCGGAGGGCGCCCCGTGAGACAAGGCCGCGCCGGTCACTCGCTGACTGCGAGCTGCCCCCGCAATTCACCCGAGGCGAATTTGGTGGTGTGAATGTTGGCATAGGCCACGCCGGCGCGGATGGCCGCCACCAGCTCGGCGAACTCGGCCGCATCGACGCCCTGGCCGGTGGGCCCGATGACGTTGGCCGCGGTCAGGGTGCCCGTGATCGTGCCCGATTGCAGGCAGGTCGGCGCGAGGCCGGTCGGGTCGGCGTTGAAGGTGGTCTGGCAGATCCAGACCATGATTCCGCCGTTCACGCCCATCTGCCCGAAGTGGATGTGGCCCTGGCGCACCTCGCCCTCCAGCCCGTCGTAGCTCAGCTCGTAGTCGATCGCTCCTTGCGACGGGCGGATGGTGGCCTTGAACCGACCGCTGGCGGCCGAGGCCACCGAGGGCACCTCGGCGTAGCCTTGCAGCCGCACGCTGACCTTGTCTTTCGCCAGCGCATTGCCGGCCAAGCCCAGCAGGGCGATGGCGGCGAGGGAAACGAGTGATGACGGTCGCGGCATGATGGCTCCTCTTGGTGGTGGGCGGGCCGTTCCCCGGCCCTCGGGCTGGGCGTATACGGCCCGACGCGGCGGCCTATTCCCCGCTGCGGCGGCCGGCGGTTATGCTGCGGTGCCGCAGACTGCTGGACGCCCGATGCGAGAGTCACGCCTCTTCATCAGCTACCGACGCGACGACAGCGCGGGCTACGCGCGCGCCATCGCCGGCGAACTGGCACATCGCTTCGGCCCGGATCGCGTGTTCATCGATGTCGATGACATCTCGCCTGGCCGCAGCTTTGCCGATGCCATCCACCAGGCGGTGGCACGCGCCAGTGTCCTGCTGGTGCTGATCGGCCCGCGCTGGCGAGGCGACCGCGGAGGCGGGCAGGATCGCCTGGCCGAGCCGAACGACTTCGTGCGAGGGGAAGTGGCCGCCGCACTGTCGCGCGGCCTGAGAGTGATTCCCGTGCTGGTGGAGGGTGCTGCCATGCCGGTGGCCACCGACCTTCCGCCAGAGTTGCAGGCCCTGGCGAGCCTGCAGGCCTTGGAACTCAGCCACGGCCGATTCGACGCCGACATGGCCAGGCTGTCAGCCGCCCTGCACGAGACCCTGGCAGGGCCGGTTTCTGGCAGCAGGAGGCGCATGCTGCGCCGCTGGGCTCTGGTGGGCGCTGGCCTGCTCGTGGCCGCTGCCGCTGGCGCCTGGCTGTTGCGCGCCGCCAGCGCCGGGCGCCCGGCGATCAACGGGGAGTGGCAAGCCGCGGTCACCTACGACTGGCCCAATGCCCAACACATCGAGCAATTCAGCTTCACCGGCCAAGGCCAGGAACTGCACGGCAGCGCCGGCTTCCTCGGCCTCCCGCGCGGTGTGCTGGAGGGGCGGGTCGAGGCTGGTCGGTTCAGCTTCGTGACTCGCACGGCCGAGATGGGCGGAGCCCCGCTGGTGCATCGATACAGCGGCCGGCTGGCCGGCGATGAACTGCGCCTCGTGATGCAGACCGAAGGCGGCTCGTCGGCACGCGGGCCGGTGGAGTTCGTTGCCCGCCGCGTCGGGCCGGCATCCGCGCCCGGCCCCTGAGCAACCGGGGAAGAAAACGGCCGCCGGGGATGAGCCCTGGCGGCCGGTTTCGAGGCATCGGGTGACGAGCCTGATCTCGGCACTGGTCACAACAGTTAGGGCTGCTTGGTTCCCCACCTGACCCAGTTGGCCGTGCTTCCATGCGAGGAGGCCCGTCAGCGCAGATTGTAAGCGACCCGGGTTCCACCGGCGGGCTGGTCGGATTCGGTTACCGACGCCGTCCGGTGCGAGGCTATGCTGCCGGTTGAAACCACACCATGCCAGGAGCCACCGATGAAACTTGCACCGACCTTGGCCGCTGCCGCGATGCTGTTCGCCGGCGCATTGCCAGCATTCGCCGATCAGCCTCACATGGAAGAAGCGCTCCGGCACCTGGAACGGGCGCGCGAGAGCCTGCAGCGGGCCAGCTCGGACAAGGGCGGCAACCGCGCCGATGCGATCCGGGCCGTCGACAAGGCGATTGCAGAAGTCCAGCGCGGCATCGAGTACGACCGGAAACACAAATCGATCGGCGAAACGATCCGCCGCTGAAACAACGAAGCGGCCCTGAGGCCGCTTTTCAGTCGATGCCGCGCGGGGCTGCGACTCAGCGCAATTGCAGGTCGTCGTCGCCGAAGCGCACGCCGATCGGCTCGATCAGCAACTGCTTCGGCCCGGCTTCGACGCGGCCCGCGACGATCGCGTCGATGCCGTTGGCCTTCGCGATCGCGACGGTGCGCTGGGCGTCTTGCGCCGCCACGAAGAGCGCAAAGCCGGCACCCATGTTGAGCGTCGAGTAGGCCTCGCGGTCGTCCTGCTGCGCGTGCTGCTGGATGAACTTCAGCACCGGTGGAACGGGCGGCACCGCGGTGATGCGGTAGGTGAGGGTGTTGGGATGGCGCAGCAGCTTGCGCCAGCCGTGGCCGGTGATGTTGGCGCAGTAGTGCATCGCGACGCCGGCCTTGGCCAGCGCCTCGGTGACCGGGCTGTAGAGCGCGGTGGGTGCAAGCAGCGCGTCGCCGTAAGTCAGGCCCGGCGCGACCTCGGTGAGGTATCCCTGCGGCAGGCGCTCGACCAGCTTGCGCGCCAGGCTCAGGCCGTTGGCGTGGATGCCGCTGGAAGCCAGCAGCACGATGGCGTCGCCGGGGGTGAGTGCATCTCCCACGCTGAGGCGCGCCTTCGGGTTGATGATGCCGGTGCACGAGGCCGCCAGGTCGATGCGGCCGCCTTCGACGATGCCCGCCAGCGCGGGAGTTTCGCCGCCGCCCCAGGCCACCTGGCAGGTGTCGCAGGCCTTCTTCCAGCCATCGACCAGGGCCTGCGCGCGTTGCGCGTCGCCGAACCAGTCGCTGCCACCCGCCGCCCAGTAGGCTTGCACCACCAGTGGCGTGGCGCCGACCGTGATCAGGTCGTTGACCGCCATCGCGATCGTGTCCTGCGCGATGCCGTCGTAGTAGCTCTTGCCGGTTAGCGCCTTCATCTCGTCGGCCACCAGGGCCTTGGAGCCCAGGCACTCGACGATGCTGGCCAGGTAGAACGGGCCCACGTCGACGACATAGGCCGATTCGCCGCGAGAGGCCTTCACCTCGGAAAAGCCGTGCCCTGCCAGGTGGCCGGCAGTGGCGGCGGCGGCGCGTTGCGCGGCCACCTTCAGCGGGTCGATCAGGTCGTAGTTGACGCCGGCCTGCTCGTAGCTCAGCGTGCCGGGGGAAGAGGGCGTGGAACTCATGGTGCGGCATTATCGGTTACCCGCCTTCCGGGCCTGTCGTTCGGTGGTGCCCCTCGTAGAATGCATGCCATGAGCTATGTGGTCCTGGCGCGCAAGTACCGTTCGCGCAACTTCGAGGAAATGGTCGGCCAGGACCATGTCGTGCGGGCGCTGACCCACGCGCTCGAGCAGGGGCGGCTGCACCATGCCTACCTGTTCACCGGCACGCGCGGCATCGGCAAGACCACGGTCTCGCGCATCCTCGCCAAGTGCCTGAACTGCATCGGGCCCGACGGCACCGGCGGCATCACCGCCAGGCCCTGCGGCGTCTGCACGGCCTGCCGCGAGATCGACGCCGACCGCTACATCGACTACACCGAGCTCGATGCCGCCAGCAACCGTGGCATCGACGAGGCGCGCGACCTGATCGAGCGCGCGTCTTACAAGCCCAGCGTCGGCCGCTTCAAGGTCTTCATGATCGACGAGGCCCACCAGCTCACGAAGGACGCCTTCAACGCGCTGCTGAAGACGCTCGAGGAGCCGCCTGAGTACCTGAAGTTCGTCCTGGCCACGACCGACCCCGAGAAGATGCTGCCGACGGTGCTGAGCCGCTGCCTGCAGTTCAACCTGCGGCCGATGGCCCCGCAGACCGTGGCCGAGCATCTGCAGAACGTGCTGGCGAAGGAGAACGTGCCGGTCGAGCCCGGCGCCCTGCGGCTGCTGTCGCGAGCTGCGCGCGGCTCGATGCGCGACGCGCTGTCACTGACCGACCAGGCCATCGCCTACGGTGGCGGCAAGCTTGAAGAGCCAGCGGTACGTGCCATGCTGGGAACAGTGGACCGCCGACACGCGCAGCGCCTGATCGAGGCGCTGGCTGCGCACGACGGCGCCGGCATGCTGGCCGAGGCCGAAGGCCTCCGCAGCCAGGGCCTGTCGGCCCAGGGCACGCTGGAAGAGATGGCGCGGCTGTTGCAGCAGATGGCGGTCGAGCAGGCGGTCCCGGGCGCGCTGGACACGACCGACCCGGACACCGAAGCCGGCCGCCAGATGGCCGGGTTGCTGGCCCCAGACGAGACCCAGTTGCTCTACAGCATGGTGCTGCAGGGGCGGCCCGAGTTGAGCCTCGCTCCTGACGAGTACGCCGGCTTGGTGATGGTGCTGTTGCGCTTCCTGGCATTCCCGGCCGGTGGTGGGGCAGGTCGAGCCGTTGCCCGGCCGGCTGCCGGCGGTGCGGCATCGGCCGCGGGGGGGGCTGCGGCGCTGCAGGCGAGGGGGTCTGAGCGCGCGCGCGCGCCTGTTCCGCTCGTGATGCCGGCGGCTCGGCCGCCGACGCCTGAGGCGCCGGCATCACCCGCGTTGACGCCGGCGCCTGCCCGCAGGTCGCTGTCCGAGCATGCGGGTGAGCCGGTGGTCGCCAAGTCGCCGCCGCAGCCTGTCGCGATGCCAGTGCAGCGTGCCTCCGAAGAGCTGCCGCCCTGGCTGGACGAAGCGCCGTTCGAAGGCGAGGAAGTGGTCGCTGCGCCCTCGCGGCGCACGGCAGCGCAGACCGACGGGTTACCCGATGTGGTGCCTGCGCGTGCGCCGACCATGGTGCCTGCCCCAGTGCAGGCGGTTCGGCGCACGCCGCTGGGTGATCGCTGGGCCGAGGCGGTGGCCGGGCTGGTCGCGGCCAATGCCATCACCGCTCTGGTGAAGGAGCTGGCGATGCAGGCCGAGTTGCTTGCGGTCGAAGAGGGTGCCGGTGGCGCATGCTGGCGCCTGCAGGTCGAGCGCGAGACGCTGCGCGCCCCTGCGCTGGCCGAGAAACTGCAGGCTGCCCTGCTGGCCGGCGGCCTGCCGGTGAGGCTGGAGGTGGTCGCCGGCGTGCCCGCCGACTCCCCCGCGCGCCGCGAGGCCGAGGCCGCAGCGCTGCGCCAGCGCCAGGCCGAAGACATCATCCACAACGACCCCCTGGTGCAGGCCATGCTCGCGCAGTTCAGCACCGCGCGCATCGTGCCCGGCTCGATCCGGCCGGCCTGACACCCTTTCCGAACCCTAGAACGAAGGACACGCACCATGATGAAAGGCCAACTCGCAGGTCTGATGAAACAGGCCCAGGCCATGCAGGACAACCTGCGCAAGGCGCAGGAGGAACTGGCGCAGATCGAGGTCGAGGGCCAGTCCGGCGCTGGGCTGGTGAAGGTCGTGATGACCTGCAAGAACGACGTCAAGCGCGTCACCATCGACCCGAGCCTGCTGTCCGACGACAAGGACATGCTCGAAGACCTGGTCGCCGCCGCCTTCAACGACGCGGTGCGCCGTGCCGAGGCCACCAGCCAGGAGAAGATGGGCAAGCTCACTGCCGGCATGCCGCTGCCCCCAGGCATGAAGATGCCCTTCTGAGTTCAGCATGAAGATGCTCTTCTGATCCCGCAGTGACCGCCGGCCACCTCGACGCTCTCGTCGACGCCCTGCGCAGGCTGCCCGGCGTCGGCGTCAAGTCGGCGCAACGCATGGCGTTTCACTTGCTGCAGCACGACCGGGGCGGTGCCCAGCAGATCGCCCGGGCGCTGGAGCAGGCCGTCCAGGCGGTGCGGCATTGCAGCCGCTGCCACACCTTCACCGACGACGAAGTCTGCAGCATCTGTCGGGACGACAGCCGTGATGCACGGCAGTTGTGTGTAGTGGAAAGCCCGGCGGATCAGGCCGCGCTGGAGCGCACGGGCAGCTACTGCGGCTACTACTACGTGTTGATGGGTCGCATCAGCCCGCTCGACGGCATCGGCGCGAGCGCGCTCGGGGCTGCCGGCCTGATGACCCGCGCCCAGCAGGGCGGAGTGGAGGAGGTCATCCTCGCCACCAGTTTCACAGCGGAGGGCGAAGCCACCGCCCATGTGCTGTCGGAGGGCCTGAAAGCCCGTGGCCTGAAGGTGACGCGGCTTGCCCGGGGCGTGCCGGCCGGCAGCGAACTGGAGTACGTCGACCTGTCGACCATCGCTCACGCACTGGTCGACAGGCGCTGAATCTCAGCGCGACGACTTGGTCTTGGCGGTGGAGGCGCGGCGGCTGGTGGTTCCACCGCCGCTGCGCTGGGTGGTCTTGCTGGAGTTTGAGGCGACCCGCGCGGTCGTCTTGCCGCTGAGGTAGACCACGATCGTGGCGCCGGGCTTGAACTGCCCCTTGGCGCTGACCTTGTTCCATTGCGCTACCTGGGCGCTGGTGACCCGGTAGCGCTTGGCCACCGAGGCCACCGACTCACCCTTCTTGCCGGCGCGCAGCGTCAGCCGCTTCAAGGGCGGCCGGTCGGGGGCGAAAGCCAGCACCGCGTTGTCAGCCACCTGCTCCGTCACGTCGCTGTCGCGCCGGGCCGTGCGCGGAACAAGCAGGGTCGAGCCGGCCTTGATCAGCATGCGGGCCGGGATGCGGTTGACCTCGCGCAGCGTCGACTCGCTCATGCCCAGTTGCTTGGCGGCGTCGGCGGGCCGCAGTGTCTTGGTGGCAACCCAGGCCGTCCAGGTGGCCAGCGGGCCGCGGTGCCCGCGCAAGGCGGTGGCGAAGTGTTGGGCGTTGTCGTAGGGCAGCAGGATCTGCTCGGTACCCGCAGCCAGGATCACCGGCTTGTTCATCTGCGGGTTGAGGTAGCGGAACTCCTCGATCGACACGTCGGCCAGCCGTGCGGCCAGATCGACGTCGATGTCGCGCTCGATCGGCACGCTCAGGAAATAGGGGTGGTTCTTGAGCTCCGGCAACACCAGGCCAAAGGCCTCCGGTCGGCTGATGATGTTCTTCACCGCCTGGAGTTTCGGAACGTAGTAGCGGGTTTCCTCGGGCATCCGCAAGCTGAGGTAGTCGGTCGGCAGACCAGCTTTCTGGTTGCGCGCGATGGCCCGCTGCACGTTGCCTTCACCCCAGTTGTAGGCCGCAAGCGCCAGGTGCCAGTCGCCGAACATCTTGTGCAGCCGGCCAAGGTAGTCGAGCGCGGCGCGTGTCGAGGCCAGCACGTCGCGCCGGTCGTCCCGGAAGACGTTCTGCTTGAGGTCGTAGTCCTTGCCCGTCAGTGGCATGAACTGCCACATGCCCGACGCGCGGGCCACCGACATGGCCTGCGGGTTGAATGCGCTCTCGATGAAGGGCAGCAACGCCAGCTCCATCGGCATGCCGCGCTTGTCGAGCTCTTCGGCCACGTGAAAGAGGTAGCGGCTGCCGCGGCCGGTCATTCGCTGCACGTAGTCTGGTCGGCTCGCATACCACTGCTCGCGGTTGCGGACGAGGTCTGTGTCCAGGTCGGGCATGGCAAAGCCGGTGCGCACACGGGCCCAGAGGTCGGTCTCGGCGGCGGTGCTCTGCAAGTCCACCGGGCGGTCGGGCTCGACCGGGTCGATCGGCTTGGCGTCGAAGCTCTCGGCGTCAACCGGTGGCACCGGCGCCACCGCGGCCTGGCCCGGGGCGGCGACGTCGGCCGCGGGCGCAGCCGGCACCAGCTCGACAGCCGGGAGCGGCGTGGGCACGGTTTCGGCGCTCACCACGGCGGGGCGGTTCGGGTTGAGGGCGGCACAGCCCGCGAACCACGGCGCGACGCACAGGGCCAGCAGCGGCAGCAGCGCGGGGCGGCGCAACGAAGACGGCGTTCGATTCATCGGTAATTGTTCTTCCATTCGCGCAGCGCTGCGAACACCTCGACAGGGTCGTCACTCGCGGCACCGTGCGCGCGTGCGGTGTTGATCAGGGCCGGCTCATCGCAGCGCATGAAGGGGTTGATCTGCCGCTCGAGCGCGATCGTGGAGGGCAGGGTGGGTCGGCCAGCAGCGCGCAACGCCTGACATTGCCTGGCGTACTCGGCCACACACGGGTTGCCGGGCTCGGCCGCTTGCGCGAAGAGCAGGTTGGACAGCGTGTACTCGTGCGCGCAGCACACACGCGTGTCGCCCGGCAAGGCAGCCAATTGCGACAGCGAGTGGTGCATCTGCGCCGGCGTGCCCTCGAACAGCCGACCACAGCCCGCCGAGAACAGGGTGTCGCCACAAAACAGCAGCGGCCCACCAGGGGCCGCTTCGGCGAAGTAGGCGACATGCCCGGCCGTGTGACCGGGTACATCGAGCACCTGGAATGTGATGCCGTGCCATTGCAAGGCATCGCCACCTCCGTGCGCGATCACGTTGACCGGCATGCGCTCGCGCGCCGGCCCGTGCACAGGGCCTTGCAGGCGGGCGGACAGCTCGCGCAGGCCGCCCACGTGGTCGCCGTGGTGGTGGGTTACTAGAATGCCCGTCAATGCCAGCCCTTCGGTGTCGAGCGCGTCGGCCACCGGCGCCGCATCACCCGGATCGATGACGAGGGCCTCCCGGCCATCGTGCAGCATCCAGATGTAGTTGTCGGAGAAGGCGGGCAGGGCAACCAGGTTCATGACGCGAGACCAGTCAATTATAGAGTTGGGGCTCTGGCTGACGACCCCCCCCGGCCGCTATCTGCTGAGGTGGGAGCAGGAGCGCCTGGACCACGCGGTGGTCGACATCTTCGGCTTCCATGCGCTGCAGCTCGGCCTGCCGGAGGTCGACACCCTGCGAGCCAACCGCATGCCGCATCGCTGGGTCGCCGGCGACGGAGCCGCGCTGCAGGTGCAACTGGAACTGCCACCGCCGTCGGAGGAGCACGCGAGCAGCTTGCTGCCGGAGCCACCGGTGGTGGCCCTGCACTGCGAGCCAGACGCCTTGCCCTTCCCTGATGGCGCGCTCGACCTGGTGGTGATGCCGCACACGCTCGAACTGGCCGCCGACCCGCACCGTGCGCTGGCCGAGGTGGCACGCGTGCTGCGGCCCGAGGGGCGCGTGGTCATTGTCGGCCTGAACCCGGCCAGCCTCTGGGGCCTGCGCCAGCGCCTGGGCCGGGCGCGGCTGAAGCTGGCGGGTGGCGAGCGCAGCCTCTTTCTGCCGCGTGCGGGCGAGTTCATCGGCTACTGGCGGCTGCGAGACTGGCTGCGCCTGCTGGACTTCGAGATCGAGACCGGCCGCTTCGGCTGCTGGCGCCCGCCGATGGCCTCGCAACGCTGGCTCGACCGCTTCGGTTGGATGGACCGCATCGGCTCGCACTGGTGGCCGGTGTTCGGCGCGGTCTACTGCATCACTGCGGTGAAGCGGGTGCGCGGTATGCGGCTGATCGGCATGGCCCGCAGCGAGCGGCCGAAGCCCAAGGCGGCGCCGGTCCTGAACCAGACCATTCATTTCGATGACCACAAGGAACCCTGAGTGACGAATGTGCAAGCCTCGGACAGCGAGGTGACGATCTACACCGATGGAGCCTGCAAGGGCAACCCGGGCCCCGGCGGGTGGGGTGCCTGGCTGCGCGCCGGGGGGCACGAGAAGGAGCTCTTCGGCGGTGAGCCCCAGACCACCAACAACCGGATGGAGCTGACGGCCGTGATCGAGGCCCTGGCCACGTTGAAGCGGCGCTGCAAGGTCGCGATCTACACTGACAGCGAGTACGTCAAGAACGGCATGACGACCTGGATCCACAACTGGAAGCGCCGCGGTTGGCGCACCGCGGACAACAAGCCGGTGAAGAACGCCGAACTTTGGCAGCGCCTCGACGGGCTGGTGCAGCAGCACCAGGTCGGCTGGCACTGGGTGAAGGGCCATGCGGGCGACCCGGGCAACGAGCGCGCCGACGCGCTGGCGAACAAGGGCGTGGCATCGGTTCAACGCTGAGGTAAGCCCGGCGCGGCCGCGCAGCCTGCGCCGGGCACGCGCCGCAACCCGCAGCCGGGGGCTGCATCAGCCGCCGATGTAATGCATCTCGACCCGGCGCTCGCCGCCTGACGGCGCGGCGGCCGATCCGCGAAGTTCGGAATAGCGGTCGTCGCGGCGGGCCCAGATATGGGCGATCGCCGACGCGATCTCGCCGTCTGACGCGCCGCCACGCAACATGGCGCGCAGGTCGTGGCCGTGCGTGCCGAAGAGGCACAGGAAAAGTCGCCCTTCGGTCGACAGACGTGCTCGGTTGCAGTCGCGGCAGAAGGCCTGGGTCACACTGGAAATCAGCCCGATCTCGCCGCGGCCGTCTGCATAGGCCCAGCGTTCGGCGGTTTCCCCATGGGCGCTGGCGCCCAGCGGCTGCAGCGGCCACTCGGCCTGCAGCTCTGCCAATAGGTCGGCAGAGGGCAGCACGTCGTCCATCCGCCAGCCGTTGGTGGCGCCCACATCCATGAACTCGATGAATCGCAGCGTCACGGCCGGGCCATAGGTGTCGCGGAAGTGGCGCGCCATCGGCAGCACCTGGCGGTCGTTGGCCCCCCGCTTGACGACCATGTTGACCTTGACCGACGAAAGGCCGGCATCCAGCGCGGCGTCGATGCCGGCCAGGACCTCGGCCACCGGGAACCCGACGTCATTCATGCGCTGGAAGATCGCATCGTCGAGCGCGTCCAGGCTGACCGTGACACGCCGCAGCCCCGCGGCCTTGAGCGCACGGGCCTTGCGGGCCAGCAGCGAGCCGTTGGTGGTGAGCGTCAAGTCCAGCGGGTCGCCTTCGGGCGTCCTCAGCTCCGCCAGCATCTTGACCAGGTCTTCCACGTGCTTGCGCAGCAGCGGTTCGCCGCCGGTCAGGCGCAACTTCTGCACACCATGGGTGGCAAAGAGCCGCGCGAGGCGGGTGATCTCCTCGAAGCTCAGCAAGGCCGAATGCGGCAGGAACGGGTAGCGGGTGTCGAACACTTCCTTCGGCATGCAGTAGCTGCAGCGGAAGTTGCATCGGTCCGTCACCGAAATGCGCAGGTCTCTCAGTGGGCGGCCCAGCCCGTCGGCGAGCCACCCGGTGGCCGGCACTGGCGTGGTAGGCAAGGGGGGGCTGGCGTGGCGCCAATCGGCCAGAGCAATGACTCGTTCACCCATGGTGAACCGATTGTGCCCCGGCAGCCTCGGCCCTGCGACCAGCGGGCTTGATGGCCGTCAAGGCGTGGTGCGGGCGGCTTCGGTGGGCAGGGAAGCTTGTGGCGCGCGGCGCGCGCCGTTGAATCGCTTGGCCCAGTAGGCCACGCGCATGTCCTCGACCCGCACTTCGCCGCCGGCGCGCGGTGAATGGATGAACTTGCCGTCGCCCACATAGATGCCGACATGCGAGAAGGCCCTGCGCATGGTGTTGAAGAACACCAGGTCGCCAGGCTTCAGTTCTTCCTTCTTGATGCTGAACAAGCCCGGAGCGCTCGCCTGCTCGGCGGCGCGACGAGGCAGCACCAAGCCGATGCTGTGCTCGAAGATGTACCGGGTGAAGCCCGAGCAGTCGAAGCCACTCTCGGCGCTGGTGCCCCCCCGGCGGTAACGCACGCCGATGAAGTTCATCGCGCCCATGACCAGGTCGGTGGTCTTCTCGCGCACCTGGCCCAGCAGGCCGGGCTCGGCAGGGGGAGGCGATGCCATCACCTGGCCGTTCACCACCAGGCCGCGCTCCTGCAGCAACTGCATGACGGGGTCGTGTGAGGAAGCGGCCGGTGCAGCCTGGCACCAGCCCGCCGACAGCGCGATGGCGCCGGCGATCAAGCAGTGGCGGGGAAGGGCGCCGAGCCACGAATGGAGCGACAGGATGGGGGCAGACCTCAGCACGGCCGGCAGGATACGGGCCCTGAATTAGGGGTGTCAAGCGTGGAATCCGCTGAAAAACCAGTGTTTTCAAATACTTGCATGTGCCTGAGTCGGTCTCGACTGCATTTTTCAAGGGCTTTCCCGTAGGTTCGCGTGAGCAGGCTTGAGCATTGCGGCGGCGGGCGGGACGGGGCCCGCGCCAGAATCGGCGCTTTTGCCGATGGGCGTGGTGCCCATGGAGACAGGATCCCCGATGAACATGCCTTCGAAGGCGATGGCTGCCTGTGTTGTTGCCTGGAGCCTTGCGCCTGGCCTGCTGGCGGCCGAATTGCCCGGCCCCGCGTTTCCCGACTACAAGACACCTGCCGAGTTGGCCCAGGCCTGCGCCGCTGGTCTCAAGGCCGGCCAAGCCAGCCTCAAGGCCCTGGAGCGACAACCCGGCGCCCCCGGCTGGATCCGTGCCTATGACGGGTTTTACGGCCAGCTGGAGGACGCCCGCTTCCCGATCGAGTTCCTGAGCAACGTTCACCCTGACCCGAAGCTGCGGGCGGCGGCTGAGGCTTGCGAGCTGAAGTGGCAGGATTTCTTCACCACCCTCGGCCAGAGCCCCGCGTTGTACCGCGCGGCCCAGGCCTCGCTCGCTTCGGCGCCCGACGAGATCGACCGCGAAACACTGCGCCAGACCGTCGAGTCGTTCGAAGACTCGGGCGTGGGCCTGCCGGCGGCGCAGCGCTCCAAGGCCAAGCAGCTCTCCAACCGCATCAGCCAGCTGGGCCAGCAGTTCGACAAGAACGTGCGCGACAGCAAGACCCGCGTGGTCTTCACCGAGGGGGAGTTGGCCGGCGTTCCCGACAGCGTCGTCAAGGCGGCCAAGCGCGACCCCAAGGGGCGCCTGTTGCTCGGGCTGGACTACCCGACGTACTACCCGGTCATGGAGCGCGCCGAGAGCGCCGCAACGCGAGAGCGCATGTGGCGCGCCAAGACGAACGAAGGTGGCCCCGCCAACCTGAAGCTGCTGGCCGAGATCACCCGGCTGCGCCAGGACTACGCCAGGCTCTTCGGCTTCGACAGCTACGCTGACTTCATGCTCCGCCGCCGGATGGCGAAGGACACGGCGAACGCCGACCGATTCCTCAAGGAAGTGAAGCAGGCCGTGACGGAAGGCGAGAAGCGCGACTTGGAGGGTCTGCGCGATGCCAAGGCCAGGCACACCGGGCAGCCGGTGGAGAAGACCACGCTTCAGCGCTGGGACGTAGCCTTCTACACCGAGCGCTTGCGCAAGGAGCGCTTCAGTGTCGACGAAGAATCTTTCCGCCCGTACTTCCCGCCGCAGGAGAGCCTGCTGTTCGTGATGCGCATTGCCGAGACCATGTTCGGCATCAAGTACACACCGGTGCCAGTGAAGGCTTGGCACCCGGATGTTCAGGCTTTCGCGGTCAGCGATGCGGCCACCGGCAAGCCGATGGCGAGCCTCTATGTCGACCTCTACCCTCGCGACGGCAAGTATGGGCATGCAGCCGTCTGGTCGTTCCGCAGCGGCGCCACTTCCACGGGCCGCGTGCCACAAGCTTCGCTGGTGGTGAACTTTGACCGCAAGGGACTGACGATCGACGAGCTCGACACGCTGCTGCACGAGTTCGGCCACGCCCTGCACAGCAACCTGTCGATGACGCGCTACGCCGTCAACGCCGGCACCAGCACCCAGCTCGATTTCGTCGAGGCACCTTCGCAGATGCTGGAGGACTGGATCTTCGACCGCAAGGTGCTGGCCCTGTTCAAGGAGGTTTGCCCCACCTGCACGCCCGTGCCGGATGAACTGATCGACAAGGCCCGCGCGGCGCGCGAGTTCAACAAGGGCAATCAGACGGCGCGCCAGCACCTCTACGCCAGCTATGACCTTGCCTTGCACGGCAAGACGCCGCAGGATCCGCTGGCGCTCTGGGCACGCATGGAGGGTGACACGCCACTGGGCTATGCGCCGGGCACCATGTTCCCCGCCGCCTTCTCACACGTGGCGGGTGGCTACGGCGCCGGCTACTACGGCTACCTCTGGAGCTTGGTCGTGGCGATGGACTTGCGCACCGCGTTCACCGGCAAGCGGCTGGATGCCACGGTCGGCAAGCGCTACCGCGACACGGTGCTCAGCCAGGGCGGCCAGCGACCGCCCGAACAGCTGGTCAAGGACTTCCTGGGACGAGAGACTACGCCCAAGGCCTTCTTCGACTACCTGGCGAGGTGATCAAACGGGGCGCACAGGGCGCGCCCCGCTTCGCCAATCGAAACAGGGGGCGCTTACAGCACGTCCGACGCGTAGTCGGCCAGCCGTGAGCGTTCGCCGCGCGCCAGCGTGATGTGTCCTGAGTGCGGCCAGCCCTTGAAACGGTCGACGGCAAAGGTCAGGCCCGACGAACCCTCGGTCAGGTAGGGCGTGTCGATCTGGGCCAGGTTGCCCAGGCAGACGATCTTGGTGCCCGGCCCCGCGCGGGTGATGAGCGTCTTCATCTGCTTGGGCGTCAGGTTCTGCGCCTCGTCGATGATGACGAACTTGTTCAGGAAGGTGCGGCCGCGCATGAAGTTCAGGCTCTTGATCTTGATCTTCGAGCGCACCAGGTCGTTGGTGGCGGCGCGGCCCCATTCGCCGGCCGAGTTGTCGCTCTTGGCCAGCACCTCGAGGTTGTCGTCGAGCGCGCCCATCCACGGGCCCATCTTCTCTTCCTCGTTGCCGGGCAGGAAGCCGATGTCCTCGCCGACTGGCACGGTCACCCGGGTGACGATGATCTCGGTATAGCGACGGTCTTCCATCACCTGGCTCAGGCCTGCAGCCAGCGTCATCAGCGTCTTGCCGGTGCCGGCGGTGCCGGTCAGCGTGATGAAGTCGCAGTCCGGGTCCATCAGCAGGTTGAGGGCGAAGTTCTGCTCGCGATTGCGTGCCGTCACGCCCCAGACGGCGTTCTTGCCGTGGGTGTAGTCGCGCAGCGTCTTGAGCACGGCGGTCTTGCCGGTGATTTCGGTCACCCGGGCGAACAGCGGCGCTTCGCCCGGCAATTCGAGGAAGACGAACTGGTTGACCATCAGCGCCGGGACCAGCGGGCCGCTGATGCGGTAGTAGGTGTGCCCGCCCTGGCTCCAGCTTTCCATGGTCTTGCCATGGCGCTCCCAGAAGTCTGCCGGCAGCGGCAGGACGCCGGTGTAGAGCAGGTCGCCGTCTTCCAGAGTCTTGTCGTTGAAATAGTCCTCCGCCGCCAGGCCCAGAGCCCGCGCCTTGACGCGCATGTTGATGTCCTTCGACACCAGCACCACCTCGCGCTTCGGGTGCTGCTCGCGCAGCGACTGCACCACGCCCAGGATCTGGTTGTCCGCCTTGCCCTGGGGCAGGCCGGCAGGCAGCTTGACGTCCATCAACGTGGTCTGGAAGAAGAGCTTGCCGCCAGCCTCACGGTGCCCCGTCTTCGCCAGCGGGATGCCGTCGGTCGGGTGCAACTTGGCGTCGGCGGCCAGGGCGTCCAACTCGCGGCTGACCTGGCGCACGTTGCGCGACACCTCGCTCATGCCCTTCTTGTGGCCGTCGAGCTCTTCCAGCGTGATCATCGGCAGGTAGATGTCGTGTTCTTCGAAGCGGAACAGAGACATCGGGTCGTGCATCAGCACATTGGTGTCGAGCACAAACAGCTTGGCCGGGCCGGTGCTGCGCGGTTTGCGGGGCTTGGTCTCGGGTGCAGCCGGGCGGGCCGGGGTGGGCGCGGCCGCTGCGGGGCTCTTCGCCCGGGAGGCGGGCGGCGCGGCCAGGGCGCCCGCGCTGTCGTTGCGCAGGGCCAGACGGGCGGAGTCGTCATCGGCGCCGGTGGCGCTGGCCTGGGCGCTGTGTCGCGTCGTCTTGGGCGCGGCTTGGGTCTCGTAGGCGGATGGCGGGAGGATGGCGGCGCGGGTGGCTGGTGGCTTCGGCAGGGGCATGGACGCGGGCTCTGTGGCTAGGAGGGCACGGGAGCCAGAGACAAAAAAGCCGCACAGACGGCTGTGCGGCTTTCGGTGGTGATGCTCGGCATCGCGGTCTCGGGCATGAACCCATTATGCACATCCGGGGTGCAGTGTCAGGCCGGCAGGCTCGGGCTTGTGTCCAGAAGTGAACGGCGCAAAAAAAGCCGGCAGCGCCGGCTTGTGCATTCTTCAGAGGGCCGTGACCCGACCCAGCCGCGATCAAGCGGCCTTCTTCAGGTCCTTGACGGCCTTCAGAACTTCGTCGACATGGCCGGCAACCTTGATGCCTCGCCACTCGGCGCGCAGCACGCCGCCGGCGTCGATCAGGAAGGTCGAGCGCTCGATGCCCTTGACCTTCTTGCCATACATGATCTTGTTCTTCACCACGCCGAACATGTGGCAGAGCTTTTCTTCGGTATCGGCGATCAGCTCGAACGGCAGTTCGAGGTTTTGCTTGAACTTCTCGTGCGAAGCCATGTTGTCGCGCGACACGCCGAAGACAACCGCACCCGCCTTGACGAATTCCTTGTGCTGGTCGCGGAACTGCATGGCTTCGGTCGTGCAGCCGGGGGTGTTGTCCTTCGGGTAGAAGTACAGCACGATGGCCTGGCCCTTGAAGGCCGTGTGGGTGAACTTCACGCCTCCCGTGGCTTGCGCTTCAAGTTCCGGCAGGGGTTTGTTGAGGGCTGGCGTCATGAGGGTGGTGTCTTATGCGGGCGCCCGTGGAGGCTTAGCCAGTGATTATAAATTGAAGTGTGAGGTATTCCTCGTGCCGGCCCAGCCGGGCGTGGTCACGTGCCCGGCATTCCTGGCGGCTCGAGCAAGAACGCCCCAACCACTTTGCGCCCCTCGTTGACCAGCACATTGAATGTTCGACAGGCCGCCGCGGTGTCCATGGTCTCGATGCCGATCCGGCGTTCGATGAGCGACCGGTACAGCGCAGGCGACACGAAACGGTGCTGTGCGCCACTGCCGAAGATCACCAGTTCCGGCTGAATGGCGGTGATGGTCTCGAAATGAGCGGACATCAGGTCTTCCGCCCGACCGACCGGCCAGGGCTTGACATCACCCCGCCAGGGCACCAGCACACTGGCCTCGAATGCGTTTGCATGCACCCAGATCCGGCCCGCTTCCAGCTTCGAGATGGCGTTCACGCCATCCAAATAGTCGGGTTGAAATTTCATCGTGCTCCCCGGTTTCGTGGCCTCGCCGCAGCGTGGTCAGGCAACGAAATGCCTATGGTTAAATTATAGGTTTTGCAGTGCAGCAATTCCGCCTCGGGGTTGCCCTGCGCTTGCCGAGGAGCCCCGGTTTGAAGCCCATCGCCAAGTCCAGCAAGCTCGCCAACGTCGGCTACGACATCCGTGGCCCGGTGCTGGACAAAGCCCGCCAGATGGAGGACGAAGGTCAGAAGATCATCAAGCTGAACATCGGCAACGTGGCCGCCTTTGGCCTGGAGCCGCCGGACGAGATCGTGCAGGACATGATCCGCAACCTCCCACATGCGGCCGGCTACACCGATTCCAAGGGCCTGTTCGCGCCGCGCAAGGCGGTGGTGCACTACTGCCAGGAAAAGAAGATTGCCGGCGTGACCGTCGACGACGTCTACCTGGGCAACGGCGCGTCAGAGCTGATCGCGATGAGCATGAACGCTCTGCTCGATGCCGGCGACGAGGTGCTGATCCCGTCGCCCGACTACCCGCTGTACACCGCGGTGGTGGCCTTGTCCGGGGGCACGCCGGTGCACTACCACTGCGATGAGGGTTCGGGCTGGATGCCCGATCTGGCCGACATGCGCGCCAAGGTGACCCCGCGCACCAAGGCCCTCGTCATCATCAACCCCAACAACCCGACCGGTGCGCTGTACCCGGTGGAGGTGCTGCAGGGCATCATCGAGATCGCGCGCCAGCACCAGCTCATCGTCTTCGCCGACGAGATCTACGACAAGACGCTCTACGATGGCGCCGAGCACACCAGCATCGCCTCGCTGGCCGACGACGTGCTGTGCCTGACCTTCAACGGCCTGTCGAAGAACTACCGCTCGTGCGGCTACCGCGCCGGCTGGATGGTGGTCTCGGGCGACAAGCGCCATGCCAAGGACTACATCGAGGGCCTGAACATGCTGGCCTCGATGCGCCTGTGCGCCAACACGCCAGGCCAGCTCGCCATCCAGACGGCGCTCGGCGGCTACCAGAGCATCAAGGATCTGGTCGCCCCCGGCGGTCGCCTGGCGCGCCAGCGCGACCTGGCCTACTCGCTGCTCACGCAGATTCCCGGCGTTTCGGTGGTCAAGCCCGCCGCGGCGCTGTACATGTTCCCCCGCCTGGACCCGAAGGTCTACCCGATCGAGGACGACCAGCAGTTCGCCTACGAGCTGCTGGCCGAGGAAAAGGTGCTGATCGTGCAGGGAACCGGCTTCAACTGGCCGACGCCCGATCACTTCCGCCTGGTGTTCCTGCCCAACACCGACGACCTCACCGAGGCCGTGGGCCGCATCGCCCGCTTCCTCGACCACTACCGCAAGCGGCACGCCGCTTGATCCCCTCGTTTCGTTTCGGCTCGTCTCTCACATGAAATCCATCCAAGTCGGCCTCATGGGCCTGGGCACCGTCGGCAGCGGTGTGTTCCACGTGCTTCAGCGCAACCAGGAGGAGATCCTGCGCCGCGCGGGCCGCGGCATCGAGCTGGCCGTGGTTTCGCGCCGCGACCTGGAGCGTGCCCGGGCCATCGTCGGTGACGAGGCCGCCATCGTGGCCGACGCGCGCGAGATCATCGCCAACCCCGACATCGACATCGTGGTCGAGCTCATCGGCGGTGTTGAGATCGCCCGCGCCCTGGTGATGGAGGCCATCGCGGCGGGCAAGCACGTGGTCACGGCCAACAAGGCGCTGATTGCACTGCACGGCACCGAGCTCTTCGCCGCGGCCCACGCCAAGGGCGTGATGGTCGGCTTCGAGGCGGCCGTGGCCGGGGGCATCCCCATCATCAAGGCCCTGCGCGAGGGCCTGACCGCCAACCGCATCGAGTGGATCGCCGGCATCATCAACGGCACGACCAACTTCATCCTCAGCGAGATGCGGGACAAGGGGCTGGACTTCGCCACCGTGTTGAAGGAGGCCCAGCGCCTGGGCTACGCCGAGGCCGACCCGACCTTCGACATCGAGGGCGTCGACGCTGCCCACAAGGCCACGATCATGAGCGCCATCGCCTTCGGCGTGCCGGTGCAGTTCGGCAAGGCCCATGTGGAAGGCATCACCCAGCTGGCCGCCACCGACATCAAGTACGCCGAGCAGCTTGGCTACCGGATCAAGCTGCTGGGCATCACCAGGCGGCGCGAGCAGGGCATCGAGCTGCGTGTGCACCCCACGCTGGTTCCCGCCAAGCGCCTGATCGCCAACGTCGAAGGCGCCATGAACGCGGTGGTCGTGCAGGGGGACGCTGTCGGCACCACGCTCTATTACGGCAAGGGCGCCGGCTCCGAGCCGACTGCTTCGGCCGTGGTGGCCGACCTGGTCGACATCACCCGGCTTCACACGGCCGACCCGGACCACCGCGTGCCGCACCTGGCCTTCCAGCCGGACGCGATGGCCGACACGCCGATCCTGCCGATCGAGCAGGTGGTGACCGCGTTCTACCTGCGCCTGCGGGTGGCGGACGAGGCGGGCGTGCTGTCGAAGATCACCACGATCCTGGCCGAGCATGACATCTCGATCGACGCCGTGTTGCAGCGCGAGTCGGCCGAAGGCGAGAAGTCGACCGACCTGATCATCCTGACGCACGACACCGTCGAGGGCCGCATGCGCAAGGCGCTGGCCCAGATGCAGGCGTTGCCCACCGTGCTGGCGCCCATCGTGTCGATCCGGAAGGAGGAGCTCGCCTGATGAGGTACCTCAGCACCCGCGGCGACCGCGCCCCCAAGCGCTTCTGCGAGATCCTGCTCGAAGGCCTGGCGCCCGACGGCGGGCTGTACCTGCCGGCGGAGTACCCGAAGGTCGACGACGCGACGCTCTCGAAGTGGCGCAGCCTTCCGTACGCCGACCTCGCCTTCGAGGTCCTGTCGCTCTACATCGACGACATCCCCTCGGCCGACCTGAGGGCGCTGGTCGGCAAGACCTACACGAAGGCGGTGTTCGGCACCGACGCGATCGTGCCTCTGCGCCCTCTTGGCGTATCCGGCGTGCACATCGAAGCCCTGTCCAACGGCCCCACGCTGGCCTTCAAGGACATGGCGATGCAACTGCTGGGCAACCTGTTCGAATACGAGCTGGGTCGTCGCGGCGAGCAGCTGAACATCCTGGGCGCGACCTCGGGTGACACCGGCAGCGCGGCCGAGTACGCGATGCGCGGCAAGCAGGGCGTTCGCGTCTTCATGCTCAGCCCCCATGGCCGCATGAGCCCCTTCCAGCAGGCCCAGATGTTCAGCCTGCAGGACGCCAACATCCACAACCTGGCGGTCGAGGGCGTGTTCGACGACGCGCAGGACATCGTGAAGGCGGTGTCGAACGACCTGGCCTTCAAGCGCGCCCACAAGATCGGCACCGTCAACTCGATCAACTGGGCCCGGCTGCTGGCCCAGGTGGTCTACTACTTTGCCGGCTACTTCCAGGCCACGAAGTCCAACGACGAACAGGTCAGCTTCACCGTGCCCTCGGGCAATTTCGGCAACGTATGCGCCGGCCATGTCGCCCGCATGATGGGCCTGCCCATCCGGCACCTGGTGGTGGCCACCAACGAGAACGACGTGCTCGACGAGTTCTTCCGAACCGGCACCTACCGGGTGCGCAAGGGCGCGGAGACGCACGAGACCTCCAGCCCGTCGATGGACATTTCCAAGGCCTCGAACTTCGAGCGCTTCGTGTTCGACCTGCTGGGCCGCGACGCCGACCGCACCCGCACGCTGTTCGGTGCGCAGATCGAGCAGCAGGGCGGCTTCACGCTTTCGGCCGACGAGTTCGCGCGCATCGCGGGTTTCGGCTTCCAGTCTGGCCGCAGCACGCATGCCGATCGGCTCGCGACGATCCGCAGCGCCTGGGAACGCCACGGCACGATGATCGACACGCATACCGCCGATGGCGTGAAGGTGGCGGTCGAGCGTGTCGAGCCCGGCGTGCCGATGATCGTGCTCGAGACGGCGCTGCCGGCGAAGTTCGCCGAAACCATCCGCGAGGCCCTGGGCCGCGATCCGGCCCGGCCAGCCGGCCTGGACGGCATCGAGTCCCTGCCAAAGCGTTTCGTCGTGGTGCCGCCGGACGCAGCCCGCGTCAAGGCCTACATCGCCGAGCACACGGCCGGTTGATCCGGACGAGGCCAAGGCCATTCGGCAACCTGTACGCTCGCAAGCACCATGGTCGAGAACAACCTGCCCGGCGGCGCCCGCCCGCCGCTGATGCCTCTGGACGAGGCGTTGGCGCGCCTGATCGAGGTGGCGCGCGCGCGCCGGATCGTCGGCGCCAGCAGCGTGCCCACAGCGCTGGCGCTTGGGCGCGTGCTGGCCGAGCCGGTGGTGTCGCAGCTCGATGTTCCGCCGGCCGACAACAGCTCGATGGACGGCTATGCGCTGCGCCACGCCGACCTGGGTGATGGCGCCCCGGACGTTGCTTTGCCAGTAAGCCAGCGTATTGCCGCTGGCTCGGTGGGCGGGCGCCTGCTGCCGGGCACCGTGGCCCGCATCTTCACCGGCGCGCCGCTGCCGGAAGGGGCGGACACCGTGGTCATGCAGGAGCAATGCGAGCCCCTTGCCACCGACGCCCCCGAAGAACTGCCACGCGTGCGGATCACCGGCGCCGTCGAGCCTGGCCAATGGGTGCGGCGGCGAGGCGAAGACGTGCAGCGTGGCTGCACCGTGCTGGCGGCCGGTGCCCGCCTGACGCCCCAGGCGCTGGGCCTGGCCGCATCGGTGGGGGCGGCGGAACTTCGCGTGCTGCGCCAACCTCGCGTGGCGCTGTTTTCCACTGGCGACGAGCTGGTGATGCCGGGCGAGCCGTTGCCACCGGGTGCGATCTACAACTCCAACCGGTTCACGCTGCGCGCGTTGCTCGAGGCAGCAGGCTGCATCGTGGACGACCTCGGCATCGTGCCGGACAAGCTGGACGCGACCCGTGCCGCCCTCCGCCGGGCGGCTGAAGGCAATGACCTGATCCTCACCTCCGGCGGGGTTTCCGTGGGCGAGGAGGACCACCTCAAGCCTGCTGTGACCGCCGAAGGCCGCCTGGACCTCTGGCAGATGGCGATCAAGCCCGGCAAGCCGCTCGCCTTCGGCGCGGTGCGCCGCGCCGCGGGCAGCGGGGCAGACGAAGCTCTTTTCATGGGACTCCCGGGCAACCCGGTGTCCAGCTTCGTCACCTTCCTGCTGGCGGTGACCCCGGTCCTGCGGGCGCTGCAGGGCATGCCGGCCGGTCTGCCGCAAGCGTTGCCGCTGCGGGCGGGGTTCGACTGGCCGCGCCCCGACAAGCGGCGCGAGTTCCTTCGGGTCCGGCTCAATGCCGAAGGCCGACTCGATCTCTTTCCCAACCAGAGTTCCGGCGTGCTGACCTCGGCCGTCTGGGCCGATGGCCTGCTGGACAACCCGCCTGGCCAGCCCTTCGTGGCTGGTGACACGGTGCGTTTCCTGCCGTTCGCGGCGTTGCTGGCCGGCTGAGGTGCCGGAGACCCCCTCATGAAAGTCCGCCTGCGCTTTTTTGCCTCCTTGCGCGAGGCGCTGGGGCCGCAGGGCGAACTGGACCTGCCCGACGGCAGTCGAGTCGCCGATGCCCGCGACCAGCTCATCGCCCGCGGCGCCCCCTTCGACGCCAGCCTGGGGCGCACCCGCCTGCTGCGCGCCGCGGTCAACCAGGTGTTGTGTGCGGACGAAGACGCGCCGCTCGCCGAGGGCGACGAGCTGGCCTTCTTTCCACCGGTCACAGGGGGCTGAGATGCGGTCGCCACGCGTGTCCATCCAGGCGGGCGACTTCGACCTGGGCGCCGAGGTCGCCGCGCTCCGGACGGCCGATCTTGGCGTGGGGGCGGTGGCCAGCTTCGTCGGCACCGTTCGCGACCGACATGGCGCCCTGGGGCAGCCGGGGCAGGTCAGCGCGATGGAGCTGGAACACTACCCGGGCATGACCGAGCGTGCGATCGAGGCCATGATCGACAGCGCGATGGTGCGCTTCCAGATTCGCGCCGCGCGTGTCATCCACCGCATCGGCCAGCTGCAGCCGGGCGACCAGATCGTGCTGGTGGCGGTGACCTCGGCCCACCGGGGCGAGGCCTTCCAGGCCTGCGAATACCTGATGGACTATCTCAAGACTCAGGCGCCGTTCTGGAAGAAGGAGACCACGCCGGAGGGGGCACTGTGGGTCGACGCCCGGGTCAGCGACGACGCAGCGCTGGCCCGCTGGGGCGATTTCGCCCCGAACCTGCCGGCCACGCCCGGGGAGTCGCCTTGACAGCGGCGGTGGGGTGGCTGCCCGCGCTCGCCGTGGCCACAGGCGGCGCGCTCGGCTCGGTGCTGCGTTGGCGCATCTCCCACTGGCTGAACCCCCACTTCGAGCCCTTCGCGCTGGGTACCCTGGCCGTCAATTGCATCGGCGGGCTGCTGATCGGCGCCAGTCTGGTGGCCTTCGAGCGCCACCCGAACGACACGTTGCGCCTGCTGCTGGTCACTGGCGGCCTGGGCGGGTTGACCACGTTCTCGGCCTTCTCGGCCGAATCCATCACTCTGCTGCTGCGGGGTCAGCCGGGCGTTGCAGTGGCCCACACCCTGGCTCATGTGCTGGGTGCGCTGGCCTGTGCGGCTGCCGGCTGGGCAATCGGTCGCATGCTCTGGGCTTGAGGGACGGCTCGGGGCGCCGGGTTTCGGCCTACCATCGCAAGGCCATGCCGCCGTTCGACACCAAGGCCCTGCGCACCGCGCTGGGCCGCTTCACCACCGGGGTGACGATTGCCACCTGCCGCGATGCCCTGGGCCAGCCCGTGGGCCTGACGGCCAACTCCTTCAATTCACTGTCGCTGGATCCGCCGCTGGTGCTGTGGTCGCTGCGCGCCGCCAGCCCCGCGCTGCCGGCCTTCGAGGCGGCGAGCCACTTTGCGATCAACGTGCTGGCCGAATCCCAGGTGCAGCTCTCGCGCCGCTTCGCCAGTGCCGTGCCAGACCGCTTCGCGGATGGCCAGTGGGCCGAAGGGGCGGGGCGTGTGCCGGTGCTGGCGGGCTGCTGCGCCGTGCTCGAGTGCGCGCTGCACAGCCACCAGCGGCTCGGTGACCACGTGCTCTTCATCGGCGAGGTCGTGGCGATGCACGAAGCGGCACTGCCGCCCCTGCTGTTTCAGGCCGGCCACTACCGGCTGCTCGGGGAAATTCTCTGACGACATCCACGTTGGGAGCCTTCGATGAGCGCTTCGCCGCATGCTTGCCCCCATATCGCCGGTGATCCGGCACTGCTGACGCCCCACCAGCGAGAGCTCGTCACCCTCGCCGCCGAGCTGGGCCGCAGCCGGTTCGGCCCTCGCGCCGCGGCCCACGACCGAGAAGCCAGTTTCCCGATCGAGAACTACCGCGATCTGCGAGACAGCGGGCTGTTGGGCCTGTGCGTGCCCAGGGATCGGGGCGGCCTGGGCGGCGACTTCACCTCGTTCATGCTCGTGGCGGCCGAGATGGGGCGCCACTGCGGCGCGACGGCGCTGTCGTTCAACATGCACGTCTGCGCCACCCTTTGGGCCGGGCCGGTGGCGGATGCGCTGGATCTTTCTGCTGCCGAGCGCGCCGATCACGAAGCGCACCGTGCGCTGCACTACGAGCGCATCGCCCGCCACGGCAAGGTCTACGCACAGCCCTTCTCCGAGGGGGGCGCCGCTTCGGCCGGCAAGGCGCCCTGGGGCACCCGGGCGCAACGGGTCGAGGGCGGCTACCTGGTCACGGGCCGGAAGCTTTTTGCCACCCTGGCGGGCGTGGCCGACTACTACGGCGTGCTATGCACGCTGGACACACCCGGCGCCACGCCCAGCGACGCGCTTTACCTGGCCGTGCCGGCCGATGCACCCGGCCTCAGCGTCACCGGCGACTGGGACCCGCTGGGCATGCGCGCCACCGTGTCGCGCGACCTTCAGATGCGCGAGGTCTTCGTGCGGGACAGCGCCAGGCTGCTGCCCGAGGGCCGCGTGCACGAGGCCATGCAGCGCTGCCCGCACATGTTCGCCACCCTGGCCGCCACTTACATGGGCATCGCCCAGGCCGCCTACGACTTCACGGTGCAGTACCTGCGCGCCGAGCTGCCCGGCATGCCGCCGGTGCCACGCCGCATGTACCCCACCAAGCAGCTCGCGGTCGCGCAGATGCGCATCACGCTGGAACAGGCGAGGGCGCTGTTCCTGCAAACAGCCCGCGACGCCCGCCCCGACCCCGACGCCGACGCCCGCATGCGCCTGCTGGCCGGGCACTACACCATCATGGAAAGCGCCAACGCGCTGTGCACGCTCGCCATCCGGACCTGCGGCGGCGCGTCGATGCTCAAGACCCTGCCGCTGGAGCGCCTGTACCGCGATTCGCGCTGCGGCTCGTTGATGCTGCCGTGGACAGCCGAACTCTGCCTCGACCAGCTGGGCCGAGACTGCCTCTACGACCCGGGCGAGGGCGACGAAGCCATAGAGGCCTGAGCTCGCCGGCTTGATCCAACGCAAGCGCCGGCGTCTCGGCATCGGCGAGCCTTGAAAGGCCTGTGGATTGCCCCACTTGTGAGCGCAACGGAGGATTCCACCCATGCGTCAGGACAAGTTCACCACCGCCTTCCAGCAAGCCCTGGCCGATGCCCAGAGCCTCGCCGTCGCTCGCGACAACCCGTATGTCGAGCCCGCCCACCTGCTGGCGGCCATGCTGGCCCAACCCGACGGCCCCAAAGCATTGCTTGACCGTGCCGGTGCCAACACGGCGGCCCTCAAGATGGCGATGGACACGGCCATCAACGGCCTGCCCAGCGTGCAGGGCGGCGGCCCGGTGCAGGCCGGGCGCGACCTTGTTCAGCTGCTGCAGGCGGCCGACAAGGAGGCTACCAAGCGCGGCGACCAGTTCATTGCCAGCGAGATGTTCCTGTTGGCCGTGGCCGATGCCAAGAGCGACATCGGTGGCATCGTGCGTGGCCATGGGCTGACCCGCAAGGCGCTCGAAGCTGCCATCACGGCGGTGCGTGGCGGTCAGACGGTGGACTCGGCCGAATCCGAAGGCCAGCGCGAAGCGCTGAAGAAGTTCACCCTCGACCTCACCGAGCGCGCCCGCCAGGGCAAGCTCGACCCGGTGATCGGCCGTGACGACGAAATCCGCCGCGCGATCCAGGTGCTGCAGCGCCGCTCGAAGAACAACCCGGTGCTGATCGGCGAGCCGGGCGTCGGCAAGACGGCGATCGTCGAAGGCCTGGCCCAGCGCATCGTCGCCGGCGAGGTGCCCGACTCCCTGCGCGACAAGCGCGTGCTGGTGCTGGACATGGCGGGCCTGTTGGCGGGGGCCAAGTACCGCGGCGAGTTCGAGGAGCGGCTCAAGGCCGTGCTGAAGGAGGTGGCCGCCGACGAGGGCCGCATCATCCTGTTCATCGACGAGTTGCACACCATGGTGGGGGCCGGCAAGGCCGAGGGCGCCATCGATGCGGGCAACATGCTCAAGCCCGCACTCGCGCGTGGCGAGTTGCACTGCATCGGCGCCACCACGCTGGACGAATACCGCAAGTACGTCGAGAAGGACGCCGCGCTGGAGCGGCGCTTCCAGAAGGTGCTGGTCGACGAGCCGACGGTGGAAGCGACCATCGCCATCCTGCGCGGCCTGCAGGAGAAGTACGAGGTGCACCACGGCGTGGAGATCACCGACCCGGCCATCGTGGCCGCGGCCGAGCTGAGCCACCGCTACATCACCGACCGCTTCCTGCCCGACAAGGCCATCGACCTGATCGACGAGGCCGCGGCCAAGATCAAGATCGAGATCGACTCCAAGCCCGAGGTAATGGACAAGCTGGATCGCCGCATGATCCAGCTGAAGATCGAGCGCGAGGCGGTCAAGAAGGAGCACGACGAGGCATCGCAGCGCCGGCTCGGCCTGATCGAGGAAGAGATCCTTCGCCTGGAGCGCGAGTACGCCGACCTGGAGGAGATCTGGAAAGCCGAGAAGGCCCAGGCCCAGGGTTCCGCCCAGGTCAAGGAAGAGATCGAGAAGATCAAGTTCCAGGTCGAGGAACTCAAGCGCAAGGGCGATTTCAACCGTGTGGCCGAGTTGCAGTACGGCAAGCTCCCCGAGCTGGAGAAGCGGCTGAAGGAGGCCCAGGCCAAGGAAGCCGGAAAGAAGGGCACGGCCGGCGCGCCACAGTTGCTGCGCACGATGGTGGGCTCGGAAGAGATTGCCGAGGTGGTCTCGCGCGCCACCGGCATCCCGGTCAGCAAGCTGATGCAGGGTGAGCGCGACAAGCTGCTGCAGATGGAAACCAAGCTGCACGAGCGCGTGGTCGGTCAGGACGAAGCCATCACCGCCGTGGCCGATGCGATCCGCCGCTCGCGTGCCGGCCTGTCGGACCCGAACCGCCCGTTGGGCAGCTTCCTGTTCCTTGGCCCCACCGGCGTGGGCAAGACCGAGCTGTGCAAGGCGTTGGCCGGGTTCCTGTTCGACAGCGAAGACCACATGGTCCGCATCGACATGAGCGAGTTCATGGAGAAGCACTCGGTGAGCCGGCTGATCGGTGCGCCGCCCGGTTACGTGGGCTACGACGAAGGCGGCTACCTGACCGAGGCCGTGCGGCGCAAGCCCTACAGCGTGTTGCTGCTCGACGAGGTCGAGAAGGCCCACCCGGACGTCTTCAACGTGCTGCTGCAGGTGCTGGACGATGGTCGCCTGACGGATGGCCAGGGCCGCACCGTGGACTTCAAGAACACCGTGATCGTGATGACCAGCAACCTGGGCTCGCAGCACATCATGCAGATGGTGGGCCAGCCGAGCGAGGCCATCCGCGACGCGGTGTGGGAAGAGGTCAAGCAGCACTTCCGCCCCGAGTTCCTGAACCGGATCGACGAGACGGTGGTGTTCCACGCGCTCGACCAGAAGAACATCGAGGCCATCGCGAAGATCCAGCTCAAGGCGCTGGAGGTGCGGCTGGCGAAGATGGAAATGAAGCTGGACGTGTCCGTGGAGGCTCTTGCCGAGCTGGCGAAGGTCGGCTTCGACCCGGTCTTCGGTGCCCGGCCGCTCAAGCGCGCCATCCAGCAGCGCATCGAGAACCCGGTGGCGCGGCTCATCCTGGAAGGCCGGTTCGCCGCCAAGGACGTGATCCCGGTCGGTGTTCAGGGCGGCGAGTTCAGCTTCGAGCGCGTGGTGCACTGAGCGCCTGGCCTCGCCCCAGCGCTTCTGAGAAGACGACGGACCGCCCCCGAGTCTTCTCGCTCCACTTGGAGGATCCTGGCGCCGCCTGGACCTCGGGGTCCCTAGAATGACCGTTTCGTGAACGGCCCGGAGCGCTGGACGAGATGCAAGAGCTGAATGCGGGCGCCGTTGCAGCCCCGGTGGTGGTGGTGGGGGCCGGGCTGGCCGGCCTGACCGTGGCGCTGCACCTGGCCGCCCAGGGCCAGCCGGTGACCGTGCTGGCCAAGCGCAACCTGGGCGAGGGCGCTACGGCTTGGGCTCAGGGCGGCATCGTCGGCGTGCTCGGCTCCGATGACTCGGTCGAGTCCCACGTGCGCGACACACAGGACGCCGGCGCCGGCCTGGTCGACGAGCAGACCGCACGCTTCATCGCCGAGCACAGCCCCGAGGCGATCGAGTGGCTGGTGGCGCAGGGCGTGCCGTTCTCGCCCGACCCCACCGGCCCATTGGGCCTGCACCTCACACGCGAGGGCGGCCATGCCGTTCGTCGCATTGCCCACGCGGCCGACGCCACCGGCCGTGCCATCCACCAGGCCCTCCTGGCCCGTGCCCAGGCCGACCCGAACGTCACCCTGCGCGAGCGCTGGATGGCGGTCGACCTGATCACCGAGCGCCACCTGAAGCGCGAGGATGTGCCGCCGCGCTGCCATGGCGTCTATGCCCTCGACATCGACAACCAGCGGGTCGAGACCCTGCCGGCGCGAGCGGTGGTGCTGGCCACCGGCGGAGTGGGCAAGACCTACCGCTACACCACCAACCCGGACACGGCGACGGGCGATGGCATCGCCATGGCCTGGCGAGCCGGCTGCCGGGTGGCCAACATGGAGTTCATCCAGTTCCACCCCACCTGTCTCTATCACCCGCAAGAGCGCAGCTTCCTGATCACCGAAGCGTTGCGTGGCGAAGGGGCGGTCCTTCGCCTGCCGGTCAATGGCAGCGCCGGCCGCGAAGCCACGCCCGAGGAGCCCTGGGGCCCGCGTTTCATGCCGGCGCACGACGAGCGGGCGGAGCTCGCGCCGCGCGACATCGTGGCGCGCGCGATCGACTTCGAGATGAAGCGCCACGGGGTGGACCATGTGTGGCTGGACGCCACGCATCTCGGCGAGGCCTTCCTGAAGGAGCATTTCCCGACCATCCATGCCCGCTGCCTTTCGCTGGGCATCGACATCGCTCGCCAGCCAATTCCGGTGGTGCCGGCTGCGCACTACACCTGCGGCGGCGTGGTGACGGATCTTCAGGGGCGCAGCGACCTGCCCGGCCTCTACGCGGTCGGCGAGGCCACCTACACCGGCCTGCATGGCGCCAACCGACTGGCCAGCAACTCGCTGCTCGAATGCGTCGTGATCGGGCGAACCTGCGCAGCTTCCATCCTGGGCAGCGCGACATCGGACGTGCCGCCGGTGCCGGCCTGGGACGAAAGCCTCGTCGAGAGCGCGGACGAGCAGGTTGTCATCTCGCACAACTGGGACGAGCTGCGCCTGCTGATGTGGAACTACGTCGGCATCGTGCGGACCACCCGGCGGCTGGAGCGGGCCCTGCACCGCATCGAGCTGCTCAAGAGCGAGATCGACGACTACTACGCCAACTTCCGCGTCACGCGCGACCTGCTCGAGCTGCGTAACCTGGTGGAGTGCGCCGAGCTGATCGTGCGCTCGGCGCTGGTCCGGCACGAAAGCCGCGGGCTGCATTTCAGCCGCGACTTTCCCCTGACGCTGCCTGTGAGCTTTCCCACAGTCCTGACCCGGCCTGCGCGCAGCAAGCCCCGCTGAGCTTGCCGCGGCGGGCAGGATCGGCTACATCTGCGGCCGTGGCTCGCTGCCGAGCGGGCATGGGGGTGGGATGGGGCATGCGCATCGCGCACCGCTGGTCACCGTTCGCGATCTGGTGATTGCAGGCCAGCCTTTGCCCTTCCACGTGCACGACGAGTTCGGCCGCCGCCTGCTGGCGGCGGGCCAGGTCATCACGGGCGCCACCCAGCTGGCCATGCTGCTTGAGCGGGGCGCCTGGGTGGACAGCGAAGAGGCTGCCGCCGTGCGCCGCGAGCGGCAGGCGGCGAGCGCCGCCGGCGGCAGCCCTGTGATGTCCACCTACCGAGAACCCACCCTGTTCGACCGCTGGGAGAAGCTTGTCTGGGAGCTCGACGCATTGCTGCGGAAGATGGCCGCCGGCAGGCCGGTGGCGGCCGAGATCGAGGCGCTCGGCCAGCAGCTGGTGGAGCAGGTCGAGCACGACGTGGACGTGGCGCTGTTCATGACGATCCGGCCAGCCGAGCAACGGTTCGCTCTCTATGCCCTGCAGCATGCGATCCAAGCCGCCACGGTGGCGGTTGTGCTGAGCCGCCAGCTGGGCTGGAGTGACGAGCAGAGGCTCCGCCTGGTACTGGGCGCATTGACCATGAATGTTTCCATTCTGGAGTTGCAGGCCCAGATGGCGGCGCAGCAGGACCCGCCCTCGGCACGCCAGCGTCAGACGATTCGTGCGCACCCAGAGGCGTCGGCAGGCCTCCTCGAAACGGCTGGCGTGGTCGATGCGCTTTGGCTGGCCATGGTGCGCGAGCACCATGAGCGGCCCGATGGCACCGGCTACCCGCAGGCCACCAAGGCGGCCGGCGAGCTGGCGCACGCCCTGCGCGTGGTCGACGTGTTCACCGCGAAGATCAGCACCCGCGCCTTTCGCGCCGCCCTGCCGGTCCAGGCGGCGGCACGGCAGTTGTTCCAGGAAGAGCAGGGCGGGCCGATGGCGGCGGGGTTGATCAAGGCGCTGGGCCTGTACCCGCCAGGCGACCTCGTCGTGCTCAAGTCCGGCGAGGTGGGCGTGGTGGCACGGCGGGGCATGAGCGCCACCACGCCGTCGGTGGCCACCTTGACCAACACACATGGTCAAGCGGTCGCCGTCACGCAGATGCGAGACACGGCCCAGCCGGACTTCGCCATCACCGGCCTGGCCGGCGAGCGCAAAGGCCTGTCACGAGTGCTGCCCGAAAGGATCTACGGGCTGCTCCACTGAAGCAGCCGGGGCCGGGTGCTACCGGCGAGCACGCATCGCGTTGCGTGCCTGGACGAATCCGAAGGCGAATTCCACGGCCTCCTCCACGGCACGCTCGGACTCGGCGCGCTCGCTTTCGGTCTGGAAGAAGGCGAAGTCCACGTCGTGGCGGATGTAGCGCGGCGGCAGGCGGTTCAGCGCCACGCAGGCGATGTCGGCCAGCGTGTCGCCGTTGGCCTGCAAGTGAGGGTAGTTGCCGGCCTGCTCCTGCACGGCGGAGAACACGACCTTCTCGTAGAAGTTGTGGATCGAAGCGATGTCCATCGTCGTGGCCCTGTGGTTGTGGTTGGCAGAGGTGGCTGCAGTGTCGCGTGGCGCGCCCGGCTGTATCGGCGGAATTGCGTGACTTTTCAGGCCAGGCTGTCGAGGACCCGCATCGAATAGTCCACGGCCAGCACGTCCTTCGTCAGCTTGCCGATCGAGATGCGGTCGACGCCGGTCGTGGCGATCTCGCGCAGCCCTTCGAGCGTGATGCCGCCCGAGGCTTCGAGCAGGACGCGGCCCGACGCCAGCGCCACTGCGTCGCGCATGCCCGCCGGGCTGAAGTTGTCCAGCAGCACGCTGGTGGCGCCGTGTTCGAGCGCCTCCCGCAATTGCTGCAGCGACTCGACCTCGATCTGGATCTCGACGCCAGCGTTCAGCTCGCGGGCATTGCGCAGCACCGGGCCGATGCCTCCGGCCGCGGCGATGTGGTTTTCCTTGATGAGGATGCCGTGCCACAGCGCCAGGCGCTGGTTCCGGCCGCCACCGACACGCACCGCGTATTTCTGCGCCTGACGCAGGCCGGGGATGGTCTTGCGCGTGTCGAGCACGGCGCAACCGCGCGGGTTGGGTGAGGCGCCCTCGATGGCGTCGACATGGCGACGGGTCACCGTGGCGGTGGCCGACAGCAGCTGCAGGAAGTTCAGCGCCGGTCGCTCGGCCGAGAGCAGGGCACGGGCGTCGGCCTCGATCTCGCAGACCGCGGTGTTCGCGGTCATCCTGGCGCCTTCGTCGTACCGCCAATCCACGCGGCCCTGGGCGTCCAACCCATGCAGGCAAGCCTCGAACCAGTCGCGGCCGCAGAGCACGGCCTCCTCGCGCACCGTCACGCGGGCCCTCACGCGCTTGCCTTCGGGCACGAGCAGGCCGGTCCAGTCGGCGCGGCCAATGTCTTCGAACAGGGCATCGCGCACGTTGCGCGAGCGGGCTTCTTCCAGCGTCTCGTTGTGGTCGAACATCATGCCGCCCCAATGCCCTTGACCATGCCTTGCACGCGCGGGGCGAGGGCGCTCGGGTTCCTGGCGACGAAGTCGAGCATGCGGTCGATGCAGCGCACCGCCTGGCGGCCGACCACGGGGTCGACCTGGATCTCGCCGGTGCCCCGTTCGAGGCAGTCGATCACGCCCTGCAGGCCGTTCATGGCCATCCAGGGGCAGTGTGCGCAGCTCTTGCAAGTGGCGGAGTTGCCAGCGGTCGGCGCCTCGATCAGCGTCTTGCCTGGCGCGAGCTGGCGCATGCGGTGCATGATCTGGTTGTCGGTGGCGACGATGTATTCCTTCGCCTGGCCGTCGACCACCGCCTTGAGCATCTGCGAGGTCGAGCCCACCATGTCGGCCAGCTTGACCACCTCGTCCGGCGACTCCGGGTGCACCAGCACCATCGCACCGGGGTGCTCGGCCTTCAGCAGTTCCAGCTCGGTGGCACGGAACTCGTCGTGCACGATGCAGGCGCCATTCCACAGCAGCATGTCGGCGCCGGTCTGCTGCTGGATGTAGCGACCCAGGTGCTTGTCCGGTGCCCACAGCACTTTCTGGCCACTGTCCTTCAAGTGCTGCACGATGGCCAGCGCGCAGGAGCTGGTGACCATCCAGTCGGCGCGGGCCTTCACCGCGGCGCTGGTGTTGGCGTAGACCACGACCTGCCGGTCGGGGTGGGCGTCGCAGAACCTGGCGAAGTCGTCGGGCGGGCAGCCCAGGTCGAGCGAGCAGGTGGCGTCCAGGTCCGGCATCAGCACCCGTTTCTCGGGCGAGAGGATCTTGGCCGATTCGCCCATGAAGCGCACGCCGGCCACGATGAGGGTCTTGCTCGCATGGTCGCGGCCGAAGCGAGCCATTTCCAGCGAGTCGGCCACGCAGCCGCCGGTTTCCAGCGCCAGGTCCTGCAGGTCGTCTTCGACGTAGTAGTGCGAGACGAGCACCGCATCCTTCGCCTTCAGCAGGGCAGCGGCGCGGGCCTTGAGTTCGTCGCGCTGCGGTCGTGTCAAGGGCGGCGGCACCTTGGCCCAGGCATGGGCGGTGCAGATCGCACCGGTCGCGTCTTGCCGGGTGTAGTCGTATACGGCTTCGGTCATCGGGGAATTTTAGGTGTGGGAGGCCCGCGTCTGGCGAGAGGGGGATTCGGCTCAGGCCTCGGCGAAGAACCGGCTCGGCGGCATGCCCACGGCCCGCGTCACCATCGCGCTGAAGGCGCTGGGGCTCGCGTAGCCCAGTTCGGCGGCGATCAGGCGCATCGGCTGCTTGCGCGCCGCCATGGCCAGGGCCTTGGCCAGCAGCATCTGCTGGCGCCATTGGCCGTAGCTGGTGCCGAGTTCGTCGCTGAACCAGCGCGACAAGGTGCGCGCGCTGGTGGCCGCCTCGGCCGCCCAGCCCTCGATGTCGGCGTGGCGCAGCGGCTGTTCCAGCATCGATTCGCAGACGCGGCGCAGCCGGCCTTCACGCGGCAACGGCAGGCCGAGCTGCAGGCTGCGGGCGCGGCGGAGCTCGTCGAGGATGAGGGTGCTGATGCCCTGTTCGCGTGCTGCGTCGGCCGCATTGGCCGGTGCCGCATCCGGCTCCACAGCGAGTTGCAGTACCAGCTCCCGCAGCAACGGCGTCACGTCCAGCACCCGGCAGCGTGACCAGTCGGCTTCGGCGGACAGCGCGGTCACCGCGCTCTCGTGCAGGTAGAGCGTGCGCAGATCGGCCTCCTCGACCGCGGTGACCGCGTGCACCACGCCCGGCGGGATCCAGACCGCTCGCGACGGCGGCACGATGTAGCTGCTGTCGGTGCCGCTGCCCTTCGCTCCCCCTTGGGCGGAGACCCGCACCGCGCCGGTGATCGAGAACACCAGCTGTGCCCATGAGTGCCAGTGCGGCAGGATGTCCATGTGGTGCGCCATCAGCCGCGCCTTGCCCCGGATCGGCCGTGCCGCGGTGGGCTCGTAGCGCATCGGGTCCAACGGAGGCAGGCTGGTGCGGCGCGGGGCTTCTGCAGGCTTTGGCATGATTTCGACAGAAGTTGTCGAGCTATCGTAACCCGGACGACGCAGCCCTGCCTACAGTCCCTGCATGAGTTCTGTCACCGTCCCCCTGCCGCCCGCTGCCTCGGCACGGCGCGATTTCGCCACCATCGGGCTGATCGGCCTGGCGCACGGCTGCTCGCACTTCTTCCACATGTTGCTGCCGCCGCTGATTCCGGTGTTCCGCAGCGAATTCGGCCTGAGCTACTCGGAGCTGGGGTTGCTGGTCACCACCTTCTTCGTCATCTCGGGCATCGGCCAGGCGCTGGCCGGCTTCCTGGTGGACCGCACCGGCGCGCGGCCGGTGCTGTTCGCGGCCCTGTCGCTTTTCGTGCTGGCGGCGCTGGCGGCAGCCTCGGCCAATGGCTTCGGTGGCCTGATGCTGGCAGCTTCGCTGGCGGGGCTGGGCAACTCGCCGTTCCACCCTGTGGACTTCACCATCCTCAACAAGCGCGTCTCGCAGCCGCGGCTGGGACATGCCTTTTCGGTGCATGGCATCTCGGGCAACCTGGGCTGGGCATTGGCGCCGGTGTTCCTGATCGGCCTGAGCGAGGCGACCGGCAACTGGCGCATGGCCTATGTCGGCTGCGCGCTGGTCGCCGGTGCGGTGCTGCTGCTGATGGTGCTCTACCGCGACGCCATCGACGACCGCCAGGGCGAATGGGCGCACGAGAAGGCCGGAGCGGCCTCTGCCATGCCCGACGAACACCCGATGGCCTTCCTGCGCCTGCCGTCGGTGTGGCTGTGCTTCTCGTTCTTCTTCTTCACCACCGCAGCGCTCAGCGCCATTCAGAGCTTTGCCAGCCCCGCGTTGCAGACGCTGTACGGCCTGCCCGACACGCTCACCGCCTTCGTCGTCACCGGGTACATGCTCTGCGGTGCGGTGGGCATGGTGATCGGCGGCTTCCTGGTGGCGAAATCGGCTGCGCTGGAGCGCAACATCGCCTTCGCGATGGCGGGCGCCGCCGTGCTGCTGGTGCTGGCCGGCAGCGGCTGGCTGCCGGGCATGGCGGCGGCAGGTTTGGCGGCACTTGCCGGTTTCGGCACCGGCCTGGCCGGCCCCTCGCGCGACATGCTGATCAAGCGCGCGGCGCCACCCGGCGCCACCGGCCGCGTCTATGGCACGGTGTATTCCGGGCTGGACGTGGGCTTCGCGCTGGCGGCGCCCATCTTCGGCGCGCTGCTCGACCGGGGCCATGCGAACGGCATCTTCCTGGGCGCTGCATTCGCGCTGGTGCTCGGCATCGGGGCGGCCAGCCTGGTCGGCCTGTTCCGACGCAAGGCATGAGCCGGGCAGGGCGGCGCTACAGTGCCGCGCATGCCTGATCCCACATCACCGCGCCTCGCCGGCCACGCGCTGGTCGAGGCGCTCGTCGCGCAGGGCGTCGACACCGTGTTCGGCGTTCCGGGCGAGAGCTACCTCGCCGTGCTCGACGGCTTCCACGAACACCGCGACCGCATCCGTTTCGTCATTTGCCGGCAGGAGGGGGGTGCGGCCTTCATGGCCGACGCGCATGCGCGCCTGACCGGCCGGCCAGGGGTTTGCTGCGTCACCCGCGGGCCGGGCGCCACCAACGCCGCCATCGGTGTGCACACCGCCTTCCAGGACAGCGTGCCGCTCATCCTGTTGGTCGGCCAGGTGGCCTCGGACCAGCGGGACCGCGAAGCCTTCCAGGAGCTGGACTATCGCCAGGTCTTCGGGCCGGGCACGCTCGGCATGGCCAAGTGGGTCGCCGAAGTGCACGACCCGGACCGCCTGCCCGAGTACATCGCCCGGGCCTTCCACGTGGCCATGCAGGGCCGGCCCGGGCCAGTGGTGCTGGCACTGCCGGAAGACCTGTTGACCACGCCCACCGAGGCGCCGGTACTGCCGCGCGTCGCTCCGGTCGAGGCCTGGCCCGCGCCCGGCGCCTTGCGCGAGTTGCGGGCGAAACTGGTCGAGGCACGCCGCCCGTTCCTGCTCGTGGGCGGGCACGGCTGGACGCGCGACAGCGCGCTCGCCCTGCAGCGCTTTGCCGAAAACTGGCACCTTCCGGTGGGCTGCGCCTTCCGCTATCAAGACACTTTCGACAACCTGCACCCGCTCTACGCTGGCGATGTGGGCATCGCCATCAACCCCAAGCTGGCAGCCCGCATCCGCGACGAGGCCGATCTCGTCATCGCCGTCGGCGTGCGGCTGGGCGAGATGACGACCAGCGGCTACACGCTGCTTACGCCACCGCGCCCACGCCAGACCCTGGTGCACCTGCACCCGGGTGCCGAGGAGCTGGGCCGCGTCTACACGCCCGACATCGCCCTGCAGGCCTCGCTCGGCTGCGCCGGCAAGGCCTTGGAAACACTGGCCGCACCGCCCGACGTGCCATGGAAGGAATGGACCGCAGCCGCACACGCCGACTACGAGGCGAACCGCGAGCACCCGCCGGTCGAGCCGCTGGACATGGCGGTGGTCATCAAGACCATCGAGCGCCTGGCGCCGGCCGACACCATCTACACCAACGGCGCCGGCAACTACGCCGGCTGGCTGCACCGCTATATGCACTACCGTGGCTTGGCCGGGGCCGGCAAGACGCAGCTGGCGCCCACCGCCGGCTCGATGGGCTACGGCCTGCCCGCCGCCGTGGCCGCCAGCCTGACGCAGCCGCAGCGCCTGGTGGTGAACCTGACGGGCGATGGCGACTTCCTGATGAACGGGCAGGAGCTGGCGACGGCGATGGCCCATGGCGCGACCAAGCTGATCAGCATCGTGGTTGACAACGGCACCTACGGCACCATCCGCATGCACCAGGAGCGGGAGTACCCGGGCCGGGTGAGCGGCACCCAGCTGGCGAACCCGGATTTCGGCGCCCTGGCCCGCGCCTACGGCTGGCGGGCGGCGCGCGTCGAGCGCACGGAGGAATTCGAGCCGGCGTTCAGTGCCGCGCTGGCGTCGGGCCTGCCCACCCTGCTGCACCTGAAACTGGACACTGACGTCAGCCACACCCGCGGCACGCTCATGGGCATCCGCCAGGCGGCCCTTGCAAAGCGGGTCCGCTGAGCCCTACTGCCCTGGTTCCTGCTTTGATCGGCTGCCCACCAGCAGCACCACGCCCGCCAGCACCACGGCGACCGCGGCCCACTCGTAGCCGGTCACTGTCTCGTTGGCGATGGCAACTCCCAGCAGCATGGCGATCACCGGGTTGACGAAGGCGTAGCTCGACGCCAGCCCCGCCGAAGCTTGCGCCAGCAGCACCATGTAGGCGTTGAAGGCGATCAGCGAACCGAAGACGACAAGGTAGATCCACGCGCCCATGGCCACCGGCTCGGGTGGCCACACTGGCGCTTCGCCCACCAGCAGCGCCAGGCCCATGAGCACCAAGCCGCCGCACAGCATCTCGCTGGCGAAGCCCATCGCCCCGGGCGCCAGCGGCAGGGTTCGCTGGCTCAGCACGCTCCCGATCGACCAGCTGAGGCAGGCCACGGTCACGGCGATCAGGCCATGCGTCGAAGCTTGGAAGCTGGCGCCCTGCGTCAGCATGAGCACACCGACCAGGCCCACCGCGATGCCGGCGGCTTCCATTCGGCCCGGCTTGATGCCGTAGCACAGGTTCACCAGGGCGATCATCAGCGGCAGCACCGCGATGAAGGCCACCACCAGGCCGGAGCCGACCGAGGTTTCGGCGACCGCCGTGCCCCCCATGCCGCCGCCCAGCATCAGCGCACCGCAGGCCAGTGCATTGCGCCATTCAACGAAGGTGGGCATCGGCTTGCCGCGCCAGCGCATCCATGCCAGCAGCACCGCGCCGGCCACAAGAAAGCGCGTGCCCATCTGAAAGAAGGGCGGGAAGCTGATCAGCGCGTACTTGATGGCCAGGTAGGTCGAGCCCCAGATGAACCAGGTGGCGGCCAGGCAGGCGATCAGCAGCGGCGACAGGCCGAAAAGCGGCGGGCGGGTGGCGATGGTGGTCGACATGGCGCTCATGTTAGGCAAGCCCAACTCTGCATTCCATGCGAAACCAAAGGTCAGTTTTGTTTTCTCCTTTGATTCAAAGGTGGCAACGGGTGATAGCCTTTGTGGCATGAATTCGATGGATTTCGACAGTTATGACGCGCGCATCCTGACCGAGTTGCAGGCCGACGCCCGCCTGTCCATGACCGAGCTGGGGCGGAGGGTGCACCTGTCGCAGCCGGCTGTGACCGAGCGGGTCCGCAAGCTGGAATCGGCCGGCGTCATCACGGGCTACCACGCCGCCGTGAACCTGAAGGCGCTGGGCTATGCCATCCGGGCGGTCATCCGCGTGGGGCGCACGGAGTTCAACCGCATCGTCCGCCTGGTCGACGAAACCCCCGAGGTCATCAGCGCCTTCAATGTCACCGGTGAAGACAGCTGGGTGCTGGACATCGCGGTGACCGATGTGGCCCACCTCGATGCCGTGGTGTCGCGGTTCTGCGAGCTGTCGGTGACCAGCACCTCGATCATCCTGAAGACGGTGCGGGAGCGCCAGCCGGTGCTGCCGGCCCGGGGCGCGCCGGCGGGCTGAAAGCGTGGTGGCCTGCGTGGCAGGCGGCGCAGCTACAATGCGCCCCTTCGTCGGGGTGTAGCGCAGCCTGGTAGCGCAACTGCTTTGGGAGCAGTGGGTCGGACGTTCGAATCGTCTCACCCCGACCATCTGACCCTCACCGCGCGCTCGCGCAATTCGCCACGCCAGGCCGGCGGCATCCGATCGCCGCGCTGTCGCGTATCGTCGGTCGACACGTTACGCTGTTGATCCCGATGGCTTTCACCTCCCGCCGCGCCATGCACTGGCTCCTTGCCCTCGGTGGCATTCCGCTCGCCTTGTACCTGCTCGCGCTTGGCTGGCTCTGGGCGCGGCAGGAGCGGCTGCTGTTCCAGCCGGACCCCTGGCCGGAAGAAGACCCGCCCGCGCTGACCGAGCCGGACGTGCGCAACGTCTGGGTCAAGGTCGAGGGCGCGCAGCTGCATGCCCTCCACCTGCAGCGCCCAGGCGCCCGTGGGCTGGTCTTCTTTCTTCACGGCAACGGTGGCAACCTGGCGAGCTGGTTCGTCAACACCGAGTTCTACCGCCACGCCGGCTACGACCTGTTCATGCTGGACTACCGCGGCTACGGCCGCAGCAGCGGCCAGATCAGCAGCGAAGCGCAGCTGATGGGCGACGTGCGCACGGCCTTCGCCCAGGTGGCGCCGCTGTACCAAGGCCGTCCGGTGGTCGTCTACGGCCGTTCGCTGGGCTCCGGGCTGGCGGCGCAACTGGCGACCGAAGTGCACCCCGCGCTGACGGTGCTCGTCTCACCCTACCGCAGCATGGTGGCATTGGCCGGCGAGCAGTACCCCTTCGTGCCGACCGTGCTGCTGCGCTACCCGCTGCGCACCGACCTGGCGGTGGGCCAGATCCGAGGCCCGTTGTGGTTGGTCCACGGCGAGCGCGACACCCTGATTCCGCCGGCGCACAGCGAGGCCTTGCAGGGAACGGCCGGGCCGCGCGCGCGGCTGTTGCGGCTGCCGGAAGCCGGCCACAACGACATTCACGAGTCGACAGCCTACCTGGACGGCCTTCGCGCCGCGCTCTCGTCGCTCTGACGGTGGTCTGCAGGCCTTCTGCCAGCGCGGCCTTGCATCCAGCAGCCCAGTCCGGGCGTAAGTCGCGTTGACGGGTGCGCTTTCCGGCGTGCCGCGGAGCTGGCCGTGATCGTTGTGGACCCTGACCGTTCCCTTGCCCGCATTCAGAACCGGGCCCTGGCGGCCCTGAGCCAAGCCGCCGAGGGTTCGCGTGAGTTGGGGGGGCAGGAGCCGCATCCGCGGCTGGGCGACTGGCGTAAACCCGCTGTTGCCGACCGCGCCAGCGTGGCGCAATGGACCGGCGCGAACGCCAGGAGACGCCATGTTCCCCCTTCCTTGCTCCGCCTGCCCGGTACGCCCGGGCCTGCTGCGCAGGGCACCCACCCGCCGCGGGGCGCGGCTGTGAGGCCCGTGCCGCGCCCCGGGACGGAGGCCGAGCGCCCGCGCTCCTTGCAAGGGCCCGACCCGCACGGCCTGATCGACCCGGCCGAGCTGGGCGATGACAGCGACCCCCTGGCCGAGGGACTGGACGGCCCCGAGGCCGTGAGCGCGTTCGTGCGCCACGAGGCCGAGGCGGAGCAACTGCCCAGCGATACCGCTGCGACCCTGCCGAAAGCCGCCGGCCTGGACGACGCCGCGCTGGCAGCGCTCATCCAGTGCATCGGCAGCCACGACGACCGTGCGCTCGCCCGGTTCTACGACGCCACCGCTTCGCGCGTGTTCGGTCTGGTCGGTCGCATCGTCAACGAGTCGGCGCTGGCCGAGGAGGTGGTGGAGGACACTTACTGGCAGGTCTGGCGCCAGGCGGCCCGCTTCGATGCCTCGCGTGGCCGGCCGTTGACTTGGCTGCTGGCGATGGCGCGCTCCCGTGCCATCGACGCCATCCGGCGCCGCGAGCGCAAGGCCCATGTGACGCTGGACGATGACGAGCTGGCCGCCGTCTGCGACGAACACAATCCCTGCCCGCCGCAGTCGTTGGCCGCCTCGCGGGGCCAGCAACTCCTGCAAAGCGCACTGGCGGCGTTGGAGCCTCAGCCGCGGCAACTGGTGTCGCTCGCGTTTTTCCGCGGCCTGACCCACGAAGAGATCGCCGAAGCCACCGGCTTGCCGCTGGGCACGGTGAAGTCGCAGATCCGCCGCTCACTGCAGAGCCTGAAACAGTGGCTGGCGCAGGCAGGTTGCCCCGACATGCCGCTATGAGCCTGCAAGAACGCCGGGAAGGAAGCCCCCCATGAACGCCGAAGACCGAATCGACTGGCCGATCCGGCCCGCGCCGGATCCCCTGGACGACGACACCACCTGCCTTCTGCAGGGGCCGCTGGCTGAGGCCTGGCCCGAGCATTCGGTGCCTGGTGGCCTGCGTGACCGCCTGGCCCGCCGTGCCGCCGCGAGCGCGCGGCGTATCGGTGCGATGGTCAACGTGCGGCGCGCCGAGCGGGTGCTGCTGGAGCAGGCAGAGGGCTGCAAGGTGCATCAGTTGTACCAGGCCGCGGCGGGCGAGGCCCCGCGGCCGGGCGAGCCGGTACGGGTGCGCTGGGCCGAGTTGGGCCCTGGTGCGCGCTGGATGTTGCCGCCGGCGGGCGCTGGCCTGGCGCGCGACTGGCTGCTGGTGGGAGGCCGTGCCGTCGTGCAGGCCGAGGGTGAGCCGGCGGTGACCCTGTCGCCGCTCGATCACCTTGCGCAGGGCCGCGCAGCAAGCGGGGCGGCGGCCTGTGCATCGGCGGGTAAAGAGGGCGCGGTGTTGTTGCTGCGTGAGCGCGCCTGGCCTCTCGGGCAGGGCGGCGAGGCGACCGAGCTCTCCTGCGATGCACCCGCTCAGTGGCAGGACTACGCGCCGCTGATCAAGCGTCGTGTGCTCTGGCAGCACGGCCCGATGGCAGCCATGCTCTGGCTGGCCGCGCCCGGCGCCACCGTGCCCCAGCACCGCCACGGCCACGACGAAGAGTGCCTGATGCTGCGCGGTGATCTCTTTCAGGACGACTGCCTCCTGCGCGAAGGCGACTACCAGCTCGCCCCCGCCGGCAGCGGCCACGAGACGGTGAACACCGACACCGGAGCGCTCATCTATGCGCACGGTGACCTCGACATGCAGGTCACTCGATAAAGAAACATCAAGGGCTGCGCGTTTTGGGCAGCCAGGCGCGGTTCGTGCTCGCGGTTTTCCGTGCAGGTGAGGCAGCATCACCCGCATCACAGGAGGACCAGATGAACATGAACGGATCGGAGGGCCGGGTCGGCATCTCCAGGCGTTTCTTGCTTGGGGGCGCTGCCGTCGCCCTGGGGGCCGGCGCACCCATGAGTGCAGTTGCCGCGTTGGCGCTGCCGACCCGCAGCCGCTTCTCGATCGCAACGGATTTCGTGCTGCCCAAGGCCGAGACCGTGACGCTGCTGCCGATGACGGTCACGAACTTCCAGGAAGCCCCGGACGTGATGCTGCGCGCCGACGGCAGGCTCCAGGTGCAGATCCCCGGCCTCTACCGCATCACGCTGGCCTGCGACTGGGTGGCACAGGCCGGGCACGACATCGACCGGCGCATGATCGGCATCCGTCGCGCACCGGGCCATCTGCCCAACCAGGATGACCGCCTGGCGTCGGTCGACATACCAGGTTCCGACCCGCCCACCATGGCGCGTTACCAGGGCGAATGGACGCCCGGCACGGTGCCCCTGGGTGGCATCGTCACCACCGAAGTGACGGTGGCGCCGGCCGGTGTGGCCCGCGTGGGGGACCACGCGCTGGCCTCGCTCTCGCGGCTCAAGGACTCCATCGTCGGTGCCGAGGCGGTGAACGGCCTCGTGGTGCAGGCGCGGGTGGTCGCCCCCGACCGCGTGCGCGTGATCCTCTACAACCCCATCGTGGCCGCCGGCATCAACATCCCCGTCGGTGCGCTGAACGTGATCGCGATGAACGCGGTCGACACGCGTGGGGAGTCGAACGACGCCTGGCAGGTGCTGCACACCGCCACCGAAGAGCTGGCCGCCGGCCAGACCATCTTCGCGGTGCTGCGCTCGCGCGTGAAGGGAGACTACGTTCAAGCCACGCAGTCGACCTTCATGCAGATCGAGCGGCTGGGTTGAGACAGCGGCGCTGGATGGCCTGCCCGGAGGGACTCGAACCCCCGACCTGCTGCTTAGAAGGCAGCTGCTCTATCCAGTTGAGCTACGGGCAGCGCGGGGGCGGATTCTAGGCCCCCGAAGCTGCCTACGGCCTGAGCAACTCGACCACCGGCGGCTGGCCGGCCCTGAGCGTCCAGCGCAGGGCATGCATCATGCCGTCGGGCGCAAGGTTGCCTTCGCCGACCACCTGGCCCTTGTCGTTCAATCCGTAGGCCCGGCTCACCGTGCCGCCGGGGTACCGCCCGAGGTTGATGGCCTTGCCGTTCCGCCATACAACCGCCGTGTCCTGGTAGGGCGGCTTGCGCGATGGTGCGAATCCCACCACTTCTCCCTTGTTGTTCATCGCGGACGCGGTGTGACCATAGGCGATGCCGCCGCCGCCAAGTGCAGGTAGGTAAGCTCGCACACCGTTTCGCCACACCACGGGGATCAGGCCGGGTGCCGTGCCGAAGATGGTCTGCCCGTCTTCGGTGATGCCCAGCGCGGCTCCGGGCCCGAGGTCGGTGAAGGTGCCGTCCTGCCACAAGAACGCGTGGAACTCGCTGCCAACCAACGAGGCACCGACGACCTGGCCTTGGTTGTTCAGCCCGTGGGCCATGCTCTGATTGGCCAGGCCCGGCCCCGCCTGGCCCATGAAGCCCAGGTCGCGTACGAGCACGCCGTGCTGCCAGAGCACAGCGTGGCGGGTTGCTCCGTCGGGCCCTCGTGTATGGCCCGCCACCAGGCCCGCGTCATTGATGCCGCCAGCCGCGCCGCGCCCGTTGCCACCGGGCAGGCCCGGCAGTTCGATGGCGACTCCCGCGCCAGACCAGGAGACGGGGTAGGTATCGAACCCGCCTTCGTTGTAGCCAGCCACTTCTCGCCATCGGTTGATGGCCCGTGGCACGCCCAGACCCGAGGCACAACAGTCGGACCACGCGACGACGCTGCCCTGGCTCCACAGCGCCTGGCGGGTGGTCAGCGTGACGCCGTCGAGTGCATTGCCGATGGCGTCCCCGCCGGGCGTGATCACCCTGGCGGAAGCATACGGGCCGTTGTTCAGCAAGCCCAGGTCGCCGGGGGGCGGCAGCCTGGCGCTGGCCGGAGCGGGCAGCATCGACAACGCCAAGCCGGCGCCGAGCAGTCGGGGGCCCAGGCCCGAAAGATGGATGGTCATTCGTGGCTCCTCAGGATGAGCCACCTCAGCATGGCCCAGCACGACAGAGCGTCAAGCCCGCGCCTTGATACAGCGCAGGCATCGAGCAACGAAAACGGCCGTCAGCGCCGCTCGTACTGCCGCGCGCCGAACAGCACCTCACGCGACTTTTCGTCGGTGATCGAGCGGCGTTTGTCGGCCAGCACCTCGACGCCGCGCACCACCGCCGGCCGCTTGGCGATCTCGTCGAACCAGCCCTTGAGGTGGGGGAAATCGTTCCAGTCGATGCCCTGGTTCTTCCACGAGCGCAGCCAGGGAAAAATGGCGATGTCGGCGATGCTGTAGTCCTTGCCGCCGATGTAGCGCGATTGCGCGAGGCGGCCGTTCATCACCGCGTAGAGCCGCCGCGCCTCGTTGGTGTAGCGGTCGACGGCGTAGGGGATCTTTTCGGGCGCATAGACGCGGAAGTGGTGGGCTTGGCCCAGCATCGGGCCGACGCTGCCCATCTGGAACATCAGCCACTGCAGCACCTCGTACTTGCCGCGGGTGCTTTCCGGCAGCAGCTTGCCGGTCTTGCCGGCCAGGTACAGCAAGATGGCGCCCGACTCGAAGAGCGCCATCGGTTTGCCGTCCGGGCCGTCGGGGTCGACGATGGCCGGGATCTTGTTGTTGGGGCTGATGGCGAGGAACTCGGGCTTGAACTGGTCGCCCGCGCCGATGTCTACCGGGATGGTCCGATAGGCGAGGCCGCACTCCTCCAGCATGATGTGAACCTTGTGACCGTTGGGCGTGGCCCACGAATACACTTCAATCATGACCTCGGCTCCTCGCGTTGGTGTTGTGGATGCGACTCTAATCCAACCATGCTGAAGTTCATCAAGCAACGGTTGTTCCGCGCGAGCAGTTTCGGTGGACGGGACGCCCTTCAGGCCTGGTGCGAGTCTTCGGGCTGGGTGATGCGCAGCATCCGCGAGCAGGAGGGCTTCGTCATCGACACCCGAGGCGGGGAGCTCGAAGGCCGCATCGAGTGGGGGCCTTCGCAGCGCCACTACCTTGGCTCCCACGAACTGCGGCTGCGCGGCGAGTTGCCGATGGACGGCGAGGTGCGGGCCGTGGTGATGCCGCGCGCGCTGATGGATGCGGTGGAAACCGAGCTCTTCAGCCAGTTCGTCGGCGGCGTTCAGACCCGCATCGACGAGGAAACCCCCGAGGAAATGCGCTGGCTGGCGCTGTCGCCAAAGCTGAGCGGCGCGTTGCTGGGCGAGCTGAAGCCGCACATCGCGGCGGTCGGCAACCGTACGCCGTGGCTTGCGCACTGGCTGCAGGGGCCACTCGGCGAGCTGTTGCTGCAAAGGGCGAGCGGGCCGGCGGAGGCTGCGCCGCCCTTTGCGCTGATCGTCCAGCGCGGGCGCCTCACACTGCGCGTCGCGCTGCCCGAGCCGGACGTGGCCTCGGTGCAGGCCGCGCAGGCACTGTTCGAGCTGGCCCTGGCCCAGGCCCGGCAGACCGCGCACGAGGCCGCCGAGGAAGACGACTCCGGCACCGGCTGACTTCAGCCGGTGCGGCGCGCCGCTTCTCAGGCCGTGGTAGCGGCCTTGTGCTTGCCCAGCTCGAGCTTGGCAATGGCGTTGCGGTGCACTTCGTCGGGGCCGTCGGCAAATCGCAGGGTGCGGGCCTGGGCGTAATAGAAGGCAAGCGGGAAGTCCTGGCACATGCCGGCGCCGCCGTGCACCTGCATCGCCCAGTCGATCACCTGGCAGGCCATCTGCGGCGCCACCACCTTGATCATCGCGATTTCGGCCTTGGCGGTCTTGTTGCCGGCCACGTCCATCATCCAGGCAGCTTTCAGCGTCAGCAGACGGGCCTGCTCGATGCGGCAGCGGGCCTCGGCGATGCGCTCCTGCGTCACGCCGTGCTGCGCGATCGGCTTGCCGAACGCCACGCGCTGCAAGGCGCGCTGGCACATCAGGTCGAGCGCGCGCTCGGCCAGGCCGATCAGGCGCATGCAGTGGTGGATGCGGCCGGGGCCGAGGCGGCCCTGCGCGATCTCGAAACCGCGGCCCTCGCCCAGCAGCAGGTTCGAGGCCGGCACGCGCACGTCGTCGAACTGGATCTCCATGTGGCCGTGCGGTGCGTCGTCGTAGCCCATGACCGTGAGCGACCGGATGATCTTCACTCCCGGCGTCTCCATCGGCACGAGGATCATCGACTGCTGCGAGTACTTGGGGGCGTCGGGGTCCGTCTTGCCCATGAAAATGAGGATCTGGCAGCGCGGATCGCCGGCACCGCTCGTCCACCACTTGCGGCCGTTGATGACGTAGTCGTCGCCGTCGCGCCGGATGCTGGCCTCGATGTTGGCGGCGTCGCTGGACGCCACCGCCGGCTCGGTCATCGCGAAGCCCGAGCGGATCTCGCCGCGCAGCAGCGGCTCCAGCCAGCGCTTTTTCTGCTCGGCGCTGCCGTAGCGGACCAGCACTTCCATGTTGCCGGTGTCCGGTGCAGAGCAGTTGAAGACCTCGCTGGACCACAGCACGCGGCCCATGATCTCGGCCAGTGGCGCGTATTCCTGGTTGGTCAGGCCGGCGCCCAGGTCGCTCTCGGGCAGGAACAGGTTCCAGAGACCTGCGGCGCGTGCCTTGGGCTTGAGGTCTTCGATCACCTGCAGCGGTGTCCAGCGCTTGCCGGCCTGGGTGTTGGCCTCCAGCTCCGCCCAGTACCGGGCCTCGTTGGGGTAGACGTGCTCGTCCATGAAGGCCGAGACGGCGGCACGCAGCTCCTGCGTCCTGGGGGAATAGCCGAAGTCCATGGGGCGTCCTTGTGAGGTCAGCGGGCTTGTTGTGCGAAGTGCCAGGCCAATTCGGCCAGCTGCGGGGCGGCGTCGCCGGTGGCGCGCGCCGAGGCGCTGGCGGCAGTGCCGTCGAGCACGCGCTTGGCGATGCCTTGGGCGATGGCCGACAGGCGGAACAGGTTGTAGGCGAGGTAAAAGTTCCAGTCGGCCATGACGGTATCGACGTCCATGGGGCGACGGGTGCGCTCGGCCACACGCTCGCAGTAGCGGCGCACGTAGTCACGCTCTGCCGGTATACCCAGGGCCGCGTGGTCCAGACCGGCGATGCCTCGGAACACGCCGGCCGGGATGTGCCAGCTCATGCAGTGGTAGCTGAAATCGGCCAGCGGGTGGCCGATGGTCGAGAGCTCCCAGTCGAGCACCGCGGTGATGCGTGGCTCGGTGGGGTGGAAGATCAGGTTGTCAAGCCGGTAGTCGCCGTGCACCACGCTGGCCTGCGACTCGTCTCGCGCGCTGGCCGGGATGTTCGCCGGCAGCCAGGCCAGCAGCTTGTCCATCGCTGGGTTCGGGCCGGTGATCGAGGCCAGGTACTGCTTGCTCCAGCGGCCGATCTGGCGCTCGAAGTAGTTGCCGGGCTTGCCGTAGTCGCCCAGCCCGGCGGCCGCCACGTCGACGCTGTGCAGGGCGGCGATCACGCGGTTCATCTCGTCGTAGATGGCGCTGCGCTCAGCGGGGGTCGACTCGGGCAGGGCCTGGTTCCACAGCACCCTGCCTTGGACGAACTCCATCACGTAGAAGGCCCGCCCGATGACGGACTCGTCTTCGCACAGCAGGTGCATGCGGGCGACCGGCACCCCGGTGCCGTGCAGCGCGGCCATCACGCGGAACTCCCGCTCGATGGCATGGGCCGAGGGCAGCAGCTTCGCCGTGGGGCCTGGTTTGCTGCGCATCACGTAGGCCGCACCTGGCGTGACCAGCTTGTAGGTAGGGTTCGATTGCCCACCCTTGAACTGCTCGACACCCAAGGGGCCGGCGAACCCCGGCAGCTTGCCGGCGAGGTAGGTTTCGAGGGCTGCCACGTCGAACGCGTGGCTGTCTGCGACAGGCTTGGTGCCCGTGTATTGGTCCATCCGCTCAGCTCCTGAGCCGGACGGGCCGGCTCGTGTTCAGCGGTCCGTGACCGCCATCAGTTTCTCGCGTGACAGCACCACCAGCCGCGTGGGCTCGACCCGCAGCACGCCCGAGCGTTCCAGTTCCTTGAGTTCCTGGTTGACGCGCTGGCGCGAAGCCCCCAGCAACTGGGCCAGGTCTTCTTGCGCGAGTTGCAGGCCGATGCGGATCTCCTCGCCTTGCTCGATGCCGTAGCTCTTGGCCAGCAACAGCAGCTGTTTGGCCAGGCGCGCGGCCAGCGGCTTGGTGTTCAGGTCTTCGATCAGGTTGAACATCAGCCGCAGGCGGCGGCAGTTCAGGCGCAGCAGCGCGTCGTACAGCTCCACGTGCTGCGACAGCAGTTCCTTGAAGTCGGCCTTGCGGACGATGAGCAGCGTGGTCGGGCCGTGTGCGTGCGCATCGTGTGTGCGCGGCAGGCCGTCGAACAAGGCGATGTCGCCGAACCACGTGCCCGGCTCGACGTAAGTCAACGAGACCTGCTTGCCGGAAAGAGACACCGAGCTGACGCGCACCGCGCCCTTGGCGACCCCCGTCCAGTCTTCCGCCGGCGAGCCCTTGGCGGCGAGCGGTGCGCCGTCGGCCAGACGGCGCACGTTGGCACGGGCCAGGATGGCAGCGCGAAGGGCCGGAGAGAGCGTCGAAAACCATGCGCCGGTGTCGATGTTGTGTCGCTCGTCGATTGTAAGAATGGGGGTATTCATGGTTTGTCCCTGACGCGACAGCGGTCGCATCATCGCTCTCGGTATTGTCCACAGTCCCGAGTCGCTGAGGAGACACGCTCATGAGCACGGTACCGATTGCGAATTGCACCGCCGAGGAATGGCAGACCCGCGTGGACCTGGCCGCCGCCTATCGGCTGGTCGCGCTGTTCCACTGGGACGACCTGGTCTTTACCCATATCAGCGCGCGCGTGCCGGGCGATGGCCATGCCTTCCTGATCAACCCGTACGGCATGCTGTTCGAGGAGATCACCGCCTCCAGCCTGGTGAAGGTGGACCTGCACGGCAACAAGCTGGTCGATTCACCTTACCCGGTGAACCCGGCCGGCTTCGTGATCCACAGCGCCATCCACGAAGCGCGCGAGGACGCGCAATGCGTGCTGCATACCCACACCTTGAACGGCGTGGCGGTATCGGCCCAGCGCGAGGGCGTGCTGCCCATCTCGCAGCAGTCGATCTTCGTGCTGTCGAGCCTGGGTTACCACGACTACGAAGGCGTGGCCCTTCGCGACGACGAGAAGCCGCGCCTGGTGCACGACCTGGGCGATGCCAACCACCTGATGCTTCGCAACCACGGCCTGCTGACGGTGGGCCGCTCCATTCCCGAGGCCTTCCAGGCGATGTACCTGTTCGAGACGGTGTGCGCGATCCAGGTCCGCGCCCAGGCGGGCGGTGGCGAGCTGACGCGGGTGCCGCAGGCCATCATCTCCACCGCTCGCCAGCAGGCGGCGCAGGTCACCAAGGGTCTGGGGGCGAACCTGGCCTGGCCGGGCCTGAAGCGCCGGCTCGACCGGCAACTGCCGGGCTACGACCAGTAGCCCGAATCGCTGCGAGACCTACTTGAAATCGGGCTTGCGCTTGCCGAAGAAGGCGGCCAGGCCCTCGCCACCGTTGGCGTGGAAGAGGTTGGCGACGAAGGCGTCGCGCTCGGCGTTCATCGCCTGCTGCAAGCTGCGCGACGGCGCGGCCTGGACCAGATCCTTCACGCTGGCGACCGCGTTCGGTGCCATGAAGGACAGCTGGCGCGCCAGTGCCAGGGCCTGCGCGAGCGCCTGGCCCGGCTCGGCCAGCCGGTTCACCACACCGAGCGCCTGAAGGCGTTCGGCGCTGAGCGGCTCGGCCAGCCAGGCGATCTCCAGCGCGAGCGCGCGGGGCAGGGCACGGGCGAGGTGCCAGGTCGAGCCACCGTCGGGCGAGAAGCCGACCTTGGCGTAGGAGAGCACGAAACGTGCATCGCTCGCCGCCACGATCAGGTCGCATGCCAGCGCGAGCGACATGCCCCCACCCGCCGCAAACCCCTCGACCGCCGCGATCACCGGCTTGCTGAAGCTGCGCATCGTGTCGACCAGCGTGTGGAACAAGTCGATCGATGCCGCCTGCGCCTCGGGCGGCCGCTCGCGTGCGCCGCCGATGCGGTTGAGGTCGCCGCCAGCGCAGAAATGCGCCCCATCGCCGCGGAGCACCACCGCCCGGACTTCAGGGTTCTCGTCTGCCTGATTCAGCGCCTCGATCGCGGCCGTGACGGCCTGGGGCGACAGCGAATTGCGCGTGGCCGGATCCGACAGCGTCAGGATCAGCGTGCGGTCTTCCTGTGTGGTCAGCAACTGTGAGGGCATGTGGGTTCTCGTCGTAGGTGCCGCCACCGGGCATGGCGAGGGGATTCTGGCACTGTCGTGATAGAGTGATTCGAACCCTCAGCCCCCAAGTGCCTGCAGGCATGCCATCACGAGCAACCGCGCTGATCCTAGCCTGTGCCCTTTCGGCGATCGCCTCCGAGTCCCGGGCTCTTGGTTTCGGCAGGTTGAGTGCCCCCGCGGTTCTCGGGCAGCCGTTGAATCTGCCGGTTCCGCTGCGGCTCGACCCTGGCGAGCGCATCGACCCTGAGTGCATGCAAGCGGAGGTCATCGCTGGTGAGTCGCGCTGGGGCCGCGACCAGATCCGCGTGCGGCTCGAAGAGGGCACGGGCAGCTCCGAGTGGGTTGCACGAATCACCTCCACCCAGACGGTCGAGGAGCCGGTCGTCGAGATCACGCTGACGGTCGGTTGCGAGCGCCGCTTTTCGCGTCGTTTCGTCGCCTTGGCAGACCCGCCGGGCATGTCAGTGGCACGGCAGGAACCGACCCAGGCGGACATGGCTGCAGCAAAAGCTTTGCCGGCACCGGCGCACGAGCCCGCGCCCTCCGCGCCGGCGCCCCGGACGGCGCATGCCACCGGCGACCGCACTGCTGCGCCCGCCTCCCGCAGCCCCCCGCGCAAGGATGCGCGCAAGCCGACCGAGCCAGCCGTCGCCCTGGCTGCGCCGCGCACCGACAGCGGAGCCCGCCTGATGCTCGACGTGGGTGGACCTCGGCTCAAGCTGGACATCGAGGATCCGGTCTTCATGCCGGCCGCTCCGGCGGAGGTCGCCTCGGCCCCAGCCGAGGCGGACAGCGCGTCCACCGTGCCCGAGGTACAGCGCCTGCAGGTACTGGAGAAGGCACTGGCCGAGCTGCGCCGGGAAAGCGAGTCCGCCCGCGAGGCGACCGGCGCACTGCGCGCTCGACTTGCCGAAGCAGAGGCCGGTGGCCGCGCGCTGCCTTGGGTGCTGGGCTTGCTTGCGCTGGCGATCCTGGTGGCCGTGTGGCTGGCCTGGAGGTTGCGCCGGCTTCATGAGCAGGCGGCCGGGCTGCCCCACTGGTGGGCAGCGGAGCAGGTGGGCGACAGCCTTGAGGCAGGGGCCTCGCCCCCCGATGCCCGCGAGCCGGTCCACCCCACGGCGCCGAACCCGGGAGGCGAGCTGAGCAAGCCACACGATCATGTGATCGACGAGAACTACGTCGACGCGCCGGCTGCTGAGTTGGGGGAAGCCACCTCGCCGCTGCCCGCATCGCTCGCCCTCGAACGCGAGGCGCTGGTGCACCCGTCGCTGCGGCCGGAGGCGGCATTGCCCGCCGAGGGCCCGCTCGAGCGCACGATGGTCATGCCGAGCCCGCCGCCGTCGATGGTCGAGCGGGCCCCTGCCGAGCCGCCGGTCGCACGCGAGGTGTCGGTGGAAGAGCTGCTGGATTTGGAGCAGCAGGCCGACTTCTTCATTGCGTTGGGGCAGGAAGATGCGGCCGTCGACCTGCTGATGTCGCACCTGCGCAGCACCGGCGGCCTGAGCCCCTTGCCCTACACCAAGCTGCTGGAGATCTACCGCCGCCAAGGTGACCGTGAGGCCTACGAGCGCATCCGGGCCCGATTCAACCGCCGTTTCAATGCCTATGCGCCCGACTGGGACGCCGGCCCCTTGAGCGGCCGGGTTCTGGAGGACTATGCGGAGGTGGTGCAACAGCTGCAAGGCCTCTGGACGGAGCCGCTGGATGCGATGGCTTCGTTGGAAGCGATGCTGTTTCGCAAGGATTCTGCGCACGAGCTCTTCGACCTGCCTGCCTACAAGGACGTGCTGCTGCTGTATGCATTGGCGCGCGATCTCTGGCAGCAGGGCGGTACCCGTGCTGCAGGTGTCGACGTGCTGCTTCCGCTGGAAGAGAACGCCGGAGCTGCGGCGTCGTCGCAGCCTGAGGCTGGCGACACGGCCAACGACCTGCCGCACTTCCAGCTCACTGCCTTTGCGCTGCCCCCAGCGCCCGCGCCGCGGCGACACCATCCGGCAGGTGATGCGGACGAGGCCGACGGGCCGCGCCGCTGAACCGGCACGATGCCGAACCGCTACAGCCGGGCCAGGCGGCGCAAGGCTTCGTCGAGCGTCGCCTCGGTCTTGGCGAAGCAGAAGCGCGCCAAGGGCCGCGTTGGCGGCTCGGCGTAGAAGGCCGACAGCGGGATTGCCGCCACGCCGACCTCGGTGGTGAGCCATTCGCAGAAGCGCTGGTCGGGCAAGTCACTGATGCGGCTGTAGTCGACGACCTGGAAGTAGCTGCCCGCGCAGGGCAGCAGCTCGAATCGGGTGCCGGCCAGGCCGGCGCGGAAGCGGTCCCGTTTGCGCTGGTAGAAGGCCGGCAGGCCTTCGTAGGGCGCCGGGTCGGCCAGCCAGGCAGCCAGGCCGTGCTGCATCGGTGAGTTGACGGTGAACACGTTGAACTGATGCACCTTGCGAAACTCGGCCATCAGCGGCGCAGGGGCGGCGACGTGGCCGACCTTCCAGCCGGTGACGTGGTAGGTCTTGCCGAAGCTGGAGATGACGATGCTGCGGGCGGCCAGCTCGGCGTCGCCGCTCACGCTCAGGTGCGGAACGCCATCGAACACCATATGCTCGTAGACCTCGTCGGCGATCACGAGCACGTCGGTGGGGCGCAGCAACTCGGCCAGCCTGCGCCGGTCTTCGGCTGACCAGCAGGCGCCGGTCGGGTTGTGCGGCGTGTTGATGATGACCGCCCGGGTGCGGGGCGAGAGCGCAGCCGACAGACGATCCAAGTCGAGTTGGAATCCTTGCGGAGACAGCGGTACCCTCACCACGCGGCCGCCGGCCAGCGTGATCGCCGGCCCGTAGCTGTCGTAGCAGGGCTCGATCACGATGACCTCGTCGCCCGGGTGCACCAGTGCCAGCACCGCGGTGAGGATCCCTTGCGTTGCACCCGCGCTGATGGTGATCTCGCTATCCGGGTCGTAGCGGCGGCCGTACAGGCGCTCGATCTTGGCCGAGAGAGCCTGGCGCAGCGCGGGCACGCCGGGCATCGGCGGGTACTGGTTGTGGCCAGCCCGCATGGCGGCATGCACCGCCTCGACGAGGCCGGGGTCGCAATCGAAGTCCGGGAAGCCCTGGCCGAGGTTGACCGCCCCGTGCCTGGCGGCCAGCGCCGACATGACACTGAAGATCGTGGTGCCCACTTCAGGCAGCCGGCTGTGCACTGCCGGTGTGCGGGCGTGGGGCTCAGAGGTCATAGGTGTCTCCCTGGCCACCCATGGCACGCTCGATCAGCGTGCGCGACAGGCGGTCGGACAAGAGTTCGGCGAAAGTGATCACGAAGGTGCGCAGGTAGGCCCCGCGGCGAAATGCGACACGCGCGGTGTTGCGGCCAAAGAGGTGGCCGGCGGGTTTCCACACCAGGCCCTCGTTGCTGCCGCCATCGGCCTTCATCGCCATCTCGGCGATGATGCCCACGCCCAGGCCGCTGCGCACGTACGTCTTGATGACGTCGGAGTCGATCGCCTCCAGCGCGACGTTCGGCTTCAGCCGCCGGTTCGCGAAAGCCTGGTCGACTCGTTTGCGGCCGGCGAACGCGGGGTGGTACGAGATCAACGGCTCTTCGGCCAGCTGCTCCAGCGCGGGCCGATCGACACGCGCCAGCGGGTGCTCGGCAGGCATGACGATGACGTGTTCCCACTCATAGCACGGCAGGGTGACCAGTTCGTCGTACTCGGCCAGCGACTCGGTGGCCAGGCCGACGTCGGCCTGGTCGGAAAGCAGCATCTGCGCCACCTGCTCCGGCGTGCCCTGGTGCAGGCTGATCAGCACCTTGGGGTGGCGCTTGCGCAGCTGGGCAATCGGGTCGGGCAGCACGTAGCGCGCCTGGGTGTGGGTGGCCGCGATGGAGAGTCGGCCGCTGTCCTGCTTGGAAAACTCCTCGCCGATGCGCTTGAGGTTGGCCACCTCGCGCAGGATCAGGTCCACCGACTTCAGGACCTGTACGCCGGGCTCGGTCACGCGCTTGAGGCGCTTGCCGTGGCGAACGAAGATGTCCACGCCCAGCTCCTCCTCCAGCTCCAGGATGGCCTTGGAAATGCCGGGCTGCGAGGTGAACAGGGCCTTTGCGGTTTCGGTCAGGTTGAGGTTGCGGCGCACGGCCTCCTGCACAAAGCGGAACTGGTGCAGGTTCATGCACGCTCCTCCTTCTCGTCCTTGGCGATGTTGGCGATGGATTCGACGGCGATCTGCGCCAGCGCCTCGACCAGCCGTTCGGCTTCGCCGGCGGCAGGCTGCAGTCGCCAGCGCACAGTCGGGCAGGCTTGCTGCAGCTGCGCGATTCGCGCCGGCAAGTCCTTGCGCACGTGGCCGCCCGCGCCCAGGAACAGTGGTAGCACCGCCACCTCGGTGCAGCCTGCGGCGGCCAGCTCAGCGCCTGCCGTCTGCAGGTCCGGCGACATCAGCTCGAGGTAAGCGAGCGCGACGCGGACGCCCGGCTCCAGCGCCCGCACACGCGCCGCAACCTGCTCGAACGGCTGCGCCCAGCGGGGGTCGCGCGCGCCGTGGGCAAAGAGGATCAAGCCTTGGGTTTGCATGGGGTTCAACGGTACCTGACGAGCCAGGTGAAGGCGGCCAGCGACAGCAGCAGGTACAGCAGGCTGGGCAGCGCCGAGGCGATCCACGGCGTCCAGTCGCGCAGCAGGCCCAGGTGGCCGACCACGTTGTTGAGCAGCACGAAGCTGATGCCCAGCATGATCCCCCCGAACACCTTCAGGCTGATGCCCCCTGCCCGGGCGTGCAAATACGCGAACGGCAGCGCCAGCGCGACCATCACGATGCATGCCAGCGGGTAGAAGGCCCGACGCCAGAACTGCAGCTCGTAGCGTTGGGCAGCCTGCTCCTGCAGCTCCAGGTGGCGGCTGTAGCGCCACAGATCGAGCGTGGACATGCTCTTGATCGGCGAGACCGCCGCGGCCACCACGTTTTCGGCCAGGGTGGTTGGCCAGTCCAGCTGATCGAGGTGGCGTTCGGCGACCATGGCCGATGGCCCTGCGGAACCGGCCGGCCATTCGGTGATCTGCACATCGGCGAGCCGCCAGAACGAGCGCCCATCCGCGACGAGGGCATCGGCGGTGGCGGCCTGCACCCGTCGCACCAGGGCGCCCGTCGCGTCGTGCTCGAAGATGCGGATGTCGTGCATCTGCCCGCTGCCGCCCGTGCGCTGAACGTTGATCGAGATGTTGCGCTCGGCATCGCCGCTGCCCTGCCGTTCCTTCAGCCAGGCGCCGGTGCGCCCCAGCGACTGACCGCCGCGGAACTTGGCCTTGAGGGCGGCAGCCTGCTGCTCGCCGAGCGGCGCGACATACTCACCCATCAGGTAGGTGAGGGCGCCCATCACCACGCCCAGCGACAGCAGGAGCCGCAGCGCACGGCCAGGGCCCAGGCCGCCGGTGCGCAGGATGGTGAACTCCGACGACTGCGCCAGCCGGGCCATCGCGTAGATGGTGCCGATCAGCACGGCGATCGGGAAGAGCTCGTAGAAGCGGCCGGGCAACTCCAGCGCCGCCGCCAGCGTGGCATGCCAGATGGTGTAGCCACGCTTGCCCACATCCTCGAGTTCGTCGAGGAAGTCGATGAAGAAGAAAAGGGAAAGGAAGGCGATCGCGACGAACACGACCGACCAGACCACGTCGCGGTAGAGGAGGCGGCGCACGGTTCTCATCGGGCGATCCTCAGGCCGCGGCGCGCCGGGGCCAGCGCTGCATCACCGCCGCGTTGTCTCGCCACCAGATCATGCCGAGCGCCACCGCCAGGGCGGTGCCATGCAGTGTCAGCAGCGCCGTCCCTATGCCGACCCGACCCGCCGTGACCCAGGCTTGGCTCAGGTTGATCAGGTTGTAGTAGACGATGAAGGCCAGCAGCGCGAACAGCAGGTTCCAGTTGCTTGCCCGGCGCGGGTTGCTGGCCGACAAGCTGATCCCCAGCAGCAGCAGGTTCGCGGCGCCGAAGAGCAACCCGAGGCGCCAGACCAGCTCGCCGTGGTGCCGGGGCTTCGGGTCGCGCAGCAGCGCCAGGGTGCTCAGTGCCTTCGGAGGTGTCGCATCGACCGACCGCGCCTTGCCCGGGTCGACGAGCATGCGCAGATGCTCGAAGCTGAGGCGGCTGTGCTCGCCGGTCATGGCATCCTGCTCGCTGCGGTGACCCGAATCCAGCACGAGCAGGCGGTCGTCGCCCTCGTTCTCGAGCCGGCCGGCACGGGCGGTCGTCACGCTCTCGCGGTTGCCGCTCTTGCTCAGCAGGAAGACGTTGCGGCCGACTCCGGCGACCTCGCCCTCTCTTTCGATGAAGAAGACGCGGCTGCCGTCGGCCGAGGATTGGAAGCTGCCAGGCGCAACGCGCATGATGTCGGCCCGCTGCTCGTAGCGCACCTTGAGTTCGTTGGTCTTCTCGTTTCCCCAGGGCCAGACCAGCAGCGCCAGCAGGCCGACGACCACCAGCACCGGCGTGCCGGTTCGCAGCACGGGGCGCACGAAGCGGGCAAGGCCCACGCCGCTGCTGAACCAGATCGCCATCTCGCTGTCGCGGTACATGCGGCCCAGGCTGACCACGGTGGCGATGAACAGCGACAGCGCCAGCATCATCGGCAACTGGCCGAGCGCGGTGTAGCCCAGCAGCAGCACGACGTCCTGCGGCGCCACTGCGCCGTTGGCGGCCAGACCGAGGGTGCGGATCAGCATCATCGTCAGCACGATGGTGAGGATGACGACCAGCGTCGCACCAAAACTGCGCGCGAGTTCCTTGCGAACAGTCGAATCGAATAACATCAAAAGATCGCTTTCATACCGAGACAGATTATGGACTTTCAAGCTCTTGCGACCCCGGCCGGTGGCCTGGCCGCCGTCGCGGCCGACGCGCTCATCGTGGTGCTCACGGCCGAAGGCAAGGCAGCGACGGGCGACAAGGCGCTGGATGGCGCCATCGCTTCCGCCCTCAAGGCGGGCGACTTCGAGCGCAAGGCCGGGCGCACGCTCTACCTGCATGGTGTGGCGGGCGTGAAGGCCCCTCGCGTGGTGCTGGCCGGTGCACGAGACGCCTCGGCCAAGGCGTTCCGGGCTGCAGTGGTCGCCGGCCTGGGTGCCCTCAAGGGCCGTGCGGTGCGTCACCTCGCCGTATTGCTGGCCGGCGAGGCGGTGGGCGCCGCCCACGCGGAGGCGCTGGCGCTGGCCGCATCGCAGGCAGCCTACGTCTACCGCCACACCAAGCCAAGCGCTGAAGAGGTGCAGGCGCCCGCCAAGGTATCCCTTGTGGTCGACAAGGTCGCAGTGGCCGATGCCAAGCTGGGCCTGGCGCGTGGCCAGGCCATCGGCGCCGGCGTGAACATGGCACGCGAGTGTGCAAACCGCCCCGGCAACCACTGCACCCCCACCTGGCTGGGCGAGGAGGCCAAGCGCCTGGGCAAGGAGTTCGGCTTCGACGTGCAGGTGCTGGACCGCAAGGCGGTCGAGAAGCTCGGAATGGGCTCGTTTCTTTCGGTGGCGCGTGGTTCCGAAGAGCCGCTGCGCTTCATCGTCATGCAGTACCACGGCGCCGCGAAGAAGGACGCGCCGGTCGTCCTGGTCGGCAAGGGCATCACTTTCGACACCGGGGGCATATCGCTCAAGCCGGCGCCCGAGATGGACGAGATGAAGTTCGACATGGGTGGCGCGGCCAGCGTGCTGGGCACCATGCGCGCGCTCGGCGAGCTGAAGCCCAAGGTCAACGTCGTCGGCCTGATCCCGGCCTGCGAGAACATGCCCAGCGGCATCGCCACCAAGCCCGGTGACGTGGTGACCAGCATGTCCGGCCAGACCATCGAGATCCTCAACACGGATGCCGAAGGCCGGTTGATCCTGTGCGACGCGCTGACTTATGCCGAGCGCTTCAAGCCCGCCGCGGTGGTGGACATCGCCACGCTGACGGGCGCCTGTGTGGTCGCGCTGGGCAATCACCACGCCGGCCTGTTCTCGCCCGATGACGCGCTGGCCGACGAGCTGGTGGCGGCTTCGCGCAATGCCGACGACCCCTGCTGGCGCATGCCGCTGGACGAGGAGTACGACGAGGGGCTCAAGAGCAACTTCGCCGACATGGCCAACGTGGGCTCGCGCGCCGGCGGGGCCATCACGGCGGCCAAGTTCCTGCAGCGCTACACCAAAGCCTACCCCTGGGCACACCTGGACGTGGCGGGCGTGGCCTACAAGGGCGGGGCTTCCAAGGGTGCCACTGGCCGTCCGGTCGGCCTGCTGACGCACTTCGTGCTGGCACGCGCCGCGCGCAAGGCCTGACAACGGGCCACCGCTTCGTGGCCGAAGTCGTGTTCCTGACCGGCGTGGTCGACGTGGTCGACTTCGCCGTCAGGTTGCTGCGCAAGAAGTATCGCGAGAGCGCCCGGACGGCGGTTTACGCGCCGCCCGCGCTGCTGCAGCGCCTGGACCAGGCGCTGTGGGTCAGCGAGCAGCTCGACTTCACTCCGCATGTGTGGCTGCGCGCCGGTGCTGCGCTGCCGAGTGCCTCGGTGCAGTCGCTGACGCCGCTCTGGTTGCTGGCGCGTCCGAATGCCCAGCTGCGGTGCGACACCGGTGTGAACCTGGGCGGCGAAGGCCTGGAACTCGGCGAAGCCCACTCTCGCGTGGCCGAGATCGTTGGCACCGACCCCGACGGCATGGCGGCCGGGCGCGCTCGCTGGAAGGCCTACGAGGCGGGCGGCCACACCCTGGTCCACAAGCCCCAGCGTTGATGCGGGGCGGGCACTCGCCGAGTGCGGGTCATACGTGGAATCCACATGTCCTGCGGGCGAGCGCGCCGTCATCCGGGCAGCTTCGGCTCGCGTTCAATCCCGGCGACATGCTGCTGAGACGACACCCGTCCAGGCCAGCGCGCGAGGCCCGTCTGCACGGGGCCATGCTCGGGTTCGCCCGGGCGTGTTCCCGATTGGGAGGCGGTTTTTTTTGGAGTATCGTGTCTCGCCCGTTGAGAGCACATCACCCCACGTTTTCTCAACATACCCCAACCGGAGGTTCGTTCGTATGCAAGTCAAACTGAATGTGGTCGTTGCGGCTGCGGCTGCTCTGATGGCCGGTTCTCTGCACGCCCAGGACATGGTCGTCAAGATCGGCCACGTCGGTCCGACCAGCGGCGGCATTGCCCACCTGGGCAAGGACAACGAGAACGGCGCGCGCATGGCCATCGACGAGCTCAACGCCAAGGGCGTGACGATCGGCGGCAAGAAGGTCAAGTTCGAGCTGCTGGCCGAAGACGACGCAGGCGACCCCAAGCAAGGCACGGCTGCCGCACAGAAGCTGGTCGACTCCAAGGTCAACGGCGTGGTGGGCCACCTGAACTCGGGCACCTCCATCCCGGCTTCGAAGGTCTACTCCGACGCCGGCATTCCCCAGATCAGCCCGTCGGCGACGAACCCCAAGTTCACCCGCCAGGGCTTCAAGACCACCTTCCGTGTGGTGGCTGACGACGTGCACCTGGGTGGCACGCTGGGCAAGTACGCGGTCAAGGAACTCAAGGGCAAGACGATCGCGGTGATCGACGACCGCACCGCCTACGGCCAGGGCGTGGCCGACGAGTTCGAGAAGGGTGTCAAGGGCGCGGGCGGCGCGATCGCCAAGCGCGAGTTCACCAACGACAAGGCGACGGACTTCACCGCCATCCTGACCAGCATCAAGGCGGCCAAGCCGGACGTGGTGTTCTACGGCGGCATGGACGCGGTGGCCGGCCCGATGATCCGGCAGATGAAGCAGCTGGGCATCACGGCCAAGTTCATGGGTGGCGACGGCATCTGCTCGGGCGAGCTGCCCAAGCTGGCGGCCGGCACGATGGCCGACGGCCAGGTGGTGTGCGCCGAGGCCGGCGGCGTCGAAGGCAACCAGAAGGTGGCCATGGACAAGTTCAAGGCCGACTTCAAGAAGAAGTTCAACGCCGACGTGCAGATCTACGCTCCGTACGTGTACGACGCGACGATGGTGATGGTCGACGCCATGGTCAAGGCCGGCTCGCCCGAGCCTGCCAAGTACCTGCCCGTGCTGGCGAAGACCGCTGGCTACAAGGGTGTGACCGGCACGATCGCCTTCGACGAGAAGGGCGACATCAAGAACGGCGCGCTGACCCTGTTCACCTACAAGGGTGGCAATCGCGAGCAGATCGCCGTCGTGCGCTGATCCATCAGGCTCGTTTCTGCAAGGGCCGCCCTCCGGGGCGGCCTTTTTTCATTGGCGAGTTGATAAGCTGCGCGCTTCGAGCCAAGGAGAGCACATGAGCGCGAGCGAAGGGGCGGCGACGATCAGGGTCGGCATCGGAGGCTGGACCTTCGAGCCCTGGCGCGACAACTTCTACCCGGCCGGCTGGCCGCAGAGCCGGGAGCTGGAGTACGCCAGCCGGCGCTTGAGCGCGATCGAGATCAACGGCACCTACTACAGCACGCAGAAGCCCACGACGTTCGCCAAATGGCGCGACGAGACGCCGGACGACTTCGTCTTCTCGATGAAGGCCAACCGCTTCGCCACCAACCGGCGGGTGCTGGGCGAGGCGGGTGATTCAGTCCGCATGTTCATCGACAGCGGTATCGCGGAGCTGGGCCTCAAGCTCGGCCCGATCGTGTGGCAGTTCGCGCCCACCAAGCGATTCGATGCAGCCGACTTCGAGGCTTTCCTGAAGCTGCTGCCCGCAGAAGTGAAAGGCTTGCGGCTGCGCCATGCGCTCGACGTGCGGCACGAGAGCTTCATGTGCAACGAGTACCTGGACCTGGCGCGCCAGTACGGGGCCGCCACCGTCTTCACCGACTCGGACGACTACCCCTCGTTTGCCGACGTCACCGGCGACTTCGTCTACACCCGCATGATGCGGACCGACGCCAGCCTGCCCGAAGGCGTCGCTCCCGAGGCGCTGGACCAGTTGGCGGCCTGCGGCAAGGCCTGGCGCGATGGCGGCGAGCCGGACGGGGTGCCCCGCGTGGCCGCCGCTGCGCGAGCGAGCCCTGAGCCTCGCGATGTGTTCATGTATTTCATCAGCGGTGCCAAGGAGCGCGCGCCAGCGGCCGCGATGAGCCTGCTGCGCCGCCTGGGCTAGAGTAGCGCCCTTCGCGAGCATGACCTGCGCCGATGAGCGACCTGTCTGAACAACTTTCCCTCGATGGCTTCGGCCCTGAACCGACCGGGCGGGACCGGCTGTTCTTCGCTGTCCTGCCTGACGAGGCCGCAGCGATGCGCGCAGCCGCCGTGGCGGGCCGGCTCCCCGCCGACAGCCGCGATACCCGGGTGCGACAGGAGCACCTCCACGTCACGCTCCACCACCTTGGCGATCACCATGGCGTGCCCGAGCCGGTGGTCCAGATGGCGCAGCGCGCCGCACTCGCTGCGGCGAGCGCCACCCCATGCTTCGAGCTTGCTTTCGAGCAGGTGCAGCGCTTCGATCGCCAAAGCCGCAATGCAGCGACCGTGCTCACGGGCGAGACGGGCCTGGTCGCCGTCCGGTCCCTCCAGGTCCGTCTCGGCGCCGAGATGAAGCGCGCCGGGCTCGGCCAGTGGGTGGAGAAGAGCTTCACACCCCACATGACCCTGTTGTATGGCCGCGGCACCACGGCATTCCCGGCTGTCGAGCCGGTGGCCTGGACGGTGCGGGAACTGGTGCTGGTGCATAGCTTTCTCGGCGAGACCCGGCACGAGGTGCTGGGGCGTTGGTCGATGCGCGGCTGACCGAAATGGCGGACTGGAGCCCGAGCCCGGCCGACGAATACGCGATGCGGCTGGCGCTGGACCAGGCGCACAACGCCTGGCTGTCCGGGGAGGTGCCGGTGGGCGCTGTGATCATGCGGGGCGGACAGGTGCTCGCCACCGGCTACAACCGCCCGATCACCACCCACGACCCCACAGCCCACGCCGAGCTGGTGGCATTGCGTCATGCTGCCCAACTCGCGGAGAACTACAGGCTGCCCGACTGCGAGCTCTATGTGACGCTCGAGCCCTGTGCGATGTGCGCCATGGCCCTGATGCACGCCCGCTTCAAGCGCGTGGTGTTCGGCGCGCTGGACCCGAAGACCGGCGCCGCCGGCTCGGTGCTCGACCTGTTTGCCGAGCCGCGCCTGAATCACCATACCCAGGTGCAGGGCGGGCTGCTGGCCGAGGCTTGCGGCGGCGTTCTGCGCGAATTCTTCGCAGAGCGGCGGGCGCAGCAGCGTGCCGAGCGGGCCGCCGGGCGCGTTCCCGAACCGGCAGCGGGGCCGGGCGATGCAGACCCGATCCCGACTGGCCATGCCACCGAGTTGCCGTTGGACGACTCGCCGTCCTCAACCTCCATCTGACCCATGACCAGCCTGACCCTGTTCACTCCCGCCGGTGTGCTGCTGAAAGCCGCGCCGCTGCGCCTTGCCGCCAAGCGGCTCACGGCGATGGGCTTTGCCGTCAAGACCGACGAGGCGGCGCTGGCCAAGCAGCAGCGCTTCGGCGGAAGCGACGACGTGCGCCTGGACGCGCTGCACCGCATCGCCAGCGAGGCGCCGTCGATCGCGCTGGCCAGCCGCGGCGGTTACGGCCTCACGCGGCTGCTGGATCGCATCGACTGGAAGAAGCTCAAGCGCAGTGTCGACCGCGGCACCCGCTGGGTCGGCTACAGCGACATGACGGCGCTGCAGATGGGCCTGCTGGCGCACACCGGGGCGCCCACATGGTGTGGCCCGCTCGCCTGCGACGACTTCGGCCGCGAGGTGCTCGACGAAGTGACACCCGAGTGCTTTGCCGAGGCCATGAACGGCGAGCTGGAAGCGGTCGGCTTTCGCACCGAAGCAGGCTTCGATGGCTTGCAGGCCAAGGGCGTGCTATGGGGGGGCAACCTTACCGTGCTGATGTCACTCCTCGGAACGCCGCACTGGCCGCAGGTGAAGGGTGGGATCCTGTTCATCGAAGACGTCAACGAGCACCCCTACCGTGTCGAGCGCATGTTGCTGCAACTGCACCAGGCCGGCGTGCTGGCAAAGCAGAAGGCGCTGGTGCTGGGTGCGGTGACGGACTGGAAGCGTTCACCCATGGACCGCGGCTATGACATGAAGGCGGCCATCGCCCACCTGCGGTCGGTGACCCGCACGCCCATCCTCACCGGCCTGCCGTTCGGTCATGTCCCGACCAAGGTGACCATGCCTTTCGGTCGGCAGGTGACCTTGCTGGTGGACGGGCGCGACGCCTTCATCGGCTGGGACCACCATCACGACACGCCCGGTCATCACCACTGAAGCATCGCGGTCGTTTCGCCCTGTGCGTGGTGAAAGTCGCTGCCGAACCTGAAGTTTCTTGAGAATGGTTCGCCCTTGAAGGCGGGTGCCTGCAAAAAACCCTAGGTCGGCGCGTGATGCACCGGGCATAGAATCTGCTGGATTCGCCTCGCCGCATTCCCGGGCACAAGCCGGGGGTTGCCGCGGGCGGTTTTGTTTTTGCTTAGCTGGTCGCACCTATCCGTGTCTCGACCGGCGCTTCTTGGGAGTATCCGCATGGGCGGTGTGATCTCGACACTCGGTCGTGCCATGCCCCGGCCGCCGCGGCTGTGGGCCGGCGCGCTGGCGCTGGTCGCCACAGGTGTGCTGATGACCGGGTGTGACAACAGCCCCTGGACCAAGGGAGCGGCCGAGTCGCAGTTCATCTACTCGGCGATGATCGAGAACACGCCGCGCCACCTGGACCCGACCGCTTCGTACTGGTCGAACGACACGCTGGTGACCTACCAGGTCTATGAGCCGCCCTACGGCTACCACTACCTCAAGCGGCCCTTCGAGCTGGTGCCCAAGTCGGCCGAGAAGGTCGTGGCGCCGATGTACTTCGACAAGAACGGCCAGCGCCTGCCCGACGATGCCCCCGGCGAGCAGGTGGCCGAGAGCGTGTACGAGGTGCCGATCAAGAAGGGCATCATGTTCCAGCCCCACCCGGCGTTCGCGAAGGACGAGCAGGGGCAGTACCGCTACCACCACATGAAGCCGGACGAGGTCGGCGAGCGTCGCTCTCCGATGGAGTTCGAGCAAGGCACCCGCGAGCTGGTGGCCGACGACTTCGTCTACGCCCTCAAGCGCCACGCCACCACCCGCATCACGACGCCGATCTACGGCATCTTCTCGGAGTATGTGCAGGGGCTGAAGGAATACGGCGACCTCATCAAGAAGGAAGACGCCAAGCTGCGCCAGGGAATGGACCCGGCCAGCCTCGACAAGCCATTCCTCGACTTCCGCAAGTGGCCGCTGGCCGGCGCGACGGCGCCCGAGAAGTACCTGCTGCGCATCCGCCTGCACGGCAAGTACCCGCAATGGAAGTACTGGATGCAGATGACCTTCATGGCCCCCGTGCCATGGGAGGCCGACGCCTTCTATGCGCAGCCCGGCCTGGCCGAGCGCGGCATGACGCTCGACAACTGGCCGGTCGGCACCGGCCCGTTCATGGTGACGGAGTTCCTGAAGGACCGCCGCATCGTGATGAAGCGCAACCCCAACTACCGTGGCGAGCCGTATCCGTGCGAAGGCATGCCCGAGGACAAGGCCAAGGGCCTGCTCGATGACTGCGGCAAGAAGACACCCTTCATCGACGGCATCGTGGCCACCGTCGAGCGCGAGGCCACGCCGCAGAAGAACAAGTTCCGCGACGGCTACTACGACATGGAAGTGTTCGAGCGCACGGACACCGGCATCCAGTACCTCGTGGAAGCCGACGATTCCGACGAGGTGCGCGAGGTCTACGCGAAGAAGGGCTTCAACTTCCCGAAGTACGGCGACGTCAACAGCTACTTCATCGCCTTCAACATGATCGACCCGGTGATCGGCAAGGGCGACACGCCGGAGCAGAGCGAACGCAACCGCAAGCTGCGCCAGGCCATCACCATGGCCATCGACTGGGACGAATACTCCAAGGTCTTCCCGAAGAAGGCGGGCGTCACCGCGATGAGCCTCCTGCCCGAGGGCATCCCCGGCTCGCGCGAAGGCACCCCCGAGGGCGTGAACCCGGTGACCCACACGGTGGTGAATGGCAAATACGTTCGCCGGCCCATCGAAGATGCGAAGAAGCTGATGGTCGAGGCCGGCTACCCGGATGGTCGCGATGTGAAGTCGGGCCGCCCGCTGGTCATCAACTACGACTTCTACGCGCCGCCCACGCCCGAGCGCAAACCCGAGATCGACTGGGTGGTCAAGCAGTTCGCCAAGCTGGGCATCCAGCTGGAAGTGCGAGCCACCGACAACAACCAGTTCCAGGACAAGGTCCGCAAGGGCAAGCACCAGGTCTTCTGGCTCGGCTGGAACGCCGACTACCCGGATGCCGAGAATTTCCTCTTCCTCTTCTACGGCCCGAACTCCAAGAGCATCTCGGATGGCGAGAACACCGCCAACTACCAGAACCCCGAGTTCGACAAGCTCTTCACCCAGATGAAGATGCTGGACGACGGCCCGGCCAAGTACGAAGTCATCGACAAGATGAACGACATGCTGCGTCATGACGCGCCACTCAGTTTCGGCTTCTACCCGTACGCGTCGGCGGCGGTGCAGAAGTGGGTCACCAACTCGAAACCCGCGATCCTTGTGCGCGACCACGGGCGCTACCTCAAGGTGGACAGCGCACAGCGCACCGCGATGCTGGCGGAATGGAACCGGCCGGTCTGGTGGCCGATGGCGCTGCTCATCGCCGTGGTGGCGGCGGGCGTGCTTGTCGCCCGCAACAGCCTGCGCCGCCGCGAGCGCACCAATGCGCGCGGCGAGATCCTGGTCTGACCTCACTGGCCGAACAAGACAATGCTCTCCTACACCCTGCGCCGCCTGCTCTACGGCGTGCTGATCCTGCTGGGCGTCAACCTGGCGACCTTCTTCCTCTTCTTCACCGTCAACACCCCCGACGACATGGCCCGCCTCAACATCGGCGGCAAGCGTGTCACGCAGGAGCTGATCGAGAAGTGGAAGTCCGAGCGCGGCTACGACAAGCCGCTGTACTGGAACGAAAAGGAAGAGGGCGGCGACAAGCTGACCGAGACCATCTTCTGGGAGCGCTCGGTGTCGCTCTTCACGCTCAACTTCGGCCGCGCAGACAGCGAGGCCGGCGGCGACCTGGGCCACGAGGTGGCCAGCCGCATGTGGGTGAGCGTGCAACTGGCCTTGCCGATCTTCATCCTGCAGGTGATCGCCAGCACCAGCTTCGCGTTGCTGCTGGTGATGTTCAGAGGCACCAAGCTGGATCTGTGGGGCGTCGTGCTGTGCGTGCTGATGCTCTCGATATCCAGCCTCTTCTACATCATCGTCGGTCAGTACCTCTTCTCGCGCGTGTTCAAGCTGGTGCCCATATCGGGCTACGCGGGCGGGCTCGACCTCGTGCGATTCCTGATCCTGCCGGTGCTGCTGTCGGCACTGGCGCGCCTGGGCACCGAGGCACGGCTGTACCGGGCCATGTTCCTCGAAGAGATCGGCAAGGACTACGTGCGCACCGCACGCGCCAAGGGCCTGCGGGAAACCGTCGTCCTGTTCCGCCACGTGCTTCGCAATGCGCTCATCCCCATCGTCACCAGCATGGGTGGCTACCTGCCCTACGTGTTCATGGGCAGCCTGGTGTTCGAGAGCTTCTTCGGCATTCCGGGCCTGGGCGCCTACGTGATCGAAGCCATCGGCAAGCAGGACTTCGCCATCGTGCGCACCATGGTCTTCGTCGGCTCGCTGCTCTACATCGCGACCTACATCCTGATCGACATCGCTTATTCCTGGGCCGACCCCCGGGTGCGGCTGGCTTGATCGCGCTGAAAGAATCCTGGAGTCGGTGATGCCGAAGTTCGTATTGCTCTGGACCGACGTGGCCGTGTGGCTGCTGCTGGTCGCCCTGGTGGTCTATGGCTGGATGGTGTCGCGCAAGCCCAACCTGTCTCAGAACTGGGGCAAGGTATTTCGCAACGGGGCGGCACTGTCCTCGTCGCTGGTGCTGGTGGCCTGCCTGCTGATCACGCTGGCCGACAGCGTGCACTTCCGGGCGGTGCTGCCGCCCGCCGCGGGCACGCCGCCGGGCAGCGTGGCCTATGACACGCGGGTGCAGTCGCTGCTCGACGCCGGGCTGCGCCGGGTGATCGAGTCTCGCGAGTCGACCTACTCGCGGCCGCTGGCCTATGTCAGCTTCACCAAGGAGTCGGAAGAGGTCGCGGGGCAGGTGACCCGCATCGCCCCGCGACTGAAATTTGGTGGAGCCCACCTGAGCGACCCCGCAGCCCAGTGGGCAGGTGACGTCGCCATGCGCGTTGCGGTGGGCCTTCTTTGCGGCCTGGCGGCGGCAGTGTTCCTGAACGCGCTGATGCTGGCAGCGGTCTCGCGCTCGCGCGGAGAAGCCTTCGGCGTGACCTTGGCCAAGGTGCGCCGCGGCCAGACGCCCGTGCCCTGGATGGCGGCCTGCTGGACGGTGCTCGGCCTGTCGATGGTGACCGGGGTGCTGATCTCGCTGATGGGGCACTACCACGTCTTCGGCACCGATGTGACGGGCAACGACGTCATGTACCAGACGCTCAAGAGCATCCGCACCGCGTTCGTCATCGGCACCTTGGCCACCCTGGCCACGCTTCCATTGGCCGTGGTGCTGGGCATCATGGCGGGCTACTTCAAGGGATGGGTCGACGAGGTGATCCAGTACCTCTACACGGTGCTCTCCTCGATCCCCAACATCCTGCTGATCGCGGCCTGTGTGCTGATGGTCCAGGTCTTCCTCGACAAGCACCCCGAGCTTTTCGAGACGGGTGTCGAGCGCGCCGACCTGAAGCTCTTCCTGCTGTGTGCGGTGCTGGGCCTGACCGGCTGGGCGGGCCTGTGCCGGTTGTTGCGCGGCGAGACGTTGAAGCTGCGCGAGCTCGAGTTCGTGCAGGCGGCCAATGCCTTCGGCGTGAGCCATGGTCGCATCATGGTGCGCCACATCTTCCCCAACGTGGCCCACCTGATGCTGATCGTCACGGTGCTCGAGTTCTCGGCGCTGATCCTCTACGAGGCGGTGCTGTCTTACGTCGGCGTGGGTGTCGACCCGTCGATGAACAGTTTCGGCGGCATGATCAACTTCGCGCGCAACGAGATGAGCCGCGACCCGGTCATCTGGTGGCCCTTTGCCGCAGCCTTCATCTTCATGGTGGCGCTGGTGCTGGCGGCCAACCTGTTCGCCGATGGCGTGCGGGATGCATTCGACCCGCGTGCGCGGGTGTTCCGCGCCCGCCCGTTGACCGCCAAGAAGAAGCCTGCCTGAGGAAGCCCGGAATGCTTGAGATCAAGAACATCAAGGTCGAGCTCGACGCCGACGCAGGGCTGGTGCGTGCCATCGACGGCATGCGCCTGACCCTGCAGCGCGGCGAGACCTTCGCCCTGGTCGGCGAGTCGGGGTGTGGCAAGAGCATGACGGCGCTGGCGTTGATGCGCCTGCTGCCGGAGAACGGCTACATCGCCTCGGGCGACGTGCTGGTCGACCAGCAGGACGTGCTCGCGCTGCCCGAGTCGCAGATGCGCGCCATTCGCGGCGGCAAGATCGGCATGATCTTCCAGGAGCCCTCGACCAGCCTGAACCCGGTCATGAAGATCGGCGACCAGATCGTCGAGGCGATCGAGGCCCACACCGCGCTGCGTGGCGAGGCCGCGCGCGCGAAGGCGCTGGACTGGCTGCGCAAGGTCGGCATCCCCGAGCCCGAGCGGCGCATCGACGACTATCCCTTCCGCATGAGCGGCGGCCAGAAGCAGCGCGTGATGATCGCGATGACGCTGGCGGGCGAGCCCGACTACATCATTGCCGACGAGCCCACCACGGCGCTGGATGTGACCATCCAGGCGCAGGTGCTGGACCTGCTCAAGCAACTGCAGGCCGAGCATGGCCTGGGCCTGCTGCTCATCACACATGACTTGGCGGTGGTGTCCGGCATGGCGCACCGCGTGGCGCTGATGTACGCCGGCCAGATCATCGAGGTGGCGACGGCCGAGGAGTTCTTCTCCGCGCCCAAGCACCCCTACGCCAAGGCGCTGTTGCGCGCACTTCCGGACGCCGCACGCCGTGGCCAGGCATTGGCCGCGATCCCGGGCACGGTGCCTCCGCTGACGCTGCAATTCCAGGGCTGCCGCTTCGAGCCGCGCTGCTATTGCGCCGAGCCCTCCTGCAAGACGACCTTGCCCGAGTTGTACGCATTGCCGGGCACCCGTACGGTGCGCTGCCTGCGCTACGCGCCCGGCCACGATGCGGCCGCCACCGAAGCGGTGATCAACATCGTGCCCGTTAGCACTGGTACCGTGCATGAGGCCGAGGCCGTCACCCACAGCGACCAGCCGTTGCTGCAGGTGGACAAGTTGCGGGTGCGCTTTCCGATCCGCAAGGGTCTGCTGCAGCGGGTCAACGGCTACTTCGATGCCGTCGACGGCATTTCCTTCAAGGTCTACCCTGGGCGCACGCTGGCGCTCGTCGGCGAATCGGGCTGCGGCAAGACGACGACGGGCAAGGCCATCGTGCAGCTGCTGCGCCACCTCGCCACCTTCGAAGGGCAGGCTCTGCTGAAGGGCCAGAACCTGTTCGACATGCAAGGTGAGGTGCTGCAGGCCGCACGACGTGATATCCAGATCATCTTCCAGGACCCATTCGCCTCGTTGAACCCGCGCATGCGTGTGTTCGACATCCTCGAAGAGGGGCTGCTGTCGCTGCAACCCGATCTTGACGCCTCGGCGCGTGCCAGCCGGCTGCACAAGCTGGCCGACCAGGTCGGCCTGCGACGCGAAGCGCTGGATCGGTACCCGCACGAGTTCTCGGGCGGGCAGCGCCAGCGCATCGCCATTGCCAGGGCGCTGGCAGTTCAGCCCAAGCTCATCGTCTGCGACGAGCCGACCTCCGCGCTCGACGTCTCGGTACAAGCGCAGATCCTGAACCTGTTGCGTGGCTTGCAAGGGGAGTTGGGTGTGTCCTACCTGTTCATCACCCACAACATCGGCGTGGTGGAGTACATCGCCGACGAGGTGGCGGTGATGCGCGCCGGGCGCATTGTCGAGCAAGGGCCCTGCGACGATGTGTTGAGCCGGCCGCAGGATGCCTACACCCGCAAGCTGATTGCCTCGGTACCTCGATTGGTCACGGCAACCACCGCGTGAGGCCAGGCGGGAATCCGTAAAAACGAGAAACCGACCACCTCACCCCCTAGAACGAACGGCCCGCAGTTGCCAGACCGCGGGCCGTTCTTCGTTGCGAACCCGTGTCAACGCGTCATGATTGACTAGACAAGTTGAAAGTCCCTGAGAAAGCTGCTGCGTAAACACAACAAATCAGGGGTTCTAAAGCCCCTAGAGGGTTTCCCTGTGTCGGGCGCCCAAAACCGTTCAGTGACAATCCGTACACATGTTTTCGAGGCAGGTACATCGAGGCTTCACAAGACCGGCATGTAGCTTGCTTTGAGGCAGGGTCTATCGATCAACCTTCCCCCATTCAGGAGTGGTATCTATGTTCCAAAAATCTAAGCTGAGCGCGAGCATCCTGCTTGCATTCAGCAGCGGCCTCGCGCTGACTTCGCTGCCCGCTCTTGCGCAGCAAGCCGGCGAGTCGACCGAGCGCATCGAGGTGACGGGTTCGCGCATCAAGCGCGCCGACGCGGAAGGTGCTCTGCCGGTGACCGTGATCACCCGCGAGCAGCTCGAGGGCAGCGGTGCCAGCTCGGTTGCTGAATTCGTTCGCAACGTCAGCTTCGCCGCGGCGGGCAACTTCCGCCCGCAGTCGGGCTCGTCGGCGCAGGCCTTCGCCTCGATCGACCTGCGCGGCCTGGGCTCTGATCGTACCCTGGTGCTGATCGACGGCCGCCGCCTGCCCAAGGCGCCGTTTGTCGGCAGCGCGGTGGACATCAACTCCATCCCGATGGCGATGGTCGAGCGTATCGAAGTGCTCACCGACGGCGCCTCGGCGGTTTACGGCTCCGACGCCATCGCCGGCGTGATCAACGTCGTGACCCGCAAAGACTTCACCGGCGTGATGGTCTCGGCTGGCATGCACAGCCCCGTCACCAAGGGCGGTGACAAGGAAGAGTACCAGGCGCTGATCGGCGTCAAGAGCGACAAGGGCAGCATCCTCGCTGGCGTGTCGCACAGCACTCGCGGCATGGTCTATACGCGTGACCAGCCTTGGGGAGTGACCCAGGGTGTTTCGAGCTTCGGGAACAACTATCGCACCATCGACGACGACGGTCTTCCGACCAGTGGTTTCGCGGCGATTCCTGGCTTCTCGTGCGACGAAGGCGGTTTCTACGTTTCTGGCTCCTTGTGCGCCTACGACTTCAACCTCGTCGCCGCCAACGAGGCCGCCATCGAGAACACCGCGTTCTTCGCCAATGGCAACTGGAACATCAACGACAACTGGAACCTGTACCTGAACAGCTGGGTGTCTCGTGTCGAGAGCTTCGGCCGCTACGCGCCGGTTCCCGCCACGCTCACGGTTGATCGGGGCAGTCCCAACAACCCGACCGGCGATGTCAGCTTGGTCCAGGTCCGCCATCGCTTCGCAGCTGCTGGCAATCGTGACACCTTCACGGACAACAACGTCTATGACTTGTTGATGGGCATTCGCGGCAACCTGTTCGGTGTCGACATCGATGTTGGCGCTCGCCGCACCGAGTCCCAGTACAACGAACTGGGCCGTGGCTACATCGTTCGGCCGATCGCCGAGCAGTACGTCAACGACGGCACCTACGATCTGCGCGACCCGTTCAACGCCCCTGAGGATGTGCTGAAGGCGATGACGGCGACTGTCGGCCGTGACGCCGTGTTCCGCCAGACCGAGTTCTTCGCGAACGGTTCGATGGACCTGTTCAAGATGAGCGGCGGCACCGCGATGCTCGCCATCGGCGCAGAGTACCGCAAGGAAGTCTTCGCCGACATCTACGACTCGCTGTCGGAAGCTGGCGTGATCGAAGGTTCCGCGGGCAACTCGTCGTCTGGCGACCGCAAGGTCAGCTCGGTCACGGCCGAGTTGAATCTGCCCGTGTTCAAGGGCCTGGAACTGAGCCTGGCCGGCCGCTTCGAGGAGTACTCGGACTACGGCAGCGACTTCGCACCCAAGGTGTCGGCTGCTTGGACCCCGCTGAAGGGCCTCAAGCTGCGCGGCTCCGCCGGTACCGGCTTCCGTGCACCTCCGCTGAACATCCTGAACGCGAAGGAGACCTTCTCGGCCGAGCCGGTGATCGACCCGGTCACCTGCCAGGTGTTCGCTGGCGGCGTGCCTTGCGCGCCGAACACGTTGGTGCAGGTCGACACCTACACCGTGGCCAACTCCGAGCTGAAGTCGGAAAAGTCGAAGCAGTGGAGCCTCGGTGGATCCTTTGACGTCACCAACTGGCTGAACGTCACCGCCGACTACTGGGATATCAAGATCGATGACGCCATCGGGCAGATTGGCGCACAGGACCTGATCGATCGCAGCAACGGGACGGACCCGCGCGCTATCCCGCCGGGCCTGGGCGTCTTCCGCGCACCGGATGGCTCGATTTTCCGTATCGACAGCGGCTACGCCAACGAAGGTACCGAGCATGTGCAGGGCGTCGACCTTCGCGTGCTGGCTCAGTACGGCATCGGTTCGTGGGGTCGTCTGAAGCATGACCTCAGCTATAGCTACGTCGCGAGCTACAAGAACGACGGTGACGAGCTTGCCGGTCTGCAGGGCCGCCCCAAGAATCGTGGCACCCTGGCCAACACCTGGGTGTGGGGTGACTTCGATGTGAACTGGATCGTCAACTTTGTGGGCAAGAACGGCAACGTGGTTGTTGTTGACGATGAGATTGTTGACACCCGTACGCCCGCTTATGTCACGCACGACTTCCAAGTCAACTGGAACACCCCGATCAAGGGTGGCAAGTTGACCGTGGGCGTGGTGAACCTGACCGATCGCTACCCGTCGCTGGTCCCGTACGACGGCCGTCCCTTCAACTACTACCTGTACGACTCGTACGGCCAAACCCCGTACGTGCGCTACGAGCAGAAGTTCTGATCGGCCACACGATGATGATGTGAGTCGCCAGACTGGAAAAGGGGAGCTTCGGCTCCCCTTTTTGTTTGGCTGAGAAAGTCTGACAAGCCCGCAAAGTCTTGACGGACATGACTCATGTCAACATGACCCCCAGACATATCCGGTGGAAATGATGTCCATCATCAGCGATGATCAAATCTTGTTGCAATTGATAGTGAGTGCAAGAGATGATCATCCTGGCGCCGGGGGTGCAGGCTCAACTAGGTCGAATACAGGCGGCTGTGGCGGCGGGGCAGGTACTCGAGGCTGAACTGGGCAGCTTGAAGGTTATCGAGACTGTTCCGGACTGTTTGCCCGCTTTGACAGTGATCGCTCAATGCGCTTCTCAACGGGACGATCATGCGCGCGCAGCTGTGTACTGGGCGAAGGCGAGGGCAGTTGCGCCGGACGACGAAGGGTTGCTTCACCACGAACTGCTGGCCCTTGCCAACCAAGGGGACTTCGCTGGCGCAGACGCCATACTGCTGGCGCACTGGCGCAGGTGTGCCAAGCTCAATGCAGAGAACTGGCTGCTTTGGGGCCACTTCAAGCATCGCCTGGCGCAGCCGGAGCTGGCCTTGAAGGCTTGGTTCAGGGCCATCAGTCAGGCGCAACGTCAGGGGCGGTGGCTGAATGACGCCACGACCGCGCCGGGGGTCAAGCAGATGGTCTTGACCGCGATGCGTCATCTGGCGGTCGGCAAGACAGAACTCCTTCGGTCTGCGCTGCAACCTGTGCGAGCGCAGTGCGGTGACGCTGCATTGACGCGTGTCGATCGAGCGGTCTCGAACTACCTGGGTACTTCACGCGATGGGCCGAGCGATCCCCGTCAGCGCCCCAAGTTCCTGTACATCCCTGGGCTGCCTGACGCTCCCTATCACGACCCCCACCTGCAACCCTGGGCTCGACAGCTCGAAGAGGCTTTCTGCACGGTGCGCTCGGAAGGTCTGGGACTGCTATCCGATCACGGGCAGTTCGAGTCTTTCTTGACCTTCACCTCGGAAACCAAAGTTTCGGACTACGTGGGGGGGGACGGCGAAAGGCCATCGTGGGATGCCTTCTTCTTCTACCGGCATGGTCAGCGCTACGACGCGAATCATCAGCGCTGCCCGGAGACGAGCGCCGTGTTGGAAAGCATCGATCTTTGCAGGATCAAGGGGCAGGCTCCCGAGGTCTGCTTTTCGCTACTGGCTCCTGGCTCGCATATCAAGCCGCACTACGGAGTCACCAACAGCCGCCTGGTGATGCATCTCCCTTTGAAGGTGCCTGCAGACTGCGCGCTGAACATCGTGGGTGCAGGTGAACACCACTGGCAAGAAGGTAGGCTGATGATGTTCGACGACACCTATCAGCACGAGGCGTGGAACCGTTCAAACGAAACGCGTCTGATCCTCTTGATGGACTGCTGGAATCCGCACCTGACCGCCGAGGAACGATTGGCCATCACCCGGCTGGTCGAGAGCATCTCGGACTTCGAGAACGTCTTTTAGGTGGCTGTCAGCCACCAGCCCATCAGATGGCCGCTGTCTTCAGCCTGCTCGACTTTGGCGTTGCGCCCTGTTTCGCGCGCGAGCCTTGCCAACCGTTCGATTCCCGGGCTGTCGATCACATGGTTCAACAAGTCCTGGAGCCGGAGTTGACCCTGGCCCAGGAGTTCGGTGATCTGGTCCATGCCCGCCCGTGCAGCATCCTCGCCCTGGCGAGCTGAAGCCTGGAAGACCTGCACCAGCCAGTTCTGGGCATCCATCAGAAGATCCGGGCAAGGGCTGCGGGAGGCTCGCTCGGTGAGCAGACGATGAAGTCCATCGAAGGTTTGGCGTACCGCTTGCCACTGAGGCTCGGCGTTCAACGCCTGCCGGCCCGCCGGCGACCCCATCAGGCTCATCGCCAACGCCATCTCGCGCGCAGCCGGCAGCCATCCGCTGTCCATCAGCCACTTGCTGTGCGCCAACTCCTCGCGCGCCAGTTGCGCTGGCCGGCCGTCCACATGGTGGATCGCGAAGCGCAGGAGCCCACCTGGCTGCAACACGCGCAAGGCCTCTGGCAATGCCTGGTCGAGGTTGGCGTACTCAATGCCGAACTGGCTGACAACGCACCCGAAAGATGCCGAGGGGAACGGAAGCTCCTCGCACGAGACGCCGCTGTGAATGCGCACCCGTTCTCGTTCTCGGGGCGGTAGGCGGTCGAGCCAGTGTGGTCGGGCGTCAGCGACGTCCACGCCATCGCAGTGCACCGATGGGTCACTGCACGACTGCAGCAGAAGGCGCGGCAGGGCACCATTGCCAGTGCCCAGGTCGAGCACGCGCGTGTTCGGTGGCAACCGTGAAAGCCATCTTCGCCACTCATGGGCCAGTGGTGGCTGCGGGCCGCCCTCGGCATCACCATGACCGAACGTGTCGACCACGCCTGTGGCCCACAGGTTGCTCCACGCAAGCCGCGTGGTGTGGGTGATGGGGGGCGGCGCCGCTTTCATCGACTCACTTCGGCGCCATCCGGATCGCACCATCCAACCTGATCACCTCGCCGTTGAGCATGTCGTTGGTGATGATCTGGTGCACGAGCTTGGCGTAGTCTTCCGGCCGGCCGAGGCGGCTGGGGAAGGGCACGCTGGCGGCCAGCGCGTCCTGCACCTCTTGCGGCATCGAGAACAGCATCGGCGTACCGAAAATTCCGGGGGCGATGGTCATGTTGCGGATGCCGTTGCGGGCCAGGTCGCGGGCGACCGGCAGCGTCATGCCGACCACGCCGCCCTTGCTGGCTGCGTAAGCAGCCTGGCCGATCTGGCCGTCAAAGGCGGCCACGCTGGCGGTGCTGATCATCACGCCCCGCTCACCGGTTGCCTCGGGCTCGTTCTTGCACATGGCTTCGGCTGCCAGCCGGATCATGTTGAAGCTGCCGACGAGGTTGACCATGATCACCTTGGTGTAGGTGTCGAGTGGGTGGGCGCCTTCCTTGCCGACGGTCTTCACGGCCGGTGCGATGCCGGCGCAGTTGACCAGGCCCATCAGCTTGCCGAGGCTGGTGGCGGCAGCGACGACTGCGCGGCCATCGGCTTCCTGGCTCACGTCGCAGCGCACGAAGGCGCCGCCGAGCTCCTTGGCCAGCGCCTCCCCCTTGTCGACTTGCAGGTCGGCGATGACGACCTTGCCGCCGTTCGCTGCCAGCATGCGTGCCGTGCCTTCGCCCAGGCCGGAAGCGCCGCCTGTGACGATGAAGACCTTGCCCGAGATGTCCATGGTGTTGCTCTCCTGATTCGCCGGGCAGTGGCCCTTCGCGATTGACGTTGACGTAAACGTCAATTGTGCGCCAGAACGACTGCGGCGCCCGAAGGCGCCGCCGCAATCGACCCGCGTGGGTCTTCAGCCCAGCGCTTCGAGCGCACGTGTGGTGATCTCTTCGACCGTGCCCAGGCCGGAGATCTTTCGATAGCGCGGTGCCTGCGCGTCACCGGTGGCGGCCCACTGGCTGTAGTAGTCGACCAGCGGGCGTGTCTGGTCTTGGTAGACCTGGAGGCGGGTGCGCACGGTGGCTTCCTCGTCGTCCTTGCGCTGGATCAGCTCTTCACCGGTCACGTCGTCCTTGCCGGCCACCTTGGGCGGGTTGAACTTGACATGGTAGGTGCGGCCCGAGGCCACGTGAACGCGGCGGCCGCTCATGCGCTCGATGATGGCTTCGTCGGGCACGTCGATCTCGAGCACCAGGTCGAGCTTCACCCCGGCGTTCTTCATCGCCTCGGCCTGCGGGATGGTGCGGGGAAATCCGTCGAACAGGAAGCCTTTGGTGCAATCGGGCTGGGCGATCCGTTCCTTGACCAGGCCGATGATGATGTCGTCGCTCACCAGGGCACCGGCGTCCATCACCTTCTTGGCGGCCAGCCCCAGCTCGGTGCCGGCCTTGACGGCGGCGCGCAGCATGTCGCCGGTGGAAATCTGCGGAATGCCGTACTTCTGGCAAATGAAGCTTGCCTGGGTTCCTTTGCCGGCGCCGGGCGCGCCCAACAGGATCATTCGCATGGGTCTGTCTCTTGGGATGATGATTCTGTGTACTGCGCGCGTTGGGCGCACAGAGGGTGCCCGGTCGCCGGCCGGCCGGCGGCCTGCGCCAGCCCGGGCACGGTGCCGGGTCAGGATAGCACGCGCAATCCTGCGTCAGCCTGACAGGACCGGCGCTTCAGGGGGCCGGCCACAGCGCCCGCACCCGGGCCAGGTCTTCCGGCGTGTCGACGCCGGCGGCGGGGGCTTCGCCAGCCACATGCACCGCTATCCTCTCGCCGTGCCAGAGGATGCGCAGTTGCTCCAGCGATTCCAGCTGCTCGATGGGCGCGGCCGCCAGTTGCGGGAAGCGGCGCAGGAAGCCGGCCCGGTAAGCATACAGGCCGATGTGGCGCATGGCCTGGCCGGGTTGCAGGCCGGGTGCGCCCGCTGCGGACCCATCTCGCCACCAGGGCAGGGGAGCACGGCTGAAGTAGAGGGCACGGCCGGCATGGTCGCAGACGAGCTTGACCACGTTCGGATTCACGAAATCGGCCAGGTCGACCAACGCATGTGCAGCGGTCGCGGCCACGCAGTCGCCGCGCTGCTGGAGCAGGGCGGCGCAGGCGCCGACCAGCGCCGGGTCGATCATTGGCTCGTCGCCCTGCACATTGACCACCACCGCGTCGCCGTCAAGGCCGAGTTGCTCGCACGCTTCGGCCAAACGGTCGCTGCCGCTGGGGTGGCTCTGCCGGGTCAGGATGGCGCTCACGCCGTGGTCGCCGCAGGCCTGCACCGTGCGCGGGTCGTCGGCTGCCACGACCACGCGTGTCGCCCCGGCCAGCATGGCGCGTTCAGCGACGCGCACCACCATCGGCTTGCCGCCAATGTCGGCCAGTGGCTTGTTCGGCAGGCGGGTGGATGCCAGGCGCGCGGGAATCAGGACGGTGAAGTCGCCGGCCACGGCGTCACTCTTCTTCAGCCGCGAGATGGCGGGCTTCGTTGTCCAGCATCACCGGGATGCCGTCGCGTATTGGGAAGGCGAGCCGATCGGCAGGGCACACGAGCTCGACCGGGCGCTGAGCCTCGTCGCGGCGCAATTGCAGCGGCCCCTTGCACACCGGGCATACCAGCATATCGGTCAGTCGGTGGTCCATGCTTGTCGGGGTGTCGGTGGGGTGGAGGAGGGAGGGTCGGGCAGGCGCTCACGCAGGGCTTCCGTGAAGCCGCCCGGAAGCGAGAAGTCTAGCGCCACCACCCCAACGCCGGTCGCACCGGCCAGGCCGGGCCGGAGCTTGACGGCATCCTTCTCGGTCACCAGCACCTCAGGGGTGCCGGTCGGCCAGGGCAGAGGCGAGAAGGTGGCGTGGTCTGGCAGTGGAAGCCGGACGACCTTCACCCCGGCCTGCTCCAGCATGCGGAAGAAGCGCTCGGGATCGCCCATGCCGGCAGCGGCAAGCACGGGCCGGCCTGCATAGGCCCGCAGAGGAATCGTCGTGCCTTGCTCGTTGCGCCACCACGCTTGTAACGGCACGGCACCGGCTAGCGAGCGCCGTGCCACGAAGCCCGGCCATGGAGTGCTCGGCTGATCGGCGTTGTAGAGCACCAGAGAGCGTTGGGGCGCGGCGGCAGGCAGGGGCTGGCGCAACGGCCCGGCCGGCAGCATCAGGCCGTTGCCGGCGCCACGGCCGTCGAACACCACGACCTCCACGTCGCGTGCCAGGCGATGGTGCTGCAGGCCGTCGTCGGACACGATGAGGTCCACCTCGGGGTGGTACTCGCACAGTGCCCGAGCAGCGGCCACCCGGTCGCGCCCGACGACGACCGGCGCGCCGGTGCGAAGGTGGATCAGCAAGGGCTCGTCGCCCACCTCGGACGCCGCGCGGTCGGGCGTGACTTCCAGGATCTGTTCGCCGCGGCGCCCGTAGCCGCGCGAGACCACGCCTGGCCGCCAGCCCTGGCTTCGAAGCCACTGGACGATGGCAATGACGACGGGCGTCTTGCCGGCGCCGCCGACCACCAGATTGCCCACCACCACGACCGGCTTGTCGGGCACCGCGCGGGATGGCGGCCCCAGCGTGTGTCGGTGGAGGACCGCGAGCCCTCGGTACAGCCACGACAGGGGCTGCAAGACCCGCATCGCCAGGCTGGGGGCCGGCCGCCACCAGTGCGCCTGCAGGCGGGCCGCGATGGTGCGGCGTTCGGTCGTCATCGGCAGTGGGGGAGGGCGCGGCGCGCGTGGCGCGGCTGCCCGGCGTTCAGGGGCCGTTGCCGCTGCCCTGGGCGGCAAAAGTCACGCGGACCAGGCCTGCGCGCCGGGCCGCGTCGAGCACGTTGATCACCGACTGGTGTGCCGCGGTGGCATCCGCCGAGATGATGAGCAGGGGGTCTTGCCGCTGGTCGGAGGCTGCACGCAGCGCGGCCGCCAGCAGCTCGACGCTGCGGCCCTCCACCGCCTGCCGGTCGACGGCGTAGCGACCGTCTGACGCCACGGAGACGATGATCTCCACCGGTCGGTCCCGCGCCGTGTCGGCATCGGCCGTGGGCAGGTTGACCTGCAATTCGGTGAACTTCGAGTAGGTGGTCGACAGCATCAGGAAGATCAGCACGACCAGCAGCACATCGATGAACGGGATCAGGTTGATCTCCGGCTCATCCTGGCGGTCGCCACGGAAGTTCATCGCCATCAGACAACGCCGCGTGGAGCGCTCATGCGCAGCAGGTGATGCAGCACGCGTTCGGCACCTTGCTCCATGTCGTGAAGGTAGTCGTTCACCCGGCCGCGGAAGTAGCGGTGGCACATCAGCGCCGGGATGGCCACGATCAGGCCGAAGGCGGTGTTGTACAGCGCGATCGAGATGCCGTGTGCCAGCTGCGCCGGGTTGCCGCCGGCGGTGCCCGGGGCCTGCGAGCCGAAGATCTCGATCATGCCGATCACGGTACCGAGCAGGCCCAGCAGAGGGGCTGCCGAGGCGATGGTCGCCAGCGCATTCAGATAACGCTCGAGCTGGTGGGCTGCCCGGCGACCGGCGGCCTCGAAGCTGTCGCGCAGGATGGTCTCCCCGCAGCGCGGATCCTGCACCACGGTACGGATGCCGCTGGCCAGCAGCGCCCCGAGCGTCGAGTTGGCGGCCAGCTTGCCGAGCACGTCGTTCGAGGGCAGCCCCTGGCGCAATACCTGTAGCACTTCGTCGACCAGCCCGAGCGGTGCGATCCGGGCGCGCTGCAGGGCGAAACCACGTTCAATGACCAGCGCCAGGGCGGCCACGGAGCACAGGAGCAAGGGCCAGATCGGCCAGCCGGCGGCTTGTATGATCGACAGCAAGATGCCTGGAGGCGCGGGGCCCGAAACGAAAGACGCGCGATTATGAACTGATCGCCGGCAGGCTCCCCGTGCCATCTGCCCCCGCTCTCCACAGCGCGTGTGGAAAACACTGTGGGAAAGCAGCTTGCAAGATCCGCAAAGCACGCAACGGCGCGGGTTGCAGACCCATTGCTCAAAAAATAGGCGCCTGGTTTCCTGTGAACAATCTTTCGTCTGGCAACTATTCTGCGGGCCCGCGTGTGTGGGAGGTGGCAGGCCTGCTGCTGGCCGTGTCGGATGCCCTTTCGGCGCGCTTCGGGGCAGTGGCGGTGCGGGGTGAGCTCTCGGGTTTCAGCCGCGCCGGCAGTGGCCATTGCTACTTCACCCTCAAGGACGGTTCGGGTGCCGGCGCCGGCCTGCGCTGTGCCATGTTCCGACGTGCCGCGATGCTGCTGGCCTTCAACCCCCAGGACGGGCAGCAGGTGGAGCTGCGTGGCCGGCTCGCCGTCTACGAGGCGCGGGGCGAACTGCAGATGGTGGTCGAGGCGATGCAGCGCGTCGGGGCCGGCAATCTCTACGAAGAATTCCTGCGTCTGCGCGCCCGGCTGGAAGCCGAAGGTCTCTTCGATCCGGCGCGCAAGCGGCCGCTGCCTGGCTTTGCGCGCCGGCTGGCGGTGGTCACCTCGCCCGCGGGCGCAGCCGTTCATGATGTGCTCACGACGCTGGCGCGCCGGGCACCTCAAGTCGAGGTGGTTCTCGTCCCCACGCTGGTGCAGGGTGCGCAGGCGCCCGAGTCCATTGTGCGGGCCCTGGCAGAAGCCAACGCTCACAGCGGGGCCGAGCTGATCCTGCTGTGCCGCGGCGGCGGTTCACTCGAAGACCTCTGGTCGTTCAACGACGAGCGGGTGGTGCGGGCGATCCGGGCGTCGGCCTTGCCGGTGGTCTGCGGCGTGGGCCACGAGACCGACGTGACCCTGGCCGATCTCGCGGCCGACCTGCGCGCGCCGACGCCGACGGCGGCTGCCGAGCTGGCAGCGCCCGAGCGCGACGGCCTGTTGCACGCCCTGGCGGCTCGAGCCGACACCTTGGGGCGGCGAGTGAGGCAACGGCTGGACAACGCAGCCCAGGGGCTCGACACGCTGGCACTACGGCTGCAGCGCCCGGCCCAGCGGATGGTGGCCGAGCGGGGCCGGCTGGCTGCATTGGCGCAGCGCCGTGATGCCGCGGTCAGCCGCGCGATCGAGCGCGAGCGCGTCGCGCTCGCGCACCGGGCGCTGCGCCTGGCCCAGTCCACGTCGGCCGGCATCGGTCGACGGCAGGACAGGCTCGAAGCCGTATCTGCGCGGCTGGTCGCGCTCGACCCCCGCCGCGTGCTGCAGCGCGGCTATGCCTGGGTCGAAGGCGAGGACGGCACGGCCATCGTCTCGGCCCGTGGCCTCGAGCCAGGCCAGCCCTTGCGCGCGGTGTGGGCCGATGGTCAGGCCGACGCCCGCATCACCCGCGTGGCCCTCGACGACGATCACCCTTAGCGGCCCGATGGGCGGCATGCGCTGCCTACAATGCCCCGGCCTCTGGCTTCACCCGCTGCGTGCCCCCGATGCGCGCCGCGCCCACCTCGAAAGGAACAAGCATGGAACACACCCTGCCGCCGCTGCCCTTCGGCCTGGACGACCTGGCCCCGCACATGAGCCGTGAAACGCTCGAATACCACCACGGCAAGCACCACAACGCCTATGTCGTGAACCTGAACAACCTGCAGAAGGGCACCGAGTTCGAGTCGATGCCGTTGGAAGACATCGTGAAGAAGTCCAGCGGCGGCATCTACAACAACGCCGCGCAGATCTGGAACCACACCTTCTTCTGGAACTGCCTGAAGAAGGATGGCGGTGGCGAGCCCTCGGGGGCGCTGGCCGACGCCATCAACGCCAAGTGGGGCTCGTATGCGGCCTTCAAGGAAGCCTTCACCAAGAGCGCCGTGGGCAACTTCGGCTCGGGCTGGACCTGGCTCGTGAAGAAGGCAGACGGCTCGGTCGACATCGTGAACATGGGCGCCGCCGGCACGCCGCTGACCACCGCGGACAAGGCACTGCTGACCGTCGACGTCTGGGAGCATGCCTACTACATCGACTTCCGCAACCTGCGCCCCAAGTTCGTCGAGACCTTTCTGAACTCGCTGGTGAACTGGTCGTTCGCCGAGAAGAACTTCGCGTGAGCTGGGCGGGCTGGGGCCTGTCGTCCGCGAAAGCCGGCCCCGGGCCGGCTTTTTCTTTTGCTACGCTCGCACGCACAACGACGAGGGATGCCTGGAGACTTGGACGATGCGAGTTCTGCTGGTGGAAGACGACCCCGCGCTCAGCTTGGGCGTGGCGCGAGGGCTGGAGCGCGAAGGCTGGCAGGTCGACGTGCTGCAAGACGGCGAGCAGGCCATGACCGAAGGCGTGATGGGGCAGTACGAGCTGGCGATCCTCGACCTCGGCCTGCCGCGGCGCGACGGCATGGAGGTGCTGCGCCACTGGCGTGCCAAAGGAGCGCGCATGCCGGTGCTGCTGCTGACGGCGCGCGACGAACTCGGCGACCGGGTGCAGGGCCTGGACGCGGGCGCCGACGACTATCTCGTCAAGCCCTTCGACCTGCCGGAGCTGCTCGCTCGCATCCGGGCGCTCAAGCGCCGCGCCCAAGGCCGCGTCGACGAGGTGCTGCAGCTGGGCGAACTGAAGCTCGACCTTGCGCACCGCGAGCTGACCCACCATGGGCAGCGCATCGCGCTCAGTCCACGAGAACTGGCCTTGACCGAGCTGCTGATGCAGAAGGCCGGCCGGGTGGTGCCCAAGGATTCCATCGTGGCCCGCATGTCGAGCTGGGAGGCCGACTTCAGCGAGAACTCGGTCGAGGTCTACATCCATCGCCTGCGCAAGCGTTTCGCGGACCTGGGCGTGGTGATCCGCACCGTGCGTGGCTTCGGCTACCTGATGGAGGCTGCCGCGCCAGGCGTCCATGAGCCGCACAACGGCTGAAGCTGGCCCACGCCATGGCCCCAGTGTGCGCCGCGCTCTGTTGCGGCCCCTGCTGTGGAGCTGGGGCATCGGCCTGTTCGCCGCCGTGACGGGCGCCTACTGGCTGGCCCGCACCAGCGCCAACCAGGCCTTCGACCGCGGCCTGCAGGATGAAGCCAGCGCGTTGGCTGCCAAGGTGACCTGGTCCGACCGTGGGCCGCTGCTGGACCTGTCACGCCAGGCGATGGAGCTGGTCACCTGGGACCGTGAGGATCGCAACGGTTTCGCCATGGTCGATGTCGATGGCAATGCGCTGGCGGGGGACGCAACCGTGCCGGTGCCGCCGGCCAAGGTGCGGCAAGCCAGCTTCGCGCAACCCCGCGTGTTCGACGCGGTCTACGACGGCGAGCCCGTGCGCGGGGCGGTCTTCTCGGTCAGCTCTCCCATGCTGGACCGCAGCGTCTCGGTGGTCGTGGTCGAAACCAAGAACAAGCGCACGGTGCTGATGCGCGACCTGCAGCTCTCCGTGGTGCTGCCTGCGCTGGCGCTGGGCGCCGTGACCTTCGCGATGATCGGCTGGGGCATCCGCCGCGGCCTGCAACCGCTGCGAGACGTGGCGACCGAGGTGGCCCTGCGCGGCGATGCCCAGGACTGGCGGCCGCTGCCCCTGCAGGAGGTGCCGCGCGAGGCGGTGCCGCTGATCGAGCGCATCAACAGCCTGCTGGCGGACGTGGAGCAATCGATCCAACTGCAGCGGCGCTTCGTGGCCGACGCCGCCCACCAGCTGCGCACGCCGGTGGCCGGCATCCGGGTGCTCGCGCAGAACCTGTCCGAGGAGCTGGCGGCTGCCCCGGGCAACGAGGCCGCCTGGCGGCCCATGCTGGCGCAGCTCGAGCGTTCCACCGAGCGTCTGTCGCGGCTGATCGGTCAACTGCTCAGCCTGGCGCGGTCCGAGACGGCCTTGTCGATGGATGGAGAGCACCAGACGCTCGACATCGTGCCGCTGCTGCGCGAGTCTGCCGAGCCGGTCGTGCTGCAGGCGTTGCGCCAAGGGCGCAGCATCGCGCTGGAGGCGCCGCCCGAGCCGGTGCTGGCGCGGGCGCACCCCATCTGGCTGGGCGAGGTGGTCAACAACCTGCTCGACAACGCGCTGCGCTATGGCGGGCCCAGGGTGACGCTGCGTGTCCAGGCGCAACCCGAGGGCGGCGCCGTGGTGATGGTGGAAGACGATGGTCCCGGCGTGTCGGTCGAGCAGTTGCCGCACCTCTTCGAGCCCTTCTGGCGTGGCGATCGGGCCGACCTGCGAAACGACGGCGGCACCGGCCTCGGCCTGACGATCGCGCGCGAGGTGGTGCTGCGCCTCGGTGGCCGGATCGAAGCCGAAACCCGGCCGTCATTTGACGGCTTGCGCTTCACCATCCGCCTCGCGGCGTAGTCACTTGGCCCCGAACAGCGGCCCGACCAGCTTCGCGCCGGGCTTGATGTTGGCCTTGGCGAACCAGCCCTTGTTCATCTCGAGCACGTAACGCACCGGCTTCTTCGAGCAGTGCGAGGCATCGCTCATGGGCTGCATGTCCTCGATGTTGACGATGGTGCCATCGTCTTCAACAAAGGCGGCCGACAGGGGCAACGGCGTGTTGCGCATCCAGAAGCACTGCACGTTGGCCTGCTCGAACACGAAGACCATGCCTTCATGGGCCGCCATCTCCTGGCGGTACATCAGGCCGATCTGGCGCTGCTCGGGGCTCCTGGCGACCATGGCCACGATGTTGCGCATGCCCGCCTTGAGTGTGACGGTGGGCAGGTTCTGGGGCTGCCCGCTGCCTTGGGCCTGGGCCGGCGCGAATGCCGCAAAGGCGAGAAGGAAGGCGAGGGCGGCAGGCCGTTTCTTGATCAATGTCATGTGGTGCCTCGGGGGGACGCGGGATTATCGAACCCAACGTGGCGGGCCGGTGCCCGCTGACAAGCCGTTTCCCGATGAATTCCATTGCCGCTGCCGTCGACCCCCGCGAAATGGCCGAACCGGCCGGCTTGGCGGCGCTCGACGACCCGGCGCTGCAGCATGCCAGCACGCGCTGGGCTGTCGCGCCTGACGGACGGCGCATTGCCCACACCAGCCTGGTGCTCGGCGGCATCGACTGCGCTGCCTGCGCCGGGCCGATCGAAGAGGCGCTGCTCGCCGTTCCCGGGGTGCTCCAGGCAGAAGTGAGCGCCGCCGCGCAGCGTGCCGAAGTGCGCTGGGACCCCGAGGCCGCCCGCCTGTCGCGCCTGGTGCAGGCCGTGCGCCAGGCTGGGTACGAGGCCCTGCCCGACGCCGCCGCGCCTGCCCGCCTGCTGCGACAGCGCGAGCGACGCACCGCGCTGTGGCGCCTGTTCGTGGCCAGCTTCTGCGCGATGCAGGTCATGATGTTCGCCACGCCGAGCTACGTGGCCACCGGCGCCGAGCTGGCGCCCGATCTGCGGCAACTGCTGAACTGGGGCTCCTGGCTGCTGAGCCTGCCGGTCTTGCTGTTCTCCGCCGGCCCCTTCTTCCGGGGGGCTTGGCGGGCACTGCGCCAGCGTCGCCTGGGCATGGAGGTGCCGGTGGTGCTCGGCCTGGTGGTGAGCTTCGTCGCCAGCAGCGGTGCCACCTTCGAGCCGAGCGGCATCTTTGGCCACGAGGTCTACTTCGACTCGCTGACGATGTTCGTCAGCTTCTTGCTTGGCGCGCGCTACCTCGAAATGCTGGCACGGCATCGGGCCGCCGAGAGCCTGGAATCGGCCCTGGCTGCGCTGCCCGAGACGGCGCAACGCCTGGCTCTCGGCGGGTCACTGGAAACCGTGGCAGTCGAGCGGTTGCGACCTGGCGACATCGTTCACGTGGCCCTGGGCGAGCGCATCCCTGCAGACGGCAGCCTGGTTTCCGGCCGCACGCAGGTCGACGAGAGCCTGTTGACTGGCGAGTCGTTGCCGGTGCCTCGGGTCGAAGGAGAGGCGCTGGTCGGCGGCAGCGTGAACCTCGGCGCGCCCGTGCGCATGCGCGTGGATCGGGTCGGAGCGGACACCCGCCACGGCGCCATCGTCGCCCTGATGCGCGAGGCGCTGGTGCAACGCCCGGCACTGGCCCGCCAAGCCGACGCCTGGGCGGGGCCGTTCCTCTGGGTCGTGCTGGTGCTCGCCGTCGCCGCCGGCGTGGCGTGGTCCTTCGTGGACCCCGCGCGCGCGGTGAGCGTGGCGGTGGCCGTGCTCATCGTCACCTGCCCGTGCGCGCTCTCTCTCGCGGTGCCTTCGTCGCTCGTCGCGGCCGCCGGCACGCTGGCGCGGCGCGGGGTGATGCTGCAGCGTCTGGATGCGATCGAAGCGCTGGCGGGCATCGACCGCCTCTTCATCGACAAGACAGGCACCTTGACCGAAGACCAGCCGGTGTGGGTGTCGACCGAGGCGCTCGATCTTTCCGGCCTGCCGACCGGCCGCGTGCCCTGTGCGGCGAAGGTCGCCGCCGCGCGGTCGCTGGCGAGCTGGTCTTCGCACCCCTTGTCGCAGGCGCTGGCTCAGGCCGCCGACGGTGGCATCAACGAATGGGCTGCGGTGGAGGAGACGCCGGGCGAGGGGCTGGAGGCGCGCGACGCAGCCGGCCTCGTCTGGCGGCTCGGGCGATGGGCCTGGGTGCGTGCGGGCGAGGTGGGCGAATCGCCGGGGGCGGCGGCCGACGCTGGTCAACTGGCGGTCTGGTTCGGCCCGGTCGGGCGGCCGCTGCTGCGTTTCGGCTTCGACGAGCGCCTGCGGGCCGATGCCGCCGAGGCGGTGAATGCCCTGCAGGCCGACGGCGTGCAGATCACCCTGCTGTCGGGTGATGGGCCTGCCCGCACCGAGCGTCTGGCGGCGCGCCTGGGCCTGCGACAGGCGCACGGCGGGGCCACGCCGGAAACCAAGCTCGCAACTCTTGCCGCAGCGCAGACGCAGGGCGAACGCTGCGGCATGGTGGGCGACGGCGTCAACGATGCACCGGTGCTGGCCCGGGCCGACGTGTCCTTCGCGATGGGGCGCGGCGCCACCGTCGCACGCCTGCATGCCGACGCGGTCATCTGCTCCAACCGGCTGCTCGACCTGTCGCTGGCGCGCTCGCTGGCGCGCCGCACCATGCGCATCACGCGCCAGAACATCGCCTGGGCCGCCGTCTACAACCTGGCCTGCGTTCCGTTGGCCCTGGTGGGCTGGTTGCCACCTTGGGCTGCGGGCCTCGGCATGGCGGCGAGTTCGCTGCTCGTGGTGGGCAACGCCTTGCGCCTGACACGCCCCTGACGCCGAGGAAATCACTTGGAAATCCTGTACCTGCTGATTCCGCTGTCGGCCGTGCTGGTGCTGGCCATCATCGGACTCTTCGGATGGGCCCTCCACAGAGGGCAATTCGACGATCTCGCCCGTGAAGGCGAACGCATCCTCGACGCCGAGGAGGGCGAGAAAACCAGCGCTTGATGCCGATCAAGGTGCCCCTACCGGCGTCCCGGAACAATCGTCCGCAACCTGAAAAGGGCAATAGGAGCGTTTCGATGGGAACGGGAAACACCATGGCAAACACACCGGCAGCGCCGGTCTACAACGATGCGGCGGTGCGCGGTTTTGCGCTCGCGGCTGTCATCTACGGAGTGGTCGGGATGCTGGTCGGCGTGTTCATCGCCGCGCAGCTCGCCTGGCCTGAACTGAACTTCGGCATCCCCTGGCTCAGCTACGGCCGACTGCGGCCGTTGCACACCAACGCGGTGATCTTCGCCTTCGGCGGCAGCGTGTTGTTCGCCTCCAGCTATCACGTGGTGCAGCGCACGTGCCAGGTGCCCCTGTTCCTGCCCAAGCTGGCGATGTTCACCTTCATCGGCTGGAACATCATCATCCTGGGCGCGGTGGTGACGCTGCCGCTGGGCATCACCAGCGGCAAGGAATACGCCGAGCTCGAGTGGCCGATCGACCTGCTGATCGCAGTGGTCTGGGTGGCCTACGCGGTCGTGTTCTTCGGGACCATCGGCATCCGCAAGGTGCGGCACATCTACGTCGCCAACTGGTTCTTCGGTGCCTTCATCATCGCCGTGGCGCTGCTGCACATCGTCAACAGCGCGGCCGTGCCCGCGAGCTTCTGGAAGAGCTACTCCGCCTACGCCGGCGTGCAGGACGCGATGGTCCAGTGGTGGTACGGCCACAACGCGGTGGGCTTCTTCCTCACCGCCGGCTTCCTCGGGATGATGTACTACTACATCCCCAAGCAGGCCGAGCGCCCGGTTTACTCCTACCGGCTGTCGATCGTGCACTTCTGGGCGCTGATCTTCACCTACATGTGGGCGGGCCCCCACCACCTGCACTACACCGCGCTGCCCGACTGGGCGCAGTCGATCGGCATGATCTTCTCGCTGGTGCTGCTGGCGCCCTCGTGGGGCGGAATGATCAACGGCATCATGACGCTCTCGGGTGCGTGGCACAAACTGCGTGACGACCCGATCCTGAAGTTCCTGATCGTTTCGTTGTCGTTCTACGGCATGTCGACCTTCGAGGGGCCGATGATGTCGATCAAGACGGTCAACGCGCTGTCGCACTACACCGACTGGACGGTCGGCCACGTGCACTCCGGCGCGCTGGGCTGGGTCGGCCTGGTGTCCATCGGCACCCTGTACTTCCTGATCCCGCGCCTGTTCGGCCGCAAGGAGATGTACAGCGTCCGCGCGATCGAGCTGCACTTCTGGGTCAGCACCATCGGCATCGTGCTCTACATCGCCGCGATGTGGATCGCCGGCGTGATGCAGGGCCTGATGTGGCGCGCGGTCAACCCCGACGGCACGCTGGTCTACAGCTTCGTCGAGAGCGTCAAGGCCACCTATCCCTTCTACGTCATCCGCGTGCTGGGCGGCCTGCTTTACCTGGCGGGCATGCTGATCATGGTCTGGAACACCTGGATGACGATCCGCGCGAGCCGCCAGACGGCGCCTTCGCTGCCGGCCGCTGTCCCGGCCAACGCCTGACGGCCACACGCAGGAGCTTTCCAAGATGTCTGCTTCAACCAAGACTTCTGGTCACGAGAAGATCGAGACCAGCAACTTCCTGATGATCGTGCTCATCCTGGTCGCCGTGGCATTCGGTGGCCTGGTGGAGATCGTGCCGCTGTTCTTCCAGCGCTCCACCACCCAGCCGGTCGAGGGCCTCAAGCCCTACACGCCGCTGCAGCTGGCTGGGCGCGATGTCTACCTGCGCGAAGGTTGCTACAACTGCCATTCGCAGATGGTGCGCCCCTTCCGCGCCGAGACGTTGCGCTACGGCGCCTACTCGGTGGCCGGTGAGTTCGTCTACGACCATCCGTTCCAGTGGGGCAGCAAGCGCACCGGGCCCGACCTGCACCGCGTGGGCGGCCGCTACAGCGACGAGTGGCATCGCCTGCACCTGATGAACCCGCGCGATCTGGTGCCCGAGTCGAACATGCCGTCCTACCCATGGCTCGCCACCGCTGCGCTCAACCCGGCCGAGCTGGCACCAAAGATGAAGGCGCTGCGCCTCGTCGGCGTGCCGTACAGCGACGCCGAGATCGACCAGGCGGCCGAGCAAGTCAAGGGCCGCACCGAGCTGGATGCGCTGGTGGCGTATCTGCAGGTACTGGGCACCGCCCGCAAGTAACGACGACACGAGGGACTTCCATGGAATTCGATGTGAACACCTGGCGCAGCGCCATCACCGTCGTGTCGCTGCTGCTGTTCCTGGCCCTGATGGTTTGGGTGATGAATCGCCGCCGCAACGGCGCCTTCGCGGAGGCCGCGCTGCTGCCCTTCGCCGAGGACGCGGGGGTGGCCGCCACTGCGAAGGAGGCACGTCATGAGTGACTTCCTCCACAACGGTTGGTCGCTCTTCGTCGGCGGCGTCACGCTGGTCGGGCTGGTCTTCTGTCTGGTGCTGCTGATGATCGCCAGCCGCCGCAAGGTGATGGCGGCCGACAACACCACCGGCCATGTCTGGGACGAGGACCTGACCGAGATGAACAACCCGCTGCCGCGCTGGTGGATGGGGCTGTTCGTCATCACGGTGCTGTTCTCGCTGGCCTACCTGTGGCTCTACCCGGGCCTGGGCAGCGCACAGGGCAGCCTGGGCTGGACGAGCGAAGGCCAGTGGCGCGACGAGCAGCAGCGCTCTCGCACCGCGATGGCGCCGGTCTACGCGGCCTTCGCGGGCAAACCGGCGGAAGAGCTGGCGAGCGATCCGAAGGCGCTGGCCATCGGCGAGCGGCTGTTCGTGAACACCTGCGCACAGTGCCACGGCTCCGACGGCCGAGGCAGCAAGTCATTCCCCAACCTGACAGACGGCGACTGGCTGGGCGGCAGCGACACGGCCTACGTCCATCGCACCATCGTGGAAGGGCGCACCGGCGTCATGCCGCCGATGGCGGCCGCGGTGGGAACGCCCGACGACGTGAAGAATGTGGCGCACTATGTGCTGAGCCTGTCGGGCAGCCCGCACAATACGCTGGCCGCACAGCTTGGCAAAGACAAGTTTGCCGCCTGCGCTGCCTGCCACGGCCCCAAGGGCCAGGGCAACCCGGCGCTCGGTGCACCGAACCTGACCGACAAGGTCTGGCTGCACGGCTGGGGTGAGCAGGCCATCGTGAACATCATCAACCAGGGCAAGACCAACGTGATGCCGGCCCAGGGACCACGGCTGACACCCGAGCAGGCCCAGGTGCTGACGGCGTATGTCTGGCACCTGTCGCACCCGAAGCCTGAGGCTCCGAAGGTGGCCGCACGATGAACGACGGCAGCGTCGCCACCGTTTCGCTGTACCAGAAGCAGAAACGGATCTACCCGCGCGCGGTGTCGGGGCGCTTCGCGACCTGGCGCTGGGTTCTGGTCTGGGCGACGCAGCTGTTCTTCTACGGCCTGCCGTGGCTGACCTGGAACGACCGCCAGGCCGTCCTGCTGGATCTGGCCTCGAGGCGTTTCTACATCTTTGGGTTGGTGCTGTACCCGCAGGACTTCATCTACCTTGCGGCGCTGCTCATCATCTCGGCCTACGCGCTGTTTTTCTTCACGGCGGTGGCCGGGCGCGTGTGGTGCGGCTATGCCTGCCCCCAGACGGTCTACACCGAGATCTTCCTGTGGGTCGAGCAACGCATCGAAGGTGACCGGGCCCGGCGCATCAAGCTGGACGAAGGCCCCTGGACGCTGGACCGCCTTTGGCGCAAGTCTGCCAAGCAGGCCGTGTGGCTTGCCATCGGCTTGTGGACAGGCTTCACCTTCGTCGGCTACTTCACCCCCATTCGAGTCCTGGGGGCCTCGGTGCTCACGCTCGGGCTCGGGCCCTGGGAGTGGTTCTGGGTGCTGTTCTACGGCTTCGCCACCTACGGCAACGCGGGCTACATGCGCGAGCAGGTCTGCAAGTACATGTGCCCCTATGCGCGCTTCCAGAGCGCGATGTTCGACCGTGACACGCTGATCATCAGCTACGACACCGAGCGAGGCGAGCCCCGTGGCTCGCGCTCGAAGAAGGCCGACCCGAAGCAGCTCGGCCTGGGCTCGTGCGTGGACTGCACCCTGTGCGTCCAGGTCTGCCCGACCGGCATCGACATCCGCAAGGGCCTGCAGTACGAGTGCATCGGGTGCGCTGCCTGCATCGACGCCTGCGACGGCATCATGGACAAGATGTCGTACCCCCGCGGCCTGATCCGCTATGCCACCGAGAACAGTCTCGACGAGCACCTGACCTGGCGCCAGATCGTGCGGCGGGTGTGGCGCCCACGGGTGATGATCTATGGCGCCATCCTGCTGGCCATCTGCGTGGCCTTCGTCGCCAGCCTGGCCTTGCGCTCGCCCTTCCGGGTGGACGTGGTGCGTGACCGCGCCACGCTGGCCCGGCTGGTCGACGACGGCGAGATCGAGAACCTCTACCGCCTGCAGATCATGAATGCCAGCGAACAGGTCCAGCAGTACCGCATCGAGGTGGCCGGCATGCCGGGCATGAAACTGGCGCAGACCAGCCAACTGCAACTGCAAGGTGCCGAGGCGCGCTGGGTCACGGTGGCGGTGCGCCTGCCGCCGGAGCAGGCGCTGCAGGCCGGGCCGGGGTCGCACCCCATCGAATTCCAGGTCGAGCGGCTGGCCGGCGAGGGCCAGGCTGCCGCCCTGGTGGCTGAGAGATCAACCTTCATCGTGCCCCGCTGAGGGCCGTGCACTCACCGAGGAGGCCAGCATGTCGCGCCTGAAGTCCGTTTCAGCTGGGCCGCAACGGCCCTGGTGGCGAGAGCCGATGGTCTGGCTGGTGCTGGCCGGCCCGGCTGCCGTGGTGGTGGCTGGCATCGCCACCGCAGTGATCGCGGCCCGCGGGGCCGACCCGGTGCTGCCGACCGGCATGCAGAGCGCCCGCCCCGACGCCATGACCCCAGCCGTGCAAGCGCGCAACCATGCGGCCACTGCCCAGCCCTGAGCCGATCCCGGCCACGCGGTGGCTGTGCATCCTCTGGCCCGCCTTCGTGATGGCGGGCGTGCTGGAGATGCTGGTCTTCGCCGTGCTCGACCCCCACCACCTGCAGTGGTTCGGCGCCGAGCCTGTGGGCTGGCAACCCACCACGCTCTACTCGGTGGCGTTTCTGGTTTTCTGGGCGGTGATCTCGCTGGCGTCCGCCATCACCCAGTACCTGGTGCACCCTCACATCGAGTGAGACCGGCGGCGGCGCCTGCGTGCTCAGCGGGCCGAGCGCCGGGCCGCTCCCAAGCCGGCCCGCCATCCCCTCGGGGGAACGGCCGACGTCATCGTCGGGCGAGGGGCGCCAGTCAGCGGGCCGAGCGCCGGGCCGCTCCCAAGCCGGCCCGCCATCCCCTCGGGGGAACGGCCGACGCAATCGTCGGACGAGGGGCTCCAGTCAGCACGCGGCGCCGTTGACCAACTGCTGCAGGCCGGCCTGGTTCAGGATGCGGATCTGGCGCTGCTTGACTTCCAGCAGGCCGTCTTCCTGGAACTTCGAGAAGGTTCGGCTCACGGTTTCGAGCTTGAGCCCGAGGTAGCTGCCGATCTCCTCGCGTGTCATGCGCAGCACCAGGGCGGTCGGCGAAAAGCCGCGCGCCTGAAGGCGCTGGGTCAGGTTCAGGAGGAAGGCCGCAAGGCGCTCTTCTGCTCTCATGCTGCCAAGCAGCAGCATCACGCCGTGGTCGCGCACGATCTCGCGGCTCATGATCTTGTGGAACTGGCGCTGCAGGTCGGTGAACTCGCGCGACAGGTATTCGAGCTGCTCGAAGGGGATCACGCAGACCTGCGAGTCTTCAAGGGCCACCGCATCGCAAGAGTGGCGGTCGGTTCCGATGCCGTCCAGGCCCAGCAACTCGCCAGCCATCTGGAAGCCGGTGACCTGGTCCCGGCCATCTTCGGCCGAGACGCAGGTCTTGAAGAAGCCGGTGCGCACCGCGTAGAGCAGTTGGAAGGGCTCGCCGGCGCGAAAGAGGGTTTCGCCACGGCGCACGCTGCGGCGCGTCGCCACCAGCTTGTCCAGTCGCTCGAGATCGTTCCCGCTCAGGCCCACCGGCAGGCACAGCTCGCGCAAGTTGCAGCTAGAGCAGGCCACCTTGAGGCTGGCGGCGCTGCGCGGGCGCTCGGCGGCAGAGGGCGGTTCGGCAGAGGCAGGGCGGGGTTCAGCAATCGGCATGATCATCCTCAATGACCGTGGGCATTTTTCGGTCTCGGCTGCACTGGCGGCTTGCGCCAGATCAAGCGTCGGGCCTGCGGGGCGCGGCACGATGCCGCCATGTCCTATCCGACCTACGCCGCACCCAATGCGCCGGTTCTTGCCGAGTCCGCCTCCAACGTGGGGGGATTGCCGCTGCCGCTGCTCAAGCGGTTCGATGTGCCCGGGCCGCGCTATACCTCGTACCCCACCGCCGACCGCTTCGTCGAGGCCTTCGGGCCGGCGGACTATGAGCAGGCGCTGCGCCAGCGGGCCGAGGGGGCCAGCATGGGAGCAAGGGCGCCGTTGTCGCTCTACGTCCACATTCCCTTCTGCGAGTCGGTCTGCTACTACTGTGCCTGCAACAAGGTCATCACCAGACACCACAGCCGGGCGGCGGAGTACCTGCTGGCTTTGCGCGCCGAGATTGCGATGCACGCTCGCGTCCTGGGCAACTCGCAGCCAGTGTCGCAGGTGCACCTGGGCGGCGGGTCGCCGACCTTCCTCAGCGACGATGAGTTGCAAGGGTTGATGTCCGAGCTGTCGGACTCTTTCCGCATCATGCCCAAGGCCGAGGTTTCGATCGAGGTCGACCCGCGGACCGCCTCACCCGAGCGGCTGGCTGCCTGGCGGCGCATGGGCTTCAACCGCATCAGCTTCGGCGTGCAGGATTTCGACCCTGATGTGCAGAAGGCCGTGCATCGCGTGCAGCCTTTCGAATCGGTGCGCGATCTCATGCGCGCGGCCCGCGATCTGGGCTTCGAGTCGATCAACGCCGACCTGATCTACGGCCTGCCGAAGCAGACACCGGCTTCGTTCGCTCGCACCGTGGCCCAGGTGGCCGAGTTGCGTCCGGACCGGATCGCGCTCTACGCCTACGCCCACCTGCCCCTGCGCTTCAAGCCGCAGCGCCGCATCGAGGCGTCGATGCTGCCGCCGCCTGGGGACCGTGTGGCGATGCTATCGGGCGCGATCGCCGGTTTCCTGGGGCACGGCTACACCTACATCGGCATGGACCACTTCGCCCTGGCCGACGACTCCCTCGCGGTGGCGAAGCGCCAGGGGCGGCTGCACCGCAACTTCCAGGGCTACAGCACCCAGCCCGATTGCGACCTGGTCGCGCTCGGCGTGTCGGCCATCGGCCGGATGGGTGCCACCTACAGCCAGAACGCCAAGACCTTGCCCGAGTACTACGACGCCATCCGCCGCGGCCAGTTCGCCACGGTGCGCGGTCTGGCGCTGACGCGCGACGACCTGCTGCGCCGGGCGGTGATCATGGCGCTGATGTGCCAGGGGCGGGTCGAGTTCGAGTCCATCGAGCTCGCCTACCTGGTCAACTTCCGCGAGTACTTCCGCTCGGAGCTGGCCGAGTTGGGCTCGTTCGCCTCGGAGGGGCTGGTCACCGTGGAGCCGGATGCGGTGCAGGTGACGGCGCCGGGTTGGTTCCTCGTGCGGGCGATCGCCATGGTCTTCGACAAGCACCTGCAGGCCGACAAGGTGCGCGAACGCTTCTCGCGCATCATCTGAGGGTCGCCCGATGACCGGTGCCTTGGCGCTGACTGCCTTGCTGATGGGCCTGGCCGGCTCGGCGCACTGCCTGTCGATGTGTGCGGCGCCGGCGGCGGCCGGCGTGCGGGCCTGCGGCGGGTCGCCAAGGGTGGGCTGGATGGCCTATCACGGCGGGCGCATCCTGGGCTACATGCTGGCGGGCGGTTTGGCAGCCGCCAGCGTGGGAGCCGTCTCGCGCTGGAGTGAGTGGAGCCCGGCGCTGCGTCCGGTCTGGGCCGTGCTGCATGTCGCCGCACTGGCGCTGGGGTTGTGGCTGCTGGTTCGCGGCCGGCAGCCGGCCTGGCTCGAGCGCCTGGGCCGCAGCACCCCGGTCGTCACCCAGCCGGGCGCAGACGGCTGGCAGCGCATCAGCGGCCCGGCCAAGGCGGGTGCGCTGGGTCTCGCCTGGGTAGCCTGGCCATGCGGCCTGCTGCAATCAGCCCTGGTGGTGGCCGCCCTGGCCAACGATGCCGCTGGAGGTGCCACCGTGATGCTCGTGTTCGCATTGGCCTCTGCGCCAGCCCTGGGGGTGGCCCCCTGGCTGTGGGCTCGCTGGACGGCGACCAGCGGCCGCACTGTGTCGGCGGGCGTGCAGGCAGGGGCCATCCGCATGGCGGGCGCCTTGCTCGCAGGCGCGTCGGCCTGGGCGCTTGGCCACGACGCCATCAGTCAGCTCGTTGCCTACTGCGTCGGCTGATCGGCCTGTCGAGGCTGACCCGAGGCGCCCAGGGGTGGTCAGCCGAGTGACAGCTGGCCTGAACTAGAATTTCAGGTTCCGAAAACCCTTTTCACAACTCCTTCCCCACGAAGCCCGGAGCTTGCAGCATGTACCAGCACATCAAGGTGCCCGAGGGCGGGCAGAAGATCACCGTGAACGCGGACTTCTCGCTCAACGTCCCGAACAACCCGATCATTCCGTACATCGAGGGTGACGGCACCGGCTTCGACATCACCCCGGTGATGATCAAGGTGGTGGACGCCGCGGTCGCCAAGGCCTACGGCGGCGCCAGAAAGATCCACTGGATGGAGATCTACGCCGGTGAGAAGTCGACCAAGGTGTACGGCCCCGACGTCTGGTTGCCGGAAGAGTCGCTGGCAGCGCTGCGCGAGTACGTGGTCTCGATCAAGGGTCCGCTGACGACGCCCGTCGGCGGTGGCATCCGCTCGCTGAATGTGGCCCTGCGCCAGGAACTGGACCTCTACGTTTGCCTGCGCCCGGTCCAGTACTTCGAGGGCGTGCCCTCGCCGGTGAAGGAGCCGCACAAGATCGACATGGTGATCTTCCGCGAGAACTCGGAAGACATCTACGCCGGCGTCGAGTGGGAAGCCGAGACCGACAAGGCCAAGAAGGTCATCAAGTTCCTGATCGAGGAAATGGGCGTCAAGAAGATTCGTTTCCCGGACACCTCGGGCATCGGCGTGAAGCCGGTCTCGCGCGAGGGCACCGAGCGCCTGGTGCGCAAGGCCATCCAGTACGCGATCGACAACGACAAGCCGAGCGTCACCCTGGTGCACAAGGGCAACATCATGAAGTTCACCGAAGGTGGCTTCCGTGACTGGGGCTACGCCCTGGCCCAGAAGGAGTTCGGTGCCGAGCTGATCGACGGCGGTCCGTGGTGCAAGTTCAAGAATCCGAAGACGGGCAAGGACATCGTCATCAAGGATTCGATCGCCGACGCTTTCCTGCAGCAGATCCTGTTGCGCCCGGCCGAGTACTCGGTGATCGCCACCCTGAACCTGAACGGCGACTACATCTCTGACGCGCTGGCGGCCCAGGTGGGCGGCATCGGCATCGCCCCGGGTGCCAACCTGTCCGACTCGGTGGCTTGCTTCGAAGCCACCCACGGCACCGCGCCCAAGTACGCCGGCAAGGACTACGTCAACCCGGGTTCGGAAATCCTCTCGGCCGAGATGATGCTGCGCCACATGGGCTGGACCGAAGCCGCCGACCTGATCATCAGCTCGATGGAAAAGGCCATCCAGAGCAAGAAGGTGACTTACGACTTTGCCCGCCTGATGGACGGGGCGACGCAGGTGTCGTGCTCGGGCTTCGGCCAGGTGATGATCGACGCGATGTGATCCTGCTCCCCGGCGTCTCATGACGTCTCGTAAGCCCTTGATCTTCCAAGAGAATTTCAAGGGCTTTCGTTTTTCTACGTCTCACAGGCTGACC
>JBMOQN010000042.1:0-76259 GCA_049322835.1 Pseudomonadota bacterium | reverse complement strand
CCACCATCAGGATCTCGCCGTGCGCAAAGTTGATCAGCGAGATGATCCCGTACACCATCGTGTACCCCAGCGCCACCAGCGCATACATGCTCCCCAGCACCAGGCCGTTGATGATCTGTTGTACGAAGATGTCCATCGAGGCCCCCGGGGGTGGTTGTAACAGCTGGTCGCGGCGATTGTAGGAATCGCTTTCGCGGCAGCCTTCGGGGCTTACCCCCTGGCCCGCGGCGCAGGGATGATCAGCCCGCAGCGCTGTCGTCGCTGCGGGCTTCGTCGTTCAGGCGGCGCAGCTCGGCGAGCTTGTCGGCGATGCGCAGCTCCAGCCCGCGGGGCACCGGCTCGTAGAAGCGTGGCGGCGTCAGGCCATCGGGCCAGTAGCTTTCGCCAGCGGCAAAACCGCCTTCCTCATCGTGCGCGTAGCGATAGTTCGCCCCATGGCCGAGCGACTTCATCAGCTTTGTCGGCGCGTTGCGCAGGTGGGCGGGCACCGGGCGGCTCGTGTCCTGCTTGACGAAGGCACGCACCTCGTTCCAGGCCTTGTAGACCGCATTCGACTTGGGCGCCACCGCCAGGTAGACCACCGCCTGTGCCAGCGCGAGCTCGCCCTCGGGCGTGCCCAGGCGCTCGTAGGTCTCGGCCGCGTCAAGCGCCAGGCGCAGCGCGCGCGGGTCGGCGTTGCCGATGTCTTCGCTGGCCATGCGCACCAGGCGGCGCGCCATGTAGCGCGGGTCGGCGCCGCCGTCGAGCATGCGCGCGAACCAGTAGAGCGCGGCATCGGGGTCGGAGCCGCGCACCGACTTGTGCAGCGCCGAGATCGAGTCGTAGAACTGGTCGCCGCCCTTGTCATAGCGGCGTAGCTGCTCGCCCAGCGAGCGCTCCAGCATGACCTCGTCGATGCGGTCGACGCCCGGGCCCAGCTGGGTCACGAGGTTCTCGTAGGCGTTGAGCAGGCGGCGCGCGTCGCCGTCGGCATACCCGATCAGGCGCAGGGCGGCGGCCGGTTCCAGCTCGGGCGCTTCGAGCGCCTCGCGCGCGCGCTCCAGCAAGCGCTGCTGGTCCTCGTCTTCGAGCGACTTCAGCACGTGCACGGTGGCGCGCGAGAGCAGGGCCGAGTTGACCTCGAAGGACGGGTTCTCTGTGGTCGCCCCGATGAAGGTGAACAGGCCCGCCTCGACATGCGGCAGGAAAGCGTCCTGCTGCGACTTGTTGAAGCGGTGCACCTCGTCGACGAACACGATGGTGCGCCGGCCCTGCGCCCGTGCGAGCTCGGCCTGGGCCACTGCATCGCGGATCTCCTTCACACCCGAGAGCACGGCCGACAGCACAATGAATTTCGCATCGACCGCACCCGCCACCAGGCGGGCCAAAGTGGTCTTGCCCACGCCCGGCGGCCCCCACAGGATCATCGAATGCAGGCGCCCCTGCTCGAAGGCCACCCGCAGCGGCTTGCCCGGGCCGAGCAGGTGGGCCTGGCCGATCACCTCGTCAAGCGTGCGTGGGCGCAGGCGTTCAGCCAGTGGTGCACCGGCCGCCGGCACGGCGGCGCCGGCCGACGGGTCAGCCGGTACGTCATCGTCGAAAAGGCCATCTTGCAGGGGCATGGCGGGATTGTGGCCCGAGCGGAAAGCCGGGAATTGCCCGGCCAGGCGACCCTTATTCACGCTTTGGCCGATGTGCCCACCCATGGACACTGGCGACGTAGACGAGAAGCCTTCCCTCCCCAGGAGCCCCCCCATGAGCGCAACCACCACCACCGATGCCCGCACGGCCACCCCGGCCGGCACCGCTGCCAACACCGCGCCCGCCGCCATGTCGGGCGCACCGCGCGAGTACCTGTCGTTCAAACTGGGCAGCGAGGAGTACGGCATCGACATCCTGCGTGTGCAGGAGATCCGGGGCTACGAGCCGCCGACCCGCATCGCGAACACGCAGCACTTCATCAAGGGGGTCGTGAACCTGCGCGGCGTGATCGTCCCCATCGTCGACATGCGGCTGCGTTTCGAGCTGGCGGACGTGCAATACAACAGCTTCACCGTCGTCATCATCCTGAACATCGGCAACCGCACGGTGGGCATGGTGGTCGACTCGGTCAGTGACGTGCTGGAACTGGCCCCGGGCCAGATCAAGCCCGCGCCCGAATTCAATGGCGCGATCGACGCCGCCTACATCACCGGCCTGGGCACCATCAAGCACGGCGACGACGAGCGCATGCTGATCCTGATGGACATCGAGCAGATGATGACCGCACCCGACATGGGCCTGATCGACAGCGGCGTGGCGATGCACTGAGCACCGCGGGCCAACACAGCACAAAGGGCGCCACGGCGCCCTTTGTCGTTGCTGCTCGCCGCCAGGCTACTGCTCGGACACATCGGCACCCGCAGGCACCGTGAACACAAAGCTCGGTGCGGGCGGCACCGCGTCGGTGGAGAGCTCGTTGAACTTCAGCATCGAGCGCTGGCCGAAGCTGTCGGCGATCTCCACCACGGCCAGCGCACGGCCTTTGAAGCCGGCCTTCAACCACTGGATGGTGCCGCCCTGTTCCTTGGGTGTAGCCTGCACCCATTCCAGCCCGTCCTTGTCGGGCTGGTTCTTCAGCTCGAAGTTCTTCTCGATCGAGCTGCCGGTGAGCAGCGCCACCGGTGTGCTGCCCAGCGCGTCGCCCATCTTGCGCACCGTGACCTGGTTCAGGTCGGGGTCGTGGAACCAGACCTTGTTGCCGTCGCTGACGATGGTCTGCGCGTAGGGCTTGATGTAGTCGAAGCGGAAGCGGTTCGGCCGGGCGAAGCTGAAGCTGCCCGAAGAGACCTTCTGCTTGGCGCCATCGGGCGAGGTCACCGTCTGGGTGAACGTGGACTTGCCGCCCTTCACATCTTTCACGAAAGCGCGCAGCGAGTCGGCCGCATCGGCCCGGGCGCCGAAGCTGGCGGCCACAAGCGCCGCGGCCAAGGCCACGCGCGCAACAGAGGCGAAACTATTCATCACGCTTGGGCAACAGGATCTCGCGGTTGCCACTGGAAGACAAAGAACTTACGAGCCCGGATTGCTCCATTTGTTCCAGCAGGCGGGCCGCGCGGTTGTAGCCGATGCGCAAATGGCGCTGCACCAGCGAGATCGAAGCCTTGCGGTGCTGCAGCACGATGGCCACCGCCTGGTCGTACATCGGGTCGGCCTCGCCGCCGCCTGCGCCACCGCCCTCGCCCGCTTCGCCCCCCTCGCCGTCCAGCGTGCCGCCTTCGAGGATGCCTTCGATGTAGTTCGGCGGGCCTTGCAGCTTCAGCGCCTCGACCACGCGGTGCACCTCGTCATCGGACACGAACGCGCCGTGCACGCGAACCGGCAGCCCGGTGCCCGACGCCATGTAGAGCATGTCCCCCATGCCCAGCAGGGCCTCGGCGCCCATCTGGTCGAGGATGGTGCGGCTGTCGATCTTGCTGGAGACCTGGAAGCTCAGGCGGGTCGGGATGTTGGCCTTGATGAGGCCGGTGATGACGTCGACGCTGGGCCGCTGGGTCGCGAGGATCAGGTGGATGCCGGCGGCACGCGCCTTCTGCGCCAGGCGGGCGATCAGTTCCTCGACTTTCTTGCCGACCACCATCATCAGGTCGGCCAGCTCGTCGATGACGACCACGATGAAGGGCAGTCGTTCCAGCGGCTCGGGCTCTTCCGGCGTCAGGCTGAAGGGGTTGGGCAGCAGTTCACCCCGGGCCTTGGCATCGTCGATCTTCTTGTTGTAGCCGGCCAGGTTGCGCACGCCCATCTTGCTCATGAGCTTGTAGCGCCGCTCCATCTCGCCGACACACCAGTTCAGCGCGTTGCTGGCCTGCTTCATGTCGGTGACCACCGGGCACAGCAGGTGGCCGATGCCCTCGTAGACACTCATTTCGAGCATCTTCGGGTCGATCATGATCAGCCGTACATCGCGCGGCTCGGCCTTGTACAGCAGGCTCAGGATCATGCCGTTGATGCCCACCGACTTGCCCGAGCCGGTGGTGCCAGCCACCAGGCAGTGCGGCATCTTGGCCAGGTCGGCCACGACCGGGGCGCCGATGATGTCCTTGCCCAGCGCCATGGTCAGCATCGAGCCGGCATCGTTGTAGACCTGCGAGCCGAGGATTTCGGCCAGGCGAATCGTCTGCCGCTTGGCGTTCGGCAACTCCAGCGCCATCAGGTTCTTGCCGGGGATCGTCTCGACCACGCGGATCGACACCAGCGACAGCGAGCGCGCCAGGTCCTTGGCGAGGTTGACGATCTGCGAGCCCTTCACGCCGGTGGCCGGCTCGATCTCGTAGCGGGTGATCACCGGGCCCGGCTGGGCCGCGACGACGCGTACCTCGACCCCGAAATCGGACAGCTTCTTCTCGATCAGCCGGCTGGTCATTTCCAGCGACTCCGGCGTGACCGTCTCGACGCGCGCGGGTGGCTTGTCCAGCAGGTCGATCTGCGGCAACTTGTTGTCGGCCAGCTCGGTGAACAACGGCTTCTGCCGCTCACGTGCCACCCGCTCGGACTTGGGCACTTCGAGCACCGGCGGCTCGATCACGATCGGCGCGTGGTCCTCGAACTCCTCGCGCTCGACCTCGACTTCGATCTCCCGCTCGCGCTGCGCCAGCTCGCCCAGGCGCACGTCCTCGGCCATTTCGCGCTTCTCGATGCGGCGCTCGCGGAAGCCCTCGACCCAGGCACCCAGGCCGTCGGCCACCCGCAACCAGGAAAAGCGCAGGGCCAGCGGCAGCGCCAGCACCAGCAGGCTGATCCAGAGGACGCCCGAGGCCAGAAAGCCCAGCTTCATCGACAGGGTGCCCAGCCCGTAGCCAATCACGCCACCGGCGTGGCCGGGCAGGCGCGATTCCCAGCCGTACAACCGCGTCCACTCGAGTGCGCAGCTGGCGAGCAGCAGCAGCACGAGCCCAGCCCACGGCAGGGCGCGCCGGGGCAGTCGCGAGTCCACCGGCGGCTCCTGGCGCACCAGCGACCGCCACGAGAGTGTCAGTTGGCGCGCCCAGGCCACCACCATCCACCAGGCCGAAAAGCCGAACAGCACCAGCAGGACGTCGGCCAGCCAGGCGCCAGGGGCACCCAGCCAGTTCAGCACCGGGCCGCCCGAGCCGCTGGTCGAAAAGCCAGGGTCGTCCGCCCGACGGCTCAGCAGGGCCAGGGTGAAGGCCAGCCAGGCCACCGCCGCCAGGGCGAGCCGCAATCGCTGTCGGACGGGGGAAAGGCTGGGAGGGGCGCCGCGGGGGGTGCCCGTCGGCCCGGTCAAGGCAGCGCTACGCCACATCGCAGAGCCCGGCACGGCCCGTGCCGCCAGAAAGGAAGGAGTGAGGGAGGCGAGGCAACTGCGTTTCGGTCATTCCGGCATTCGGTTCTTCAGCACGACCGAGCCGTTCTCCTGGGTCTCGATCACGCCTCGCTCTTCGAGGTCCTTCATCACGCGGCTGACCATCTCGCGCGAGGCGCCCACGATCTTGGCCATGTCCTGGCGCGAGACCTTGCCCCGGATGATCTTCTCGCCGTCAACCTCTTCGGCCATGTCGAGCAGCGTGCGGGCCACGCGGCCGTAGACGTCGAGCAAGGCCAGCGACTCAATCTGGCGGTCGGCGCTGCGCAGCCGGCCCACCAGCCCGCGCATGATGGCGTACGAAAGACTGGAGTTTTCCGGAAGGCAACGCGCGAACTCGGGCCGGCCGAGGATCAGCATGTCGCTCTGCACTTCGCAGCGCACGGTGGCCGAGTGGGGCTGGTTGTCGATCAGGCTCATCTCGCCGACGTAGTCGCCTGCTTCAAGCACCGCGAGGATCACTTCGCGGCCACGGGAATCAGAGGTGAGCACCCGGGCCCGGCCATTGAGCAGGATGAACAGCGCGTTGCTCTTCTTGCCCTGCTCGACGACGATCTCGCCGCGCCGGTAGCGCCGCTTGACGACGCCATCGGCCACGGCGCGCGCCTGGTCGTTCGTCAGCATGGAGAACAACGGCACCCGGCGGATCAGGTCCAGGTTGGACAGCATCGACATCAGTCATCCCCTCTTCGTTCGAAACCCCGCCGGGTGCGCGACCGGCCAGGGCTTGTGTGGACGCCAACTCCCGCCGCTGAGCCGGGTCTTCACGACCGGTCATTAAAATGCGGGTACCCCTATTCTTGCGCAGGCGCGAGCATAGCGGGTTCTCCAGCGAGCGGCGCCGTGGTTGGCACGCATCGCACGCGGCCCCTTGCGGGCACCGCGCTTGCCCTTGCAAGCCTCGGCTTGCGCCCTCACCTGCACCTCATGAGCACCTCGACTGCACCCACGCACGCCCAAGTCCTGATCCTCGGCTCCGGCCCGGCCGGCTACTCGGCCGCCATCTACGCCGCCCGCGCGAATCTCAAGCCGCTGCTGGTGACCGGCCTGGCGCAAGGCGGCCAGCTGATGACCACGACCGATGTCGACAACTGGCCGGCCGACGTGATGGGTGTGCAAGGCCCCGACCTGATGCAGCGCTTCCAGCAGCACGCCGAGCGCTTCCAGACCCAGATCGTGTTCGACCACATCAACGAGGTCGACCTGTCGAAGCGGCCCTTCAAGCTCAAGGGTGACAGCGGCAGCTACACCTGCGATGCGCTCATCCTCGCGACCGGCGCCTCGGCCAAGTACCTCGGCCTGGCCTCGGAAGAGGCCTTCATGGGCCGCGGGGTCAGCGGCTGTGCCACCTGCGACGGCTTCTTCTACCGCGGCGACACCGTCTGCGTGGTCGGCGGCGGCAACACCGCGGTCGAAGAGGCGTTGTACCTCTCGAACATCGCGAGCAAGGTGCACCTGGTGCACCGCCGCGACAAGTTCCGCGCCGAGCCCATCATGGTCGACAAGCTGATGGACAAGGTCGCCGCCGGCAAGATCGAGCTGCACCTGTTCCACACGCTCGACGAGGTGCTGGGCGACCAGACCGGCGTCACCGGCGTGCGGCTGAAGAGCACCACCGACGGCTCGACCAGGGAGCTGGCGCTCAAGGGCTGCTTCATCGCCATCGGCCACCAGCCGAACACCGACATCTTCAAGGGCCAGTTGGAGATGAAGGACGGCTACCTGCGCACGCGCGCCGGCCAGGACGGCTTCGCCACCATGACCAGCGTGCCCGGGGTCTTTGCCGCCGGCGACGTGCAGGACCATGTTTACCGCCAGGCCATCACCTCGGCAGGAACCGGCTGCATGGCGGCGCTCGATGCGCAGCGCTTCCTGGAGCAAGGCTGAGGCCCTTGGTATCGCCAGCTCGATATTCGCTATAATCGCAGGTTTTCTTGCGTAGACCGCCGCCTGTCGAGGGTGGCTTCGGCGAGCAAGGACGGGTTACCGCCACCCTTTTGGCGAGGTGAGGCCGAGTGGCTGGACGGGTCTTCAGCGCCCCCAGCCGCTTCGCCGGATGAAAAGATCGGAGTGTCCTCATGGCACGCGTCTGCGAAGTCACGGGCAAGAAGCCCATGGTCGGGAACAACGTTTCCCACGCCAACAACAAAACCAAGCGCCGGTTCCTGCCGAACCTGCAGTACCGTCGTTTCTGGGTCGAGAGCGAGAACCGCTGGGTGCGCCTGCGCATCAGCAACGCCGCCCTGCGTCTGATCGACAAGAAGGGCATCGACGCCGTGCTGGCCGACCTGCGTGCCCGCGGTCAGGCCTGATTCACTGAACAAGGAGCGACACCATGGCATCCAAAGGCGGCCGCGAAAAGATCAAGCTGGAGTCCACCGCGGGCACCGGCCACTTCTACACCACGAACAAGAACAAGAAGACGACGCCCGAGAAGCTCGAATTCATGAAGTTCGACCCGAAGGCGCGCAAGCACGTGCTGTACAAGGAAATCAAGCTGAAGTAATTCGGCTTGCCCCATGAGAAAGCCCACCGACCGGTGGGCTTTTTTCATGGCGCTCTTCGAGCGCGCGCAGCGCCGCTCGGCTTCAAGTGCCGTCCGTGGATCCGGGGCGCTTGCCGGGCCCCTGCGCGAGCCCCCCTGGGGGCAGGGCCCGGAAGTCGCGTGGGGGGGCTCTGTATCGTCAGGCGTGGGCAGCACGCAACTGCATCGAGAACTCGCGCAGCGCAGCGATGCCGCTCTCCTCGGCCCGGCGGCACCAGTCCTGCAGGTCGGCCACCAGCTGCTCGGCCGACACGTTGGTACGCGTCCAGAGCTGGCGCAGCTCTTCGCGCATCGCCACCAGCTTGGCCAGCACGGGCGATTCGCTCATCGCACTGTCGAGCTGGGTGCGCAGGTTGCTGGGGATCTTCTCGGCGTCGCGGTGCAGCCAGCGCTCGGCGATGCGCAGGTTGGTCCAGGCGGCGCCGGTCTTGGCGGCACCCTCAGCCTTCACGCGTGCCAGTTCGACCGCGCAGGTGCGGCGAAGCTGCTTGGCATAGTTGGCCATCACCTCGTAGCGGTTCGCAATGATCGCTTCCAGCGTCTTCGAGTCGGCCACCGGCTTGACCGAGCCCAGCACCAGCTGCGGCGGCGTCTTGCGCACCTTGGCGAGCCTCAACACCTCCAGGGCGCTGATGTAGGCCCAGCCGATGTCGAACTCATAGGGCTTGACCGAGAGCTTGGCCGAGGTGGGGTAGGTGTGGTGGTTGTTGTGCAGCTCCTCGCCGCCGATGATCAGGCCCCAGGGCGAGATGTTGGTCGAGGCGTCGACCGCCTCGAAGTTGCGGTAGCCCCACCAATGGCCGAGGCCGTTGATGATGCCGGCCGCAGTGATCGGGATCCACAGCATCTGCACCGCCCAGACGGTGGCACCGATGGCGCCGAACAGCGCCACGTCGATGATCAGCATCAGGCCCACGCCCTGCCAGCTGAAACGGCTGTAGACATTGCGCTCGACCCAGTCGTCGGGGGTGTTGTGGCCGAACTTGGCCAGCGTTTCCTGGTTCTTCGACTCGGCACGGTAGAGCTCGCTGCCGGTCAGCAGAACCGTCTTGATGCCCCGGGTGACGGGGCTGTGCGGGTCGTCGACGGTCTCGCACTTGGCGTGGTGCTTGCGGTGGATGGCCACCCATTCCTTGGTGACCATGCCGGTGGTCAGCCACAGCCACAGGCGGAAGAAATGCGACGGGATCGCGTGCAGTTCCAGGGCCCGGTGCGCCTGCGCACGGTGCAGGAAGATCGTGACCGATGCGATCGTGATGTGGGTCAACACCAGCGTGTAGATCATCAGCTGCCACCAGTTGGCCTCCACCAGGCCATGCGCGGCCCAGTCGACGAATGCCGAGAAGATCGATTGCAGATCGGTCATGTGTGTCGAAATCCCAACAACGCCCGGACTGCCGGGCCAGTGTCGAATTGTAGTGACGAAGCCGGCCGGCAGAGGGGGGAGAAGGCTGCGGAAACGCGGCCTTTCGCCTCGACAGGCCGCCTTCGGGCCGCCCGTCGAAGTCGGCCAGGTCAGGGCGCGTCCATGAAGGAGATTTCGCTCGCGCCGCCGTTGGTCCAGAGCAGCAGGCGGCGCTGATCACCCGAAACGGCCAGGCCGTACACAGTTCCGCGCCTCATGCTGCCGGCGGACTCCAGCGCCCCCGACGTGGCGTATCGATTGACGGCCTGCCGGTCCGTGTCGACGGCATAGAAGCCCTCGCCTGACAGAGGCGCGGCCAAGTCGCGCATGCGTTCCACGGCGCTGCCTTCGCCGCCCTGGCTGGCAGGGTACAGCCAACCCTGCTCGTCGGTGCCCGACACGATGGCCACATCGTCAGCGGTAAACGCCACGCCCCGTGCGTAGCTCAACTCCCACCACGTGTTCGCGGCCAGCACGCCAAAACCGTCACCCGACTTGAAGACGTTGATACGGTGCAGGTTGTGCGGGGCGTAGCTGCCCTGCTGAATGGCCAGGGTGCGGCCGTCGTTGCTGAAGGCGATGTGGCCGGAATCCTGGATCGGTGCATCGGCTGAGAAGTCGGCCACACGCCGCTGTGCCGCCACATCGATGAGATCCCCAGCAGTCGTGGCCAGCAACAGCTTGCCTCCAACCACCTGGGCCGCCATGCGGAAGTCGGGCGCGTTGGGCACGCGAACCTGAGCGACGGGCGCCGATAGCGCCAGGGTGTCCGGATCAATCTTATGCAGCACACCTTTGGCAATGTCGGCCGCCAGCAGCGTCGAGCCGTCCGGCGCGATGGCCAAGGTGCCCCATCCGGCCCCCGTCTTGGTCACGTGCCCCACTTCCTCGCCGGTGTAGACGTTGTAGACGTCGATGCGGTTGTCGGATTGGTTGATGTAGACGTAGGGGCGCACCGGATCGGCCAGCATTTGGGAATAGCCAAAGATCGGCAACTGGAAGTCCCGCGGAGCCATCGAGAAGAAGGTCTTCGGGGTCCGGCTGCGATCGACGTACAGACCCACGGTGACCGTGGCTCCTCCACCCACGCCAGAAGTGGTCGGCGACAGGGTCACCCGCGCGTAGTGCATACCCTCTGCGAGGCCGGCCGGATCGGCATTGACCGTCAAGTCCTGCCCCGTGGAGCCCGCGGCCGCGCTCAGCCGCAGCCACGGCTGGTCCGACGCCGCCGCCCACTGGCTCACGCCGCCGGTGTTGTCGGCCGTCGCAATCCTGGCGGAAAGCTGCTGGTAGCTGCCGATCGACGTCAGTGCCACGCCCTGACGGCGCACCACCAGTTCGTGCGCATCGACGATGAACTGGACATCCACCACGCGATCGAAATCATGGGCCGCGTCGCGCACGGTCAGCTGGGCTGCGTGGATGCCGGCCGCCAAGCCGGTCACGTCCACCCCGAGGCCGAAGCTGCCGGAGCCCGAACCGGACGTCAGGCCGGGTCGCAGCCATGGCTGCGAGGCCGAGACCGACCAGTCAATGTCCTTGGCCAGCAACTGCACCTGTTGTTCACCCACCTCGGTGAGCTGGCCCTCGGTGGCACGGAATACGATCTGGCCGGGCAGTGCCGAGTGCGGAATGACGAGGTTGACCGTCACATCGGTGTAGACCTGACCGCTGAGGTCGGCATTGGCCGTCACAAAGCGAACGACCGCCGTCTGCACCCCTTGCGGCTCATGCCGGGCATCTACCGCCGACTTCAGGACAATGGAAGCGGGCGAGTTGGCCGATGGTGGGCTCTCGATCTGCAGCCAAGAGGGTAACGTCTCTCCAGGCCGGCTGCCGATGGCCAGGCCCGCCCCCTTGAAAGTCACCGAGACGGTGGACGAAGGCTGTGCATCGAAGTCCCGCCACACCAGGTCGACCGTCGACACGCTGGCAGCGATCGACGTGCTCGCACTACCGCCATCGCCGCCACCACCTCCGCCGCACGCGGCCAAAGCCAACCCCAGCAGCGCACCGGCTGCCCAACGCAAGACACTCACGGATTCCCTCCCTGTACCTCGGATGCGAGGCGCAGGGATTGTCTCAGCGCACCAAGACAGTTCAGGTGCGGCGCTGCCAGGCGGCGGCAAAGAAACCGTCGGTTTCGTGACGGTGTGGCCACAGGCGCAGATACCCCCCGGCCGAGACCAGGTCGTCTGCCCGCTCCACCTGCGCTGCAGTCAAGGCCGGCCCGGCGGGCAACGGCTCGAAGTCCGGGTGGGCCGCGCCAAACGCCTCGGCCACCACCTCGTTCTCGCTGCGCAGCAGGCTGCAGGTGGCATAGACCAGCCGGCCGCCCGGCTTGACCAGGCGCGCAGCGCTGTCGAGGATGGCCTGCTGTTTGGCCGACAGTTCCTCCAGCGCCTTGGGCGACTGGCGCCACTTCAGATCGGGGTTGCGGCGCAGCGTGCCCAGACCCGAGCAGGGCGCATCGACCAGCACCCGGTCGATCTTGCCGGCCAGACGCTTGACGCGGTCGTCGCGCTCATGCGCGATCTGGGCCGGGTAGACATTGGACAGGCCGCTGCGCGCCAGACGGGGCTTGAGGGCGTCGAGCCGGTGGCCGGACACATCGAAGGCATAGAGCCGCCCGGTGTTGCGCATCATCGCGCCGAGCGCGAGCGTCTTGCCGCCCGCGCCGGCGCAGAAGTCGACCACCATCTCACCGCGCCTGGGCGCCAGCAGCGCCGCCAACAGCTGGCTGCCTTCGTCCTGCACCTCGACGTCGCCGCGGATGAACAGCTCGAGCTTCTGCAGCGCCGGCTTGCCATCGATCCTCAACCCCCAAGGCGAGTATGGCGTGGCCCTGGCATCGATGCCCGCGGTGGCGAGTGCTGCCTGCACCTCTTCGCGCTTGGCCTTGAGGAGGTTGACGCGCAGATCCAGCGGCGCCGGCCGCTCGATCGCCTCGACCAGCGGCCAGAAACCTTCACCCAGCTCCTGCTTCAGCAAGGCCGCCAGCCAGTCCGGCAGGTTGTGGCGCAGTTTCTCGGGCAGGCCACCCACGTCGACGGCCTTGACCTCGGCCAGCCACTTCTGCTCATGGGGCCCCAGGGCACCGCGCAGGAAGGTGTCGCTGCCCTGCCACGCGAGTGCAGCCAGGCGGCGCTCAAGCGCCCCGCTGCCGCTTTGCGCCAGGTGAGCAAGCAGCAGACGCTTGCGCAACACTGTGTAGGTGGTCTCTGCCAGGCAGTGGCGCTCACGCGGGCCCAGGCCGCGGTGCTTGCGGAAGAATGCGGAGACGACGGTGTCAGCGGGCTGGTCGAGCTTCAACACCTGGCGCAGCAGATCGGTCGCCAGGTCCAGCAGGGCATTAGGATGCATGGGTGGATTATCCTCGCACCCACCCAGACGACCGGCTTCCATGAAACGGGTCTGGGCCAGCGGTGCTGGGCCTGTCGTTCACCTGACGCTGGCGATCAACATCGCCGCCGGGCTGCTTTGCCCTCAGGCTGAGGCCGTCAGTCGCCCCGCAGCCACTGAGGTTCGCCGTCGAGCTGGGTCACGATGCCATGCTCGAGCTTCAACCGCCCCTCGACGAACCAGCGCACCGCCAAAGGGTAGAGCCGGTGCTCCTGCACCAGCACCCGCGCCGACAGCGCCTGCTCGTCGTCGCCCGGCAGCACCGGCACCGAGGCCTGGGCAATGATGGGTCCGTGGTCGAGCTCCGGCGTCACGAAATGCACGGTAGCGCCGGCCAGCTTGCAGCCGGCCTCGATGGCACGACGGTGGGTGTGCAGCCCGGTGAACGCCGGCAGCAGCGAGGGGTGTACGTTGATGATCCGACCCTCGTAGTGGCGAACGAAGCCGGCGCCGAGGATGCGCATGAAACCCGCCAGCACCAGCAGGTCCGGGCCCCAGAGATCGATCGCCCGCGCCAGCTCGCCGTCGAAATCTTCGCGCGTTGCGAACGCCTTGTGGTCGACCACAGCGGTGGCGATGCCCCGCTCGGCGGCCCAGGCCAGCCCCGCCGCGTTGGCCCGGTTGCTCACCACGCCGACCACCCTCGCCGGCCAGCCCTCGGCTGCACAGCGCTCGACGATGGCCTGCATGTTGCTGCCCCGGCCGGACAGCAGGATGACGATTCGTTTCATGAGGGGCGTCAGTGTATGCGTCTGCCAGAATCACCGGCATGCGAGCCCGCGTCCTCTCCGGCATGCGCCCTACCGGCGCCCTGCACCTCGGCCACTACCACGGCGCACTGAAGAACTGGGTGAAGCTGCAGGACGAGCACGACTGCTTCTTCTTCGTGGCCGACTGGCACGCGCTGACCACCCACTACCAGGAGCGCGAGGTCATCGAGCGCAATGTCTACGACATGGTGGTCGACTGGCTGGCCGCCGGTGTCGACCCCAAGCGCGCGACCATCTTCATCCAGAGCCGGCTGCCCGAGCATGCCGAGCTGTTCACGCTGCTGGCCATGGGCACCCCGCTGAGCTGGCTGGAGCGCGTGCCGACCTACAAGCACCAGATCGCCAGCCAGCCGACACGCGACCTGGCCACTTACGGCTTCCTCGGCTACCCGCTGCTGCAGGCGGCCGACATCCTGATCTACCGCGCCAACTATGTGCCGGTGGGTGAAGACCAGGCCGCGCACGTCGAGGTGACACGAGAGGTCGCACGGCGCTTCAACCACCTGTACGGCCGCGGCCAGACGGTGCTGCCCGAGCCATCGGCCCTGTTCACCGAAACCTCGCGTCTGCCGGGGCTTGACGGCGAGAAGATGAGCAAGAGCGCCGACAACACCATCGAGATGCGCGAGGCGCCCCAGGCGGTGGCGCAGAAGATCCGCCGCATGCCGACCGACCCGCAGCGGGTGCGCCGCAGCGACCCGGGCGACCCGGCCCGCTGCCCGGTCTGGCCCTTTCACCAGCTCTACTCCAGCACCGAGACCCAGGCCTGGGCGCAAAAAGGCTGCACCACGGCCAGCATCGGCTGCCTCGACTGCAAGCAGCCGGTGATCGAGGCCATCCAGCGCGAGCAACAGCCCTGGCGCGAGCGCGCCGAGACCTACCTGGCCAACCCGAAGCAGGTGCACTGGATCGTCGAGATGGGCACCGAGCGCGCCCGCACCATTGCCCGCCAGACGATGAAGGACGTACGCGAGGCGGTGGGCCTGGCCTACTGATGGCGCGTGCCATGTCCGCCCCGCTGCTGATGATCGGCTCAGCGCTGCTGTTCTCGATCATGGGCGTGTGCGTCAAGTACGCCTCGGCCCAGTACAGCGCCGGCGAGATCGTGCTCTACCGCAGCATGGTCGGCGCCGTCTTCCTCTTCGGCCTCGTGCGCTGGCGTGGCGGCAGCCTGCTCACCGAAGTGCCGGCGATGCACTTCTGGCGCAGCCTGACCGGGGTGTTCTCGCTGGTGCTGTGGTTCTACGCGATCGGCAAGCTGCCGCTGGCCACGGCCATCACGCTCAACTACATGAGCTCGGTCTGGATGGCGCTGTTCCTGATCGGTGGCGCCGTGATGCTCGGCGCGGCCAAGGTCGACCCGCGCCTGGTGGCCACGGTGCTGACCGGCTTCGTCGGCGTGGCCTTGGTGCTCCAGCCCACGATCGACCGCGACCAGTGGCAGGGTGCCATGGCCGGCCTGCTGTCGGGCTTGGGCGCGGCCATGGCCTACCTGCAGGTCACCGCGCTCGGCCGGGTGGGCGAGCCGGAGTACCGGGTGGTCTTCTATTTCTCGATCGGCGGCATCGTCGCCGGCGGCTTGCTGACCCTCGCCGGCGGCGCTCACGCCCACAGCTGGAGCGGGGCAGCACTTCTGGTCGCCACCGGCGTGCTGGCCACGGTGGCACAGATGATGATGACCCGGGCCTATGCGATCGGCCGCGCGCTTTCCAATGCGAGCCTGCAGTACCTCGGCATCGTCTTCTCGTTTGCTTTTGGCGTGCTGCTGTTCGACGACCCGGTGACCTGGGTCGCGCTGGCGGGCATGGCCTTGATCATCTGTGCCGGCCTGGCCGCCACCCGGCTGCGCCAGCGCGCCCCGGCTGCCGGCGCGGAATCGACGCTCGGCGACAGCTGAGCCCCCTCACCTGTGGAATGCGATGACTCCGACCTTCCCCTTGATCACCGCCAGCGAGTTGCTGGCGCGCCGCGGCACGCCCGCCTGGCCGGTGCTGCTGGACTGCAGCTTCGACCTGGTCGACACGGGGACCGGCGAAAGAGCCTATGTCGGCGCACACCTGCCCGGGGCCCTCTACGCCCACCTGGAGCGTGACCTCTCCGGCCCGAAGTCGAACCGTGGCTCGATCGACGGCGGGCGGCACCCGCTGCCGACCCGGGAAGCCTTCGCGGCAACGCTGGCCCGCTGGGGTATCCGGCCCGACACACCCGTCGTGGCCTACGACGCTCAGGGTGGCCCGTATGCGGCGCGCGCCTGGTGGCTGCTGCGCTGGCTGGGCCACGCCAACGTGGCCGTGTTGGACGGTGGCCTCGCGGCCTGGCTGGCGGCCGGCGGCACGGTGGAAAGCGGCGCAGTGCCGGCTTCCGCCTCACCCTCACCCTACCCACTGCGCGACGCGGCCATGCCCACGGTGCAGAGCGCGCAATTGCTCGCCCACGCGGGGCAGCCCGTGGTGGTCGACGCCCGCGCACCCGAGCGTTTTCGGGGTGAGGTGGAGCCGCTCGATGCGCAGGCAGGACACATCCCCGGCGCACGCAACCGCTTCTTCAAGGACAACCTGAAGGCAGACGGCTGCTTCCTTCCGCCTGCCGCCTTGCGCCGTCGTTTCGACGGCCTTGGCGCGGCGCCCGGCCAGGTGGTGCACCAATGCGGCTCGGGCGTGACCGCCTGCCACAACCTGCTGGCCATGGAAGTGGCAGGGCTCGCCGGCTCGGCGCTGTACCCCGGCTCCTGGAGCGAATGGTCGGCCCACCCGGACCGTCCGGTGGCCAAGGGCTGAGCCCGCCACTTGCCAGCCCGGGCAACCTGCCAGGGCTTGACGGAACGCAAGACAAGCCGCGCGGAACGCGCAACACTCCCGCCGTGGGTGGCAAAGGCCGCCCGGCCATGAAAGGAGTGCCCATGTACCGCAACATCCTGGTTCCCACCGACGGCTCCGACATCACGGCCAAGGCCGTGCAGACAGCCATCACACTGGCGAAGACGCTCGGCGCGCGCCTGTCCGCGATCAGCGTGAAGGAGCCCTTCCCCTACAGCGCGATCTCGGAGATGCAGCCGGTGCCGCCGCAGGAGTTCTACGACGCGCAGGAGCGCATCGCCGCGTCACGCGTCAAGGCGGTCGTCGACGCTGCCGCGGCGCAAGGCCTGGCCTGCGCCGGCCACACCGTGGAAGCCCTGCACCCCTGGGAAGCCATCACCGACCACGCCAAGGCCCAGGGCTGCGACCTGATCGTCATGGCCTCGCACGGTCGGCGCGGCGTCAGCGCGCTGCTGCTGGGCAGCGAGACCCAGAAGGTGCTGACGCACTGCGACGTGCCGATCCTGGTGGTCAAGTAGGCGCTCGTGGCCGGGCGGCCCGCCCGGTCAGGCGTGCGCCCCGTGCATCAGGCCGGTGGCCGTCATCACCAGCGCGAGGCCCGCTGCGATCCAGGCCACTTGCGCGAGCATTTCCCGCCAAGGCAGCCGGCGCTGCATCTGCGGGATCAGGTCGGCCACGGCCACGTAGATGAAGCTGCTGGAGGCCACCACCAACAGGTAGGGGAACACACCCTCCCACGCCCCGACGACAAAGTAGCCCAGCACGCCGCCCACCACCGCGAGCAGCCCCGACGCGGCGTTGTAGAGCAAGGCTTTGCGTCGGCTGAACCCGGCGTTGATCAGCACGATGGTGTCGCCCACTTCCTGTGGGATCTCGTGCAGGATCACCGCCAGCGAGGTGGTCACTCCCAGCTCAGGGCTGACCAGGAAGGCGGCCGCGATGATGATGCCGTCGCAGAAGTTGTGGATGCTGTCGCCGACAAGCACGCTGAGGCCCCCGCGGCCGGCCTGCTCGGCGTCGAAATGGTGATGGTGCCCGTGCCCATCCCCCTCGTGGTGGTGGGCGTGCCGATAGAGCTCGGCCTTCTCCAGCAGGAAGAAGAACAGCAGCCCCGCCAGCAGCGTGGCGAACAGGGTGTGCGGCTCCGGCCCGGCCTCGAAAGCCTCCGGCAGTACGTGCAGCAACGCGGTGGCCAGCAGCACCCCGGTCGACAGGCTCACCAGGTGCTTGACGAGCCGTCCCAGTACGGCGAACGTCATCGAGGCGGCGATCACGACCGACAGCACCCCGCCGATCAGCGTGGCGGCAACGATGTAGAGCAGGGTCATGGGGTCAGGGCAGGCACCAAACGAAACCGCGCCCCGGAGGGCGCGGCAGCAACCTGCAATTCTAGAGAAGCCGTCAAGCCCCCAGGCGCAGCACCTTGGCCTTGGAAGGAACACCGTTCGCATCGAGCGCGAACAGCATGTAGAAACCCGGCGGGGCGGTGTTGGCCGAAGCCGGCAGCGTGACCGTGATGTTCTTGCCGCTCTGCGTGAAGGCGACGTCCTGGAAACGCTGGTCGCTGTGGAAGGCGTGGGTGACCGCGCCGAAGCGCACCAGCGTCATGCGCGACACGGCGTTGGTCGTCTTCATCGTCACGGCGATGTCCTGGCCCCAGGCCGCGGCCGACGGTGCCGTGCTGATCACTGGGCGCACGGCCGGCTGGCCGGAGCCATCGGTCTTGTAGAGGTAAGGCGGGAAGTAGATCTCCGCGTTGAGTTGCTTCACCGGGCCGGGCGCGCCGCCGGCACCCGTCAGCACGGTGCCGTCAGGCATCAGCATCGCGATGCTGTGGTACAGCCGGGCCTTGGCGGCGGTGGCCGTGGTCGACCACTGGCCGGTGGCCGGGTTCCACATCTCGGAGTGGTAGTAGGCGCCCTCCAGCGTGTTGGCGGTCGACGAACCACCGTTGGCCCACACTTTGCCGTCGGGCAGCACGGTGGCGTTGCCGAACTGGCGATCACCGGACAAGGGCTGAGTGGCCGTGACCAAGGGGGTGGGGCCGTTGATGTCGATCAGCGCCGCTGCGCCCAGCTTGCGCACGGCCAGGATCTTGCCCGGCTGGTACATCACCGCCGGCAGGTTGTAAGCGCCGGTGGGCACCTGACCCGACGAGAGCTGCACGAAGCTGCCGGTGCCGGCCACGTCGAGCGCGAAGATCTTGCTGGCGGGCGTGAGGATGATCACGCGGCCATCCGGCCCCCACCAGGCCCGCGGGTAGTTCCAGCTCTGCAACACGCTGCCATAGGCGTGGTCGCTGGAGGCTGTGGTGAGCAGCCGCCAGCCGACCCCCGGGGTGTAGACCTCGGGGGTCGGGGCGTAGGTGTCGGCCGTCGGCGGGTAGGTGGCGTTGCCTTCGAAGTAGCGGTCGTCGCGGCCGCCCATCACCACCGCTTCGCCGGAAGCGCTGGTGACCACGGTGGCATACCAGCGCTGGAAGGCCATCGATTCGGCCTGCTTCGTCAGGGCGTTGTTCGACGGCGTGAAGACGTTGACGTCGCGGTTGGCGTAGTTGCGGCTGCCGTTGACGATGCGGTCGCCGCCCACCAGCAGCACGTCGCCTTGCGGCATCAGGGCCTGGCCAGCGCAGAAGATGTCGGTGCCGGTGGTGTTGTCGAGCAGCAGCTTGGACTTGGAGCCCATGCCCAGTTCAGGGTCCCACAGCGCGTAGTACATCAGCCCGTTCTGGGCGCCGTTCGGGTTGCTGCCGAAGCTCAGCACTCGGCCGTCGGGCAGCAGCACGGTGTGCAGCGGGATGATCGGCCAGCTGAAGGACGCGCCGAAGTGGCCCTTGAGATGTGCATCGGCAGGCCCCACCGGCACGGCGATGCCCTGGGCCATCATGTTGCCCAGGGCCGACTGGCGGGCGTCCTCGGCCGCCTCATCGAGGGCGACACCCGGACCGGGACCGTAGTCGACCAGGGCAGTGTCGACGGCTACGGCGCGGTCTTCCTCGACCTGCATCGACGCGTCGGGGGACATCGAGCCGCCGCAGCTGGCGAGCGCAGCGATGGCGACCAGCTTCAAGGCGTGGCCGGTGGCGCGAAGCGACCGGGATCGGGCCGGCGTCAGCGCTGGCGTCGACAGGCGGGGCATGTCAGGGCTCCGAGGTGATTGGGGTTTGCCAGGAATTTTGCCCGTTCAGGCTCTTGATCGCCTGCACAATTCATGGCCATGCCCCTAACTTTGCCTTCCCCCTCCGGCCTTCTGGCCGCGATCGACATGGGGTCCAACAGCTTCCGGCTGGAAATCGGCCAGATCCGCGACGGGCGCTACCGGCGCCAGCTCTACCTCAAGGAAACCGTTCGCCTGGGCGCCGGGCTGGATGCCGACGGCATGCTGACCGAGGAAGCCGCGCTGCGCGGCCTGGCTTGCCTGGCGCGCTTTCGAGAGAGCCTCAACGGCATGGCCGCTTCCCAGGTGCGTGCCGTGGCGACGCAGACCCTGCGCGAAGCCCGCAATCGAAATGCCTTCCTCGAACGAGCGCAACAGGCCCTGGGACTGCCCATCGAGGTGATCTCCGGCCGCGAGGAGGCGCGCCTGATCTACGCCGGCGTGTCGCACCTGCAGCCGTCGACCACCCAGCGGCTGGTGATCGACATCGGCGGCCGCTCGACAGAAATGATCCTGGGCCATGGCCGCCAGCCGGAGCAGGCCGAGTCGTTCCAGGTCGGCAGCGTGAGCCTGTCGATGCGCTACTTCCCCGATGGTCGCTACACCGCCGAGTCCTTCCGCGCCGCCCAGGTGGCGGCCGGTGCCGAGTTGGAGGAAGCACTCGCGACCTTCGCCCCCGGCCGCTGGCGCGAGGCGCTCGGTTCATCGGGCACGGCAGGCGCGGTGGCGGAGGTACTGGCCGCCAGCGGCAAGACCGATGGCCGCATCACGCCCGAGGGGCTGCGTTGGCTGATCGGCGAATGTCTGGCAGCCGGCTCTGTCGAGCGCATCGCGCTGCCGGGCCTCAAGCCCGAACGCAAGGCGGTGCTCGCCGGTGGCCTGGCCATCCTCTACACCCTGGCCACGCACTTCCGCATCCCCGAGCTGCTGCCGGCCAAGGGCGCACTGCGCCAGGGCGTGATCATCGACCTGCACGAGCGTCTGCTGGCCCGTCATGCCGCCAGGGGCCACGACCTGCGCGACGACACCGTGCAGCGGCTGCAGCGCCGCTTCGCGGTCGACCGTGAGCAGGCCAAGCGCGTGCGCGACCTCGCCCTGCGCTGGTACGCCCAGGTCGAGCCGGGCGCCGAGCTGGAACACCAGCACGAGCTGCGCTGGGCGGCCGAACTGCACGAGGTCGGGCTGATGGTGTCGCACCACGACCACCACCGGCACAGTGCCTACCTGATCGCGCATGTCGACGCGGCCGGCTTCTCGCAGAGCCAGCAGCGCCGCGTGGCCGACTTGGTGCTGGGCCAGCGCGGCGGCTTGCGCAAGATGGACGCCGCGCTCACGCAGCGCGAGGTTGCCTGGCAGCTGCTGTGCCTGCGGCTCGCGGTGATCAAATGCCATGCGCGCGGCACGGTCGACCCCGAAGCGGTCGACCTGGTGCGGCAGGGCGACAGCGCGCGGCTGGTGTGGGACGCCGACTGGGCCGCCGCACACCCGCGGGCGCTGCACCTGCTGCGAGAGGAGGCCGAGGCCTGGTCACGCAGCGGGGTGCTGGACCTGGCCCTGCCGGCGGCCTGAGAGCCCGTCGCCGCCGCGTCAGGCCGGGATGGCGAAGAAGCGGTCGTGGTCGCGCTCGAAGGCGCGGAAGCCCTCGTGCAGTGCCTGCGCGGCGGCGGCCTGGTGCTCCGCGGCCAAGTAGCGCAGCGCGCTGCGGGCGCCGTCCAGCGCGTAGTCGAAGTGGTCGGCCTCGACACCGCCGCCGTGCCCGCTGTGCACGCCCACCCAGGCGTAGCAGCGGTGCTTGCCACCGGCCAGCTCGACCGTCGTGCGCATCAGGTGGTGCACCAGCTCGGGCCAGGCCTGGCGCAGGTGCTCGTCGATGATCGAGAACTCCTGGTCGGCCAGCAGCTCGGAACCGAGGTGGTAGCCGATCGCCCAGAACACCTGCGGCACCTGCCCTTGCGCCAGCCGCGGCTGGCCGGTGTAGCCGGCCATCACGCCATCGTTCACGGCCTGCAATTCGGCCGGCTCCGGTTCGTCGAGCGGCGCATCGCCCAGCTTGAAGTACCGAGACATCGCCAGCAGCGAGGCCTGCGCCATGCAGCGGTGCGAGTCGCGCGCCGGGTTGATGTGGTCGTCGTACTCGTCGCGCGCCGCATCGAAGAAGTAGCTGGCGATGTAGTTGCTGCGGTCCGACACGGCACGCGGCAGGCCGGCCTCGCGGAACAGTTCGCGGCCGTTGCCGAGCAGGCTCGCAAGCGCCGCCACACCGTTGGCGAAGTGGCCATTCCAAGAGGCGTAGTGAACGAAGAAGCGCAGCAGCGAAGGTGGCTCGGTGAGATTCGCGAGCCGGTCGCGAACGCGCCGGCGCGCGGCCTCGAAGTCGACCAGCGCCCGCAATGCAGGCTCGTCCAGCGCTGTGTCGGCCGCGGTGTTCACAGCGTCTTGGCCAGGTCGGCCACCGATTGCGCATCCGGCAGGTGGGCGAGCGCGCCGATGAGGGTGTCCTTCACCTGCTGCAGCAACTCCTCGACCTTGGCCGGCGCCACGCCCGCGCCGCGGGCCAGTTGGTCAACCAGGCCGCGCTCACCTTCGCTGAGGTGGCCATCGGCGTAACCAGCCATCAGGCACATCAGCACCAGTTGTTCGGCGAAGTCGGTGCTGCCGTTGGCCGCGGCCAACAGCTCGGCCGCCTGCGCGTGGCTGCCCGCCACGGTGTCGAAAGCGGGTGCACCGGCGCCGGCCGACTCTTCATAGAAGCTGCGGATCAGTGCCAGCTCCTCGGGGTGGATGCCGTCGACGTGGGCCACGGCCAGCATGCTGGCGACCAGCGCCTTGACCTGCGCGGCGGTGAGGTTGTCGGCTTGTTCGAAGCTCATGGAATCTCCTTGTGAGGACGTGGGTCAGCGGCCGAGTGCGCGGGCACGTGCCGCACGCAACTTCGCCTGGATCTCATCGGTGAGCAGATGGCGGAACCGCTCGGGCAGCAGCGAGCGACGCGAGGTCTCGGACACCGCGAGCAGCTCCATGAAATCGATCATGTCTCGCTCCTGCGGCGGCATGAAGTCGTCGCGGGCGCGTTGCAGCGCGGCCATCAGGCCGTCCGACGGCTCCCGCTCCAGGAACTCCAGGCCCAGCAAGGTCAAGGCCTCCAGGTCGGCATTGGAATAGCCGCCAAGACCGTCGCACAAGGCCTCCAGCCCCGCCGCTGGGGCTTCGAGCGCGGCGTCGTAGCGGCGCACCACCGCCCGCACCACGGCCGCCCGGTCTGCCGCCGTCTCGGCATAGAAGAACGGGATCTTGCGGTCCATGCGGCCAGGGCGCTTGATGTCGGTGTCGAGCTTGTCGGGCCGGTTGGTCAGCATGACGAAAAGCACCTGGCCGCGGTTCTCGGTGTCGGACATGAACTCCTTCAGCCGAGCGATCACCCGCGAGCTGGTGCCCTCGTCGCCGCCCTCGCCACCGGCGTTGCCGAAGCTGCGGTCGCCCTCGTCGATCAACACCGCGATCGGGCCCATGGCCTTCACCGTGGCGAGCACGCGTTCGAGGTTCTTCTCGGTGGCGCCGACCCACTTGGAGCGGAAGTTCTTCAGCGCCACCGCCGACAACCCGGCCTCCTTCAGGAAGGCTTTGATGACGAAGGTCTTGCCGGCCCCCATCGGGCCCACCGCCAGCAGGCCCATCGGCGTGAGCTTGCTGTCGCCCTCGCGCAGCGCGCGGGCAATGTCCATCAGCTCGCCGGTGATGTGAGTGCAGCCCCCCACGGCCGACAGCCCGTGCTTGGGCTCGACGAACTCGATCAGCCCCGCGCACTCCTTCTCGATCAGCTCGCGCTTGCGGGCCTGGATCAGGCGCAGCACGTCCTCGTCGAGGTCCGGCGACGGCAGGGTTCGGGTCGGTTCGACAAGCTTGACGATCTCGTCCGCCGTCATGCCGGCGGTGATGCCGGCGAAGCGCTTGGCGCGCTCGGCCGCGTCGGGCTGGCCGGCGAGCAGCTCGCCGATCAGCGCCTCGCGCTCGGCATCGGTCATGGTGCTGTTGCCGGTGGCCCGCATCAGGCTTTCGATCTGCACGGCGCGCAGGCCGGCCAGGCGCTCGGCGTACAGCCGCACCTGCTTGTCGCCCAGCTTGGGTTGGAGCTGCCGAACGATCTGGCTGCGTGCCGCCTCGTCGGGCATCGGGATCTCGATCGCCGCGACCTTGGGGTTGTTCAGCAGGCTCTGGTTCAGCGCGCCCAGCGTCTCGACGACGATGAAGGTGATGTTGTCCGACGCATTGAGCTGCCGGTCCAGCGACCAGCGGTGGAAAAGGTTGCCGATGCGGCGGTCCTCGGCGCTGACGAAGCCTGCATCCTCGCCGGGCATCACCGCGTCCGCATAGGGCACCAGCACCGCCGTGCCATGGCTGGTGCGCAGGTGGCGCTCCAGGCTGTGCAGTTGGGCCATCAGGTCGCCCGCCAGGTCGATCTCGACCCGGCCTTTCAGGCAGTGCACGCCGAACTCGGCCGAGACCTCGACCACCGTGGCCTTGGTGTCCTGCACGAAGGCACCGGTGAGGAAGGCCTTCAGGTCGACGAACTGGCCGTTGACCAGGTAGATGTCGAAGACGTTGCGGTACAGCACGAAGGTGGACGCTTCGCCCGCGAGGTATTTCTCGCGCAGCGATTGCGCCCAGCCGGGCAGCAGCGGCTTGGTGTCGAGCGTGGGCTGGCCCATGCCGGCGCGCCCGTCAGAGCGACTTGCCGCCACCGGCCGCGCCGCCTGCAGCGGCGGCCGCCTGGGCCTTCTTCATCTGCTCCAGCTGCGCGCGGGCGGTGACCGCGCCGGCGCTGCGGTTCAGCGTCTTGAGTCGCTGGTCGAGGTCGGACTCGCGCAGCTCGGAACCCAGCTTGGCCTCGGCCACCCGGCCCTTGATGTGCTCGCGCACGCCGGCCAGGGCCTGCACCTCGGCGTCGATCGACAGGCCGTCGAGCGACTCCTGGATCTTGAGCCGTGCCTCGGCGCTCTGCAGCTTGGCGACCATGCGCTCCTTCTCGGCCTTGAGCTTGTCGATCTCGGCCTTCATGTCGAGCAGCGAGGCCTTGGCTTCCTCGGCGTCCTTGTCGGCCTCGGTGAAGTCGGCCTGCAGGCCGGCGATGCCTTCGTCGAGCGCGTTCTTCTTCTGGATGAGCACCAGCGCGAGGTCGTCCTGGTTGGTGGCGAGCGCGGCATTGAGCTGACTGGCGACCTTCTCCAGCTCGGCCTTGGCGGCTTGCAGCTGGTTGTCGATGTCGAGGCGGCGCGCGATGATGCGGCCAGAGGCCTGCTTGAGCTTGGCGTACTTCTCGGTCATCGAGGCGATCGAGTTCTGGTACGCGATCTCGGGGTGCTCCTTCTCGACGTCGGTCACCCACAGCGCGACGAAACCGGTCCACAGGTTCCACAGCCGGCTGACGATTGCGTTGTTGGCCATTGCGCTTCTCTCGCTTTCCTTGGTTAGAGGTGCCCGCTCCCTGCGGTGCACGGTTGATGCGGGAACTGATGCCGGAACGTTACTGCTTTTGTCCCACGGCGCGGCGCTGCGCCTGCGGGTCTGCTTGGGGTTTCAGCCCGTTGGGGCGCGCTGCGGCGCCCAATGGGTCCATGGCTTTCTCGATGTCCAGCGCCGCCTCTTCGGCCAGGCGCAGCTTGGCGACGGACTCTTCCAGCAGCTCGCCGAGGTTGCCGTCCTTGGGTGCGGTCATGACCATCTGGTAGACCTCTTCCAGCCGTACCGGCATGGCCACCAGCGAGGCCTCCAGCGCGGTGCGGCGCGAGGCGATGCGCGCCCGGCGGGCCAATGCCTCTTCGTACTCGGCCTTGGCGCGACGCAACTGCGCCTCTTCGTCCTTGCCCAGGTTACCGGCCTGCAGGCGCTCGTCGACTCCGCGCAACTTGCGATTCACGCCCGCGGCGAAATCGCCACCACCCTCGGGGTTGCGCAGCACCGCATCGCTCAGGCACATGCGCAGGTAGGCGAGCGTCAGATCGTCGAGCTGCTCGACCTCGCGCGTTGTCAGGCTGGTGCTGGCGTCGCCAGCCGTTCGGTAAAGCGAGGCGATGCGCCGGCTCATCTGGTCGTAGCTGCTCAGGTGGCCGGAGCCGCCATGGGCCATCACTTCCTGCAGCAGCCGCTCGCGAGCGGCCAGGCGTTGCTCGCGCCGCACGCGCTCGTTCACCGCGAGCTGGAAGTTCGGAAGCCCCGGCACGATGGCCAGGCCGATCATCTCGATCGCCACCAGGCCAAGCATGCCCAGCCCCAGCGCGTCCCAACCATAAGGCAGCGAGGCCAGCACCGACGCCGCAGTGACGCCCAGCATCATCAGCTTGTTGTACCGATGACCCAGGAAGGCCAGCCAATACGAGGGCTTGTCCGACGTCATGAGGCCCCCATGGCGCTGCGCGCCGGTCCCCCGAGACGAGCTTCGCCCTTGAGGCGGCTCTGCGGGCTCACACGGTGACCCTCAGGTTCCCATGGGCGCCCGAGGCCCGCAGGTGGCCTACCACCCGCTCGTGCCAGGCACGCACCTCGGTGCCGTTGAGCCAGTCGGCGCTGCGGGGTTGGCGCGTAGGGATCAGGAAGTCGTCGATCACGCGCGCGGGCTGGCTGGACAGCACGATGACGCGGTCGCCCAGGAGCAGCGCCTCGGTCACGTCGTGGGTGACGAAGACGATCACACACGGGTGCGATTCATGCAGCTTGCACAGCAGCGCCTGCATGTTGGCGCGCGTCTGGGCGTCCAGCGCACCGAAGGGCTCGTCCATCAACAGGACCTTGGGCCGCAGCACCAACGCCCGTGCCAGTGCCACGCGCTGGTTCTGCCCACCGGAAAGCTGCGAGGGGTACTGGTCGCGCTTGTCGGCCAGACCCACCTCCTTGAGCATCTGGTCGACGCGCTCCTTGGCTTCCTTCTCGCTCACCCGGCGCTTCCACTCTGCAAAGGTGAAGGGGTACATCACGTTCTGCCACACCGTCAGGTCGGGCCGGTTGGCATAGTGCTGGAACACCATCACCGCGTCTGGGTGCGGCCCCTCGCAGGCCACGCCCTCGATCTCGACCCTGCCCGCGGTCGGCGTCTTCACGTTCCAGGGCCGCACGCCGCCCAGCATGCGCAGCAAGGTGGACTTGCCGCAGCCCGAAGCGCCCAGCAGCATGTTGATCGACGGCGCCTCGAAGGTGAGCGACACGCCGTCCAGCACCCGCAGCCTGCCGCCGTCGGCGCGGTCGTACTCCTGCACGATGTCGGTCGCCGCCACCAGCGGCTTCGCTGCAACCGAAACCGGGGCCGGTGCGGGTGCCGGCGTGGGGGTCGCGGCCGGCGTGGTGTCGGTGGCGCTCATTCCTTCGTTTCCCACTTGTAGAGGGCGCGCTTGAGCGCCATCAGGCCCTGGTAGGTCAGCAGCGCCACCGCGATGATGACGATGATGCCGGCGAAGACCTGGTCCATCGCGCTCAGGCGGCGCGCGTTGGCGATCAGTTGGCCCAGGCCCTCCTGAGCATTCACGTACTCGGCCACGGTGATGTAGGTCCAGCTGACCGAAACGCCGACGATGATCGCGTCCATGATGCGCGGCATCGCAAGCGGGATCAGCACCTTGCTCACGCACTCCCACTGCGTGGCGCCGATGTCCTTGGCGCTCACCAGGTAGCCCTCGGGCACGGCGCGGATCGCGTCGCGCACCAGTGGCGTCAGGTAGACGATGGAGCCGACGAAGAGGAAGGCGATCTTCATGAACTCGCCGATGCCGAACCACATCACCATGATCGGCAGCAGCGCGGCGACCGGTGCTGAGCGAAAGGGGTCGATCAGCGGCGAGAGGGCCGCGTTGACGCGCGGCGAGGCACCCATCAGCACCCCGAGCGGGATGCCGATCACGATCACCAGCAGCGAGGCCACCGCCACGCGGCCGACCGACCACAGCGTGGCGCTGAGCAACTGACTCTTACCCTCGTACCAGCCGAGGTAGGCCAGCGCCTCGGCCACCGCCCAGGGCGACGGCAGCTGGTTCTTGCTGAACCAGCCGCTGGCCGAGAGCGCCGCCCAGGCGACGAGCACCGCCAGCACGCTGCCCAGGCCGAGCAAGCGCTGCTCGCGCGCCGGCAGCGCGCGGTAGGGGTTCCAGAACTCGGTCATCGGAGCCCCTCGCGCGTCGAGTGCGTCGGTCGACCCCCCGGGGGGATGCTGGCCGGCTTCGGAGCGTCCCGGCGCTCGACCCGCCAAGCAGAGGGCGGCCTCGTCGAATGCCTCATGCTATTTGCCGAACACCGCCAGACGCGTCGAGCGGTTGAGCGCGCGGCAGGCCTCCAGCGTCATGTCCGCCGCGTCGGGGCGCGATTCGTCGCACAGCGGGCGTGAGGCGCCATAGCCGGTGACCTTGAGTCGGGCGCGCGGCACCTCCCACTGCTTCTCGAGGTAGTCGGCCACCGCCTTGGCGCGGGCCTGCGACAGGGCCTGGTTGGCCGCCGCGGAGCCCACCGAGTCGGTGTTGCCGCCGACCTCGAAGTAGGCGCTGCCGTTGTTCTCGATGAAGGGCACCATTTCCTTGTCGATGACCTGCTGGGCCTTTTTCGACAGCTCGAACGAGCCCGAGGCGAAGTTCACCGACACCGGCTTGGTCACCTGGGCCGGCGCCGCCATCGCAGCGGCCTGGCCCTGGGTGGAGAAGGTCTCGGTCGGTTTCGCCGCCTGGGCCTGCGCCTGCGCGTTGCGGGCCAGCGCCTTCTTGATGAAGCGCAGGTCGAAGCTGTCCTGCGCCGGGATCACCGGCGATTTCGGGTTCGCCAGCGAGCCCTCGGCACGGTAGATCTGGTCGAAGCGGGCGTAGACGCGCTCGTAGTGGTTCACGCCACCGGCCAGGCCCAGGATGCGGGCGTTGTCGGCCAGGTCGGTCCACAGCAGGTTGGCGAACAAGCCCTTGATGAAGGGCTTGCCTTCCTGGTTGGCCAGCAGCTTGAAGAACTCCTCGGTATCGACCAGCGCCTGCACTGCGTTGTCGGGGTTGGCGCGTGCCACTGTCACACCTTCCATCCAGCCGTCGACGAAGGATTGGAAGACCGACTCGTTCTCGGCCTTGGCCAGCTCGCGCTGGTCGCAGACCATCATGTCGTAGATCAGGTTGGTGGCGGTCTTGGTCGAATAGACGACGTGCGCGCCCTTGACTTCCTTCAGCGCGAGGGACAGGTCCGGGTCCCACAGCACCGCTGCGTCGACGTTGCCGGCCACGAAGGCCGCTCGCACGCCAGCGGTACCCTCTTCGGGCTTGATGAAGATCGGCTTGATCTGCTTCTTCTGGCGCGCGGTCAGCGAGGCGTTGTCGATCGCGTCGATCAGCATGCCGTGCGAGGGCGTGTACTGCAGCAGCGCCACTGACTTGCCAGCCAGGTCCTCGACCTTCTGGATCGCCGGGTCCTTCGCGATCACCGCGTCGCCGCCCTGCGTGTTGTCGACCAGCATGACGCCGCGCGCGTCGTGGCCGGCGTTGCGCAGGTTGGGCTGCTCCTGGGCCCAGAAGTCAGAAGTGCGCCAGGCGCATTGCGCGGCCTTGGACTCGAACAGCGTGGTCAGCGTGGGGATGTCGTCGTTGATGACGAACTCGACGTTCAGGCCGAGCTTGGCGTAGATCGAGCCGGGCTTGGTGGTGAGACTGTTGCCGTTGGCCACCAACGCCGGGGCATAGCCGTGGAAGCTGACGATGCTCACCTTCAGCGGGTTGCCGGGGCCGCCGAGCGGGCCGGTGCCGGGCCTGGCAGCCACCGGCTTCTGCGGCGCGGCTTGGCCGGGTATGGCGGTGGTGGCGGGCGCGTCACCCGGCGTAGTGGTGCTGGTGGTGCCGGCCCCGCCCTTGGCGAAGCGGTCTTTGAGGAAGAAGTTCCAGCCGACCGAGCCGACGAGGCCCAGGCCGATGATCAACAGGAGCGCCTTGGTCAGGCCGGTGGTCTTGTAGGCCATGGTGTGTCTTTCGACTCCTCAGTTGGCGGGGGAACGGAATTGGGCGACCAGGCCCTGCAACTCGCCGGCGGCGCGCTGCAGTCCGTCGAGCTCGCGGCTGGTCGAATCCTTGCGGGCCTGCAGGGCCCCTTCGAGCGCTGCGGCCTCCTGCGCGCCGCGCGTGATCTCGCGCGCCAGCAGGCCTTCCAGGTCGGTGATCTGGCGGCGGATCTCGGCCACCGAGGCATCGAGCCTCTGGCGCAGCTCGCCCAGGTGGGCCTGAGTCTGCTGCTCGGCTTGGCCGAGCCCTGCCCGCAGCGCCGAGGCATGCCCTTCGATCGCGGCCACCTTGGCGGCTGCGTCGCGCAGCGGGTCGTCGATGGTCCACGACTCGTCGGCCGCGTCGATGGCCTGGATGGTCTGGCGGCGCAACGCCGGGTCCATCGCGTTGAGGCCGGCGATCAGTCGCAGCAGCCGTTCGGCCGGGTAGCTGCAGGCGGGGACCTGGGCGGTCGCGTAGATCTGCTCCAGTGTCAAGCCGGCAGCGGCCGGCTCGGCCAAGGTGTCGAGAGGCTGCGCCGGAGCCGCCTGCACGGGCGCATGGCCCGAGTCATCCGGCAACTGTTCGCCGACGCCGCTGTCTGAAGCGACAGCCTCGGCGCCCTCCTCTTCCTCCTGGCGGACCAGACCGGCCCGCTCCAGCAGACTCATCATGCCCTTCATCGGCCCTCCTGCGCTGGTGCGTCTCGCGTGGGCGCACATCCTCTCACATCCGTGAGCTCGCTCGACCCGGCGTTTCCCGCCGGGCCGTGGGCGCAAGTTGGGGCCGCCTGGGCCGCTTTCAAGCCATGAAACCGAGCGATCTTTCGCTGCCGAAGGCGGCAAGGTTGGGCAGGATGGTGTCGACCTGCGCGCGGGTGGCGCCGAACCAGCTCAGCAGGGTGGACGCGTACTGATCGACGCTGGCGGTCGGAATCCACCGGCCCTGCATCTCCCAGGCGTCGACGCCGACGTCGTCGGGCCCGCCCAACACCGGGGCCGGGTAGTCGCCGTAGGCCACCCCGCCCTTCACGGCCCCGCCGCAGACCAGCTGGATGTTGCCCCAGCCGTGGTCAGAGCCGCCGCTGTTGTTGGGCAGGAAGGTGCGGCCGAAGTCGCTCTGAGTGAAGGCGGTGACCTGCGCACCCAGGCCCAGGTTCTGCATCGCGTCGTGGAAGGCCGCCATCGCGTCGGCCACCTCGGCCAGCAGCTCTGCATGCAAGCCCTGGGTGTTGTCACCCGAGAGCACCTGGTCGGCATGGGTATCGAAACCGCCGATGCTGGCGAAGTAGATGTGGCGATCGCCCTGCACCTGCTCGCGGCCGGCGATCAGCTTGGCGATCTGGTAGAGCTGACCCGCCAGGTCGGTGGTGAGCTGGTCGCCCTCGATCAGGGAGGCGAACGCTCGGTCGATGCCAGCCGGGACGCCGGCATCGCCCGGCTTGTTGGCCACCAGAGTGGACAGGCGATCGGACATGGCGAACGCATCGCGCTGCATGGTGGCGTAGAACTCGGCCAGTTGCCCCACCTGACCCGGCGCGTACAGCGCATCGACCGCTGCCTTGCGCTTCTGGTTGGCCGGACTGACCATGTCCTCGGGCCGCAGGCCAAAGGCGGCGAAGCTGCCGCCGGGGCCAGGCAACGCGAGCGCAAAGGCCTGGTTGCCGGTCCCGAACTGGCAGTTGCCCCCGACCGAGATCACCGGGTACGTCGTGCCCAGGGTTTCGGTGGCCCGCGCGCCCCAGCCCGTGCGCGCCAGGGTGTCGGTGCTGGAGTTTTCCCAGGCGCGCTGCTGGTCGGAATGCGAGAACAGGTTGTCGGGGATCAGCGGCGAGTCGGGCGGAGCGGCACGGTACTGCGCCTTGGTCAGCGGCTCGGACAGCGGGCCGACATTGAGCACCGGTGCCAGGTGACGGGCCTTCCACACTGGCAGCAGCGAGGCCATGGCCGGGTGCAGGCCGTAGTCGCTGCCACTGAGCGACAGCAGCGAGCTGCGCGGCAGCGCCAACCCGGCGCGAGCGCTGGAGTACTGGCCATGGCGCGCCAGGTCGTTCGGCACCAGCATGTTGAAGCCGTCGTTGCCTCCGACCAGGAAGATGCAGACCAGGGCGCGATAGTCGGCCGCCTGCGCGCTGCGCGGCAGGGCCAGGCTGGCCGCGCCGCCGAGCGCGGCCATGCCGGCCGCGCCGCCGAAGAGGCGCAACCAGTCGCGGCGGTGGATCATGGCAGGGGATGAGCGTGACATCGTGTGGCTCTCGTGGCAGCGGTCAGCGGACGATCTGGTGTTGAGGCGAGCTGAGGACCAGCCAGCCGGCGCTGCGAACACGTCGCTCACGCCAGTCGCTGGGGTGGCTCTTGTCGGTGTAATGCGCCACCGCCTCGATCACCTTGGTGCGCGCCGGCTCGGGCAGCAGCCGGCCGGTGGTCAGGCGGCTCATGCGGTCGACCAGGCCCGCCGCATCCGGCGCATCGGCCAGCCAGGTGTCGTAGACCAAGTAGGTGCCCACCGCACCCGGCACATCTGCCTGGGGGTCGGCGCCACCCCAGTCGAACAGCATGGTCATGTAGTTCATGCGGTTCAGCGCCGTGTTGGCGTTGTGGATGCCGAACGCCGGGCCGACCAGCTCGGTGCCGCTCAGCGGGGTGTCCGACGAGTAGAAGTTGAACACCGTGGGTGACCGGAAGGCATGCTGGCTCATGTTGCTGCCCTGCCACCAGCCGAGCGCCGCGCCGTCGGTGTCACCTCCGATCGCGCGGATGGCGGCGGTGAACATCTGGATCGGCTCGCGCAGCCGGCCGAAGCGCACGCCGGGCTCCTCGGTGCGAGCCCGCACGTCGAGCAGCACCGCAGCCACGGTGGCCGAGAGGTCACCCTTGACGCCGCTGCCGATGTCCTCGTACCTGCCGGTGTTGAAGGCCTGCGCGACACGGCTGACATACAGCGGCGGCGGGTTGCTCGTCACCAGCTGCTGGATCAGATGGCGAGCGACGAAGGGGCCGATGTTCGGATGCGCCATCAGGCTGTCGAGCACCTTGTCGAGCGCCGCTGTCGCCGACGCCCCGGCCGGCACGCTGATGTCCGACAGCAGCTTGCGGGCCTGGGTGTCGCGCAAGTTGCCGGAGGCCGGCACCATGTCGCCGCCCAGGTAGTGGCAATTGGCGCCGACGGGCCAGCAACCCCAGCGGTTCGCGCCGCCAGCCGGATACGTCCACCCGGTCAGCGCATAGGCGTAGTTGCGAACCATGTCGTTGCCGTAGGTGGCTTGGCAACGCCCACCCACCAGGCTGCCGTCGGTGTTCAGCTTGCAGGGGCCGATGCTGAACAGCTGCAGCAGCTCACGGGCGAAGTTCTCGTTCGGCGCGGCAGCGTCGTTGTTCACATGGTTGAGGTACTCGCCCATCATGGGCGAACGGGCGGTCTTGCGCAGCAGCTCGCGGTAGTTGCCGAAGGCACCGTCGAGCAGGTTGTTGTGGTAGAGGCGCAAGCCATACGTCCCATCGACGTCCACGTTGCTGATCACCAGCATCTGCGACAAGGCCAGCGCCACCCGCTGCCGAAGCTGGTCAGGGTTGCGCACGGCGTTGCGGTAGAAGTCCCACAGCAGCGGCTCGCTGGAGAAGTAGTCGCGCCAGCAGTTCGGGTTCTTGGCCTGGTCGGGCAGGCTGCAGAAGTCGGTCTGCGAGGTGTTCTTGTCTGGTGCGTCGCTGCCGCCGAGCTTGTAGCGCGACTTCGACAGCACCAGCTGCGACTGGATCCAGGCTTTGGCGCCCTTGGCCATGATGTCGTCGACCAGCGCCTGACTGGGGCCGAAGCTGGCCTGTTGGGCCAGGCGCACGGCGTCCAGCTGGGTCATCGGGCCGGCTTCGACGCCGTTGGCGCCCCGGCGGGCCTCGGGCGGCTCCTCGGCGTCGTCGCCATTGCCGCTGCAGGCTGCGAGCGTCAAGGCGGCCAGCGTCACCGCGCCAGCCCGGAGCCAACGCCGCGCCGGGCGCTCCTCCCTCTCGGATGCTTGCTTCATTGTTGCCAGGGGGCTTGGCATGCCTGTCCGACGGAACAGGGCTGCATGCCAACGCCAACAGGCCGGCATCATGGCTTGACGCGCCGTCACGCAACGGTCGCTTCGTCACCGAATGTGACAGCAATCAGCGTGCCCAGGGGAACTGCCGTTTGCGGCATGTCACAACTTGGCCGTTGGCTGGGCCCCCGCTTACTTCTACACGGCAGCGCGAACGGCCCAAACTTCTGGGGAAAACCCGATGGTGGTCACACCGTCTGGCCAATCCACGACGGGTCGCTTGATCACGCTGACCTGGGCCTGCATCAGCCGCCGGGCGCCGGCTGCATCCGAGGCCAGCGCCTGTGTGGCCGCGTCGAGCTTGCGCCAGGTGGTGCCCTGCCGGTTGAGCAGCTTTTCCCAGCCGACCGCCTCCGACCAGCGGCTGAGGTCTGCCGCGCTCGCGCCCACCTTCTTGAAATCGACGAACTCATGCAGCAGCCCCTGCTCGGCCAGCCAGGCCCGAGCCCGTTTGACGGTGTCGCAGTTCGGGATACCGTACAAGCGAATAGGGCGCTGGGTCGGGTCTGTCGCAGCGGTCAAAGCGGGTCGTCCTTGTCGTTCACTTCACAAAGCGGATCCGGACCATACCCCGAGTCGCGCACCGTGCCATCGGGTTCGACGGTGACCCGGAACCAGACACAGAAAGGCGATTCGTAGCGCCACGACCAGACCGTCGCGCCGCGCCAGATGCCGCTCACATTGGCGGGCCGCCCGAGCCGATAGCGCAGCTCGCGGTCGCGCATGCCCGGCACCACCTGGTTGAACAGGTCTTCGCGCAGCACCTGCTCCCACCGCTGCACGCGGCCCGCGCTGTCCAGATCGACCATGTAGGTGTGCTTGCCGAAGGGGCCGCGTGCAAACTCCAGCCGCGTGCCACCCTCAGGCCGCGGGTAGCGGCCGGTGGCCGGGCCCATGTCGGCTTCTACCTCGGCGGTGCTGAGGCCCGGCCGAAGGGCCGCGGGGCCATAGCTGCTGCAAGCCGCCAGAACCGGCAGCAGCAGCCAGGGCAGGTGTCGCGGGCGCATGGCCATCCGGCGGGCAAGGGTTCGGGCCGCCCGGTGCAGTGTCAGGTGGCGTACTTGACGCTGCAGCCGTAAGGGGTGGTGCTGGGCTGCGAGACCGGCTTGCCGGCCAGAGCCTCGTTGAGCGCCTGACCAACATAGTTGGTCGCCCCCTTGATGTCATCGACCTTGGCGGTGGGCTTGCTGTCGATGGCCCCGGCGTAGATCAGCTTGCCCTGCGGATCGATGACGTACATGTGAGGTGTGGTGCGTGCGCCGTAGGCCTTGCCCACCTTGCCGTCAGTGTCCATCAGCGTGGCGGTGGGTACGGCGCTCACGCTCTTTTGCCAGGCGCCCAGATCGGCCGGTGACTTGTAGTCGCTGGCGTCCTTCGCGGTGGACGAGATGCTGAGCCAGACCACGCCCTTGGCCACCGCGTCCTTCTGGATCGCGGGCATGTTGCCGCTGTTGTAGTGCTTCTGCACGAAGGGGCAGCCGGGGTTCACCCATTCCAGCACCACATGCTTGCCCTTGTAGTCGCCCAGGCTCACCGTCCTGCCACTGGCGTCCTGCACGCTGAAGGCGGGCGCCGGCTGATTGACTGCCGCCTGCGCCATGGCGCCGCCGGCAGCCAGGGCTCCAAGGCACAGCACCGCGGCGGTTGTGGTCCAGGACATCTTCATGCGCATCTCCTTGAGGGAAGTTCAGGGCGGCAGCGGCCGCGAGGCCGCCTCCAGCCGGGCCACCGGGCCCGTGCTCGGCCAGTCGGCCGTGGCGCGACGGACCTCCGCCACCGAAAGAAGTTCAGACAAAAGCACGGGTTGCGACTGGCCCGGCGTGTAAAGCGCGTAGACAGGCACACCGCTGCGGCCCAGGCGAGCCAGCTCCTGCGAGATGGCGGCATCGCGGCGCGTCCAGTCGGCGCGCAGGAAAACGACCCGCTTGCGGTCAAGTTCGGCCATCAGCGCCTCATCGGCGAGCGTGCTGCGCTTGTTGTACTGGCAGGTCACGCACCAGGCGGCCGTGAAATCGACGAAGACAGGTCGGCCCTGGGCCTGGGCGTCGGCCACGGCCGTGGTCGACCAGGGCTGCCAGCGGTCGGCCGGCGCGGCCTCGGCCACCGCCTCCGGGGTGCTGGCGGCCAGCAGAGGCCAGGTCCAGGTGCCCGCCGCCAGCAGCAGTGCCCCGGCAGCCACCGCCAGCGCCCCGCGTGCCCGTGGGCCGAAGCCGGCGCCCCAGATCCACAGCAGCAGTGCCACCGCCAGCAGCAGGCCCAGCATCGCCGCGGCGCCGTCGATGCCGGCCTGCTGGCCCAGCACCCAGAGCAGCCAGACGACGGTGGCGAACATCGGGAAGGCCATCAGTGCCTTGAAGCGCACCATCCAGGCGCCCGGCCGTGGCAGCCAGCGTCCGACCTGCGGCCACAGCGAGGCCAACAGGTAAGGCAATGCCATGCCCAGCCCGAGGAAGGCGAAGACCAGCAGAGCCTGCCCGGTGGGCAGGGTGAGCGCCGCGCCCAGGGCGGCGCCCATGAACGGCGCAGTGCAGGGGGAGGCGATCAGCACCGCCAGCACACCGGTCAGCGCATGGTCGACCACCGGGTGGCGCACCTGCAGGCCGCCCAGGCTGCCCGGCAGCACGCCGCCCAGCTCGAACACGCCCAGCAGGTTCAAGCCGATGAGCGTGAACAGCAACGCCAGGCCGGCCACGAAAGGCGGCGACTGCAGCTGGAAGCCCCAGCCCAGCTGACCGCCGGCAGCCCGCAGCGCCAACAGGAGGCCGGCGAGGGCGACGAAGGAGACGATGACGCCGGCTGTGTAGGCCAGGCCGCCGGCGGCCAGCAGGCGACGCTCGTGGGCATGGGCCGCGAAGCCGAAGACCTTGAGCGACAGCACCGGAAACACGCAAGGCATCAGGTTCAGCAGCAGGCCACCTGCCAGGGCCAGCACCAGCGTCAGCGCCAGCGGGCCGGCCGGCTCTGCCGGCGCAGGCAATGGTGCGGGCGAGGCCTCCGGCGCAGGGGTGACCGCCGGCGCAGGCGCCACCGCCGGCCAGCCGCCTTCGACCGTGAAGCCGACCTGGACGGCGCCGCTGCCCTGGGTCAGCACCGCCTGCAAGACCTCGGGGGACTCGCTCCGCTGGGGCGACAGCGGCACCTGCAGCAGCAGGCGGTCACCCTCCCAACGCTGGGCCGGCTTGGCCGCGTGATCGATCACGCCCGCATCCTCTGCGAAGTACTCCACCGGCTGCCCGCGCCAGGCTGCCGGCAGGCCGGCCACCTCCACCGCCAGCCCCTGCCCCTGGACCGAGCCCTTGGCCGACCCGCTGGCCAGGGCCGCCGGAACGCGCGACAGCGCCTGCTCGAACTCGGCTCCATGGGTGGCCACGGACGCACCCGCCGGCAGTTTCAGCCGGAACTCGCCCGACTCGGGAATGCAGACTTCGCGGCAGACCAGCCAGTCTGCCCGCAGCGCCACCTCCAACCCGCGGTCGCCCACGCCTTCGGCCAGTTTCAGCGGCACCGGCAGCAGCAGCACCCCTTCGTAGCCGTAGTTGACGAGCGGGCCCACCGGCAGCTTGTGCGGTGCCGGCCAGGCAATCTCGCCAGCATCGGCGCCAGCCGGCAGCGTCCAGGCCAGCGTGGTCGGCAGACCCGAATCGCCGGGGTTCTTCCAGTAGGTGTGCCACTCGGGCTGGTGCTCGATGCGCAGGCCCAGCCACGCGGGCTTGCCTGCACCCAGCCCGTCCGGCGCGTGGGCTACCAGCTCGGCACGCACATGCTCGGTGGCGACGGTGCTGCGCACCGTCTGCGCCACGGACGGGCCGGCGGCGAAGGAAAGGACGGCCAGAGCCGGCAGGAAATGGCGCAGGAGGCGTTGGAACACAGGCAGCTCGGGAAAGTCGACAGCGAACTTGGAAGTATGCCCAGCGAGCAGGTTCCGCGCCGCGAGGCCGGGTTTTCCCATGAGCTTTCCCTAGAATCGGAGTATGACCCGCAAGCTCTTCGTCACCACCGCACTCCCGTACGCCAACGCGCCCTTCCACATCGGGCACATGATGGAGTACATCCAGGCCGACATCTGGGTGCGGTTCCAGCGCATGCGGGGCGCCACGGTGCACTTCGTCTGCGCCGACGACACACACGGCGCGCCGATCATGATCGCCGCCGAGAAGGCCGGCAAGACACCCCAGGCCTACGTGGCCGAGCTGGCCGCGGGCCGTGCGAAGTACCTCGATGGCTTCCACATCGGCTTCGACAACTGGCATTCCACCGACGGCCCGGAGAACCACGCGCTGGTGAAGGAGGTCTACCTCGCGCTGCGCAAGAACGAGCTGATCGACGTGAAGACGATCGAGCAGTTCTACGACCCCGACAAGGGCATGTTCCTGCCCGACCGCTTCATCAAAGGCGAGTGCCCCAAGTGCGGCACCAAGGACCAGTACGGCGACAACTGCGAGAACTGCGGCGCCGTCTACTCGCCGACCGAGCTGAAGAACCCGTTCTCGGCGCTCTCGGGCGCGACGCCGGTGCTCAAGACCAGCGAGCACTACTTCTTCCGCCTGTCCGACCCGCGCTGCGTCGAGTTCCTGCAGGGCTGGATGAACGAGCCCGGCCGCCTGCAGCCCGAGGTGCTCAACAAGATCAGGGAATGGTTCGTCACCGACGAGCACGGGAAGACGGCACTCGGCGACTGGGACATCTCGCGCGACGCACCCTACTTCGGCATCGAGATTCCCGACGCACCGGGCAAGTATTTCTACGTCTGGCTCGATGCGCCGGTGGGCTACCTCGCCTCGCTGGCCAACTACTGCGGCAAGCGCGGGCTGGATGTCGACAAGCTGCTGGCCGACCCCGAGCTGGAGCAGGTCCACTTCATCGGCAAGGACATCACCACCTTCCACACGCTCTTCTGGCCGGCCATGCTGCACTTCTCGGGCCGCAAGGTGCCCGACCACGTCTTCGTGCACGGCTTCATCACCGTCAACGGTGGCGAGAAGATGAGCAAAAGCCGCGGCACCGGCATCTCGCCGCTGAAATACCTCGACCTCGGCCTGCACCCTGAATGGCTGCGCTACTACATCGCCGCCAAGCTGAACGCGCGCGTCGAAGACATCGACTTCAACCCGGACGACTTCGTGGCCCGGGTCAACTCCGACCTCGTCGGCAAGTACATCAACATTGCCAGCCGCGCGGCCGGCTTCCTGGCCAAGCGCTTCGGCGGCACGCTGTCGGCCGACCTGGGCGTCGAAGGCTCCAGCCTGCTGGAGACCCTGCGTGCCCATCGCCCCACCATCGAGCAGCTCTACGAGGAGCGCGAGTTCGGCAAGGCGCTGCGCGAGGTGATGGCGCTGGCCGACAAGGTCAACGAGTATGTCGACCAGCACAAGCCCTGGGAGCTGGCCAAGAGCCCTGACAACAGCGCGGCACTGCACGACGTCTGCAGCACCTGCATCGAGGCCTTCCGCCTGCTCACCATCTACCTGAAGCCGGTGCTGCCGGCGCTCGCCGACAACGTCGAGGCCTTCCTGCAGGTCGAGCCGCTCTCCTTTGCCGACGTCGCCACGCCCCTGGGCGAGCACACCATCGGTACCTGGCAGCACCTGATGCAGCGGGTGGACGAGAAGAAGCTGGAGGCCCTGTTCGAGCCACCGGCACCTGCCACCGCACCGGCGTTGCCAGGCGGCGAGGCCATTGCCGACGAGATCAAGATCGACACCTTCGCCGCCGTCGACCTGCGCATCGCGAAGATCGTCAACGCCGAACACGTCGAGGGTTCCGACAAGCTGCTGCGCCTGACGCTGGATGTGGGCGAAGGCCGGCTGCGCAACGTGTTCTCCGGCATCAGGAGCGCCTACCAGCCCGAGCAACTCGTCGGCAAGCTCACCGTGATGGTGGCCAACCTGGCACCGCGCAAGATGAAGTTCGGCCTCTCCGAAGGCATGGTGCTGGCCGCCAGCCATGCCGATGAGAAGGCCCAGCCTGGCATCTTCGTGCTCGAGCCCTTCCCCGGCGCCCAGCCAGGCATGCGGGTGCGGTGATGCACCCGCCGCGGCAGGCCCTGCAGCACCGGCGGCCGCTGTCGCTGGTCGCAGGCCAGTCGCCCCGGCGCCGCTTCATGGCCCAACTGCATCACTGTGGTCCTCCGGCAGGGCGTTTCGCCGCCGTGCCCCGCGTTTCCCGGAGGATCCATGCCTTTTCCGATCCCGCTGCACCGCTTCCGCCCGCGTCTCGTTGATGCGCTGGCGGGCTACCGCCGCCCCCAGCTCCTGGCCGACATTGGCGCAGGCCTGACGGTCGGCGTCGTCGCCCTGCCGCTGGCGATGGCCTTCGCCATCGCCTCTGGTGTGAAGCCCGAGCAGGGCCTGGTCACCGCCATCATCGCGGGCCTGTTGATCTCGGCCCTCGGCGGCTCGAGCGTGCAGATCGGCGGCCCGGCGGGCGCCTTCATCGTGGTGGTCTACGGCATCGTCGAGCGCTACGGGTTTGCCAACCTGCTGATCGCCACCTGCCTGGCGGGCGTGCTGCTGTTCGTCATGGGCCTGCTGCGGCTGGGGGCGCTGGTGCGCTACATCCCGGTCAGCATCGTGATCGGCTTCACCAACGGCATCGCCGTGCTGATCGGCCTGTCCCAGGTGAAAGACCTGCTCGGGCTGTCGATCGACAAGCTGCCGGCGGACTTCTTCACCCAGATCGCCACACTCGCCCGGCACGTCGACACCTTCAACCCCTGGGCGCTGGCAGTGGGCGCGACCAGCCTGGCGATCGTCGTGTCGTGGCCCAAGACCTATGCCATGCCGATCGCACCGACCACACCGCTGCAGAAGCTGCGCCGCCACATTGCGCAACTGCCCGGCACCGTGGTGGCACTGGCCGCCACCACCCTTGCGAGCTTCCTGCTGGCGCTCCCGGTGGAGACCGTCGGCACCCGCTTCGGCGGCATCCCGCAGACCCTGCCTGCATTCGCCCTGCCGGCCTTCGAGTGGGCCACCGCCAAGCAGCTGGTGATTCCGACCATCACCATCGCACTGCTTGGTGCGATCGAGTCGCTGCTGTGCGCCCGCGTGGCAGACAACCTCACCGAATTGCCGCGCCACGACCCCAACCAGGAGCTGATGGCCCAGGGCGCGGCCAACTTCCTGGTCCCCTTCTTCGGCGGCATCCCCGCCACCGGCACCATCGCCCGTACCGTCACCAACGTGCGGGCCGGCGCCACCAGCCCGGTGGCTGGCATCGTGCATGCCCTCACCCTGCTGGGGATCATGCTGGCGGCAGCCCCGCTGGCGCTGCACGTGCCGCTGGCTGCGCTGGCCGGCATCCTCCTCTTCGTGGCATGGAACATGGGCGAGTGGCGCGAGTTCGCGCGCCTGCGCCGTTTCCTGCTGCCGTACCGCGTGGTACTGGTCGGCACATTTGCGTTGACGGTGGTGTTCGACCTCACCGTGGCGGTGGAGATGGGCCTGCTGGCGGCCTGTGGGTTCTTCATCTACCGCATGGGCACGCTGTTCCGCGTCACGCCGCATGCGAACGGCGAACCGCAACCGGGGGTGCGGGTGTTCGAGCTGTTCGGCTCGCTGTTCTTCGGTGCCGTGGGCAAGATCGAGGCGTTGCCGGCCAGCGTGCCCGCCGGCACGCGCGTGGTCGTGCTCGAAATGCACCGCCTGATCTCGCTCGACACCTCGGGGCTGGACGCGCTGCAACACCTGCACACCATGCTCAGGCGCCGAGGCATCGGCCTGGTACTGGCCAACGTGAACGAACAGCCCCTGGGCCTGGTCCGGCGCTCGGGCTTCGAGGCCGTGTTGGGTGCGGAAAACATCGTTCCGACCGTGGCGGATGCAGAGCGGCTCGGTCCGCTGAACTGAGCCGGCCGCGGTCCGACAGCCTGTCGCAGCAGGCGGCAGTTCATCCCGTTCAGGCGACCATCCGTCGCCGTCCATCTGCGACCCGCGAGGGCACGCCGCAGAATCCGCCTCCTGAGCAATCGCGCCGCCAGTCGCGCCGCCACAAGGAGGAAAAGATGAGTACAACCCGCCGCCAAGTCCTGCGCCTGGCCACCGCCACCGCCACCGCCGCTGGGCTTGCCAGCGTCGCTCGCATGGCGCGCGCCAGCGACAAGCCCACAAAGCTCGCCATCCTGTCGATGGTCGGGCATGAAATCAAGGTGGTGGAGTCCGCTGCCCAGGTCGGCAGCCGCGTACCACCGCGCGCCGAGGCATTGCCGGTCGGTAACGGCTTGCTCGATCAGAAGGCGACGCTTGCACTGGACAAGCAGGCGCGCGCCTTCTTGTCGGCCGACAACATCGTGCTGATGTCAGCCCAGGGCCAGATGTGGAGCGAACTGCAGCGCGACGCGCTGGTCGGCGAAGCTGGCATGAAGGACCTGATCGCCACGGTCACCGACGTCGCCCGGCGCGGCGGTTGCAGCCATGCGCTGGCGCTGATCAAGCATCGCGGCGTGGCCAGGATCCGACTCCACGACACCTCCATCGGCCACGGCATGCTGGAAGGCCTGGGCTTCTACATCGATTCGACGATCAACACGGTGTCGACGGACTCGCGTGAGCAAAGCATCGGCATCCTGGCCCCTTACGCCTACATGAAGCTGCTGTACATCGACGCGAACAAAGTCAGCCTCATTCGCAGCGAAGTGACGGAGGCCTCCCGGGGTCTCGGCCCGGAAATGGGGGACATGCGCAACCCCTGGGAGGCGTTCAATGCCGAGCAGAAGGCCAGGTTCCTGACCAACCTGGTAGAGCAGGAGTTGGCACGCTTGGTGCCGAAGGTGATGAAGCCCGGCTGAGGACGACTAAAATGAACGGTTGTCCTTCGATATCCCGGCGGTCTCCGGGCCGAACGTCATGCCGCTCTTCTGGAAACCCTACAAGTCCGACGTCACGACTTTCATCGACGAGCTGAAGGCCAAGCGGCCAACGCTGGAGGCCGAGCAGCGCGCCGGCCGCGCCCTGCTGTGGGACAAGCCCCAAGACCGTGAGGCCCAGGCCGAATACGGCGCGGCCCGCGTCGCCCAGCAGCCTTACGTCTACCAGACCGGGCCGAAGTGAGCCAGGCCACCGCGGCGGACCACGCCGCCGGCCTGCCGCCACCGGTGGCCCCCGAAGTCGATGGGCCCCTGGAGGTCGACGGCATCGCCGTCGCTCGCCTGTACGGCGAGCCGCTGTTCGCTCTGCCGACGGACCTCTACATCCCGCCGGACGCGCTGGAGGTCTTCCTCGAAGCCTTCCAGGGCCCGCTGGACCTGCTCCTCTACCTGATCCGCAAGCAGAACTTCAACATCCTCGACATCCCGATGGCGGATGTCACGCGGCAGTACCTGGCCTACGTCGAGCAGATCCGCAAGCACAACCTGGAGCTGGCCGCCGACTACCTGCTGATGGCGGCGATGCTGATCGAGATCAAGTCGCGCATGCTGCTGCCGCCCAAGAAGAGCGACGACGGCGCCGAGCCCGAGGACCCGCGGGCCGAGCTGGTGCGCCGGCTGCTGGAGTACGAGCAGATGAAGCTGGCCGCCGCGCGGCTGGATGCCCTGCCCCAGCTCGGACGCGACTTCCTGCGTGCGCAGGTCACGGTCGAGCAGTCGGTGGTGACCCGCTTCCCGGACGTGGCAGTCGAAGAGCTGCGCGACGCCTGGGCCGACATCCTCAAGCGCGCCAAGCTGCACCAGCACCACAAGATCTCGCGCGAGCAACTCTCGGTGCGCGAGTACATGAGCCATGTGCTCAAGCGCCTGCAGGGCGAGCGCTTCGTCGAGTTCGAGGACCTGTTCGACGTGACCCGCGGCGTGCCGGTGATGGTGGTCACCTTCATCGCGATGCTCGAGCTGGCGCGGGAGCGCCTGCTGGAACTCACACAAGCCGAGGCGTTCGCGCCGATCTACGTGCGACTCGCGTACACGCCGGCCTGAGCGGCGTGTGCAGCGCGGTGGTACCCGCCGCCGGGTGTCAACGACTGCGCCGCTGCTGCGTCATCTGCCCCACCGCCAGCACGGCCTGGGTGCGTGAGCTGACGCCGAGCGCACGCAGCACCGCGGCCACGTGGTCCTTGATGGTCTCGACCGACAGGCCCAGGCGACGGGCAATGTCCTTGTTGGACTTGCCCTGCAACAGCAACATCAGCACATCCGCCTGGCGTGGCGTGATGCCCAGCTCCTCGAAGGACGGCAGGCTGTCATGGCCTGCAGGCGGCGGCGCGGCGGGCTCCGGTTCGTCCGCATCGCGCACGGGGTTGACCGTCATCGTCGGCACGTAGATGCCGCCGGCGATCACCAGCCGCAGCGCGTCGGCCAGGTCTTCGGTGGTCATGCGCTTGGGCAGGAAGCCCATCGCGCCCAGGTCGATCGCCTGGATCACGTCGCTGGCCCGGTCGGACGAGCTCAGCACCACCACCGACAACTCCGGGTCGCTCTGGCGCACCTCGGTGAGCAGCTCGAAGCCGTTGGCGTCGCCGAGCTGCAGATCGAGCAGCATGAGATCGTGGTCCTGTTGTGCGCGCAGGGTGAAGCGCGCCTCGCGGGCGCTGGACACGGCATTCACCACCACGCCAGGGCTCAGGTTCTCGATCATGGCCTTGAGCGCGGACAGGATCAGTGGGTGGTCATCGACCAGCAGGACTTTCATGACGCTTGTTTTCGTTTCCCTGGCAGGATGCTACCGCTCCCGAAGAGAGAAGGGCCGCTCCCGAGCCCTTGAGCCCGTTGGCGTCAGGCCGGGCATCGGCCCTGCCGCCAGGCCTCACACATGACAGCGTGTGACGGATTCGGCCACGCAGACGGGCTTGGAGGTGCCTTCGCGCTCGACGGTGACCTCGACCACCAGTTGCGCGCCGCCCTCGACCGGCTCGAAGGACAGCAGGCGGAACTGCGCACGCAGCCGGCTGCCCACCGGCACCGGCGCCGGGAAGCGCACCTTGTTGAAGCCGTAGTTCAGGCCCATTCGCACGTCACCGACCCGGTAGGCGCTGGCGTAGAACCAGGGCAGCAGTGACAGGGTCAGCAGCCCGTGCGCCACTGTGGCGCCGAAAGGGCCGGCCGCCGCGCGCTCGGCGTCGACGTGGATCCACTGATGGTCGCCGGTCGCGTCGGCGAACTGGTCGATGCGGGCCTGGTCGACCAGCAGCCAATCGCTGGTGCCCAGGGTCTCGCCGATGCGGCCGGCCAGGCTGGCCAGCTGGGGAATGTGGGTCGTCATCGTTTGAATCAATCAGCTGCGCAGCCAGTCGAGCAATGGGGCCCATTGCGGCAGGTCGCGCTCGACCCGGCTGGGTGCCACGTCCCAGAGCGTCAGGCCATGGGCCGCCAGGTGCACGTAGTTCTGGGTGTCGCGGATCGTGGCCACCATGGGCGCGGGCAGCGTGGCGGCGTATTCCTGCAACCGCTCCTGGGCGATGGTGTGCTCCTTCACCCGCATGCCCACCAGGCCGACGCGCAGGCGAGCGGCGCGCGGGTGCTCGTTCAGCTCGGCGAGGAAGGCGTGGGTGGCCTGGATGTCGAACAGGCTGGGCTGCAGCGGCACCAGCACGGTGTCGACCACGTTCAGCATCGCATTCAGCTTCTTGCCGTGCAGCGCCGCGGGGCAGTCGATCACCACATGCGTGGTGCCCTTGGGGGGGCGCACCGTGCCGGTTTCCTCGCGGATGTCCCAGCTGGCGATCTTCGAAGCGGCCTCGGGCCGGAGCCTGAGCCACTGGCGCGAGGACTGCTGGCGGTCCAGGTCGCCCAGCATCACGGCGTGGCCCTGGCGCGCGAAAGCGCCCGCGAGGTTGGTGGCCAGCGTGCTCTTGCCCACGCCTCCCTTCGGATTCGCGATCGCGATCACCGGCATGCGCCCCTCCTGGGTCTTGCCCGGCCGTCCGGGGGTTGAAATCGCGGGTATGGTAACGGGCCGCCCGCGGGCACCCGACCCGGATCAACCCGCTCGGGCCCCGTGCCCACCCAGCGATCGCCGATGCCCGAGACACCCGCCCCCCCCGCCCCCGAGATCGTCGTGCTCGTCGCGCACCCCCGCATGGAGCACTCGCGCATCAACCGCACGCTGATGCGCGCAGCTCAGCGGCTGCCGGCTGGCCAGGTCCAGGTGCGCGATCTGTACCGCCTCTACCCCGACTACCTCATCGACGTGGCCGCCGAGCGCGCCGCGCTGGCGGCGGCGCGCCTGGTCGTCTGGCAGTTTCCCTTCCAGTGGTACGGCATGCCGCCGCTGATGAAGCTGTGGCTGGACGAGGTGTTCGGCTTCGGCTGGGCCTATGGCCCGGGCGGCACCGCGCTGCGCGGCAAGGACCTGTGGCTCGCCGTCAGCACCGGCGGCGGCGAGGATGCCTACCACCCCAGCGGCCACAACCGCCACTTCATCGACGCCTTCTGGCCACCGGCCGAGCAGACGGCGGCGCTCGCGGGCATGCGCTTCCTGCCGCCGCTGGTGCTGCATGCGGCGCACCGCGTCGACGATGCCACCGTACAGAACCACGCGGAGCTGTACGCCCATCGGCTGGGCAGCTACCCGGCCTGGCCCGAGCTCGAATCGCTGGAGGCCGACACCTCCTGCGCAGTGCCCTCGACCGACCGCCCCGAAGACTGACGCCGATGGAAGACGTCCACTCCTCCTCCTGGCTGCTGACCAGCCTCGTCTACCTCGGTGCTGCGGTGCTGGCCGTGCCCCTGGCGCGCCTGGCCGGCCTGGGCTCGATCATCGGCTACCTCGCCGCGGGCATCGTCATCGGCCCCTGGGGGCTGCAGCTGGTGACCGACCCGCAGGCGATGCTGCACTTCGCCGAGTTCGGCGTGGTGCTGATGCTGTTCCTGGTCGGGCTGGAGCTGGACCCGAAGCGCCTGTGGGCGCTTCGACGGCCGATCTTCGGCTGGGGTGCCGTGCAGACGCTGGGCTCGGCGGCGCTGATGTGGGCGGCCGCTCTCGCCTTCGGGGTGGACTGGCGGCTCGCGCTGGTGGCGGCGCTCGGGCTGGCGCTGTCGTCCACCGCCATCGGCCTGGGCGTGCTCGCCGAACGCAACCTGATGGCCACCACCTCGGGCCAGAGCGTGCTGAGCGTGGCCCTGTTCCAAGACATCGCGGCCATCCCCATCCTGGCGCTGCTGCCGCTGCTGGCCGGTGGGACGGGCGCGGCCGAGGGTGGGGGCTGGGCCGGCGCGACCAAGGCGGTGGCCGTGGTGGCCGCCATCGTGCTGGGTGGCCGGCTGCTGCTGCGCCCGGCCCTGCGCTGGATCGCCCGCAGCGAGACGCCCGAGATCTTCACCGCCGCGGCGCTGCTGCTGGTGGTGGCCACGGCGGCGCTGATGCAGGCGGTGGGGCTGTCGATGGCGCTCGGCGCCTTCCTGGCCGGCGTGCTGCTGGCCGAGAGCGAGTACCGACGCGAGCTGGAAACCGACCTGGAGCCGTTCAAGGGGCTGCTGCTGGGCCTGTTCTTCATCGCGGTGGGCATGAGCATCGACTTCGGCGCGGTGCTGGCCCACCCGGGCACGGTGGCGGCCCTGGTGGTCGGCTTCCTCGCGCTGAAGGTGCTGGTGCTGTGGGTGATGGCCCGGCTGATGCCGATCCCGCTGGCCGAACAGCCGGTGTTCGTCATCCTGCTGGCCCAGGGCGGCGAGTTCGGCTTCGTCGTGTTCCAGGCGGCAGCCCAGGCCGGCGTGATCGAGGCGCAGACCTCGTCGCTGCTGGTGGCGGTGGTTGCCCTGTCGATGTTGCTGACACCGCTGCTGCTGGTGGGAGCCGACCGCTGGTGGGCACGCCGGATGGCCGCCTGCAGATCAACCGCCGGGCCGGTGGCGACAGCGCTGAACGAGCCGCAGGACGCGCCGATCATCATCGCCGGCTTCGGCCGCTACGGGCAGATCGTCGGCCGCCTGCTGTTCGCCAACGGCCTGAAGGCGACCGTGCTCGAACACGACGCCGAGCAGGTCGAAAGCCTGCGCAAATGGGGTTGGCGGGTCTACTACGGTGATGCCACCCGGCTCGACCTGCTGCGCGTGGCCGGCGCGGGCCAGGCCAGGGTGCTGGTGGTGGCCATCGACGACATGGCGCAAAGCCTCGCGGTGGTCGACCTGGCGCAGGCCCACTTCCCCCAGCTGACGTTGGTCGTGCGGGCGCGAAATGCGCAGCACTGGTATGAGTTGCACAAACGCGGCGTCGCGCTGATTGAGCGCGAAACCTTCGATGCGGCGCTGATGTCGGGTCGCAGCGTGTTGGAAGCCCTGGGCTTCGAGCCACACCAGGCCCGTACGCTCGCTTGGCGCTTTCGAAGGCACAACATCGAGCAGTTGCACGAGCTGGCGCCGCATCGCGCCGACCAGGCCCGCCTCATCGCGATGGCCAAGGCCGGGCGGCAGCAGTTGGAACAGATGCTGGCACAGGAACGCCAGCAGCGCAGCGAGCATCCCGCCGGGCTCGGCTGGCACGCCGACGACCGCCCCGACACCGACGACGACAAACCGCCCCCGGCCTGATCGGCGGCGGGCGGTTCGGGAAGGACACCATCACTGGGCCGGAACAGGGCGGGTTCCTTCGGGTACAGGCAGCGGCACCGGCGCCGGCTGCAGCGACGGCTCCACCGACGGCGGGGGGGCAGGCTCGGCTGGCGTCGGCGTCGGGGTGGGCAATGTCGCCGGCACTTGCAGCGACGGCATCGGAGGCTTCAGCGGGTCAAGGCTCGGCTCGGTGACTTCCGGTTCGGGCAGACGGGACGGCTGGTCCGGCTGCGGCGGACGCACGGCATCGTTGTCGTTCGGGCGGGGCAATGGCGCCGGGCGGCTCCGCGGTGGCGTTGACAGGGCAGGCACCTGCTCACCCGCCGGCGGGGCCACTGTGGGTGGCATCGCAGGGGGGGGTTCTGCAGGCGCTGCGCCGGCGCTGTCGACCACCGACGACGCGGGGTCGGCAGGGCCTGCGGCGGGCGGGGCGTTCTCGACCAGCGACTCCACCGCCGGCCCCTGAGCCAACGGCGCGCTGGCGCCATCGTCCTCATGGCGGAACTTGTAGTCCATTGCCACGAGGGCACCGGCAGCGATCGCGAAGATGACTGCCAACGGCGCAAACCGTCGAAGGTTGGAAGGCTGCTCCGCCCAGTAGGCGTCGGACCGGTACGAAGACAGGCCCTCACCACCGGCCGCGGGCGCGGGCCGCGGCGGCGCGGGCCGACGCAGCATCGGACTGGAGGAAGGGGGCGTCGTGGAAGGTGGTGTGAGCTTGTCCATGGCTTCCAGCTTGCCGCCCGGACCGCCACGACACCATCGGACGCGGGGTGAAACGCCTGTCGTCCGCGTCCTACAGCAGGTGACCGGCTGTGTCCCGGGTGACAGGCTGCAGCATCAAACCAGCGCGCACGCTTCGTCGAACGAGAGTCGGGGGTCGCGCGGATGCAGACGTGACGGATCGCCACGCCCGAGTGTGCAGACCACGATACTGCGCTTCGGGCTGGCCGGCCAGAACGCTGCATCGACCGCGCCGGCGTCGAAACCGCCCATCGGCCCGGCGTCCAGCCCCAGCGCGCGCGCCGCGAGGATGAAGTAGCCCACCTGGATGTGGGCATTGCGAATCGCCGCTTGCGTGGTCTTGGCGGGCTGGCCGTCGTACCAGCTGCGCGCGTCGGTGTGAGGGAACAGGCGCAGCAGCGTTTCGGGAAAGGCCAGGTCGGTGCCGAGGACGGCGGCCACCGGCGCATGACGCACCTTCGCCGCGTTGCTGCCGGGGTCCATGCACCGGGCCAGCCTCTCGCGCGCCTCCGCCGTGCGGGCGAAGACGATGCGCAGCGGCGTGCAGTTGCCCGACGTCGGGCCCCACTTGACCAGGTCGTAGAGCGACCGCAGGGTGTCGTCGGGCACCTCGCCGGGCAAGTAGGCCCGCGCGGTGCGGGCTTCGGTGAAGAGCAGCTCGGTGGAGACCTGCATGGCAAGCAAGGGCAATGGCGGCGAAGCGACAATTGTCGAATGTTCCAACCCTCCCAGCACGACGTTCGCCGCTTCTTCTGCGAAGTGGCCGCCAAGCAGCGTGCGAAGCAGCCCCTGGCCGCGATCGAAGCCCTGGCGGGCGGCTGGATCGACGAGCACCCCGAGTACGCAGAAGACCTGGCCGACGTGGACGCCGCGCTGGCGGCCAGCTACACCGTCGAGGGTGGCCGCACCAACCCCTTCCTGCACCTGGCGATGCACCTGACCATCAGCGAGCAGGTCTCGATCGACCAGCCCCGCGGTATCCGCCAGGCGGTGGAATTGCTGGCCGCAAAGCGCAACTCACTCCACGACGCCCAGCACGAGGTGATGGAGTGCCTGGGCGAGATGATCTGGGAATCCCAGCGCAGCGGCCGGCCGCCCGACGGCCTGGCCTACCTCGACCGCGTCAGGCAGCGCGCCACGCGCGACTGACGGACAGCTGAGCGCGCGAAGGGCCGCTCACCCCAAGTGGCGTGCGCGGATCCGGCTCCGCCGGTCCGCTGCGCGAGCTCCCTCGGGGGGCACCCCGGTAGGGCCCTATTTCACCGTCACCCACTGCACCTCGAGCCAGTTGTCGGCCCGGTGCACCACGTTCACGTTCTTGCGCGCCGCCCACGGAATGAACTGGCGGTGCAGCGGGATGTGGTGGATGTTCTCGTTGTGCTCGCGGTAGATGGCCTTGATCATCTCGCGGCGCTTGGCCACGTCGGCCTCCTTGCTGGAGGCCGCGATCATCGCGTCGAGCTTGTCGTTCCTGTAGTTGCCGCGGTTGTACTCGCCGATGCCCCCAGTCGCACGGTTGCGGTAGATCGGCGTGAAGGTGGTTTCGGCGTCGGTGATCGCGCCGCCCCAGCCGAAGAGGTAGAGGCTGGTGTCCAGCTTCTCGGTCTTGGGGAAGTATGTGGCACGCGGCATCGCGTTGACGCGCACCTTGATGCCGATCTTGTCCCACATCGCCGCCATGGCGATGCACAACTCTTCATCGTTGATGTAGCGGTTGTTCGGGCAGTCGAAGGTCACCTCGAAGCCGCCTGCATAGCCGGCTTCGGCCATCAGCGCCTTGGCGCGGGCCAGGTCATAGGGCAGACGCTTGTCGAGCTCGGCCTCGTTGAAGAAGGCCAGCGGCGAGGCCACCAGCAGGCCGGCCGGCACCGACTGGCCGTTCATCAGTTTGGTCTTGATGGTCTCGATGTCGATCGCCTGGTACATCGCCCGGCGCACCCGCACGTCCTTGAACGGGTTCTTGCCGTCGGGACTCTTGCCGTAGAGCAGCGAATCGCGCGCTTGATCCATGCCGACGAAGATCACACGGTTTTCCATGCCGTCGATGATCTTCACGCCCTCGGTGTTGCGCAGCCGGGCCACGTCGCGCGGCGCCGGGTCGAGCACGAAGTCGATCTCGCCCGAGACCAGGGCCGCCAGGCGCGTCGCGTCGTTGGCGATCTGGCTGTAGACCACCTCCTGCACGTTGCCTTCCATCTTTCCCCACCAGGCGGGATTGCGCTTGTAGACCGTCTTGATGCCGGGCTGGCGGCTGACCAGCACATAGGGGCCGGTGCCGTTGGCGTTCAGCGAGGCGTAGGTCTCTTCCTTGTCCTTGAAGCTCAGCGGCTTGGTGACCCGGTTCTTCTCGGACCAGGCCTTGCTCATGACGAAGATCGTGTCCAGGTGCTGCAGGAAGATCGGGTTGACATCCTTCAGGTGGAACTCGACGGTCAGCGGATCGACCTTCTTCACCTCGCCCAGCGCGATGGCGTAGGCGGCGATCTGCGAGGTCGGCTGGCGCGCCCGCTCGACCGAGAAGACCACGTCGTCGGCGGTGAAGGGCGAGCCGTCGTGGAACTTCACGTTCGGGCGCAGCTTGAAGCGCCACAACAGGGGTGAGACCTGCTGCCACTCGGTGGCCAGCATCGGGGCGATGCCGAGCTGCTTGTCGCGCATCACCAGCCGCTCGTAGACCTGCCCGTTCATCGAGTTGGTCAGGCCCTCGTTCTGCGAGTGCGGGTCCATGGTCTGCGGGTCACCCTGGCTGGCCCAGCGCAGGGTCTGGGCCTGCGCGGCGATGCCGGCGGTCGTCAAGGCCAGCGCGAGCAGCGCGGCGGCGAGATGTCGTGGCATGGTCGGCTTCTCCTGAGGCCCCGCAGGGGGGCAGTGGCGAGGATGGGCCGGAGTGTAGGGTCAGCGGCGCGGCGCGGCGTCTCCGGCCCAGAGCTCTTCCAGGTGAGGGAAACCCCAGGCCTTGGGATCTTCTCGCGAAACGATCTTGTCGGTGCCCCGGATGAGGTCGAGCACCAGCACCGCGATCGGCAGGTTGGACCGGGTCGAGAAGAAGACCTTGACGCGCGGCGCCGCCAGGCTCTGAGCGTTCTGCTCCACCACCACGGCAAGGCGGCCCGATTGCAGCTTCACCAGCGAGCCGACCGGGTAGATGCCCAGGCTCTTGACGAAGGCCTTGAAGACGGCCGGGTCGAAGTGGCCCTGCCACGAGGCCATCGCCGCGATCGACGAAGCCGGGTCCCAGCCCGCCTTGTAGGGCCGGTTGGAGGTGATCGCGTCGTAGACGTCGCACACGGCCCCCATGCGGGCCACCAGGCTGATGCGATCGGCGGTCAGGCGGTGAGGGTAGCCGGTGCCGTCCATGCGCTCGTGGTGCGAGAGGCAGACGTCCAGCACCGCCTCGGACGCCCCGCGGCCTTCGACCAGCATCTCGTGGCCGCGCACCGGGTGGCTCTTCATGACGGCGAATTCGGCGTCCGTCAGCTTGCCGGGCTTGTTGAGAACATCGAGCGGCATCGCCGCCTTGCCCAGGTCGTGCATCAGGCCGGCCAGCCCAGCCTCGCGGCAGGCATCGGCCGGCAGCCCCAACTCGCGGCCCAAGGCCACCATCAGCGCGCAGACGGCCACCGAATGCATGTAGGTGTAGTCGTCCTGCGACTTCAGACGCGCCAGGCTCACCAGAGCGCCCGGGTTGCGAAAGACCGAGTCGGCAATGTCGTTGACGAGTGGCAGGCAGTTCTCGGCATCCACTGCACGTCCCAGACGGGCCTCGCTGAACATCGAGAGCACCTGCTCGCGCCCCTGGCGGCACAGCGCAGCAGCCTGCCGGATCTCGTCCTGCAGGCTGCCTGAGGGCGCCGGCGCGGGTGCCGCCTTGCCGGCGGCGGCCGGTGCCGGAACGCCAGATTCAGCGGGCAGGGGCGAGCGTGTGGTCGTCGGCATCGGTGCCGCCGCTTCTTCCACCACGGCGACGACATCCAGCCCTTTGTCGGTGTCGATCCAGACCGCGGTCAGGCCACTTTCGCGCAGCTTCTTCAGGTCCGCCGGGTCGCGCAACACGAACTTCGTCTTCCAGAACGGGTGGTCCATCCACGGCCCGTCCAGGGCGTGCAGATGCATCCCGATGCGAACCTGATCGACACTGATCCTCTTCAGCATGCCCGTCACCGCCCTCTAGGCCGGCGTATCGGCCGTTGCGACCGATTTCTGAAGGGCGGGTGCCGGGCCGGGCAAAAGAAAAGCCGCTGGATCAGCGGCTTCTCTCTCGGCCCCGGTCATGCGGGTGACCCGGTTGCTTTCAGCGGAACTTGCCGTTCGGCACGGTCTTCAGGTCGCCGGGCAGGCCAGCGAGATAGTTGGCCACCTGCTTGATCTCGGCGTCGCTGAGGGTGCCGACCATGCCGACCATCGTCGCATTCGAGCGGCCAACAACCTGCTTGTCCTTGGCCTTGTAGGCCTGCAGCGAGACGGTGAGGTAGTCGGCGTGCTGGCCGGCCAGGCGGGGGTTGGCCGGGTCGGTGGTGTTGTTGAAGTTCTCGCCGTGGCAGGCCACGCAGGCGGCGAGCTTGCCCTTCAGCGCTTCGGGCAACTCGGCCTTGGCGGGCGCGGCGGCGGCTTCCTTGGCGCCACCGTGGCTTTCGTAGAAGGCAGCCAGATCGGCGATGTCCTGGTCGGTCAGCGAGCCTGCGATGCCGCGCATCGACGGATGCTTGCGATCGCCCTTGCGGTAGCCATCGAGCGCCGCGGCGATGTACTTGGCGTTCTGGCCGGAGATCTTGGGCACCTTGTAGATCTGCGGGAAGCTGGCCTGGTAGCCCTCGATGCCGTGGCAGCCGATGCACATGGCATTCTTCTTCTCGCCGGCCTTGACGTCGCCCTTCACCTCCTGGGCCTGGGCCAGTGTCGCGGCGGCAGCCAGCGCGAGCGTGAGGGACAGGGTCTTGGTGATTGCCTTGATGTTCTTCATCGTCATCGCCGGATCGAAAGGGTCATTGAGGCGGATCAATGATTATAGGGGCGAGCCTATACTGACCCGGCCCTTCTCATCGCCTCCGGCCCCGCGAGACCCGCCCCCATGAAATTCCAAGGCACCGACAAGTACGTCGCCACCCCCGACCTGATGCTGGCGGTGAACGCCGCGATGACACTCAAGCGCCCGCTGCTGGTCAAGGGCGAGCCCGGCACCGGCAAGACGATGCTGGCCGAGGAAGCGGCCGCGGCGCTGGGCATGCCGCTGCTGGAGTGGCACATCAAGAGCACCACCAAGGCTCACCAGGGGTTGTATGAATACGACGCAGTGAGTCGCCTGCGCGACAGCCAGCTGGGCGACGAGCGTGTCAAGGACATCCACAACTACATCATCAGGGGCGTGCTGTGGCAGGCCTTCACCGCCGATCAGCCGGTCGCGCTGCTGATCGACGAAATCGACAAGGCCGACATCGAGTTTCCGAACGACCTGCTGCGCGAGATCGACCGGATGGAGTTCCACGTCTACGAGACGCGCGAGACGATCCGCGCGAAGCACCGGCCGCTGGTCTTCATCACCTCGAACAACGAGAAGGAGCTGCCCGACGCCTTCCTGCGCCGCTGCTTCTTCCACTACATCAAGTTCCCCGATGCCGAGACGATGGGCAAGATCGTCGACGTGCACTTCCCTCACCTGAAGAAGGACCTGCTGGCCGCTGCGCTGAAGAGCTTCTACGACGTGCGCGGCCTGCCCGGGCTGAAGAAGAAGCCCTCGACCAGCGAACTGCTGGACTGGCTCAAGCTGCTGGTGGCCGAAGACATCCCGATCGAGGCCCTGCGCAGCCAGGACGACAAGGTCGCCCTGCCGCCGCTGGTGGGCGCGCTGCTGAAGAACGAACAGGACGTGACCCTGTTCGAGAAGCTCGTCTTCATGCAAAGACACAATCGATGAAATGGGGCCCCCACGCCCCCTCCCGGGGGCTGCCCCCCGAGGGGGCACGCGCAGCGGCCCGGCAAAGCCGGATCCACGCACGCCACTTGATGAAGGCGGCGCTTCGCGCGCCAATCACACCTACATGATCACGGTTGCGCCTGTTGTCCTGGAGCGCGCGCCTGTCCGGCTGGTGCCGTTGGGCCTGGAGCACGAGGCCGGGCTGAAGGCCGCGGCGGCCGACGGCGAGCTGTGGAACCTGCGGGTCACCTCGGTGCCCGAGCCGGACAAGACCCGCGCCTACATCGAGCTGGCGCTGGCGCAGCGCGAAGCCGGTAACCGGCTCGCGTTCGCCGTGCTCGACGCGGCCAGCGGCCGGGTGCTGGGCAGCACCAGCTACCACGACATCGTGCCGGCCGTGGAACGGCTGGAGATCGGCTGGACCTGGTACGCCCGCAGCGTGCAGCGCAGCGGCGTCAACACCACCGCCAAGCTGCTGCTGATGCAGCACGCCTTCGACGCCCTCGGTGCGAAGCTGGTGGGCTGGCGCACCGACAACTACAACTTCGCCTCGCAGCGCGCCATCGAGCGGCTGGGAGCGAGGAAGGACGGCGTGCTGCGCCACCACGCGTTGCGCCGCGACGGCACCGTGCGCGACACGGTGATGTACAGCCTGGCCGCCGGCGAGTGGCCCGAGGTGCGCGCGCACCTGGAGCACCAGCTGGCACGACCGCGCTGAACCGCAGGATCAAAGTCCCAGCTCTTTGAGGATCGCCTCGCGCAAGTCCTGCGCCTCAGGGCTGCCCAACCGCCGTGGGTGCGCCAGCGTCACCTCGAAGCTCGCCTGGATCGACGCCGGCCTCGGCGACAGCACCAGGATACGGTCGGCCATGTAGATCGCTTCTTCCACGTCGTGCGTGATCAGCAGCACCGTGTGGCGCTCTTCGGCCAGGATGCGCAGCAGCTCGTTGCGCATGCGCAGGTTCATCAGCGCATCCAGCGCAGAGAACGGCTCGTCGAGGTAGAGGATCTCGGGCTTGACGATGAGCGCGCGCGCCAGTTCCACGCGCTTCAACATGCCGCCCGACAGCTCGTGCGGATAGGCCGCCTCGAAGCCCTTCAGCCCCACCATCGCCGCGTAGTGGTCGGCCAGCGCCGCGCGCTCGGCGGGGCCGGTGTCGTGGCGTTCGCCACCCAGCCCGAGCGCCGGGCCGCTCCCAAGCTCGGGCTGTCCCCCTCGGGGGGCGGCTGCGGTACACCGCAGCCTGGGGGCTCCATCCAGGCCGAACATCAGGTTCTGCTGCACGGTGAGCCAGGGGAACACCGAGCCGTGCTGCGAGATCACGATGCCCTTGGAGCTTGGGCCGTTCATGGGCACGCCGTCGACCCGCACCTTGCCGCCGTCGGGCTGCTCGAAGCCGGCGATCGTGTTCATCAGCGTCGACTTGCCGCAGCCCGAAGGCCCGACGATGGCGACGAACTCGCCGTCGGCGACCTCGAAGCTCACCCCGCCAATGACAGGCAGCTCGCCGAAGCGCTTCTCGATCCGGTCAACGACGATCTTCTTATCGGACATAGCGCCACCGCACGGTCTTGAGCCTCTCCAGCAGCCGGGTGAGGCCGTCCAGCAGCAGCCCGATGCAGCCGATGATGATCATCGCGGCGATCACCAGGTCGTAGCGGTTGCCGGCGTTGCGCGAGTCCATGATCAGGTAGCCCAGGCCGGAGCGCAGCGCGATCATCTCGGCCGCCACCACCACCAGCCAGGCCACGCCGATGCCGATGCGCATGCCCACGATGATTTCAGGCAGCACCGCCGGGATCACCACCTGCCGGAACAGCACCGGCCGCGACACGCCGAAGTTGGCCGCGGCCCGCAGGTAGCGCCGGTCGATGGTGTGCACGCCCGAGGTGGTCTGCACGACCATCGGGAACACCGAGGAAATGAAGATCAGGAAGATCGGCGACACCTCGCCGACGCCGAACCACAGGATGGCCACCGGGATCCAGGCAATCGGCGAGATCGGACGCAGCATCTGGAAGATCGGGTTCAGCGTGCGGTAGGCACCGGCCACCCAGCCCATCCACAAACCCAGCGGGATGCCCACCAGCACCGCCAGGCCAAACCCCGTGCCCACGCGCAAGAGCGAGGCGCGAATGTGCTCCCACAGCGTGCCGTCTTCGACCAGCTCCATCGCGCCGGTGACCACTGCCCAGGGCGTTGGGAAGATCGCGCTCTCGGTCTTCACCACCACCGCCCACCAGATGGCCACCACCAGCGCCATCAGCGCCAGCGGCGGCCAGGCCTTGGCCAGCCACCGCGCCCACGGCGCGCCCGCCAGTTTCGATCCCGTCGTTGCGCTCACCGCGCGCTCCCCTTCACGTTCCCCACCCCTTTCGCTGCCAGCGCAGCCAGCGCCAGCGCAGCGTTTGCCACCCTGGCGCCGGCGTGGGCGCCACCACCACCTGCATCTGCCCGCTGGAATGGGCGGTGCAGTCGAAGCTGTAGCTCGAAGCCACCTCGAATGGCAGGCGGAAGCTCTGGCCCGGCATGATCAGCACCGGCCCGAACTGCTGGGGCACCTCGTCCAGGTTGCGCAGCAGCAGCACGTCGTTGAGCGCCAGGGTCAGGTCGATGCGGTCGGGCAGGATCTCGACCTTGTCGCCCGCCATGCGCCGTGCCCACGTGCCCTTGGGAATCTCGAACAGCTCGTCGCGCGTGTCGAGCCGGAGGGGCGCAAAGGCCGCCCAGCCGGCCCCGCCCGCCCCTGCGAGCGCCACCAGGCCCAGCGCGGCGGCAGCCAGCTTCCAGGCACGCGGCTTCACTGGGCGGCCAGCAGCAGTTGCAGGTCGTGCACGAAGTCCTTGGCGGTGTGGCCGTAGGGCATCATCGCGCGCAGCCGCCCTTCGCGGTCGATCAGGTAGACCGAGCTGGAGTGGTTCATCACGTAGCCGCCGCCGGGCCGGACCACCTTCTCGGCCACCACGCCATAGGCCTTGCGCACCGCGGCCAAGGCCTCGGGGCTGCCGGTGCCGCCGATGAAGCCGGGGTCGAAGGCGGCCAGGTAGGGCCGGATCAGCTCGGCCTTGTCACGCTCGGGGTCGACAGTGACGTAGACCACCTGCACCGCCGCCGCCTGCGGCCCCAGCGCCTTGCGCGCCTCGGCCAGCGTGGCCAGCGTGGTGGGGCAGACCTCGGGGCAGTTGATGAAGCCGAACACCAGCAACACCAGCCTGCCGCGGTGTTTCGCCAGCTTCAGAGGCTGGCCGTCGGAGCCCTGGAGCGAGAGCTCCGGCGCGGGCCGGGCGGGCTCGAACACGCCGGCCTTGAGTTGCGGCGCGGCGGCCTGCGCCGGGGCCAGCAGTCCGGCCACCAAGGTACAGGCTGACACGAGCCGGGTCGGAAACAGCATCTTCTTCGTCACAGGTTGATGGTCGTTGGCCTGGCCGCCTTGGCAAAACTCTCGTCCATGTACTTGTCGTAGGGGACGGGCGCCTTCAGCGTGCCCGCCTCGATGGACAACTGCATCAGCTCCTCGAACTCGGCGCGGATCATGCGCAGGTCGCCGTAGGTCACCCGGTCGGTCGGGTTCTCCATCACGAACTTCAGGATGTTCGGATCCTGGTTGAAGAACTTCCGGCCGGCGGCGATGGCCACCGCCTTGTCGCGGTTGCCCTGGGCCTGGTCGAGCCAATGGCCGGCGGCCTGCACATGGTTGACCAGGTCCTGCACCGCTGCCCGATCGCTCTTGATCAGTTCCTCGCGCACCGTCAGCACGCAGCAGATGTAGTTGCGCCATTCATTGCGCGTCATGCGCAGCGGCGTGGCGTAACCTGCCCTCTGCGCCGCGGCGCCGAAGGGCTCGCCGGTGCAGTACGCATCCACCGCCTTGGCGTAGAGCGCGGCCGGCATGTCGGGTGGCGCCATCTCGACGATCTGGATGTCCTTGGGCGTCATGCCCTCCTGCGCCAGCATCTTGCGCAGGAAGAGGAAATCGACGGCAAAGCGGCTGGGGATGGCGATGCGCTTGCCGGCCAGGTCCTTGAACTTCTTGTAGGGCGAATCGGTGCGCACCATGATGACCGCGCCCGAGCGGTGGCCGAGCGAGACGATCTTGACCGGGATCTTCTTGTCCGCCAGGTCCATCACCAGCGGCGCCAGCATGTAGGCCGCCTGGATGCTGCCGGCCATCAGCGATTCCTTGATCTCGGGCCAGCCGCTGTACTTGCTGTACTCGAAGAGCGGGCCGTTCACCGGCTTGGCGGCCGCCCGCGCGGCACAAGCGACCGGCAGCGTCAGGTTGCACGTGACCGGCAGGCCGCCCACGACGAGGGTGTTGGCCGCCGATGCCGGCAGCGACATGCCAGGGAAGGCCGCCGCGAAGGCCGCGCCTTTCAGCAGGCGGCGACGCGCCGGGTCGTCGGGCAAGGCCGGGGGCAGCAAGGGCATGGGGGCAGGCGCGCGGGCCATCGAATTCGTTCCGCAGCCACTCGGGGCGGCGGCAATGGGTCAGAGCGGCATACTCGCAGATTCCGCCACCGGCGACCACCCGGTGCGGCCCTGCCCAACGTCCACCCGACATCCGGAGCGCCCATGGCCAAGAAGAAGAAATTCACGATCGAAGAACTCTGGCAGTTCGAGCGCCTGGGCCCACCCAGCCTGTGCCCGGACGGCGCCCAGGCGGTGTGCTCGGTGAGCCGCTACGACATGGCGGAAAACAAGGCCTTCACCTCGCTCTGGCTGCTCTCCACCCTGGGTGGCAGGCCGCGCCAGTTGACGCAGTGCGGCGAGAAGGATGGCCAGCCCCGCTTCTCGCCCAAGGGTGACCTGATCGGCTTCACGGCCCGGCGCGAGCAACAGGGCAGCAAGGACGAAGAGGCCCAGTTCTACGTCATCCCGCCCGACGGGGGCGAAGCCCGCCGCATCGGCAAGGTGGCCACGGGGGTAGAGAGCTTCAAGTGGTTCCCGGACGGCCAGCGCATCGCATTCATCTCCTGGGTCTGGCCCGACGCCAAGGGCGCCGAGGCGCAGGCCAAGCGGCTGAAGGAGTTCAAGGAGCGCAAGGAAACCGGCTACGCCACCAGCGAGGCCACCTACCGCTACTGGGACCACTTCATTCCCATGGGCCGCGTCGCCCGCCTGCATGTGCTGGACCTGGCCACCGGCGAAGCGAGCGACCTGTTCGAGGGCACGGCCTACGAGCTGACCCGCGCCGACCCCGACGCGGACGCCTACGACATCTCGCCCGACGGCCAGCGCATCGTCTTCGCCCACGACCCCTCGCCCACCAAGCCGGTGGACGGCCGCTACGCGCTGGCCGAGATCGACCTGCGCACCCGCAAGGTGACCGAGGTGGCACGCGACCCGGCCTGGGATTTCGCCGGCCCGCGGTACAGCCCCGACGGCGAACGCCTGGCCTTCGTCGCCTCGCACCAAGGCCGCAAGCACACCATGCCGCGCCAGCTGGCTTTGTGCGCGCGTGCCGGCAAACGCTGGGCCACGCGGTGGGAGGTCGTCAGCGCCGAGTGGGACCACGAGGTGAACCTGCCGCTGCGCTGGGAGGACGATGGCCTGGCGCTGCTCTTCACCGCCGAGCAGCACGGTCGCCAGCACCTGTGGCGCTTCGACCTCGAAGACCGCCGCGCCGAGACGGTGGTCGAGGGTGGCACGCTCTCCAGCTTCGACAAGGCCGCCGGCACCCTGGTGACGCTGGCCGACACCGCCAGCCACCCCGCCCGCCTCACCGCCCACCTGCCCGGCGAGCAGCCGCGCCGCATCGACAGCTTCAACGACGCCCTGCTCGGCGAGCTGGCCCTGGGCACGCACGAAGAGCGCTGGATCACCGGCGCCCAGGGTGACAAGGTGCAGATGTGGCTCTTCTACCCGCCCGGCTTCGACAAGGCGAAGAAGTACCCCATCCTGCACACCATCCACGGCGGGCCGCACACCGCGCCGGGCGACCACTGGCACTACCGCTGGAACTACAAGCTCTTTGCCGCCCAGGGCTACGTGGTGGTGAACGTGAACTACCACGGCTCGTCCAGCTTCGGCCATGCCTTCCTCGACTCCATCACCCACCGCTGGGGCGAGCTGGAGCTGCAGGACATCGAGTCCGCCACCAACTGGGTGCTGAAGCAGCCCTGGGCCGACCGCAAGCGCGTCTTCGCCACCGGCGGCAGCTACGGCGGCTACATGGTGGCCTGGATGAACGGCCACGTGAAACCGGGCCGCTACGCCGCCTACGTCTGCCACGCCGGCTGCTTCGACTGGACGGCCATGTTCGCCGACGACGCCTACTCCTGGCATGCAAAGGAGCTGGGCACCTGGTACTGGGAGAACCTCGAGCGCATCAACGCCCAGAGCCCGCACGCCTTCGCGGGCAAGATGCAGACCCCCACGCTGGTGATCCATGGCGCGCTCGACTACCGCGTGCCGGACCAGCAGGGCCTTGCCTACTACAACACCCTCAAAGCACGCGGGGTCGAAGCCCGGCTGCTGTGGTTCCCGGACGAAAACCACTGGATCCTGAAGCCGCGCAACTCGCGCCTCTGGCACGAGGAGTTCTTCGGCTGGCTGGCGGCGCATGACACAGGCGCACCGGCCAAGGCAGGCCCGGTGGCCCGGTCGAAGCCACGCGTCCGGGAGGTCCAGGCCGAAGCGGCTGAGGCCTTGGCCCGGGCCGCCGCCAAGGCCGGTGTCAAGCTCAGGGTCGATGGCGTGAAAGGCCAGGTCATTGCCAAGGTGAAGCCGGCCCGCGGCTGAGACGCTGTGGGTCGGAAGGGCGTGGTACGTATGGCAACCGATGCGGCCGGCACAATGTGGCACCATCGGTGGCCCCGGCCGTAGACAGCCATGCTGACCAATTTCTTCTTCACCCTGCGTGCCGCGAAGCTGCCGGTCTCGGTCAAGGAATACCTGACCCTGCTGGAGGCGCTCAAGGAAGGCGTCATCGGCCCATCGATCGACGACTTCTACTTTCTCTCGCGCACCACGCTCGTCAAGGACGAGGCGCTGTTCGACAAGTTCGACCGCGCCTTCTCGGCCTACTTCAAGGGCGTGGAGATGCTCACCGACTTCGGCAAGGAGATCCCGCTCGAATGGCTGAAGAAGGTGCTCGAAAAGGAGCTGAGCCCCGAAGAGAAGGCCGCCATCGAGAAGATGGGCTGGGACGAGCTGATGGAGACGCTCAAGAAGCGCCTCGAAGAGCAGAAGGAGCGCCACGAAGGCGGCTCCAAGTGGATCGGCACCGGCGGCACCAGCCCCTTCGGCCACGGTGGCTACAACCCGCAGGGCGTCCGCATCGGCGGGCCGGGCAAGCAGCGCAGCGCGGTGAAGGTCTGGGACCAGCGCGCCTACAAGGACTACGACGACTCGCTGGAGCTCGGCACGCGCAACATCAAGGTCGCGCTGCGCCGCCTGCGGCGTTTCGCGCGTGAGGGCTCCGAGCTCGAGCTCGACCTCGACGACACCATCCACTGCACTGCCGCCAATGCCGGCCTGCTCGACATCAAGCTCGTGCCCGAGCGCCACAACAAGGTCAAGGTGCTGCTGCTGATGGACGTGGGCGGCACGATGGACGAGCACATCCACCGCGTCGAAGAACTCTTCTCGGCCGCCAAGAGCGAGTTCAAGCACCTCGAGTTTTATTACTTCCACAACTGCGTCTACGACTTCATGTGGAAGAACAACCGCCGCCGCTTCAGCGAGAAGTCGCCCACCTTCGACGTCATCCGCAAGTACAACAAGGACTGGCGGCTGATCTTCGTCGGCGACGCGACGATGAGCCCCTACGAGATCCTGCAGCCCGGCGGCAGCGTCGAATACAACAACGAGGAGCCGGGCGCCGAGTGGCTGCAGCGCCTGACCCACGCCTTCCCGAAGTACGCCTGGATCAACCCCGAACCACAAGGCGTCTGGCAGTACCGGCAGAGCATCTCGATCGTGCAGCAGCTGATGCAGCAGCGCATGTTCCCGCTCACGCTCGCCGGGCTCGAAGGAGCGATGCGCCTGCTCAGCAAATGAGGGCTGCGGGGTTGCTGCTGGTGTTGATGGCGCCCGCGCTGGCCGCGGCCCAGGCGGCGGTGTCGCAGCTGCCACCTCCCCCGGCCGCGTCCGGGGCCGAGGCTGCGCCGGGCCCAGTGGCGCCATCGCCAGCCGCCCAGGCCGCGGTGCCCGTGCTGGAGATCGACGCGCCGGGCGACCTGCGCGACCTGCTGAGCCGCCACCTGGACCTGGCCCGCGCCATTGCCGACCAGGCCACGGAGCTGGCCGCCACCAAGCCCAAGGGCGCCCAGGACGGCGCCCCCACGGCCACCGAGCCCATCCTGGTCGTCAGCGAGGTCGAATGGTCGCGCCTGATCGCCGCGGCGCCCGCCCAAGCCCGCACCTTGCTGCAGACCGAGGGCTACTTCGCCTCGCTGGTCCATGTGGAGCGCGACGGCCGGAACGTGCGCCTCGTCGTGCGCCCCGGGCCGGTCGCACGCGTCGACAAGCTGGTGATCGACTTCCAGGGCGAGCTGGCCGAATCGCTGGAGCGGCGCGACCGGGCCGCACGCGAGCTGCACACCTCGTTGCTCGCGGGCTGGCCACTGCAGGTGGGTGATGGCTTCAGCAACTCGTCGTGGTCCTCGGCCAAGAACGGCACCATCGCGCGCCTGCGCGCCGAGGGCTACGCCGCCGCCACCTGGAGCGGCACCAGCGCCGAGGTCACCACCGGCGAGCAACCGGTCGTGAGGATCTTCGCCGTGGCCGACAGCGGCCCGCTGTTCCGCGCTGGCCCACCCGCCTCGTCGATCGACGTGCAAGGCATGCAGCACCACGATGCCGACCGGGTGCGCGCCCTGTCGGGCCTGCAGTCCGGCATGCCGCTGACCGAAGGCCGCCTGCTCGACTACCAGGACCGCCTGCTGCGCACCGGCCTGTTCGACCAGGCCACCGTCAGCCTGGACCCGGAAGCGGCGCAGGCCGGTGAAGCGCGGGTGCTGGTGAAGGTGAAGGAAGCGCCACTGCAGAACGCCACGGTCGGCCTGGGCTACGGCACCAACACCGGCCCGCGGACGACGCTGGAATACACCCACCGGCGCCTTTTCGGCTACGACGCCGTCTGGCGCAACAAGGCCGAGCTGGGCCGTGACCGCCGGGCCTTCGACGCGGAGGCCTCGACCCACCCCAATGCGCAGATGCAGCGTTACATCGTCGGCGCCACCTACGAGCTGCTCAAGACGAGCGAAGACCGCACCATCTCGCAACGGGCCCGGCTTGGCCGCTCCGAAGACCTGCCCGGGCTGGAGCGCCTGGCCTTCGTCGAATTCGAGCGCAGCAACGAATGCACCTACGCCGAGGGTGCCTGCATCGACCCGCTGACGCTGAAGGCCGGCTCCGCCAACCTGCACCACACCTGGCGCCGGCTCGACAACGCTGTGCTGCCGACCAAGGGCTTCACGCTGAACCTGCAGCTCGGCGCCGGCTGGGCCTGGGGCGAGGCGCTGGACCGCCCCTCGGCCGAGCAGCCCGCCAGCGGCCCCTTCACCCGCCTGTACGGCCGCGCGACCGGCTACTGGCCGCTGCCCGCGGGCTTCTTCAGCGAAGCCCGTCTGGAGCTGGGCGGTGTACTGGCCAAGAACGATGTCGTCGTGCCTGACTCGCAGCGCTTTCGCGCCGGCGGCGACGGCTCGGTGCGCGGCTACGACTACCGCACGCTGGCCCCGGCCACGCCCGAGGGCGGTGTGACCGGCGGCAAGATGCTGGCCACCGCCAGCGTCGAGCTGGCGCGGCCGGTCTCTCAGAGCCTGCCGTCCGTCTGGTGGGCGGTGTTCGCCGACGCCGGCCGCGCCGCCGACACCGTCAAGCACCTGAACCCGGCGCTGGGCTATGGCGTCGGCGCGCGCTGGCGCAGCCCGGTGGGCCCCTTGAAACTGGACCTGGCCTACGGGCACGAGTTGAAACAGTGGCGTGTGCACCTCAGCGTGGGCGTCGCGTTCTGAACAGGCATGCCTTCTTCCCCTGAAACGCCACCGGCCCCTGCCCCCACTGCCACCTCGGCCCGGCGCCTGCGCCGCTGGGCCTGGGGCCTGGGTGGCGGCCTGCTGGTGCTGGCGCTGCTGCTGGTCGGCGGCGTGGCCTGGCTCGGCCGCAGCGAGACCGGCAGCGGCTGGCTGCTGGCCCGCATGCCCGGCCTGCAGCTCGACGGCCTGCAAGGCTCGCTGCTGGGTGACGAGCTCTCGGCCGAGCGGCTGCAGCTCGACATCGCCGGCGCACGGCTGGAACTCAAGCGGGTGCGGCTGACCGGGCTCGACTGGGGCTGGCAGCGGCCCACCGCGCCCCAGGCCCCCTGGCTGCACGTCAGCCTGGCGAACCTCTCGGCCGAGCAGGCCGTGTGGCGGTCCGCACCCTCGCCCACCGCGGCCACGCCCAGCACCCCGCCGGCCAGCCTGCGCCTGCCGGTGGCGCTGACCCTGGCCGCCGGGCGCGTCGACGCATTGCAGATCGACGACCTGCCACCGCTCTCGGGCGTGCAACTGCGCGGCCTGGCACTCGGCGCCGACCACGGCGCGCGCCACACCGTGCAGAGCCTGGCACTGCGCAGCGAGCGGCTGCTGGCCGACACCGAGGCCAGCATCGACACCGACGCCCCCCTGGCGCTGAAGCTCGCCAGCCGGCTGCAGAGCCTGGAGGGTGCGGCCATGCCGTGGCGGGCCACCGTGGCGCTCGATGGCCCGCTGGCCGAACTCAAGGCCACCGCCCGGCTGAGCAGCGACGACCCGAAAGGCCCGGCCCTCGATGCCGACGCCACCCTCAAGCCTTTCGCCGCCTGGCCGCTGGGCGCGCTGAACCTGCGCACCCGCGACCTCGACCTGGCCGCGCTGCACGCCGGCCTGCCCGCCACCCGCCTGCGCGGCGAGGCCCGCCTCACCAGCACAGGCCTGGACGCGCCCGCCGACGCGGAAGTGGCGCTGGACAACGACGCCCCCGGCCGGTGGGACGAACAGCGGCTGCCGGTGCGCCGCCTGCGCCTGCAGGCCCGCGGCACTGTCCAGGCGCTGGGCGAACTGCAGTTCAGGCAGATTGCGCTCGACCTGGGCGGCACCGCCGCCGGTGGCCAGCTGCGCGGCGACGGCCGCCTGCACCTGGCCGGCGGCGAGCAGGCGCTCTCGCTGGCACTGACACTCGACGGCCTGCGCCCGGCCGCGCTGGACCAGCGCCTGCCCGCCATGACGCTGGGCGGGCCGCTCACGGTGGCGCTGACCGGGCTGCCGCTGCTGAGCGAGGCAGCACCGCCGGCCTCGGCCCCCGCATCCGCCTCCACACCCGCCAGCGCCACGGCCCCCACCTCGTCGGCCCCGCCCATGTGGCGAGCTGCCCTCGAAGGCCGCTTGCAAGGCCGCCTGGAAGGCAGCGGCACCACCTCACCCACCGTGCGTCTGAACTGGCAGGCCAAGGCCGATGCGCAGCAGTTCGAGCTGACCGAAGCCGAAGCCAGCGCGGGCGATGCGCAGGCCCGTGCGTCCGGCCGCCTCAGCTATGGCACCGGCCCGCTCGGCTGGCTGGCCAAGGCCGAGCTGAAAGACTTCGACCCCCTGCTGTGGTGGCCTGCAGCCGAGGTGCCCGGCAGCCGGGGCGCCCGGCGGCTGAACGCCACACTGGACAGCGAAGGCACCTGGGATGCCTCAGCCCGGCCAGGCGCCGCCAGCGACTGGCGCGCTTCCCTGCGCGGCCTGGCGGGCCGCCTGAGCCTGGCCCTGGCGCCCAGCCAGTGGGGCGGGCTGCCGCTGCAGGGTGAGCTCGCGGCCACGCGCAACGCGGCGGGCAGCGCCACCGCCCGCGGCCGCCTCGACACCAGCGGCAACCGCGTCACGCTCGATGCAAGAGACGACGGCCGCGCCGGCCAGGCCGACCTCACGCTCGAAGCACCCTCCCTCGCCGCGCTGGCCCCCTGGTGGGCCGCTGCCCCGGCCGACAGCGCCTGGGCCTGGCTGCCAAGCCGCGGCCGGCTGCAAGGCAAGGCGGGTGCACGCTGGGCCGCCGACGGGGCACCGCAATGGCAGGCCGAGCTGAACGCGAGCGGCCTGCAGCACCCCCGCTGGCAAGGCGAGCGCCTGCAGGGCCAGGCCGAAGGCGGCGGGCTGGGCGACGGGCCGCTGAAGCTGCAGCTGGCCGGCGAAGGCCTGGTGTGGGAAGAGCAGGCCAAGCTGGACAGCCTGCGCGCCGATCTGCAGGGCAGCCTGCGCGAGCACCAGCTCAGCCTGCGCGTCAGCAGCCCGATCCGCCCACCGGTGTGGTTCGAGCAGGTGCTAGGGGCGCGCGTGGGCAGCGGCTCGCGGCTCGCGCTGACCGCCAGTGGCCGCTGGCAACCGGCGGATGCGAAGAAGGGCGTGCTCTCCGCCGGCCGCTGGGACGGCCGGTTCAGCGAGCTGCAGGGTCGCGCCGGCGACGGCTCCGGGCAGCCCTGGCTGGCCGCGCGCGACCTGCAGCTCGGCCTCGCCTGGGGCGACGCACTGAACCTGATCGACGCCCGCGCCGAGCCCGGCCGCCTCGAACTGCCCGGCACCGCCGTGCGCTGGAGCGAGGCCAGCTACCGCGCCGGCGCCGCATCTGGGGCACCTGGCCGGCTCTCGCTGCAGGCGCAGATCGAGGCGTTCGAGCTGGCCCCGTTGCTGGCGCGCGCGCAGCCCGAGCTCGGGTGGAAGGGTGACCTGGTACTGGGCGGCGAGGTCAGGCTGCTGGCCGCCGAGCGCTTCGATGCCGACGTGGTCTTCGAGCGCCAGCGCGGCGACCTGAGCGTGGCCGACGACGTGCGCGACAGCGCGACCCCGCGCCGCGCCCTGGGCCTGTCCGACCTGCGACTGGGCCTGGCCGCGCACAACGGCACCTGGCACTTCACCATCGGCCTGGCCGGCCAGCAACTGGGCGACATGGTCGGCGTCGCCTCCGCCCACACCACCCCGCAGGCCCGCTGGCCGGGCCGCGAGGCGCCGCTGGACGGCGTGTTCCAGCTCAACGTGGCCCAGCTGGGCGCCTGGGGCGCCTGGGTGCCCCCGGGCTGGCGCCTGGGCGGCGAGGTCAAGGGTGCGGCCACGCTCGGCGGGCGTTGGGGTGCGCCGGAGATCAGCGGCCGGCTCTCGGGCCGCAAGCTGGAGGTGCGCAATGCGCTGCAGGGCGTGCAGTTCACCGAAGGCGCGGTCGACCTCAGCCTGCAAGGCGACCTGGCCAAGCTGGAGCGCTTCGAGTGGCGCGGCGGCGAGGGCTGGCTGCGGGTCACCGGCGAAGGCCAGCTGGGCGCCCAGCCCCAGGCCAACCTGGTGCTGCTGGCCGAGCGTCTGCGTGTGCTCGGCCGCATCGACCGCCGCGTCGTGGCCAGTGGCCAGGCGACGCTGGCGCTGCGGCCCCGCTCGGCCAGGCTGGCCGGGCAGGTGCGGCTGGATGAGGGCCTGATCGACTTCAGCCGCGGCGGCGCGCCCACGCTGGACGACGACGTGCGCGTTCGCGACCCCGAGCAACTGCGCGCTGAAGCCGCTGCCGCAGAGCAGCAGCAGGCAGCCCAGGCGAAGGAGCCGGAGTTCGAGAGCGCGCTCGATCTCGCGCTGGACCTCGGGCAGGCCCTGCGCATCAAGGGCCGCGGGCTCGACACCCTCCTGCGCGGCACGCTCAAGGTGACCAACCCCGCCGGCCGGCTGGCGGTGCGCGGCGACGTGCGGACCGAGCGTGGGACCTACGCCGCCTACAGCCAGAAGCTGGTGATCGACCACGGGCTGCTGTCCTTCAGCGGGCCGCTCGAAGACCCGCGGCTGGACATCCTGGCGCTGCGGCCCAACCTCGACGTCGAGGTGGGCGTGGCCGTCACCGGCAGCGCGCTGAACCCGCGTGTCCGGCTCTACAGCGACCCGGAGATGAGCGACACCGACAAGCTCAGCTGGCTGGTGCTCGGCCGCGAGCCCGACGGCCTGGGCCGCGCCGACTCGGCCCTGCTGCAACGCGCGGCGATGGCGCTGCTGGCCGGCGAAGGCGAGTCGCCCACCGACACCTTCCTGGCCAACATCGGCCTGTCCGACTTCGGCGTGCGACAGGCCGGCGAAGGCGCCGAGCAGACCACCGTGGTCTCGCTCGGCAAGCAGCTCACGCGGCGCTGGTACGTGGGCTACGAACGCAGCGTCAATGCCACCACCGGCACCTGGCAGCTCATCTACCGCATTGCGCAGCGCTTCACGCTGCGCGCGCAATCGGGCGAAGACAGCGCGGTCGACCTGATCTGGGCCTGGCGCTGGGATTGACAGCTACAGGCACCCGGCCGCGGGCGCCGGGTCGGGCTCACCGTAGCGCATCTGCAGGGTCACCGGCTTCGCACCCGGCACCAGCACGAAGGCGAGGCCGTAGCTCGTCTCGCACAGGTCGGGCAGCTTCGGCCCGCCAAGGGCCGCCAGCACAGCCGGCACGGTGTTGCCGTGGCCGACCACCAGCACCGGCGCGCTCTGCCTGCGCACGGTGGCCACCACTTCGGCGATGTGCACCGCCGCGTCCTCGGCGGCGCGCGCTTCTACCACCTGCACCTGCTGCGCACCCAGGCCCAGCCGCTCGGCCACCGCCTGCCCCGTCTCGCGCGTGCGCCTGAACTGCGTGGTGACCACGGCGCCGATCTGGGCAAAGGCGAGCGACTGGCCCAGCGCCTTCGCACGCGACTGACCCGCGAGCGACAGGCCGGGGTCATCCGCCGGCTCACTGCCCCGGTCGGCATGGCGCACCAGCACCACCAGCGGCGGCTCGGCGCGCAAGGCCGGCGAGGCCAGGCCGGCCGCCAGCATCAGCAAGGCAGCAAGGCCCGGTCGGGCCATCGTGGGAGGGGTCATGGGCGGCCTCGACAACAGCTCGGGCCGCGATGATGGCACGCCCCACCCATGCCAGAATCCGACCTTCGCCGCCGTAGTTCAATGGATAGAACGGGGACCTCCTAAGTCTCAGATGCAGGTTCGATTCCTGCCGGGGGCGCCACTGAGATCGCGCCTGTGGAAACTGCCCTGCCGCCGTCCGTCGCCCTGCTCTACCCCGGCGACCGCGCCGCGCGCGACCGCAGCGACCCGCAGGAAGGCCGGTTCGGCGCCTTGTTCGATGCCTTCGCCTCGGCCGGCGTCGCGGCGGAGCCGGCGATCTACCACGACGATTTCGCCGACGAGGTGGCGGCGCAGCTGCGCCAGGCGGCCATGGTGCTGGTGTGGTGCAACCCGATCGAGGCCGGGCGCCGGCGCGACCGGCTGGACGCGATGCTGCGTGAGGTCGCCCAGGCCGGCGTCTGCGTCAGTGCGCACCCGGACGTCATCCTCAAGCTGGGCACCAAGGACGTGCTGGTGGACGTGCGCGACCTGCCCTTCGGCAGCGACGCGTGGCGCGTCGACAGCCTCGCTCAACTGGCGGCCGAGCTGCCGCAGCGGCTGTTGGCCGGGCCGCGTGTGCTGAAGCAGCACCGCGGGCACAGCGGCATCGGCGTCTGGCGGGTCGAGGCGCAGCCAGGTTCGCTGCTGCTCCAGGTGCGCCACGCCCAGCGAGGCTGCGAAGAGGAGCAGTTGGACCTGCCGCAGCTGTTGCAGCGGATGGCGCCCTACTTCGAGCCGGCCAACGGTGGCCACATGGTCGACCAGGCTTGGCAGCCACGCCTGGTCGAGGGGATGGTGCGGGCCTACCTGGTGGCAGACCGCGTCGTCGGTTTCGGGCACCAGGCGGTCAACGCGCTTTACCCGGCCATCGGCGACGAGCCCGCCCCGCCGCCAGGGCCGCGGCTGTACCACCCGGCGGACCTCCCGGCCTTCCAGGGCCTGAAGCGGCGCCTGGAGCTGGAATGGATCGCGTTGCTGCAGCAGCGCGCCGGCCTCGCGCGTGAGCAACTGCCGCTGCTCTGGGATTGCGATTTCATGCGCGGCGAACCCACGGCCGACGAGCCCGAGCGCCACGTGCTGTGCGAGATCAACGTGAGCAGCGTATCGCCCTTCCCGCTCTCGGCCATCGGGCCGCTCGTCGAGGCCGTGCAAGCCCGGCTGCATACCCGACGTCCGTGAGGGTCAGAGCCGTGCTTCGGCCGATCGCAGCGCCTCGCGGTAGCGCGCGGCCACCGTGCCTTGGCCCTCGATGGCCTGCCTTGCGCGCGCCACGAGCGAGCGGGCGCCGGCTTCGTCCTCCAGGTCGAGCAGTGTCTCGGCCAGCACCAGCCGGGCCTCGGCGAGGGCGAGGCTGGTGGGCGCATGCCACGCCGCCAGCACGCGCTCGGCGGCCTGCAGCTCGGGCAGGGCCTTGTCGGGCGCCCGGTTCAGCCGGTGCACGCGGCCCATGCCCAGCGCGGCGGCGGCCAGCCAGTCGCCGTGCAGCTCGGCTTCGCCGCTGTCGCGCAGAGCGGCCTGCACGGCCTGGAACTCGCGCGCCGCGCCCGCCGCGTCGCCTTGCTGCAGCGCCGCTTCGCCGGCCAGCAGGCGCAGGCCCACCAGCGGCGCATGCAGCACGACACCGCTGGGCTGTTCGGCAGGCACCACGCCGCGCAGGCGCGTGAGCGCGGCCTCGGCCCCGGCCGCGCCCTCGCCGCGCGCCACGCTGGCAGCCGCCAGCGTGAGCTCCAGATCGAGGGCGATCAGGTCGCGCGGTGTGCCGGCCTGCTGCATCAGCCCAATGCCGCGCTCGGCAGATTGCTGCGCCGCGCGGGCCGCCCCGCGCGCCAGTTGCAGCCTCGCCTGCACGCCCAGCGCAATCGCGAGCAGCGCGCGCCGCTGGGTCTGGCCCTCGAACTGGGGCAGCAGGCCGGCGACGAGCGCTTCGGCCTCGGCGAGCCGGCCCTCGCGGCCCAGCATCTCGGCCTGGCGCAGCCGGGCCAGGCGGGCCGATGCCTCGCCCTGCCCCTTGGCCGCATCGAAGACGGCGATGCAGCGCTCGATCAGGGCACGGCCCTCGGCGCGACGCCCCATGTCGTGCCACAGCGAAGCCTGGCGCAGCTCCGTCTGGGCGATGTCGAAGGCGTCGTCGGGCTGTGAAGCGCGGATGATGCGCACCGCCTCGTTCATCGCCGCGTCGGCGTCGCGGAAGCGGCCCATGCGGCGGTACAGCTCGGACAGGTTCGAGTGCGTGGCGCCGGTCTTGCCGTGGCCGGCGCCGGCCCAGCGCGTGTGCAGCGCCAGCGCCTGCCGGTACTGCTGCTCGGCCGCCGCGAAATCACCGCGCCGCAGCAGCGCATAGCCCACCAGGTTGCGGGCCGTGGCCTGGTTGGAGCCGGGGCGCTGGCTGGGCGGCTGGGCCTCGAAGATCGCCGCGGCACGCCCGGCCAGGCCCATCGCCAGCTCGGCATCGCGGGTGGCCGAGAGGCGCGCCATGTTGAGGTAGGTCTCGCCGCGGCCGTAGGTGGTTTCGTCGCCCAGCGCCTTGAAGATCGCATCGGCCTGCTCCAGCGTCTTCTGCGCCGCCCCTGCATCGCCAGACGAGATCTGCGCGCCACCCAGGCTGGCCAGCACGCGGGCGGTGTCGGCGTGCTGCGTGCCGTGGGTGCGGGTGGTGAAGTCCAGGGCCTCCTGCAGCAGCTGAATCGCCTTGGCGTCTTCGTCGGCTTCGAGGTACATCGTGGCCAGCGTGAACACGAGGTCGGCCTGGGCCGCGTTGCTGGCACCGCCCTGCTGGCGCAGGCGGTCGGCCGCGCGGTCGAGCAACTGGCGCGCGGTCAGGTCGTAGGCGTCGGGTGCGCCGGGGCGCAGGCCCTTGGGGTCTTCGAACAGCTCGACGAGGAAGGTGTTGACCGCGCGGGCCTTGTCGCGCTCCTGTGCGGCCAGGCCTGCGCTGTGCACGGCCTGCTCCGAGGCAAGCCGGGCCGACACCGCCTGGCGCCAGGCCACACCCGTGCCCACGGCCAGGGCCAGCACCACGCTGAGGGCGGCCGCCACCGGCGTGCGGTGCCGCCGCACGAACTTGGCCAGCCGGTCGATCGCGCGGCCGGGGTGGGCCAGCACCGGCTGGCCGTCCAGGTGGCGCTGCAGGTCGGCCGCGAACGCGTCGGCGCTGGCGTAGCGTTGCGCCGGGTCCTTGCTCAGTGCCTTGAGCACGATGTTGTCGAGGTCGCCGCGCAGGCGCCGGGCCGTCGCGGGCGCCAGGCCCGGGGCCTTGCTCGGTGGCACCGGCTCGGTTTCCAGGATGGCCAGCTCCAGCGCCGCACGGCTGCCGTTGGTGGGCTGGTAGGGGCGCGCACCCGAGAGCAGCTCGCACAGCACCACGCCGAGCGAGTAGGTGTCGGACGCGGTGCCCAGCGGCTGGCGGGCGATCTGCTCGGGCGAAGCGTATGGCGGCGTGAGCACGGCCTGGCCCAGCTCGGTGAGCGCAGCTTCGCGGCCGGGCTGTTCCAGCAGCACCGCGATGCCGAAGTCCAGCAAATGCACCTGGCCTTGCGCGTCGACCACGATGTTCGATGGCTTCAGGTCGCGATGCACCACCAGGTGGTTGTGGGCGTACTGCACCGCGTCCAGCACCTGCTGGAACAGCCTCACCCGCTCGTCGACCGCCAGCCCCCGGGCCGCGGCATAGGCGGTGATGGGCTCACCTTCGGCGACCTCCATCGCAAGCCAGGGTTGCCCGCCCTCGGCCACGCCGGCGTCGTAGAGCCGCGCGATGCGCGGGTGGGCCAGCGTGGCCAGGATGTCGCGCTCGCGGGCGAAGCGATCGGCCAGCCGCAGCCGCTCGGGCCCGACCAGCGGCAGCTTGATGGCCACCTCGCGCCGCAAGGCCCCATCGGCGCGCTCGGCCAGCCAGACCGTGCCCATGCCGCCCTCACCGAGCAACCGGACCAGGCGGTAGGGCCCGACCCGCTGGCCGGGCGCGAAAGCGGGTGCCAGCGAGCGGCCGCCGCTGCCGCTGGCGGCGCGCTCGTCCAGCACCTCGCGCAGCCGGGCTGGCCAGGCCTGCCAGATCGAATCCTCCCGCAGCGCCGGCGACTCGTGCCCTTGCGAGAGATCGTCGAGCATCCCGCGCAGCAGCGGCTGCTCCTGCGCATGCTCGGGGCCCAGCGCAGCCACCCAGGCGCCGCGCTCGCCAGGCGGCAGCGCCAGCATCGCGTCGAGCAGCGGCGCCAGCCGGGCCAGGCGCGCTGGCGAGGTGCTCACGGCACCCCCGGTGGGCCGGCGAGAGGGGGCTGGGTGCGGCGCATGCAGCGATCGTAGGAGCCGGCGGAGAAGGCGTCACCCCCCCTGCATCCGCCCCCCTAAATTCCCCGCCGCCGGTGCCGATAAACCCCGGATGACCCGACTTCCGCCGCCTTCCCACTCCCACCCGCTGGCCTGGTGCCTGGCCTGGCTGGCGGCGGCTTGGCTGCTGTGGATGCCGGCCGGCGGAGCGCGCGCGGAAGACAGCAGCGAGACGATCCGCCTGCACTTCCACCGCGAGAGCAACGACTACCTCGGCTGGGGCCTGTATGTCTGGGGCCCTGGGCTGGAACTGCCTCGCTCGGTCACCTGGGACCGCTCGCTGGAGCCCAGCGGCGTCGATGCCTTCGGCGTGTACTTCGACGTGGGCGTGGCGCCGACCGCCACCGGCTTCAGCTTCATCCTGCACAACGGTGAAGCCAAGAGCTGGCCGCGCGACCTGATGCTCGACCGTTTGCGCGACGGGCGCGAGGTGTGGCTGGTCGAGAACTCCGACACGCTGCACACCTCGCCGCCGGCCATCGGCGTGCCGTTCGGGCTGGGTGCCGAAGCCGATGAACGGCGCCGCGAGACCCGGCAGTGGATTGCGCTGGGCATCACCGCGGGGGTGGTGCTGCTGGCGCTGGCGGCTTGGGCTGTGCAACGGCGGCTGCAGGGCGCACGCGACGAGCTGGCCAGCCACGTCGAGCTGCTGGTGAAGGCGCAGGGCGAGCTGCGCGAGCAGGGCGAGCGCCTGCGCAGCGGCGTGGCCGACGAACTCACCGGCCTGCCCACCCGCGCCGGCCTGCAGCAGGCGCTGGACCACGCCCTGGCCCGGGCGCAGCGGCAGGGCCACTCGCTGGCGCTGCTGTTCATCGACCTCGACGGCTTCAAGCAGGTGAACGACCGCGGCGGCCATGACGCCGGCGACGAGGTGCTGCGCCAGGTCGCGCGCCGGCTCAAGGGCGTGATGCGCGAGAGCGACATGCTCGCCCGCGTCGGCGGCGACGAGTTCGTCGCGCTGATCGAAGCGCCGGGCTCGGCGATGCAGGCTTTCCGGATCGGCCGCAAGCTGGTGCGCACAGCGGCCGAGCCGGTGCCCTTCCAGGGCCGAGATTTCCAGGTCGGCGCCAGCATCGGCCTGGCGCTCTTCCCAGAGGACGGCCGGGACGCGGCCTCCCTCACGAAGGCCGCCGACAGCGCCATGTACGAAGCCAAGCGCCAGGGCAAGGGCGCCTGCCGCTTCCAGCAGCCCGAGCGGCAGGCCGAGGCCGAGCAGCGGCTCGCACTCGAAGCCGGCCTGCGCGACGCCGAAGCCGCGGGCGCGCTGCAGCTGCGCTTCGAGCCGGTGGCCGAGCTCGCCGGGTTGGCGCCGCGCGGGCAGCAGGTGCACCTGCACTGGCTGCAGGACGGGCAGGCGCACGCGGTGCAGCCGCTGGCCGAACAGTCCGACGACCCGGCCCTGATTGCGCGGCTGGACCGCTGGATGCTGGTGCAGGCTTGCCGCGCCGCGGCGTCCTGGCAGGCCCCGGCTGGTCAGGCGGCGCCATGGGTCGGCGTGGCGCTGAGCGCCAGCACCACCGGCGCCGAGAACCTGCCCGCGCTGGTGCGCGACGTGCTGGCCGAAGAGGGGCTGCCGCCGCAGCGCCTGACCCTGAAGTTCCCGGCCCGGCTGCTGGCGGACGGCCACCGGCAGGAACATCTGCTGGGTGTGCTGGTGCGCTTGCGTTCCCAGGGCGTGCACATCGCGCTGGGGGGCGTCGGCGAGCAGCCCATCGTGCTGCAGCGGCTGATGGACGCACCGGTGGACCAACTGGTGGTCGACGCCCCGGTGGCCGGCCAGCCGGGCGGCCTGGGCAGCGCGCTGGTGCGGGCGCTGGCCGCGCTCGGAGCGCAGGGCGGTTTCGCCGTCGTGGCGCAGGGCCTGGCCACGCCGGCGCAACTGCAGTGGGCGCGCGCCGCCGGCTGCAGCCTGGGCCAGGGGCCCGCCGTGGGCGAAGAAGTGCCGGTCGAGTCGGAAGCGGCCGAGCCGGCCTGATCTCAGCGGCTGCGCAAGGCCCGCGAGAGCAGCACCACCGGGATCAGGCCGACTACCACGATCGCGAGCGACGGCAGCGCCGCCTCGGCGAGCCGCTCGTCGCGCGCGAACTGGTAGGCCACCACCGCCAGCGTGTCGCTGCCGAAGGGGCGCAGCACGAGCGTCGCAGGCAGCTCCTTCATCGTGTCGACAAAGACCAGCAGCGCGGCGGCCACCGTGGTGCGGCCCAACAGCGGCAGATGCAGCTCCAGGAAGGTGCGGCGGCGGCCGGCGCCGAGCAACCGGGCCGCCTCGTCGATCGACGGCGGCACGCGTGCATAGCCGGCCTGCACCGACTGCAGCGCCACCGCCGAAAAACGCACCATGTAGGCATACAGCAGGCCGAAGGCGGTGCCGGTGACCAGCGCAGGCAGCCCCCACGAAGGCGCCAGCGCCTGCACCGCGCCCACCCAAAGCAGGATGCCCACCGCGACCACCGCGCCGGGCACGGCGTAGCCCA
>JBMOQN010000041.1:0-80489 GCA_049322835.1 Pseudomonadota bacterium | reverse complement strand
TGCGCTGATCGGAGACGGCGCGGAGCCTATGGCTGGGCTGGTTGGTGAAGGCGCAGAGCCTATGGCTGGCCTGGTCGGTGACGGTGTGGAACCGATGGCTGCGCTGATCGGAGATGGCGTGGAGCCTACGGCTGGGCTGGTTGGTGAAGGTGCAGAGCCTATGGCCGGGCTGGTCGGTGACGGTGTGGAACCGATGGCTGCGCTGATCGGAGACGGCGTGGAGCCTATGGCTGGGCTGGTTGGTGAAGGCGCAGAGCCTATGGCTGGCCTTGTCGGTGACGGTGTGGAACCTGTGCCTAGGCTGGTTGGCGACGGCGCAGAACCGGCCTCGCGCTGAAGGGACCTTGAAGGGACTCATCCTGTTCGGAACAGTACGCGACAGAGGTGCGAAGGGACAGGCGGCTCTGCCAGAATATTAATGAAATCAACTACTTGGCGATGCCAACATATCTACGAACCAAGGGGTCGTGGGTTCGAATCCTGCCAGCCGCGCCAGTAAAAGCAACGGGTCAGTCCTCTCAAGGGTCTGACCCGTTTGTCTTTTCCGGGGCTGGAGAACCCCCGGCCGGCCCGATCAGCTGCGTCGCGCGCGACCGCGGCCGTGCGCGCCCGCGACGTGGTGTGGCTCACCCGGCGCCGTGCTGCAGCCGCCCGCGGCCTGAGACAAGCCTCCCAGGATGCCGCAATGGGCGGCGTCCCCCGCTCCACCGCATTGCTGGCGCAACGCCTTCAACTGCTTCTCGAGCTGGCGCAGGCTGCGGATGCGCCCCGCGACATGGCCGATGTGCTCGTCGAGCAGGGCATTGACGTCGCCGCAGTCGGCCTCGGGGTTGTCCTTGAAGCGCAGCAGCACGCGGATCTCGTCGAGCGTCATGTCCAGCGAGCGGCAGTGGCGGATGAAGGCGAGGCGCTCCTGGTGCGCCTCGCCGTAGATGCGGTAGTTGCCGTCGGTGCGCGGTGCCGCCGGCAGCAGACCTTCGCGCTCGTAGTAGCGGATCGTCTCGACCTGCGTGTCGGCCCGCGCCGCCAGCTCACCGATCTTCATGCCATGGCCTCGAACTCCACCCGCGACCCACCCGGCCGCTGCGCGCGCATCGTATCGGTTTGACTCTGAAGTGGCTACAGGGTCTCCAATCACGCCAACACATTCATCAGCCCCTCTTTTCCCATGAGCGATTCCTGCTGCAGCCACGGCTGCGCCCCCACGGCCCAGGCCAGCGCGCGTTATCGGCGTGTGCTCTGGGCGGCGCTGACCATCAACGCGGCGATGTTCGCCGTCGAGCTGGCAGCCGGCCTGCAGGCCGGCTCGGTCTCGCTGCTGGCGGACGCCGTGGACTTCTTCGGCGACGCGGCCAACTACGGCATCTCGCTGCTCGTGCTCGGCATGGTGCTCGCCTGGCGGGCGCGCGCGGCTCTCTTCAAGGGCCTGACCATGGGGGCCTTCGGCACCTTCGTGCTGGGCAAGGCGGCCTGGAGCTGGGCCGTCGGCAGCGTGCCCGAGCCGGTCACGATGGGGGCGGTCGGCGCACTGGCGCTGGTGGCCAATGCGACCGTGGCGTTGATGCTCTACGCGTGGCGCGACGGCGATGCCAACATGCGGTCTGTCTGGCTGTGCAGCCGCAACGACGCGCTCGGCAACGTGGCGGTCATGGCCGCTGCGCTGGGTGTGTTCGGCACCGGCCAGGGGTGGCCGGACCTGATGGTGGCCGTGGTGATGGGCGGCCTGGCCTTGAGCGCCGCGCGCAGTGTGATCCGGCAGGCACGGGCGGAACTGCGCCCGGCGGCGGTCGGGGGGTGACAGCCGGCCCGGGCGGCGGGCCGGTGCTAGGGCTGGCCTGCGAGCCTTGCCGCCGCCGACAACGCCGCCTGGTAGGCCGCATACACGTCGATGCGGCCATGACCCACCATGTTGTTGGGCCAGTCGCTGCGCCGGGTGCCGCCGCACGCCTGCTTCACCGGGTTGGCCACGTCGGTGGTGGCGGTGTCGCGCAGCAGGCTGGCCACCACATTCGGGTGGCCCTTCAAGGCCGGCACCGCCGACAGCAGCAGCGCCGCCGCGCCGGCCACATGGGGCGTGGCCATGCTGGTGCCGTTGAGCGACACATAGGTGCTCGGCGGCCAGGCGGAAACGACGTCGACCCCCGGGGCCGACACGTCCGGCTTGACCTGCCGCGAGCCGATCAGCGGGCTTCTCGGCGCCGGCCCGCGGGCCGAGAAGTCTGCCAGCGTGTCGCCTGAATCGGTGGCGCCGATCGTGAACGTGGCCGCGTGGATGGCCGGCGGGTCGGTGATCGAACCGCAGCCCGGGCCGGCGTTGGACGCGGCGGCCACGAACAGGATGCCAGCGCGGGTGAGCTGCGTCACGGCGCCGGCGAGCTCGTTGCCCACGGTGCAGCCTTCGCTTTCGGGGCAGGTCCATGAGTTGCTGACGATGTCTGGCGCCCGGTCGGGGTCGGGGTTCTTGCCGCGCAGGTCGGTGGGCGCCAGCATCCACTGCATGCACTCGATGTAGGTCGCCGGTGTGCCGAAGCCGGCATTCATGTTGCGGCAGCCGATCCACTTCGCGCCGGGGGCCACGCCGATCTGCTGCGACCCGTGGTCGTCGCCGGCGAAGGTGCCGGCGGTGTGCGTGCCGTGGCCGTTGTCGTCGCACGGCTGCGGGGAATCCGCCGGGCAGGCGAAGTTGGCGCTGCGGACGGCGTCGTGCCAGTGGTAGTTGTGGTCGGCGCTGCTGCCGTCCCAGCCGCGGTACTGCGGCTTCAGGGCCGGGTGGCTCCAGTGATAGCCGGTGTCTGCCCCGGCGATGACCACGCCGGCGCCGGTGTGGCCCTCGGCCCAGACCCGCGGCGCATTGATCTTGTTCACGCCCCAGGTGATGGCGGCCACGTCGACCGCGCCTGTCAGCACGCCCGCCTGGGGCTGCGGCAGCCTGGCGGCGATCGCCGGGTTCGGCTCGATGCGGGCGATGTCGTTGCGGGCGGCGAGCAGTGCCAGGTCATCCGCGCTCAGCCGGGCGTGCACCAGATTCGCGATCCAGTAGGGCCGGTGCGAGATGCCGCGGGCGCCGAGCCAGGCGCGCAGGCTGCGCTGCTGGGCGTCGGCGCGTTGGCGCAGCGCGTCGACCAGGGCGCGGCGGCGGGCCTTGTAGTCGGCCCCCGGCAAGGCCGCGGGCGCCGCCTGGTCGGGCAGCACCAGCAGCACATCGACCGCGTCGCCGCGGCTGGCCGCCGCGGCGACCTCGGGGTGGACCCGCGCCGCGGAGGCCGGGCTGCTGGCCGCTGCGGCGGCGATGGCCACCGTGGCCAGCGGCAGAAGGCTCGATCGGACCTGGTGCGTGTTCATGGGCTGGGCGCTCCCCGCGTGATGAAGCGGCGGATTCTGCGCCCGGCCCGCGCGCGGCGCGACTGACGACATAGGGGCGCGTTCTCACGCACCCCGAATGCTCAGAGCCCCTTGCAGTTGGCGTAGAACGACACCGTGGCCGGCCAGTCGCTGAAGATGCCCATCACGCCCACGTCCTGGGCCAGCACGTCGATCACCCGCAGCACGTCGCCTTCGCGCGTGATGGCGGCGTCGATGCCCTGGAAGTAGAAGCCGTTGTTGCCGTCGGCCAGGATGCCGCTGCGCTCCAGCGACCAGGTGATCAGGCCCAGGCCGGCGGCCTTCGCGTCCTTGGCGGCCTGCGAGGGCACGATGTTCTTCGACGCATCCAGCGCCAGCAGGGCCCAGCTCGGCGGCGCCCAGATGTTGATGCCCTGGGCCTTGTAGACGCGCAGGTCGGTGGCGCTCGGCAGGTCGGCCGGCACGTTGGCGTCGTCGAGGTAGACCGCCTGCTTGCCGTAGGCCGGCTCGTTCGCGATCCAGTACAGCACGTCGTCCTTCAGGAAGGACTGCGGGTACACGCGGGCGGGGCTCACCCCGGCCGCCTTGTACTCGTCGATCATCTTCTGCGCGTAGGCCTGCTGGGTGAAACCGTCGAACGGCATCGCCACCACCGGTGTCTTCAGCTCGGGCGTCATCTTCACGCCCAGCTTCTTGAACAGTGCGATGCTCTCGGCATGGGTCATCAGCGTGCCGCTGGTCGGGCCGGCGTACAGGTCGGTGCGGAAGGTGGCGGTGCCGGCCATGTACTCCTCGACCGTCTTGCCGCGCGGGTTGAACGCGTCCATCTTGCCGCGCAGGGTCTTGAACTCGGCCAGCGTGATGTCGCTCGTGCGGCACTCGGCCTTGGCCGGGCTCACCAGGTTGCCGGCGCCGTCGAAGGTGGCGGGCTGGAAGGGCGTGGTGCACTTGGCTGCCAGCGGCGTCGTCAGGATGTTGGTGGTCGTGTGCAGGTCGTTCTGCGCGTGGCGGCAGACGAGCTCCTTGTCCTTGGTGAAGGCCACGTCGCATTCCAGGATGCCGGCCCCCATGCGGGCGCCGGCCTCGTAGGACTCGCGGGTGTGCTCGGGGAACTGCAGCGGCGCGCCACGGTGGCCGATGGAGAAGTCGCTCGCGTGGTACTGCCAGGTCTTCTTGGCACAGGCGTTGAGCTGCTTCTTCAGTTTGCCTTCGGGCATCTCGCTGGCGAGGAAGAAGGGCCGCGGGCCAAGCTGCACGGGCAGGGTGCCCTGCGGGGCTTCGCTGCCTTGCAGCGAGGCGCAGGCCGACAGCGACCAGGCGGCCAGTGCGGTCAGGGTGGCGAATTTGATGTTCATCGAGCAATGCATGGGAGTCCCCTTGTCATGGTGGCACGGCACGCTAGCCAGCCCCCATGTCGCCCAGATGACGGGCGAGAAGACAATGCGCCGATGCGACCGCTCCGCTGGATAGCCCAGACCCGCCGACACCCCTCGGCCATCCTGCTCGCCGTGCAACTGGCCGGCATGCTGCTCTACCCCTTCATCGAGAACACCGATGCCGGCCGCATCGGCTTCGGTGCCTTCGGGGTGGCGGTGCTGGTGGTGACCACGGGCATGGTGCGCCGCACGCCCGGCCTCAACTGGGTGTCGGGTGGCATCGCGCTGCCGGCGATCGTGCTGCTGGTGCTGCAGGCCGTGTTCGACATGCCGCAGTTGCTGCCGTGGTCGGCCGGGCTCGAAGCGGTGTTCTACTTCTACGCGGCCGCCAGCCTCATCGCCTACATGATGGCCGACCGGCACGCCACAGTGGACGAGCTCTTCGCCGCCGGTGCCACCTTCACGCTGCTGGCCTGGGGCTTCGCCTACCTGTTCGTGCTGATCCAGGCCCTGCAACCGGGCTGCTTCGCCGCGGCGGTCAACCCCGAATCGCCGCGCACCTGGACCGAGCTGATGTACCTGAGCTTCGCGCTGCTTTCGAGCACCGGCATCGGCGACGTGATCCCGCTCACGACGCACGCACGCATGGTCGCCGCGGTGGAGATGTTCGTCGGCGTGATGTACCTGGCGGCGGTGGTGTCGCGCTTGATCGGCCTGACGCTGATCGACCACCGCAGCGAGCGGGCGCCGCCGCGTTGACGGCGTGCATCAGCGGGGTGTGAGCGCCTCGAAGGCCAGCAACGCCACGGGGATGCTGGCCATGCCGAGCAGCGTGGACAAGGTCACCAGCCCGGAGACGAAGCTGGCGTTGCCGCCGAGCTGCGCGGCGAGCACGTATCAGCTCGATGCGGTGGGCATGGCGGAGAAGGCCACCACCACCAGGCGCTGCACCGGCGACAGTGGCACAAGCGCGGCCAGCGCCAACCCGGCCAACGGCAATGCCAGGTGCCGGATGGCCAGCAGCGCCGCCGCGAGGCGGGGGAAGTCACGCAGCGCGCCGAAGCGCAGGCCGGCGCCCACGGTCATCAGGCCAAGCGGCAGGGCGGCCAGCCCGATGCGCTGCAGCGATGTCGTGACCGGCTCGGGCAGCGTCAGGCCCATCAGGTTGCCGGCCAACCCGGCCAGCGTGCTGAGGATCAACGGGTTGCGCGCCAGCTCGCGCGCGTAGCCGTGCCCGCCGTGCCGCGCCAGCGGGTAGACCGCGGCCACGTTGGCCAGCGGCACGGCGACCGCCACCACCAGCGCGATCGCCGCCAAGCCGGGCGCGCCGCCCAGCCGCTCGGCCAGCGCCAGCGCGACGTAGGAGTTGAAGCGGAAGGCGACCTGGGCGCCCGAGGCGTGCGCCTTTGCATCCACCCCCCGCACGTGGCCCAGCGCATAAGCCAGCGCGACGCCGATCCCGATGATGGCCGCACTGCAGGCGGCGAGGTTCAGCACCGAGCCGCCGGGCAGCGGCGCCCGCAGGACCGAGTTGAAGAGCAGGACCGGGAAGAGCAGGTAGTAGACGAGGCGCTCGACCGCACCCCAGACGGATTGGTCGAGCTTGGTGTGGCGGCAGAGCAGGAAGCCCGCGAGGATCAGCAGGAAGTCGGGCAGCAGGAGCAGGGCGTGGGGCATGCGCGCGGGCGATTCCCTTGCGGCAAGCTCAGGCGGCTGCGAGCTCGCGCTCGTCGCGGGGGGTCTCCGCACGCGCCGGCAGGCCGGGCTTGGGCAGGCTGCACTTGCGGTGGATCAGGTCGCTGCGGGCGAACAGCTCGGCCACCCAATCGACGAAGACCCGCAGCTTGGCGCTCAGGTGCCGGTTGGGCGGGTAGACGACGTGCAGCGGCACCGACTCGGCGCACCAGTCGAGCAGCAGCGGCTGCAGCGCACCCGAGGCGAGGTAGGGCGCCGCCTGGAAGGTGGCCAGCCGCACGATGCCCAGGCCCGCCAGGCCCGCGGACAGGTTGGCATTGGAGTCGTTGACCGACAGCGCATGCCGGCCGTTGATCTCGATCTTCTCCTCGCCTTCGCGCGCGAAGACGAAGGGGTAGACCCGCCCGGTGCGGTGCGCGAAATGGTTGACGACGGTGTGTCGCTCGTCTTCCAGTTCGTGCGGGTGCAGCGGCGTGCCGTGGCGCTGCAGGTACTCGGGCGAGGCGCAGACGATGAGGTGGAAATCGCCGATTCGGCGCGCGACCAGCGACTGGTCGGTGATCTCGCCGCCACGCAGCACGCAGTCGACGTTCTCGCCGATCAGGTCGACCGGGCGATCGCTCACGCCCATGTCGATCTGGATGTGCGGGTAGCGGGCGTAGAAGTCGGGCAGGTTGGGAATGACCAGCAGCTGCGCCACGGTGGAGCCCACGTCGATGCGCAACCGGCCCTTGGGGCTGACCTTGGCCTTGGTCATGCTCGACTCGAGCTCGTCGATCTCGCCGAGCAGGCGCACGGCACGGTCGTAGTAGGCCGCGCCGTCGGGCGTGACGGTGACGCGCCGCGTGGTGCGCTTGAGAAGCTGGGTCTCGAGCTGCGATTCGAGCGATTGCACCAGCCGGGTCACGGTGGGCTTGGGCAGCGAGAGCGTGTCGGCGGCCTTGGTGAAGGTGCCCGCCTCGACGACGCGCACGAACGCCTGCATGGCGGCGAGCTTGTCCATGGGGTGTCTCTCCGGTGTTGTGGGGCGCATTGTTCTTCGGGCTGAAATAGTCCTGGAGCCGAGGGGCTATTGGTTGGCGGCAGGCGGCGCCCTATCGTTCACGCACCGAATCCTTTCGCCCTCCAAGAGAACCTTGCCATGACCGGCTCTGCCGCCGCCCCGCTGGCCTCGCCCCAGGCGCTGACGATCCCCGTCGGCGCCGACACCGATTGCCCGGCCATCTTGTACCGGGCCGAGCGCGCCGGTGCGCCGCTGGTACTGCACCTGCATGCCGGCGCCTTCACCAGCGCCCCGCCCGAGGGCATGCCCTGCGTGGTGCGGCTGTTGCTGGGCGCGGGCGCCACCGTGGTTTCGCTGCAATACCCGCTGGCGCCGAAGCACCCGTTCCCCCATGCGGCCGAGGCGGCACACGGCGCGCTGCTGCATCTGCACAAGCGCCGCAAGGCCTGGGGCACGCCGTCTGGCCGCCTGTTCGTGGCCGGCGAAGAGGCGGGCGGCAACCTGGCTGCCGCGGCCAGCCTGATGGCGCGCGACCGCGCCGGCCCCGAGCTGGCCGGGCAGATCCTGTTCTCCCCGATGCTGGATGTTTGTGTCGGCACCGCCTCGCTGCGCCGCGCCCAGGCCGGGCCGGTGGGCTGCCGCTGGGCCGACGGCTGGCACGACTACCTGCCCGACGCGAACGCGGCGCTCCACCCCTATGCCACGCCCGGCTCCGCCGCCAGGCTTTCCGGTGTGCCGGCGACCTTACTGGTTACTGCTGCGGACGATGCCTTTCGTGACGAAACCGCTGCCTACGCGGCCCGGCTGCGGCAGGCCGGGGTCGCGGTCGACCACCTGGTGCTGCCGCCGCCGACGCGCTTCCCGGCGCCCTACATGGAAGTGCTGCCCGCCTGCGACACGGCCTGGGTCGAGGCGGCCGGCCAGCATCTGAGCCGCTTCCTTCACGGCCCCGATCCAGAACCCTCACAGACCACACGAACCCGGAGAGAACCGACATGAGCCAGAACCAAGAACCCCGCTTCCCGCTGCGCAAGGCCACCGCCTGGACGCTCGGTGCCGCGCTCGCCGCCATCGCGGCCGTGCCGGTGACCATCTTCGGTCTGCACAGCGGCCCGGCCGAGGCCAATGCAGACAACGCCCCGCCGCCGGCCACGCCGGTGTCGGTCGCCCGGGTCACGCAAAGCGACGTGGCCGCCTGGCAGGAATTCTCCGGCCGTCTGGAGGCGGTCGAACGGGTCGAGCTGCGCCCCCGCGTGGGCGGCACGCTGCAGGCGTTGCACTTCCGCGAAGGCTCGCTGGTCAAGGCGGGCGACCTGCTGGCCACCATCGACCCCGCGCCCTATGCGGCAGACGCCGAGCGCGCCGAGGCCCAGGTGGCCGCGGCCCAGGCGCGCGTGACGCACCTGCGAAGCGAGCACGCCCGCGCCGAGCGCCTGTGGGAAGAGCAGGCCATCGCCCAGCGCGAGCTGGACGAGCGCACCAACGCGCTGCGCGAAGCCCAGGCCAACCTGCGAGCCGCTCAGGCCGCGCTGCAGTCGGCGCAGCTCAACCTCGGCTACACCCAGGTGCGGGCGCCCATCGCCGGGCGCATTGGCAAGATCGAGGTCACGGTCGGCAACCTGGTGGCCGCCGGCCCCGGCGCACCGCTGCTCACCACGCTGGTCTCCGTGAGCCCGATCTACGCCAGCTTCGATGCCGACGAGCAACTCGTCACCCGCGCGCTGAAGGACCTGCCCGGCGGCACCAGTGCCCGAGCCCATATCGAGCGCATCCCCGTCGAGCTGGGCACTGCGGGCAGCGTGGACACGCCCTACCGCGGCCAGCTGCAGCTGGTCGACAACCAGGTCGATGCCAAGAGCGGCACGGTGCGCGTGCGTGCCCGCTTCGACAACGCCGACGGTGCGCTGATGCCGGGCCAGTTCGCCCGCCTGCGCATGGGGCGTGCAGCCGCGGAGCCGGCGTTGCTGGTCAGCGAGCGCGCGGTCGGCACGGACCAGAACAAGCGCTTCGTGATGGTGGTGGACGCCGAGAACAAGGCCGCCTACCGCGAGGTGACGCTCGGCGCCTCGGTCAACGGCCTGCGCATCGTGAACAGCGGGTTGAAACCCGGCGAGCGCGTGGTCGTGAACGGCGTGCAGCGGGTGCGCCCCGGCGCGTTGCTGGCACCGCAGGAGGTGGCGATGGACGCCAAGCCCGAGTTGCAGGCCGCGAAAGGCAGCGCTCAGCCCTCGTGACCGACCGAACCCCATAAGAGAGATCTTCCCGTGAACCTGTCCAAGTTCTTCATCGACCGGCCGATCTTTGCCGGCGTGCTGTCGGTGCTGCTCTTCGTGGCCGGCCTGATTGCGCTGCGGGTGCTGCCGATCTCGGAGTACCCCGAAGTCGTGCCACCCTCGGTGGTGGTGCGCGCCAATTACCCCGGCGCCAACCCGAAGGTGATCGCCGAGACCGTGGCCACCCCGCTGGAAGAAGCGGTCAACGGCGTCGAGGGCATGCTCTACATGAGCAGCCAGGCGACCACCGACGGCCTGCTGACGCTCACCGTCACCTTCAAGCTCGGCACCGACCCCGACCACGCGCAGCAACTGGTGCAGAACCGCATCTCGCAGGCCGAGCCGCGTCTGCCGGAAGAGGTGCGCCGGCTCGGCCTGACGACCGTCAAGAGCTCGCCCGACCTGACGATGGTGGTCCACCTCGTCAGCCCGAACGACCGCTACGACATCACCTACCTGCGCAACTACGCCACCCTCAACGTGCGCGACCGCCTGGCCCGCGTGCCGGGTGCCGGGCAGGTGCTGATGTGGGGCGCCGGCGACTATTCGATGCGCGTCTGGCTCGACCCGCAGAAGGTGGCGCAGCGCGGCCTCTCGGCCGGCGACGTGGTGCAGGCCATCCGCGAGCAGAACCTGCAGGCGGCGGCTGGCGTGGTCGGCGCGTCACCCTCGGTGCCGGGCATCGACGTGCAGATGCCGATCAACGCGCAAGGCCGGCTGCAGAGCGAAGAGGAGTTCGGCGACATCATCGTCAAGGCCGGCAGCGACGGAGCGGTCACCCGGCTGCGCGACGTCGCCCGCATCGAGATGGGCGCGGCCGAGTACGCGCTGCGCTCGCTGCTGAACAACAAGCCGGCCGTGGCGATCGGCATCTTCCAGGCGCCCGGCTCGAACGCGCTGCAGATCGCCGACCAGGTGCGCGCGCAGATGGCCGAGCTGAAAAAGGCCATGCCGGAGGGCGTGGACTTCCAGATCGTCTACGACCCGACGCAGTTCGTGCGCGCCTCGATCGAGTCGGTGGTGCACACGCTGCTCGAAGCCATCGCACTGGTCGTTCTGGTGGTGATCCTGTTCCTGCAGACCTGGCGAGCGTCAGTGATCCCGTTGCTGGCGGTGCCGGTGTCGGTGGTGGGCACCTTTGCGGTCATGCAGATGGCCGGCTTCTCGATCAATGCGCTCACGCTGTTCGGCATGGTGCTGGCGATCGGCATCGTGGTCGACGACGCGATCGTGGTGGTCGAGAACGTCGAGCGCAACATCGAGAGCGGCCTCTCGCCACGTGAAGCCACCTACAAGGCGATGAGCGAGGTTTCAGGGCCGATCGTCGCCATCGCGCTGGTGCTGGTGGCGGTCTTCGTGCCGCTGGCCTTCATCACCGGCCTGTCTGGCCAGTTCTACCGCCAGTTCGCGCTGACGATCACCATCTCGACGGTGATCTCGGCGATCAACTCGCTGACGCTCTCGCCCGCGCTGGCGGCCCTGCTGCTGAAGGGCCACGATGCGCCGAAGGACCGGTTGACCCGCTGGATGGACGCGGCCTTCGGCTGGCTGTTCCGCGGCTTCAACCGGCTCTTCGGCCGCGGCGCCCAGGCCTATGGCGGCGGGGTGGGCCGGGTGATCTCGCGCAAGTCGCTGATGCTGGTGATGTACCTGGTGCTGGTGGGCGTGACCGTGCTGCTGTTCCGTGTCGTTCCGGGCGGTTTCGTGCCGGCGCAGGACAAGCAGTACCTGATCGGCTTCGCCCAGCTGCCCGACGGCGCCACGCTGGATCGCACGGAAGACGTGATCCGCCGCATGGGCGACATCGCACTCAAGCACCCGGACGTGGAAGCGGCGGTCGCCTTTCCCGGCCTGTCGATCAACGGCTTCACCAACAGCTCGAATGCCGGCATCGTCTTCGTGACGCTCAAGCCATTCGACCAGCGCCGCGGTGCCGAGCACAGCGCCGGCGCGGTGGCCGGTGCGCTGAACCAGCAGTACGGCGGCATCCAGGATGCGTTCATTGCCATGTTCCCGCCGCCGCCCGTCATGGGCCTGGGTACGACCGGCGGCTTCAAGCTGCAGCTGCAGGACCGCGCCGGCCTCGGCATCGAGGCACTGGACCAGGCCACCCAGGCCTTCCTCGCCAAGGCCTACCAGGCGCCCGAGCTGGCGGGGCTGTTCAGCGGGCTGCAGGTCAACGTGCCGCAGCTGTGGGCCGACATCGACCGCACCAAGGCGCGGCAACTCGGGGTGCCGCTGAACGAGGTCTTCGACACGATGCAGATCTACCTCGGCAGCCTGTACGTCAACGACTTCAACAAGTTCGGGCGGACGTACTCGGTGCGGGTGCAGGCCGATGCACCCTACCGTGCCCGCGCCGAAGACGTGGGCCTGCTGAAGGTGCGCTCCAGCACCGGCGAGATGGTGCCGCTGGCCGCGCTGATGCGGGTCTTGCCCAGCTTCGGGCCGGAACGGGCGATGCGCTACAACGGCTTCCCCTCGGCGGACGTGAGCGGCGCACCGGCGCCGGGCTACAGCTCCGGCCAGGCGCAGGACGCGATCGAGCGCATTGCCGCCGAAACGCTGCCGCCCGGCATCGGCTACGAGTGGACCGACCTGACCTACCAGGAAATCCTGGCCGGCAACTCGGCGCTGTGGATCTACCCGCTCGCCATCCTGCTGGTGTTCCTGGTACTGGCCGCGCTGTACGAGAGCCTGGCGCTGCCGGTGGCCATCATCCTCATCGTGCCGATGGGCCTGATGGCGGCGATGGCCGGGGTGTGGCTGACCAACGGCGACAACAACGCCTTCACCCAGATCGGCCTGATCGTGCTGGTGGGCCTGTCGGCGAAGAACGCGATCCTGATCGTCGAGTTCGCCCGCGAGCTGGAGATCGGCGGCCGCACGCCGATGCAGGCGGCCATCGAGGCGGCGCGCCTGAGGCTGCGACCCATCCTGATGACCAGCTTCGCCTTCGTGATGGGCGTGATCCCGCTCGCCTTCGCCACCGGCGCGGGCGCCGAGATGCGGCAGGCCATGGGCATCGCCGTCTTCACCGGGATGATCGGCGTCACCGCCTTCGGCCTGTTCCTGACCCCGGTGTTTTACGTGGCGCTGCGGGCGCTCACCGGCAACCGCCCGCTCAAGCAGCACGGCGAGGCGCCCCAGTTCGCCGGCATGTCGCCGGCCACCCCTTCTTCGCATGGCGGCGGCGCGCTGACCAACCAGCCGGCCGCGCCGATTTCGAGGCACGACGCATGAGATCCCATCGCACTTCCTTCCTCGCCCTCTCGGCGCTGGCCGCGGCCCTGTGGCTGGCCGGCTGCGCCAGCCCGGCGCCCATCGACAGCCGCCGCCTGCCGGCGGTGCCCGAGGCCTTCAAGCAGGCGAGCGACCCCCATGCCCAATGGACCGCCACGCCGCCCGCTGAGGCGCAGCCGCGCGGCGCCTGGTGGCAGGCCTTCAACGACCCGGTGCTCGCCGACCTGGTCGAACGGGCGGGTCGCGAGAGCGGCAGCGTGCAGGCCGCGGCGGTGCGGCTGGCGCAGGCGCGCGCGCTGCTGGGCCGGGCCGATGCCGAGCGACTGCCACAGGTCGGTGTGTCGGCCGGCGTCCAGCGCTTCTCCAACCCCGAGACCGGCGGGCAGCCGGCGAACCTGGGCAGCGCCGGCCTCGGCGCTTCCTACGAGGCCGACCTGTTCGGTCGCCTGTCCGGTGCGGCCAAGGCCGCGTCGCTCGATGCCCAGGCCCGCGAGGCCCTTCTTCAGAGTGCGCGTCTGGTGGCCCAGGCCGATGTGGCGCAGGGCTATTTCCAGCTGCGGGCGCTGGACGTGGAGCGTGGCATCGTCGGCGACACGCTGACCGCTCACCGCAACACGCTGCGCCTGGTCGAGAGCCGACAACGCGCTGGAGACGTGGCCGAGCTGGACGTGGCGCGCGTGCGCACCGAGCTGGCCGCCACCGAGTCCGAGGCGCTGGCGCTCGACGCCCGCCGCGCGCTGCTCGAGCACGCGATCGCGGTGCTGGTGGGCGAGCCCGCCTCGCGCTTCGCGGTGGCGCCGGCCGCCTGGGAGGGGGCGCTGCCGGTGATCCCGGCCGGGGTGCCCAGCACGGTGCTGGCGCGCCGGCCCGACGTGGCCGCGGCGCTGGGCCAGATGCAGGCCGCGCAGCAACGGGTGGGCGTGGCGGAAGCGGCCTGGTTCCCCAGCCTGTCGCTCACCGCTTCGGGCGGCTACGCGTCGCCCGAGCTGTCCGACGTGTTCACCTGGTCGGCCCGCAGCTGGGTGGTGGGTGCCTTGCTGTCTTTGCCGGTCTTCGACGGCGGCCGCCGCCAAGCCGGCGTGGACGCAGCCCAGGCCGAGCTCGAGGGTGGCCTGGTGGCCTACCGCCAGCAGGTGCTGGTGGCCCTGCGCGAGGTCGAAGACGAGCTGGCTTCGCTGCGCCTGCTGGGCGAGCAGGCCCAGGCGCAGGCGAGGGCGGTCGACTCGGCGGCCCTGGCCACGCGGTTGTCGGCCTCGCGCTACCGCAACGGCCTGGTCAGCCAGCTGGAGCTGCTCGACGCGCAGCGCAGCGAGCTGCGCAGCCGTCGCCAGGCCGTTCAGGTCAAGGTGGCGCAGTACCACGCCACGATCGGCCTGATCCGGGCGCTGGGCGGCGGGTGGGCCTGAGGAGAATCAGGCCAGCGCGCCCCGGAACCCCATCGCCTCGCGCAGCCGGCTGGGCGTCATGCCCGTCCAGCGCTTGAAGGAGCGCCGGAAGTTGGTGCTGTCGTGAAAGCCCAGGCGGCGGGCAACTTCGTCGTTGGCCAGGCCGTGGTGGTGGAACAGGTGCATCGCGAGGTGGGCCCGGGCCTGGTCCAGCTCGGCCTGGAAATGGCTGTGGTGGCGCGCCAGCGCACGCTTGAGGCTGGCCGGGCTGGTGCGCAGCGCCACGGCCGTGTCGTCGAGGCCCGGGGCCGAGCCGGCCACCAGCTGGTGCATCAGGTGGTCGTAGAGCGCGGCGGGCAGGGCGGTGGTCGGGCGGTGGTCGGGCGCGGCCAGGGCGCGCCGCGCCGCCTCGGCCGCCATGCCCTGGCCGCGGGGCCAGGGGCGGTGCAGCCAGCTGCGCTCGATCAGCAGCGCGTCGAGCTGGCAGCCGAAGTGCAGCTCGGGCCCGAGGTGAAGCGCGAGGTGGTCGCGCGTCGCGGGCTTCGGGCGGTTCAGGCAGATGGCCCACGGCAGCTCGGTGCCCGATTGCCAGCGCGCCATGGCCACCAGCGCGCTCAGGTGCAGGTCGACCAGCAGGTTGCGCTGCGCCGGGGCGCCGCAGGCGTCGAGCCAGTAGACGACCGCATGCCGCGGGCCCAGGATCCAGCGCGGCGTGAGCAGCGGGCTCAGGGCGGTGGCCTGCTCGGTGAGCAGGGTGAGGGCCTGGCCCAGGTCGGCGGCATGCGCCAGCGCGTGGCTGGCGGCGCCGGCATGGCCCGGCCACCAGGCCTGGCCCAGCAGGAAGGCGGTGTCCGGTGCTTGGTCGGCCCGCGCCACTTCCACCAGCAGGTCGAGCAGCGCCCGCGGGCTGAGAAGGGCCGCACCGGCAGCGCGCCGCGTGGCCGCGGGCAGCGTCAGTTCGCGCTGGCGGGCGTATTCCAGCAGCAGGCCGGCATGCTGGGGCGCCGGCAGGCAGGCCGCGTCGGCACCGTGCCAGCCGCCGGCCGCGGCCAGGTGCAGGCGCATGCCGTGGCCCAGCTCCAGCGTCATGGCGCGCCGCCGCCTTCGGGATGGCGCAGCAGCTGCGCCAGCGCCGCCTCCAGCGGGTCAGCGCCGGGGTGCGTCGCCACCGAGGCCACGCGCGGCCGGCGCGGCGCCACCGGCTCGCCTGAGCGGGTGTGGAAGTTCAGACCCGCCACGCTGGCCTGCAACTGCTCGGCCACGCGCCGTGCGGCGTCGGCTTCCAGCCCAGGCAACAGCACGGCGAAGCGATCGCCCGCGCAGCGGCAGAGCAGGTCGGCCGGGCGCAGGTTCAGCAGCAGGAGGTGGCACAGGGCCTGCAGCAGCCGGTCGCTCTCGGCCGGGCCGTGCAGGCGCAGGCAGCGCGAGAGCTGCCCCGCTTCCAGCATCACGAGCGCGCAGGGCTGGCCGGGGTGTTCGCGCTGCTCCAGCCGCAGCAGCTGGCGCAGGTAGCCCGCATCGGCCAGCTCGGTCACGCGGTCGAAGCCGCGGTGGTCGCGGAACAGGCGCTCGCGCTGGCGCAGGTGTTCGCTCAGGCGCTGCTGCTCGCGGCGCCAGCCGAGCAGGCCGGCGGTCAGCACCGCCATGCCGATGGGCATCAGGCCTTCGAGGGCGTTGTCCCACCAGGCCTCGGCCGGCAGGCGGATGAACTCGTCCAGGCAGTCGGCCCAGCCGCCCAGCGCGATCAGGCCGAGGCCGCCGGCCAGCAGGCGGGTCACCCGGCCACGCGGTCGGGCGCCACGCACCAGCACGCACCACACCGCCGCCATCAGCGCACTGCCGCCCTCGCCGGCGATGTCCAGCAGCTTCCAGTCGGATGGCGGTTTCGGCAGGCCATGGGCCGCGTACAGCGCGAGCACCAGGCTGGCCAGCAACACCAGCAGCGCGCCCGCCGGGGGAGCCCAGCGGGCCCAGCCGGCCGCCAGCGTGGTGCCCCAGTCGGGCCGTGAAGTGGAGCTCGGGTGCATGCGGGGGGCAGCGTTCAAAGGGGCGCGAGCGTAGCCGCGCCGCATGACGCGGCCGTGTCAGTGGGCCCGGGTGTGCCTGGGTGTGGCGCCGGGGACCGGGGGGTTCAAACAGCTCAGTGCATGCGCCCGCAGCGGCCCCGGCGTGGCCCGCACCCGCGGCGGCAAGGGGTCGCAAGGGCTCAGTGCGGGCCCTTGCGGGGCCGGCCTGCGCCCGGTGGTCACGGGAGTGTCACGCCCGGCCGGGACAGTCGCGGCCGTTGCCTGCCGGCCCGGCGGGCGCTGTCACCCCCACGGCTTGTCGCACCATGCCTTCTTCTCTTTCCTTCGCACCGCGCCCGTCGGCGCTGGCCCAGGTGGCCCTGCTGGCCGTGGCCGCCGGCGCCCAGGCGCAGACCACCGCCCCCACGGCGCCGGCTGCCGCGCCCACCCAGACCGTGGTCGTCACCGGCCAGGCGGCCAACCTGCGCAACGCGCTCGACGCGCAGCAGCAATCGGACCGCATCGTCAGCGTGGTCCGGGCCGACGGCATTGGCCAGCTTCCTGACAGCAATGCCGCCGAGGCGCTGCAGCGCCTGCCCGGCGTGTCGACCGAGAACGACCAGGGCGAGGGCCGCTATGTGCGGGTGCGTGGCCTCGGGCCCGACCTGAACAGCGTGTCGATCAACGGGGCGCTGGTGCCCTCGCCCGAGAGTGGCCGCCGTGCGGTCGCGCTGGACGTGCTGCCCGCCGGGCTCATCCGCTCGCTCGAGGTGAGCAAGACCATCACGCCCGACCAGGACGCCAACGCGATCGGCGGCCACATCGAGGTGACCACGCTGTCGGCCTTCGACCACAAGGGCCGCTTTGTCTCGGCCGACCTCGGCCTGGGCCACGACGGCAACACCGGCCGCACCAGCCCGCACGGCAGCCTCGTCTTCAGCGACCGCCTGCTGGGCGGCCGGCTCGGCTTCGCCCTGGGCGTGAGCAGCGAGCAGCGCCAGTTCGGCTCCGACAACGTCGAGACCGGCGGCGCCTGGGAAGACGGGCGACTCGAGGAATTCGAGCGGCGCGACTACCGCATCACCCGCCAGCGCGATGCGCTCGCGCTGAACCTGGACTGGCGGCCCACCGAGGGCGAGCGCTGGTTCCTGCGCAGCTTCGCCAGCCGCTTCGCCGACACCGAGCAGCGTGAGGCCCAGGTGATCGAGTTCGCCGGCGCGCAGGCCCCCGGCGAGGCCGGCGAGGCCGAGGTGGCACGCGAGCTCAAGTCGCGCAAGGAGACGCAGCACATCCTCTCGCTGCAGCTCGGCGGCGAGCGCCGCTTCGGCGACTGGTCGGTGAGTGCCGCGCTTGGCGCCAGCCAGGCCGGTGAAGACCTGCCGCGCCACATCGCGGGCGCGACCTTCGCGGGCAACGACGACTTCGCGGGCGTGGGCTACACCGGCACCCGCCGGCCGCGGCTCACCGGCCCGGCCAGCCTCTACGACGCGGCGAGCTACAGCCTCGACGAAATCGAGCTGTCGCGCGGCATGACGACCGACAACGAGCAGCACGGCCAGCTCGACCTGCGCCGCCGCTGGCAGCTGGGCGAGGTCGACGGCGAGCTGAAGTTCGGTGCCCGGCTGAGCCACCGCACCAAGCGCAATGACGAGACGACCTGGGTCGTGGGCAGTGATGTGGTGGCCGAGGCCGGCATGGCGGCCTACGCGACCGGGCCGGTCGACCATGCGTTCGGCGACTTCGGCCCGGGCCTCTCGGCCAGCCGGCTGAAAGCGGCCCTGGCCGGGCTCGACCTGGGCGAGTTCACCGACGACGAAGGGTCGGCGATCGCCGACTACCGCCTGGGCGAAGACGTGAACGCGGCCTATGTGCAGACCCAGTTCGACCTGGGCGACTGGCGCCTGCTGGCGGGCGTGCGGCACGAGAGAAGCCGCCTGCGGGCCCGCGGCACACGCATCGCCGACGGCGACTTCAGCCCGGTCGACGTGCGCCAGCACCGCCAGGCCTGGCTGCCGGGCCTGCACGCCCGCTACGACCTGGGCCGCGCCACCAGCGTGCGTGCGGCATGGTCGACCACGCTGGTGCGGCCCACCTTCGAGCAGTTGGCCCCCGGCACGCTGATCGACGGCGACGAGGCCTCGTTCGGCAACCCGCTGCTGGCGCCCATGCGCGCGTCCAACCTCGACCTGGGCATCGAGCACCGGATCGACCGTGACGGTGCGCTCTCGGCTTATGCCTTCCACAAGCGGCTGAAGAACTTCGTCTACCGCACCGACGTGGCCGGCAGCGGCGACTGGGCCGATTTCGACGAGGCCGAAACCTTCGTCAACGGCGAGCGCGCCGAGGTGAGTGGCATCGAGTTGTCGTGGTCGCAGGCGCTGCGCAGCCTGCCGGCGCCGTGGAACGGCCTGGTCGTCGGCGCGAACCTGGCCCTCGCCCGCAGCGAGGCGCGCATCGCGCAGGGCGGTGAGTCGCGCCGCATCCGCCTGCCCAGCCAGTCCGACCGCAGTGCCAACCTGATGCTGGGCTACGAGACCGGGCCATTCAGCGTGCGGTTGGCGCTCAACCACAAGTCGGCCTACCTGCTGGAGGTGGGCGACGTGACCGACGCCTCGCAGGACCAGTACGTGGCCGCGCAGAACCAGCTCGACCTCTCGGCGCGCTGGCAGCTCGCCGCGGACTGGCAGCTCAGCGCCCAGGTGCAGAACCTGAACAACGCCGCCTACTACGTGCACACCGGCTCGCGCGACCAGAATGTGCAATACGAGCAATACGGCCGCACCTTCAAGCTGGCCCTGAAGTACACCGCCTTCTGATGCCGAGCATGAGACTTTCCCTTTTCGCGTGGCGGCGCGCCGCCGTGGTGGTGATGGCCGGCGTGCTGTGCGGGGCTGCTGCGGCGGCCGACGGGCCGTTGTCGCTCAGGTTGGTGCGTGAGGGCCTGCAGGTGCAGGACGACCAGGGCCGCGTGCTGCAACAGGTACCGCTGCGCGGCAAGCAACTGCAGACGCGCCGACTCGGCCAGGGCGCCGATGCCGAGACGCTGGCCGTGCTGCTGGACGCCGACAACGGCCAGCCGCGCGTCTACGGCCTGCCCGCGGGCAGCCGCAGCCTGCGGGCCTGGGCCACGCCACCGCAGGCCACGCTGGCAGTGGAAGCCCAGTGCCTGCATGTCGATGCACAGGGGCTGCCTCAGCTCTTCCTGCTGGCCGAGGACGGCCGGGCCGAGCAGTGGCTGCTGAGGCAGCAGGGTGCCATGAAGCTCCGCTCGCTGGCGCTGCCGCCGCAGGCGGCGGCCTGCACCGTCGACGACGAGAGCGGCTGGCTGCTGGTGGCCGAGCCGGCGCTGGGGGTCTGGGCCTACGACATCGCGCTGGAAAGCGCCGGTGGGCGCCAGCCGCTGGCCCTGCGCGCACCCTGGGGCCCGCTGGCCTTCGAGCCACACCGGCTGGCGCTGCAGGGCGGGCGGCTGCAGGTGCGGGCGGAAGAGGGCGAGCCCGGCGAGGCCGACGTGGCGCTGCCCGCGCGGGCCGCGCCGGCGCCGCTGCCGGTGGTGCTGCCGCGCGTGCAGACCGAGCCGGTGGCCCGCCTGGGCGACGCGGCCGACGACCCGGCGATCTGGGTCCACCCCACGCGCCCGGCCCGCAGCCGCGTGCTGGCCACCAACAAGAAGCAGGGCCTGCTGGTCTACGACCTGGCCGGCCGCCAGCGCCAGCTGCTGGAAAGCGGCCGGCTGAACAACGTCGACGTGCGCCAGCGCATCCGCGCGGGCACCGGCTGGCGCGACCTGGCGGTGGCCACCCAGCGCGACGAGGCGGCGGTGGTGCTGTTCGACATCGGCCACGACGGCCGGGTGAGCGAGCTGGCCCGCCTGCCCACCGGGCTGGACGATGTCTATGGCATCTGCGCGGCGCGCAGCCGCGAGGCGGCGCTGGAAGTCTTCGCCAACGACAAGGACGGCCGCTTCGTGCACCTGCGCGTGCTCGCCGAAGCCGGCGCAGGCGGCCGGCTCGCCTGGCGGGCCGAGACGCTGCGGCAGTTCCGCCTGGCCAGCCAGCCCGAGGGCTGTGTGGTCGACGAAGCCCACGAGCGCCTGTTCGTCGGCGAAGAGGACCGCGGCATCTGGGCGCTCTCGTCGCGCGGCGATGCACCGGCCGTGCCCGAGCTGGTGCTGAGCGTCGGCGCGCTGCTCCAGGCCGACGTGGAGGGCCTGGCCCTGTACCACGGCGTGCATCGCAGCTGGCTCGTCGCTTCCAGCCAGGGCAACGACAGTTACGTGGTGCTGGACGCCCAGCCACCCTACACGCCGCGCGGCGCGTTCCGCATCGGGCTGTCGCCGCAGGCCGCGATCGACGCGGCCTCGGAAACCGACGGGCTCGACGTCACCTCGGCGGCCCTCGGCCCGGCCTTCCCGCACGGCCTGCTGGTGGTGCAGGACGGCCACAAGCGCCTGCCCGAGGGCCCGCAGAACTTCAAGTACGCCTCGTGGAGCGACGTGGTGCGTGCCCTGCAGCTGGAGGACGTACCCGCGCGGTAACCCCTCGGGGGCCGCGCGCTGCTAAGCTGCGCGCCCCCTTTGATTCGACCGCGGCGGTGTGCTGTGCAAGTTCGTTCCTACGGCCCTTCGATGGCCGTTTCCTCCCTGGGCCTCGGGGCGGGCCAGGTCGGCGATGGCGCGTTGGGCGAGGCCCAGGCGGAGGCGCTGCTGAACACCGCGCTCGATCTCGGCATCACGCTGATCGACACCGCGCGCGGTTACGGCCTGAGCGAAGAGCGCATCGGCCGCCACCTGAGGCACCGGCGCTCGGAGTTCGTGCTGTCGACCAAGGTCGGCTACGGCATCCCCGGCCTGCCGGACTGGACCGGCGAAACCATCACGGCCGGCATCGATGCCGCGCTGCAGCGGCTGCAGACCGACGTGCTCGACATCGTGCACCTGCATTCCTGCGAGCTGGCCGTGCTGCAGCGTGGCGATGTGGTCGACGCGCTGTTGCGCGCCCGCGAGCGCGGCAAGCTGCGCGTGGCCGCCTATTCGGGTGAGAACGAGGCGCTCGCCTGGGCCATTGCCAGCGGCCATTTCGGTGGCGTCGAATGCTCGGTCAACCTGTTCGACCAAGGCAGCCTCTCGCCGCTGCTGGATCAGGCGCGGCAACGCGGCATGGGCGTGATCGCCAAGCGCCCGCTCGGCAATGCGCCGTGGCGTTTCGCGCAGCGGCCGGTGGGCGACTACGCCGAGACCTACTGGGAACGCATGCAGGCGCTGGCCCTCGACCGCGGCGGCCTGCCGTGGGACGAGCTGGCGCTGCGCTTCACGCTGGCGCAGGCGCCGGTGAGCTGTGCCATTGCGGGCACCGGCTCGCTGGCTCACCTGCGCCACAACGTGGCCCTGGCGACGCTGGGACCGCTGCCCGATGAACTGGCCCGCGCACTCCGGGCGCGCCATGCCGAGGTGGGCGCCGGCTGGCGGGGCGAAGTGTGACTTTTGGGGGCTCGCGCCCCTAGATCGAAGGCAGAACGGCAGCGTTGTCCTGCCGCATCATGCGGCCCGACCCGCGCCGAGGCCACGAGCCTGGGTGCGCACCAGGAGCACGCTCATGCTGATACACGGTGGCTGCCACTGCGGCAACATCTCTTTCGCGCTGCTGTGGAGCCCCGATCCGGCCGAGATACCGGCGCGCGAGTGCGGCTGCTCGTTCTGCACCCGGCACGGGGGCGTGTGGACCTCGACGCCCGGCGGCTCCCTCTACGTGAGCGTGCGCGACCCGGCCCGCGCATCGGCCTACACCTTCGGCACCCGCACCGCGGAGTTCCACGTGTGCGCCGATTGCGGCGTGGTGCCGGTGGTCACCAGCCACATCGGCGACCGGCTCTACGCGGTGGTGAACACCAACACCTTCGAAGGCCTGGATCGGGCGCTGCTCAAACGTGTGCCGGCCCGCTTCGATGGCGAGACCGAGGAGCAGCGCCTGGCCCGGCGCCAGCGGCACTGGATCGGTGACGTCTCTTTCGCCCGCGACGCGGCGCGCTGACGACGTCGGCCGGCCGCCTCACTTCGCCGTCGGCATCACGAACTCGGCGCCCTTGGCGATGCTGGCCGGCCAGCGCTGCATCACGCTTTTCTGCTTCGTGTAGAAGCGCACGCCCTCTTCGCCGTAGGCGTGCATGTCGCCGAAGAGGCTGCGCTTCCAGCCGCCGAAGCCATGCCAGGCCATCGGCACCGGGATGGGCACGTTGATGCCCACCATGCCGACCTGCACGCGGCGGCTGAACTCGCGCGCCACGTTGCCGTCGCTGGTGAAGCAGGCCACGCCGTTGCCGAACTCGTGTTCGTTCACCAGCTTCAGCGCGGCGGCGAAGTCGGGCACGCGCACGCAGGCCAGCACCGGGCCGAAGATCTCTTCCTTGTAGATGCGCATCTCCGGCGTCACGTGGTCGAACAGCGTGCCGCCGGTGAAAAATCCGCCCTCGTGGCCGGGCACCGTGTGGCCGCGGCCGTCGACCACCAGCTTCGCGCCTTCTTCCACGCCCAGGCCGATGTAGCCTTCGATGCGGTCACGCGCCTGCGCGGTGACGATCGGCCCCATCTCGGCATCGAGCTCCATGCCGTTCCTGATCTTCAGCGCCTTCGCGCGCTCGGCCACCTTGGGCACGATCCTGTCGGCCACGTCGCCCACCAGCACCGCCACCGAGATCGCCATGCAGCGCTCGCCGGCCGAGCCGTAGGCCGCGCCGATCAGCGCGTCGACCGCCTGGTCCACGTCCGCATCGGGCATCACCACCATGTGGTTCTTGGCGCCGCCCAGCGCCTGCACGCGCTTGCCGTGCTTCGCGCCGGTTTCGTAGATGTACTGCGCGATCGGCGTCGAGCCGACGAAGCTGATGGCCTTCACGTCCGGGTGGGTCAGCAGCGTGTCGACCGCCAGCTTGTCGCCCTGCACGACGTTGAACACGCCGTCGGGCAGGCCGGCCTGCTTCAGCAGCTCGGCCATGAAGAGGCTGGGGGAGGGATCGCGCTCGCTGGGCTTGAGGATGAAGGTGTTGCCGGTGGCCAGCGCCATCGGGAACATCCACATCGGGACCATGCACGGGAAGTTGAACGGCGTGATGCCGGCCACCACCCCCAGCGGCTGGCGCAGCAGCCAGTTGTCGATGCCCGTGCCGACCTGGTCGGTGAAGTCGGTCTTCAGCAGCTGCGGTGCGCCGCAGGCGAACTCGACGATCTCGATGCCGCGCGTGACCTCGCCCTGCGCGTCGGTGAAGACCTTGCCGTGTTCGGCGGTGATCATCGCCGCCAGGGTGTCGCGGTGCTGGTTCAGCAGGCCGAGGAAGTTGTTGAGGATGCGCGCGCGGCGCAGCGGCGGCGTGTCGGCCCAGGCCGGGAAGGCGGCCTCGGCGGCGGCGATCGCGGCCTTCACGTCGGCTTCACCGGCCAATGCCACCTGGCGCGCCACCTTGCCGGTGGCCGGGTTGTAGACCGCCTGGCTGCGGCCGCTGGTGCCGGGCGTGGCCTTGCCGCCGATGAAGTGGCCGACGTCGGTGGTCTGGGTGAAGGCTTCTGGGGCGCCCATGGTTGGCCTCGCATGTCTGAAGACTGCAGTCAGTCTAGGCACCCGTTCCGCCCTTGCCAATGCCGCGGGGCTGGATTCATTGTTCACGTTGACGAACAATCCTGTCTCATGACCAAGAACCAATCCTCGGCCGGCCCCTGGGCCTCGATCCATGCGCTGACGGTGCTGGCCGAGGCCGGCAGCTTCACCGCGGCGGCGCAGCGCCTGGGCCTGAGCAAGGCGGCCATGAGCCAGCGGGTGTCCGAGCTGGAGGCGGCGGCCGGCGTGCCGCTGGTGCAGCGCACCACGCGCAGCATGCAGCTCACCGACGCCGGCCGCCAGCTCGTGGCGGCCACCCAGGGCGCCTTCGCCACCATCGACCAGGCCTTCATCGCCGTGCGCGACCTGGCCGAGGCGCCCAGCGGCCGGCTGCGCGTGACGGCCCCTGTGGCGCTGGCGCGCCAGCGCATCGTGCCGCTGCTGCCCGGCTTCCTGGCGGCCTACCCGGCGCTGCAAGTGGAGCTGGACCTGTCCGACCGGCTGCGCCCGCTGGCGCAGGAGGGCTTCGACCTGGCCATCCGCCACACCAGCACACCACCCGACACCCACGTGGCCTGGATGCTGCGCGAGACCCGCAGCCTGCTGCTGGCCAGCCCCGCCTACCTGGCAAGCCGCCCCGCGCCGAAGACGCCCGAAGACCTGCGCCAGCACGAGTGCCTGTACTACCCCCGCCCGGGCGACACCGCGGCCTGGAGCTTCGAGCGGCGCGGTGAGCGGGTCAGCGTGCCCTTGCATGGCCCGTTCGCCGCCAACAACAGCGAAGCCCTGCGCGAGGCGGCGATCGCCGGGCTGGGCATCACGCTGCTGCCCGACTTCAGCGCCGAGTCGGCGCTGGCGGCCGGCGAACTGGTCGAGCTGCTGCCCGGCTGGCGTCCCGTGGGCGCCTTCGGTACCCACCTGTGGGCCATCCGGCCCTATGCGGCCCAGGTGCCACGGGGGGTGAAGGCGCTCGTGGCCTGGCTGGTCGAGGCGCTGGGTGGCCGAGCCAGGCCGTTGGCCTGAAGCAAGGAATTGGGCGGCAAGCGTGCTGCAAATCACCGGAATCGGCTCAAGTCGCGGCCCGAACAATCCGATGAGCGACCCACGACAACCGAATTCCGGAGACCTCGCCATGGCTGTACCCGCAATCTTCACGCGCCTCACCCTTGCCCGCCGGCTGGGCCTGGGCTTCGGCAGCCTGCTGCTGATGCTGCTGGTCGTGGCCGGCCTGAGCGTGGCAGAGCTGCGCTCCGAGGGCCAGCAGGTGCAGGACATCGTGGGGGTCAAGAACGAGAAGCTCGCACTGGCCAACACGATGCTGGAGAGCATCAACAGCCTGGCGATCCAGGCCCGCACCGTCACGCTGTTGACGGACGTGAAGGCCATCGACACCGAGATGAAGGTCATGGCCGAGGCCAAGACCCGTTACATGAACAGCGAAAAAGCACTGCTCGACATGATCGCCGCCACGGGCGCCGACGGTGAGGAAGGTGCGCTGATGAAGGACATCGTGGAGGGTGGAAAGAAGACGATCCCGCTGGTCGAACGCGCCGCGAAAGAAGGCGAGTCGGGCGCGGGCGTCGAGGCGACCATGACCCTGACCGAGGCGGTGCGCCCGGTCGAGGTCGTCTGGCGCAAGAAGGTGGCCCAGCTGATCGAGGTGGTGACCAAGGACAACGCCGCTGCGGCCGAGGCCATCCTGGTCGCGCAGCAGCGCGCCGTGATGATGCTCGTGGGGCTGCTGGCCGCGGCGATGGCGATCGGCGCCTTCCTCGGCTGGCGTACCACCCGCAGCATCACCGTGCCGGTGGCGCGTGCGGTGAAGGTCGCCGAGCGCATCGCCGAGGGCGACCTGACCTCGACGGTCGAGATCACCTCTGAAGACGAGATCGGGCGCCTGCTGCAGGCCATCCACGGCATGCAGGACCGCCTGCGCTCGCTCGTGGGCGACATCCGCCAGTCGGCCGATTCGATCCAGACCGCGAGCATGGAAGTCGCCGTGGGCAACCAGGATCTGTCGCAGCGCACCGAAGAGACGGCCAGCAACCTGCAGCAGACCGCATCGTCGATGACGCAGCTGACCAGCACGGTCACCCAATCGGCCGAGGCGGCCTCGCAAGCCAACCAGATGGCCAGCTCGGCCTCTGCGGTGGCCCAGCGCGGCGGGGAGGTGGTGGCCCAGGTGGTCTCGACGATGAACGAGATCAACAACAGCTCGCGCAAGATCTCCGACATCATCGGCGTGATCGACGGCATCGCCTTCCAGACCAACATCCTGGCGCTGAATGCGGCAGTGGAAGCCGCACGGGCCGGTGAGCAGGGCCGTGGCTTCGCGGTGGTGGCGGGCGAAGTGCGCTCGCTGGCCCAGCGCAGCGCCGAGGCAGCGAAGGAAATCAAGGGCCTGATCGGCACCAGCGTCGACAAGGTCGAGGCCGGCAGCCGCCTGGTCAGCGACGCGGGCAGCACCATGGGCGAGATCGTCGCCAGCGTGCAGCGCGTGTCCGGCATCATCAGTGAGATCACCGCCGCGGCGGCAGAGCAGAGCGCCGGCATCAACGAAGTGAGTGGTTCCGTCGGCCAGCTCGACCAGATGACGCAGCAGAACGCGGCGCTGGTGGAGCAATCGGCCGCCGCGGCCGAGAGCCTGAAAGGCCAGGCCGCCCGCCTGGCAGAACTCGTGAGCGTCTTCCGCCTGCAGCGCGACGCCAATTACGTGCACTGACCACTGAGGAGCGCGCGAAGCGCCGCTCACCACCAAGTGGCGTGCGCGGATCCGGCTTTGCCGGTCCGCTGCGCGAGCCCCAGAGATCTGAAGGATCTCTTCGTGATCCTGGGGCAGCCCCCGGGAGGGGGCGTGGGGGCACCAAAAAAAAGCGACCCAGCCGGTGAAGGCTGGGTCGGATAAGTCCTCAAAGAGGACGTCGTTGGGCCGGTTGCCCGCGAGCGCCAAGGCGCTTGCGGGGCATGGCATTGACTCTAGGCGGGCCCCCTGCTGGCGCACATCCCCTGTATGGGGGGGCGCTGGCTGCACAAAACGTGCAGTGGCAACAGGCTGTCGTCAGCTTCGCGTGAATGCGGGGCATGCATCGCCCCGTGGCCTGTCGGGCGCGCGACAATCGCCGGATGCCTGCTCCCGATGAAGCCTTTGCCGCCCTGAGCGACGCCGAGATGGCGCAGCTCGAGCGTCTGCTCGACCGCATCCCCGCCCCTGCCGAACCGCTCGACGTGATGATGCTCGACGGCTACCTCTGCGGCGTGCTGCTGCAGCCCAAGGCCGTGCCGGAGTCGCAATGGTGGCGCCATGTGGTGGATGTGGACGGTCGTTCGATTCCGCTCGGGTTCGATGACGAGCCGTTGCGCGCGCTGGTGCGCCGCCGCCATGCGGAGCTCGATGCGGCCATCCGCGAGCGGCAGTGGTTCGACCCCTGGGTGTTCGAGCTGGACGACGAGGAGGACCCTCTGGAGACGGTGATGCCTTGGGTCGCCGGCTTCGCGACGGCGATGGAGTTCTTCCCGTCGCTGATGCGCAGCGATTCCCCCGAGCTGGCCGAGCCGCTGGCGGTGCTGTACCGTTGTTTCGACCCCGAAGACCTGGAAGATGCCGACGAACTGCTCGCGCTGATCGAGGAGCTGGAGCCGCCCGCCGACCTGGCCGAGGCGGTGGAAAGCCTGGTCAACAGCGTGCTGCTGCTGGCCGACGTGACGCGGCCCTTGCCGAGCACCCGGCCGCAGCGCGCTGCTGCGCCGAGGGCACGCCGGCCTGCGGGCGCCGGCGGCAAGGCGAAGCCCGGGCCACGTTCCAGAGCGGGCGGCGGAGGCGGTGGCGGCACCCGGCATTGACCTCGAACACCGCACAAGCCAGCCACCGCAGGACACGGCAACACATGCTGCAAGCCGACCACTTCAACGCCTTCGGCGCCCGTAACCTGCCCGGCCACCTGGGCATCGTGATCGACGAGGTCGCGCCCAAGACCATCAAGGCTCACCTGGTGGTGCGGCCTGAGTTGATGGCGCCCAACGGCTTCCTGCATGCCGGGAGCGTGGTGACGCTGGCCGACACCTGCGCCGGTTACGGCTGTGTGGCGCACCTGCCCGAAGGCGCCTCGGGCTTCACCACGGTGGAGCTGAAGTCCAACCACCTCGGCACCGCGCGCGAAGGCGCGGTCGACTGCGTGGCCACCGCCGTGCACCTGGGCCGCACCACGCAGGTGTGGGATGCGGTGGTCACTCACCGCGAAACGGGAAAGACGCTGGCCCTGTTCCGCTGTACCCAGATGGTCCTGTACCCCAAGTAGGGGTCAGGCGAAGACTCGCTGGGCATGCAGGCTCAGGCCCTGGGCCACGCTGGCGAGGCGGTCGCCGCGCACCGTGCGGGCGCGGGTGAAGGGCGCGGCGATGCGAGTGGCCAGCGGTGCAAGGCCGGTGGAGCCACCCGTCAGGTAGACGGCTTCGACCGCATCGGGCTTCACGCCGGCGCGGCGCACGGTCTCGACGCCGGCTTGCACGATGCGCTCCAGGTCGGCCTCGATCGCGGCCATGGCCTGAGGCTCGGCCAGCGTGGCCTGCAGCCCATCTTCGACCGCGTCGAGGTCGATCGCCACCACATCGCCTTCATGGCCCTCGGCCACCGCGATCTTGGCCGCCTCGGCGCGCGCCATCAGCCCGTGGCCCTGCCGGTGCTCGACGATCGCCATCAGCCGCGCGTGAAGCTGCGCATCGGCATAGAAGCTGCGCATGCGGCGCAGCTCCATCACCCGCGCCGGGGTGTAGACGGTGTTGATCAGGTGCCAGGTGGCGAGGTCGAAGTAGACCTTGCTCGGCACTTCGCGCTCGGCCGGCGCCGGCCCGCGGGCCTTGTAGCCCGCCAGTGGCAGGATGGCGGCCAGCTCCACATGGCGGTCGAAGTCGGTGCCGGCGATGTGCACGCCGTGGTTGGCCAGGATGTCGTCGGCCCGCTCGACCCGCTGGCGCCGCGCCGGCCCCACGCGCACCAGCGAGAAGTCGGAGGTGCCGCCGCCGATGTCGGCCACCAGCACCAGCTGCTCGTGGTCGACCGAGGCCTCGAAGTCGAGCGCCGCGGCGATCGGCTCGTACTGGAAGCTGACCTTGCTGAAGCCCACCTGGAGCGCGGCCTTCTCCAGCGCCGCCTGGGCCTGGGCATCGCGCTCGGGGTCGTCGTCGACGAAGTACACCGGCCGCCCCAGCACCGCGTGCGTCAGCGGTGCGCCGGCCTCGGCCTCGGCCAGCGATTTCAGGTGCCGCAGGTAGCCCGAGATCACGTCGAGGAAGCGGACCGAGCGGCCGCCACCCACGTCGGTGCCCTGCTCGACCAGCGACGAGCCGAGCACGCTCTTCATCGAGCGCATCAGCCGGCCGTCGTGGCCTTCCACGTAGGCGGCGAGTGCGGCGCGGCCGTAGAGGCGCCGCGGGTCCTCGTGCGGCCGGGTGCCTTCCAGTGTGTAGAACACCGCGGTGGGCATCGTGCGCTGTCCGGGCTCCACCTCGACCAGCTTGACGCGGTCATCGTGGTCGGGCATGGCGATCGCCGAGTTCGAGGTGCCGAAGTCGATGGCGCAGTAGGCGGTCGGTGTGACGGGCGGCATGGTCGGCGAGGCGGGCGAAAAAAGGGGCGGGATTCTGCCACAGGCCCTGGAGGCCCTGGCTAGCTGGCCACCGCTGCCTGCCGCTTTCGCCAATCGCGTGGCGACAGCCCCGTGTGGGCCTTGAAGGCCCTCGAGAGCGCTGCCTCGTCCGCGTAGCCGACTGCGTCGGCCACATGCCGCATCGCAGCGCCTTGCAGCACCAGCTTCTGCGCCAGGCCCAGGCGCCAGGTCTGCAGGTACTGGCCAGGCGTCACGCCCACCACCTCCCTGAAGCTGTTGGCAAAGGTGGTGCGCGACATGCCGGCTTCGGCCGCCAGGTCCTCCAGGGGCCAGGCCCGTGCAGGGTGGTCGTGCATCGAGGTCAGCGCATGCCGCAGCTTGGGGTGCGCCATGCCGGCGAGCATGCCGGAGCTGACCTGGCGCTGCTCCATCAGCTCGCGCAGCACCTGCACCAGCAGCACCTCGAACAGGCTGTCGAGCATCTTCTGCCGCCCGCACTTGTGGGCCGAGGCCTCGGCAAACAGCAGCGCCAGGACCGGGGCGCTCTCGGCGAGTTGCGCGAGGGGGATGGCCATGAAGTCGGGCAGCGCTGCCAGCACCGGGTTCGCCGCCCCGCCCTCGAAGCGCAGGTCGGCGCAGACCATGTCGGCGCCGACGGTGGCGTCCGTGACAAAGCGCCGGGGCACCGGGCGCGGGTAGAGCAGCAGGCTCGGCTCCTCGATGCGCAGCGGCCTGGCGTCGCGGTGAAGCACCTCGATGCAGCCGCTGCGCACCAGGTGCGACTGGCCCAGCCCGTTCTCGGTGCCAAGGCTGTTGACCCCGCACAGCGCGCCCATGTGAAAGGTGCGGGCCGTCACGGCGAAGTGCGTGAAGAGGGCTGCAAGCCGGTCGGCTGGTTTGTACTCCATGCAATGTATTGTGTACTTTATGGTGCCAATAGTTCATTGAAGGGGCTCAAAGTTCGTCCTGCCGCAGGGCAATTCAGACCAACCCACCGCACCCGAAGGATCGACCATGAACCTCGCCAACCAGCTTCTCGCCGCCTCCAGCCTCGCCGTGGCCGCGGCCACCGTCGCCGCAGCGCCTGCTGCCCCCGTCGCGCCGCAGCAGGCCGTCTCCTCGCCGTACATCGCCGCCAACGACGGCACGCCGCTGTACTACAAGGACTGGGGGCCCCGAAACGGCCCGGTCGTGGCCTTCAGCCACGGCTGGCCCCTGAGCTCTGACAGCTGGGAAGCCCAGATGCTGTTCCTGGCCGAGCGGGGGTTTCGCGTGATCGCGCACGACCGCCGCGGCCACGGCCGCTCGGGCCAAGCCTGGGCGAACCACACGATGGACCAGTACGCCGACGACCTGGCGGCGGTGCTGGGCGCGTTGAACGTGCGCGACGTGACGCTGGTCGGCTTCTCCACCGGCGGCGGCGAGGTCGCGCGCTACATCGGCCGGCATGGCACCGCTCGGGTCAAGAAGCTCGTGCTCGTCGGCGCGGTGACGCCGATCATGGTGAAGACGGCCGACAACCCGAACGGCGTGCCGATGGAGGTCTTCGACGGGTTGCGAAAGGCCTCGATCGACAACCGCGCGCAGCTCTACAAGGACGTGGCCAGCGGCCCGTTCTTCGGCTTCAACCGGCCGGGCGCCAAGAGCTCTTCAGGGCTGATCGACAGCTTCTGGGCCCAGGGCATGCAGGCCAGCCACAAGGCGACCTTCGACTCCATCCAGGCGTTCTCGGAATCGAACTTCGTGGACGACCTGAAGCGCGTGAACGTGCCGACCCTGGTCATCCACGGCAGCGACGACCAGATCGTGCCGATCGAGACCACGGGCCGTGCCACGGCCAGGCTGGTCAAGGGCGCGCGGCTGATCGAGTACGCCGGTGGGCCGCACGGCATCACCGACACCCACAAGGACCGCCTGAACCAGGACCTGCTGGACTTCGTGAAGTAACGGCGGCACGGTGCCCACGCGGCCCGCGTGTCGTCGCGGGCCGGGGGCGCGTGCGTCGTCAGGTTGCCAGAGCGACCTGCGGGCGCCGGTGCGGCAGCTCGGGCCCGCAGAAGCCGAAGTCGAGCTGCGGGCGCTTGCCGCTCATCAGCTCGGCCAGCGCGCGGCCCGAGCCGGCGCCGTGCGTCCAGCCCAGCGTGCCGTGGCCGGCGTTGAGCCACAGGTTGGCGATCTTGCTGCGCCCGATGTAGGGGATGTTGGTCGGCGTGCTGGGGCGCAGGCCGGTCCAGTAGTTGGTCTCGCTCGTGTCGGCCACGCCGGGGAACAGCTCTTCATAGCGCTTCACGAGCGCGGCGCAGCGCACCTGGGCGGTGGCGCTGTCGAGCGTCTGGTCGTAGCCGGCCATCTCGGCGGTGCCCGCGATGCGGATGGTGTCGCCCAGGCGAGAGATCGCGATCTTGCGGGTGTCGTCGAGCAGGCTCACCACGCTGGCGGCCTCGGGCCGCTTGAGCTTCAGCGTGGCCGAGTAGCCCTTGGCCGGGTAGATGTCGAGGTCGACGCCGACAGTGCGCAGCAGCGGTGCGGTGAAAGAGCCCATCGCCGCCACGAACTGGTGGCCGCGCAGCATGCTGCGCACGCCGCTGCGCTGACAGCCGACGTTGACGCCGCTGACCTCGCCGGCCACCACGTCGAAACCGAGGATGTCGTGTTCGTAGAGGAACTTGACGCCGCGCTCGCGGCACTTGGCGGCCAGCTTCTGGGTGAAGACTCGGGCATCGCCGGATTCGTCGCTGGGTGTGAAGGTGCCGCCGTGGATGTTCGGGCCGAAGGCGGCCAGCGCCGGCTCGACCTTCAGCACCTCGTCGCGGCTCAGCACCCGGCGGTCCACGCCGTGCTGGCGCATCAGCTCGGCGCCGGCAGCGCCGGCCTCGAAGTCCTTGGCCGACGAGAAGAAGTGCAGGATGCCGCGCTCCAGCCGGTCGTACTCGATGCCGGTCTGGGCGACCAGGCCCTTCAGCGATTCATGGCTGTAGGCGCCCAACGCCACGAGCTGCTCCACGTTGCGGGCGAAGGCCGCGTCGGTGCACTGCAGCAGGAACCTGATGCCCCAGCGCCACTGGTACGGGTCGAGCCGGGGGCGGAACAGCAGCGGCGAGTCGTCGCGCAGCAGCCACTTCAGCACCTTCAGCGGTGCGCCGGCGTTGGCCCAGGGCTCGCAGAAGCTGACCGAGATCTGTGCGCCGTTGGCGAAGCTGGTTTCCAGCGCCGCGTCGGGCTGGCGGTCGACGACGGTGACCTCATGGCCCTCTTCGGCCAAGTACCACGCGGTGCTGATGCCGACGATGCCGGCACCGAGAACGATGACTTTCATGCGGCCATTCTCGGCAGGCCGCGGCGGAAAATGAAGATGAACTCATGAAATTCAAACTTCATTAGGTTTGCTGATAAGTTGCGCCTCAGGCACACCGCGTGCCAAAAGCCGCAACTGAACCCCCTTCGCCATGCGTATACGGGTTATGAATTTCCGTAAGCGGACGAAACTAAAAGCACACCCCATCAGCCGGAGACGCCCATGTCGAATGCCGCCCAACCCAGCCTGTTGCGCCGCCTGATGGGCCGCTCCGCCCAGCCCGCGGCGCGCGAGATCGACCCCGCCGACATGGGCACTGCCATGGGCTTGGACTTCTGCCTCGACGAGCCGCCGGCCGACGTGGTGGCGGCCACCACCCTGGCCCAGACCGGCCGCGCCAGCATCACGCAGGCCAACTGGCTGCGGCGCCTGAGCGCCAGCTGAGCATCGGCGGGGCGCCGGCTCGGCGCCCGTCAGAGCGCCAGCACCAGCCGCGCCGACTTGGCGCGGGAGCAACACAGCAGCATCTGGTCGTTCGCCGCCTGTTCCTCGGGGGTGAGGTAGGCGTCGCGGTGGTCGGGCACACCGGCGGTCACCCGCGTGAGGCAGGTGCCGCACACGCCCTGCTCGCACGAGGTCATCACCTCGACCCCGGCTTCAGCCAGTGCCTGCACGATGCTGCGGCCTCGCGGCACCACGACCACCCGCCCGCCGCTGGCGGCCAGCTCCACCTCGAAGGCTTCGTCGCTGCCGCGCGCGCCGCCGGCGTCGTTGGCGAAGAACTCCCAGTGCAGTTGCGCTTCGGGCCAGCCTTGCCGGCGCGCTTCGCCCAGCACCGCGTCGATGAAACCTTTCGGCCCGCAGACGTAGAGCTGCCGGCCCGCCGCAGGCGCCGCCAGCAGCGAGGGCAACGCCAACTGCTGCCCGGCCGGGCCATCGTCGAGGTGCAGCGCCACCTGCGCGGCATAGGGCGCCGCGGCCAACCGGCCCAGGAAGGCGGCCCGCGCGCGCGAGCGGGCGGCGTAGTGCAGCGCGAAGCGCTCGCCCCGGGCCGACAGCCGCTCGGCCATGGCCAGCAGCGGCGTGATGCCGATGCCACCCGCCAGCAGCAGGCTTTCGGCGGCCGGCTCGACCAGAGCGAAGTGGTTGCGCGGCGCACTGATGGTGAGATGCTGGCCGGCCTGCACCTGCTCGTGCAGCGCCGCCGAGCCGCCGCGCGAGGCCGGCTCGCGCAGCACGCCGATCAGGTAGCGGTGGGTCTCGCCTGGCGCATTGCACAGCGAGTACTGGCGCACCAGGCCGTTCGGCAGATGCACGTCGATGTGGGCGCCGGCGGCGAAAGCGGGCAGGGCGCCGCCCTCGGCGGCCACCAGCTCGAAGGCGCAGATGCCCTCGGCGACCGGGGTCTTGCTGGCGACGGTGACGCGCAGCAGCGGTGACTCGGGCGCGTTCATTCCCGCCCCCCCGCGTCGCTGCGGGCCGGCCCCCCCAGGGGGAGCGAGCGCTTTCGGAGTGGCCCGGCGGCGCTCATCCGGCCACCACCGCGACCGCTGGTTCCTCGGCCGCTGCCTGCTCGGCGGCGATCAGACGCTCGATGACGCGGCGCGCCTGCACGCCGCCCGCATCGATGTTGAGCATCAGCAGCTTGCGCTCGGGCCAGCGCAGCAGGTTGGCCTGCTGCTGTTCGAGGATCTCGCGGTCCTCTGAAAAGATCTTGCCCTGGCCCTCGCGGATCTGCGCGGTGAGCTCGGTGTCGCCCGGCTCGAAGCGGCGCGCCATGCCCCAGAAGTACCAGTGCGTGGTGTCGGTCTCGGGGGTGATGAAGTCGACCACGATGCTGGAGGCCTTCGCCTCGTCCGGTGCTTGCTGGCCGCCTCGGCCGGCCAGGGCGACGCCCACCTCGATCAGCACGTGTGAAGGCGGGTGGAAGTGGCACACCTGCCAGCGGTCCACCGGCTGGTCGTCGGGCAGGCCGTTGGCCCGCAGCGCCATCCGCCAGAAGGGCGGCGCCTCGATGCCGTTCATGAAGCGGCTGGTGATGACCTCGTCGCCCACGGTGCGGGTGGTGCAGGGCGTCTCGTCGATCTCCTTCTGGCCGATGCTCGTCGAATGCACGTAGGTCTCGTGCGTCAGGTCCATCAGGTTGTCGACCATCAGCCGGTAGTCACAGGCGATGTGGAACAAGCCGCCGCCATAGGCCCACTCGGGGTTGTCGGCCCAGGGCAGGGCCGGCAGCTTCGCCTCATCGGCCACGGCGGGGTCACCCGGCCAGACCCAGACGAAGCCATGCCGCTCGATCACCGGGAAGCTGCGGATGGCCGGGAAGCCGCGCACGCGCTGGCCGGGCATGGCCACGGTCTTGCCATCGCAGCCCATCTCCAGCCCGTGGTAGCCGCAGACCAGCTTGCCCTCGCACACCCGGCCCAGCGACAGCGGCGCGCCGCGGTGGGGGCAGAAGTCCTCCAGCGCGTGCACCTGGCCCTCTGCACCGCGGTAGAAGACCAGGCGCTCGTTGCAGACGGTGCGGCCCAGCGGTCGGTCGGCAATCTCGTCGGCCGTGGCGGCCACGTACCAGGCGTTTCGAGGGAACATCGGCGTCTCCGTGCGATTGGATCCAATTTGAATGGATCCAATTTTGGCCATTCAAGGACTTCAATGCAAGAAGAGTCGCCTAATTTGGATCCAATTGAGTCGTCGGCGGGGACCGAATCCGGCGCCGCCGGCGTGGTCACCGCCTTGCGCCAGTGGATCCTCCAGGGCCGCTATGCCGCGGGGGCGCGGCTGGCCGAGATCCCTGTGGCCGAGGCGCTGGGCGTTTCGCGCACGCCGGTGCGGCTGGCCTTCCGCACGCTGGAGCAGGAGGGGCTGCTGCAGAAGGCCGGCAAGCGGGGTCTGGTGGTGCGCGCCTTTTCGGAAGACGACGTGCTGTGCGGCATCGAGGTGCGCGGCGCGCTCGAAGGCCTGGCCGCGCGGCGCCTGGCCGAGCGCGGGCTGGACGCCACCACCCGCACCGCGCTGCAGGCCTGCCTCGACGAGGGCGACGCGGTGCTGGCCGAGGGGCGGCTGAGCGAAAGCGGCATCGCGCGCTGGTCGCGGCTCAACGAACGCTTCCATGCGGCCATCGTGCAGGCCACCGGCAGCCGGGTGATCGGCGACGCGATCGCGCGCAACAACCACCTGCCATTCGCCTCGGCCGATTCCATCGTCATCGACCGCCAGGCGCTGGGCTCCGAGTTCGAGAAGATCCGCCTGGCACAGATGCACCACCGGCTGATCTTCGACGCGCTCTCGCGCAGGGAGTCCGCCCGCGCCGAGATGCTGATGCGCGAGCACGCCTATGTGGCGCTGCGCTACGCGCCGCTGCTGGGCCCGCCGGGGCAGGTGTCGGCAGCGGCGTGACCCCGCCCGTCAATGCGCGTGGCCGTCGCCGTGCGGGCTGCCCGGCACCACGGCATGCCCCGTCGACGCGCGCAGGTTCAGCGTGCGCTGGCGCCCGCGGGCCGTCACCACCGCCGCCGTGCCCACGTCGCCGAAGGGGGCCCTGGCCATCACCACCCGGCCACCCACCATCGTCAGCAGCACCTGGTTGCGCGCCAGCTCGGCCTCGGGCTGCTGCAGGAAGTTCTTCTCCAGCACGATGAGGTCGGCGAACTTGCCCACCTCGATCGAGCCGGCCACCTCGTCCAGCCGCAGTTGCCAGGCCGAGTTCATGGTGATCGCGCGCAGCGCGGTGGCGCGGCTCAGGGCCGGGTCGTCGTTGATGCGGCCGGCGAAGTCGGGGCCGAAGCTGTTGGGGCTCTCGGGGTCGCCCGCACGGGTGACGCCGATCTTCAGCGCCAGCAACTCGTCGAAAGGGTCGATCGGCCAGTCGCTCCCGTAGCCCACGCGCGCGCCGGCGTTGTGCAGGCTGCCGAAGGGCTCCATGCGGGCGAAGCGGTCGGGGCCCAGGTGGGCCTCGGTCTCGCCGACCGAGTAGGGCGCCCGCTGGGCCCACTGGAACGAAAAGCTGGCCATCACGCCCAGCGCCTGGTAGCGCGGGTAGTCGGCCACGGCGACCGTCTCGTTGTGCGAGATGGCGGGGCGGAAGCTGGCCTGCGGCACCTGCCGGCGCGCATGCTCGATGGCGTCCAGCGTCTGCCGCACGGTGCGCTCGCCGGTGGCGTGCACGTGCGGGTCCAGCCCGGAGCCGGCGATCTCGGCCATCAGCGGCTTGAGCACCTCGGGCCCGAAGTACACGCTGCCCAGGTTCGTGCCCGGCACCCAGTTCGGCGCGGCATCCGTGCCGATGTTGGTGTAGTAGGGCGTCAGCAGCCCGCCGGTGTCGGCCGGGGCGTTCACCACCCCGTCGTTGAAGAGCTTGACGTGGCGGAAGCTCACCGTCGGCGTGGGGGTGAACGCGCCCTGGTCGTACTGGGCGGCCAGGGCCTTGACGTCGGCCACCGCCTGCGTCGGGCTGGCCGTGGCCGCCTCGACCGAGATGGTGGGCGCGAAGAACGCGCGCGCTGTCAGTTCGCCAGCCTGCTGCAGGGTGGTGAAGGCGCGGCCCTGTTCGGCACCGGCGGCCGCGTCCATGAAGCTGGTCACGCCCTGCAGCCGCATCGCGGCCAGCGCCGCGCGGGCCTGGGCCAGGCGGTCCTCGTCGGTGTCGGGTGGGATCAGGGCCGACACGGCCCAGCCTGCCGCGTCCTCGCAGATGCCGGTCGGCTGGCCCTGCGCGTCGCGTGCGAACGAGCCGCCCGGCGGGTCGGCGGTGTCCTTGGTCACGCCGGCCAGCGCCAGGCCGCGGCTGTTGGTCAGCACCGTGTGGAAGTCGGACGAGCGCACCAGGATCGGCCGCGCCGTCGAAAGCGCGTCGAGCGTGGACTTGTCCGGGTCGGCGTCCAGCCCCTGGGTTGCCTGGCGCACCCAGTTGACGACCTCCAGCCAGCCGTCGGGCTCCTTGTCGGCGCTGGCGTCGAGGCAGCCCTGGATCGCCGACTGCAGCTGGGTGCGGGTCAGCGGCGCGTAGTGGAGGTTGCACAGCAGCAGCGCACGGCCGCCCGCCAGCGGGTGCAGGTGGCCGTCGACGAAGCCGGGCATCAGCATGCGGCCGCCGAGGTCGATCACCTGCGTCTGCCCACCGAGAAAGCGCTGTGCCCCGGCATTGCTGCCGACATAGACGATGTGGCCGCCCCGCACCGCCACCGCCTGCTGCACCGAGTCGTTGCCGTCCACCGTGTAGACGTGGCCGCTGTGCAGCAGGGTGTCGGCCGGTTCGGTGCCCGATCCGCCGCAGCCCACCGCCGCCAGCGCCGCGCCGGCCAGCGCCAGCGCCCCCACCCACCAGGCGCGTGGCAGCGCCTTCCTCTTCCACCTCAGCATGCGAATCGCCTCCTTCGTTGCGGTTGCATGCAGGCTAGCCGCGGGGCCATGGAGGCGGCCCCCTGCAGATGAGGAGGCCCGGGTTCACCCGGCCCCACCGGCGACCCGGGCGCGGATCACCGGGACAGGCGTGCGCCCAGCTCCACCTTGTTGCGCACGCCCAGCTGCAGGTAGGCATCGCGCAGGTAGGTGCGCACGGTCGCAGGGCTCAGGCCCAGGCGCGCCGCAATGGCCTTGTAGGAGTGGCCTTCGGCATAGAGCAGTGCGGCCGCACGCTCGCGCGGCGTCAGCTCGCCGGGGGTGGGCCGGCCGGCAGCCGACACCACCACCAGCTCGCCACAGGAGGCAATGGTCAGCGTGGCCGGGCCCAGGCGGCAGGCCACCGGCCGGGCGCCGAAGCGCGCCACCAGCTCGGCCGGCATGGTGCTGCCCTGCCACTGGCCGAGCGTTCGGCGCAGCGTGCGCGCCAGCCGGTGGCCGAGGTACAGCACCTGGCCCGAGGGTTCGCACAAGGCGATGCCATCGCCGCCGGGCACCGGCGCGGTCCGCAGGCGCTGCTGCAGCCGGGTGTGCCAGCAGCGGGCCAGGTGGGTGCCGTACTCGCCGAACAGCGCCGCTTCCAGCTCGTCGAAGGCCTGCCCATCGTCACCGCGGTAGAGCGACACGAAGAACATCAGGCCGCTGCCCGGCAGCTCCAGCGTGATGGCCATGGCGTGCAGCAGGTCGTGCCGCCGCGAGAAGTCTTCCAGCGCGGGGCCGGCGGAGTCGTGGCCGCTGGACCGGCAGACCGTGCCCAGCTCGCCCATGGAGGTGCGCGCGAAGTCGTCGGCCGCCGACAGGCGGTTCCATTCCTCGGCAAAGTCGGCCGCCAGCCCGATGTTGCCGTGCAACCAGTTCAGCGGCGGGTCGTGCGCGTCCGCACCCGAGCATTCGCCCCACCAGGCGCGCTCGAAGGGCACGAGCCCGCGCAGCTCCTGCAGCCGCGACGTCATCCAGCCCATGCCCAAGCCCTCACCCTCGCTGCCGTACAGCGCGTGGAGGCTGCGGCTGAGGCGTGTCACGCCGTCGATGCAGGAGGCCAGGGTGTCCATGGGTCGACCCATGGTAGCGGCCCGGCTCGGGAGGCCCCCCAGGCGCCCTGTCAGCGCGCCTCAACCGGGCGTGTCGTGGCGCGTCAGCGCACCAGCAGCACCGGCGTGCCGCAGTGGGCCAGCACCTTGGTGACCACCGAGCCCATCACCAGGTTGCCCAGTGTGCCGTGGCCGTGCGAGCCCATCATCACCAGGTGGTACTTGCCCTTGTCGGCCACCGAGGCGATGACATCGGCGGCATGGCCGACCTTGTTGACGAAGTTGGCGCGCAGCTTCTGCTTGGCGAAGAAGGTGCGGATGGGCTTGAAGACCTTCTCCGCCTCGCCTTCGTAGTACGACGCGAGCAGCTCCTTGTCGAGCGCGGCGGCGGCCCGTGGCGGCACGGCCATCACCACGTGCAGCACGGTGTACTCGTGTTGCTCGCCCAGCCATTCGTCATGGGCGGCCAGGTAGGCCAGCATGCGCTTGGTGTAGCTGCTGCCGTCGACGGCGACCAGAATCTTCATCGTTGTGCTCCTCTGGCAGTGGAATCGGGCGAGTGTAGAACGCGGGCCGGGTGCTGGCTTGCGTTCCGTCAAGCGGCCGGCCGCGTGGGCGCCACGTCGAGCGTCCAGCCAGGCTGAAAGCCGGCCTGCTCGCCCTTGGCCTCGTAGCCCAGCGGGTTGGCCAGCACGCGGCAGCGGCGCGGGCCGGTGTCGATGTAGTCGCTCGGGCAATGCAGGTGGCCATGCAACCAGTAGTCGGCACGGTGCAGCAGATCGTCGATGGCATTGCAGAACCCAGCGGTGCCGGGTGTGAGGCCATAGCGCGGGTCGGCGCTGCGCAGGCTGGGGGCGAAGTGCGTCACCACGACGGTCGGGCCGTCGAAATCGGCCGCCAGTGCCTCGCGCAACCAGCGCTGGCACAGCAGCGCCTGCTCGCGCCACTGCTCGGCCAGCATCGGCTCGCCGTCACGCGTGGCGGTGAAGCGGCGCAGGTAGAAGTTGGCCGCACGGTAGGCCTTCTCACGCGCCTGCATCTGCTGGGTCACCGTGCTCTTGCCCACCGCCAGCGCCTCGAAATCGCTCCACAGCGTGGTGCCGATGAAGCGCACGCCGCCCAGCACCAGCACCTCACGCTCCAGCCAGGTGATGCCCATCCGCTCGCAGGTGGCGCGCAGGCGCGCATGGGCCTCGTCGAAAGGCAGCCCGTCGTACTCGTGGTTGCCGGGCACGTAGAGCACCGTCTTCCACGGCGCACCGGGCGCGCCCGGTGCGAAGCGCTCCAGGCCGAAGTCGGCGCCACGCAGCAGCGAGCCGGCCTGGTACGAGCCCACATCGCCTGCCAGCACCAACACGTCGGCACTGGGGGCCTGCGGCAGCACGAAGCCAGGCTGGCGCTCGAGGTGAAGGTCCGAAGCGAGTTGCAGGCGCATGGGCGCATGATCGCATCGCCCGTCGCCCCGCAACCCCGGCCCTGGTGGATCGGCCGGGCTTGTGACTACCATCGCAGCCATGCATCGAATGACGCCCGTGTCGAAGACCCTGATCGCTGCCGCCCTGGCCCTGGCCTCAGCCCCCGCGCTGGCCCAGCCACTGCCCACGGTGGCGCTGCCGGCCGATGTCCAGCGCGTGCTCGACGACTATGCGCGCGCCTGGGCCGCGAACGACCCGCAGGCCCTGGCCGGGCTGTTCACGCCCGACGGCCTGGCGCTGCCGAGCGGGCAACCGCCCGCGCGCGGCCCCGAGGCGATCCGTCAGGCCTACTCGCAAGGAGCAGGCATGCCGCTGTCGCTGCGTCCGATCGCATTCGGCGCTTCGGGCGACCTGGCCTACGTCATCGGCGGCTTCGGCCCGGCAGCGGACAAGCCGGATGTCGGCAAGTTCACGCTCGTGCTGCGCCGCGGCGCCGAAGGCCGCTGGCGCATCGTCTCGGACATGGACAACGGCAACGCCCCGATGCGGGCGCCGCCGCCCGCGCCGCTGAAGCCGGCCCATCCATGAAGGAGGCCCTTGCGCCATGCCCGACAACAAGACCCAGGCCACCGACGCGAGCGTGAGCGAGTACATCGCCTCGCGCGCCAACGACGAGCAGCGGGCCGATTGCGCCGCGCTCGTGACCATGTTCCAGAAGCTGTCCGGGCAGCCGCCGAAGATGTGGGGGCCGAGCATCGTGGGCTTCGGGTCGTACCGCTACACCTACGAAAGTGGGCGCACGGGCGAAGCCTGCCTGGCGGCCTTCGCCATCCGCGGCCGGGAGCTGGTGGTCTACCTTTCGTGCGACGGGCACGATCAGCAGGCCCTGCTGGCGCGGGTGGGCAAGCACAAGATGGGCAAGTCGTGCTTCTACTTCAAGCGCCTGGCTGACCTGGACACCGCGGTGCTGGAGCAGCTCGTGGCCGGCTCGATGGCCGAGGTCAAGCGCAAGTACGGCTGAGGCGCCGTGGCCGCAAGACCGTGCGGCGTGGCGGCTTGGTCGCCTCAAGGCGGCTTCGCCTCGATACGGATCGAGTTGAACCAGGCCGACAGGTTGCGGATGTCGTCGTCGCTCAGCGGCCTGGCGATGACGGCCATCACTTCGTGCTTGCGCGCTCCGCTTCGGTAGGCGCTCAACTGCGCGGCCAGATAGATGACCGGCTGACCTGCCAGGTGGGGCGCATCGGGCGTCGCGGATATGCCCAGCGGGCCATGGCAGACCACACACGCCTGCGCCTTGGCCTGGCCGGCGGCGACATCCTGCGCGCCGGCCGGGCAGGCTGCCCCGACCAGGGCGGCCGCCACGGCCAGCATCGAGCCCGTGGCCCGCGTACAGGGGGCCATCTACGGGGCGCTGTAGGTCACGCGGTAGAGGGCACCGGCGAAGTCGTCGCTGATGAGCAGCGATCCGTCCTTCATCACCGCCACGTCCACCGGACGGCCGCGGTAGACGCCGTCCGCGTCGAGGAAACCTTCGGCGAAGACCGTGCTCTTGTCGGCGGTGCCGTCGGCCTTCATCGAGACGAAGTTGACCAGGCCACCGCTGGGCTTCGTGCGGTTCCACGAGCCGTGCGCGGCAACGAAGATGCCACCGCGGTAACTGGCCGGGAACATCTTGCCGTTGTAGAACGTCATGCCGAGCTGGGCCTGGTGAGCTGGGAACTCGATCTGCGGCTTGGTCCAGCTGGCGGGCGGTGGCATGTCCTTCAGGTCGGGCGCGGCCGCGGTGCCGGCGATCTGGACGTTGTTGCCGTGGATGTACGGGTAACCGAAGTGCTCGCCGCCGGCCTTCGTGATGCGGTTGAGTTCCCCGGGGGGCGTGTCGTCACCCATCCCGTCGGTCTGGTTGTCGGTGAACCAGACGGTCTTGTCCTTCGGGTTGATGTCCATGCCGACCGAGTTGCGCACGCCCCGAGCGACCACCTCGCGGCCCGAGCCGTCGAAGGCATTGAGCCGGACCATGCCGCCGATGCCCAGCTGTTCATACATCGCGACCTTCTCGCGCGGCTGCACGTTGAAGGGCTGACCCAGGGTGATGTGGAGTTTGCCGTCGTCGCTGACGCGGCAGGTGCGCGCGCCGTGGTTGTAGCTCTCTTCTTCGGGCGGGATCAACTTGCCCTGGGGCACCACCTCGATCACGGCGACGTCCGGCCCCTCGTAGAAGAACTCGGCGGCGGGGAAGTTGAGCACGCGGTTGTGCTCGGCGACGATCAGGAAGCCGTCCTTGGTCCAGCAGACCCCGTTGGGATTGGTGAACTTCAGCGAGGGTGCGAAGGTTTTCACCTCGTCGGCCACGCCGTCGCTGTTGCGATCGGTGACGGCCCAGACCGTGGTCTTGCGCGTGCCGACGAAGAGCATGTTCGTGCTCGGCGCCACCGCCATGTGCCGCGCATCGGGCACGATGGCGAACAACTCGATGCTGAAGCCAGGCGGCAGCTTGATCCGCTTGAGATTGGCGCGGATGGCGTCGGCATTCTTGCCGGTCTGCGGCACCACCGGAATGTTCAGGTCGGTGGTGGCGACCTTCATCTGTTTGAGCTTCTCGATGTTCTGCTGAGCTGCAACGGGCAGCGAGACACTGGCGGCCCACAGGGCAGTGGCAACCAGCCGCAAAGAGGGCATCTGGGTCTGGTGCAAGGTGGTCTCCATGGTGATGGAGGCGAGATGGTGCGCGCTCGCCTTGCTCGGCGCAAGGCGAGGGCCGGGCGGGCCTACCCGTGGAAACCCTCGATGGCTTGATCCTGGCGCTGCTGTTCGGCACGGGATCGCTCGGCCGCGCTAGAGCGCTCGAAGAAGGGCCGTGAACAGGCCCTAGCGCACCCAGCGCAGCCCGGCCATCGTCATCAGCGCCAGGCGGTCCCGCGCGTCCACCGCCAGCTTGTCGCCGCGCTCGCGGAAGCGGTAGACGCGGCCACTGACCGGGCCGGTCACGCTGGCCGAGACCGCGGGGCCGGTGTACTCGAACACGATGGTGGTGGTGCGTTCCGGGGCGGCCGCGGCCATCGCGGAGGGGGCCTGCCGGGTCCCGGCAGCGGGGGGGATGGCGCGCGACAGGGCAGCGCGCCGGTTTCCACAGCACATTGGTGCTCTCCTGGAGTCAAGGTGAAGGTGGGTGGTGGGGCCGGACGCGTTCGAGCAGCATCGCCCCGCCGGACGCGGCCAGCCAGGCCACCGCGCGGCTCGGCCAGTCGCCAGCCAGCCAGGCGACGAAAGGCAGGGCGAGCCACAGGCTGGCGCAGTAGAAGCAGTCCATCATCTGGCCGGCCGGGCCGTTGCCCGCCCAGCGCCGCAGGCGCAGCACCACGTCCCACGGGCCGTCTTCGGCGACGACGAGGTGGGTGAGCCGCCACGTGGCCAGCGTGGCGGCGGCGAGGCCGGTCGGGTCCAGCATGGCGGCTCCGCCTGGGGCGCGGTCAGACCGTGACCTGGAAACTGCGCTCGCTGAGGTTGCGGTGCGCGAGGTTGTCCTGGCAGTTCACGATGGTGCGCTTGTAGGCGCGCAGCTCGAGCTGGTAGCAGCAGCTTTCCGGGAAGGCCAGTGCGGCCAGAAGGCTCAGCCGCAACGCGCCGCCCGTCCAGACCGGCGCGACCGCGCCTTGCGCCAGCGAGCGGGCGTTGGCGTAGTCGGGCCCGACCTGCACTGCTGCTGGCGCCGAGGGCGCCCCGCCCGGCAGCGGCTGCAAGCCCGCCGCGCCACCGGCCAGTGCGATCAGAGGCTGCGCCAGGTTCTCGCCGTAGGTGGCGATCAGGTCGAACGAACGCAGGTGGCCCTGCGCGTCGTAGGCGACGAAGTCGACCTCCAGCACATCGCCCTCGGCCAGCTGGACGTTGCCGCACGGCCCGATGGTGGTGAAGCCGCCTGCGAGGTGCCTGATGCGCGCGTCGAGGATGTCGGTCATCGGCTCGTTGGTGCAGCTGTGCGTGGTGCCGGGGCCGCACGGGTTGTCGCCCGGGCCGGGGGCCGGGAAGATCGACTGGTTGTCGATCGTCACCACGATCCGGGCCTCTTCCTGGCTCTCGCACACCCGGAGCGCCTCGGGCATTCTCGTCAGCACGCCGCCCGCCTCGGTGTAGCCGATGACGCGCATGACGTAGGTGCCGTCGCCGAAGGCCGGCTGCGTGACCCAGGGGAACACGAGGTCGACGTTGGTGCCCAGCCAGACCTTGCTGCCGCCCCAGTCGCCGGGGGTGTGCGTCTGCTCGTAGTGGGCCACCGTCTCGTAGACGTGCCGGCCATCGATCGGCACGGTCGCGCTGAAGCCCACGTCGACATCGGAGCCGAGCGCGAAGTCCCAGTACTCGCGCACGAAGCCGCCAAGCGCCTCCACCGGCATGTCGGCCCAGGTGGTGCCGCCGTCGTCGCTGAACTCGATGCCGTAGTAGTCGATGCCGCTCAGGCACTGCGCCGTGCCGCGGATGTTCACCACGCCGGCAAAGGGTGCGTCGCCGTTGTTGGTTTCTGAGTTGGGGTTGGCGTAGCCCACAGGCGTCGGGTCGGCGCCGGGGTTGCCGCCCACCAGGGCGACGTCCACATCGCACACCTTGGCCAGCGCCAGGCACTCGCCTTCTTCGCAGTCGTTCACCGGCACGCAGCAGGCGTCGTCTGTGGCCGTGAGCGTCACATCCAGCAGCTGGGGCACGTTCCAGCGCGCCTGCAGCCAGCCCTCGTCGACGACCAGGCGCTCGACGCCACCGCAGCGTTGCGTGGCGCGGAAGACCAGGTCGGGCGTGCAATCCCACCAGGGCTGCCAGGGCGCCCAGGGCCACAGCCGCTCGGTCAGGCGGTCGGCCAGTGGCGGCAGCTTCGCCACCAGCTGGCCGCGCAGGCCGTCGAGCCGCTCGGGCTGCACCGGCGCGGGTGGCAGGCGCGGCGCCAGCTGCGCGTTCGGCACGCCGCGCAGCCCTTGCAGTGGCTTGGTCAGCCGGCCGCCGGGCAGGGCGCGGGTCATCACCTCGGGCTGGCCCAGCAGGCGCTGGAAGATGTTGAAGTCGGGCGCCGGGTCGGGCTGGGGGATTCTCGGCAGCCGCGGCTCGCGCTGCAGCGCGCCGTAGAGGTGCCGGCCCAGCTCGGGTTCGACCTGCCAGCGGCGCATCGACCACCACCACCACGGCCACCAGCCGCAGCACCAGCGAAAGCTGAGCGTGAAGCTGCCGGTCGCGTCCGTGGTGGCGCAGGCCAGCTGCTGCTTGCTCCACCACCACCAGAAGGCGTCCACGTCGTAGGCGCAGACGACTGCGCCGGGCACCGCGCTGCCGTCCGGGCAGAGCAGCCGGCCGCGCACGGTGAACGTGCGGCACCAGCGCAGCCACCAGAACCAGTGGTACTCCGGGATGCGCAGCGGCGGCAGCGCGAGCTCGTCGCGCCCGTAGAAGCGGCGCAGTGGCACGTCGATGCCCAGTGTCTGCAGGCCGATGAGCTCCTCGTCGCTCGCATCGGGTGGGCCGACGACCACGCGCAACGCGCCCGGGGCCTCCTTGAACTCGAACTGGGCATAGGCCATGCCCTTGGGGTCGAACTCGAGGGTCTGCGAGGCCAGCGGCTTGCCGCCGGCGGTGAGCAGGGCCTTGACGGGTTGCTTGGGGTCGCGGCCTGCGATGCCGGTGGCATCGAGTGGAAGGGTGAGGCGTGCCATGGTGGTCTCCCTGACGCTGATGTGGCTGCGCCAGTCTGCGAGGCCGGTGTGCCGGCGCCCACCCCTCGGGTCGACGGGGGTGTGCTCCCTAGGGCGCCGGGCCATCCCCCCAGCTCGCAGGGCGGCTATTGTTGTTTCGCGATGGTGGCGGGCCGAAAGGCTTGACGCCTGTCAAGGGGCAGGCTCATCGCGGATCCCGCATCGCGGCAGCGTGCGGTCTGCCCTTGCGCCGCTGCGGTGGTGCGTCGATAAAGGTGAGATGAGCCTGGATTGCCTGCAGACCGACCGCCAACCCGCCCTGACCGCCGCCACCTCGCTGGATGAACTTCGCTCACAGCTCCACCTCGTTCCGCGCCATCGGCTGGGCCATGTCGGCGAGTCGCTGGTGCAGCGCGGCCTCATCGATGCCCTGACGCTGCAGCGCGCGCTCGACGACCAGCGCCGCGCGACGCAGCATCGGCTGCTGGGCCAGATCCTGGTGGACCGGGGCGCCCTGACCCCGGCCGAGCTGGACGCCGCGCTCGTGGAATGGCTCGGCGTGCCCACGGTGGATCTGCGTCGCGTGGTGCCTCAGGCAGACGCGTTGCGCCGCATCCCGCGCGAAGTCGCGCTGCGCGAAGGCGTGCTGCCGGTCATGGTCGACGGCGACAGCCTGGTCGTGGCCATGCCCGACCCGTGGGATCTGCAGTTGCTCGACCAACTGCGGTTCATCTGCGAGCTGCGGATCACCCCCGCGCTGCCTTTGCCCGGCACCCTGGGCCAGGCACTGGCCGCCGCCTTCGCTGTCAAGGGGGACGAGGCGGCGCCCCCGCCGGCGCGGGGCAGCGCGCCGCTGCCCGCCGGGGATGGCCCGCAGTCCGTGCCCGAACTGGCCGAGGCGCTGCGGGCGTCCTCCGCCAGCGGCGACGTCGACGATGTCGCCGCCGTCTCGGAGTCGGACAACACCCTCGTTCGCCTGGTCAACGCGATGATCGCCGACGCGCTGCGTCGGCGGGCTTCCGACATCCACATCGAAACCCGCGAGGCGCCGCTGCCGGTGCGCATCCGGCTGCGGGTCGACGGCGACATCGAGCCCTACCTGGAGTTGCCGGCGAGTTGCCGCTTCGCGCTGGTGAGCCGCGTGAAGATCATGGCGGGGCTGAACATCGCAGAGCACCGCAAGCCGCAGGACGGCAAGATCGACATGGCCGGCGCCCGCGGGCCCGGCGTGGAGCTGCGCGTGGTGACCGTGCCGACCATCCGCGGCATGGAAGACGTGGTGCTGCGGCTGCTGCCCGCCGTCGAGCCGATGCCGCTGGAGGGCATCGGGCTCAGCTCGCCCAACCTGGCCCGGCTGCAGGCGCTGATGGCCAGGCCTTACGGGCTGATCCTCGTCTGCGGCCCGACCGGCAGCGGCAAGACGACGACGCTGCATTCGGTGATGCGGGCGCTGGACCCTTCGCGGCGCAAGATCTGGACGGCCGAGGACCCGGTCGAGATCACGCAGGACGGCTTGCGCCAGGTGCAGGTGAACCCGCGCATCGGCTGGACCTTCGCCCAGGCGATGCGCACCTTCCTGCGCGCCGACCCCGACGTCATCATGATCGGCGAGATGCGCGACGAGGAGACGGCGCGCATCGCGGTGGAGGCGTCGCTCACCGGCCACCTCGTGCTCTCGACGCTGCACACCAACAACGCGCCCGAGAGCGTGCGCCGGCTGCTGGAAATCGGGCTGGACCCGTTCAACTTCTCCGATTCGCTGCTGGGCGTGCTGTCGCAGAGGTTGGCGCGGCGCCTGTGCACCCATTGCCGTCACCCTCGGGCGCTCGGGGGCGATGCGCTGCGGCAGCTGGCGAGCGACTACCTCGCCAGCGGCCAGGCCGCCGGCAAGGTGGCGGACGTCGATCGGCTGGTGGCCGGCTGGCTCCAGCGGCATGGCGCGGGGGACGGCAGCGTCCGCATCCACGAGCGGCGAGGCTGCGCGCGGTGCGACGACACGGGCTACCGTGGGCGCCTGGGGCTGCATGAGCTGATGGTGGCCGACGAGCCCACGCGCGCGCTCATCCGTCGCCGCGCTGGAGCCGAGGATCTGCTTCAGGCCGCGCTCGGCGCCGGCATGCTGACGCTGCGTCAGGACGGCATCGACAAGGTGTTGGCCGGGCTGACCGACCTGTCGGAAGTGCAGCTGGCCGCCGGGGCATGAAACCCCGAGGCGCCGCCGTTCGAGCGGCCCCGTCTAGGCGGGTGTCTGGCCGGCCGTGGGGCCGGACAGGAACGGCAGCGCCGCCGCCAGCAGCTCCTCGGGGGCCTCTTCCGGGATGTAGTGGCCACAGGGCAGCGCCTGGCCGCTGACGTCGCCGGCCACCCGGCGCCACTCGGCCAGCGGGTCGAAGCAGCGCTGCACGATTCCCTTCTCGCCCCACAGCACCATCAGCGGCACCTGCAGCCGCCGCCCGGCGGAGCGGTCGGCCCGGTCGTGTTCCAGGTCGATCGTCGCGGCGGCGCGGTAGTCCTCGCACATGGCGTGCGCAGCGCCGGGCTGGGACAGGCAGCGGGTGTACTCGGCCAGCGCGGCCTCGGTGAATGGCGCGAGGCCCGCCTGGCGGGCGCCCATCAGCTCACGCACGTAGGCTCCGGGGTCCGCCTCGATCAGCCGCTCGGGCATTGGCGCCCGCTGGATCAGGAAGAACCAGTGCCAGTAGGCGCGCGCGAAGGCTTCGGTCGTCTGCTCGTACATCGCCAGCGTGGGCGCGATGTCGAGCAGCACCAGCCTCTGCACGGCCTGCGGGTGGTCGGCCGCCAGCCGGTGGGCGACGCGGGCTCCGCGGTCGTGCGCCAGCACGCTGAACCGCTCGTGGCCGCAGGCCTGCATCACCCGCAGCATGTCCAGCGCCATGGTGCGCTTGCTGTAGTTGGCGTGGCCCTCGTCACCTGCGGGCTTGGACGAATCGCCGTAGCCGCGCAGGTCAGCCAGCACGACGCTGAAGCGGCTGGCCAGCCGGGCGGCAACGCGGTGCCAGATCACGTGCGTCTGCGGGTGGCCATGCAGCACCAGCAGCGGCGGGCCGCTGCCGCCGGACAGGGTGTGGATCTCGACGCCCTCGTTGGTCGGGACACGCCGGGCGCGGAAGCCGGGATAGAAGTCGCTGCTGCTCACCTTGGTCTCCTTCGCGGGTGCCGCGTTCCTTCACGCGCCTTGGTCCACGTCGCCGGCGGCGGTGGCGGCCGACGTCGCGGATCAGCTGGCTTTGTAAACCATGCCGCGCCGGAAGGTGATGACACACGACCGCGCGACCGGCCGCAGCAGCACCGACACGCCATTCGGGTTCTTGGCGGCCATGATGTCGCCGGTGGTCGTCTCCACCTTCCAGACCGGGTTGTCCGAAAGGTATGAAGGGCAGGACTGGTCGAGCGCGATGTTTGAAGAGATCTGCGCCAGGCATTTGCCACCGATTCGCCGCAAGGATGCGTCGATCAACACCATGTCGCCATCGTTGCCATACGTGCCGGAGAGCTGCAGCTGATCCGCCCTGTTCTCTTCCAGGTAGTCCGTCCAGACGCGGATGTCCTTGCCGCCGGCGTTCTTGAAGATGTCGCGGATGGCCACGTCGCACCCCTTGAAGTTGAGGCGGTGGGCTTGCTTGACAGCGAAGTCGATGAACTCCGGGTTGCCGTCGGCGTGGGCCGATGCACCGAAGACGGACAGGGTGATGAGCAGGGCGGCTTTGAGAGACGTCATGAATGTTGGAGGTGGTGTTGGCGACGAGTGCACCCACCCCTGTTGCCCGGGGCCGATGCACGCCATGCCATCGGTCGTTTTGCCATGAAGTTGAGTTCCGAGAAATCCCCGATGGACAGCCCATGACCAGGGTCATCCAGCGGGCTCCGTGGGGGCTGCCGCGGGCGCCCTACACTTTGCCCCGGCGGCTCGCAAGGGTCGCCAGCGTTCTCAGGGCGGGGTGGAAGTCCCCACCGGCGGTGATGGCAGGGGAACCTGCACGAGCCCGCGAGCGCCTTCCCACGCCCGTGGAAAGGGTCAGCAGACCTCGGTGAGATCCCGGGGCCGACGGTCACAGTCCGGATGAAAGAGAACCGCTGCGGCTGGCACCGCCTGCGTCCAACGGCGCAGGGCAACGGTGCCGGCCGTGCGTTCCTGCGCCCTGATTCTGGCCAACGTCTGTTTGAAGGACACACACCATGAATCAGCTTTCCAAGCCTCTCACCCAAACGCTCGCGCCCGCGCGCCCTGCTCGCCGCATCGCAGCCATCAGCGCCACCTGGCACCGCGAGATCGTCCACCGCGCCCGCGATGCCTTCAGCGCCGAGCTGGCGCGCGAGGGCTGGCCGCCCGGCGGTGTCGAGACCTTCGACGTGCCCGGGGTGTTCGAGATCCCGCTGCTCGCGCGGCGGCTGGCGGCGACCGGCCGCTACGAGGCCATCGCCGCCTTCGGCTTCGTCGTCAACGGTGGCATCTACCGGCACGACTTCGTCTCGGCCACCGTGATCGAGGCGCTGATGCGCGTGCAGCTCGACAGCGGCGTGCCGGTGCTCTCGGCGGTGCTCACGCCACACCACTTCCATGAGCATGACGAGCACCGGCGCTGGTTCGGCGAGCACTTCGTGACCAAGGGCGCCGAGGCCGCGCAGGCCGCGCTGAAGATCCTGGCCCTGCACCGCGACCTCGACACGTTGGAGCGTATCGACGCGCTGGCCTGAGACCTTCCTGGCTCCAACAAGAGGGCTGCCGTGCGCAGCCCCTTTTTCATGCCGCGCGCAGGCAGTCCACGATCTTCAGCCGTGCCGCGCGCCAGGCCGGGAAGAAGCCACCGACCAGGCCCATCGCCAGCGCGAAGACCAGGGTCTGCGCGGCGATGGCCGGCGTGAGCTGGAAGCGGAAGGCCAGCTCGGCGAAGGTCTGGATGTTGGTGGTGGAGATGTCCACCGCCTGCATCGTGCTGGCCGCCGCCAGGCCCAGCACGCCGCCCACCGCGCTCAGCAGCAGGCTCTCGGCCAGGAACGCCAGCAGCACCGCGCTGCGCCGGAAGCCCAGCGCCCGCAGGGTGCCGATCTCGCCCACCCGCTGGGCCACGCTCGCGAACATGGTGATCATCGCGCCGACGATGGCGCCGATCGAGAAGATCACGCTCAGCACCGTGCCGAGGATGCGGATGAACTTGGCCAGCGCCTCGCTCTGCTCTTCGTAGAAGCGGATCTCGGGTTTCGCGTCGACCTGCAGCCGCTGGTCCGCCGCGACGGCGGCCTGCAGGCGGGCGAAGCCGGTGGGGTCGGCCAGGCGGAACACCACCGTCGAGTACGCGCTGCGGCGGTAGGACTGCATCATCAGCTCGGCGTCGCCCCAGATCTCTGAATCGAAGCCGGTCTTGCCGGCATCGAAGCGGCCGACGATGCGCCAGTCGCGCCCGCCGAAGCGCAGCGTCTCGCCAGGCTGCGTGCCGGCAAAGCCGCTGGCCACCGCGCTGCCCACCACGATCTCGGCCGTGCCGGGGCGGAACCAGCGGCCCTCGGCCAGCCGCACCCCGGGCCGCAGCGCCGGCCCGGCCGGGCCCATGCCGCGCATCGTCACGTGGCTGGGCTTGCCGCTGCCCAGCTTGGGCAGCGAATTCAGCACCACCGTTTCCTTGGAGACCAGCGGCTCGCCGTGGCGGCCGGTGGCCACGCCTGGCAGCGCTTCGAGGATGCCGGCCTGCACCCGGTCGACGCCGCTGTTGATCTCGGCGCCCGCGCCCTTGCGCAACACCAGCACGTTGTCCGGCTGGCCCGTGGCCACCAGCGTGGCGCGGATGCCCTCGCTCATCATCAGCACGGTGGCGAAGGTGTAGACCACCAGTGCCATGCCGGCGGCCGTGAGCAGCGTGGTGACGCGCCGCACCCAGAGGTTGCGGGCGATGTAGTGCAGCGGCACGAACCTAACCCACATGCCGCAGCCCTTGCACGATGTCGATCTGGCTCATTCGCCAGGCGGGCCAGGCGGCGGCAACCAGGCCCACCGCCGCCGCCGCCCCGGCCTGCAGCAGCACCGTCAACGGCTGCACGCGGTAGGAGGGCAGGAACGAACCGAGCGTCTCGCCGATGAGCTGCACCGCCGGGAAGGTGAGCGCCACGCCGAGCGCGCCGCCGATCAGCGCGATCAGCAGGCTCTCGCCGAAGAGCAGCCGCACCACGAAGCCGGGCGTGAAGCCCAGCGCTTTCATCGTGGCGTATTCAGCCATGCGCTCGCGAGCGGTCATCGTCATCGTGTTGGCCATGACCACCATGATGATCACGATGACGATGTAGCTCACCGCCTCGATCGCGGCGAGGATGGTCTCGCTCATCGAGACGAAGCCGAGCTGGAAGGCCGCTTCGGTCTCGGTCAGCGTTTCGAGCGTGGAGTTGCGGAACTGCTCGTCCACGCGCTGCGAGATCAACGCCGCGTTGTGCGGCTGGTCGATGCCCAGCACGTAGACGCCCACGAAGTCGGCCCGCGGGCCGTACTTCTTGCGCAGCACCTCGTTCACGTACTGCCAGTGGAACAGCATCTGAGATTCGTCGGTGCGCTCCTCGGCGCCGTCCCAGATGCCGCGCAAGGTGAAGGTCCAGGTGCCGGAGTAGATGGTGCCGCGGATGGGAATCTGGTCGCCCACCTTCCAGCCGTAGGTGTTGGCCAGCTTGCGGCCGACGATGGCGCCGCGGCGGTCGCGCAGGAAGGCCTCTTTCTCTTCGGCGCTCAGCCGGTACTCGGGGTAGAGCCTGAGGTAGCTGGCCGGCTCCACCGCGAACTGGGGGAAGAAGTTCCGCTCCGTCTGGTAGATGCCGCCGAACCAGCTGGCCCACGAGATGGCGGTCACGCCGTCCACGCCCTTGAGGCGCTGGGCATAGCTGAGCGGCAGCGGGAAGGTGAGCGACACTGCACTGCGGGTCACCAGCCGCGTGCTGGAGCTGGCCTGCACCCCGGCGTACCACGCGTCGATCAGCGTGCGCAGCAGGCCGAAGGCGCACACCGCCACCACCAGGCCGACGATGGTCAGCACGGTGCGCAGCCGGTGGCGGAAAGCGTTGCGCAGCAGCAGGCGGGTGATGAACATGGGTGAGGCAAGCTTAGCGCCGGCACGCCGATTGCCCAAGCCCGGGGTTGGCCCCGCGGGTGGGGCCGGAAGGTGATGATGAACCCTTGGGCCACGATGGATCTCGGTTCGTGGGGGCAGCTCGCGCTGATGGCATCGGCGGTGCTGGCAACCACCCAGGTGGTGCACCGCCTGGCACGGCCGGTGCTGCGGCGCATGGCCGCCTGGTCTTTGGTGCTGCAGGCCATGGTGCGCCGGGCCGACCGGCCGGTGCAGGCGGCGGCACCGCTGCTGGTGCTGCAGCTGGTGTGGCAGGCCGCCAGCGACGATCTGGCCGCGATCGGCACCGTGCGTCACCTCAACGGCGTGCTGCTGATCCTGTCGCTCACCTGGCTCGGCATGGCGCTCATCCGCGGGGTGGCCGACGGCGTGATCACCCGCCACCCGGCCGACGTGGCGGACAACCTGGCTGCCCGCAGCATCCACACCCAGGCCCGCGTGCTGTCGCGCATCGCCAGCGGCGCGGCGCTGGTCGCCGGCATCTCGTTCGTGCTGATGACCTTTCCGCAGGCGCGCCAGTTCGGCGCCAGCCTGCTGGCCTCGGCGGGGGTGATGGGGCTGGTGGTGGGCATCGCCGCCCGCTCGGTGTTCAGCAACCTGCTGGCCGGGCTGCAGATCGCGCTGACGCAGCCGATGCGCATCGATGACGTGTTGATCGTCGAAGGCGAGTGGGGCCGGGTCGAAGAGATCACCGCCACCTATGTGGTGCTGAAGATATGGGACGAACGGCGCCTGATCGTGCCGCTCGCCTGGTTCATCGAAAAGCCTTTCCAGAACTGGACGCGCACCACCGCCGACCTGCTGGGCACGGTGTTCCTCTGGGTCGACTACGGCACGCCGGTGGACGCAGTGCGCGCCCAGGCGCAGCGCATCTGCGAGGCGTCGCGTCACTGGGACAGGCGGCTGTGCCTGGTGCAGGTGACGGAGACCAGCGAGCGGGCCATGCAGTTGCGCGTGCTGGTGAGCGCGGCCGATTCCGGCGCCGCCTTCGACCTGCGCTGCGAGCTGCGCGAGGGGCTGCTGGCCCACCTGGCCGCGCACCACCCGGCGAGCTTGCCGGTGGCCCGGGTGGCGCCCGGCGGAGGCGACGCGCACCTACACGGCGGTGTCACACCCGCGGCGTAGCCTGCGGCCTCATGGCCGTCATCCACTTGCACATCGGTCTCAACAAGACCGGCACCTCGTCCCTGCAGGACTTCTTCCGCATGAACGCCCAGGCGTTGTGGGACGAGGCGGGGCTGTGCTACCCGCAGGCCGGCCGCGACGGCGGGCCGGCGCACCACACGCTGTCGAAGTGGCTCAAGTCGCCCAAGGGCATCGAGGCCGAGGCCGAGGCGCCGATGGTGGCCGCGCTGCTGGGCGAGCTGCGCGGCGCACAGAGCGCGGTGATCTCGTCGGAGGACTTCCACACCCACGGCCCGCGCAGCACCGCGCAGCTGGCCCGCCTGCTGGCCGGCCACGAGGTGAAGGTCTACCTCTACCTGCGCGAGCACGTGGCCTACCTGTCGAGCTGGTACCAGCAGAACGTGCAGGCCACGCACCTCTCGTGCGCCTTCGACACCTTCTGCTATTTCACCCGCAAGCCGCTGGCGAAGATCGCCGACCAGTGGGCCCAGGCCTTTGGCCGCGAGCGCGTGCAGGTGGCGCTATACGAGCGCCCGGCGCTCGCAGGCGGCGACATCGTGCAGGACTTCGCCGCCCGCATCGGCCTGGGTGGCGACCTGGGCCGCTTCAAGCGCAAGCCCTACGACAGCAACCCCAGCGTGGCCGGCAACCTGCTGTTCATCAAGCGGCTGCTCAACAACTTCCACGGCAAGGCCGCCGCGGCCAGCTTCGTCGACGAGGTCACCGCGCTGTCGCGCCTGAAGCCGCAGTTCCAGGGCCGCATGGCCGTCGACGAAGAGACGGTGCGTTACGTGGCCGGCATGTACAAGGCCGACCGGCAGGAGCTGCACGAGCGCTTTGGCCTGAAGATCACGCCACGCGAGGGCCCGCAGCCCGGCCAGCCCACGCCCGACTTCGCGACCCTGCAGGCGGACTGGGCCTGGGTGATGGCCACGGCCCGCGAGCGGGGCTTCGCCCTGGCAGGCTGCGAAAGCCTGCTGGCCCTGGGCGACTTGAGCCGCCTGGCGCCCGCGCGGCAGGCGGCGCTGGCGGCATAGGGCCTGGCGCGCAGAGTTGCGCGAGCAAACGTCGGCGAGGTACGCTTTCTCCCTGCGCGTCGGCATCGTGGCCGCAACGGCGAACCGGGGGCTTGCGTGGGCACGACACTTCAGTCGATTCTGGTGGGCGGGAAGCAGGTCTGGGTCGAAGTCGAGGCCACCCCCGTGGCCGGCGGCAAGACCAGCAGCACGAGCACGGCAGAGACGGCGGTCCTCGCCGCCGAGCTGTCGTCGGTCGACCTGAGCGGGCCGCTGCGCGCCATCCTGGAGCCCATCCACGAAGGCCTGAAGTCCCTCGCCCCGGAAGAAGTCGAGGTCGAGGTGTCGCTGGGGTTCAAGGGTGAGGTGGGCGTGTTCGTCGCCAGAAGCGAGGGCAGCGCGGCGGTGAAAGTCACCGCGAAGTGGAAGTTCACGCCGCGGTAGCCCCATGGCAGCCTCGTCCGCGCTTGCCAGCCTCTGGCGCAGTCCGACGAGCACGGCCGAGAAGGATTTCGTCTGCAGCGGCGTCTTCGTCGCGCCGCGCCGCCTGCTGACCGCTGCCCATGCGCTGGCCGGTGCGCAGCCGCTCTTCGTGCGCCCCGCCGCGAACGCCACGCAGGCTTACCCCATCCAGCAGGTGGTGGCCCACACCACACTCGACGCCGCCCTCGTGGCCATCGAGCAGATGCCCGATGGCGCCACCGCGCTGCCGCTGCTCGCCAGCCCCGGCTTCGACCCGGCACAGGGCGCCTACACGCTGAACGGCTACTTCGAGGGGCGGCGTGAATCTCCGCTCGGCCTCACCGTGCTCAGCTTCGATCCGCTGGCGCGCTGGTATGTCACCACGCCGCGTCACCCCAAGGGACACAGCGGCAGCGCCGTGTGCCACGGCGACAAGCTCTGGGGCCTGGCGACCGCGCACTACAACGACCCCACCGCGGATCGTGGCTGCGTCATCGCGATCCACCAGCTGTGGGACGGCTGGCTCGACGCGCAGGGCCTGCCCGGCGACGCGGGCGAAGAGGGTGTGGCAGCACTGGCCATCGCGGGCGGGGTGTCGACCACCACCGCCGCCTTCGTCGGCGAGACCGAGCGCGGCCCGACCCACCCTTGCCTCCTCACGTCATGGCGTGAGTTCGCCGAGCTGTTCGGCCAGCCGCTGCCCGCCGACCGGTCGTTCCTTGGCTGGGCGGTGCGCGGCTTCTTCGAGAACGGCGGCGGCCGTGCCCATGTCGTGCGTGTCACCAGCCTCGATGCGGCGCGGGCGTGCATCGAGATCCCGACCGAAGACCCGGCACAGCAGCTGGTGGTCGAGGCTCGGGAAGTGGGCGCCTTCGGGAACGAGCTCGTGGTGAGCTTCGAGCCCGGGGCGCGCATCGGCATGCGCCTGCAGATCACCCGGTGCGCGGAAACTGAAGACTTCGACAACCTGACGATCAGCGGGCCGAACCCGCTGATGGAGAAGATCGAGTCGGCGTCGCGCCTGGTCACGGCGCGCTGGCTGGCGCCTGAGCGCGCCGGCGCCTTGCCGCTGCCGGCCGCCTGGCGCCTGGTGGGCGGTGACGACGGCGTGCCCACGGTGGCGGACCTGGCGGGCGAGCACCACCCTGAGGCGCCTGCCGGCCCGTGCGGGCTGGCCGCGCTCAGATCGGCCGATGACGTCGCCCTGGTCTGCCTGCCGGACGCGGTGCACCCGCGCTTCACGGCCGCCGAGCAGGCCGAACTCGGCGAACGGCTTATCGCGCATGCCGAGCTGACCGGTGCCTTCGCCGTGCTGGCGATGGGCGACCCCGCCCCGGCCAGCGGGCTGCCCACGGCGCCGGGCAGCAGTTCCGCCGCCGCGGCCTACCTGCCGTGGGTGGGCGTGGAATCCTCGCCGGGCGGCCCGCTCGTCCGCGTGCCCCCGGTGGGGCATGTGGCCGGAGCCATCGCCAGGCACGATCTGGAGTGCGGCATCCACAGCGCCCCGAAGGGCATCGTGCTGAAAGGTGTCGTGCCCACCCCGGACGATGCCTACCTCGATTGCGCGGCCGGTCACCGGGGCATCGACGCGCTGGGCCGCCGCGGGCTCAATGTGCTGTGCCGGGATGCGGCCACCGGCCGGGTCGTCATCGCGAGCGCGATCACGTTGGCGATCGAGGCTGAGTGGCAGGCCATACGGGTGCGCCGCGTCCACTCGTGGATCCGGCAGTCCATCGACCGGGGCACGGCGTGGGCGAGGTTTGCGCCCGCCAGCGAAGAGACCTGGGCCGAGGTTCGCCGGCAGCTCACGGACTTCTTCACTGCGCTCTGGCGCGAGGGCGTGCTGCTCGGCGACACGCCGGAAGAGGCCTTCTTGGTCCGGTGCGACCGCACCACGATGACCCAGGACGACATTGACAACCACCGCCTGGTGTGCGTCACCGGGTTCGCGCCTCGTGATCCCGATCAGGCCCGGGCGGATCTGTCGCCGGCCGGGCGGTGAGGGGCTGCGACACGAGAGCGGTCATGCACGACGACGATCCCCAGGTGCAATCGCTGGTGCGCGAGCTGGAGGCCTGTCTCGAAGCGCACCCGTTCGCCTGCGACTCCGCTGATGGCATCGCACGCTGGTGGCTGAGGTCGGCGGTCGACCCGCACGCGCTGGAATCGGCGCTGAGGGTGCTGCAGCTTCGTGGGCTCGTGGACCAGGTGACCGGCGTCGATGGTCGCGTCCGGTACCAGGGGCGCGGCCACCACCCGCGCCATGGGGGCGACGCATGACAGCCCCGTGGCCGACGGCCCGGCACCGTGGGCCGCGCCCGGGTTCAATCCGCCGCGCATGCCACGGGCGGTGGTGCCCGGCCGCCCAGTGCCTCCCGCACCGCTTGCCAGCCACGCTGGTGGCCCTGGTCCTCTCGGCTCCAGGCGAGCACGCGGCAGGCCGGGGCGCTCAGCCCGCGTTCGGCGCCGGGCGAGTGCAGCGCGCGGATCACCTGCACCATGTCGCGGCCACCGATCGTGCGGGTGTCATCGCCGTGGCGGACGCGGATCGTGCCCTGCAGCATCCAGTGGGTGCCAAAGCTGCTGGATTCGCGCAGCAGGTCCGGCATCATCACGTACGAGAACTTGAAGCGCTGCGGCTGCGCGGCATAGTGGCTCTGGATGGCGGTGACCAGCTCGGCGTTGAGGTGGCTGGCGAAGCGGCTGCCGGCGCCGGCCATGCTGGAGACGCCGCGGTCCTGCGAATAGCCGTCCGACAGGGCCGATGCGTCGGCGACGATGACATGCAGCTTCGGCAACCGATCGGCCGGCAGTTTCCCGAGCTGCAGCCTCAGCGCATACAGCAGCATCTCCATGCCCCGGTTGTCGACCGCGCCGCCGTCGGTGACCCAGTAGCGGGTCTTGTCGTCGACGTCGATCGCCGCGTTTGAGAACACCGGCGGGAAGTTCGCATTCAGCGCCGCGGCCTGCGCCAGCGTCAGCTGCGGGCTGCGCAGCACGACCGGCAGTCGGTGGCTCACCTGCGGCTCCAGCGGCTGGCTCACCAGCTCGGGCGGCAGGGCCAGGTTGGTCAGCAGCAGGCGACCACCGGCCAGTGTGGACCTGGTGAGGCTGCTGCGGTAGCGCGGCTCCACCGCGTGCAGCGGCTCGCCACCGCTGGCGCCCGGCGGGCGATCGAGGTGGCCGGCCAGCGAGGTGTTGAGGATCAGCCCCATGTCGCCGATGCTGTCCATGGTGCTGCGCCCGGGCGGTAGGTGCCAGCGCTGCTCGAAGCTCTCGCCCAGCAGCATGCCCAGCCGGCCGCTGCTGACCATGCGCCATTCCGACGAGCGCTCCATCACGTCCTGGATGAAGGGCTCGCTCATCCGGTCGATGTAGTCCTTCCAGGCTTTGGGGTCGCCAGCGACGAGGGCCGGGCGGTGGCCCGCGAAGTAGGCCAGGGCGGCGCCGCCGCCGGAAACACCGCTGCCCAGCACCACCTGGCGCGCCTGGCCCAGGCCCGACAAGCCTTCCAGCAGGGCCGCGGTGAAGACGGCCGCGCGCGTGCCGCCGCCGGAGGCCGCGACCACGATCAGCGGCTCGTCGGCGGCCCCGGCGGGCGGGGCTGACAGCAGCGCGTCGAGAGCCAGCCCTGGCGTGCCGGGTGTCTGCAGGCGCACCTGCGGCGACTGCTCGCCGCGGTTCAGGGCCCACGCCCCCAGGGCCAGGGTGCCCGCGAACAGCAGCGTGGCCAGCACGTGGAAGTCGGACATCCGGCTGCTCACCTGCACCGGCGTGGGCACGGCCTTGCCGCCGGGCGCGCCGCAGGTGGCCAGCTTGTCCACCAGCTCGCCCAGCGAATGGGCCTGGAAGAAGGTCTTGTCCGCCGCTTCGTTGACCACCGCCAGGCGCCCCGAGCCATGCACCTGCAGGCGGCGGCCGGGCCCCGGCACGCTGGTGTACGGCTTGTCGATGGGGTAGGGCACCCGTGCCGCCCCGGCAGCGTGGGGGTCGATCAGCTGCAGCACCTGGTCGGCCAGCAGGCGGTGGGCCCAGTAGTCGTACCACCACGACAGCACATAGGCCCCGAGCATCGCGGCGCCCAGCGTCCACCAGGCCGCGGTGTCGAACACGGTGGTGGCGTAGCTGACACCGGCGATGCGCAGCGCCGCCAGCACGATGACCAGCAGCGACACCAGCAGCGCGCCGCCCTGGAAAAACACCTGCTGCGCCAGCGTCCACATCATGCCGAAGCGTTCGTTCAGGCCGGAGACGATCAGTGCCAGCAGGCACACCGCCAGCACCGCCGCCGGCACCTGCGGCATCCAGGCCGGCGGCGCCACCAGCGTGGCCAGCGCCGGCAGCGTGAGCAGGGCCATCGGGGCACGGAACGCGACGGTCAGCACCGCCGTGGCCAGGGTGCCCCAGGTGATGGCCGGCGGCTGACCGCGCGAGGCGAACAGCTCGGTTCGTTTCAGGTAGTCGCCGTAGGCGCTGGCCTGGCGCAGGCGCCGGAACATCGCGTCCACCAGCAGCGCGGCCCCCGCCAGCGCCAGCGCCAGCACCACCGCCAGCGGCACCATCAGGTGGCGGTACAGGCCGTCGTCCTGGTAGGTGTCCGGCCGGCCCACCCACACCACGGCGGCCGTGGCCAGCACCAGCAGCACCTGCATGGCCAGGTCGGCCTTCAGCGGCCAGCGGCGGCGCCACGACAGGCGCATCTGCAGCACCAGCAGCACCGCCACCGCCGCGCCGGTGGCGAGGGCGAGCAGCAGGCGCGTCGGTGCAGGCGAGGCCAGCACCAGCAGCGCGCACAGCCCGGCCGGCAGCAGCAAGGCCGACGGAGAGTGGCGGCTGATGCCGAACCAGCGGTCCAGCAGCCCACCGTCGGTTCGGTGCTGGCGAAAATCCCAGATGCGGACGGCGTCGTCCAGCGCGATCGTCCAGCGTTGCAGCGTGTCGAAAGACATCGTGGTCGGGCCTGTGGGGTTGCTCAGTGGTTGAAGACGATCGCGTCGAGGCCGCGGAACGCACTGGCCGCACCGTCGACCTGCACGCTGGCGTTGGTCAGGGTGATGCGGTGAACGGGCTGCGTGTTGCCCCCAGCCAGGCGGTAGACCAGCGTGGCCAGCAGGTGCTCACCCGGGTCGAGCGGCTGCCCGGCCGAGAATTGCTGCACCAGCAGCGTCCGCGCGCCGCCCGCGCCGGCCTGCACGAAAAGGGCCCCGGCCGGCACCGTGGGCCCGGGCGTCTCGCCGAGGGTGTCGAAAGCGGCGTCGTCGTGGGTGAGCTGCACCCGCACGTCGCCGATGCGGACGGGGCGCCGCAGCTTGAGCGTCAGGCGGCACTGCACGCTGCCGTCGGCGGCCACCGTGCCGCCGTGCAGGCGCAGGGTCTCGCCGAGGATCTCGCCGCGCCGATGGCCGAGCTCGGCGACGCGCTGCTGCCAGGTCACGAGCATTGGCTTCATCGCCTCGCGCACCGAGGGCGGCGAGGCGGCGATGTCGTCGAACATCTTCAGCAGCAGTTGCTCCTCCATGTCCACCTGCATCAGCTCGCCGCGCTGCGCGTCGGTCAGGCCGGTGGCGACGAAGGAATCCCAGTCGAACAGCCGGCCGCCGATGCTGCGCCAGAACACCACCGGGTTGATGCAGCAGCGGTGGCCGGCGCCGAAGCGCAGCACCAGCGCGGCGCGTGCCCCGGCCACGGCTTCGTCCAGCGTCCAGTCGTTGCGCAGCAGGCCCTGGTAGAACGCCGCGCTGAAGACCCGGGCCGCGTCGACCTCCAGGTCGAACTGCATCGCCACCGCGGCGGCCGGCCCGCCCTGGCTGGACAGCAGCACCTGGGCGATGCCGCCCAGCGCGTTGGTGGGGTAGGGCAGGCCCGCCGGCAGCGCGGCGGCGCTGGCGCAACTGGTCAGCACCACCAGCTGCACCGTCGATGCACGCAGCATCACCAGCAGCTGTTCGGCGTCCACCGGGTCGGTCTCGCGCAGCGCCGTGTCGTCCTCGAAGCACAGGTGGGCACGCGGCGTCGGGTCGTTGGCCACCACCCGGAAGGCGCCGTGGCCGATGTAGTGCACGACATGGAAGCCCTTCTGCAGCCGCGCGCGGAACTCCTCCTTGGTGGCCGGCTGGCAGGTCTCGAGGTAGACCGCGCCGTTGCTGGTCAGGGGCTTCAGCGCGGTCTCGATGGCGCCGCTCTCGGCGGCGGCGTCGGTGGGCGGCTGGTCCTGCGGGGCGGCGGCCACCAGCAGCACGCGCAGCGGCGGCGCGATCTTCACCGGGCTGCGGTCGGCGGCCAGGGCCACGCCGCGGCTCAACGGCAGGTTGCGGTCGGTGGCGACGAAGCGCAGCGCGTGGTCGAACAACGCCTCGATCGGCAGCTCGTCCGGCGAGATCGAGCCGTTGGGCGTGACGCCGGGGCGGTCGCCCACCACCGACACCACCAGCCGGAGCGACCGGTTCTGCGCCTGCGCCGCCGTCAGGCTGACCTTGAAGGCCGCGTCGGCGGCGGCCGTCATGATCGATTGCCACACGGCGGTGCCGATCTCCTTGAGCTCGGCATCGTTGGGCCAGGCCATCGGGCTGCGCAGGCGCCCCAGCTGCTGCGGCGTGACCTGGATCGACGCGCTGCCCTTGGGCCCGATGAGGCTGGCGGTGGGGCAGGCCGTGACCTGCACGTCCCACTGGCCGGGGGTCTGCAAGTCGGGCGTCAGCGACAGCCGGAACTCGTCGAATTGCATGGTCGTCCCCCTCAGTCGATCTTCTTGTGCAGCTCGTCGAGCTGGGCAAACACCTTCTCGTGGCCCCGCGCCAGGCTGCCCGAGACGTTGATGCCCAACTCCTGGATGCGCATGGCCAGCTCGCTGGCCAGCCGGGCCGAGAATTGCGCCTGGATCTCGGTGGCGAAGCGCTCGGGGTTGCTGGCCCCGGCCGCGTCGAAGCGGAAGGGCCGGCCGACGCGGTCGCGCACGACCAGCGAAAAGCTGGCCCAGTCGGCGGTGGCGGGCGCGGCTGCCGCGGCATCCAGCCGGGCCCGGTGCAGCGCCTCGACGGCATCGCCGGCGGTTTCCAGCAGGCTGGGGTAGAAGCGGGCCCAGAAGGCGCGCACGCCCGGCTCGGTGACGGCGTACTGGTTGACCAGCGTGGTCGGCAGGTGCAGGTCGGCCGGGCTGTGGCCCAGGCGCGGCAGGCCGGCCACGTTGTAGTTGGGCGCGGTGAAGCAGGTGCTCAGGCACAGCAGCCGCACCGACGGCGGCAGCAGGCGCGCCAGCTCGGCCGCGGACAGCCACGACGAGCCGCCGGACGCGTCGTGCAGGATCAGGTAGCCCGACCCCTGGCCCACCGCCGCATGGCCGACGTAGTGCACCACGTGCGGCTCGTCGGCGAGCGCGCGGACCAGCGCCTCGCGGGTGGTCTCGTCGAGCACGCGCACCGAGTAGCCATCCCCGCCCAGGCCGCTGCGGATGGCGTCGAGCTCGACCCAGCCTTGCAGCAGGCGCTCATCCTTCGGGTTGGTGGTGACCAGCAGCACCCGCAGCGGCGGCGCGACGGTGAGCGGCGGCTCCGGGTAGTGCACTGGCACCGAGCGCAGCAGGCGCACCGCCGGGTCGAGCGCGAAGCAGCGCTGGTCGTTCATGGCCAGCCATTCCCAGGGGATCTCGTCGACCCCTGAGCCGGTGCTGTTGATGCGCAGCCGCAAGGGGTTGGCGGGGTCGGCCGCGCCGGCCAGCGGCGCCTGCAGCTCGGGGGGCAGCGTCGCCCACATCTGGCTGCCCAGCCGCAGCGCGTGCCCCTGGGCCAGCGGGCGGCGCTGCCAGCCGTCGGCCGTCATCATCGCGGTGTCCATGAAGGGGCTCGGCAGCCGCACGTCGAAGCCGGCTTGCGAGCGCGCACCGCGCCCCTGGGCCTGCAGCGCGAACAGGCTGTCGTCGTCCGGCATCGCCAGCATGCCCACGCTGCCGCGCTGCAGCTGGGCCTGCGACCAGCGGAAGTCCCAGATGAGTTCGTGGCGGTCGTTGGCGATCATGCAAACATCTCCTTGGCGAAGCCGGCGATGAACTGGTCGTGCGGCGTGCCGGTGCTGCCCCGCAAGCCGGGCGCCGCGCCCTGGCGCACCAGGTCGAGCACGCGGGCCTGCACGCTGTCGTAGGCCGCGGTGGCCACCGGGCCGGCCTCGGCCAGCGCGGACACCGCCAGCCGCGCGGCGGCCACGCAGTGCCGGGGGCGAAGACCCACCGGCTTGTTCATGCCGGTGGCGAAGTAGCCGGCGGCGCTGCGGATGCGCAGGTCGTCGGCTTCGGTGTAGGGCATCAGCTCGCGCAGGCTGTGGCCCTTCAGCATGTCGAGCGGCGTGTCCATCACGGCTTGGAAGACGATGGGGAAGTCGGCGATCCAGGCCTCCAAGCCGGGCACCGGGCCGTACAGCGACTGCCATTGCGCGTCGATGTGGTCGGCGTGGGCGCTCGCCGCGCTGCCCGGCGGGGCCAGCGTGCGGATGTAGGCCGCGGCCATGCGCACCCGCAGGTAGGGCGTGGGGTGCGGGTCGCCGTCGTCCAGCGTGGTCACGGCCTCGGGGGGCAGCAGCAGCAGGTGCATCAGCGCATCGGCGAAGGCCGGGCCGCCCAGCTGCAGCGCGCACAGGTCGGCCACCACCTCGCCCAGCCAGGCCAGCCAGGTGGTCAAGCGTGCGCTGGGCACCTGCGCCGCGGCCAGCTGCTGGCCCAGTGCGCTGCGCAAGACCGGGCGCAGCGACAGGTCGGCCTCGATGTCGTGCCCCACCTCGTGGTGCAGCGACAGCAGCTCCCACGCGTTGTCGACGGTGTCCCACGGGACCTCGATCACCGGGATCGGCAGCGTCGCCTCGCCGAGGTCGTAGCGCCGGCCGTCGTTCGGGCGGCTGTGCCGCACCCAGGTCAGCGGTGAGTAGCCCGCCCCCAGGTACACCAGCGGCGGTTCCCGCAGCTGGTCGGCCTGCAGGATGCCCCACTGCACCGCGACATCGAGCACCGGCCGGTGGCAGTCCCAGGCGATGGTGTCGGCGGCCCACAGCTGGGCCTTGAAGCTGCTGCGGCGCAGGTCGAGCTTGTCGCGGAAGAAGTCCCACGCCGTCTGGCCCCGCAGGATGCTGCGCGTCAGCGCCATGCAGGCACGCTGGAAGGTCGCCGCGTCACCGCTGGCATCGAGCTGCCCGAGCAGGCCGCGCTGCTCGGCCTCGAAAGCCGCGGTCAGCGTGCCGATCGCACGCAGCTGCGAGAAGTGCAGCTGCAGGTCCAGCTGGGCCTGCACCGCGCCGCGCCACGCGGCCACCTCGCGCGGCATGGCGTCGACGCGACGCAGCATTTCGTCCTTTCGGACACGCAGGACATCGGCGGCGCTCATTGAGGCCCCTCGTCCGACGAATGCATCGTCCGATCCCCCGAGGGGATGGCGCGCCGGCTTGGGAGCGGCCCGGCGCTCGGCCCGCGCGTGGGGGTTGACCCAGGATGTCTCATCGGGCGGCCTCAGCGCAGGTCGGCCGGGTGGACGCGCTCGCGCTCGTCGGGCGGCAGCGCGGCCAGCGCGTCGCCCAGTGCGGCCAGCCGGGCCGGCACATCGGCCGGGTCGATGGCCACGCGCCAGTCGAAATCCATCACCCTGGCGAAGTACGCGCCGACCTCGTCACTGGTCACCACCAGCCCGGCCTCACGCGCCTGGGTGATGGAGTTCTCGCTCCAGTTGGTGGAGCTCACCACGCTGATGCGCCGGTCGACCAGCACGCCCTTGTTGTGCAGGTGGGTGAAGTAGCCCGGGTTCATCGCCCGCAGCCGGCCGGCCAGGCCGAAGGCGTCGAGGCTGTCGAAGGTCTGCTTCCAGGCCTCGGGGAAGGTGGCGCTGGCGATGATGCGGACCTGCACCTCGCCCTGCCGGGAAGCCAGGGCTTCGAGCAGGGCTCGCGTCTTCGGGCCACCGAGCTTGATGTACTGCTGCTCGAGGTCGATGCTGCGCGTCGCCCCGCGGATCAGCGCCAGCACCTGCGCGAAATAGTTGTCCGGCGACAGCAGCGGCAGCATCCGCGCCGGCTGCCGCAGCGCGGGGCCGAGGATGTCGAACACCTCGTCGGGCGGCTGGAAGGCCGCCATGGGCACCTCCAGCAGCAGCGGCTCGGCCGCGGCCTCGACCCCGGCCAGGCCGGCAGGCCCGGTCATCTCAGGGATGGCCCAGTCGGCGTCGAACAAGGTCTGGAACCAGCCGGCCAGGCCGGCATGCTCGACCTGCATCAGCCACTCGCGGTTGCCCTTCTTGAACTTGCCGGGCACCTTGACCAGGGGAATCGCCGTCCCGGCCCAGTTGGCGCTGCCGATCAGCAGGTGCCGGCCGTCGATGACGGCAAATTTCTGGTGGCAGACCGTGAACACCTTGCGCCCGCCGGTGGACGGGGCGATCTTCAGCGCCACGCCCAGCGCGGCCAGCTTCGCGCGCTCGCCGCCGTTGGTGTCCATCGCATCCACCATGATGCGCACCGCCACGCCGCGGTCGCGCGCCGTGGCCAGCAGATCGACCAGGTGCTGGGCACTGACGTTGTAGATGTACAGGTCGAGCGTGTGGGCGGCCGCATCGATGGCCTGCTGCACCAGGCGGTAGCTGCAATCCGGCGACACCGCCGCGCTGACGCGGCTGACCTCGTCGAACGTCTCGAAGGCCAGCGCCGGCACACGGGCCGGGTCGAAGACGCCATAGACGGCCTGGCTCTCCTGCGGGGCGAGTGCGTCGATGACGGCCTGGATCCTGACCGGATCGGGTGCTGAGATCATGGCTGCCCTCCGTCGGGTGCGGGCCACAGTCTCATCGGGCGCGGCCATCAGGTCAACCGCCGCTGGCATGCGGCAGCCCGCCGCCGTCATACCGACGGGGGATGCCTTGATCTGGATCAGGAACGGGGCCGGGCGCTGGCCTCGTCAGCAGGCGCCGCTGAGCTTGAACGCCGAGACCGCCGCCACCAGCCGGCGGCCCTGCGACTGCAGGCTGTCGGCAGCTGCGGCGCTTTCCTCCACCAGCGCCGCGTTGCGCTGGGTCGCCTGGTCCATCTGGGTCACGGCTTCGCCGACCTGCGTGACGCCCGAGCTCTGCTCCCGGCTGGCCACACTGATCTCGCTGACGATGCTGCTGACCTGGTGGATGGCACCCACCACCTCGGTCATCGTGGTGCCCGCCTGGTCGACCAGGGCAGACCCCCGCTCGACCCGCGCCACGCTGTCGCCGATGAGCTGCTTGATCTCCTTCGCCGCCGACGCGCTGCGCTGCGCGAGGGAGCGAACCTCGCCCGCGACGATCGCGAAGCCCCGGCCCTGCTCGCCCGCCCGTGCGGCCTCGACCGCCGCGTTCAGGGCCAGGATGTTGGTCTGGAAGGCGATGCCGTCGATGACGCCGATGATGTCGACGATCCTGGAGCTGCTGTCGTTGATCTCGCGCATCGTCTCGACCACCTCGCCGACCACCGACCCGCCCTTGGCCGCGACGGCGCTGGCGCCCTGAGCCAGCTGGTTGGCCTGCAGCGCGTTCTCGGCGTTCTGGCGCACCGTCGAGCTGAGTTCGTCCATCGACGCAGCCGTCTGCTCGAGGGCCGAGGCCTGCTCCTCGGTGCGTGCCGACAAGTCGTTGGCGCCCTGCGCGATCTGCGCGCTTGCGGTGGCGATGCTGTCGGCGGACTCGCGGACCTGCCCGATGAGCGAGACGAGCTGGCCGCGCATGGTGCCCATCGACGCGAGCACGCTGCCCGCCGGCGCCACCTCGGCATCACGCACCGGGCCGAGGTCACCCTGCGCCACGCGGCGTGCGGCTTCGCTCAGGTCGGCCGGCTCGGCGCCCAGGGCCGCCACGAGTTGCCGGGTGATGAACACCCCCAGGGCCACCGACACGCACAGCGCCAGCGCGCTCAGCCCCATGAAAATGTTGCGCTGGTGCACATACTCAGCCTGCGCGGCCTCGACTTCCGCGTGCGCGATGGCCTTGCTGTTGGCCACGTATTCGTCAGCGGTTTTCAGCAGGGCGGCGAGCAAGGGGCGGCACTCGGCCTCCATCTTCTGCACGGCCTCGTCGCGGCGGCCGGCTGCGGCCAGCTCGACGATGGCGACGGCCACCGGGCCATAGCGCGCCTCGACCTTCTCGATCTCGGCATACAGGGCCTGCTCGCGGCTCGACACGTCCGGCGCGGTCGCCAGCGCCTGCTTGAGCGCCTGGAACCGGCTGCCCAGCGTCTCATGGGCCTCGACCGCCATGGCCTTGGCCGCGGCGCGGGTCTCGTCGGATTGCACGATCACCATGTCACGCACGCCGATCGCGCGGCGGTCGGCCGCGACCTGCAGGTCCGTGGCCAGGCTGGCGCGCTCTTCCGACCCGTGAACGAAATGGGAGAAGCCGGCGTTCGCCTGCGACAGGTCGCGCAGCGCCAGCAGGCTGACGAGCAGCACGATGAGCGACAGGGAGCCGAAGGCGAGGATCAGCTGGGTCTTGACCGTGAGCTTCATGAATGGCGAGGTGGGGCTTGCCGATCGGGGCAAGCGGTTGATGACCAGGTGTGGTCATGCCCCTGTCCAGGGCAGACCTTCCCGGCCATTTCGGCCGAGCCGGCCGCGCACTGAAGCCCTGTCCGACCGGCGGTCGACACCCGATGCAACGGCGTCCCCAACGCTGTGGATGAATGCACGCCGGCGTGGACCTAGAGTCCTTTCCACGGCAGCGCGTGGGCGGCCGGAACTTCCCCGGGCCACGCCGCTGCATGAAGGAGACTTCATGGCCAGTGCCACCGCTGATGCGGGCTCCGCCACCGCAAGCCTGCCGCTGTGGAAGCGCTTCTGGCTGTACCTCGTCGAGATTTCTCCGGACTGGTTTTCGAAGCTCTTCCACCATGGCCTGGGCAAGGCCGCGGGCTGGGCAAGCCTGGCCTTCGTCGTCGTGCTGCTGCTCCCCCACCTGTCGGTCTGGGCGGTGAGCTTCGTGTCGTGGCTGTTGCCGGAGCCTGCGGGCAAGACTGTCCGCGACGTGTACGTGGAAGGCATCCACAAGGGCTACGACATCGACCAGGTGCGCGAGCAACTCAAGATCGAGGCCTCCAGGGACGCCCTGGCGAAGCTCCAGGTCAACAACGAAAGCCTGGACTATGTCCAGTACGTCGAGTTCTACCTGACGCGGGCCGACCAGGCCAAGGAGATCCCGGCCAGCCTGCGGCTGGAGCAGCGGGCCAAGATCGTCGTGCGCCGCAGCCAGGTGGTGCGGCTGGCCGACGCGGGCGATGCGGCGTGCGTGGTGACCGAGGTCGGCACCTCGGAGCCCGTGCTGGACGTTCAACTGGACGGCATGCGCGTGGCCTCGCTGCCGGCGATGGCCGCGCCCGGCAGGCTGGGCGAGATCAACCTGTCCAAGCGGTGGTGGGCAGAGAACCTCAAGAAGGCCCAGGCTGAGCCGTCGATCGCCGACAACATCGCATCGGTGCGCTTCGGCAAGGCCCCTGGCTTCGAGCAGAAGATGACACCCTGCACCGCGCTCAAGATCGAGGCGACCGTCGAGGTCTTCAAGCGCGACATGGGCGGCGTGTGATGGCCCGCACTGCTGCGCTTGTGCTTTCGCTGCTGCTGCTGCCGGCCGCTGCCGCGGCGCAGCACACGCTCTCTCGTTTCGAGAGCTACTTCACCGACGAAGACGGGACCCGGGTGACCGTCAAGGTCGTGTCCGCGGTGCCCGGCCAGGCGGCCTTGAAGGTGCTCTACGGCCCCGAGGCCTCGAACGGCTACAGCGACCTCGGCTTGCGCCAGCCCCGGGGTGGGCAGAGTGCGCTTGCCAGACAGCAAGCGCCCGCTGCCGTGGCCAGCCTCGACGCGATGGCGAAGGCCATGCCATTCCGCGTTGCATCGCAGGCAGAGCGGGTCCTGATGGGCGGCGGCTTCTCCGGCTACCGCAGCGATGTGCCGGTCGGCTTGCTGGTATCGGGCGGCCGTGTGCTTTCGCCCATCGACAGCTCGCCGCCTCGGGTAGCCCCACCGCCCGGTTGCAGCGTCGCCGAGTCGTCGTCGTTCCGGTTCTCCGGCCTGCTGTGCGTTCGCGCCGACACCGGCGCCTGGGGCATCGTGCGAACGGGCGACTACCGGCCCGGCATGTGCCGCGAGGCCGTGCAGGCCGGGCCATTGCTGGTGGAGCCGGGCGGCGAGGTCGGCATCTGCGCCCGGTCGGGCGCACCGGCCGGGCCCGCCTACGCCCGCCTGGCCGCCTGCGTGGGCCCGAACCGGGCGCTGCACTTCGCACTCACCAGCCCCACGCGGCTCTTCGCCTTGTCGGACTGGCTGGCCCGCGGGCCGCTGAAGTGCGATGTCGCGCTGAACCTTTCAGGCGCCGAGCAGGCCGGCTGGGTCGACCTGCCCAGCCCGAGGTTCCCGCTCGCCAAGGGTGAGGGCGGCACACACCTGCCGTTGGCCTCTGCGCTGCTGATCGAAGCGTCGGCTGGGGCGGCGCGGGGGCTGGCACCGGCGACAACGTCGCGTTAGCCAGTGGTGCGATTGGGGCCTGCTCGCACGGCGCGCTGGCGACCCGGCTGCCAAGTCGTCACGCTTCACCCCTTCGCTCCCGCATGCAACGCCCTGTGGCGCTGACGCTGTGCTGACGCACGCTTCCTAAGCTGGCTGCAGCAGGTCAGCGCACTGCCCTGCCACCCCCGCCGTCTGGCCCGGGGTGCCCAGCCCTTTGACTACAGGGGCCTCATGATGAGCCGATCGACACTGCCGATGATCTTCCGCGCCGCGGCGCTCGCCGTGGCCGCGAGCATGGCCCCAGCCGCCTGGGCCGACGACGATGCCAATGACTGGCGTGAGGGCAAGTGGGTGCAATGGATCTACTCGATCCCCGCCTCGGTGAACCCTTTCACCGACACCACCGGCGAGCACTGCATGGTCGGCCAGAACGGCTCGACGTGGTACCTGGCCTCCCACTCCGGCGGCGGCACGGTCAGCCGCACCTGCACGCTCCTGCAAGGCGTCAAGCTGCGGTTCCCGGTCGCCGGCAGCAGCTACGTCTATGCACCCGGCCACTGCGGCGACGTGGACGGCATCCCGGACAGTGAGTTGCGAGCCCTCATCGCGGCGGTCACCGACAAGCTGAAGGTCGCGGTCCGGCTCAACGGCGTGCCGGTGGCGACCAAGCGGGTGCGCAGCAAGGTGTTCGCCACCGCGTTGCCGAGCGACAACTTGTTCGGGCCGGTGTGCGGGTCCAGCCCGGTGCCCGCCGGGCTCTACCGGACGGTGGACGACACCTACTACGCCGAGATCGACACGCTGCCGCCCGGCGTGCACACGCTGGAGCTGATCGCCACCAACGACAGCAACTTCAACCAGAACTTGGTGTATACGCTCAACGTGGTTCCGCGGCCTCGGCACTGAGTGCCGCAGCGGCGCGCGCTTCCCGGCCCATCCTGCAGAGGTGTTCACAGATGCCAGACCCCACGGCGGCCATCGCATCCGCAGTCGAGGCGCCACGATGGGGTCTGCACCTGTGTGGCCAGGGGCGGGTGGTCGCGGTGGCTGGACAGTGCGTGGTGCTGGAACGGCGCGACGCCGCCATGCTGGCCCGGCTCGCCATCGAGGGCCCGACGGCACGCGCCCGAGTCACAGCGCTTCTGTGGCCCGACGAGCCTGCCGAGGACGTGAGAGGGCGCCTGCGACAGCGCATCTACGCGCTGAAGAGAAAGCTCGGCGTCGAACCGATCTCGGGGTCGTCGACGCTGTCCATCTCGCCAGCGCTCACCTGGCCAGGCTTCGAAGGGGAGCCGCTGGACGCGGCCTTGCTCGGCGACGACGACTATGCCGATCTGCCGGAGTTCGCTGAGTGGCTGGGTGCCACACGCCAGCGCCTTCAGAACCTGCGGCGCGAGAGGTTGGCCGGCGAAGCTTCCGCGCTGGAGCGGGTGGGCCGCCTTGCCGAGGCCATTGACTGCGCCGAAAGGCTGCTGGTGCTGGAGCCGCTGCAGGAGCATGCGCACCGGCGGTTGATGCGCCTGCATTACCTCCGAGGCGACCGCTCAGCGGCGCTGCTTGCCTTCGATCGCTGCGAGCGGGCGCTCAAGGACGATGTCGGCGCCACGCCGTCGGCTGAGACCCTCGAGCTGTTGGCGCAGATTGAGCGTTCCCAGGCGCTGGCAGAGCACACGCCAAGTCGCGTGGTGCCTGTTTCGGTGCTGCGGCCGCCCCGGCTTGTCGGCCGCGATGCCGAGTGGTCGGTGTTGCAGGCCGCCTGGGAACGCGGTGACGCGGTGGTCATCGTCGGTGAAGCAGGCATGGGCAAGACGCGCCTCGTCGGCGATCTGCTGCAGGCTTGCGCCCCGGCACCTGGCCAAGCGCTCCAAGCGTCGGCACGCCCCGGTGACGAACGGGTGCCCTATGCCCTGCTGGGCCGCTTGCTGCGCGCTGTGCTCGCGACCCGCGCGCAGGCGCTGCCCGATGGCATCCAGGCGGAACTGGCGCGCTTGCTGCCCGAGCTGCCCCCACGCGCGCTGACCGGTGCCCACGATGGCGGCGCCAAGGCGCGCCTCGTCGGCGCGCTCGAGGCGACCTTTCGCGATGCGGTGGTGGCGGGGTTGGAGGCCGTTGCGCTCGACGATCTGCACTTTGCCGATACGGCGAGCCTCGAGATGGCGCAACACCTGGCCGGTGTTCCCGGTGTGCGCTGGTTGGCCGCCTTCCGCGGCGCCGAGATCGGGCCGGCAGCGCAGGGGCTGGTCGCCACGCTGACCACCCGCCTTCGTGCGGCGCCCCTCGTGCTTCAGCCCCTGACCCGCGCACAGGTGGCCGAGTTGCTCGACTCCCTGGGGCTTGTCGGCGTGGGTGCAGCGGATGCGGATGACGCCACCGGCTTCGCCGGCGTGCTGCACCACCGCACCGGCGGCAACCCGTTGTTCCTGCTGGAAACGCTCAAGGCGTGGTGCCTGCAGCGCGAGCCGAACCAAGAGAGTGCGAGGAACGCATACATGCTGACGCGGCTTCCGCCGAGCGCAAGCGCTCTGCGGTCGATCGAACGGCGCATCGGCTTGCTCTCGCGCGACGCCGTGCGCCTGGCGCGCTGTGCGGCCGTGGCAGGCCAGGACTTTTCGGTCACGCTGGCGGCAGAAGTGCTCGACGTCAATCCGCTGGATCTCGCCGACGCGTGGACCGAACTCGAATCGGCCCAGATCCTGCGCGACGGTGCCTTCGCCCACGACCTCATCTTCGAGGCTGCGCGCGCATCGGTGCCGCAGCCCATCGCCCGGGCGCTGCACCGGCGCATCGCCGAGCGGATGGCGCACGAGGGCGGTGTCGCGCCTGCTCGACTGGCCGCACACTGGTTGGGCGCGGGCGAAGAGCTTCGCGCGGCGCCGCACCTGGCCGAGGCGGGCCGGCAGGCGTTGCGTGCACTTCGCCTGCGAGAGGGCATCGACGACCTGGATCAGGCCCAGGCGATTTACGGACGGGCCGGTGACGCGGACGCCCAGTGTTCCTTGATTGACGAGCTGATCTCCCCGGCGATGCTGGCCAGCGCCTTCGACAACGTGCGGCGCCTGGTCGAGCAGGCGGCGCGCAGCGCGTCCGGCGATCGCCAGCGCGCCATGATGCTGCGCAGCCTGGCTTCACTGCTGGAGCAGCGCTGCGAGTACGAGCGCGCGACCGAGACCTGCCGGGAAGCGCTTGCCGCGGCACTTGTCGCGTGCGACCGCGCCTGCGAACTGGGTGCACGCGCCCTGTTGGCCCAGTTGCTGTGCGAGCAGTGCCAGGCGGCAGAAGCGCAGGAGATGCTGCGGCCCATCGAGCCCTGGGTGCACGAGCACGGCTCCGCGAAACAGCAGATCGCTTACGCGGATGCGATGGCCAAGGTCCTGCAGGACCAAGGGTGCCTGGCACACGCGCTTGATCAATGGCAGCGAGCCATCGACATCGCACGCAGCGCCGGCGCCAGCCACGCTCTGCCCCAGCTGCTCACGGCGCGCGCCACCACGCTCATCTTCACTGGCCGGGCCCAGGAGGGGCGCGACGCGATCGTCGAGGGAAGGCATCTGCTGCAGGACATCCCTGAAGACGCGATGATCCTGAGGTCCTTCGACATTCGCCTCCAGGTCATCGACAGGACGCTGGGCCGCTACACCTCGTCGTTGCTGCTGGGCGAGCGAATCCTTGGCGATCCGGGGGCGGGCCCGGCCGAGAGGGAGGAAGCGCGCCTCCCGCTGGCCTTCGCCTACTGCGACCTGGGGCAACCGGCCCGTGCGCGCCGCCTGCTGTCAGACGTGCAGGCGCCGGCGGGCTCTTACATGGCCCTCTTCTGGAAGGAGGTTGCTGCTCAGGTCCCGGAGCCTGGGGCAGCCCGCGAGGAAGCCTGCCGGCTGGCCCTGGATGCCGCGGCCGAGGCCGCAGGCCATTGGGCGGGTCGAACCCTGCTCACCGCCTGGCGGATCCAGGCCCGCCACGGGCAGGACGCGACCGCCGTGGCGGCGGCACGGCAGGGCGTGGAGTTCACGTCCGCCAGCGGCATGCACGGCCAGCAACTGGTCTTTCAGGCCCTGCTGGCGCAGCGCCTGGCCAGGCTCGGGGACACGGCGCAGGCCGTGTGGCTGGCCAGGGAAAGCTGGCGGCTGATGGCCGACTCTTGCCCTGGCCTGGCCTACCGCGGGGTGGTCTGGCGCGCGCTGATCGAGGTGCTCGAGCATCACGACGCCGCGCTCGCCCGCGCAATTGCGCACCACGCGGTTGACTGGATCTTCCGCACGGCTGCGGAGCATGTGCCGCCGGCTTACCGCGACAGCTTCCTGCACGGCAATCCGTTCAACGCGTTCCTGCTCGGGAAGGTGCGCGAGCGATAGCGCTGCGTCCTGACCCTGCGGCCCGCGCATAGCGGCATCCCCCATGAATTGACCTTGACGCTACCGGGCCGGCGCCCCTACCTTGCCAGTCTCGCGCCACCTGGGTCCAACCCATGCCAGGCAGCGGGGGAAGGGGATTCATCGGGGACGACCTCCACCGCTGGCGAGGCAGGCCGCGGCAGCGTCTGTCGCCTGGACGTGGCGCCTTGCGCCCCGAAGCAAGGAGGATTCGATGGACCGACCTGTTGGGACAACGTCGTGCACCAGGCGGGCGCTGCGGCTGGCTTCGGCCCTGATGGCTGGCCTCCTCATGCTGCCCGGCGCGGTACTCGGCGGCCCACCGAGGGCCGAGCTACAGCCCGCGCGCGTGAAGCAGATCCACACGTTCACGCGGGAGGAAGGCACGCCCGTCTTCGCTCGCATGGCGCTCGGCCCCGACGGTCGACTCTACGGTACGTCCACCCGGGATGGCCCGGCGGGCGGTGGCACGATCTTCCGGATGTCCACGCACGGCCACGTGACCGTGTTGCATGCGTTCAGCAACACGGGGGTGCACTCCCCCCGATTCCTCCTCCTGGGCGCCGACGGCGATTTCTACGGCACCACCGATTTGCCGCCCGCCCTGTTCCGGATGACGCCGCACGGCAAGGTGACCGTCCTCTACACCAGCCCGCGCGACGAAGACGATTGCCTCGCGGTCGGCATCTCGGGGCTGCTGCAGGCGCGCGACGGCGACTTCTACCTCACCAGCGACTTCGGCTTCGCCCGCGACGGCTGCATCGTCCGCGTCTCGCCGCACGGCCACGCCAAGACCTTGCACGTGTTCCAGGGTGGCGAAGACGGGCTGATCCCTACGTCGCTGGTCGAGTCACCCGATGGCTATCTCTACGGGCTGACCGCGAGGGGCGGCAAGTTCAACCTTGGCACCTTTTTCCGCATGCACCACAACGGCCGCGTCGACATCCTGCACAGCTTCGGCTGGCAACGTGACGGCCGCGACCCGACCGGGCTGGTGGAGGGCTCTGACGGCTTCTTCTACGGCGTCACGCCGCTCGGCGGCCCGACGCATGCGGGCACGGTGTTCCGGGCCAGCCGGGATGGCGAGGTCAGCGTGCTGCACGCTTTCGAGCGCCAGACGGATGGCAAGTCGCCGCGCTCCCTGGTGCTGGGCCGGGACGGCCACCTCTACGGCCTGACGGCCGAGCGCTACATCAGCCAACACCGGCCCACGGCCTTTCGCCTGACGCGCGATGGCAGCTTCACCGTCTTGCATGCGTTCGACGACACCGTCGACAACGAACACGTCGACACGCACGGGATGACCGAGGGCGAAGAAGGCCACTTCTACTGGGTGTCACTCGCCGACAGCTCGTCGACCGCGTACCAGCTTCGGATCGCACCATGAGGTACCTGCCATGCGGAGGTTGATGATGCCCCTTGATTTCCTTCGCCGAGTCTCGGCACGCCATGGGTGGCTGGCCGGCGCCCTGCTGGCGTTGATGTTGGCCGCCGCGCCCGGCTGGGCTGACGAGGTCACGGTCGAGGTGGTCCACCCGATGAGCCTGCTCGACGGCGCGAACATCCGCGGCCCGCTCGTCGCGGGGGCCGATGGCCTGCACTACGGCACCGCCGTCAGGGGCGGCCGCCACGACCTGGGGACCGTGTTCCGCATCCTGGCCGACGGCCGGCTCGAGGTGCTGCACCACTTTCGTGGCGCGCCCGACGACGGCGACCGGCCGGTCGGCCTGGCGCGCGGGGCAGACGGCGCGCTCTATGGCCTGACGTTGGCCGGCGGCGCGTTCGGCGACGGCACCGCCTATCGCGTCGACACGAATGGCAAGCTCAAGCTGCTGCATTCGTTCGAGTCGGCGGTCGACGGCCGCAGCCCGCAAGGCCAGTTGCTGCTGGCCAGCGACGGGCGCTTCTACGGTGCCACCGATTCCGGCGGCAGCGACGACCAGGGCACGATCTTCCGCATGCGGCCGAACGGCCAGGTCCAGACGCTGCACAGCTTCGCCTTCTCAGACGGAGGCGGCCGGTCCCCCACCGGCAGCCTCGTCGAGGGCGACGACGGCCTGCTCTACGGCACGACGAACTCCGGAGGCCCCGAAGGCTACGGCATCGTCTTCAAGATGCGCCGCCATGGTGGGTCGCCACCAGAGATGCTGCACAACTTCGGCCGCAAGGACCGCAACGGCACCGTGCTGAAGGCGTTGACGAAAGGGCCGGACGGCCGCTTCTACGGCGTCATCCAGGCCGACCGCACCGACAACCCGCGCGGCCTGGTCTACCGCATCGACGCTGCCGGCCACTACGAGGTCTTCTACAGCTTCACGCGGCCGGTCGAGGCGCACGGCAAGTCCCCGTTCCAGGAGCTGGTGCTCGGCCGGGACGGCGCCTTCTACGGCAGTACCACCCAGGGTGGCGAGTTCACGAGGGGCACGCTGTTCCGGCTGACGCTGGATGGCGAATTGACGACGCTGCACAGCTTCCAGTCGCAGGGGGAGGAGGGTTGGTTTGCGAGCAACCCGCTGGTCGAGGTGATCGACGGCGAGTTCCTCGGCGCGACCGCCAGCGGCAGCACCGGCAACCAAGGCGCGGTCTACTGCCTGCGCATCACCCCTGCGCTGAGGGCGCCCACCCGCTGAAGCCACGAGGTCTCATGCGCATCGCATCAGAGGGCGCCTGGGCCGTCCCACCCTTGAGCCCGGTCAAGTCGCCGACGCCAGTCTGGAACCACAATCGGCCGGGGTGATGGCCGCTCGGGGCATCGCTGCAACTGCGCCGACATCCGTGACTGCCCTCTCGCTCCTGTTGTTCATTGCTGCCGCACTGCTCCTGCAACTGGCGGCGGGGATTGGCTGGGTCGTTTGGCAGCGTCGCTCGGCCGGGGGCAGCGCCCCATCGGCGGCGCCGATCGCGAAGCCTTCGAAAGCCGATGCCGCGTGGGCAGGCTGGCGAGAGTTCCGCGTCGCCCAGCGTCGGCTCGAAGACGCGGCTCAGACGCAGTGTTCGTTCTACCTACAGCCTGTTGACGGACAGCCGCTGCCGGCCTTCAAGCCTGGCCAGTTCCTGACCTTCACGCTGGAAGCCAGGCCACGGGCATCACTCGCGGTGGCGGAGCCCCGAACGATCACGCGTTGCTATTCCTTGTCCGATCGCCCCGATCCGACGCACTACCGCGTGACGATCAAGCGCGTGCCTGCCCCGGCGAACCACCCCGAGCTCCCGCCGGGCCTGTCGTCGAACCACTTCCACGACCATGTGCAGGTCGGCGACATCCTGCGCGTGAAGGCGCCGGCCGGGCACTTCTTCATCGACCCGGACCCGAACGTGCCCGCGGTGCTGATCGGTGGCGGCATCGGCATCACGCCAATGATGAGCATGCTGCGCTGGTGTCTCGACCAGCAACCTCAGCGCACGGTGCACCTGTACTACGGGCTGCGCAACAGCCATGAGCTCGCCTTCAGGCAGGAGCTGGAGGACATGGCCGCCAGGCACGCGCCGCTGCACCTGAACATCGTCTACAGCCAGCCAGACGAGTCCGCTGTCGAGGGCCGTGACTTCCAGCACCGAGGCCACGTCGATGTCGAGTTGTTGCGGCGCACGCTGCCGCACGGACGACACCAGTTCTATGTCTGCGGCCCCCCGGCCATGATGGAGACGCTGGTGCCCGCGCTCGCGGCCTGGGCCGTGCCACTCCCGGACATCCACTTCGAGGCGTTCGGCCCGGCATCCGTCAAGCTGCCCGGCGCCGCTGAAGAAACGCCCGTGCCGATCGGGGCGGAACTTGAAGTGCGGTTCCAGCGCTCGGGTCGCACGCTCACCTGGGATGGCCGGGCTCCATCGCTGCTGGATTTCGCGGAGCGCCATGGCATCGCGGTCGAGTCCGGTTGCCGGTCGGGCGGCTGTGGGAGCTGCGAGACCCGCCTGGTCGAAGGCACCGTGCAGTACGACAGCGCGCCCGACCACGACGTGGCGCCAGGCCATTGCCTGCTCTGCGTGGGCCGGCCGTCGTCCGCCGTGGTGCTGGAGGCCTGATGCCAAAGCGCCCGAAGCTCCTGACCCGCGAAGTGCTGCCCTTTCTCGGAAGCTTCGCTGCCCTGGCCGCGATCGCGCTGGCTTTCGACGGCGTGTTGCACCTCTTCGACCTGCTGTGGGTCGGCCGCTGGCTGGGCATTCCCGGGACGCTGCTGATCATCGGGTCCACGGCCTACTCGCTGCGCAAGCGCAAGCTCATCCAGAGCGGCCATCCGGCGAAGCTGCTGCGCTGGCACGAGTTGCTGGCCTGGCTGGGATCTCTGCTCGTGCTCGTGCACGCGGGCGTCCACTTCAACGCCATCCTCGGATGGCTCGCGGTCTGGGCGATGCTGATCAACGTGGGCAGCGGGCTGACCGGCAAGTTCCTCCTCGACCGCGCGCGCAAGCGCATGGAGGAAGCCCGCCGGCGCATGCGTGAACACGGCTTGAGCGAAGGGGAACTCGAGGACCGCCTGTATTGGGACAGCCTGACCTTCGACGTGGTCAAGCAATGGCGTGTCGTGCACTTTCCGATCACGCTGGCGTTCAGCGTGCTGGCAACGGCCCACATCGTGGCCGTCTTCATGTTCTGGGGTTGGAAGTGAAGAAGCGCCCGGTCCTGCTGATCGTCATCGCGCTCAACCTGCTCGTGCTGGTGGCGCTGGCCTTCGTCTACCCCCACCTGATGGTGAGCCCGGGGCCGCTGGTCAAGGGCCACGCAGAACTGGCCACCGATTGCTTCGCCTGCCACGTGGTCTGGCGTGGCGCGTCGTCACAGCGTTGCACGGAGTGTCACGCGCCGGCTGACGTCGGGTTGAAGACCACCAAGGGCGTGCCCATCCCGAGCCGGACCGTCAAGGTGTCGTTCCACCAGGAACTGATCGAGCAGGACTGCATGGCCTGCCACAGCGACCACCAGGGCCCGATGCACACCAAGCGCAGCCGCAAGCCGTTCTCGCACGATCTGCTGAAGGTCACGGTGCGCGACATCTGTTCCTCATGCCATGCGGCGCCAAAGGACACCGTGCACCGCGCTCTCAAGACCGAGTGCTCGAAGTGCCACCAGAGCACGGCCTGGACGCCCGCCCATTTCGACCACGCGCTGCTGGCGAAGGCCGAGCTGGATCGATGCGAGAGCTGCCACAGCGCGCCGGCCGACCGCTTGCATCGCCAGCTCCAGGGCGGCTGCGGGTCGTGCCACAAGACCGACGCCTGGAAGCCGGCCACCTTCGATCACGACAAGTCCTTCGTGCTCGATCGGGATCACGAAGCCACCTGCCTGACCTGCCACAAGAACAACGACTACAGCCGCTACACCTGTTACGGATGCCACGAGCACTCGGAGGCCAAGGTCAGGCAGGAGCACATCGAGGAAGGCATCCAGAACTTCCAGAATTGCGTGGAGTGCCATCGCGACCCGCGTGTGGAGCCTGACAAGCGGGGAGGCGGCGACCGTGACCGAGAGGAACGGGACTAGGGCCTGTTCACACTACGGGAAGGGTCGCGAAGGCCCGCCGAAACGGGCCAATCTGGACGCAGCGCGCCGCCCGCACGGGTGTGCGGGCAAGCGATGCAACGACGAGTGGCCC
>JBMOQN010000040.1:0-80880 GCA_049322835.1 Pseudomonadota bacterium | reverse complement strand
CTGGGGCGATGTTGGGAGCGCCGAAGCCGAGCACTGCAGGGCACCCTCGGCGCAGCCGAGGGCGCGGACACCTGAGCCCCGGCGCCTGCCGGCCCCCGGCCGCATCGCCACCACCGTAGCGAAGGCCTGAGCGAACCATGGCCCGCCCCCGCTCTGCCACCTACGACGACCAGCGCGACCAGATCCTGGCGCAGGCCGCCGCGCTGTTCGCCCAGCAGGGCTACACCGCGACCTCGATGAACCAGGTGGCCGCCGCCTGTGCCTTGTCCAAGGCGGCGCTGTACCACTACGTCAAAGACAAGCACGCGCTGCTCGCTCTGGTGGCCGAGGGCCACGTCAAACGCCTGCAGACCGTGGTCGACGAGGTGCTCGCCCAAAGTTTGCCGCCCGACGCCCGCTTGCACGAGCTGATCGTGCGCTTCGTTCGCGAGTACGCCAACGCCCAGAACGAGCACCGCGTGCTCACCGAGGACGTGAAGTTTCTGGCAGACGCCGAGCGCGAGCGCGTGCTCGGCATCGAGCGCCGCGTGGTGAATGCGTTTGCCGACACCGTGGCCGCGGTGCGCCCAGCGCTGAAACCGGTCGAACTGCACAAGCCCCTGACCATGCTGCTCTTTGGCATGATCAACTGGATGTTCACCTGGCTCAAGCCGGCTGAAGATGGACAAAGGCTGACCCACGAGCAGATGGCCCCGATGGTGGCCGAGCTGTTCTTCGGGGGCCTGGGCGCCGTCAGCCTGCCCGCCGTGCCCGACACTGCCGACTTCCCCGCCCGCAAGAAGACCCCCCGAAAGGAGACTGCCCTGTGAAAGCCCTGAAGACCCTGATCGCCGCTGCCGCCGTGCTGGCCGCCGGCGCGGCCCTGGCCGACATCAACGTCGGCGTGACCGTGTCGTCCACCGGACCGGCCGCTTCGCTCGGCATCCCCGAGAAGAACACCATCGCCCTGATGCCCACCACCATCGCCGGGCAGAAGGTCAACTACATCGTCCTCGACGACGCGTCGGACACCACCAAGGCGGTGGCCAACACCCGCCGCCTGATCGCCGAGGACAAGGTCGACATCATCCTCGGCTCGACCACCACGCCCAACTCGCTGGCGATGATCGACGCCGTGGCCGAGGCCCAGGTGCCGATGATCTCGATGGCCGCCTCGGCCCGCATCGTGGAGCCGGTCGACGCCAAGAAGCGCTGGGTGTTCAAGACGCCGCAGAACGACATCATGATGTCGCTGGCCATCGTCTCGCACATGGCTGACGCGAAGATCAAGACGGTCGGTTTCATCGGCTTCGCCGACGCCTACGGCGAGGGCTGGTACGGCGAGTTCAGCAAGGCTGCCGGCATCAAGGGCATCAGCATCGTGGCGAGCGAGCGCTACGCCCGCACCGATTCGTCGGTGACTGCGCAGGTGCTCAAGCTCGTGGGCGCGAAGCCCGATGCGGTGCTGATCGCCGGCTCCGGCACGCCCGCCGCGCTGCCGGCCGCCGCGCTGGTCGAGCGCGGCTACACCGGCAAGGTCTACCAGACGCACGGCGTGGCCAACAACGACTTCCTGCGCGTCGGCGGCAAGAACGTCGAAGGCCAGCTGCTGCCCAGCGGCCCGGTGCTGGTGGCGGACCAGTTGCCTGCTGGCCACCCGGTGAAGAAGTCGGCCCTGGACTACATCGCCAAGTACGAGGCGATGTACGGCAAGGGATCGGTCTCCACCTTCGGTGCCCACGCCTGGGACGCGGGCCTGCTGATGGCCGCCGCCGTGCCCAACGCGCTGAAGAAGGCCAAGCCGGGCACGCCCGAGTTCCGCGCCGCGCTGCGGGATGCGCTGGAGCAGGTGAAGGAGCTGCCCGGCGCCCACGGCATCTTCAACATGTCGCCCAACGACCACCTGGGCCTCGACCAGCGCGCCCGCGTGATGGTCAAGATCGAGAAGGGTGCATGGAAGTACCAGCCGTAAGGCGCTCTCTTCGCGCATAGGAAAGGCCTGCGGTCGCAGGCCTTGTTCGTTCAAGAGGATCGTTCATGAGCACGCTTCAACTCCAGAGCTTCATCGCTGGCCGCTGGGTCGGCAGCGAGGGGGCGCAAACCCTGCGCAGCGCCGTCAACGGCCAGCCCGTGGCCCGCACCCATGCCGACAGCATCGACTTCGGCGAAGCGCTGGACTACGCGCGCAACACCGGGCTGCCTGCGCTGCTGGCGCTGGACTTCCAGCAGCGCGCCGCGCGGCTGAAGGCGCTGGCCAAGTTTCTGATGGAGCGCAAGGAAGCGCTCTACGCCATCTCGGCCCACACCGGCGCCACACGGGCCGACAGCTGGATCGACATCGAAGGTGGCGCCGGCACGCTCTACGCCTATGCCAGCATGGGCTCTGGCGAGCTGCCGAGCAGCAACATCGTGCACGAAGGCCCGGCCGTGCCGCTGGGCAAGAAGGGCGGCTTCGCCGGCACGCACATCCTGGTGCCGCGCCGCGGTGTGGCGGTGCACATCAACGCCTTCAACTTCCCGGTCTGGGGCCTGCTGGAAAAGTTCGCCCCCACCTTCCTCGCCGGCATGCCCTGCATCGGCAAGCCGGCCACCGCCACCAGCTACCTCACCGAGGCGATGGTGCGGCTGGTGGAGGAGTCCGGCATCCTGCCGCCGGGGAGCTTGCAGCTCGTGATCGGTGGCACCGGCGACCTGCTGGACCGGCTCAACGGCTCGGACGTGGTCACCTTCACCGGCTCGGCCGACACCGCCGCCAGGCTGCGCGTGCACCCCAACCTGATCCGCCAGTCGGTGCCCTTCAATGCCGAGGCCGATTCGCTCAACTGCTCCATCCTGGCGCCCGACGTGCAGCCCGGCGACGAGGAGTTCGACCTTTTCGTCAAGGAAGTGGCGCGCGAGATGACAGTCAAGGCCGGCCAGAAGTGCACGGCCATCCGACGCGCCATCGTGCCGCGCTCGCAGGTCGATGCGGTGGCCGAGGCGCTGAAGGCGCGGCTCGCGAAGACGGTGGTCGGCGACCCGGCGGTCGAAGGCGTGAAGATGGGCGCATTGGCCTCTCATGCGCAGCAGGCCGACGTGGCCGAGCGCGTGGCGATGTTGCTGGAGCGCACCGAGCTGATCTGCGGCAGCGGCGCGGGTTTCGCGCCGCAAGGCGAGGGCACGGCCGAGGGCGCCTTCTTCGCGCCCACGCTGCTGCTGGCCAACCACCCGCTGGCCAACGACGCGGTTCACGACATCGAGGCCTTTGGCCCCGTCAGCACGCTGATGCCCTACGACGACCTGGACGAGGCGCTGGCCCTGGCCGCACGCGGCAAGGGCAGCCTGGTGGGCTCGCTGGTCACCCGATCGCCCGGCATCGCTGCCAAGGTGGTGCCTTTCGCGGCAGCCCACCACGGCCGCATGCTCATCCTCGACCGCGAAGCCGCGGCCGAATCCACCGGCCACGGCAGCCCGCTGCCGATGCTCAAGCACGGCGGCCCCGGCCGCGCCGGCGGCGGCGAAGAGCTGGGCGGCATCCGCGCCGTCAAGCACTACCTGCAGCGCACGGCGGTGCAGGGTTCGCCGACGATGCTGGCCGCGGTGACCGGCGAGTATGTGCGCGGTGCGAAGCGCATCGAGACCGAGGTCCACCCCTTCCGCCGCCACTTCGAAGAGCTGCAGATCGGCGAAAGCCTGACCACGCACCGCCGCACGGTGAGCGAGGCCGACATCGTCAACTTCGGCGGTGTCTCGGGCGATTACTTCTACATGCACTTCGATGAGATCGCCGCCAAGGACACGCAGTTCGGCCAGCGCATCGCGCACGGCTACTTCGTGCTGTCGGCCGCGGCCGGCCTCTTCGTCAGCCCCGCACCCGGGCCCGTGCTGGCCAACTACGGGCTGGACACGCTGCGCTTCGTGAAGCCCGTGGCCATCGGCGACACGATCCAGGCGCGCCTGACCGCCAAGCGCAAGATCGACCGCATGAAGACCGACGACAAGGGCCGCGGCCAGGGCGTGGTGGCCTGGGACGTGGAGGTGAGCAACCAGCACGGCGAGCTGGTGGCGAGCTACGACATCCTCACGCTGGTGGCCAAGCGCGCCGAGCCGGCGGCATGAACCGAGTCGCCGCTGCAGCGCTGGCCGCGCTGGTTCTGTCGGGTGGCGCCCACGCCGCCTGCCCGCCCGAGGGCCAGACGCGCGACAGCCTGCTGGCGCTGCGCAACGCCAAGTGGGCGGTGGACGATGCGACGCGCCGCGAGGCGCTGGCCATCGGCCTGGTCGACTGCCTGGCCGACCCCGACCCGGCACTGCGCGACGAGATCGCCTATGAAGCGCTGCAGTGGTGGATGCGCAGCAACGCACTGCCGACGGCCACGGTGCGCCGCATCTCCAACCAACTGCTCGGCAAGGTCACGCCACGCGCCGCGGCGTCCGACAGCCGCGGTGTCGCCGCACCGTTCGCTGCGCTCACGCTGGCCGAGGTGGCGCGTGTCGACCGGCTCACGCCGCTGTTCAGCCCGGCCGAGCGAGAAGCGTTTGTCAACGCGGCGATCAGCTACCTGGCCAGCGTTCGCGACTACCGCGGCTACGACCCGCGCGACGGCTGGCGTCACGGCGTGGCCCACGGCGCCGACTGGCTGATGCAGCTGAGCCTGAACACCGCGTTGGACAAGGGCCAGCTCGACCGGATGCTGGCCGCCATTGCCGCCCAGGCGCTGCCGCCAGGCGAGCACAGCTACACCCACGGTGAAGGCCAGCGTTTGATGGCGCCGGTCTTCTACATCGCCAAGCGCGGCCTGCACGACACCGAGTTCTGGACCGGCTGGCTGGGCCGCATCGGCGCTGCCGGCGCCTGGCCCGAAGGCTTGGCCGTCAGCGTGTCGGCCCTGGCCCGCATGCACAACGCCCGCGGCTTCATCTGGCCGCTCTATGCCGCGGTGCAGGAGACGCCCGACGCGGCGGTGCGCGAGCGCCTGCTGCCGGGGTTGAAGGCGGCGCTGAAGTCACTGCAATGACATGAGCGACGACCTGCCGCCCTTGCCCGACACGCCCCTGGGCCGCTACCGCCACTACAAGGGTGGCGAGTACGAGGTGATCGGCGTGGCGCGGCACAGCGAGACGCTGGAGCCGCTGGTGGTCTATCGGCCGCTCTACAACGCCAGCGGGCTGTGGGTGCGGCCGCATGCCATGTTCTTCGGCGAGCTGGAGGTCGGTGGCCAGCGCACCGCACGTTTCACATTGGTGAGTCCCTCACGCTGATCCACGCCCCGGCGTCGTTGGCATTCGGCCTTTCGCCCGCCGGGCCGCCACCAGGACGATGCCCACCGCCCGCCAGCGGGGAAGGCCGCCGAATGCGAGGCGGGAGGCTGGGGCATGGTGCGTGCAGAATCCGGGCACATTCCCACGCGACACCGTCCCCGAAAGGCCCCCCATGGACATCCACCGCCAAGTCGCCGGCTGGCTCGCCATCGCGATGGGGCTGCTCGGTCTGGTGACCATCGCGACCATCGTGTTGATCTTCGGGAGCGTGGCGGCGCTGGTGGGCCTGGACGGCCAACTGGCCACCGTGCTCGCCTCGATCGGCGGCATCGTTGCCGGCCTGCTGTCGCTGTTCGCGCTGGCCGACATCGTGGCCGGCATCTTCTACCTGCGCGGCTCCACCTTCGCCAAGTTCTGGCTCATCGTCAGCAACCTGCTGTTCCTCTTCGCCGTCCCCGTCGGCACCGCCATCGGGGCCTATTCGCTGTGGGCGATCCTGCGCACGCCAATGCGCATCGAGGTGCGGCCGGGCGCGGCCTGAAGCCTCGGCCGCTCAGCCGGCGGCATCGTAGGCTGCGCGCACCCAGCCCAGCAGCGTGTCGTCGAGCTCGGCGGCCTGCGACAGCCGCACGGTGTACTGGCACATGCCGCCTGGCGGCAGGGCCTTGAGCCGCGGGTGGGCCGGCAAGTCCTTCGCGTTCAGGCCGAGTTCCAACTGGTCCTTGGTGGCCGGCCCCAGCATCGCGAACTGCTTCTTGCGACGCAGGCTGAGGTAGCTCTTCTTCGGCGCGATCTCGAAGGGGCCGAGGGCCTGGATACCCGCCATGGCGGCTTCGTGCAGCGGGCGCAGGCCGGCCTTGGCGCCGGTGTAGATGGCGTCCAGCGGGTCGGTGGCGTCGGCTGCCGCGGGTGTGTCCGCCTGCTTCGCGAGGTGCACCACGGTGTTGGCATCGCCGTAGCCCAGGCCCAGCTCGGCCATCAGCCAGCTGCGGACCTCGCCGTGCTTGGCCAAGCCGCTGGCGGCGATCATCTGGCGCAACTCGTCGAGCGTCTTGCCGGTGCGCGACTCGATGTTCTTCAGCTGGGTGGCCAGTGCGGCCTCGGGGTTGCTCATGGCGTGCGTCCTTTCTTCTCCAGGGGCCAGTGCGCGGTCTTCGTGCGGGCGGGCAGCACGAACTCCAGGTGCTCGAACATCCAGTACATGAGCCGCGTGCCCAGGGGCAGCGTGCCGGTCTCGGCCAGGGCCTTGAGCGAATTCAGGATCATGGTGCCGCCGCTGGACATGCTCTTCGCGGTCTTGGTGCCTTCCGGCAGGCCGACGACCGTGAGCGTGACCTCGACCCCCTTGCCCACGGGCTTCAGCTCGTAGCGCACCACGCAGGGCGGGTCGTCGTACTGCGTGAAGCGGTGGGTGTGGGCGAAGCAGCGTGGCGGGTCGTACTCGACCACCTCGCCGTCGACGATCACGTGCTTGCCGCTGCCGGTGCGCATCTGCATCGGTGCGCCGGGCGCGAGCCCGGTGGTGTGCAGCCAGGCGTTGAAGACGGCGCCCTGGGCTTCGCCGGTCTTGGTCAACTCGCGCCAGACGCGCTGTGGGTCGGCGTTGATGAAGATCTTGAACACGGCGTCAGCCATGGCGGGTGGCCTTTCTCTTTGGCAAGGGGTGGACCTCGGCGCCTTCGGCGTCGTACTTGAGCTTGGTCAGCTTCGCGGCCCAGAAGGCGCTGAACTCGGTGGTCCAGCGCTCGTGCACGAGCTGGATCGGCGTGGGGTCGAACCACAGTCGCCGCTCGCGCCCCTCGCGCTGCGAGACCACCAGCCCGCCGGCTTCCAGCGCCGCCAGGTGTTTCATCACCGCGAAGCGGCCGATCTGGCCGTCGAAGGCGTCGCACACCTGGTTCACGTTGCAGCCGGGCTGGGCCTTCAGCACGTCGAGCATGCGGCGGCGCGTGGCCGACGAGAGCGCGAAGAACATCGTGTCCAGCCGGTCTTCGTCCATATGTGCCAAAATGGTCACATATGGACCCGGCCACGACCATAGGGATGACCCGCCCCTGCGCCTGGCGGGCGGGGCGTCCACCGGGGACGGAGCCTCAGCCCAGCCGGGCCGGCGACAGGTAGTCGGCCAGGAAGGCCTCGAAGGACTGGGTTTCGGCGGCCTCGATGCGGGCCTGCTCGGCCAGTGACTCGGCGGCTTCAGCCGCCCAGCGCGCGGGCGCATCCGCGTCGGGCAGCGGCCGCGCCAGCAACTGCTCGCGCGCCAGGGCGGAGCGGCCGTCGACGAAAGGCACCAGCTCGCCGCCATGCTCGCGGCGAAGGGTTTCGATGACGCGCGCCGAGGGCAGGGTGGCCGGCATCGCCAGCGCGCTTTGCGCCGCGCCCAGCGCGTCGCGGTGGGCGCTGCCGCCGTGCAGCTCGTCGAGCGTGCGGGCAATGGGCGCGCACTGGTCGACGATCTCGGCCACCCAGTCGATGAGCGGCACCTCGCGGCCCTGGCGCTCCAGCTTGAGGCCGGGCTCGCGGCCGCGGGCGGCGGTGAGGTGCTGGTTGCGCGACAGCGCGGCGATCTCGTCCGGCGTGTCGGGCGGGCTGTCCGACAGCAGGCAGTGCAGCAGGAAGACGTCGAGCAAGTGCACCGTGGAGGCGCCGATGCCGGTGGTCTCGAAGGGGTCGAGGTCCATGCAGCGCACCTCGATGTACTCGACGCCCCGCTCGCGCAGCGCGTGCAGCGGGCGCTCCCCGCTGCGGATGGTGCGCTTGGGGCGGATGGTGCCGTAGAACTCGTTCTCGATCTGCAGCAGGTGAGTCGAGAGCTGCTTCCAGTTCCCTTGCTCGTCGCGCAGGCCGATGGCCTCGTAGGCCGGGTAGGGCGCGGTCAGCGCGGCCTGCAGCGAGCCGCCATAGCCGGCCAGGCCGTTGTAGCTCACGGCCAGCCGGCTCTGTGCATCGCTCTGGTAACCCAGGCGGCCCATGCGCAGCGAGGTGGCGTGCGGCAGGTGAAGCGTGTTCGCACCCAGCGGTTGCAGGCCGTGCGGCAGGCCGTCGACGAAGCCGGCACAGACCGCGGGTGAGGCGCCGAACAGCCACAGCAGCACGAAGGACTGGCGGCGGAAGTTGCGGATCAGTGCGAAGTACTCGTCGTTGCCCACGCCGGGCAGAGACCAGTTGTAGTGGATGCCCGAGATGGTCTGCATGCGCCGGCCGTAGCGGTGGCCCAGCCCCGTGCGGTAGACGCTCTTGGCGCGGCCCACGTTGGAGCTGCCGTATTGCCCGATCGGGATGTCGTTCTCTGCCGGCAGCTTGCAGGGCATGCTGCTGACCCACAACCGCTCCTGGCCACCATCGGCCGCCAGCACCTGGAACACGTTCTGGTGCACCTCGGTCAGCTCGGCCAGGCAGGCCGCCACGCTGGTGTGCGCACCGGTGATGAGCTCGAGCTGCGACTCGCTGAAATCGGTGGTGATGCGCGGGTGCGTCAGCGCCGAGCCCAGGGCCGTGGGGTGCGGCGTCATCGCGAGCGCACCCCCCGGCAACGCGCGCAGGCTTTCCTTCTCGATGCCCCGCCTGATGCCGCGCAGGCGCTCGGCGGAAAGGGCCTGCAGTCGGGTCGTCAGGAGGCTCACGGCGTCGTTGGTGTTGTTGTCGGGGTTGGCCATTGGACGGCAGGCGGATGACCGGGGTGTGGCGTGGGGTATTCGCGTGGTGTGTTAGGCAGGCCGGGCCGACGGATCGGCACGACCAAGCATGCCAAGGATGCGCACCGTCATCAACCAGGGGGATGTCTGGGCCTCCACTGCGCCCCGCGCCGCTTGTAACCCCGATTGTCGCTGCCCAGAATCTGCGGGTCTTGATCCAGCGGGGGTGGGGCGATGCGCAAGGAACTGATCGTCAAGTCCAAGAGCCTGGGCGGGGTCAGCGACCTGACGCTGCTGGCACCGATCAAGCCCGGCCTGGTGCCGGCGCTGGATGCCGTGACCTACAAGACCCGAACCCGGCGGCTGCTGAAGACGCTGAGCCTGGGGCGCGCTTCATCGCACGAGCATGCGCTGCTGCGCCCCTTCTCCGACGCGGTGGAGCGGGTCGGCAAGATCCACTCGGTGCGGGTGGCGGTGGTCGAACCCGACCAGGTGCTGCTGGCGGTGACCTTCGACGGCAGCTGGGAGTCCTACCTCCGGGTGCTCTGGCAGAAGGTGGGAGCGTTGCTCGACGTCATCTTCTGCAACACGGTCGACTACCCCCCGGCTTGCGACAGCCCGTTCGACGAATGGGCGGGCTGGGTGCAGCGCGTGCAGATCGAGACCGACTTCTTCTATGGCATGCCGCGCCTGACGGTGGACGACGTGCAGTACCTGCGCCGCGAAGAGCGGCTGCGGCGCGAGTCGCCCGAGGCCAGCGATTCGACCACCGGGGCGGTGCGCGCCGCCAACCAGCGCGCCGAAGCCGAGGCCTGGGACCTGGCCCGGCGGCAATCTCCTGCTGCCGTGGCGGAGACCGTGCGCCTGGCGCTGCAGTCGCTGTCGGTGATCCACCGCCTGGCGGCGCTGTACCTGCCGGCGGGCGACGACGGCAAGTTTCTCCATCGGGCCGCGCGCGAGCTGCTGGTGGAGTTCGTGCGGCTGAAAGAAAGCACCCGCCTGATCGACTCGCTGGTCCTGGCGGGCCGCGGGCGCTTCGCCGAGCAGCTGGACTGGTTGTTTGCGCCGCCGGTGGCCGGCCGGGCCGCAGCGCCGGCCCATCCGTCCGGCGTGCCGGAGGCCGTCCGCGCGAACCTGCAAGCCGGCATCGTTCAGCCACTGCCGCGCAACACGGACGGGGCGCTGCTGATGTTCGCGTTCGATTCTCCGCAGGCGATGGCGGACTTCATCGACGCCGTGCCGCCCACGCCGGATGTCAAAGCCAATGGCGGGACCTGTTGTCAACTGGCCCTGACCTTCGAGGGGCTGCGGCGCGCGGGCCTGGACGAGAACGCGCTCGCCTGGTTCCCGCAGGAGTTCCGGGAGGGCATGGAGGCACGCGCGGGCCTTCTGGGAGACCACTGGCACAACCACCCGCGCCGATGGCGGCTGCCGGTCAGCATGGCGGATGACCAATCCCGCGTCGAACTGGCCGCCGTGCACCTGGTGGTTCAACTGCGCCACTGCAGCGACGCTGCCGCGACCCATTTGCCGATGGCCGATGCTGCCCATCCGCTGCACCGGGAAATGATCCGGCTGATGGCCCTGCCGGGCTGCACCTTGCTCGCCGCCGAGCCGATGGCACGCACCTATGAGCCCGCGGGAGGGCTCGTCCGCAGCGAGCGGGTTCGCGAACACTTCGGCTTCGTCGACGGCATGTCGGACCCCGGTTTCGGCGACGCTGACACGGGTGACATCTATGACAACCGGGTGTCGCTGGGTGAGTTGCTGCTTGGGCACCCCAACCAGGCCGACGAGCGACCGGATCACGCCTGGTCTGCGAGCCAGCGTGCGCTGATGCACGATGGCAGCTTCCTCGTGGTGCGCAAGTTGCGGCAGGACGTTGCGGCCTTGCACCAGGCGCTGGACGAGGCGCTCACCGGTCCGCTGAAAGACCTGGGCCTGAAGCGCGAGGACCTGCTCGCCAAGATGATGGGTCGCACGCCCGATGGCGATCCCCTGGCGCGCGAGCGACCGGCCAGCGATCCGGCGCGCCAGAACGATTTCGACTACGCCCATGATGCCGCCGGCAGCCGCTGCCCCTTGCATGCTCACATCCGGCGCGCCAACCCGCGGCCGACTGCCAGCGTCGAACTGCCGTCTCCTCCCGGCGGACGGTTCCCTCGCTTGTTGCGGCGCGGCATGTCCTATGGGCCGCGCTATGTGGCACCGACGTCGCAGACTCCGATGCCGGACGATCGGGAGCGCGGTCTCATGTTCATGGCCTTCAACGCCAGCATCGCCGAGCAGTTCGAGGTCGTGCAGCGCTGGCTGGCCGGAGGCAACAGCAGCGGCGGCTTCTCGGGCCAGAGCGATCCCTTCCTCGGCGTGGCCGAGACGGGCCGTCGCCGGCGTTTCCGCTTCGAGTTGGAAGACAAGGGCGGATCGGTGGCCTGTGCCCTGGCGCTCGATGGACCCGGTGCGCCGCTGGCCCCCTACCGCCCGTTCGTGCAGCTCGAATGGGGCATGTACCTGTTCGTGCCCTCCCTGGCGGGCCTGGCGCACCTGCAGTGGCTGGCTCGCCGCGCTGCCCGGTTGCCCGCGCCTGAGTGGGATGCCGCGCGCGGGCGTGTTCGGCTGCAGGCCTGGGCGCGGCAGACGGCAGGCTGCACCGACCGCGACCAGGTCGATGGGCTGAAGGCCCTGCTGGAGGATCCGCTGGCCATCGAGCGTTACGAGGCGGCGGGTGTCTGGGCGGCCATCCGCACCGACCATGGCGGCGCGCTCCGCACCCCGCATGGCGTGCTGGTCTGCGATGCGTCGCTGGTTCGGCGGGTTCTCGCCCGCAGCGGCAGCGACTTCACGGTGAATGGCTATCACCAGCGCATGAAGCCCTCCATCGGCGAGATCTACCTCGGTCTGGACGACAGGGGGCCCGGCTGCCCCTACCGGGAGCAGTCCGAGGTGCCCAACCGGGCGATCCAGGCCATCACCTCGGAAGAGGCGTTCGACACCGCCTCCCGCAGCGTGCACCGCAAGCTCGCGCTCATGACCGGCTTCGAGAAGATGCTGGCCCGGGCCACGAACCGACCGGCCTGGGAGCTCAATCTCAATCTGAAGGAGATCGTGGACCAGGTCATCGAAGACCTGTGCCGTGCGTGGTTCGGGCTACCCGGGCCGCCTGCACCGGATGACCCCCGTGCCCCCACGCCACCGGCAGAGCCGGAGTTCGCGGCCGGCCCCGCCCGCTGGGACTGGGCCGATGGCACACCGCCTCGCTGCCCAGGGAACTTCTCCGCGCCGTCGCGCTACTTCTTCCAGCCGTGGCCGAACGACACGGTCGAAGACTTCGGTCGCCGCTATGGCAGCACCTTGACGCAGGCGATGCTGGCCTATGTCCAGCGCCGGCGCCAGCTCGCTGCGCTGCCCGCGGAGCCCCTCGCCAAGGCCATATTCAGCATGCGGACGGGTGGCCAACCTGCCAGCGACGAGCTGGTGGCGCGCACCCTGGTCGGGGCGATGATGGGCTTCATTCCCACCCTCGACGGGGCGCTGCGGCTGGTGCTGAATGAGTGGCTGCGCGACGGTGACTTCTGGAGCCTGCGAGCGTCCTGGGTCGCCGCGCAGACTGCATCGGCGCAGGCGGAGACCACGAAGGCGCTGGACGTGGCGCTGCGGCGTGCGATGCAGCTGCGGCCGATGCCGGAGCTGGTCTGGCGTGTGGTGGCGCGCGACTGCCACCTTGGCCCGCTCGCGTTGAAGGAAGGCGAGACCGTGGTGGTTTCTCTGGTCTCGGCGATGCACCAGGCACTGGAGGAAGGCAGCGACGACGTGATGGCGATGTTCGGCGGCGACCGGGCCGCGCATCCGTTCTCGCATGCCTGCCCTGGTTACGCCGCAGCGATGGGCGCGCTGCGTGGCGCGCTGGCCGCGCTGGTGCAGTCTCAGGAACCGATGCGGCCCAGCCACGCCCCGCTGGCGTTGACGCTCGGCCCGCTGCCGGCACTGCCGTCGATGACGCCTCATCCCCCACCTCCCCCACCGAACGGTGAGCAGGTGCGCAGGGCGTCGATGCGCACCGGCTCATCGCCCTCCGGTGTGTTTGGCACGAGACCGGTGCTGCTGGCCGAGGGCGACTCCTGGTTCGACCACTGGGCAGCGCCAGGCGCGTCGAGCCTGCTGAAGCCACTGGCGCAACGCTACGAGATCGTCGAGGTGGCCAGTGCCGGCGACACGCTGGAAGTGATGTGCCGGCCTGACCAGCTCGATGAGCTGGCCCTGCAAATGAGGCGCCTGCGTGGCCGGGGGATCACGCCGTTGGCCGTGTTGATTTCGGCCGGCGGCAACGATGTGGTCCATCCGGTGCTCGAAGGCTTGCTGAACCGCCAGGGGGAAGGCGTCGAGCAAGCACTGAACGATGCCGAGGCCGACAAGTTCATCCAGGGCTTGGGCGGGATGCTGGCATCGATGCTGAAGCGAGTGCTCGAAGAGATCGACCGCTACTTCGGAACGTCCAACGTCCCCTCGGTCGTGCTGCATGGCTACGACTACCCGATTCCGGACGGGCGCGGCGCGCTGGGCGAACTGGGCAACTGGCTGTTGCCCAGCTTCCTGGCCAAGGGGTGGGGCCCGGATTTCGCCGGAGAGCGGCAGGTCGCCATGAAATCCTTGATCGACAAGCTCAACGTCATGCAGCAAGGTGTCGCCGCCGGATTCCCGGCAGGCCGTGTCGTGCATGTCGACCTGCGCGACACGCTCGACGCGGGCAGTGGATACAAGAGTGACTGGCAGGACGAACTGCACCCCACCGAGCGAGGCTTTGGAGCGTTGGGCAGGAAGCTGGAGGCGGGAATGCTGACGCCGGGGAAGCCGAGTCAACCGGTTGAGGCCGTCACGGCAGTCAAGTAGGCCGTCATCCCCAGCCGCACGAAAGCCACGCCCGCCGCTTCTGCCAGGGCCGCGCTGTCGGAGGCCTGGCCCCGGGCTCGGGCCAGGTCGCTGCGCAGCAGCAGGTTCTTCGCCCGCTCGTGCGGTGCGTTGCGCGCCTCGGCGGCGGCTTCGGCGCGGCCGAGCCAGCGCAGGGCCTGGCCCATGTCGCCGGCCTGCAGGGCCAGGCGCGCCATGGCCCGGCTGCCCTCGGCCTCGCCCAGCCGATCGCGCTGGCGGGCGCGCAGCAGCAGGCGTGCGGCGTGCCGGCGCGCTTCGTCTGCCTGGTCGATCGCCACGCAGGCGTCGACCATGTAGCCGTAGTTGAGCGAGGTGACCAGGCCGCCGCGGCGGGCCTCGATCCAGGCGATGGCGTCGCGAATCGCCTGCAGGTCTTCCTCGCGGCGGTGCAGCACCCAGAGCGCCCGGCCGAGCTGGGCGCGGCTCATGGCCAGCAGTTGCCGGCTGCGGACCTGCTCGGCCACGCGGACCGACGTCTCGGCCATCTCCGCGGCCTCGGCCCAGCGGCCCTGCCACTGCCAGCAGCAGCTGATCCAGTTGCGCACCGAGCTGGCGACCTGGTGGGGGGCGCTGCCCAGCAGGTGCATGGCCTCGGCAAAGCACTCGTCGGCCAGGTCGAAGCGCCCGGTGTCGCCCAGCAGCGCGCCCTTGCAGGCCAGCGCATAGGCCGAACCCACCGCCATGCCGCTGCCGGGCCGGCGCTGGCGCCGCTTGTCGTCGATCGCCGCGTCGAGCAGGGGCAGGGCGGCGGGGTAGTCACCGGCCACGTGCAGCACCTGCCCCAGCGTGGCGCGCACCTGGACGGCCAGGCGCTCGTCACCGCACTCCTGCGCCAGCGCCAGCGAAGCCTCGCAGTGCTGTTGCGCTGGGGCCGCCATGCCGCGCGCGTACAGCAGGTAGCCCATCCAGTACTCCGAGCGCGCCATGGCCGGGGTCGATCCGCTGTGGCGGGCCAGCGCCAGCCCGCGTTCGAAGAGGCCGATGCCGTCGGGCAGCGCGAGCGGGTCGAAGACGCAGGCCATGCCCAGCTTCTCGGCCAGTGCGCACCAGTGCAGCTCTTCCTCGCGGGTCTTGGGCCCCATGGCGTCGCGCGCCGCCAGTGCTGCGGCGTACTGGGTGCGGGCGCGGTCCGGTGCCATCGCCGCGGCCGCCTTGTCGCCTGCCAGCTCGGCGTAGCGCGCCGCCAGCTCGGGCAGGCCGGCGGCCGCGCAGTGGTAGGCCAGCGTCTCGAAGGCTTCTTCCGGCACCCCGCCAGCGGCCTGCGCTCCCAGTGCCAGCGCGATGCGCCGGTGCAGCGCCAGCCGCTCCTCCAGCCCCACCACCTCGTAGACGACATCGCGGGTGATGCCGTGCTTGAAGCGCAGCCAGCCGGGGCGCTCGGCGGGGAAGACGAGGTCTTCCTCGGCCAGGCGCAGCAGGCTCGCCTCGTGGCAATCGGTTCCGCACAGCCGCTCCAGCAGCCACTGTGGGAAGACATTGCCGATCACCGAAGCCGTGCGCACCAGGCGCGCCAGGTCCTCGGGCAGACGGGCCACGCGCGACGCGATCAGCGTGCTCAGCCAGGCGGCGCCGCCGGGGGCCTGCTCGGGCACGGCGCGGTCGGCGGCGTGGTGGCACAGCTCCTCGATGAACAGCGGGTTGCCGCCGGCATGGCGGTGGATTTCGGCCACGAGGAACGGGTCTGCGCCGGGCAGCAGGTGCCGCATCGCCGCGCGGGTCTCCTCCAGGCCCAGGGGCTGCAGTTCCAGCAGGGCCGCGTCGGCGTGGTCCGCCTGGCTCCACTGTTCGCTGCCGCCGCGCGCGACCAGCACGGTGAGGATCGGACGCGGCAGCCGGCCCAGGGCGTCGAGCACCTGGCGGCTGGCGTCGTCGGCCCATTGCCAGTCGTCGAGCACGAGGACCAGGGGTTGCAGGGCGGCGCAGGTGTCGAACACCGCGCACAGCAGCGCGACGGTGCGCCCGGCCGCGACGCGGCTGTTCTCGTCGGGCAGCACCAGCGGCAGCGCTGCGGCGAGGGCGTCGCGCGCGGCCACGCCTTCGTCACCCAGGTGGTCGAACGCGCGCAGGGTCGCCGGGCCGGGCAGCGGGGCGCCGGGCCCCCCCGCGGGCAGGTGCAGCAGGGCCCGCAGCATCTGCAGGAAGGGCTGCAGCGGCTCGGCCCCGAGGTAGCTTTCGCAGTAGCCGGTGAGCACGCGCCAACCCTGCAGCTCGGGCCGCCGGAGAAACTCTTCCACGAGGCGTGTCTTGCCCACACCCGGGCCACCCGCCACCGCCACGCGCGCCGGCGCGCCGCCTGCGGCCCGCCCGAGCTGGGCCAGCAGGGCCTGCATGGCCGTCTCGCGGCCGATGAAGGGCGCCAGCCCGCGCCGGGCGCGGGCCTCGTAGCGCCGCTGCAGCGCGGCGCGGCCGGTGATGCGGTAGGCCGGCAGCGCGTGCTTGCGGCCGCGCGGGGTGATCCATTCGCGTTCGCCGAGGGCGAAGAAGTGGGATTCGGGGCCCAGCGTCTCCTCGCTGACCACCACCTCGCCGCGGCGTGCGGCGTCCGACAGGCGGAAGGCGATGTTGGGCACGCTGCCCAGCAGCTCGAAGCGGCCGCGTTCCACGTCGCCGTCGGAGATGAAGACCATGCCGGCGTGCACGCCCGAATGCAGGCTCAGGCTGCCGGCGCGCACGATGCTGCCGGGCACCTCGACATGCCCGATGGCGCCCTGCAGGTCCAGCGCAGCCTCGATGGCGCGGCGGCCGTCGTCTTCGCTCGCTTCCGGGTAGCCGAAGAAGGCCAGCATGCCGTCGCCCTGCAGCCGGGCGATGCGCCCGCCGTGCCGGGGCACGATCTCGCGGCAGAGCGCGCGCAGCGCGGCCAGCATGCTGGCATAGTGCTCGGCTTCCATCTGGTCGCCGAGCTGCGTCGAATCCGACAGGTCGGCGAACAGCACCGTGAGGTGCCGGCGCCTGCCCAGCCCGGCGATCGCGGCGGTCTCGTCGGCAGCGTCCGGCATGGCACCCCCAGTGGCGGGAGTGTAGGGCTCAGCCCAGGCTGCGGGCGATCTTCTGCCGGGGCACCGTCGGGCGGGGGACCTTGCCGGGCAGGTGGGCGAACCAGGCGCGCACGTCCTCGTCCAGCCCGATGCCGTGCATGTAGTTGTAGATCGCCTTTTTGAGCCCGCGGCCCAATGCGTCGTGGTCGGTGCCGGTGGGGTCGACGAAGCCGACGTCGTTCTTCGCGAAGGGCGAGTCGGGCAGCGGCAGCAGGGTGATGCCGTATTCAGCCGGGCTCTGCCCCACCGGCGAGTGCACGGTGCAGGCGAAGCGGTGGAAGAAGCCGGAGTGGATGCAGCCGTTCTCGAACAGCTGGCGCACGTATTCCAGCGCGTCCACCGTGTCCTGCAGCGTCTGGGTCGGGAAGCCGTACATCAGGTAGGCGTGCACCAGGATGCCGGCATCGGCGAAGCCCTTGGTCACGCGTGCCACCTGCTCGACCGAGACGCCCTTCTTCATCAGCGCCAGCAGGCGGTCGGAGGCGACCTCGAGCCCGCCCGAGATGGCGATGCAGCCGCTGTCGGCCAGGCGCTGCGCGAGCGCCGGGCTGAAGGTCTTCTCGAAGCGGATGTTGCCCCACCAGGAGATCTCGACCTGGCGCCGCTCCAGCTCGTCGGCCAGTGCCTTCAGGGCCTTGGGCGGCGCGGCCTCGTCGACGAAGTGGAAGCCGGTCTGCCCCGTCTCGGCGACGATGGCCTCGATGCGGTCGACCAGCGTGCTGGCCGAGGCCGCCTCGTAGCGGGAGATGTAGTCCAGCGTCACGTCGCAGAAGCTGCACTTCTTCCAGTAGCAGCCCTGGGCCACCGTGAGCTTGTTCCAGCGCCCGTCGCTCCACAGCCGGTTCATCGGGTTGAGCATGTCCAGCAGCGAGAGGTAGCGGTCCAGCGGCAGGCCGTCCCAGGTGGGCGTGCCCACCTCGTCGAAGGGCACGTCGGGCTCGGCCCAGTTCGTGTAGCGCACCTGGCCGCTGGTGGCGTCGCGGCGGAAGGTGCGCACCAGCCGGCTGGCCGAGCGCTGGCCCCGCAGGTGCTCCAGCAGGGCCAGCAACGGGCGCTCGCCGGCGTCCAGCGTGATGAAGTCGACGTGGTCGAACAGGCGTGGCTCGCGCAACTCGCGCAGCTCGGTGTTGACGAAGCCCCCGCCCAGCACGGTGGTGACGGCCGGGTCCTCGGCCTTGATGGCCTGCGCGATGCGCAGGGCGGCATACACCGCGCCTGGGAAGGGCACCGACAGCAGCACGACCTGTGGCCGATGCCGCGCAAGGGCCTCGCCGGTGAGCGCGGCGAGCGTGTCGTCGATCAGGTTGGGGGCCGCGGCCAGCGCGCCGGCCAGCGGGTCGTAGCTGGGCTGGCTGGTGGCGAGCTGCTCGGCATAGCGCACGAACTCGAAGCGCGGGTCGACCGCGTCGCGCAGCACATCGGCCAGGTCGTTCAGGTACAGCGTGGCCAGGTGGCGGGCGCGGTCCTGCAGGCCGAGTGCGCCGAAGGCCCAGGCCAGCGGGTCGGCGTCTTCGGGGTAAAGCTCGTCGTAGACGCCGAGCGAGCCGAAGCGCTCACCCTCGGGCAGGAAGGCCCGGGTGGCGATGCGGTGGGCGAGCGTCGGGTCGCGCCCCTGGAGGAAAGCGATCACGCGGTCGACGGTGGCCTCGTAGCGCGCGAAGTGGGCCGCGAAGTGGCGGGTCTGCCGGGTCTGGCGGGCGTCGGGCAGGGCCTGCACCGCGGCATGAAGCCGCGGCAGGCCATCGGGCGAGAGCAACCGCAGCACCAGCGCCAGCGCCAGGTCCTCCTGCACCGCATCGACGCCGCGCGAGCGCAGGAAGCCGGTCAGGTAGGCGGTCGAGGGGTAGGGCGTGTTGAGCTGCGTCATCGGCGGGATGACGCTCAGCACACGCAGCGGCGTGGCAGGCGAGGGCGGGGCGGCGGTCATGCGAGGGCGAAATTGTGCCCGCGGCCGACCCCGCCGCATACACGAGGCATGAACCCCCGCCCCATGCCGTCGCTTCGGACCGTCGCAACCTGGCGCTGCCGCAAGTGCCCACGGCCATCGGCAGCCCGCCGCCGGCCGAGTTGGAGAAGCGGCTGGCCAGCGAGATCGACCGCTGGGGGGCGGTCATCCGGGCAGCGAAGATCGAGCCGTTGTGAGACGGCTCGCGCGGCGGCGGGCTCAGGCCGCGAAGATGTCGCGGTAGGTGGTGTGCAGGGTCAGGAAGCCCACCGGCAACAGCACCAGCCAGCCCAGGCCCATCGGGATCGAGGCGACGATCGCCGCCACGAAGTACAGCACGCCGAACACCAGGAAGGGCATGATGTTGCGCAGGCAGGCCGCGAAGCTGATGCGCACGGCATCGACGGGGGGCTTGCCGCTGAACACCACGAGCGCCGGCGCGAACCACAGCGCCATGCTCACCGGCACCATCAGCGCCAGCCCGATCAGCATGGCCATCATGCCCATGCCGGCGGCGGCCATCATGCCGCCGGCGCTCTGCATCGCGGCCCCTGCACCGGCCCCGAGGGCCGCGCCGAAGCCCATGGCGCCGACGATCAGGCCGATCACGAAGGTGGCGGCCAGGGTGAGCGCGCCCAGCACCATCAGCGGGTTGAGGTGTTCCTTGAAGCCGAGGAAGAGGTCGGCCGGCTCCAGGCTGCCGCCTTGCTCCAGCTTGCGGGTGGCGAGCATCCAGCCGCCCATGAAGACGGGGGTCAGCAGGGCGGCCGCCAGCGTGCCGATGAAGGGCACGAAGCTCACCACGATGTAGATGACCAGCAGGATCAGGCCGAACACCACCCACATGCCCGGGTTCTTCATGAACAGGGCCCAGGCCTCGCTCCACCAGGCCACGCCGCGGCCGGCGTCCACGCTGCGGGCTCCGCCGGCGTCCATCGTCGTCGATTCCATCTCACCTCCTGTATGAACAACCTTGCACGATAGCCCGTTCATCGGCCACGAGGGAGCGGGGTGACCCCTTGAACGAGGTGGGTCGGGTGGCCTCGAGCTCCCTAGCGCCCGGGATGGGCCGCTTGCCGGTGGGCGCCCACACTGTGCGCCGCCAGCGGTGTACCGCTGCTGGTGCCCATCGTCCCCATTGCAGCTTCGGGAGACATGCCATGCACCCTTCGTTCCAACTCGTGCCCGCCCGCTGGCTGGCCCTGGCCGGCTGGTGCGCCGGCACCGCGCTGGCCAACCCGCCGGCGTCGATCTACTGCCCGCCGATCGGCTTCGTGGCCGGCAACGTGGCCCAGAACCCCAGCTTCGAGACCGCCCAGCCCGGCGTGCCGGTGGGCACCGAGACCTGCTGGACGCCCCGCGCCGGTGCCATCGATTCGGCCGCCAAGGCGTGGACCATGCACAGCAGCAACGACGGCGACAAGGTCTGTTCCACGCTGGTGCCTTCCACCGCCCCTGGCAACGGCGGCAGCCTGATGCTGAAGTTCAAGGCCGGCGGCAACGAAGGCGGCGTGTTCCAGCCCGTGCCGGTCGTGGCGGGCAAGACCTACATGTTCTCGGCCTGGGTCAAGGTGAGCAAGGGCCAGGTGGCGCTGCAATCGAGCGCCGGCAACACCGGCCCGGTGAGCTGGAGCACCAGGCACGGCGAGTGGGAGCAGTTGCGCGTGTGCACCGACGCCAGCGGCGTCACCGACACGATGGTCATCTACAACCAGGCCCCGGAAGGCGGCCTGTTCTACGTCGACCGCGTGGAACTGCGCGAAACGGTGCCGGGGCCCTGATCAGGCGGCGTCGGTCGGCCCGCGCCAGGCCGTCCACGCCGGCCAGTGTGCCGGCCCGATGAGCCGGCCATGCTCGTAGGTGGCCACCACCTGGAAGGGCCGGCGCGCGCTGCTGTTGTCGTAGATGCGCGCCGTCTGCACCAGGCCGATGGCCTCGCCCACCTGGGGCCACAGCCGCTGGTAGCGCTCGCGCACCTTGGCCTCGGGCACCGAGTGGCCGCCCTGCGCGGCCCGCAGGCGCACGCGCGCTTGCGTCAGCTCGACCGGCACCAGGATGGCATGCAGGTTCACCAGGTAGCCGGCGGCACGTGCGTCGCGCACGAAACCGAGCTTGGCGGGGTGCGAGAACACCGTCTCGGCCACGAAGGACACGCCCTGGGCGAGGGCCTGGCGCCGCAGCTGCTCGGCCAGCGCGGCGGCCTCGTGGCCGTGCGCCTCCTCGTCACCCGGCCAGTGCTGGCGCGCCAGCACGTCGGCGTTGACGAAAGGCAGGCGGGTGACGGGCGAAAGCACCCGCTCGAAGAAGGTGGTCTTGCCGCTGCCGTTGGGCCCGACCACCAGGTGCAGCAGCGGCATCCGTCAGCCGACGGTGCGCAATTGGCCCTGCTCGTCCAGCTCGGCGTAGCGGTGGCCTTCGGCGGCGAAGCTGGCCGAAAGATCGAGCCCCGCCAGGGTGGCCCGGATGTTCTCGTCCCACGTGGCCCGCACGACCGCCTGTTCCTGCGCGTTCAGCGCGTCATAGGGCTTGCTGCCGCGCAGCACGGCCTGCACGTCGGCCACCGACACGTGCGGGCTGCGCTCCAGCTCGCGGCCCAGGCGCGCCCAATGGCTCACCTGCTCCGCCACGCTGCGGCTCATGGCCTGGGCTTCCTCGCGGGCGGCAGCGGCCAGCTCGCGGTCGAGGCGGATGGGGGCGGCTGCGGTGGGCATGGTGGTGCACGAAAATGAGGCAGTAGCATGATGCTACAGCAACTCCGGACGGCTGCCAACGATGACCCGGCGCGTGCGCGGCGTTCAGAACAGCCCCGGCTGGTCGCCGAACTTCGCACCTTCGAGCTGCAGCAGCCGCAGCTTGGTCTTCAACCCGCCGGGGCCCGAGAAGCCGCCTGCCTGGTGCTGGGCGCCCAGCACACGGTGGCAGGGCACCAGCGGCGCGAAGTGGTTGCGGCCCAGCGCCTGGCCCACGGCCCGCGCCACACCCGGCCCGCCCAGCTCGGCCGCCAGCTCGCCATAGCTGCGCGTCTGGCCGGGCGGGATGCGGCGGGCCAGCGCATAGACGCGGCGGTTGAACTCGGGCACCTCGGCGTCGGCCAACGGCACGTCTTCCAGCGTGTCTGGCGCGCCTTGCAGCGCGGCCACGAGGCGCTCGATCACGTCGGCGATGCCGGGTGGTGGCGCCACTTCCTGCAGATCAGGAAAACGCTGCTGCAGCCGCTGGCGCGACAGCGCCGGCGTGGCCTCGGGCAACTGACCCCCGCACACTTCCAGCGCATCGTTCCACGCCAGGCCGCAGGCCCCGGCGGGTGTGTCGAACAGCGCGAAGCCCGCCATGGCCAACTCAGTCGATCATTGCGGCACGAAGCCGGTGGCCTTGATGATCTTCGCCCACGTGGCGGTGTAGGCCCGCTCCCGGTTGTGCAACTGCTCGCCCGTCATGTGGCCGACCGTCAGGCCCATGCCGGTCAGGCGGTCGTGCACGGCCGGTTTCGCGAGCACCTTGGCGATGGCGGCCGAGAGCTGGTCCAGCGCCGGCTTCGGGGTGCCGGTGGGCGCGAAGACGCCGTAGTAGGGCACGTCCTCGAAGCCGGCCAGGCCCAGCTCGGCGAAGGTGGGCACGTCGGGCAGGGCGGCCTGGCGCGCGCCGCCCAGCACCGCCACGACGCGCAGCTTGCCGCTCTTGTGGTTCTCGATGAAGTCGGGCACCGAGCCCACGCCGGCGGCGATCTGGTTGCCCAGCATGTCGGCCATCATCGGTGCGCTGCCGCGGTAGGGCGCGGCCACCAGGTCGAGCTGGTACTTCTGGCCGATCAGCTTGACCAGGAACTCGGGCACCGAGGCCGGCGCCGGCACGCCGACGGCGCCCTTGCCGCCCCCCGCGCCCTTGACCCAGCCTACGTACTCGTTGAACGCCTTGGCCGGCGTGCCGCCCGAGACGGCGAAGGCATTGACGAAGGTGGCGAAGCCGGCCACTGGCACGAAATCCGTTGCCGGGTCGAAGCCTGGCTGCTTCACCACCTGCGGCAGGATCGAGATCGAGTGGTCGTGGCTGAGGAACACCGTGGTGCCGTCGGGTGCGGCGGCCTTCAGCGCCTGGGCCGCGAGCTGGCCGCCGGCGCCGGGCTTGTTCTCGACGATCACGGTCGCGCCCAGCTCGTCCTTCAGGCCCTCGGCCAGCACGCGGGCGATCGCGTCGGTGCCACCCCCGGGCGGGAAGCCGACCAGGATGCGCACCGTCTTGCCCGACAGGGGTTGCTGGGCGAGCGCCGGGCCGGCGAGGGCGGCGGCGCCGAGGGCCAGGGCGGCCAGCAGGCCGTGGCGGCGGTGGATGCTGAACAGGCGACGGGACATGGGCGACTCCTCCTCGACGGTGAATGCGCCAGCGTAACCCACCGGGCAGCCTGGGTACCATCTTGGCAGGCACCCCTCGGCTTCGCATGAATCGGCCCACGGCATCGAAAAAGCCCCCAGCGCTCCACGAGGTGCTCGTGCTGGGTGCCGGGATGATCGGCGTCTGCACCGCGCTGCAACTGGCGCGAAGAGGCCATTCGGTGTGCCTGGTCGACCGGCAGGCGCCGGGCCGCGAAGCGTCGTACGGCAACGCCGGCATCGTGCAGGCCGAAGCCATGGTGCCTTACCCGTTCCCGCGTGATTGGGCCACCCTCAAGGAAGCGGCCCTGCGGCGCGGCACGGCCGTGCACTATCACTTCGCCGCGCTGCCGGCACTGTTGGCGCCGCTGCTGCGCTATTGGCATGCCTCTGCGCCGGCGCGGCACGAGCGGGCCATCCGTGGCCACAGCGCGCTCATCGCCCAGGCCCTGCCGGCGCACGAGGCGCTGGTGGTCGAATGCGGCGCGCAGGCGCTGCTGCGCCGCCGCGGCTATCACCAGGCCTTTCGCAGCGCGCGCGCGCTCGACGACGCCGTGGCCCACGCACGGGCGATGCAGCATCGCTTCGGTGTGCGCCACGCGGTGCTGGACGGTGCGCAGCTTTCGGCGGCGGAGCCCGTCTTGCAGCGGCGCCTGGCCGGCGCCATCCACTGGCCCGACCCGGTGGCCGTGGTGGACCCGGGGGCGCTGGTGGTGGCATACGCGCAGCGGCTGCAAGCGCTGGGCGGCAAGGTCCTGCTCGGGGATGCCGCCACGCTCGCGGTGGACGGCGCCGGGTGGCGCGTGCAGGCCGAGGGCGGGCCCGTCCGGGCCGAGCATGCGGTGATCGCCCTGGGGGCCTGGTCGGCGCCCGCTGCCGCGCGGCTGGGCTACCGGCTGCCGCTCTTCGTGAAGCGTGGCTACCACCGCCACTTCACCGGGGGGCCGATGCTGTCGGCGCCGCTGCTCGATGCCGAGCGCGGCTATGTGCTGGCCCCGATGTCGCAAGGCATGCGCCTGACCACCGGCGCCGAGTTCGCCCGGCTCGGTGCCCCGGCGACCGAGGTCCAGTTGCGCCGCGCCACGGCGGTGGCGCGCGAACTGCTGGCGTTGCCCGTGCCGGTCGAAGCGACGCCGTGGCTCGGCAACCGCCCCTGCCTGCCCGACATGCTGCCGGTCATGGGCCCGGCGGCTCGGCACCGCAACCTGTGGTTCAACTTCGGCCATGCGCACCAGGGCTTCACCCTCGGGCCGGCCTGCGGCGCGCTGATGGCCGACCTCATCGAGGGGCGCGAGCCGCCGGTCGACATGGCGCCCTATCGCGCCGAGCGATTCCGGGGCTTTGCCCTGGGCCGTGCTCCACAATCCCGCCCATCATGAGCAGCTACCCCCAATTCGACCGCGCCTCGAACAACGCGCCCCTGAGCGACGACGAACTCGAGGCTTTCGACGGCCTGCTGCAGGCCCTGCCGACCGATGGCGCGATGAACCTCGAAGGCGTCGACGGCTACCTCACCGCGCTGCTGCTGGCGCCATCGGCCTGGCTCGACACCTGGCCGACGGCCGACTGGCTGCCGCTGGTCTGGGGCGGCGATGGGCCCGATGGCGAGCCCTTCGCCAGTGGCCGCCAGCGCAAGCGCGCGACGCTGTTCGTGCTGCGCCACCTGCAGTCCATCGCCACCCAGCTGCGCGAGCAGCCGAAGTACTGGGAGCCGCTGTTCAGCATCGTCGAGCCCGAAGGCGGCGAGGACGTCGACGAATGGATCGACGCGCAGGACTGGTGCACCGGCTTCCTGCAGGCGATGGACCTGAACCCCGCCGACTGGGCCGGCTGGCAGGCCGACGCCGAGCTGGGCCCGGCGCTCGGCGCCATCGCCCTGCTGGGCGGCGACGAGCCTCCGGCCGAAGGGAGCGAGCAGGCCCAGGCCCTGGCCGACCCGCAGGCGCGCGATGCGATGGCGCGCGAGGTGGTGGCCGGCGTGCTGGCGATGCACGCCCGGCGCTACCCCGTCGCCCGCTGAGGCGCGCGCGCCAGCGCCACGAACGCCCACACCGCGGCCGCGGCGATGAGCCCCGCGGACGCGACCAGTGCCGTGCGTGCACCCCACGCGGTGGCCAGCGCGCCGCCGCCGAGCGCGCCCGCCAGCGTCATCGCCTGGCCCAGGCTGCGCAGGGTGCCATCCACGCGCGCCAGCCGGTCGGGCGGTGCGGCCGTCTGCCGCCAGGTGATGTCGTGCACGTCGCGCAGCGTGTGGCCGGCGTCGCCCACCAACTGGTGCAGGGCCAGCAGCGCGAGCGCGGCCAGGCCCGTGCCCGTGGCCAGCGGGATGCAGGCCGCCCCCAGCGCCATCGCCACCAGGCCCAGGGCCAACGCGGACCCCGGGCCGAGCCGGCGGCCGAGCGCTGGTGCCACCGCTGCGCCCATCAGCGCCCCCAGCCCGCCGAGCGCGAAGACCATGCCCAGCGGCCCTGGCGCCAGGCCGAGGTCGCGCGACACGTAGATCATGTAGCTGGTGCCGGCCAGGCTCATCGCCAGCGCCAGCAGTGCCTCGATGCCGGCCAGGACCCGCAGCGCCGGATGCCGCCACACGGCGCCTGCACCGGCGCGGATGTCGGCCCACAGCTGCCGTGCAGCCGAAGCCTCGGGCGATGGCGACGGTGCAGCGGCATCGGCTTCCGGCACGCCCCGCAGGCACAGCGCCGAACCGAGGTAGCTGAGCCCGTCGACCAGCAGCGCCACGACCGCCCCGGCGGCCTGGTAGAGCCAGCCCCCGATGCCGAAGGCCACCGCCTCCGCGATGCTGCCGGTGGCCGACAGCGCGGCGTTGCGCCCGGCCAGTGCCTCGGCTTCGCTGGCGCGGGCGATCCAGGCGCTGCGGGCCAGCTCGAAGCCCATGCCCGCCAGCCCGTTCAGCCCCGCCGCCAGCACCAGCGCCCACCACTGCAGCCAGCCGAGCGCCGCCAACACCGCCAGCGACAGCAGCAACACCGCGCGTGTCACGTCCGAGAGCAGCATCACCCGTCGTGCCGGTTGCCGGTCGACCCAGCCGCCGAGCCACAGCGCGCCGGCGGCGCCGGCCGCCACGTCGGCCACCAGCAGCCCGCCCATCTGCAGCGGCGTGGCGCCCAGCGAGAGCGTGGCGAACCAGGGGATGGCCAGCCGGCTGAGCATGCTGCCCAGGTTGGACACGGCCTCGGCGGCCAGCACGCGGTCGAAGGCCGTCCAGGTGCGCATCGGCAAGAAGCCCCTGGGGCTCAGAGTGGGCGCCGGGTGCTGAACATCAGGCTCGTGGAGCCGTCGTCGTTCAGCCGGGGCGGCAGCGTGTGCATGCCGGCCTTGGCCAGCACCCGCTGCGAGGCGGCGTTGGCCGGCGCCACCGTGGCGATGATCTCGCCCAGACCCAGGCGGCCACGGCCATCGGCCAGCATCGCGGCCACCAGCTCGGTGGCCAGGCCCCGGCCCCAATGTTCCCGCAGCAGCGCGTACTTGATCTCCGGCAGGCGCTGCTGGCCGGGGTGCACCAGCCCGGCGAAGCCGGCCACCTGGCCGGTGGCGCGCAGCACCGCCGCACACATGCCGTAGCCGCGGGTCGCGTAGTTGTTCAGCGTGACGGCAATCCAGCGGTGGCAGGTGTCGCGGTCCAGCGGCTGGCCGTCGCCCACCCAGCGCATCGCGTCCGCGTCGCCGTAGACGTCGAGCATCGCGCGCTCGTCGCGGGCGTCGAGGTGGCGCACGGTCAGGCGGGGGGTGTGGAAAAGCATGGCGCGGGAGTATCCACGAAGCCCCGCCGCGCGGTGGCACACTGCCTCGCAGCCACAGGAGCCATGCCGATGCGACCGTCTTCCCGTTTCGTAGCCGCGCTGGCCCTGGGCCTGCTGCTCGCGGCGCCCCTGTCCGCCAAGACCTTGCGCTGGGCCGCGCGTGGCGATGCACAGTCGCTCGACCCGCACGCCGTCAACGAAGGCGTCACCAACAACATCAGCCTGCTGCTCTACGACACCTTGGTGGACCGCGGGCGCGACCAGAGCCTGCAGCCCGCGCTCGCCACCTCATGGAAGCTCGTCGATGACCGAACCTGGCGCTTCAGCCTGCGCCAGGGCGTGAAGTTCCACGACGGCACGCCGCTGACGGCTGACGACGTGGTGTTCTCGATCGAGCGGGCCCAGCAGCCCAGCTCGCAGTTCGCGCAGTACGCGCTGCCGCTGGGCAAGCCGGTGAAGCTCGACGCTCACACGGTGGAGCTGCGCCTGGCTGTGCCCAACCCCATCCTGCTGGAGCACCTGAGCAGCATCTTCATCCTGAGCAAGGCCTGGGTGCAGGCCCACCGCGTCGAGCGCGTGCCCAGCTTCAACGACCGGGAAGAAGCCTATTCGTCGACGCGCGCCATGGGCAGCGGCCCCTTCATGCTCAAGCAGCGTGGCGTCGGCAGCCGCACGGTGCTGACGAAGCACGCCCGCTGGTGGGGCCCGGTCGAAGGCAACGTCGATGAGGTCGTCTTCACGCCCATTGCCAACGACGCCACGCGGCTGGCTGCGCTGCTCTCGGGTGATGTCGACCTGATCCAGGACGCCCCGCCGCAGGACCTGCCGCGCCTGGCGCAGGACGCGCGGGTTCGCATCACCAGCGGGCCGGAGAACCGGGTCATCTACCTTGGCTTCGATGTCTTCCGCGACGAATTGCCCGGGACGAAGGGGCGCAACCCCCTGAAGGACCGGCGGGTGCGGGAGGCATTCGCCCGCGCCATCGATGCCGACGGCCTGAAGCGATCGATCATGCGTGGCCAGTCGCTGCCCACCGGCTGCATGACCACGTCGGCCTTCGGCTGCAGCGTGGCCCCCGAGCTGGAGCAGCGCTGGCCGCTGGACCTGGACGCCGCGCAGCGCCTGATGGCGGAGGCCGGCTACGCCGAGGGCTTCGACCTGACGCTGGACTGCCCGAACGACCGCTACGTGAACGACCAGTCGATCTGCGTGGCGATGGTGGGCATGCTGGCGCGCATCAAGGTGCGGCTCAAGGTGGACGCGCGCACCAAGACGCTGTACTTCCCGAAGGTGCAGAACCACGACACCAGCTTCTACCTCTACGGCTGGGGCGGCGGCACGCTCGACCCGCAGATCATCTTCGACCCGCTGTTGCACAGCGTGGACGCGAAGACACAGAAAGGCGGCGACAACAACGGCCGCATCGCCGATGTCGAGCTCGACGGGATCATCGACGCCGCGGCCACCGAGATGAACACCGAGCGTCGGCGCCAGCTGCTGGCCCAGGGTCTGCGCCGCGTGCGCGAACAGGTGTGGCTGCTGCCGCTGCACCGCCAGATGCTGAACTGGGTGTCGCGCGCGCCGGTGAAGCCGGTGCTGATGGCCAGCAACCAGCTGCGGCCGCAGTGGGTGAGGATCGACTGAAGCTGCTCGGCGTCAGCTGAACTGCGGTGGCGCCGCGGGCGCCGACCAGCGCAGCGGCAGGGCGGCGGGCCGCCACCAGCCGTGCAGCAGGTCCAGCCGCAGCAGGCGTTGCGCGCCGGGGAAGGCGCCCGCGGCGGCGCCGTCGTTGTCGATGCAGGCGTGCGCGGCCAGGTGCAGCAGGCTCCCCTGCTCATGGTCCACCAGCAACAGCCCGGCCCGCGGCCACGCAAGCAGGTTGCCGAGCGTGTTGAAGAAGAAGTTGCCGAGGTAGTCGGGCAGGGTCAGCCGCAGGCCGAGCGGCCCCGGAGAGATGTCGATGAAGCCCGGCCGGCCGCCGCGGTGCGACACGTCCACCCCTTCGCCGCCGCCGTGGCCCGCCTGCCGTGCGCTGGCCGAGGCAATGAACAAGGTGTCGGCCCTCTGCAGCAGGGCCAGCGGTGCGCCGCCGAAGACCGGCCCCAGCCGCTCGGCCCGTGGCGCCGTGCGCGCCGGCAAGGCTTCGGGCCGTCGACCGTGGATGTACTTGGGGCAGTTGCCGAAACTCTGCAGCACCTGCAAGGTGAACCCGGTGGCCTGCCGGGCCTGCACGAGGCCATTGGCGCGGTTGCGTCGACGCGTGTGCGGCTCCAGGCCGAGAACGCCCACCGCCGCGCCGTCCTGCAGCAGCGGGGCCACCGGGTCGTCTGCGGCGGGCAGGGTGGCGACATGCATGTGCCGAGCGTCCGGCGTGTGAACGAAACCGGCCGGGCCGTGCAGCATCGTGGCCCAGGGCTGGCCCTCGCCGTCCTGCGCGGCCACCAGCAGCGTGGGCAGCTTGTCGAACAGCTCGCGGTGCTGGTCGGGCATGTGGTCGCGGATGACCTGCGGGCCGATCTCCGCCATGCGCTCGCGCAGCCCTGCAGCCGCCTGCAGGGCCTGCTCGCCGGCGTGGAAGGTGGTGCGTGGCGGGGTGCCCATCACGCGGCCTCGGGCAGGGGCGAACGGTGCATGCCGACGAAGCCGGGCAGGGCTTCGATGCGCGCGAGCCAGGCCCGCACCGAGGGGTGGCCGTCCAGGCCGATGCCGCCCTCGGGCGCATGGGCGGTGTAGCTGTACATCGCGATGTCGGCGATGGTGGGGTGTGTGGCCGCGAGCCAGTCACGCAAGGCCAGGTGCTGCTCCATCACGCCGAGCAGGCGCTGGGCCAGCGCAGGTGCCTGCGCGGGGGCGGGGCGCTGGAACAGGTGCGCGGCGCGCGCCGCGGCCGGCCCCGAGGCCAGCTGCCCAGCGGCGACGCCCAGCCAGCGTTGCACCGTGGCTTGCGTGCGGGCGTCGGAGGGCAGCCAGCGCCGGTCGGCGTCGTACTGCAGCGCCAGGTAGACCAGGATGGCGTTGCTGTCGGCGAGCGTGAAGTCGCCGTCCTCGATCACCGGCACCTGGCCGAAGGGGTTGCGGGCGAGGAAGTCAGGGGTCCTGGTCGCGCCGGCGAACAGGTCCACCTCGACCAGCTCGCAGGGCAGGCCGAGCAGCGACAGCATCAGCTGCACGCGGTGGGCGTGGCCGGACAACGGGTGGCGGTAAAGGCAGATGGGGGCGCGGCTGGCGGCGTTCATGGCGGCTCCGGTAGGCGAATGTCGTGCAGCGTAGGGCTTGCAGCTTGAGAAATGAATCGGTGCCAAGGTCAGTTCAGAATTCCACTCGGAGGAACAATCACCATGGACCACCTGCAGCGCCTGCGCACCTTCGTCGCCGTGGCCGAGAGCGGCAGCTTCGCGCGCGGCGCGCGGTTGCGCGAGGTGTCGGCGCCGGCCGCCACGCGGGCCATCGCCTCGCTGGAGCAGCACCTGGGCGCGGTGCTGCTGCAGCGCACGACGCGCAGCCTGCGCCTGACCGAGCAGGGCGAGGCCTTCCTGGCCGACTGCCGCCGCATCCTCGGCGAGCTGGACGCGGCCGAAGCCGCGGTGACCGGTGCGCGCCGCGAGCCCCAGGGCACGCTGGCCGTCACCGCGCCGGCGCTGTTCGGCAGCCGCCACATCGCGCCGCTGTTGTTCGAGTTCCTCGACCGGCATCCGCAGCTGCAGGCCCGCGCGCTCTTCACCAACCGGCTGGTGCACCTGATCGACGAGGGGTTCGATGTGGCCCTTCGCATCGCGGTGCTGCCCGACTCCAGCCTGACCGCCGTGTCGGTGGGCCAGATGCGGGCGGTGGTGGTGGCCTCTCCTGCCTACCTGAAGCAGCACGGCACGCCGCGCGACCCGGCGGAGCTCAGGCACCACCGGGCGATCGGCTTCACCATCGAGGGTCAGGACCGCGCCTCATGGTCCTTCCCGGGGGGGCGCACAGGCGCGACGCCTCATCAGCGCCTGGTGGTCAATGCGAACGACGTGAAGGTGGCTGCCGCGGTGGCGGGCCACGGCCTGGCCCGCGCGCTGGCGTACCAGGTGACCGACGAAGTGCGCGATGGCCGGCTGCGCGTGGTGCTGCAGGCCCACGAGCCGCCGCCGGTGCCGGTGCACCTGGTGTACCCGGCGGGCCGGGTCGCCGTGGCCAAGGTGCGCGAGTTCGTGCACTTCGCGGCCGAACGCCTGCGGGCGATGCCCGTGCTGCAGGGTCGGGGGCTGGAGGCGCCGAGGCGAAGCGCGCGCTGAGGCGGCGCCGCGAATGGGCTACTCGACGTCGGCCAGCAGCCCGGCCTGCCACAGCCTGGCCGGCCCCTCGAACATGGTGGCGCCGGCGAGCTGCCGCCCGTCTTCGGCCAGCCGCACCCAGGCCACGGTGTCGTGGTGGCTGCCGGGCACGCGCTCTGTCAGGCGCTCGGCCAGCAGCCAGGCATGCAGGCGGGGGTAGAGGGCGGGGTGCCGCTGCTGCACCCAGGCCAGGCCGACGAGGTCACCGTAGCCTTCCTCGCGCCGGGCGGATTGCATGTCCAGCCAGGCCTGCAACCGCTCGGGGCTCAGGCCCTCCGGCTCGCCGGCGGTGAAGCCCGCGGGCAGGCCGTTCCATGCACCGTCCAGGTAGCGGCGGCAGTGGCCCAGCTCGTGGGCGGCCATCAGCTCCAGCGTGGCGCCCATCAGCGCGGGCTCGATGCGGGCCAGCGTGGCCTCGGCCTCGGGGTTGCCGCGCATCGACAGCACCAGCTTGCAGCGCCCGTTGACGAAGCCCAGCGCCAGCGGCGCGCGGCCGGGGGCGTCCTGCGGCTGCACCACGATGTCCAGCGGCAACTGCTGCTGCCTGGCATGCTGGACCACCGGCCAGGCACCTTGCAGCCAGCGCTGCTCGGTGGGCGTCAGGTCGGCCGCGCGGGCGGTCAGCCAGGCGGCCGAGGCGGTGAGGGCGAGCACGAGGCCGACGAGTCGGCGGAGGGCAAGGGTCGGCACGGGCAGGCTCCGGTGGTCTGCCCGATCTTCGTCGGCCCCCGGGGCCGGCTTGAGCCGCGGGGCGTGTAACGGAGGCGGGGTGTGCAGCAGCTCACGGCTGCGCCGCCAGCGATACGCTTGCACCATCGGATCAAACTCGGGGCGCCCATGAGATTCATCGCTTTCCTCGACGACCAGGGCCGGCCGGCGCTGGGCCTGCACATCGGCGACGAGCTGGTCGACCTGAGCGCATCGGGCCTGCCAGCCACGCTGGACGAGCTCCTGCGGCTGGGCGAGCCCGGCTTCGACGCCGCGCGGAGGGCGGCCGCCGGCTCGGCAGTGCGCCGCCCGCTGCAGGGCCTGCGCCACCTGCCCCCGCTGGGCCGGCCCGGCAAGGCCCTGGCCATCGGGTTGAACTACCGCGACCATGCAGCCGAAAGTCATTTCGAGCTGCCGCGGTACCCGGTGGTGTTCCCGCGCTACCCGTCCTCGTGGGTGGCCCACGGGCAGCCGCTGGTGAAGCCGCTGGCGTCCGAACAGTACGACTACGAGGCCGAGCTGGTGGCCGTGATCGGCCGCGCCGGGCGCCGCATTCCCAGGGAGCAGGCCCTGGCGCACGTGGCCGGCTACTCGCTCTTCAACGACGGCTCGGTGCGTGACTTCCAGCTGCGGACCCCCCAGTGGACCCTGGGCAAGAACTTCGACGCCAGCGGCGCTTTCGGGCCGGTGTTCGTGACGACCGACGAACTGCCGCCGGGCGCCGCCGGGCTGCGCATCGCCTGCCGCCTGAACGGCCAGACGCTGCAGGACGGCAACACGCGCGACATGATCTTCGACGTCGCTGCCCTGGTGGCGGCCTGTTCCGAGGCGATGACGCTGCAGCCGGGCGACATCCTCATCACCGGCACGCCGGCGGGGGTGGGCATGGCGAGGCAGCCGCCGCTGTGGATGAAGGCGGGCGACACCTGCGAGGTGGAGGTCGAGGGCATCGGCATCCTGCGCAACCCGGTGGTGCAGGAGCCCGGCTGAGCGCAGGCATGCCGATTGCCGATTGACCGGGTCGATACCTCGTGGAGCTCCCGTGCGCATCCTCGTCCTGCTGGCGGCCGTGGCCATGCCCATCATCGCTGCGCTGTCCAACAGCGGTTTCTTCGGCCCGGACAACGCCACCTTGTCCGACCGTTACCCAACGCTGCTGGTGGCGGCCGGGTATGCGTTCTCGATCTGGGGGCTCATCTTCGTGCTGGATGCCGCCTGGGCCTTGTGGCAGGCGACGTTGCGGCGGCGCACCGACCGCGATCTCGACGCGGTGCGCCGGCCGGCAGCGCTCGGCTTCGTGCTCACGGCCAGCTGGATGGTGGTGTTCCCGCAGCGGTGGTTCGTTGCGGCGCTGGTGATCATCTGGGCCGCACTGGCCTGCCTGCTGATGGCCTGGCTGCGCTGCCTGAACAGCCCGCCGGCCTCCGCGGCGTCGCGCGGCTGGGCCCCGCTGACGCTCGGCCTGCATGCTGGTTGGCTGTCACTGGCCGCGTTTCTCAACACGGCGCAGGTGGTGGTCGCCTACCGCCTGCTACCGATCGACAACATGCTGCCCTGGAGCCTGGCGCTGTGGGCCGGGGCAGGGGCCTTGCTTCTCGGCGTGAACCGCTTGGCCGGCGGGCACTTCGCCTACCCGGCGGCGGCCTTGTGGGGCCTGGCGGGGGTGATGGCGGAACAGGCGGGCAGCCCCCTGCGAGGCGCTGCAGGGTCCGCCGCGGCGGCTGGCTTGCTGGCGCTGCTGCTGCTCGGCCAGACCCTCTGGCTGTTGCGCCAGCGGCAGAGGCACCAGGCGCTGCCGCACGTCGTGTAGGGCGCCGCTGTGCCATTCCGCCGGCCCTGCCGGGCCACGGCGTGCTACTGTGCTCGCCCCGCATTCTCCTGACCCATTCTGAAAACTCCAGGGACCGACGAATTCAAGGGCCCCGCCTTGCACGGCGGAGCCCAGGCTGCGCTCGCCGTCGCGGGCACGGCCCTGGCCTATGCCGGCTGCGCGGCACTGTTCCTGATGCTGGTGCCGGCGGGCAGCTTCGCCTCGCCGGTGTTCCCGTCGGCCGGCGTGGCGCTGGCGTGCGTGCTCCGGTTCGGCCCGGTGGCCGCGATCGGCGTCGTGCTTGGGGCATTCGTCTCGAACGCCGCCTTCATTTCGGGTGAGGACGACGGCAAGCTCCTTCTCTTCCTGGCCTTTGCGGCGGGGGCGGGCCTGCAATCGCTGCTCGGGGCGCACCTGGTCCGGCGCTGGCTCGGGCCTTGGCCGGGCCTCACGCAGGGGGCCCACATCCTGCGCTTCTACGCGGTCGGCGCCGGGCTGGCCTGCCTGGTGAGCGCCAGCGTCGCGACCGGTTCGCTGGCCTGGCTCGGGCGCTTCGGGCACCTGGACACCCAATGGATGGGCTTCGACGCCCTCGCCGTCAACTGGTGGACCTGGTACAGCGGCGACGCACTCGGGGTCCTGGTGGGCGCGCCGGTGACGCTGGCCCTCGTCGGCCGCCCGGCGCAGGTCTGGCGGCCGCGCTGCTTCACGGTGGCCTTGCCCCTGGTGCTGGCGTTGGGGCTGGTGACCTGGGCCAGCGCGCGCATGGCCGAGCATCGGGCGGAGCAGGCCGCCGCGGCGCTGGAGCGCGACGTGGGCGCTGCGGTCGAGTCCATCACCGCCAAGCTGCAGCGCAACGTCGACGCCCTGACCGCACTGCACGGCGCCTTCATCGGCTCGACCGAGGTCACACGCGCCGAGTTCGAGCGCATTGCTGCGCCGTGGCTGGCTTCGTTGCCTTCGATCCAGGCCATGGGATTCTCCGAGCTGATCGACCCCCGCGACACCACCCGCATGGCGAGGATCGAGCAGGCCGATGGGCGGTCATCGTTCCGCGTCTTCGACCGCGACCAGCGCCTCACGGCGGGCGACGACCGGGCGTTGGCCATCCGCTTCATCGAGCCTTTCGGGCGCAATGCGCGCGCCCTGGGGGTCAATGCGCTGTCGGTGGCCGAAGCGCGGCGGGCGATCCTGGGCGCGTTCGAGTCCGACCACCCGGTCGCCACCACGCCGTTCCAACTGACACAGGAGTCGGCCGGGCAGCGCGGCGTGGTGATCTACCAGGCCATCCGCCTGCCCGGTGGCGAGCCGCTGGGCGTGGTCTTCACCACGCTGCGCCTGGACGACGCGCTGGCCAGCGTGACCAAGGGCCTGCCGACGTCGCTGATGTACTGCCTGCAGGACGTGACCGGCGAGCCGCTGGCCCTGGCCGGGCCTGCGCCGTGCCTGGCCGCCGGTGGGCCAACCCGGGGCACCACGCTGGAGCTGGGCGCGCGCCGCTGGGCGCTGCGCGTCATGCCGGCGCCGGGCCCGTCGCTCTATGACGCGGCCCGTGGCGACACGGCGGTGTGGTTGTTTTCGCTGGGTGGTCTGCTGAGCGTGGCCACGCTCGGGGCCTTCCTGCTGCTGCTGACCGGCCGGGCCGGCGAGGCGCGCGCCGAAGCCGCCCTGCGCACGCAGCAGCTGCAGCGCACGCAGCAGGACGAGCAGCTGACCCGGGCGGTGCTGCGCAGCACCGAGGAGCGCTTCAAGCTGCTGTTCGACAAGGTGCCGGTGGGCGTGGTCTTCGCCGACCTGGACGGCCGCATCCTGCAGCCCAACGCCTGGTGCTGCGAGTTCCTGGGCTACGCCGAGGAGGCGCTGCGCGGCAAGACCCTCCGCGAGCTGACACCTGCCGACGAGGTCGACGACGAGCAGCGGCGGCGCCAGACGCTGAAGAAGCAGGGCGCCGGCCAGTTGCGCTACGTGCGCCGCTACATTCGCTCGGACGGGCAGCTCGTGCACGGCCGCGTCACGTTGACGCTGCTGCTCGATGCCGCCGGGCAGCCCGACCGCTTCGTCGGGCTGATCGAGGACCTGAGCGACCACGTGCGCTGGGAAGAGGCCGAGAGCGCCCGGGCGGCGGCCGAATCGGCCAACCGGGCCAAGACGCAGTTCCTCTCGCGCATGAGCCACGAGCTGCGCACGCCGCTCAACGCCATCCTCGGCTTCGCGCAACTGCTGTCGCTGGACGAAGCCCTCGGCCACAACGAGAAGCACCGCCAGTGGCTGACGCAAATGCAGGGCGCCGGCTGGCACCTGCTGCGCCTGATCGACGACGTGCTCGACCTCTCGCGCATCGAGGCCGGCACGGTGTCGTTGAAGATGACCGCCGTCGATGCCCAGGCCGTGCTGCTGGACGCGGTGTCGATGGTCGAGGGCGATGCGCGCCAGCGCGGGGTGGCGATCGTGCGGCCGGAACCGGCTGCCGCGGGCAGCCTGCAGGCCTGGGCCGACGCCACACGGCTGCGCCAGGTGCTGATCAACCTGCTGTCGAATGCAGTGAAGTACAACCGGCCCGGCGGCGAGGTGCGTCTGCGACTGACCGTGCCCGAGGCCGGCTCGATCGTGGTCGAGGTGCGCGACACCGGCCTGGGCATGTCGCCCGAGCAGCTGGCGCGCCTGTTCACGCCGTTCGACCGCCTCGGGCGCGAGAACACCGCGGTGGCCGGGGCCGGCATCGGCCTGTACATCACCAAGCTGCTGGTCGAGCAGATGCAAGGCCGCATCGAGGTGTCGTCCCGGCCCGAGGCCGGCTCGGCCTTCCGCATCCGCCTGCGCCGTGCGGCGGTGGACGCGGGCCACGGGGACGGCGACGGCCCTGCCACCGAGCCGGGCAGCCTCTACAGCGAGCGCAGTGTGGTGCTGGTCGAGGACAACGAAGACAACATCGGCGTCGTGCGCGGACTGCTGGCCTTGCGGCCGCAGGTCACGCTGCGCGTGGCGCACACGGGGCGTGAAGGGGTGAAGGTGGTCCAGGCGACCCAGCCCGACCTGGTGCTGCTCGACCTGCGCCTGCCCGACGGCGACGGCGAGAGCGTGCTGAAGGCGCTCAAGTCCTCGGGCGCGACGCGCGACATCCCGGTGGTCGTGCTCTCGGCCTCGGCCGACGACGAGCAGGTCGCCCGCGTGCTGGCCCTCGGGGCCGCCGGCTTCGTGCCCAAGCCGATCGAGGCCGCGGTGCTGCTGAGCGTGCTCGACCGGCAGCTGGGCCAGGTCACGACCGGCTTCGGCGACCTCGGGTAGACGGCCGCGCCGTCAGGCCTGCGGCGTCGCGCGGGCGATGATCGCGCCGCAGTCCACGCCGCGGGGCAGGGTGCCGAATTGCCGGTGGCCCTGGCCTGCCAGGCGCGAGGCGCAGAACGCATCGGCGACCGCGGCCGGGGCGTGCCGCACCAGCAGCGCGGCCTGCAGGGCCAGCGCCATGCGGTCGACGATGTCGCGGGCGCGGTATTCCAGCTCGGCCAGGTCCTTGAACTCGGCCTGCAGCGCCACGACGAAGGCGTCGAGCAGGGCGTTGCCACCGCGCGCTCGGCCCAGCTCGTCGAAGAACGAGGCCACCACCGAGGGTGTCTTCTGCATCGCGCGCAGCACGTCCAGGCACTGCACGTTGCCGCTGCCTTCCCAGATGGCGTTGACCGGGGCTTCGCGGTACAGGCGCGGGAAGGGGCTGTCCTCCATCACGCCGCTGCCGCCGATGCATTCCATCGCCTCGAAGGCATGATGCGGCGTGCGCTTGCAGATCCAGTACTTGCCGACCGCGGTGGCCAGGCGGGCCAGCGCGTCTTCATGCGCATCGTCGCGGTGGTCCATCGCGCGGGCCAGGCGCATCGCCAGTGCGAGCGAGCCCTCGTGTTCCAGCACCAGGTCGGCCAGCACGTTGCGCATCAGCGGCTGCTGGTTCAGCACCCGGCCAAAGGCCGAGCGCAGGCTGCAGTGGTGCAGCGCCTGGGCCACCGCCGCCCGCTGCCCGGCGCTGGAGCCGAGCATGCAGTCGAATCGCGTCATCGCCACCATTTCGATGATGGTGCGTACGCCGCGGCCCTCTTCGCCCACCATCCAGGCCAGCGCGCCGCGCAGCTCGGTCTCGCTGCTGGCGTTCGAGACATTGCCCATCTTGCGCTTCAGGCGCAGCAGCTGCAGCGGGTTCTTGGTGCCATCGGGCCGCCAACGCGGCAGCAGGAAACAGCTCAACCCGCCCGGCGCCTGCGCCAGCACCAGAAAGGCATCGCACATGGGTGCCGAGACGAAGTACTTGTGGCCCACCAGCTCATAGGCTGCGCCGGGGCCGCCGGCGGCCTCCAGCGGGTAGGCGCGCGTGGTGTTGGCGCGGACGTCGGAGCCGCCTTGCTTCTCGGTCATCGCCATGCCGATCGTCAGGCCGGCCTTCTGCGCGTCGGGCACGTTGCGCGGGTCGTAGTGGCGGGCGGTGATCTTCGGCACCCAGGCGGCGGCGAGCGCCGGCGTGGTCTGCAGCGCCGGCACGGCGGCGAAGGTCATGGTGATCGGGCAGCCGTGCCCGGCCTCGACCTGCGCCTGCAGGTAGAAGCGGGCCGCGCGCGCCACATGGGCGCCGGGGCGCGGGTCGGCCCAGGGCGACGAGTGCAGACCATGCGCGATCGCCGAGCCCATCAACTGGTGGTAGGCAGGGTGGAACTTGACCAGGTCGATGCGGCGGCCGAAGCGGTCGTGCGTGTCGAGCACCGGCGGGTTCTGGTTGGCCTGCACGCCCAGCTCCAGGTAGTCGGCTGAGCCGGCCAGGCGGCCGAACTCGCCGAGCGCCGCATCGGCCCAGGCCGCGCCCTCGCGCTGCACCGCCTCGACCAGCGCGGCGTCCTGCCGGTACATGTCGTAGTCGACCAGCTCGCGGCCGATGTTGACGATGTCGTGCGTGTCGGCGAGTGCACGGCGGTCCGGGGTGTCCATGTCGCGGTCCTTCTCTTTGGGCTTCATGCGCCGTGGGCTGAGGGTTGGCTGTGCCGGGTGCGCTCGGCGGCGAGGAACCGTTGCCAGATGGCCTGGCCGGCATCGTCGAAGCGTTTCACGGCGGCGATGAAGCGTTGGCGGGCGCCAGCGTCGACCAGCGGGGCTGGCAGCAGTGGGTCGAAGACCAGCTGGTGGATGGCGGCATGGCCCAGCTCGAAGCATTCGCGTGCGGCGCGCTCCAGCGGCAGGCTGCGGGCCGTGTCGAGCCAGGCCGAGAGGCGCCCGGCGGTGTCGCGGTAGCCGGCGTCCAGCGCACTGCATTCCCACAGGCTCCGCGTGCGGGCCTCGTCGCCGGCCGACAGGCCCTGCAGCGCGAAGACCGTTCCGGTGTCGGTGCCCTCGGGTGCCAGCGCGGCGAGCCGCTGCCGCAGGGCTGCCGCGCCGCCCGCTAGGTTGTCGGGCCGCAGGTGCAGGCCCCGCTCGAACTCGGCGAGCCCAAGAAGGCCGAAGGCCCGCTCGCGCGCGCGCAGGGCCGGCCGGTCGCTGCGGCCGGTGGCGCCCACATGCACGCCGACCCAGCCGCCAGGCCAATCGAGCAGTTGCCGGTCCAGCTGGCGCCAGCGGACCACCTCGTCGGCCAGCGGGCGGGCCTGCGGCCCGAGCGCGTAGTGGCCACGCTGGGGTGCCACCAGCAGCCCGGCGGCCACCGCGCGGGCCAGCGCCACCCGGGCGCTGTTGCCCGAGATGCCGAACAGCGCGCACGCCGCGAGCAACTCACGCACGTTCATCGCCAAGTCGCCGCGCGCTTCGGCGCCCAGCATCAGGCTGAGGATGAGTTGGCGCGGAGCGAGGGTCACCCGAAAATATTACATCCGGATGCTTGGTATGTCCATTGATGAAATATCTGGTCGGCTCCCCGCTGCTGGCCGGGCTCCGGCGAGGCGGGCCAGCAGGCGCATCGGCCGCCCCAAATGAAAAGGGCCTGCAAGCTGATTGCCTGCAGGCCCTTGTCTTTTCTGGTGCCGGTGAAGAGAGTCGAACTCCCGACGCCGACGGCCGTTCCCTTTGCAAATCAACGACATAGCGAGCTATCGGGGCCTTGCGTGACACGCCAAATTGGCACACCGACAACGCACCTCAAAGCTACCTCGAGCTTCGCTTCTTCGTTCAAGTCGGCCAGACCCTTCGCCAACTCTTCGATGGGCTGCGGCTGAGGGATCCATACCTGAGCCGTGATGATGCCGACGGCGACGCCGCCCGCCCTGCAATGCGGTGCCAAGCACAACCTGCGGATGATCCTGCGGGTGCTTTGCTGTGCCTTCTTGGCTTGGCTCGTTCGAGTCATTGGCCCCGTGGCCGAACCGACCAACCTACTGCTGCCAGTGATTGGCCACTGAAATCGAGTTGTTCAGGCCGGACTGCTTATCCTGCTCTGTTCGCGGGCAACGGCGGGACTGAGTTGCCGGGCAATCGCGCTTGTTTGCATCGCGCCGGTGCCCTACCATCTTTGACACACTCAAAGGTGACCACGTCATGGCCGATTGCGCGAACACCGACCTAATCATGTTCTGGACGCGCGCCACAGTCTTGGTGATAACCGCGCTGGCTGGCGTCATGTGCATCTATTTGGGCTGGAGGTTGTACATCGAATCTGTAAGATCCAGCACTCAGGGGGAGTTCGAGGGCATGGGCTTTAAGTTCAAGCTAGTTAGCTTTGGCCCTGGCGTCTTCCTAGCAGCACTTGGCGTATGGCTCCTCGCAGGCGTGGCAAATCGTCCAATTCAACTTGAAGACAGAGAGGGGCCGCCCCAACCTATCGGTTACGTGCTTCCTTCCAAAGAAGGGAATTTTTCGGTTCAGGCATCGCAGCCACAGCAAAGTCCACCTTGCCTCGTAAAACAACGCAAACGTGTCTGGGCAATTGGGAGAGGCGATCTAACGGCACTCGAAATCGCGCACCTATCCAACTTCGCTGCAGATGCCATCGCCAAAGCGAAGGGTGCCGGAATTGAAGATGCTGAAAAAAGGGCAGATATTATTTCGCGCTTAAGACTGTTGTCTGACATGGCCGAGAATTCAGTAGATTAGTGATCTGGAATTCAGCGAGAGGTACAGTTCCGCCTTATCTTCTCTAGGGGCATCAATTTCATCAGGTGCGGAGCGTACGCAAAAAGTTGGGCGGCGCGAGGGTCGCAAATGGAGTTCAAAACAGCTGCGCCAAGTCTGGCGGCGCCATGTTTGCCCAACTCGCTGTCATCAATGCCGCCCGATATCGTGTTGCGCGTCCAAAGAATGCCAGGATGCAGCAAGGGAAAGCGTAGTTCTCCATCGCGCTCAAGCAGCGAATTGCCGACCTTGTCGACCTCCACTTCAAGATCTATGAGCGATGTGTCATTCTCTGGTGCGCTACTCCTACCATGATCGTAGTGGACTACGAAGTGCGCCACTTCGTGGCTGACTGACCACAGATATATCTCGTGCTCCGCTCTACCAAGGACTTGATCGTAAGAGATGTTAATCTCGGGGCCTGCAAAAGAGCGAAGTAGGGAGTTCGCCCACTGGATGTCCCGTTCGGTGGATTCATCGCTTCCACACAGTTGATATGGCCCATCGCCAACTAACATCTTGGCAACGGTGGCGGGAGGGCAATTCCGGTAGCCTATGTCTGCATTTTGATAGGAACGATGCTGATGTCGTGCCTCATGAAAATAATAATCCAAAGTGAGGGCTGCTTTCTCCCCAAACTCCTGCGCGAGCTTCGAATCGTATAAGTTAGGATTCTCTGCAAGGGACTTGCGTCGCTTGCTTAACATATCAAATTGCACCAGTAGGCCAGTCGTGGCAGCTTGAGATATAATAATATTAGGTACGGGGCATATAGTTATTTCGAACCGCTCCAGGTCGGCCGCGCCCGGGTTTCCTGAAATGGAGCATGCCCCACGCCCTGGGGCCTCAACCTTGATCGTTAGAGATTTGTACCATTTAGAATTTAGAGATTTTTCGGACAGTGCGGCCTCTACCTCTCTGTAGGCTCGTTCTACTTTTGTGCGTTGCAGCAATAGATAGTCCTGCCACGATAGTTCCTGGGCTGCAATGCCGATTGGAGCGGTTACTCCTGCGGCTACGGCTGCATTAGAAACCCAGCGGATGAGGTTGAGAGGCACTTTCATCTGGAGGCCTTTCAGAAGGGACGACTGTATTGGGTTCCTTGCCTCCGGGTATGTCCACCCCAAGAACGACGGCATGCGGCCGCGGGAGGGGCCAGGTGCAGTCTCTAGGCTGAAGACTGCTCACTGCGGCAATTCTGTATGGAATAACAGTGCTATGTATTCGATCGCGGACCTCTACGAGGCGACCAACAACGGGGACCGCCTAGTAGATGTCAGCTAACAGCAGCGACGAGCCGCATGGGTGACAGTGGTAGCCCACTTCAGGGCTCTCAGCCTGCGCCCGCAAGCTCTATCCCTCAGACTCGGTTCCCTGCATCACTGCGCTCCAATTTGGTGTCCGCCCTAGTCGGCGTGAACCCTAGCGTCGACTACGGGTGTTTGCAGAAAGAAGTGAATCCACGGCCGACTGCGGCGCAACAGGCGGGACTCCCATCGTGGCCGCTTTACACTCGAAACCCAGCACTGGGTCGAAGTGCCGGAGGAGCAGGCCATGGAACTGCCTGTAGTGGAACTGATTGAAGGGTCAGAGACACCAGTAGGCACTGGCCTTACCGGAGCGCTGCGGGCGCTTGTTCGATACGCAGACGGCAACATACGAGCCGCCGTCGTTAAGCGCATGGACACCCGAGCAATTGCCGCCGAATGTTTTTGCTCTTTGCTGCTCCGCCGTTGGGGGTTGAGCGTGCCGGAGCCGGCTATCGTGGGAAGTCCGCCCATCGCCTTTGCTTGCATCGACGTGAGCTATCCGAACCTGTTGCAACGCGTTGGCTGGAGCAAAACTCTACCGCCACAAGTTCGCTCAGTTCTGGAGCGGGCCGCTGCAAGACTGGTTGCGGGCTTCGCGCAAACACCGCTGGCTGTTGCAGCCGACGAGGCCATCAAAAACTTGGACCGGAACCTTGGAAACATTCTTTGGAACGGCAGCGAGGTGGCGTGGATTGACCATGAGCGTGCCGTTGGTGCTTCCCGCGAACCATTGGAGGACGTAAACAAGTTGGCGAGCCTCGCGCTTATGAGCGGTGAGCATGACCGAATCGCCGCCGCTGCCGTGACTGCATCGTTTGCGTTGAGCTTCACCGCAGTGGATGAAGCAGAGCGCATCTGCTCGCAGCATGCCGACACCGCCGGCTTCTCCGATCTCGTGAGTGAGCAACTGGGGCACCTTGCTAACGCCGTTCTTGCTAGGTTCCCGCGGCCAAGTGACCTATTGGAGGTCTTCGAGTGACTCTGGCAAATTGGCGTCCTCTCTTCTGGGAGCCCGTCGAGGGAACCGGCGAGCGGCTGATGGCTGGCGTCGTAGTCCGGTTTGGTGAAGAAACTACTGCTCGTCGAGTCATCCGAGACGATGTACTTGATAGCCTCTATGGTGCTGACTCCTCACGCCCGCGCGTGCTCATCGAGGAGGCGATTGGTATGTGCCGTCGTATCGTGGAGGCAGGCGGCGAGGATGGTCTTTCCCTGCTGGAGACGCCCATTCTTGGCTTGCACCCTGGACCACATCGGCAGACTGAGGTCATCGGCATCGGCGATGCCATTCGTCAAGCGGTGCTGCTGTACTCCAGCCTTGCCCAGACGGACATCGCCGACGACGAGGACGACGGAACCGTGCAACCCGAAGAGGTAAACCGGCGCTTTGCAACTGAGGTGCGAGACGCAGTACTCCAGAAAGCCCCTGCACTAGCGCGATTCTTCAACCGCGCGGCGAGTCTGCACCAAGGTGGCACGCTGGTCCGATTCGGCTTTCTGTCGGATAGAGCGGGAATGCACTTCTCGACCGTGAGCGCTGTTAGGCAAAGTGCTAGCGTTGGTTATGCCCGTGCAAAGCTTTGGGAACTCGCTCGCGCCAAGGAGTTCGCGAATCTTCGCATCGCCGCGCTGGTGACGGCGGTGCCGAGGGCTGACGACCCAACACTCGGGCCCAAGCAACGCTCGAAGTTGGCGACTAATCTGCGCGAGATTGAGCGCGAGGCAGACGATGGAGCGATTTGCTTTTTGCCCGTGGACTCTATCCAGCTTGCGGTGGAGCGGGTTCTGGAACTAAGCGCTTGACTGTCCGACTCTACTCAAGGAGTCGCAATCGCTGTCGGCTTCGCTCTTCTCCGTACCGCCCGCTCCATGGCGGCTACATGACCCCGTACGGCGGTCGGGAAAGACAACGCCCCGACATGCGGGGCGTTGTGTGCATTCTCTAAGTGCTTGTCGCGCTTAGGGAATCATCTGGTGCCGGTGAAGAGAGTCGAACTCCCGACCTTCGCATTACGAATGCGCTGCTCTACCAACTGAGCTACACCGGCGAAAACACGCATTCTAGCAGAGGCCCGGGTCGCCAGAAGCGGGCCGAAATGGCCGGCGAGCATTGGTCTTTTCCGCGCCTTGGCCGGCAGGCCCCGATGGGAACATGGCCGGCGTGGAAAAGAGCCAAGAACCGATCCAAGGTCAGCATCAGCCCATCCTCGTGGTGGGCGATGCCATGCTGGACCGCTACTGGGACGGCAGCGTCGACCGCATCTCGCCCGAGGCGCCGGTGCCGGTGCTGCGCGTCACCCGCCGCTACGACCGAGCCGGCGGCGCCGCCAACGTCGCGCTGAACCTGGCTGCGCTCGGCGCGCCGGTCACGCTGCTGGCGCTGGCCGGGCAGGACGAGGCCGGCGATGCGTTGGAGCGCATCCTGCGCGAGGCAGGCGTGCGCCTGGAGCGCGTCACCCACGAGGCCTACCCCACGATCCAGAAGATCCGTTGCGTCGCGCGACAGCACCAGATGCTGCGTGCCGACTTCGAGAGCGAGCCGCTGCCCGGCATGCTCGATGCGCTGGCGGGGCGGTACGCCGCGCTGTTGGGCGAGCACCGCCTGGTGGTGCTGTCCGACTATGCCAAGGGCGCGCTCGCGCACTGCGAGGGCCTGATCGACGCGGCCCGTGCGGCGGGCAAGCCGCTGCTGGTCGACCCCAAGGGGCTGGACTGGGCGCGCTACGCCGGCGCCACGCTGGTCAAACCCAATCTCAAGGAGTTCCAGGCCGTGGCCGGCCCGTGGGGCGATGACGCGGCCTTCCACCGCCAGGCGGTGGCCTTGCGCAAGCGCCTGGGCTGGACCTACCTGCTGGTCACGCAGGGCGAGGCCGGCATGACGATGTTCAACGGCCGCGGCATGGTGCATGAGCCGGCGCGGGTGCGCGAGGTGTTCGACGTGAGCGGTGCCGGCGACACGGTGCTGGCCACGCTGGCCTGGCGCATGGCGCAGGGCGACGATGCCTTCGAGGCGATGCGCTGGGCCAACCGCGCCGCCGGCATCGTGGTCGGCAGGTTCGGCACCTCCACCATCGGCCGCGACGAGCTCTTCGCCGCGATGGCCGAGGCCGGCCCTGCGCCGGCCCCCACGCCGCTGCCGCGTCGCGCGGCCACCGCAGCCCAACGCGAGCAGGACGCCTCATGCGTGTCGTAGTCACCGGCGCCGCCGGCTTCATCGGCAGCAACCTGGTTCACGCGCTGAACGCGCGCGGCATCGACGACGTGATCGCGGTCGACGACCTCACCAACGGCCAGCAGTTCCGCAACCTGGTGGGCACGCAACTGTCGGGTTATGTCGACATGGACGAGTTCTACGCCCGTTTCGAGCGCGGCGAGTTCGGCCGGGTGGATGCGGTGCTGCACCAGGGCGCCTGCTCGGACACGATGGTGCACGACGGCAAGCTGATGATGGCGCGCAACTACGAATGCTCGCGCCGCTTGCTCGATGCCTGCCAGCAGCAGGGCACGCGCCTGATCTATGCCTCTTCCGCCGCGGTCTACGGCGGCTCCCCCGTGTTCACCGAAGCCCCCGAGCATGAGCGCCCGCTGAACGTCTACGGCTGGTCCAAGCTGGTGTTCGACCAGGCGGTGCGGCGCGTGCTGGCGCAGCGCCCGGCCGCGCAGGTGGCCGGCCTGCGCTACTTCAACGTCTACGGCCCGCGCGAGCAGCACAAGGGCCGCATGGCCTCGGTGGCCTTCCACCACTTCGGGCAGTTCCAATCGCAAGGCCATGTCGCCTTGTTCGGCGAGTACAACGGCTACGCGCCGGGCGCGCACGAGCGCGACTTCGTGTGGGTCGGCGACGTGGTCGACGTGAACCTCTGGCTGCTGGAGCACGGTGGCGCGAGCGGCATCTTCAATGTCGGGTCCGGCCGCGCCGAGCCGTTCAATGCGGTGGCGGCAGCGATGCTCAACAGTTGCCGTGCGGCGAAGGGTGGTGCCCCACTGGGCCTGAGTGCCCTGGTCGATGCCGGTCAGCTGCGCTACACCCCGTTCCCCGATGCCTTGCGTGGCCACTACCAGTGCCACACCCAGGCCGACCTGCGCGCGCTGCGAAAGGCCGGCTACACGCGCACGATGACCAACGTGTCGACCGGCGTGGCGCTGTATGCGAAGTGGCTGCTGAACCCGCTGGACGGCTTGCCCGAGGCCGGCCGGAAACCCACCCGCCGTCGCGCCAGCCTCACCGCCTGAGCCGATTCAGCCGCTGGCCGCCTCGTCCGCTGGCGCCATCGGTGGCAACGCCGGTGCGGGGATCGTGCGCAGCGCCAGCTCGGCGCTGTTCAGCGCCCCCTCGATGAAGCCCTGGTAGTCGGAGTAGGCCTCGCCGACGATGTGCACGTTGCGCGCGCCACTGCCGAAGTCGAAGGCCTTGAAGGCTTCCATCACCTTCCACGAGCGCACGCCCGGCTGCCAGCCGTGGTTGGCCGCGCCGTAGGGCGCGCGCGCCCAGTCGCGGATGCCGTAGGTGACGATCGACTGGCGCACCTGCGCCGCCGCCTGCTCCAGCGTCAGGCCCTGGAAGAGACGCCGCGCCTGGTCCGTCAGCCGCACGACCGGGTCGCCGGCCGCCGCGTCGGCCTCGGCCTGCGCCGCGGTGGCTTCCAGCGCGCGTTTCACATCGCGGGCGATGAAGAGCGCGAAGGCGTCGACGATGCGCGCGTTCTGGTCGACCTCGGCGCGGTCGTGGCGGTCGGTGTCGGTCACGTAGTGGCGCCAGAACTCGGTCGAGGGCCGGTCCATGTAGAGCAGCACCATGCCGTGGCCGTCGGGGTCGTTGCCGCGCGGGCGGCGGAAGTAGTGCACCTCGCGGGTGGGCAGGCAGTGGGCGTGCTGCTGCGGCGGCTGGTCGTAGTCCCACCAGGGGGCGTTGCTGACCAGGAAGACCTTCAGCATCGGGAAGCCGTTGACGCTGTCGAGCTGCTCGGCGATGTGCGTGGGCAGGTGGAGCGACAGCCGGACGAGCGGCAGGCGCGGCAGCGCCAGCACCAGGCGTTCGGTGCGCAGCTGCATGGTCGACACGGTCGGGCCGCTTCGGGTCTGCACGTCCAGCACGAGTGTCGCGTCGCCCAGGCCGGCGGGGCGAAAGCCCAGCAGCGTGTGGCCGCCGGCGAGCGTCACGTTCGGGTGGCGGCGCAGGCCGGCCATCAGGCCCTCGGTCAGGCGGGCCGAGCCGCCCTCGATGCTGGCGAGCTCCTGCCCCACGGTCTTGAGCGCGCGCAGCCACCAGATGATCCACTCGATGGCGTTCAGGTTCTCCGGGATCATGTGATAGAAGGTCCCGGTGTCGCGCAGCTTCACCAGCGCGCCGTGGCTGAGGATGCCCTGCGCCGACAGCGCGTTCCAGAAGCCGGTGGCCCACAGCGGCTGGCCGTGCAGCTGCGCGTGCTTGCGCAGGCGCATGTAGTCGTCTTCGGTCAGGCCGTCGATCCAGGCCTGGTCGTCGGGCGCGCGGCCCATGATCAGCATGATCCCGCGGCGCAGCAGCTGCAGCGAGTTCAGCCCCTGCTCTTCGGGCGGCAGGTCTTCATCGGCGGCGGCGGTGCCATCGGCGCTCGGCCCCGCGAAAGGCACGAGGCCCACCCCCAACTCGTCGCAGAGCGCGGCGAAGCGCGGCTGCAGTGTCGGCTCGAAGCGCATCGGGCCCATCTCGGCGATGAAGCCGTCCAGCTCCTCGGTCTCGATCCGGCCGCCCCAGCGGTCCGACGCGGTCTCCAGGATCAGCACCCGGTGGCCTGCATCCGCCAGCCGGCGCGCACAGTACAGGCCGGCGATGCCGCCGCCCGCGATGACGATGTCGTGTTCGTTCATGGCGCGGGATTGTGGCGCCGCCGGCCGGCGAGATCGAGGGCGGAAATCCGCACTTCCGGGTTGCGGGGGCGGGTGGCTTTCCGCCCGCCCGATCGACCCGCAACCGTGCCGACCGGCGCGATGAGCGCCAAACCCGGGCGTTTCGTCAGTGCTAACCCGCGGATCGCACGCCGTGGCACGGGCTGTGCTGATCAACCCGCCGCGGGCCTCGAAGCCCGCACATCAGAGACCACTCCTTGGGCCACCGTGGGCAACTGCGGTGGCCGTTTTTTTCAGCTGCGGTTTGCACCCCGACGAGGGGCCTGGTCACCGGCTCGGCGGCTCGCGGCGTTCCAGCCGCTCGGCCTGCGCCGGGTTCAGCATGCGCACGAAGGCGAGCTTGCCGCGCAGGCGCGACCACACCGAGGCCTCTGCTTCGGCCCCGGCGCGACGCGCCTGGTGCAGCTCGGCGCGCAGGCGCCGCCGCTCGGCCCGCGACCAGCCCGGCGTGGTGTTGACGGTGACGCCTGCGATGCGCTGCGCGCGGGCCTGCGTCATCAGCCGGGTCTTGGCGCGGTTGAGGCGGAAGCCTTCGCTGCGCACGATCGACTCGGCCTGCTTGATGAGTCGGCGCGCGGCCTCCACGTCGTCGCCCGAGAAGGCGAGGTCGTCGGCGTAGCGGGTGTAGGTGAAGCCATGGGCCTTGGCGAGGCCGCCGAGGCGGCGGTCCAGCCGCAGCGCGATGGCGTTGGCCAGGCCCGGGCTCGTGGGGGCACCCTGCACGGCGTGGCGCGGGCCCAGTGGCACATGGAAGCGCTCCTCGCCCACCACCACCGGCTGGCGCTCGCTCTCGGTCATCAGCGCGGCGAGGCCGGCGGCCACCGGGTAGGCGTAGCCGAGCGAGATGAGCAGGCCGCGCACACGGCCGAAGTGCAGGCTGGGGAAGAAGTCCTGGATGTCCAGCTTGAGCACCACCGCCTTGCCGGCATGGTGCGCCGCGTTGGTGGCGATCGAGCGGCCGCGGCGGAAGCCGTGCGCGGCGTCGGACACCGGCAGCCGGGCCACGAGCAGCGCGTCGAGCTTGCGCTGCAGGGCCTTGAGCTCCTTCTTCGGCGCCAGGATGACGCGCTCACCGCCGTTGCGCTTGGGGATGGCGAAGGCCACGTAGTGCGAGACCCGCTCGCGCTGGCGGTGGATGGCGTAGTGGCGGAAGGTCTTCTCGCTGATGCCCAGCGCCTCGGCCACCTCGGCCTCGGTGCGCCAGACCGGCAGCTGGTAGCGCGCCAGTTGCTCGGCGTCGGTCGCCAGGTCGCGCACGTGGCGGTTGCGGGTGCGCAGCGTGGCCGAGAACAGCCGCGTGGCGGTGTCCATCGACATCACCTTGGGCGGCTTGGGGTCGCCCCATTCGCGCTTCGGCTTGGGCAGCAGGCGGGCGTCGCGCCAGGCCCGGCGCAGGTGGTGTTCCTTCAGCGGCTTGCCCGAGGTGTCGACCACCTCGGTCGTGGCGCCGCGGGCGTCGTCGTCATCGTCACGCGCCAGGCGGGACACATCGCGCACGCTCGGCCCGCGGGCGCGGATCGACCAGCGCAGCCAGCGCAGCAGGCGACGCAGCAGCCACCAGGCGAGGAAGCCGAGGGCAAAGAGGATCAGCAACCGCATGGCAGGGCGCGGCGCAGGCCGTCGGCGGCGAGAGGGTGGGGGGAGGAAAAGGTGCCCGGGGAGTGCGTTACCTGCAAGGCTCTGGACTCATGGCCTCCCCACGTTCCGTACGTGGGGACCGTGGCGATGTGATGGGGGCAAGAAGCGACCGCGGCGAAACGCCGCAGCATCGTTGCTAGCTGCCACTCCCTCGGGCGGGCGCCACTATCGCCAAGGCGCTGCAGGGTGTCAAGCGCCACGGCGCTCTCCTTCGCTGGCACGGAACAGGGCCAGCATGTGCTCGCAAGGGCCCTTGTTCAGCAGGTGTTCGCGGAACCAGGTGCAGCCGCACTGGCCGAAGACGATGCGCTCCTCGTCGCTGACCGCCAGCTCGGTCTCCTCGCCGCCGCAGCGGCCCGCGATGCGCCACTGGCGGTAGGTGGTCGTGCGCTCGACGGGTGCGCCGGTGACCGGGTCGCGGTAGCGGCGCAGCTTGCGCTGCTCTTCGGGCTGGGCGCTCGTGACCTGCACCGCGCCCGGCGTGGCGAGCAGCGCCGCGGCGGCCTCGACGCGCGGGTCGGGCGGAAACAGCGCCTCGGTGTCGATCGGTGGCGCGAACAGCTCGCGGTGGCGCCACTCGCGCGCCTCGACGTCGAACATCACGCGCCCGCCGCGGTTCAGCGCGGCCAGGGCCTGGGCCGTGTCGGCCAGCGCCAACCCGCTGGCCTCGGCCAAGGCCTCGGTGCCCGCGTGGAAACGCGAGGCCAGCGCGTCCAGCACACGCGCCTGGTGCTCGGCGCTGCTGCGCCGGCTGTCGGCGAGCAGGTCGAAGCCGCTGTCGCCGCCGAAGCCGGCGCCGCTCCCCTGGCCGGTCATGCCGAGCAGGAAGGTCATGCCCGGCAGCCGCACCGCATAGAAGCTGGGCAGGGCGCGGCCTTTCAGGTAGACGTCCACATGCTCGGCAAAGGGCAGCAGCGGCTCGATCAGCGCCAGCTTGCGCCGGCCCCAGGTGCGGATGCTGCGCAGCTCGGTGTAGCCGTGCGTGGCGCCCGGCAGCGGCACGCGGTGGTCCCAGGGTTCGATGACGAGCTCGGCATCGCGGCCCGGGGCCATCTCGTAGCGCAGCGCGCGCGGGCTCACCTTGGCCTTGTGGTGCTGGAGGAAGCGGATCGCGGCCAGCAGGTCCACCGGGCGCAGCCGCAGCCGAGTGCCGGGCAGGGCCATGGCCGACTGGGCCTGCAGGAAGCCGCGCACCCAGCGGTCAGGCAACTCCACCTTCTGCTCGAAGCGGCCGCCGGCCGAGGCCGTCTCGACCGCGAAGCCGCCCGCGCCGACGTGGAAGCGGGTGCTGCGCGAGCTGCGCATCTCGCCCAGCGCGCCCCACAGCCAGGCGGTGAAGTCGATGTTCGTCGTGCCGTAGCGGGTGTCGCCCTCGGTCTCGAACACCGCCGGGTCGACCTGCAGCGAGACGTAGGCGCCGAGGTCCTGCGTGAAGGCCTCGAACCAGAGCCGGTCCGGGTGGACGGTGATCACCGGGTCGAGCACCCGGGCCATCATGTCGGGGCTGCTGTCCCAGTGGTCTTCGCTCCAGATGGCCTGGCCGAGCGTGCGCAGCGCCACGCGCAGCGGGAATCCATGCGCGACCACGCGGGCGCTGAAGGCGACCGGGCGCAGCGCGTTGGCCGCCATCGACAGCTCGGCCTGCTCGCGGGTGGAGCTGAAGGCGCTGGGCGAAGCGTAGGTGATGGACTGGGCACTCATCAGGCGGCCTTCCGGTGGATCACGCGCGCTTCGCCGGTCTCGGCCAGCGCCGGGTGGCGCGCGACGATGTGGGCGACCAGGTCGAGCAGGCCTTCCTTGGGGTAGTGCTTGTCGGGCAGGGCGAAGGCCTCGCGGGCCCGCGCCAGCACGCGCCGCGCGCCGGCCTCTTCGCTGGCCGCGTTCTTCAGTGCGGCAAAGGCCTGCAGGCGGGTTTCCCGGTGCAGCGGGCGCAGCAGCGTGCCGATCAGGATGTCGAGGTTGTCGGCGGCCAGGCGGCGTGCGCGTGGGTCGGGCAGGCCCAGCACGCGGTAGGCCAGGCGCTGGACGTGGATCTCGGAGCCTTCGACGAGGTCGCGCACCGCGGCACCGTCGCTGTCTTCCAGGAAATCCTTCAGCGAGCGCTCGAACAGCAGCCGTGCCAGCCGGTTGTTGCGCACGAGCTGTGCGTAGTCGCGGATGGCGTAGGCCGGCACCCGGGTGAGGATGGCGGCCGCACGGCGCACGAAGCGGCGTGGGTCGAGCTTCAGCGCCACCAGCAGGTCGGCCACCCGTTCGGCCGGCGCCAGCTCTTTCGCGTCTGGCCTGCCCCACATGCCGCGCGTGAGGTAGCGGCTGGCCAGCAGGTCGGCCAGGTCGTCGTCGCCGGCCGCCCAGGCCCGCTCGAAGAGGCCGACATAGTCGTCGCCCCAGGCCGGGGTGACATGGGCCTTGAACTGGTGGCGCAGCAGCGCCGGGTAGCGCTCGTAGAGCTTCAGCGCCACCCCCGGATCGAGCTGCTGCACGCTGGCCAGCCCCCAGCCGATGAAGTTCCACTCGCGCGAGACGCCGGAGAACAGCGCCAGCCGGCGCAGGCGCTCGGGTTCATCGAGGGCGCGATCGTCCAGTGTCTCCAGCAGGCCATCGTTCCAGGCCTTGGCCTGGGTGCACTTGACCAGCACCGCGATGCGGAAATCGACCCAGCCGCGCGCCTTGGCCAGCCTGGCGAGCGACAGCCCGCTGTCGCGCCCGCCGCCCCAGGACCAGACCGCGTCCATGTGGCGATGCACATAGGGCAGCACGTCGGCCCCCCGGGCTTCGAGCAGCGCCACATAGACCGGGCCCAGATCGGACCACAGCCCCTGCGGGTGGCGTTCTTCCAGCGCCGTCTGCAGCTCGGCCGGCGGCTGGATGCTGCGCGCCAGCGCCATCACCTCGTCGCGCCAGCGGTCCAGCGGCACCTGCCGGCGGTAGAGATCGAACGCAAAACCGCGGTCCCCGCCGGCCAGCGCCTGCTCGATCAGACCGCGCCAGCGCTTGTCCGCGTTGTCGCGCCAGCCGCGCGGCGGCAGGTGCTTGAGGATGAACGGGCGGGCGAGGGTGCGGTCGATGTCGTAGAGCTGGCGGGCGGTGGCCTCGCTCAGGTGCACGTGCAGGTCGAGCTTGTCGAGCGCTCGCGCGCGGCGGGCGGCGGTGCCGGCCGATGCGAAGCGCTCGGCGACGTCGCGGTTCCACGCGGCTTCGTCCACACCCCAGCCGCTGCGGTGGCGGTGCTTCCAGCCATAGAGCCGCCGGAACAGCACCACGTCGTCGGCCTGGTCCACGGCGGCCAGCCAGGGCTCCAGCGAGGCGGCCTGGGCACCGGCCCAGGCGATCGGCTCGCGCGTCGGCCACGGGCCGGTGTCGATCAGGGCCGCATCGCTGAAGTGGTTCAGGATGAAGGGGCGGAAGGCCGCGCGGTTGCGTGCATGCAACTTCGGCCCCCAGTACCAGGCCATGCCGCCGAAGGCACGCTGGGTGGCCATGCCTTCGAGCCGCTGCGTCAGCTCAGTGTCGCTGGCGATGTTGGCCAGGTGCCAGTCGATGGTCTGCCTGAGCTGGCGCGCAGCGGCGCTGTCGACGAACGATGATGCCAAGTGCTGTCCTCCCGGCGCGGGAGGATAGCGGTTGCATCGGTGTCGTCGCGGTGGGGCTTTCGCGGGTGGGCCGGGTTACTGGGCCTGCGGCGCGCCGACCTGGATGCCGTGCCAGTTCTCGTAGTCCGGCTGCGTCCAGCTGATGGTCTGGTAGGTGCCGACGAAGCGCACCACGCCGTGGCCTTCGGTGCCGACCACGCTGCGCTTGTTGACCACCAGGCACTCGGCGCAGCCGCCGTAGTAGCCGATGCCGGAGGACACCAGCGTCGGCGTCTGCACGAAGGTGTACTTGGCGGGGATGCCGCTGCGGCCCAGCGAGAGGATGGCGATCACCGGGTCGGTGACGGGGCGGCTGAAGGTGATCTTGTACTTGGTGGTGCCGGTGCCGCCGGTGAAGCCGATGATGTCGCTGCCGGTGGGGCGGCCGGTCACGGCGTAGGGGTCGGGGGAGCCGGAAGTCCAGTAGTCGCGGTCGTTGGCCTCGCCCAGCTGGTTGAAGTAGATCTGGGGGCCGGAGAACTTCACCGTCACCGCGCCGCTGGCCAGCATCAGGCGGCCGCCCATGGTGGTGGTGGTCTCCTTGGTCCAGTCGGTCCAGGCGGTGGTGGCCTGGGCTTGTGCGGTGCCGGCAGCGGCGGCCAGGGCGGTCAGCGCGATGGCGGGGATCAGGGAACGGAGGATGCTCTTGCTCATGGTGTGCTCTGCGTTGCGTCGTTGGGATGGAACGGAACGCAGTGTCTGAGCGGGGGTGGGCTGGCACATCGCCCGGAGGAGCCAACGGGGAGCCAGTGCACCCGGGCCATGGGCCGCATCCGCGCGGGCCATCGCGCACGCGGCGTGCCGCTGGTACGCGTCAGCGTGCGTGCTCGCGCCAGCGTGCGGCGGCCTGGCCCCGGGTGCTGGCGCCGAGCTTGTCGAGCACGTTGGCCACGTGGCGCTTCACCGTGTGCGGGCTCAGGTCGAGCGTGCGGGCGATCAGCTTGTTGCTGTCGCCCTGGGCCATCAGCTCCAGCACCTGGCATTCGCGTTCGCTCAACGAGGCCAGCGGGCTCTCGCCGGGGGCAGCGAAGGCCGGGCGGGCGAAGACGGGCGGCAGCGCGGAGGGCGCCGCCGCCGACGCTGCCGCCATCGCCGGGCCGGCGCCGGCCTGCGCGCGCTGCACCGTCAGCGCGAGGCGCTGCAGCAGGGCGGTGTGCGCCGCCGGCCAGCGGTGGTTCCAGTCGGCCGCGGCCAGGCGTTGCAGCACCGGCAGGCCGGCCAGCAGGGCACCTCCCACGTCGCCGCCCGCGACGGCGGCGTCCAGCCAGGGCCGCAGCGTGGCGGCGGAATCGTCGATGTTGCCCAGTTGCAGTTCCACGTCGGCCAGCATCACCCGGGCCTGGGCGGAAGGGAAGAAGCAGGAGCGCTCGATGTCGTGGGCCAGCGGGCGCAGCAGATCGCGGGCTTCGGGCAGGCGATCGTCCGCCAGCGCTACCATCGCCGCGGTGAAGCGGCGGTCGTCGGCCGCGGCCGACCACTCGAAGGCGTTGCCGGTGCGTGCGATGGCTCGGTGCAGCCAGCGCAGGGTGTCGCCATCACCGACGATCCACGCGGCGCGAACGAAGGTGAACAGCTCCTCGTACTCGTGGGTGAGCCGGTTGCTGAGCAGCGAGTTCTCCTCGAGGTCGTGCTTGTTGTCCTGGGCCGCGGTGTAGGCGGCTTCGCGCCGGCCGCGCACCGCGTCGATCAGCGTGTGCGACATCCAGCTTTCGGTCATCAGGCTGCGCGGTCGGCCGAGCCAGCGCACGTCTTCGTCTGCCTTGGCCAGCCACTGCGCGGCTTCGTCGATGCGGCCGTCGGCCATGGCCTGCCAGGCGCGGATGTGGAAGGCGCCGGCGCGCAGCTGGGTGGGCGTGTCGGGGTTGGCGATACGCAGCGCGCCGCTGGCGAAGCGCTCGAGCAGCGGCTTCATGCCCGGCAGGCCGGTGAGCAGGCTGTTGAAGAAGCAGCGGTCCCAGGCCTGCGGGTCGCGCGAGCGCTCCAGGGCGTCCAGCATGTCGGCCACGTGCCCGGCCACCTCGTCGCTGCGGGCCTCGGCGTAACACCCCCAGGCGCTGGCAAACGAGACCAGGGCCCGCACGCCATCTTCCAGCGGCTGCTGCCGCAGCTCGGCCAGCTCGCGCACCGCCTCGGCCAGCCGGCCGGTGTTCTCCATGCCCAGGCAGGCGTAGGTGCGGGCCAGTGCGGCGTCCTGCAGCCGGTTTTCGCGGCGGAAGCCCTCGGCGGCGCGCTGCATCGAGGCGACCATGCCGTCGAAGTCGAAGCGGGGGAAGGTCGTCAGCCCACGCAGCAGGTGCAGGCCGGGGTGCTGGTCGAACGCGGTGGGTGGGAACAGCGCCAGCATCTGCTCCAGTGCCGGGCCGCCGCCCACCGGCACCAGCGCCGGGCCGCGCTCGGCGAGCAGGCGCGCCGCGTCGTTCCAGGCGCCGGCGCGGGTGAGGTAGCCGATGGCGCGCGCCAGGTCGGTCTCGCCGTCGGCCGCACGGCGCAGCAGGTAGGGCAGCTCCTCGGGGTGGTCGCGCTGCAACCGGTCTTCGAGGAAGTCGCGGAACAAGTCGTGCAGCCGCAGCGTCAGCTCCGGAGCGTCCAGCGTGGTGACGAACAGGCCGCGACGGTCCACCTCTTCCAGGTGACGCGCGGCCCGCGGCAGGCGGCTGACGTGCTCGCAGCGCGCGGGGGTCAGCTCGGGCAGCACCGAGCAGCGCAGCAGGAACCAGCGCAGGTCGGCGGGCATGTCGTCGAGCACCTCGCTGGCGAGGTAGTCGAAGAGGTGGCGCTGCGTCGGGGCGCTGGTGGCGTGGGCACCGGCACCGGGCGCCGGGCACGCGCCGCGGGCCGACAGGCTCAGCCGCAGCCCGGCCGCCCAGCCGGCGGTGCGTGCCAGCAGCTCGCGCGCGGCGCCTTCGGCGGGGGGCTGGCCGCTGCTGGTGCTCACCAGGGCCGCCACTTCGGGCTCGGAAAAGCGCAGGTCCTGCTGGCGGAACTCGGCCAGCTCGCCCGAGGCGCGCCAGCGGGCCAGCGACAACGGTGGGTCGACCCGGCTGGCGATCACCAGTCCCCAGTGGTCGGGCAGGCGGTCGAGCGTGGCCTGCAGCAGGTCGAAGACCCGCGTGTCGGTGATGCGGTGGGCGTCGTCGATCACGATCAGCCCCCGCTCGGCCTCGGCCGACGCCAGCGCATTGACCAGCTCGCTGGCCACGCCGCGCAGGCCGTTGTCGGCCTCGGCCAGCGTGCCCAGCGCCTCCGGCGCCACACGCCATGGCAGGTCGTGCTGGTCAAGCGCGGTGGTCAGGCAGGCGAGGAAGCGCTGGACCTGGTCGTCCTCGTCGACCGAGACCCAGGCCAGGGCGCAATCTTCGGGCAGGCGGCGGATCTGGCGGGTCAGCGCGGCGGTCTTGCCGTAGCCGGCGGGCGCCACCATCAGCGTCAGGCGGTGGCTCTGCAGGGCGCTGTCGAGCGCCTGCTCCAGACGTGGCCGCTCGACCAGCCCCGCACGAGGCCGGGGCGGCTGGATCTTCGCGAGGGCAAAGACAGGGAGCAGCTCCGGGGCCATGGCCGTGGATTCTGCCGCAGCAAAACGTTTTCTTACCTGGATCGGGCCATCCGGAATGGCCCGAATGGCTCTTTCGGGCGATGCCGTGGCCCGAGGGCGTCCGGACACTGGGCCTGTCCCCCTGCCCAGGCCCCGTGCCGATCACCTTTTCCCATGCACGTCATCCACCACGCCCACCTGCCCCATGAAACCCTGGACGGCGAACTGCGCATCCTGGCCGCCAGCCGCGAGCGCGGCCTGCGAGGTTTCGAGGTCTCGGTGCGCACCCTCGAGCCTGGGGCGCACACCGCGCTCCAGTGCCACCACGGCGAACTGGTCGTGCTGGCCCTGTTCGGCAGCGGCAAGCTGCTGGTCGATGGCGGCCCGCAGCGCTTCAACGGCCCCTGCACGCTGCTGGTGCCGCCGCAGCAGGGCTTCCAGCTGGTCAACAACGGCACGGCGCCGCTGCAGCTGGTGTGGGTCTACACCCAGGCGCCGGTGCCGGCCACGGCGTGAGCCGGCCCCGGTGGCCCGCCGCCGGGCGGGCGGCTGGCTCCTTCGGCGGATGTGCGAAAGGCGGCCGAACGCCACAGTTCAGCCCCATCCACCCCCCGCTGCCGCCAAGGAGAACCACCATGAACAGCCCCGTCTTCGAAACCGCCTTCACCGCCGCCCGCCAGGAGCCCGCCACCCCGCCGCGCCTGGACCTGTACACCCCCATCCACAAGGCCATCCGCCACTTCATGACCGACACGCTGCTGCGCGTGGGCCGCATGGACGTGAACGACGCCAGCGACCTGCAGGCCACGCTCGATCAGGTGGACACGCTGATGAACCATTGCGTGGCTCACCTCGATCATGAGAACAGCTTCATCCACGCGGCGATCGAGGCCCGCCGGCCCGGCGCCTCGCACCGCATCGCCGAAGAGCACCTGGACCACCTGGAAAGCATCGACGCGCTGCGCGCCGACGCCGCCCAGCTGCGCCGCGCCCGCGCCGACGACCGGGCCGCCGCTGCGCTGCGCCTGTACCGCCACCTCGCACTCTTCGTGGGGGACAACTTCGCCCACATGCACTACGAAGAAACGGTGCACAACGCCGCCTTGTGGGCGCTCTACACCGACGCCGAGCTGCACGAGCTTCACGACCGCCTGCTGGCCAGCATCAAGCCGCAGGAGATGTCGGCCTGGATGGGTTGGCTGCTGGCCGCCCTGAACCCGGCCGAGCGCGCGCCGCTGGGCGCCTGAAGCACCGGGCCGAGACCACGGAGGGAACGATGAACAAGTGGATCAAGCGATCGGTGCTCGGCGTGGCCGGGCTTGCCATCCTCGGCGCTGCCGGCCTCGCGCTCGGGGCGTACCTGGGCGACCGCAAGGCGGCCCGCCGTGTCGAACTGCCGGCCGCCGCGGTGGCCGCGGTGGCCATCCCGACGGATGCGGCGAGCGTCGAACGCGGCCGCTACCTCTACGCCAGCCGCGGCTGCGCCGACTGCCACGGCGCCAACGGCGGAGGCCATGCCTTCATCGACGATGGCGGCGGCTTCTTCGTCAAGGCGCCCAACATCAGCCCCGGCGCCGGTGGCGTGGTGGCCGGCTATGCCCCGGAGGACTGGGTGCGCATCATCCGCCACGGCGTGAAGCCCTCGGGCCAGCCGGCCTTCGTGATGCCGAGCGAGGACTACAACCGCCTCACCGACGCCGACCTGGGCGCGCTGGTGGCCTATGTGAAGCAGTTGCCGCCGGCCGAGGGCACGCCCATGGTCGCGCGCATCCCGCCGATGGTGAAGGTGCTCTACGGTGCCGGCCTGATCCGCGATGCGGCCGAGAAGATCGACCACACCTTGCCGCCTTCCACGCCGGTGGCCGAGGACGGCTCGGCGCGCCATGGCGCCTACGTGGCCAGCATGTGCATCGGCTGCCACGGCGCCACGCTCGCCGGCGGCAAGATCCCCGGCGGACCACCCGACTGGCCGCCGGCCGCCAACCTCACCCCGGGCGAGGGCAGCGGCATGGTGGCCTATGCAGACGCCGACCAGTTCGTCGCCATGCTGCGCACCGGCAAGCGCCCCGACGGCAGTGCGGTCAGCGCGGTGATGCCCTTCTCGTCATTGCGCGAGCTGAACGACGCCGACGCGAAGGCGCTGTATGCGCACCTGAAGACGCTGGGGCCGCTGCCGCTGGGGCAGCGCTGACGCCGAGCGTCAGCGGCTCTGGTACCAGGCGCTGGCCTGGCCGCGGGACGCGAGGCCCAGCTTGTCCAGGATGTTGGCCACGTGGCGCTTGACGGTGTGCGGGCTCAGGTCGAGCGCGCGAGCGATCAGCTTGTTGCTGTCGCCGGCGGCGATGCGCGCCAGCACCTCCAGCTCGCGCGGTGAGAGCGGCCCACCGAGGTCGTCGGGCAACGCGGGCGACGCGGCCTGGGTTGCCGTGCCGGCCAGCGCCGGTGCAGGGCGCCCGGTGCGGAGCACGGTCGCGGGTGCGGAGCCGGTCGTGACGGTTGGCGTCGCGCGCTTCGACTCCGCGAGCCGGTGCCAGGCGGCCAGTGGCGCCTGGTCGGCCGCCGGCAACGCACCCTGCCAGTCCGCGCCTGCGAGCGCGCCCAGCAGCTGCGGGCCGGCGATGAGCACCGCCGACACTTCGGTTGTGGCCCGCTGCCGGGCCAGCACCCGCTGGGCCTGCGCCGCCGCCTCGGTCGCCCGGCCGCGTTGCAGCAGGGCCCAGGCCAGCCGCAGCCGCAGCTCGCTCGCATGGCCGAAGAGGTCGATCGCGTCGGCCTCCTCCAGGGCCCGGGAAAAGCCGGCGATCGCGCCGTCCAGGTCGCCGGCCAGCAGCGCCTCGTAGCCAGGCAGCGCCCGGCGGTGGCGGGCCAGCGCCGGCCGCTCGCTCTCGGCAGCGCGCTCGGTGGCCTGGGCGAAGAAGCCGCGCGCGGCGTCTTCGTCGCCGAGCGCCAGCGCCATGCGGCCGGCGCAGTAGGCGATGAAGGCCAGCCGGGCCGCGGCATTGGCGTCGCCTTCGCGCCGGTTCTGCTGCAGGTGCAGCTCGCACAGGCCGAAGGCGGTTTCGCGCTCGCCGCGTGCGGTGTGCACGAGCGCCAGCTGGCCGTAGATCATGCTCGATGCGTTCAGCGGCTGGCCGAGCCAGCGCAGGTCGCGCTCGGCGTCGCGCAGCACCTCCAGCGCTTCGTCGAGTTGGCCCAGGGTGTAGAGCAGGCCGCCCTGCAGGCCGCGGGCCATCGCCCGCAGCGTGGTGGCGCTGCCTGCGGGCGCGCGCGCCAGCGCGCCTTGCACATAACGCTGCAGTGGTGCATGCATGCCCGGCATGCCAAGGTAACTGGGCACGGGCACGCACTGGTACCACAACGGCACCGAGTCGCTGTGTTCCAGCAGGTCGAGCTGGCGGTCGAGCAGCGCGGGCAGCTCGCCGAAGCGGCAGTCGTCGAAGGCCTCCCAGATGCGGCCCAGAAGTGCCACGGGCCGTGCGTCCGCCGGCATGGCGGTGGGGTCGATGCGGCCGAGCAGCGCCCGGGCCTCAGTGCGCCGCCCGATGCCGGTGAGCGCGAGCACGGTGTAGGCGCGGGCCACCTGGGTCTCGGCCTCGTTGCCTGCGGCTGCCAACGCACACTGGGTGGCGTCGACCATGGCGGCCCAGTCCCAGCGCGCCCAGGCCGCGAGGCCGCGCAGGCGCTGCAGGGTGTGCGAGGCCTGCCGCACCTCGGCCGGAAAGTGGTCGATCAGGCGAACCAGGGCGTCGTTGGCGCCGGCACTGAGCATGGCCAGGCCCTCGGCCGCCAGCGCCTCGGCGGCCTCGGTCCACGCCTCGGCGCGCTGCAGGTAGAGCACCCGCCGAATGGGGTCGTCTTCCACCGCCGCCGCGCGGCGCAGCAGCGTGGGCAGCTCCTCCGGGTGGTCGCGTCGCAGCCGGTCGTCGAGAAAGTCCCGGAACAGGTCGTGCAGGCGCCACGCGCGCTCGCTGCCTTCCAGCACCGAGACGAAGAGCTCGCGCCGCTCGACCTCGGTCAGCCACTGCGCGGCGCGCGCGTCACCCGAGACGGCGCTGCAGGCGGCGACCGTCAGCTCCGCCAGCACCGAGCAGCGCAGCAGGAAGTCGCGCAGGGCCGCGGGCATCGCGTCCAGCACCTCGGCGGCGAGGTAGTCGAACACGTGGCGGTCCATCGTTCGGCCGGCGCTTTCCCAGCCGATGCCCGGCTCGCCGCCACCGCGCGGGCGCCCCGCGGCGCTGGCCAGCGCCAGCCGCAACCCGGCCGCCCAGCCGCCGCTGCGCGTGAGCAGCAGGTCGACGTCTGCCGGGGTGGCGATCGGCTGTCCCTGCCCGGCCACGAGCGCGCACAACCGCGTCACCTCTTCGTGGCCGAACTGCAGCTCGCGGGCGCGGAACTCGGCCAGGTCACCGCTGGCGCGCATGCGGGCCAGCGGCAGGTCGGGGTCGACACGGGTCGAGACCACGACGCCCCAGTGCTCGGGCAGGTGCTCCAGCACCAGCTCCAGGAACTCGTGCACGGCCGGGTCCGGCGTGCGGTGCAGGTCGTCGAAGACCAGCAGCCCGCGCTCCACCTCGGTCGCGGCCAGCGTGTTGACGAGCTGGGTTGCCACTGCGCGCCGCGATTCCCGGCTGTGGCCCACGGCGGCCGCCAGCGACTCGGGCGCCTGGCGCCAGGGCAGGTCGTAGGGCTCGAGCGCGGCGAACAGGCATTCCAGCAGGCGCGGCAGGTCGTCGTCCTCGTCGACCGAGACCCAGGCCACCGCCACGGCATCGCCCAGGCGTTCGAGCTGACCCGCGACCGCGACCGACTTGCCAAAGCCGGCCGGCGCGCTGACCAGCGTCAGCCGGACATGCGCCAGCGCCTGCGACAAGGCGGCTTCGAGCGCCGGGCGCGCGACGCGGCCGGAACGCTGCCGCGGGGGCTGGATCTTGGTGCGGGCGAAGCTCATCCCCGGATGCGGCGCACCAGCGCGGTGGTCGAGTAGCCGTCGACGAACGGCAGCGCGATCGAGCGGCCGCCCCAGCTTTGCACCAGCGGCGTCTCGGCCAGCCTGGCCATGTCGTAGTCGCCGCCCTTCACATACACCGCGGGCTTCAGCCGGGCGAGCACGGCCAGCGGCGTGTCTTCCTCGAACAGCAGCACCACGTCCACGCTTTCGAGCCCGGCCAGCAGGTAGGCGCGGTCGCGCTCGCCGTTCAGCGGCCGGTCCGGCCCCTTGCCCAGGCGGCGGGCCGAGGCGTCGCTGTTGACGCCGACGACGAGCCGGTCTCCGAGCGCGCGTGCCGCGGCGAGGTAGCTGACGTGGCCGCGGTGCAGCACGTCGAACACGCCGTTGGTGAACACGGTGCCCGGCTGGCTGCCGTGGCGGGCCACGGCCTCTTCCAGGCTCAGCAGCTTGCGGGCGGGGTCGAAAGGGTCGAAAGAGGGGGCGAGGTTCACCCGCCGGATTGTGGCCCCAGCTTGGCTTGCCACAGCCGGTTCAGCAGCTCGTCGAAGCCGATCACGAAGCCGTGGGTGTCGAACAGCGGGGCACGGCCGCGGGCCTGGCGCAGGCGCTGGCGCCAGGACTGGCGCTCGTAGGGCTGGGCCATCAGGCGCAGGGCCAGGGCTTCGTGCTCTTCCACGGTGGCCGAGATGCCTTCGGGCAGCCCGGCCGCGCGCAGCAGGCTGGCGCCCACGCGGCCGGCGAAGGCGGTGCCTTGCACGCTGAGCACCGGCACGCCGGCCCACAGCGCATCGCTCACGGTCGTGTGGCCGTTGTAGAAGCGGGTGTCGAGCACCAGGTCGGCCAGGGCGAGCCGCTCCAGGTGGCGGGCCTTGGACCAGACCGGCGCGAAGACCAGGCGGTCGCGTGCGACGCCGGCGCTTTCAGCGGCGGCGTAGAGCCGCCGCCGCGTGGCGAGCGGGCCATCGACCAGCCACAGCACGGCGTGCGGCTCCTTGACGAGCAGCCGCATCCACAAGGCGAAGGTGTCGGCGTCGAGCTTGTAGTGGGTGCAGAAGCAGGCCAGCACGATGGCGTGGTCGGGCAGGCCGCAGTCGGCGCGGGTCAGGCCGGTGGAGGCCACGCGCTGCGTGTCGTCGGTGCACTGGTAGCTGTGGGGCAACCGGGCGATGGGCTCGACATAGGCGGCTTGCGCTTCCAGCGGCGTGACGGTGGCATCGCCGATGGTGGCGTCGAACCAGGGGGCAGCCGCCGCGCCGGGGTAGCCCAGCCAGGTGACCTGCAGCGGCGCGGGCCGCAGCGCGAAGACGCCGGGCCGCGCATCGCGCGTGTAGCCCTTGAGGTCGACCAGGATGTCGATCTCCGCCGCGCGCAGCGCTTCGGCCAGCGCGCGGTCGCTCAGGTGGCCGACCTCGTGGAAGGCGTCGGTGTCCCGCTTCAGGCCGCGGCGGTAGTCGCTCGAGTCGTCGGGCCCGAAGGACCAGGCGCTGACCTCGAAGCGGCTGCGGTCGTGGCGGGCGAAGACGCCGCGCATCAGGTGCATGGTGGCGTGGTTGTGGAAGTCGGCCGAGGCGTAGGCCAGGCGCAGCCGCGGCTTGTCGACGGCCGGCCGCAGCGGCAGCGGCGCACCGGCCTTCTCGGCGATGTGGGCGGCGTGGCGTGCGGCGATCGGTGCGATGTCGGCGTCGCTCAGCGGCAGCGGCAAGGAAAGCACCGAGAACGGCGACGGCGGGTCGAAGGTGGCCACGCCCGCGGCGGGCGCCTCACCGAGCTGGCGGACCAGCGTGCGCAGGCCCGCTTCGTCGGGCAGGTGGGCCCAGTCGCACAGCTGCTGGCGCAGGTGGACGACCTGCAATTGCACGCCGAGGTGGCCAGGCTGCAGGGCCTGGCAGCGTTCCAGCTCGGCCAGCGCGTCGGCGTGCGCGCCGCGGGCAAGGTGGATCGAGGCCAGGTTGAAGCGGGCCGCGAAGTGGTCGGGCGCCGCGTCCAGCAGGGCGCGGTAGTGGGCCTTGGCGTCGTCCGGCCGCTGCAGCGCCTGCAATGCGAGGCCCAGGCTGTAGCGGGCCCGCTCGTGCGTGGCCTCGGCGGCGATCACGGCCTCGAAGTGCGGCACGGCGTCCGCCGGGCGGTCGGCCCGCTGCAATGCGATGCCGAGGTTGAAGCGGGCTTCGAGGCTGGCCGGTGCCAGCGCCAGTGCGCGCTCGTAGGCGGCCACCGCGGCGGCCATGTCGCCAGCGTCGAGGCAGGCGTTGCCCAGGTGCAGTGCGGCTTCGGGCCAGTCGGGCCGGGCGGTGATGGCGGCTTGCGCCGCGGTCACCGCATCGGCCGCACGGCCTTGCTGCCGCCACAGGTCGGAAAGCTGCGACAGCGCGAGCGCGTCGCCCGGTTGGCGGCGCAGCGCCTCGGCATACAGTGGCTCGGCCGTGGCCAGCTCGCCGCGGGCCTTGTGCAGGTTGGCGAGGTTGCGCCAGGCGTCGGTGTAGCCGGGGTCGATGTCGATCGCGCGCCGGTAGGCTTCGGCCGCGCGCGGGGTTTCACCGGCTCGGCGCAGCGTGGCACCCAGCAGAGCCCAGGCATCGGCGCGACGCGGCGCGCGCTGCAGGGCGGCGACGGTGTCGGCCTCGGCGCGGGCGGCGTCGAAGCGGTCGCACTGGTAGTGCGCGAAGGCGCGCTGCAGCCAGCCGTTCGCGTCGACCGGCTCGGCGTCGGGCCTCGGCAGTTGCTGGCGCACGAGTTGCCCCAGCGCGGCGGCGACGGCGTCGCGCACCGGCGCCCAGTCGCCGCGCGTGGCCTGGCGGAACAGGCGGGCGCTCGGGTACCAGGCGCTGCGTGCCTCATCCAGGCCCCAGCGCCAGTCGTGGTGGAAGGGCAGGGTGACGAACACCGGCTTGCCCATCGCGCCGGCCAGGTGGGCCACCGAGGTGTCGGAGGTGATCACCAGGTCCAGCTCGGCGATCACCGCGGCGGTGTCGTCGAAGCTCTGGATCTCGGCGTCGAGGTTGACGAAGTGCGCGGGCAGGTCCTGGCCCGCAAGATCACGCTGGCCGTCGCCCTTCTGCAGCACGAACCAGCGCAGGCCGGGCAGCCGCAGCCAGGGCGCGAAGGGCGCGAAGCGCGGCGAGCGCTGGGCGTCGTTCTTGACGTTGGGGTTGCCGGCCCAGACCCAGCCGACGGCGAGCTCGCGCTCGCGGTCGAGGCCGTGGGCGGCGAGGCGATCGCGCCAGTGGGTGCAGCGTGCGGCGTCGGCGTGCACATACGGCACGAGGGTCGGCAGCGTGTCGTCGGCCATGCCCAGCACATGGGGCAGGCTCATCAGCGGCACGTGGCAGTCGAAGGCGGGGATGGATGAAGGCGGCAGGCCACGCTGTGTGACCGCGTCGACACCGGGGATGCGAGCCGCCAGGCCCATCATCTCGCCCAGCACTTCGAGCACGACGCGGCCACCGCGCCGCTTCACCTCGGGGATGAAGCGCAGGAACTGCAGTGCGTCGCCGAAGCCCTGCTCGGCCCAGACCAGCAAGGTGCGGCCGTTCAGCGGCGAGCCGTCCCAGCGCGGCTGCGGGCAGTCGCGCGGCTCGGGCTGGCGGCGGGCGAAGCGCCATTCGTAGTCGGTGAAGCCTTGGGCGAACCGGCCGTGCAGGAGCTGCGCCAACGCGCGGTTCCAGTGGCCGTCCACGTGTTTCGGGTCGCGCTGCACGGTGGCGTCGAAGGCGGCGAGCGCGCCGTCCCAGTCGCCGAAGTGCTCGAGTGCCACCCCGAGGTTGTGGATGGTCTCGGCGTTGTCGGGGTTCAGCCGCACGGCTTCGCGGTAGGCGGCGAGGGCCCCTTCCTGGTCTTCGCGGTCGCGGCGCAGGTTGCCCAGGTTGTTCCAGGCGTCGGCATACGCGGGCTGCAGCGCGGTGGCGCGCAGGTAGGCGGCTTCGGCCTCGGCCAGGTGGCCCTGACGCTTGTGCAGGATGCCCAGCAGCGTCCAGCCGTCGGCGCGGCCGGGCTCGGCGCGCAGCGCGGCTTCCGCCCAGGGCAGGGCTTCTTCATCGGCGCCGATCTGGTAGAGGGCGAAGGCGCGCTCGATGGCGGTGGCGGGCCAGCTCTGCAGCGCTGCCAGCGCGGCGGGCTTCAGGCCCTGGCGCTGGCGCCAGGCCATGCGCTCGTAGAGGTTCTCCAGGTCGCGCGTCCACGCCGCGCTGTCGAACAACGGGATCGCGAGGCGCTGATGGACCAGGCGCTGTTTCAGCGCCTGCAGGCGGCCGGGGTCTTGGGCCAGCGCGACGGCGAGGTCGACGTAGGCCTCGGCGCTGGCGGTGGCCAGCTCGGGCACGCCGGCCGCGCGCAGCAGGCTGGTGGCCACCCGCGAGGCGAAGGTGTCGCCGGTGCGGGTGAGCACCGGCACGCCGACCCACAGCGCGTCGCTGCAGGTGGTGTGGGCGTTGTAGGGCTCGGTATCGAGCACCAGGTCGGCGAGCTGGACGCGGGCCAGGTGCTCGGCCAGAGGCTTCTCGGGTGCGAAGACCAGGCGCTGCGGGTCGAGGCCACGCTGCTGCATCTCGCGGCGCAGGTTGGCCTCGGCCAGCGGGTTCGAGCGCAGCAGCCACAGCACGGTGTTCGGGGCGCGCTGGAGCACTTCGCACCAGCGGGCAAACACGGCTTCGGTGATCTTGTAGCTGTAGTTGAAGCAGGCCAGGACCACCGCGTCTACGGGGATGCCGGCCTCGGCGCGCGCGGGCTTCATGCCGACGGCGCGCTGCCGGTCGTTCGGCTGGTAGCAGTGGGGCAGCTGGGCGATGCGCTCGTCGTAGTCGGCCGCGTGTGCCAGCGGCGTGACCACCGGGTCGCCGATCACGTAGTCGGCGAAGTCGGCACCGAGCGTGCCGGGGTAGCCGAGGAAGTTGACCTGCACCGGCGCCGGCCGCAGCGCGAGCACGCCGCTGCGGGTGTCGCGCGTGTAGCCCTTGAGGTCGACCAGGATGTCGATGCCGTCGGCGCGGATGCGCTGAGCCAGGTCTTCGAGGCCGAGCGCGCCGCATTCGACGAAGTGGTCGACGGCACGCTCCAGGCGCGCCCGCATCGGGCTGCGGTCGTTGGGGCCGCAGCTGTAGGCGAAGGTCTCGACGCGGTCGCGGTCGTGGCGCTCGAACACCTCGGCCATCAGGTAGGCGGTGGCGTGGGCGTGCAGGTCGGACGAGAGGTAGCCGATGCGCAGGCGCTGATCCGTGCGAGCGGCCGCGGGCGCCCACTGCATCTGCGGTGCGCGGGCGAGCTGCGCGGCGTACTGGCGTGCCACCCACTGCTGCGCGCAGCGGCGCTGCTGCGCGCGCGTGGCGGGCAGCGCCAGGTAGGCGAAGGGGAACACCGGCTGCGCGGGGCCGGCGAGCGGGTCGTCGCCACCGGCGTCCACGGCGGCCAGCACCTGGGCGGTCGCTTCACGGGCGCCGTCGAAATCGCAGGCGGCCTGCAGCGCGCGCAGCAGCGAGGTCTGCGCCAGGCTGTAGTGCGGGTCGAGCGCCAGCGCGGCGCGGTAGTGTGTGATCGCGTCGGCGGGGCGGCCGGCGTCGTTGTAGAGGTTGGCGAGGTTGTATTCGGTGGGTGCGCTGCGCTCGTGTGACAGCGACTGCTGGAAGAGCTGCTCCGCCTCGGGGCCGGCGCCGCGGCGCTGCGCGGCCGAGGCGAGCAGGTTCAGCAGGCCGGCCGGGTCGGCGACCTGGCCCAGGCCTTCCTTCCAGGCGGCTTCGGCCTCGGCGGGCAGGCCTTGCGCCGTGAGGGCCTGGCCGAGTGCGGACCAGGCGGCCGATTGTTTCGGCGCCAGCGCGAGCGAGGCCCGGTAGCTGGCGATGGCGGCGGCGAGGTCACCCGCGGCCTGCTGCGTGTTGCCGCGGTTGCTGAGGATGATGGCACGGAAGGCCGGCTCGTCGACCAGGTCGAGTGCCCGGTCGAAGGCGGCCAGCGATTCGGCGAAGCGCTGGCGGCGCTTGAGGGCCAGCGCCATCAGGTGCCAGCCGTCGACCGCCTCGATGTCGGCGGCGAGTGCCTCGCGGCAGAGTGCTTCGGCGTGGGCGTCCTGGCCGGCGTTGAGCGCGGCCATCGCACGGTGGAGCAGGTCGGCGGTTGCTGTCGCTGCCGCGGGTGCGGGTTCGGGTGCGGGTGCGGATGTGGGCGCCGCGGGCGCGGCGGCCGGTGACCAGCGCGCCAGCCGCTCGCGCATCGTGCGCACCACGCCGTCCCAGTCCTGCGGCGCACTCTGGCGGAACAGGCGCAGGCTCGGGTACCAGTCGGTGCGCTCGCCTTCGCGCAGCCAGCGCCAGTCGGGCCCGTGGGCCACCATGACCCAGCAGGGCTTGTCCATCGCGCCGGCCAGGTGCACGACCGAGGTGTCGACCGAGATCAGCAGGTCGATGGACTCCATCGCCGCGGCGGTGTCGGTGTAGTCGTTCAGCTCGGCGTCCAGGTCCAGCACCTGGTCTTTCCACGGCGAGCTGCGCAGTTCCTCGGCTGGCTCGCCCTTCTGCAGGCTGACGAAGCGCAGGCCGGGCAGGGCCAACAGCGGCGCCAGCGTGGCGAGGTGGGCCGATCGGTTGCGGTTGTTCGCATGGTCCTTGTTGCCACCCCAGACCAGGCCCACGGTGGCGCGCACGCCGGCCGGCCGGGCCAGGCGGCTGCGCCAGGCGGCCAGCTTGGTCGAAGGCGCATGCAGGTAGGGCACGGGGGCTGGCACGTTGCCAGTGTCCGTGCCCAGCCGGTGCGGCAGGCTCAGCAGAAAGGCCCAGTAGTCGTAGCGGTGGTCGAGCATCTGGCCGGGCGCGATCACGCGCGTCGGGCCGTCCAGGCTCTTGAAGAGCTCGACCAGCGGGCCGTCGACGATCAACGTCACCTCGGCGCCCTGGTCGCGCAGCATGGCGGCGTAGCGGCAGAACTGCAGTTGGTCGCCCAGGCCCTGTTCGCGCACCAGCGCGATGTGCCTGCCGGCCAGTGGCTCGCCCTGCCACATCGGGCAGCCGAGGGCTGGCGGTCTCGGCGCGCTCTTGTTCTGCGAACGCGGGTGGTAGCGCACCTCGTAGCCGGCGAAGCCGCGCTTCAGGTGGCCGAAGTGCAGGTCGGCCAGCGCGATGTTGTAGAGCGTGTCGGCGTTGCCGGGGGCCAGATCCAGCGAGCGCCGGTAGCAGCGCATCGCCTCGGCATGGTCACCGCGCTCCTTGGCCAGCTGGCCCAGGCTGTTCCAGCTGCGGTGGAAGCCGGGGTCGATCTCCAGCACGCGGTGGTAGAGCGCCGCGGCGTCGTCGCAGCGGCCGGCCTCCTTCAGCAGGGTGCCGAGGTTGTTCAGCGCGTTGACGTGGTTCGGCTGGGCCGCCAGCACCTCGCGGTAGCAGGCCTCGGCCTCGGCCGGGCGCCGCATTTCCTGGTGCAGCGTGCCCAGGTTGTTCAAGGCTTCGACATGGCCGGGCTTGAGCGCCAGGGCGCGGCGATAGGCCTCGTCGGCCTCGGCGTGGCGGCCGCGGGCCTGCAGCACCAGGCCCAGGTTGTTCAGCGCCTCGACGTTGTCGGGCAGCAGCGCCAAGGCCTGGCGCAGGGCGGCTTCGGCTTCCGGCCAGCGGGTCAGGGTGCGCAGCACCTCACCCCGGTTGACGAGCAGGTCGGCGGCGTCGGGGTTCTCGGCGGCGGCCTTGTCCAGCCATTCCAGCGCGGTCTCGTGCCGGCCCAGCAGGTGCTGGGCCACGCCCATCAGCTGCAGGGCCTCGGGCTGGCGCGGCGAGAGCGCCAGCGCCGCCTCGCAGGCCTCGGCCATCGCCTGCGGTTGCCCGGCGCGGAAGGCGTTCACCGCCGACCGCAACTGGTCCAGCACGGCGCCCGTGGGCGGGGAAGGCGGCGCGGCTTCAGCGCGCAGGGCAGGCGGGGGGGCGAGCAGCTCCATATCCCACCAAGGGTAGGGTGGGGCGGACCGGCCGAGAACGAAGAAAAGGCCCCGTCAATGGGGCCTTTTCGGCTCTGAAAGGCGCGCGCAGCGCCGCCGCCATTCAAGTGGCGTGCGCGGATCCGGCTTTGCCGGTCCGCTGCGCGAGCCCCCCTGGGGGGCAGCCCCGGGAGGGGCGTGGGGGCCTTATCCCCCGAAGATGTCGCTGGCGTCGACGTTGCCCACGTTGGTGCCCAGCAGCTTGATCTCCATGTCGGTCGTGCCGTCGCCGTTCAGGTCGATCAGCAGCACGGTGTCGCCAGCGCCCAGGCCGCTGCCGTAGGTGGTGCCGCTGACGGCACGCACCTCGGTGTTCCCACCGGCGGTGAAGGCGCCGGTGCCACGGAAGCCCAGCGTCCCCTGCACCAGACCCAGCAGGTAGATCTGGTCGACCGAGGTGCCCGAGGTGCCGGCGTTGAAGCCGGTGATCGTGTCGGCCGACGAGCCGGTGCCGGAGTCGGTGGCTGCCTTGTACAGCAGCTTGTCGATGCCGCCGCCGGCGGTGATCGCGTCCGCACCGTCCTTGGCCCAGACCGTGGTGCCGCCACCGCGGATCGTGATGGTGTCGACGCCGCTGGTGCCGACCACGCTCTCCACCGCCGACACCGAGACCGCGCCGGCCGCCAGCATCGTGACGGTGTCGGTGCCGGCGGCGCCGTTGACCGTCTCGACGCCGGAGACCGAAAGATTGCCCGACGCCACCAGCGTGACACTGTCCGTCGTGCCGGTGGTGCCGATCGCCGTCTCGACCGCCGACAGCTGCAGGTTGCCTGCGCCGCGCAGCGTGACCACGTCGGTGCCGGTGGTGCCGTTGACCTTCTCGATCGCGGAGACCGACAGGCTGCCCGAGGTGAGCATTGTCAGCACGTCGAGGGTGCCGGTGGTGCCAGTGACCGTCTCGATGCTGCTGATGCGCAGATTGCCACCGACGCCCATGGTCAGCGTGTCGGTGCCGGTCGAGCCGAGCACCGATTCGATGCCCTGGACCTTGAGGTTGCCGGCGGACAGCATGGTGACCACGTCCGTCGTGCCGGTGGTGCCGGCCACGCTCTCGATGCCACTGACGCGGACCGAGCCGCCCACATGGAGCGTCACCTGGTCGGTGGTCGCGGTGGTGCCGATCACGGTCTCGACATTTCCGACGCGCACGGTGCCGGTCGACAGCATCGTGAGCGCGTCGGTGGTGCCGTTGGTGCCGAGCACGGTCTCGACCCCGCTCGCCGCGAGGGCGGCGCTGAGCATCACCACCAGGTCGGCACCGGCCGAGCCGATCACCGTCTCGACGCCGCTGGCGCGCAGCGCTCCGGCGACCGCCATCGTGACGATGTCGGTGCCCGCCGAGCCGACGACGGTGTCGATCTTGTTGACCAGCATCGAGCCGGCACTCAGCATCGTCACCAGCTCGGTGGCGGCGGTGGTGCCGATCACGCTCTCGACAGCCGAGACCTTGAGGGAGCCGGCGCCGCGCAGCGTGACCACGTCGTTGGTGGCGGTGCTGCCGATCACGCTCTCGACATAGTTGACCGAGACCGAGCCGCCGCCGACCAGCGTGACCACGTCGGCCGTGGCGGTGGTGCCGTTGACCGACTCCACGCCCGAGACGCGCACGCTGACCGAGCCGCTGCCGCGCAGGGCCAGCACGTCGAGGGTGCCGGTCGAGCCGATCACCGACTCCACGCCCGAGGCCGACAGCGTGCCCCCCACCAGCATCTGGACGATGTCGGTGGTGCCGCTGGCGCCGTTGACCGTCTCCACGCCGGAGACCTTGACCGTGCCCGACTGCAGGATCGTCAGCACGTCGGCCCCCGTCGTGCCGAGCACCGTGTCGATGGCCGAGGTGGCCACCGCGCCGGCGGCCAACAGGCTCAGCACGTCGGTCGCGGCGGTCGTGCCGACCACTGTCTCGACGGACGAGACGGCCAGCGTTCCGGTGGCCAGCATCGAGACCACATCGGTGCCGGTGGAGCCGGTCACCGTCTCGACGGCGGAGATGTCGATCGACGAAGCGGCCAGCAGGCGGATCGTGTCGGTGCTGGCGGTCGAGCCGATCACCGATTCGATCGCCGAGATGGCGGTGGCGCTGGCGTCGGCCAGCAGGCGCAGCGTGTCGCTCAGGCCGGTGGTGCCGATCACGCTGGCCACGCCGCTGGTGGTCAGGCTGCCTTCCTGGCGCAGGGTGACGATCTCGCCGACGCCGGTGTTGCCGATGATCGTCTCGACATCGGACACCGCCACCGCGCCGCTGGACAGCAGCGTGACGACGTCGCCGGTGTCCAGCGTGCCGGTGACCGACTCGACGCCGGACACCGCCAGGCTGCCGGCCGCCAGCATGGTGACGCTGTCGGTGGTGGCGGTGCTGCCGAGCACGGTGTCGACGCTCGACACCTGCAGCGCGCCGCCACCCGCCAGCGTGATCACCTCGACGCTGCCGCCCAGGCCGTAGACCGCTTCGACGCCGCTGACGCGCAGCGCGCCGCCGGCGAGCAGGTTGACCTGGTCGGTGCCGGTGCTGCCGGTCACGATCTCGACCGCGCTGACGCTGACGGTGCCCGCGTCGAGCAGGGTCAGCGCGTCGGCCGTGCCGCCGGAGCCGATCACCGTGGCCACATCGCTGACACGCAGCGCGCCGCCGGCCAGCATGCGAACGACATCGGCCGTGCTGCCGGTGCCCAGCACCGACTCCACGCCCGAGACGCCGACGCTGCCGGCCGTCGCCAGAACGACCACGTCGGCCGTGCCGGTGGTGCCGATCACCGAGTCGATCGCCGACACGCTCAGCCGGCCGCCGGCCAGCATGGTGGCGATGTCGGTGGTGGCGGTGGTGCCGACCAGCGACTCGACGCCGGACACGCGGACATGGCCGGTGGCCAGCAGCGTGACCACGTCGACCGTGCCCGTCGAGCCGATGACCGACTCGACGGCAGACACGCTGAGGGCATCGCCGGTGCGCATGCGGACGGTGTCGACGCCAGTGCTGCCGGTCACGGTCTCGATGTCCGACACGTTCAGTGTCGCGGCCGCCAGCATGGTGACGCGCTCAGTGCCGGCGGTGGTGCCATTCACCGTCTCGATGCCCGAGACCGACAGCGAGCCGCCGGCCAGCAGGTTGGCCACGTCGGTCGCCTCGGTGGTGCCGAGCAGGGTCTCGACCGCCGACAGCGTGACCGTGCCGGTGGCGAGCAGGCGCACCACGTCGGCCGTGCCGGTCGAGCCGGTGACGGTTTCAATGCCTTGCACCGCCAGGGTGCCGCCGTTGAAGGCGATGGTGTCGACCGCGGTCGTGCCGAGCACGCTCTCGACGCCGGACACCTGGACGCTGCCGCCGCCGCGCACCGTCAGCACATCGGTGCCGGTGGAGCCGACCACCGACTCGACCGCGCTCACCGCGATCGCGCCGGCCGCGAGCAGCGTGACCTGGTCGCTGGTGTCGCCGCCGCCGACCACCGACTCGATGGCCGAGACCTGCACGCTGGCCGACTCGAGCAGTTGCAGCGTGTCGTTGGTGCCCGCGGCGCCGATGATGCGTTCGAACGCACTGGTGGCGATCGTGGCACCGGCCAGCAGGGTCAACGTTTCCGCGGTGGCGGTGGTGCCGATGGCGGTTTCCACCGCGGAGACAGCCAGGGCCCCGGCCGCGCCGGAGTCGGTGACCGTCACCACGTCGGTGCCGGCGGAGCCGAGCACGCTGTCCACCAGGCCGACGCTCACCGAGGCTGCGGCCAGCAGGTTCAGCACGTCGGTCGTGGCGGTGGTGCCGGTGACCGTGTCGACGCCGGAGACGGCGAGTGTGCCGGTGGCCAGCATGGTGGCCGAGTCGCCGGCCGCGGTGGTGCCCAGCACGGTTTCGACCGCGCTGACGGCGACCGCGCCGGTGTTGAGCAGGGTCAGCACGTCGGCGCCGGTGGAGCCGAGCACGCTGGCCACGTCCGAGACCGCGATGCGGCCGCCGGCCAGCAGGGTCAGCACGTCGCCACTGCCGGTGCCGAGCACCGACTCGAAGGCCGAGACCGCGACGCTGCCGCTGTCGAGCAAGGTCAGCACGTCGTTCAGGCCGGTCGTGCCGACGACCTTGGCCACGTCGGACACGGCGATCGCGCCGCCGGCCAGCAGGTTGACCTGATCGGTCGAGGCTCCGGTGCCCACCACGGTGTCGACCGCCGAGACGCGCACGGTGCCGGTGGCCAGCAGGTTGACCACGTCGCCGGCGTTGCTGGTGCCGATGACCGATTCCAGCGCCGAGACCGAGACCGTGCCGGTGGCCAGCATCGTCAGGCTGTCGGCCGCGCCGGTGCTGCCCAGCACCGACTCGACGCCCGAGGTGGCCAGGTTGCCGCCGGTGAGCATCTGCAGCGCGTCGGTGCCGGTGGAGCCGAGCACCGACTCGATGCCCGAGATCGCCAGCGCCGCCGTTGGCGCGGCCAGCAGGGTCAGGGTGTCGCTGGTGCCGGTGGAGCCGGTCACGGTTTCGAGGGCCGAGATGGCCACCGTGCCGCCGGCCAGCAGCGTCAGCGATTCGGTGCCGGTGCCGCCGATCACGGTTTCCACGCCAGCGGCGCGGATCGATTCGCCGGCCGTCAGGCGCACGATGTCGCCCGCACCGGCCGCGCCGGTGACGGTCTCGATGCCGCTCACGTTCAGCGTGCCGTTGTTCAGCATGGTCACCGCGTCGGCCGTGCCGGTGGAGCCGACCACGCTGTCGACCGACGAGACGGCGACGCTGGTCTGGCTGCCGACGAGGGTGACGGTGTCGGTGCCGGTGGTGCCCAGCACGCTGTCGACGCCGCTGATGGCGATGGCGCCGGCGGTGCCGAGCGTCAGCACGTCGGCACCGGTCGAGCCGACCACCGATTCGATGGCCGAGACCCAGGTGCTGCCCGCGGCCAGCAGGGTCAGCGTGTCGGCCGTGCCGGTGCCGCCCAGCACGCTGTCGACGGCCGAGGTGGAGATCGCAGACTGGGCGCCCAGCAAGGCCACCACGTCGGTGGCGGCGGCGCTGCCCAGCACCGTCTCGGCACCGCTGACGCGCAGCGTGCCGCCGCCGTCGAGGGTGACCACGTCGGTGCCGGTGGTGCCGACCAGGGTCTCGATGCGAGAGACCGAGACGGTGGCCGAGGCGCCACCCAGCGTCAGCACGTCGGTTCCGGTGGAGCCGATCACCGACTCGAAGGCCGAGGCCGTCAGGCTGCCGGCGGCCAGCATGGTCAGCACCTCGGCGGCGGCCGTGGTGCCCGTGGCTGTGTCGATGGCCGAGACGGCGATCGAGCCGGCAGCCAGCAGCGTGACCGCTTCGGTGGTGTTGGTGGTGCCGATCACGGTGTCGACCGCACGCACGCTCAGGCTTTCGCCGGCGGTGCCCAGACGCACCACCTCGGTCAGCGCGCCGTTGCCGGTCACGCTCTCGATGCCCGAGACGGTGACCGTGCCCGCGGCCAGCAGCGTCAGCGCGTCGGCCGTGTCGGTCGAGCCGACGACGGTGTCGACCGCCGAGGTGGCGATGCTGCCGGCGGCCAGCATGGTGACGGTGTCGGTCACCGCGGTCTGGCCCAGCACGGTGTTGATGTCGGAAACCGCGAGCGTGCTGCCCGAAGCCAGGGTGACGACCTCGACCAGGGTCGAGCCGAGCACGCTGGCGACATCGCTCACCTTGAGCGCACCGGCGGCCAGCATGGTGACGGCATCGCTGCCGCCGCCGCCGACCACCGACTCCACGGCCGAGACCTCGATCGAGCTGCCGCCGAGCACCACGACCACGTCGGACGCGCCGGCCGAGCCGACCACGCGCTCGACCGCGCTCACGGTGAGGGTGCCGCCGGCCAGCATGTTGACCACGTCGGTGCCGGTGGAGCCGACGATGCTGTCGACCTTGCTCACATTCAGCGTGCCGGCGGCCAGCAGGGTGGCGGTGTCGGTGCCGGTGGTGCCCACCAGCGTGTCGACGCCGGACAGTGCCAGGCTGCCTGCACCCAGCATGGTCACCGCTTCGGTGGTGCCGGTGGTGCCGGTCACGGTCTCGAAGCGCGAGACCGAGATCGCACCGCCGGCCAGCAGGGCCAGCACGTCGTCGGTGTCGGTCGTGCCGATGGCGCTTTCCACGCCGCTGACGGCCAGGGTGCCCGGGGTCGTCATCGTGACGATGTCGGCCACGCCGGCCGAGCCGAGCACGGTTTCCACGTCGCTGGTGACCAGGCTGCCGGCGGTGAGCATGCGCACCACGTCGGTCCCGGTCGAGCCGTTGATGCTGGCCATGCCGCTGACGGCGATCGTGCCCGCGGCGAGCAGGGTGGCGGTGTCGTTGGTGGCCGAGGTGCCGATCAGCGTCTCGACGCCGCTGACCTCGACGCTGCCGGCGGCCACGGTGACCACGTCGGTGCCGGTCGAGCCGATCACGGTCTCGAAGCGGCTCACGCGGATGGTGCTCGCGGCCAGCAGCGTCAGGGTGTCGCCGGCGTCGGTCGAGCCGATGGCGGTGTCCACATGCTGCACCGCCAGGCTGCCGCTGGCCAGCATGGTGACCACGTCGGACGAGACCGAGACGCCGATCACGGTGTCCACCTCGGAGACGCTGACGGCACCCGCGGCCAGCAGCGTCAGCACTTCGGTGTTGCCGGCGCTGCCGAGCACGCTTTCGACGGCGGAGGTGGAGAGGTTGCCGCCGTTGGACAGGCTCACCACGTCGGTGCCGGTGCTGCCCAGCACGGTTTCCAGGTCGGACACGCCGACCGTGCCGGCGGCCAGCAGGTGCAGCACGTCGGTGGCGGCGGTGGTGCCGACCGCGCTGGCCACGTCGCGCACATGCAGCGTGCCGGTGCTCAGCATGGTGATCTCGTCGGCGCTGTCGCCGGTGCCCACCACGGTCTCGATCTCGGAGACGGCGATGGCGCCGGCCGTCAGCAGCCACACGCCGTCGACGCCGGTGGTGCCGACGACGGTCTCGACGGCCGACACGCGCAGGCCGCCAGCGGCCAGCAGCTGCACCACGTCGTCGGTGGCCTCGCTGCCGGTCACGCTCTCGACGGCGCTGACGGCCAGGGTGCCGCCGCCCGTCAGGGTGACCGAGTCGGTGGCGCCGAGTGAGCCGAGCACGCTCTCGATCGCCTGCACCTCGACGGCGCCGGCGGTCAGCAGGCGCAGCACGTCGGCGGTGGCGGTGGTGCCGATCACCGAGGCCACGCGCGACACGGCGAGCGTGGTGTCTTCGCTGAGCTGGGTCACCACGTCGGTCGCATTGCCGGTGCCGAGCACCGTGTCGATGCCGCTCACGGTGACCGATTCGCTGGCCAGCAGACGCAGGGCGTCGGCGCCGGTGGTGCCGATCACGCTGGCCACCGAGGACACGGCGACCGTGCCGGCGGCCAGCAGCGTGACCTGGTCGGTCGACTCGCCGGTGCCGCGCACCGACTCGACCTGGCTGATGGCCAGGCTGCCGGTGGTCAGCAGCGTCACGCTGTCGATCGAGCCCAGGCCGCCGACCAGCGTTTCCACGTCGGACAGCACGATGCTGCCGCTGGTCATCAGGTGGATCTGGTCGGCCGTGCCGGTCGAGCCGATCACGGTCTCGACGGCGGACATGGCCACGGTGGCTTCCGCACCGAGCGTGACGATGTCGCCCGCGGCGGTCGAACCGATGATGCTTTCGAATTCGGAGACCAGCACCTCGCCGGCCGCCAGCAGGTGCAGCACGTCGGCGGTGTCGGTGCTGCCGGTGAGGCTTTCCACGTCCTGGACCGACAGGCTGCCGCCGGCGCCGAGGGTGACGCTGTCGGACAGGTCGGCCGAGCCGAGCACGGTGTCGACCGCGCTCACGGTCAGGGCGGTGCCGTCCTGCATGGTCAGCACGTCGGTGCCGCTGCTGCCGCGCACCGATTCCACGCCGGAGACGGCCAGCGAGCCGGCGGTCAGCAGCTGGATCTCGTCGGTGGTGTCGGTCGAGCCGAGCACACTTTCGACGGCCGAGACCTGCAGCGTGCCGCCGGCCAGCAGGGTGACGGCGTCGGTGCTGCCGGTGGTGCCCAGCAGCTGGTCGAAATCGCTGACGGCGATGGCACCTTCTTCGAGCATCTGCAGCACGTCGGCCGTGCCGCCCGCGCCGATCACGCTCTCGACGGCGCTCACCGCCAGGGTGGTGTCGTCGTCCAGCTGGGTGACGGTGTCGTTCGTGGCAGCCGAGCCCACGAGGGTGGCCACCGCCGAGACGCTGACCGAGGCACCGGCCAACAGGGTGACCACGTCGCCGCTGCCCGAGCCCACCACCGATTCCACGTCGCTGATCGCCAGGCTGCCGGTGGCGCCGAGCGTCACGGTGTCGGCGGTGTCGGTGGTGCCGATGACCGACTCGACACTGCTCACGGTGATGGCCGTGGCGTCCAGCATGGTCACGGCATCGGTGCCGGTGGAGCCGACAATGCTTTCGATGTCGCTCACCGCCAGGGCGCCGGCGGCGGCGAGGGTGACCACGTCGGTGCCGCCGCTTTGGCCGAGCACGCTCTCGACACCGCCGATGAGCACGGCGGCGTTGCTGTCGAGCAGGGTCACGCTGTCGTCGGAGGCCGACGAGCCGGTGATGGTCTCGAAGGCCGAGACGCTGAGCTGGGCGCTGCCCAGCAGCGTCAGGGCGTCGGTGGTGCCGGTGGTGCCGACGGCGGTTTCCACGTCGCTCACGGCGAGCGCGCCGCCGGCGGCAAGCGTGACCACGTCGGTGCCGGTGGAGCCGAGCACGCTGTCGACGGCCGAGACCTCGATGGTCGCGTCCGTCAGCAGGCTCAGCACTTCGGTGCCGGTCGAGCCGGTGACCGTCTCGACATCGCTCACGGCGAGCGTGCCGTTGGCGAACGACAGGGTGTCGGTGCCGGTGGAGCCCAGCACGCTGTCGATGTGCGAGAGCGTGATGCTGCCGCTGGTGGCATCGGCCAGGGTGACGATCTCGACGGCGTTGGCCGCGCCGATCAGCGATTCGACCGCGTTCGCGCCGCCGGATACGGTGAGGCTGCCGCCACCCAGCAGGGTGACCTGGTCGCTGCCGGTGGAGCCCGTGACGCTCTCGACGCCCGACAGCGTGACGCTGCCGGCCGCCAGCAGCGTGACCTCGTCGGTCGAGCCGGCGGCGCCGATCAGGGTTTCGACAGCCGACAGGGCCACCGTGGCCGAGGCCAGCAGCGTGACGACGTTGGTGCCGCCGGAGCCGAGCACGGTCTCGACATCGGTGACGGCAATGCTGCCCGCGGCCAGCAGCGTCAGCGCGTCGGCGGTGTCGGTGGAGCCGACCACGCTTTCCACGCTGCTGACGCTGTGGGCGCCGGCATCTTCGAAGGTGACGGTGTCGACCGAGCCGGCCGCGCCGAGCACGGTTTCGACATCGCTGGTCTGCACGCTGCCGCCGCCGGCCAGGCTCAGCACGTCCGTGCCGGTGGAGCCCACCACGCTTTCGACAGCCGAGACGGCCAGGGTGCCGGTGGCCATGGTGATCTGGTCAGCGCCGGTGGTGCCGAGCACGGTGGCGATGTCGCTCACCTCCAGCGTGGCGCCGTTGCCGAGCAGGCTCAGCACGTCGGCGGTGTTGCCGGTGCCGACGACCGACTCGACGCCCGACACGGCCAGCGCGCCGCTGGCGGCCAGCGTGACCACGTCGGTGGTGTCGGTCGAGCCGACGACGGTGTTGATGTGGGCGACGGACAGCGCAGCGCCGGTGCCGACCACGGTGACGACCTCGACCGCGCCGCTGCTGCCGACCACACTGTCGACATCGGAGACGGCCACGTTGCCGCCGGCCAGCAGGGTCAGCGCATCGGTGGCGCCGGTGGTGCCGACGACGGTCTCGATGGCCGAGACGGCGACGGTGGCGCTGCCCATGGTCAGCACATCGGTGCCGGTGGAGCCCAGCACGCTGGCCACGTCGCTCACGGTGACGCTCGCGCCGTTGCCGCCGAGCGTGACCACGTCGGTCGATGCGCCAGTGCCGGTGACGGACTCGATGCCCGAGACCCGGATCGCGCCGGTGGCCAGCAGGGTGACGGCGTCGGTGGTGTCGGTGGTGCCGATGACGGTGTCGACCGCGCTGACGGCCAGCGTGCCGGTGGTGCCGAGCGTGACCACCTCGGTCAGGCCGGCGCTGCCGGTCACGGTCTCGACGTCCGAGACGGTGACCGAGCCGGCGGCGAGCAGAGCCAGCACGTCGGTGGTGCCGGTGGAACCGACCACGCTTTCGACGCCCGAGGTGGCGAGCGTGCCGGTGGCCATGGTGAGGGTGTCGGCGCCGGTGGAGCCCAGCACGGTGGCGACATCGCTCACCGTGGCCGCCGCGCCGTTGCCCAGCAGCGTGACCACGTCGCCGGCCAGGCCGGTGCCGGTGACCGACTCGACGCCCGAGATCTTCAGCGCGCCGCTCGCCAGCAGGCTGACGGCGTCGGCGGTGTCGGTGCTGCCGATGACGGTGTCGACCGCGTTCACGGCCAGGCTGCCGCCGGTGAGCATGGTGACCACTTCGGTCAGGCCGCTGCCGCCGATCACGCTGTCGATGTCGCTCACCCCGACGCTGCCGGAGACGAGCAGGCTCAGCACGTCGGTCGTGTCGGTGGTGCCGATCACGCTCTCGACCGCCGAGACCGCGAGCGAGCCGGTGGTGAGCATGGTGACGGCGTCGGTGGCGCCGGTGCCGCCGATGACGGTGTTGACGTCGGAGACGGAGACGGCCGCGCCGCCGATCATGCGCAGCACTTCGATGTTGGACGACGAGCCCAGCACGGTCGCCACGTCGGACACGCGCACGGTGCCCGAGGCCCCGAGCGTCAGTACATCGGCGGTGTCGCCGGTGCCGATCACGGTCTCGATGGCCGAGACCCACAGCGCGCCGGTGGTCGACATCGTGACCGCGTCGGTGGCACCCGGGGTGCCGATGACGGAGTCGACATCGGACACGCGGACCGCGCCGCCGACCAGCAACTGCACCACGTCGGTGGTGTCGGTGGTGCCGGTGATGGTCTCGACGCCGGACACCTTGACGGTGCCGGTGGCCAGCAGGGTCAGGGCATCGGCGCCGGTGGAGCCGAGCACGGTGTCGATGTCGGAGACCGACACGGCGCCGGCGGCGAGCAGCTGGACGACTTCGGTCTGGGCGGTGGCGCCCAGCACCGACTCGACGCCCGAGACGCGCACCGTGCCGGCGTTGAGCAGGCTGACGATGTCGGTGGTGTCGGTGGAGCCAGTGA
>JBMOQN010000039.1:0-81898 GCA_049322835.1 Pseudomonadota bacterium | reverse complement strand
GGGCGGCATGGTCTACAAGGGCTCGGTGCGGGTCGGCGGCGACAAGTTCGACGAGGCCATCATCAACTACATCCGCCGCAACTACGGCATGCTGATCGGCGAGCCCACCGCCGAGGCGATCAAGAAGAGCATCGGCTCGGCCTTCCCCGGCAGCGAGGTGAAGGAGATGGAGGTCAAGGGCCGCAACCTCAGCGAAGGCGTGCCGCGCAGCTTCACCATCTCGTCCAACGAGATCCTCGAAGCCCTGACCGACCCGCTGAACCAGATCGTCTCGTCGGTGAAGAACGCGCTGGAGCAGACCCCGCCCGAGCTGGGCGCCGACATCGCCGAGCGCGGGATGATGCTCACCGGCGGCGGCGCGCTGCTGCGCGACCTGGACCGCCTGCTGGCCGAAGAGACTGGCCTGCCCGTGCTCGTGGCCGAAGACCCGCTGACCTGCGTCGTGCGCGGCTGCGGAATGGCGCTGGAGCGCATGGAGCGCCTGGGCGCGATCTTTACCTCCGAGTAAGAATCGAACACCGGTCTCGGGCTGCCGAGTCCGCCCTCCGAGAGGGTTGTCGGCCGCCTCGCCGCCCTGACCCATGCCACTCGGCACCCTTGACCGCAGCCCGCCACCGTTCTTCCGCCAGGGCCTGCCCGCGCGGACCAAGCTGGTGCTGTTCTCGGCCGCGGCGGTCTTCCTCATGTCGGCCGACGGCCGGGTCGGCCTGATCCAGCCGCTGCGTGCCGCGGCGGCCACGGCCCTGCTGCCGGTGGTGCAGGTGCTGAAGGTGCCGGTGGAGGCCTGGCAGCATGGCGGCGACTACCTCACCGGCCTGCAGGCCGCGCTGGCGAGCGAGAACACCATGCGCGCCAAGCTGGCCGCGCAGGCCGAGCGCGCCGCCCGGGCCGACCAGCTCGCGCAGGAGAACGCCCGCCTGCGTGCCCTGCTGGAACTGCGCCCCGCCATCGTCGTGAAAAGCCAGGCCGCCGAGGTGCTCTACGAGGCGCCCGACCCGTTCTCGCGCAAGCTGTTCCTCGACCGCGGCAGCCAGCACGGCGTGGCCGCCGGCTCGCCGGTGGTCAACGAAGGCGGGGTGCTGGGCCAGGTGACGCGGGTCTACCCGCTGTCGTCCGAGGTGACCCTGCTGGTCGACAAGGACGCCGCGATCCCGGTGGTGAACGGCCGGACGCAGCACCGCAGCGCCGCCTTCGGCAGCGGCGACGGCCGCACGATGGAGCTGCGCTTCGTGGCCGGCAACGACGACGTGCAGGCCGGAGACGTGCTCACCACCAGCGGCAGCGACGGCGTCTACCCGCCAGGCCTGGCCGTGGCCAAGGTCGCCACCGTCGACCGCCAGGCCGATTCGGCCTTCGCCCGCATCACGCTCAGCCCCAGCGCCCAGCCGGACGGTGTGCGCCATGTGCTGGTGCTGGAGCCGGTCGGCGTGCAGCTGCCGCCCCGGCCCGAGGCGCCGCCCGAGCCCGACCCGCGCGCCCGCCGAGGCGCCAAGCGGTGAAGGAGCACGCCCCATGATCATGCCGCGCGGCTCCGACCAGCTGCTGCTGCCAGTCAACCCGCTGTTCCTGTGGTTCACGCTGCTGGTGGCCTTCGGGCTGAACCTGCTGCCGCTGGGCCGCAACCCGGCCATGCCCGACCTGATGGCCCTGACACTGGTGTTCTGGAACGTGCACCAGCCGCGCCGTGTCGGCATCGGCTGGGCCTTCCTTTTCGGCCTGCTGATGGACGTGCACCAGGGCGCCTTGCTGGGCCAGCACGCGCTGGCCTACACGGTGCTGAGCTACCTGGCGATCATGGTCCACCGGCGCCTGCTGTGGTTCGGGCTGCTGGAGCAGGTGCTGCAGGTGCTGCCGCTGTTCTTTGCCGCCCACGCCGCTTCGCTGGCCGTGCGCCTGGTCACCGGCGACAGCTTCCCCGGCTGGTGGCTGCTGGCCGCCCCCTTGATCGAGGCGGCGCTTTGGCCGGTCGCCACCGCCTTGCTGCTGGCGCCCCAGCGCCGGCCGCCCGACCCCGACAAGAACCGGCCCTTGTGACGTGACAGAGTTGAAGGACCTCGCGCGCGAGCTGGACCGCTTCCGGCTGCGCATCGTGGCGGCCGCCCTGTTCGTGCTGGTCTGCTTCGGCCTGCTGGCGGCCCGCCTGGTCTGGCTGCAGGTGGTGCGGCACGACGAGCTGGCCACCCAGGCCGAGGCCAACCGCACGGCCATCGTGCCGATCGTGCCCAACCGCGGCCGCATCGTCGACCGCCACGGCGTGGTGCTGGCCAACAACTACACCGCCTACACGCTCGAGATCACGCCGAGCAAAGTAGCCGACCTGGAGGCCACGATCACCGCGCTGGCCGAGCTGGTCGAGATCCGCCCGAGCGACCGGCGCCGCTTCAAGCGCCAGCTCGAGGAAAGCAAAAGCTTCGAGTCGCTGCCGATCCGCAACCGCCTGACCGAGACCGAGATGGCGCGGTTCATCGCGCAGCGCTTCCGCTTCCCTGGCGTGGACATCAAGGCGCGGCTGTTCCGCAACTACCCGCTCGGCGAGACCGGCAGCCACCTGATCGGCTACATCGGCCGCATCAACCAGGCCGAGAAGCTGGCGATGGAAGACTGGGACGAGGACGCGCAGGCCAACTACCGCGGCACCGAGTACATCGGCAAGCTGGGGCTGGAGCAGGCCTACGAGGCCGAGCTGCACGGCCGCACCGGGGTGGAGGAGGTCGAGACCTCGGCCGGCGGGCGCGCGGTACGCCGGCTCGCCAGCCGGCCGTCGACGCCCGGCAACACACTGGTGCTGTCGATCGACATCAAGCTGCAGGCGCTCGTCGAGCAGCTCTACGGCGAGCGCCGCGGCGCGCTGGTGGCCATCGACCCACGCAACGGCGAGGTGCTGGCCTTCGTCAGCAAGCCGACCTTCGACCCCAACCTGTTCGTCGACGGCATCGACCAGGAAAACTGGACGGCGCTGAACGAGAACATCGACAAGCCGCTGCTGAACCGGGCGCTGCGCGGCACCTATCCGCCGGGCTCGACCTTCAAGCCTTTCATGTCGATCGCAGCGCTCAACTCGGGCAAGCGCGCCGCCAACGTGGTGGTGATGGACAACCTCACCTACACCTTCGGCGGGCGCACCTTCGGCAGCCCCGAGACAGACCGCCCGGGCCCGAAGGACATGCGCGCGGCCATCGTCAGCTCGTCCAATGTGTACTTCTACAGCCTGGCCAACGAGATGGGCGTGGACCTGATCCACGACCAGCTCGCCCCCTTCGGTCTGGGCCGGCTGACGGGCATCGACATGGAGGGCGAGGTCACCGGCGTCCTGCCCTCCACCGAGTGGAAGCGCAAGCGCTTCAAGAAGCCCGAGCAGCAGAAGTGGTATGCCGGCGAGACCATCTCGCTGGGCATCGGGCAGGGGTACAACAACTTCACCATGCTGCAGATGGCCAACGCAATGTCGGCGCTGTCCTCGGGCGGGCTGCGCTTCAAGCCGCGCCTGGTGCACGAGGTGCAGGACACGGTGACGCAGGACAAGCGCGCGATCTCGTCGCAGGCCCTGGACCCGCTGCCGCTCAAGCCGGAACATGTGGCGGTGATCCGCGACGCGATGCACGGCGTGACGACCGGCGGCACCTCGGCCCGCATCTTTGCCGGCGCCGGGTACGCCAGCGGCGGCAAGACCGGCACCGCGCAGGCCGTGGGCGTGCGCGGCGGCGAGAAGTACAGCGCCGCCCGTGTCGCCGAGCACCTGCGCGACCATTCGCTCTACATCGCCTTCGCACCGGTGGACGAGCCGCGGGTCGCGCTGGCGGTGATCGTCGAGAACGCCGGCTGGGGCTCCGGCGCTGCCGCGCCGATCGCCCGCCGTGTGCTCGACTACCTGCTGATGGACCAGTACCCGAGCGAGGAAGACATCGCGCTGGTGCGCGAAGGCAAGGGTGCCGCGCCGATCGGCAAGCCGCGCTCACCGGCCGAGGTGCCGCTGCCGGCCGGGCCGGGCAGCTCGGTGGCCATGGGCCTGGTGGCGGCACCCGATCCCGGTGCGAGCGCCGTGCCGACGGCCGCCTCTGCCTCCGGTACAGCACCTTCCGCGCCGGCAGCGCCGGCCTCGGGAGCCTCTCGATGAGCGTCGTCATCGAGCGCCCACCGCTGTGGCGCCGCGTGCTGCCGGTCTTCTCCGGCTTCGACGGGCCGCTGCTGTTCGGCCTGTTCCTGCTCGGCGGGCTGGGCCTGATGACGATGTACTCGGCCGGCTACGACCACGGCACGCGCTTTGTCGACCACGCCCGCAACATGGGGCTGGCGCTGATCATCATGTTCGTCGTGGCCCAGGTGCCGCCGCAGCGGCTGATGCGCATCGCCGTGCCGCTGTACACCGTCGGTGTGGCGCTGCTGATCGCCACCGCGCTGTTCGGCATCACCAAGAAGGGCGCCACCCGCTGGATCAACCTCGGCATCGTGATCCAGCCCAGCGAGCTGCTGAAGCTGGCCACGCCGCTGATGCTGGCCTGGTGGTTCCAGAAGCGCGAGGGTCAATTGCGCGCGCTCGATTTCGTCGTTGCCGGCGGGCTGCTGCTGGTGCCGGTGGGGCTGGTGTTCAAGCAGCCCGACCTGGGCACCGCGATCCTGATCCTTTCCGGCGGGCTGTACGTGATCTATTTCGCCGGCCTGAGCTGGCGCCTGATCCTGCCGCTGCTGGTGGCCGGCGTGCTGGGCATCGGCGCGCTGGTGGTCTCGGCCGACCAGATCTGCCAGGACGGCGTGACCTGGCCGGTGCTGCGCGAGTACCAGAGGCACCGCGTCTGCACCCTGCTCGACCCGACCACCGACCCGCTGGGCAAGGGCTTCCACATCATCCAGGGCATGATCGCCATCGGCTCGGGCGGGACGACCGGCAAGGGCTTCATGCAGGGCACCCAGACCCACCTCGAGTTCATCCCCGAACGCACGACGGATTTCATCTTCGCCGCCTACGCCGAGGAATTCGGCCTGCTCGGCACGCTGGGGCTGATCGCCTGCTTCGGCTTCGTGCTGCTGCGGGGCCTGGTGATCGCGGCCGAGGCACCCACCGTCTTCACCCGCCTGCTTGGCGGCGCGCTCACGCTGAGCTTCTTCACCTACGCGATGGTGAACATGGGGATGGTGAGCGGCATCCTGCCGGTGGTGGGCATCCCGCTGCCCTTCATCAGCTACGGTGGCACCGCGATGGTCACGCTCGGGCTGGCGCTGGGCATGCTGATGTCGATCGCCCGCAGCCGGCGGCTGATGCAGAGTTGACGAGCGGCTGAGGCAGCGCCGAATCAGCCTTCCGCCGGCGTCGGCGCGGCGTCGGGCACCTGCCGCCGCGCCGGCAACGGAAAGCGCACCGTGAACAACGTGCCCGGCCCGCCGCCGGCCACCGGTGCGGCCGCCGGGCGGGCCTGGTCGATGGTGACGCTGGCCTGGTGGCGGTCGGCGATCTCGCGCACGATGGCCAGGCCCAGGCCGCTGCCGTCCACGTTGGTCCCGAGCGCGCGGTAGAAAGGTTGGAAGACCAGCTCGCGTTCGCCCTCGGGGATGCCGGGGCCGTTGTCTTCCACCTGCAACACCAGCACCTGGCCAAAGGGATCGGGCGTGACGCGCACCGTCACCGTACCGCCCTCGGGCGTGTACTGCAGCGCGTTGTCGACCAGGTTGCGGATCAGCTCGCGCACCAGCAGCGGCTGGCCGTGCAGACGCGGCACGTTGTCGCTGGATTCGGGCCCCTCGTAGCCCAGGTCGATGCGCCGGTCGAGCGCCCTCGGCACGAAGTCCTGCACGGTGTCGGTGGCCAGACGCACCAGGCTGTAGTCCTGCGCGCGGCGGGCCTGCTCCTCGTCCTCGGCCCGGGCCATGGCGAGCAGCTGGTTCACCATGTGGGCGGCGCGCTGGCTGGAGCGGGCGATCTGCTGCAGCGAGCGTTTCACCGACTGCGGATCGCCGCCGTTGTCGATCTCGCGCTGGGCCAGCTCGGCCTGGGTGCGCAGGCCCGCCAGCGGCGTCTTGAGCTGGTGCGCCGCATCGGCCAGGAAGTGCTTCTGGGTCGACATCGACTGGTCGAGCCGGGTCAGCAGGTCGTTGATCGCGTTGACCAGCGGGGCCACCTCTTCCGGCACGTCGTGCTGGTCGATCGGGCTCAGGTCGTGGCTCTGTCGGCGCTGGATGCGCTGCTGCAGCTGGCTCAGCGGCGCGATGCCGCGCGCCAGGGCGAACCACACCAGCAGCACCGCCACCGGCAGGATCACGTACTGCGGCAGCAGCACGCCCTTGATGATCTCGGTGGTCAGCCGGCTGCGCTTTTCCATCGTCTCGCCGACCTGGACCACGCTGATGCGCAGCGGCTCGCCGGGCACGGGCGCTACGCGCAGGCTGGCCACGCGCACCGGCTCGTTCTGCACCAGCTCGTCGCGAAACTGCACCTCGCCCAATGGCAGGGCCGGTTGGGCGGGGTCGAGATCCGGCGCGGGCAGCTCGCGGTCGCCGGCCAGCAGCTCGCCGCGCTCGCCCAGCACCTGGTAATAGACGCGGTCCACGTCGTCGCTGCGCAGCAGAGCCGCCGCCGGCTCGGGCAGGAGCAGCATGCCGCTGCGCGCGGCGTCGGCCTCGGCCGCCACCAGCTGACGCGAGATCATGCGCGTGAGCTGCGCCAGGTCGCGGTCGTAGGGGCGGGCGGCGATGTTCTGCGCCACCAGCCAGGTCAGGGCCGCGCTCATCGGCCACAGCAGCAGCAGCGGCACGAGCATCCAGTCGAGGATCTCGCCAAAGAGCGATCGCTGCTCGCGGGGGCTGGCCTTGGTCACGCCGCCAGCATAGCGGCCTCAGCCCTGGATCTTTTCAAGGCAATAGCCCAGGCCGCGCACGGTGGCGATTCGGATCGGGCCCTGCTCGATCTTCTTGCGCAGGCGGTGGATGTAGACCTCGATCGCGTTGTTGCTGACCTCCTCGCCCCACTCGCACAGGCGGGCGACGAGCTGGTCCTTGCTGACCAGGCGGCCGGCGCGCTGCAGCAGCACCTCCAGCAGGCTGATCTCGCGCGCCGACAGCTCGACCATCTGGTCGTTGATATAGGCCACGCGGCCGGTGGCGTCGAAGGTGAGCGGACCGTGTTTGATCACGCTCGAAGCCGTGCCCAGGCCACGGCGCGTGAGCGCCCGCACACGGGCCTCCAGCTCCTGCAACGAGAAGGGCTTGGCCATGTAGTCGTCGGCGCCCAGATCCAGGCCCTTGACGCGCTGCTCGACCGAATCGGCCGCGGTGAGGATGAGCACCGGCATGCTGGAGCCGCGGGCGCGCAGCTTGCGCAGCACCTCCAGCCCGTGCAGACGTGGCAGGCCCAGGTCAAGGATCACAAGGTCGAACTCGTGCGAGGCCAGCGCCGCGTCCGCCTCGCTGCCGGTCGCCACGTGGTCCACCGCATAGCCGGCGCCCCGCAGCGAGCGCAACAGGCCGTCGGCCAGGACCTGGTCATCTTCCGCAATCAGGATGCGCATCGGGCTTGTCTCCTTGCGGCGGCAAATGCCGGCCCATGGGCGGTGCCGCCTGCCTGGGATTCTAGGGAGCGACCCTGTCCCCAGCTTGACGCAAGACAAGCCGTGAAAATCTACTGTACGAACATACAGCTTCTGCCATAATCGGCGCCTACTACTGACCACCGACCCCGACTGATGAGGAGGCCCTCCGCCATGGACGCACCCGTGAAGAATCTGAACACCGAGAAGTCCAAGGCCTTGCAGGCCGCACTGGCCCAGATCGAAAAGCAGTTCGGCAAGGGCTCGATCATGCGCCTGGGCGAGGGCGAGGTCATCGAAGACATCGAGGTCGTCTCGACGGGCTCGCTGGGCCTCGACATCGCGCTCGGCGTCGGCGGCCTGCCGCGCGGCCGGGTGGTCGAGATCTACGGCCCGGAGTCGTCGGGCAAGACCACGCTGACGCTGCAGGTCGTGGCCGAGATGCAAAAGCTGGGCGGCGTGGCCGCCTTCATCGACGCCGAGCACGCGCTCGACATCCAATACGCCCAGAAGCTCGGCGTCAACCTGCAGGAGCTGCTGATCAGCCAGCCCGACACAGGCGAGCAGGCGCTCGAGATCGTCGATTCGCTGGTGCGCTCCGGCGCCGTCGACCTGATCATCGTCGACTCGGTGGCCGCGCTCACCCCCAAGGCCGAGCTCGAAGGCGAAATGGGCGACAGCCTGCCCGGCCTGCAGGCCCGCCTGATGAGCCAGGCGCTGCGCAAGCTCACCGCCACCATCAAGAAGTCGAACTGCATGGTCATCTTCATCAACCAGATCCGGATGAAGATCGGCGTGATGTTCGGCAGCCCCGAGACCACCACCGGCGGCAACGCCTTGAAGTTCTATTCCTCGGTCCGGCTCGACATCCGCCGCGTCGGCTCGATCAAGAAAGGCGAGGAGTACATCGGCAACGAGACTCGCGTCAAGGTCGTGAAGAACAAGGTGGCCCCGCCGTTCAAGGAAGCCGAGTTCGACATCATGTTCGGCGAAGGCGTCAGCCGCGAGGGCGAGATCATCGACCTGGGCGTGGCCGCCAAGATCGTCGAGAAATCCGGCTCCTGGTACTCATACAACGGCGAGAAGATCGGCCAGGGCAAGGACAACTCGCGCGAGTTCCTGCGCGAGAACCCCGAGCTGGCGCGCGAGATCGAAAACAAGGTGCGCGAAGCGATGGGCGTGCCGCTGCTGGGCGGCGACGCCGCCGAGTAAGGCCACCGGGTGAAGCCGGGCCCCGGCTTCCTCCAAAAGGCAGCTGGCCGGGAAGGTAAGGCGAGGGCGGCATGAAGCGCCCCCCGCTCAGCCTGAAGGGCCAGGCGCTGGCGCTGCTGGCCCGGCGCGAGCACAGCCGCGCCGAGCTGCGCACGAAGCTGCTGGCCCATGCGCGCAAACGCGCCCAGGCCGCGGCAGCCGCGGTGGCCGAGCACACGGCAAAGGAAGCCGCCCTCGGCCCGCGCGACCCCTGGGACCGGCCCACCGCGGAAGAGTCCTCACCCGCCTCCACCGAAGAAACCGCGCCGTTCGATGCCGACACGGCGCGCGAAGAGATCGATCACCTGCTCGACGAGCTCGAAGCGGCGCGCCACCTGAGCGACGCCCGCTTTGCCGAAAGCCGCATCCACGCCCGCGCCAAACGCCAGGGCACGGCCCGCATCCAGCAGGAGCTGGCGCGCCACGGCGTCGAGCTCGACCCCGAGGCCAGGCGCCAGTTGCGCGACAGCGAACTGGCGCGCGCGCGTGAAGTCTGGCGCCGCAAGTACGGCGGCTCGCCGCCCACCGACCCAGCCGAGCGGGCCCGGCAGATGCGGTTCCTCGCGGCACGCGGCTTCGCGGCCGACGTGGTGCGCCGCCTCGTGGGCGGTCGAGACGACGACTGAACGCCATGCCCCGACGCAGCCGCGCCCCTGCGGCCACCACGTATGCTGCGTTGCAACATGCGTGCTACAGTGAAAAGCTGCCCGGCACGCCCTGACTCTGGGGATGGCTTGCGGCGCCGCCGCTGTCCCAGCCATGCCCCTGCCCCCCGCCGACCCCCAACGCCGCCTGAAACATGAGCGGTCGATCCAGGTACAGGCGTACACACGCAGCGACGGTCATTGGGAAGTGGACGCTTACGTCCTCGACACCAAGACCCGTCCGACAGGCGCTCCGGGCCGCGAACGCCCGGCCGGCGAACCCATCCACGACCTGCATTTGCGCCTGGTCGTCGACACCGACTTCAACATCGTTGCGTCAGGCGCCGAGTCGCTGTCCGTGCCCTACCCGGGGCACTGCGACCAGCACGGCGACCGCTACGGCGCGCTGGCCGGCCTGAACCTGATGCGCGGCTTCAAACGCGCCGTGCGTGAGCGCCTGGGCGGGGTGCGCGGCTGCACCCACCTCACCGAGCTGTCGGACGTGCTGCCCACCGCCGTCGTCCAGGCCTTTGCCGGTGACGTGCTCAAGGTCCACCCCGACAGCGACACCCAGCCCTTCCAGCTCGACCGCTGCCACGCGCTGGCGGCCGACGGGGAGGCGGTCCGGCTCTTCTACCCCCGCTGGTACCGCCCGCCTGGCGAAACGCCGGGCCAGCTTCGCGTCAACAAAGTGACGCAAAATCCGACCCCGGCCACGCCCGCCGGGCCTGCCGCCGACTGAAAGCCGTCGCCGCGGCCCGCCTTCGTCCCGAAACCACGAAACCAGCCCATGAAGATCCACGAATACCAAGGCAAGGAAGTCCTGCGCCAGTTCGACGTGCCGGTGCCGCGCGGCTACCCGGCGTTCACCGTGCAGGAAGCCACGGAGGCCGCGCAGAAGCTGGGCGGCAGCGTCTGGGTCGTCAAAGCGCAGATCCACGCCGGCGGCCGGGGCAAGGGCGGTGGCGTCAAGGTGGCCAAGTCGATGGACGACGTCAAGGCGCTGGCCGGCCAGATCCTCGGCATGCAGCTCAAGACCCACCAGACCGGCCCCGAAGGCCAGAAAGTGCGCCGCCTGTACATCGAGGAAGGCGCGGACATCCAGAAGGAGTTCTACGTCTCGCTGGTCACCGACCGCGCGTCGCAGAAGGTCGCGCTGATCTGCTCCAGCGAAGGTGGCATGGACATCGAGGAGGTCGCCCACTCGACCCCCGAGAAAATCATCACCGAACTGATCGACCCGCTGACCGGCCTGACCGACGAGCAGGTCCGCAAGATCGCGGCGGCGGTCGGCATGACCGGCCACACCGTCGACCAGGCCATCACGCTGTTCAAGAACCTGTACCGCTGCTACATGGAGACGGATGCCTCGCTGGTCGAGATCAACCCGCTCAACCGTGACAGCAAGGGCAACCTGATCGCCCTCGACGCGAAGTTCAACTTCGACGCCAACGCACTGTTCCGCCACCCCGAAATCGTGGCCTACCGCGACCTCGACGAGGAAGACCCGGCCGAGGTCGAGGCCTCGAAGTTCGACCTCGCGTACATCAGCCTCGACGGCAACATCGGCTGCCTGGTCAACGGCGCCGGCCTGGCCATGTCCACCATGGACACCATCAAGCTGTTCGGCGGCGAGCCGGCCAACTTCCTGGACGTGGGCGGCGGCGCCACGGCCGAGAAGGTCACCGAGGCCTTCAAGATCATGCTCAAGAACAAGAGCGTGAAGGGCATCCTGGTCAACATCTTCGGCGGCATCATGAAGTGCGACACCATCGCCGAGGGCGTGATCACCGCCTGCAAGGCCGTGAACCTGAGCGTGCCGCTGGTGGTACGCATGAAGGGCACCAACGAAGACATGGGCAAGAAGATGCTGGCCGAGTCCGGCCTGCCCATCATCAGCGCCGACACGATGGCCGAAGCCGCCACCAAGATCGTCGCGGCGGTCAAGTAAGCCCTGGAGAACTACACATGTCGATCTACATCAACAAGGACACCAAGGTCATCACCCAGGGCATCACGGGCAAGACCGGGCAGTTCCACACCCTGGGCTGCCAGGCCTACGCCAACGGCAAGAACGCGTTCGTGGCCGGCGTGAACCCGAAGAAGGCCGGCGAGAAGTTCAGCGAGATCCCCATCTACGCCACCGTCAAGGAGGCCGCGGCCCAGACCGGCGCCACCGTGAGCGTGATCTACGTACCGCCCGCGGGTGCCGCGGCCGCCATCTGGGAGGCCGTCGAGGCCGACCTGGACCTGGCGATCTGCATCACCGAGGGCATCCCCGTGCGCGACATGCTGATGGTGCGCAACAAGATGAAGGCCAAGGAAGCCGCCGGCGGCAAGCGTACGCTGCTGCTGGGCCCCAACTGCCCCGGCCTGATCACGCCCGACGAGATCAAGATCGGCATCATGCCGGGCCACATCCACCGCAAGGGCCGCATCGGCGTGGTCTCGCGCTCGGGCACGCTGACCTATGAAGCCGTGGCGCAGCTGACCGAAATCGGCCTCGGCCAATCCTCGGCGGTGGGCATCGGCGGCGACCCGATCAACGGCCTGAAGCACATCGACGTGATGAAGGCCTTCAACGACGACCCGGACACCGACGCGGTCATCATGATCGGCGAGATCGGCGGCCCGGACGAGGCCGAAGCCGCCCGCTGGTGCAAGGCCAACATGAAGAAGCCGATCGTCGGCTTCATCGCCGGCGTCACTGCGCCCCCGGGCAAGCGCATGGGCCACGCTGGCGCGCTGATCGCCGGTGGCGCCGACACCGCCGACGCCAAGTTGGCGATCATGGAAGAGTGCGGCTTCACCGTGACACGCAACCCGTCGGAGATGGGCAAGCTGCTCAAGAACCTGCTCTGACGCCACGCCGCGCACGCCGTGACCAGGGCCGCCCAAGCGCGGCCCTTTCTCATGGCCGGCCGGGTCTGTAGTTCCACGCACGTCAGCCCCCGCGCAAACCCCTAAACTGCGCGCGCTTCCCCGCCGACCCCAAAGAGACCGAGGACCCCGATGGAACAGTTCATGCACCCCGAGTTCTGGATCGCCGTCGGCCAGATCATCATGATCGACATCCTGCTCGGGGGCGACAACGCGGTCGTGATCGCGCTGGCCTGCCGCAAGCTGCCGGATTCGCAGCGCACGCAGGGCATCCTCTGGGGCACGGCCGGCGCCATCCTGCTGCGGGTGGTCCTGATCTTCTTCGCCCTCACGCTGCTGGCGATCCCCTACCTCAAGCTGGTCGGCGCAGTGCTGCTGGTGTGGATCGGCGTCAAGCTGCTGGCACCGGACGAGGACGACGGCCACGCCAACATCCAGTCCAGCGACAAGCTCTGGGCGGCGGTCAAGACGGTCGTCGTGGCCGACCTGGTCATGAGCGTGGACAACGTGATCGCCATCGCCGGCGCCGCCCAGGCCGCTGGCGGCGACCACCAGATGCCGCTGGTGATCTTCGGCCTGCTGGTCAGCATCCCGATCATCGTCTGGGGCAGCCAGCTGGTCATCAAGCTGATGGACCGCTTCCCCCTCATCATCACCCTCGGCGGCATGCTGCTGGGCTGGATCGCCGGCACCATGGCGGTGAGCGACCCCGCCGTGCTCTCCTACTTCCCGACGGAAGCCCCCCAACCGCCGTCCACCCTGCCCGAGGTCACGGCAACCGTGCGCTACGCCGCCGGCGCCATCGGCGCGCTGCTGGTGCTGGCCATCGGCAAGGCCGTGGCGATGCGCCGCCCCGCGCAACCCGAAGTCGGTTGAATTGTTTGCGCGGCGCCACGCGGCGATACCGCGTGATACGGCGGCGCGCAACCGCCTGTGATAAGGTGGTTTGAACAAATCCAACGGGGGGTTGGCGCGATGAGCGCTGCGGGTATCGCATTCTGGCGCCGCTGGCCTGTGGCCGGATGGCGCCCGCGTGGGTTGGCCACCGCCTCCCAGATCGACGGCCCGAGCGAGATGCCGGGCGTCGTGATCGGCGGTTACGCGCTGGTGCGCACCTTCGCCCACGGCGCGCTCGGCGAGCTGCACTTGGCCACCCACCCCCGCAGCGGGCAGCCGGTGGCGATCAAGACCGTGCGCCTGCACGGCAGCGAACTCACCCGCGAACGCTTCCTGCGTGAATCCACGGCCGCGGCCCGGCTGCGCCACCCTGGCATCGTGCGCTGCCACGACACCGGCATCGAGGGCCAGGGCGAGCGCGCCTTTGGCTGGATCGCGATGGAATGGGTGGCCGGCAGCGACCTGTCCCGCTACGCCACCGCCCCGCGCCTGCTGCCCGAACCCCTGGTGCTGGAGCTCGCCGCCCAGGCCGCCGAGGCGCTGGCCTATGCCCATGCCCAAGGCGTGGTGCACCGCGACCTGAAGCCCGCCAACCTGCTGTTCAACCCGGTCAAGGGCCAGCTCAAGATCACCGATTTCGGCTGCGCCCACCTGAGCGACGCCGAACGCAGCCGCAGCGGCGTCTTGGCCGGCACCCCGGTGTACATGGCCCCCGAGCAGCTCACCGGCGCCCCGGTCGACGGCCGCTGCGACCTCTACGCGCTGGGCGTGGTCCTCTTCGAGCTGCTGACCGGCCGGCTGCCCTTCGACCCCAGCGCCTCGCTGGGCGAGCTGTTGCAAGCGGTGGCGAAGGCCCCGCCAGCGCCGCTCGCGAGCCTGCGCCCCGACCTGCCGCCCGCGCTGGCTGGCCTGGTCGAGCGGCTGCTGGCCAAGCGCCCGGCCGACCGGCCGGCCGACGGCCAGGCCGTGGCCGCCGAGCTGCGCACGCTGGCCGCCGGGTTGGTTTCCCCCGAAGGCGGCATTGCCGGCGGCACAGGCACAATGGCCGCTCCGCCCCGCCCCCTGCCCACCTGAGCATGCAACTCGAATTCTTCAGCGCGCTGGACACCGGTCGCGCCCGAAGCAACAACGAGGACGCGGTGCGCATCGACGAGGCCATCGCGCTGGCCGTGCTGGCCGATGGCATGGGCGGCTACAACGCCGGCGAAGTGGCCAGCGCCATGGCGGTCGACCACGTCTGCGACGACCTGGCGCGCTGGCTGGCCCAGCCCGGCGGGCCGCACGACGAAGAAGAGATCCGCGCCGCCATGGTCGCCAGCGCCCAACACGCCAACCAGGCGGTGTTCGACGCCTCGCAAAGCCGCGCCGAGTACGCCGGCATGGGCACCACGCTGGTGGCGGCGCTGTTCAACGAAGACCGGGTCTGGGTCGGGCACATCGGCGACTCGCGCGCCTACCGCCTGCGCGGCGGGCGGCTGGAGCAGCTCAGCCGCGACCATTCACTGCTGCAGGAGCAGATCGACGCCGGCCTGCTCACGCCCGAGGAAGCGGTCTACTCGATGAACCGCAACCTGGTGACACGCGCCGTCGGCGTCGAGCCGCAGGTCGAGCTGGAAGTCGTGGGCCACGAGCTGCGCGCCGGCGACACGGTGCTGCTGTGCTCCGACGGCCTGTCCGACATGCTGCCCGACGCCGCGATCGCCCAAGTGATGCGCGCAAACGACAGTTTGGAATTGACAGGCCAGGCACTGATCGCCGCTGCCAACGCCGCAGGCGGGCGGGATAATATTTCGGTGGTCCTGGTGCGCGCCAAGGGGGGTGCGGCCCAGACCGGGCGTGCCTGGTGGCCGTTTCGCCGCAACTGATGCGGTGATGCGCCCGCCAACCTACAGGCCGACCTCGGCGGACCGTGACAACTAGAGGGCAAGCATGGGCAAGCTGGTCGTTTCGCTGGACAACGTCGTCATCAAGGAAGTGCCGATCACCAAGGATCGCACGACCCTCGGCCGGCGGCCGTACAACGACATCGTGATCGACAACCTCGCCGTCAGCGGCGAGCACGCGGTCCTGCTGGCGGTCGGGCACGATGTGTTCATCGAAGACCTGAACAGCACCAACGGCACCTACATCAACGGCAAGGCCGTCAAGAAGCAGCTGCTGGTGCACAACGACACCGTCGAGATCGGCAAGTACCGCATCAAGTACCTGCTCGACGAGGTGCCCGACTACGAAAAGACCATGGTGCTGCGCCCGGGCGCCTTCAACCCGGCCAACCCGGTCACCATCCCGCCGCCGGCGCACGCGATGATCCCGGCCTCGATCAAGGTGCTCAACGGCGGCGCTGCCGGCCGCGAGGTGCTGCTGACCAAGGCCGTCACCACCGTCGGCAAGCCCGGCGTGCAGGTCGCCTCGATCGCCAAGCGCCCCACCGGCTACGTGCTCTCACACGTCGAAGGCGTCACCCACCCCAGCGTCAACGGCAGCATCGTCGGCGACGGCGTGGTGTCGCTGAAGAACGGCGACATCATCGACCTCGCCGGCACGCAGATGCAGTTCATACAAGGTTAGCCCCCACGCCCCCTCCCGGGGGCTGCCCCCCGAGGGGGCTCGCGCAGCAGACCGGCAAAGCCGGATCCGCGCACGCCACCGGAAGCGGGCGGCGCTTCGCGCGCCCGGTGTGACCCTGTTCACGTGAGGTGCCGGTTCTATCCGCCGCGGGAGTCGGAACGCCGGTCAAATGGGCCTTGGTGCCTTGCGCCTTCTGGCCCCGCGGCCGACCATCGCGGGCAGACCGTGCCGTGTGCTCCTGCCGCTCACAATGAACATTCGCATCCTCGGCTGCTCGGGCTCGATCGCCCAGGGCTGCCGCACGACCAGCTTTTTGCTCGACGACGACGTCCTGATCGACGCGGGCACCGGCGTGGGTGACCTCGCGCTGGAGGAACTGGCCCGCATCGACCACATCCTGCTGACCCACTCGCACCTGGACCACGTGCTGGGCGTGCCGCTGCTGGCCGACAGCGTGATGCGCCGGCGCCAGGGCCGGCCGCCGATCCAGGTCCACGCGCTCGCACCCACGCTGCAAGTGCTGCGCCAGCACCTGTTCAACGACCAGCTCTGGCCCGATTTCACCCGCCTGCCCAGCGCCGCACGACCGGTGCTGCAACTGCAACCGGTCGAAGTGGGCCAGGTGCTGGCCGTCGGCCGGGCCGGGCGGCGCATCGAGGTGCTGCCGGCGCTGCACGCGGTGCCGGCCTGCGGCTTTGCCCTCGAAGCGCCAGGCGGCAGTGACTGGGTCTACACCGGCGACACAGGCCCCAACCCCGCGCTGTGGGCCGCGCTCGCCGCCCGCGGCCGGCCGACCGGCCAGCTGGTGATCGAGATCGCCTTTCCGGAGAGCGAGCGCAAGGTGGCGGCCGACAGCCGGCACCACTGCCCCTCGACCCTGGCCGAGGAACTGGCGGGCCTGCCGCCGGGCGTGGAAGTGCTGCTGACCCACATCAAGCCGGGCGAGCTGGACGCCATCCGCGCCGACCTGGCCGCCCGTCTGCCGGGCGCCCGCCTGCAGGCGCTGGAAGCCGGCCAGACGCTGCAGCTGAACTGACAAAAATTGTCAGCCCGCACCGGCGGGTCGACAGAAATGGGCAGTGGAAAGCGACCATTTCTGTCAGGCGGTTGCCAAAAGTCACGGTGTATCGGGCAGTTCAAGCTGGCACGGGTTTCGCAGTTAGGGGGATGAGGGCGACAGAAAGCGCGCCCCCACAGCCAAGAGTTCTCTCCCCCACACCGCTGACCAGGAGTTTCACCATGAAGCGCGTCCAACAAGGTTTCACCCTCATCGAACTGATGATCGTCGTGGCGATCATCGGCATCCTGGCCGCGGTTGCGCTGCCGGCTTACCAGGACTACACGGTCCGCGCTCGCGTGTCGGAAGGCCTGATCCAGGCCAGCGGCGCCAAGGCCACCGTTGGCGAGAATTTCGCCTCTGACACCAGCGACAAGTGCACCGGCGTGAACGAGGGCACCAACGGCCGCACGGCACTGGATTGCGATGGTGATGGCGTGCTGACCGCGACCGTGGACGCCGGCAACAGCATCAGCATTGAGCTGGTCCTGACTCCCACGTCGGCGTCCACTGGCGTGACCTGGGACTGCACGACCACCTCGGATGTGAAGTACGTGCCGGCCGAATGCCGCGAGTGATCGTGAGCTGACAAAGCGCTCCCGCGCTGAAAAGGGCCGGCTCTGCCGGCCCTTTTCTTTTGACGCTTCATTCTTGTCGCCGCCACACTCCCACCATGTCGTTGTCGACGCGCCGCTGGCCGCCCCTGGTGCTCGCCTGGCTGGGCTGGCTGCTGCTGTACGCCGCCCCCGTGGCGCTGGGCCTGATGGGCCCGCGCGTGACGGGGGAAAACACTGCCCTCATGGCGGCCCAGGCGCTGGCCAACCCGGCCGTCGTGGCCGGTGCAGCGGGCAACGCCCTGGTGCTGTTGCTCGCGACCACGGCCGCGTTCGGCCTCTTGTGGGGGCTCGGCGGCCTGGCCGCAGCGCCCCTGCGCCTGGACCGGCGCATCACGCGCGCAGCGTGCCTGCTGGCGGGCTGGGTGTGGCTGGTGGCCGCCAACGCCTGGGCCTTTCCGGCGTCCGACTACTCGGTCATCCTGCCTTCGCTGTCTGGTCCGTTTGCCTGGGGCACCTGCAGTGCCGTATTGCTGGTGGCGGCCGGTGCTGCAGGCTGGGCCCATCGGGCCCGTTGGGCTCGCGGAGCGCGGGTCTGGGGTTTCGGCGCCGCCGTCGCCGCCGTCATGCTGGCCTTCGTCTGGCCCGAATCGCCACGAGCCCAGGCCAGCCCCCGGCGCAACGTCGTGCTGATCGGGATCGATTCGCTGTCGCACGACCTGATGCAGGCCGAGCGCGCCCGATTCCCCAACCTGACGCAGCTCCTGGCGCAGGCCGAGCGCTTCGACCGCGCCTACACGCCGCTGGGGCGCACCTACCCCGCCTGGATGTCTATCCTGAGCGGCAAGGCGCCGGCCGACCACGGTGCGCTGGACAACCTGCGCGATCCGCGCTCGGTGCGGCGCGACGATCTGCTGTCGGCTCAGCTGCAAGCGGCTGGCTTCCACACCGTCTACGGCATCGACGAGCGGCGCTTCAACACCATCGACGAAACCTACGGCTTCCACCGCGTCGTGGGCCCGCGCCCTGGCTTGCTGGACGTCGTGCTGCAGCCGGTGAACGACACGCCGCTGAGCAATGCCCTGCTGCAGACCCGGATCGGGCGCTGGTTGCTCCCCGACTCCGCGCACAACGTGGCGGCGATCCCCAGCTATGACGCGGACGGCTTCGTGGACGACGTGCTTCGCGCCGCCGATGAGCCCGCCCCCTTGTTCCTGGCCACCCACTTCCTGAGCGGCCACTTCCCCTTCGCGAGCCGGCACGTGCCGCGAAGCCGTGGAGGAAGCATGCGCGACCGACACGTCGCGACCCTGGGCACGGTGGACAGGCAGGTGGGCCGCCTCATGGCCGGGCTGGCAGCCGCCCGGCGGCTGGACGACACGCTGGTGATCGTGCTGTCCGACCACGGCGAGGCGCTGGGCCACGACGAACCGTACCTGACGGCAACAGGGACCCGCGAGCGCGGCGGCTCCTTCGGGCATGGCGCCAACCTGCTGAGCGAGCACGCCAACCGGGTGGTGCTGGGCAGCATCGTCTACCGTGATGGTCAACCCGTGTCGACCGCACGCACGCGCAGCGACCAGGTGTCGCTGATGGACGTTCGCCCTGCTGTCGAGGCCTTCCTGCGCACCGGCCAGGCGCAATGGGCCGCCCGCAACGCCTGCATCCCGGTGGAGACGGGCCTGCGGCTGACGTCCGCCGCCGACTACCGCCACCTCGACCCGAATCGCGTCGCCGAGGAAGGCGCGAGCCTCCACCGGCTGGACGAACAGGGGCGCATCACGCTGCGTGAAGACATGGTGCCGGCGCTGGTCCAGGCCAAGGACGTGGGCTGGCGCTGCGCCGACCGGCTCACCGTGCGCTCGGCATCCGACGGGCAATTCCGTTCCTTCCTGCTGGGGCACGAAACCCGCGAGGTGCCCCCGATCGAAGAGCACGTGGCGTCGATCGGGCGCTACCGCACAGCGCTGCAGGCGGCGGCCAGGCCGGCGGCCTCGACCACCGCTGCGCCCTGAGTGAGCGAGAGCGCGCTGCGGCAGCGAGCCCCCGCGCTGAAGGACAATCCCGCTCGCATGCGCCACTCCGACACGTTTGCCACACCCGCCTTCGCAGCGGCCGTCCTCGCCCCCACGCTGCTCGCCTACAACCTCTCCCCCTCCGCCACGCTGCTGAACCAGCTGCTGTCGGTCGCCGGCTGGGGGGTGGTGCTGGTGGCCATGCGGGCGCGCGGCGGGCTGGCAGCGCCGCAAGGCGCCACGCTGTGGGCCGCCCTGGCGGCGCTCGCCCTGGCGGTGGTGGTGTCGATGCACGGCGGCCTGCCGTCGCCGCTGGCCCTTTCCTCGCTGGCCCTCCTGGCGGCCGCTGCCGCGGTCGCGTGGCATGGTGCAGCCGGTTCGCCGCGGCAAACCGATGATGTACTGGCCTTCCACCAGGCCATGCTGCTGGCCGGGCTGGCCAGCACGGTGATCGCACTGCTGCAGGTCTTCCTGCCCAGCTGGACGGACGGTTCCGTCATCGCCCGCTCCGGCTTGCCCGGCCGCGCGGTGGGCAACCTGCGCCAGCCCAACCACCTGAGCAGCCTGCTGCTGTGGGGCTTGATCGCCTGGGTGCCGGTGGCCCAGGCCGGCCGCTGGCTCGGGTTGACGCTCGGCCGCCGGCTGGCGCTGGTGCTGGCCGCCTTGCTGGTCTGGGCCCTGGTGCTGACGGCCTCGCGCACCGGCATGCTGGGCGTGCTGCTGCTGGCGCTGTGGGGCGCGGTCGACAAGCGGCTGGCGCGCTGGCTGCGCGTGGCGCTGATGTGTGCGCCGGTGGCCTACCTGATCTTCTGGGGCGGCATGAGCGCCTGGAGCCACCTGACCAGCCAGACCTTTGGCGGCGAGGCCCGCCTGGCGGAGAACGACATGTCGTCGTCGCGCATGGGCATCCTGCTGAACACGCTGGCGATGATCAAGGCGCAGCCCTGGTTCGGCGTGGGTTTCGGCGAGTTCAATTTCGCCTGGACGCTGAGCGCATTTCCGGGCCGGCCGGTGGCCTTCTTCGATCACACCCACAACCTGCCGCTGCAGCTCTTCGTCGAGCTGGGCGTGCCCTTCGGGCTGCTGGTGCTGGCGCTGCTGCTGGCAGCCCTGTGGCAGGCCGCCCGGCGCGCGTGGGCGGTGCAGGGGGAATCCGGGACCCTGGCGCGCGCGGCCTTCATGGTCGTGCTGATGATCGGCCTGCACAGCCTGACCGAGTACCCGCTTTGGTATGCCTACTTCCTGCTGCCCACCGCCTGGGCCTGGGGCTGTGCGCTGCGCCGGGTCGAGCCGGTGGAGACGTTCGTGGTGATGCGGGCGGTCTTGCCCAACCCGGCCCTGCGCGTGGCCGGCGCGCTGCTGCTCTGCGGCGCACTGTTTGCCGCCTACGACTACTGGAAGGTGGTGGTGATCTACTCGCCCACCGAGGGCAGCGGGCCGCTGGCCGAGCGCGTCGAGCGCGGGCAGGGCAGCGTGTTCTTCTCGCACCATGCCGACTACGCGGCGGCCACCACCACCGAGCCGCCGTCCCAGGCGATGGCTGCGTTCTCCAGCACCACCCATACGCTGCTGGACACCCGCCTGATGCTGGCCTGGGCGCAGGCGCTGGCCGAATCGGGCCACCGCGACAAGGCCAGCTACCTCGCCGCCCGGTTGCGCGAGTTCCGCAACCCGGCCTCGGCCAATTTCTTCGAGGTCTGCAACGACCCGGTGCGCCGCGAGGCGAAGCCGCCGCCGTTCCAGTGCGAGGCACCGCCCGCCCACCTCGGCTGGCGCGACTTCCTGCCGCGCAGCGAGTAGCCGCCCCGTGCCCGGGGGGCGCCGGGCGCACAATCCAGGGCTTCCGCGGCCACGAGCCGCCGCCCAAGGATTCACACCATGAATGCCCCCGACAAACTGCCCACGCTGGACTCGGCCGCGCTCGGCCGCTTCGTCGACGCCGCCTGGCGCGAGCGCATCGTGCCGCAGCTGACCAACTACATCGCGGTGCCGGCCAAGAGCCCGCTGTTCGACCCCGAGTGGGAGCAGCACGGCCTGATCGACAAGGTGGTGCGCGACGCCGCGGCCTGGGTCGAAAGCCGCAAGGTGCCCGGGCTGACGCTGGAGGTGATCCGCGCCGAAGGCCGCACGCCGGTGATCTTCTTCGAGCTGCCGGCCACCCGCAGTGGCAGCACGCAGACGGCGCTGATGTACGGCCACCTGGACAAGCAGCCCGAGTTCAACGGCTGGCGTTCGGACCTCGGCCCCTGGACGCCGAAGATCGAGGACGGCAAGCTCTACGGCCGCGGCGGCGCCGACGATGGCTATGCGATCTACGCCGCGGTCAGCGCGATCGAGGCGCTGAAGGCCCAGGGCATCGCGCACCCGCGCATCGTCGGCCTGATCGAGAGCTGCGAGGAATCCGGCTCCTTCGACCTGCCGTTCTACCTGGAGAAGCTGAAAGACCGCCTGGGCGACGTGAGCCTGGTGGTGTGCCTCGATTCCGGCGCCGGCAACTATGACCAGCTCTGGCTCACCAGCAGCCTGCGCGGCAACATCACCGGCACGCTGAAGGTCGAGATCCTCACCGAGGGCATCCATTCGGGCGACGCGAGCGGCCTGGTGCCGTCGAGCTTCCGCATCCTGCGCCAGGTGCTGGACCGGCTGGAGGACTCGAAGACCGGCAACCTGCTGCCCGGCGTCTTCCACTGCGAGATCCCGGCCGAGCGCGTGGCCCAGGCCCGCGCCACCGCCGCCACGCTGGGCGACGAGGTCTGGAAGCGCTACCCCTGGGCCTGCGGGGCCGACGGCGGCGCCTCGCTGCCCACCACCACCGACCCGGTCGAAGCCCTGCTGAACCGCACCTGGCGGCCGACGCTGTCCATCACCGGCGTCGACGGGATGCCGCCGCTGTCCAACGCCGGCAACGTGCTGCGCCCGTACACCGCCTTCAAGCTGAGCCTGCGCCTGCCGCCGCTGGTGGCCGCCAACGAAGCGGCCGTGGCGTTGAAAACACTGCTGGAGGACAACGCGCCCTACAACGCGAAGGTCACCTTCCAGCCGGATGGGCGCATGGACGACGGTGGCGCGACCGGCTGGAACGCGCCCGCCATCGACCCCTGGCTCGAAACGGCGCTCGACGCCGCCTCGAAGACCCACTTCGGCGAACCGCTGGGCTACATCGGCCAGGGCGGCACCATCCCGCTGATGAACCTGCTGCAGCAGGGCTTCCCGAAGGCGCAGATGATGGTCTGCGGCGTGCTCGGCCCCAAGAGCAACGCCCACGGGCCGAACGAGTTCCTGCACCTCGGCTACGGCCAGCGGCTGACGGCCTCGGTGGCGGAGGTGCTCGCTGCGCATCCCTAAACGACACGGGCCGCAAAGCGGCCTCGTGTGAATCCAGTGGCGTGCGCGGATCTGGCTTTGCCAGTCCGCTGCGCGAGCCCCCTTGGGGGGCCGAGGTCGGACACGAACAGTCCTGAGGACTGTTTGTGCCTACCGAGGGGACAAGCCTCTGGCTTGGCGCGGCCTGCAAGGCAGGCCCCGGGAGGGGCCGTGGGGGCCTTACTTCTGCGCGAGCGCCGTCGAGGCGGGCTGGCGGGTCGCCGGGATCCGCTGGTAGGTCTCGGTGTCGAAGCTGTTCAGCTCGCCGTTGGCGCGCGCGGCCAGCACTTCGGCGCGCACTTCGGCACGGGTGCGGCCTTCGGCCTTGGCCACCGGGGCTTGCTCCGACTTGGGTGCGAACAGGGCCATCAGGGCCGGGGCCGAGTCGTTCATCTGGGCGAAGTACCAGGCGTGCGGCCGGAAGTCGGAGATGCCCTTGGCGTCGCGCTGGGCGATGTACTCGGCGCGCACCGCGTCGCGGCTCACGGTGGACTCGGCGGCCGGCATGCGCTGGTAGGTCTCGGTGTCGAACACATTGCGCTCGACGTTCTGGGCGAAGGCGCCACCGGCAACGGCGAGGGCGATGGCGGCGAAAGTGGCTTGCTTGGCAAACATGGTGGTGTTCCTTTCAGATCTCGTTGGACAGGGCCTCATCGTGCTGGTGCGCTCTGGGCGCGTCCTTTCAGCGCGGTATCGGCATGTATCGATTCTTTGAACCGGGTTGGCAGCAGGGTGATGGCAGCGTGGTTGACAGCGTGACCATCACCTGACGCATTACTTCGCGGACGCGGGAGCGGCCGACTGGGCCAGGCGGGTCTTGGCCTCGCCACGGGCGGCGGGCTTCACGACGTAGGCGACGGTCTCGGTGTCGAACACGTTGACGTCGCCGGCAGCGCGGGCGGCCAGGAATTCGGCGCGGACCTGCTCGCGGGTCAGCTTGGCTTCGGCGGCCGGGGCGCGCAGGTTCGTCTCGGTGTCGAACACATTGCGCTGCGAGGCATCGGCGGCGAAGGCGCTGCCGGCGGCGGCGAGAACGAGGGCGGCGGCGAGGGTGGCTTGCTTGGCGAACATGGTGGTCATCCTTTGAGTGAAACGTTCAAACTGATCCGGGCATGGCGGTGAGCGCTTACTGAGCTGCTCCGTCTTGTCCAGCCTCGGTGAGTCGTTTTACGGTTGCGGCTCATCGATGGATGCAACTGTAGAGATTGCCGCGGCGCGAATAAACAGCCGCAACGTTCATTGCGTGTTAACGGATCGCGAACAATCAAACTCAGTGACAACCCGAATCCTGTGCTACAAACCGCGGGTTTGCACTAGGTCGCCGCCCTCCAAGTGGCGTGCGCGGATCCGGCTCCGCCGGTCCGCTGCGCGAGCCCCCACGAGGGGCAGGCCCGGGAGGGCTGTGGGGGCTCACCAATACCCGGGGTCGCCGTAGCTGTGCTTCAGGAAATCGATCCACAGCCGCACCCGCAGCGGCAGGTGACGGGCGCTGGGAAAGACGGCATAGATGCCGTTGGGCGGGGCGGCAAAGTCGTCCAGCACGCTGACCAGCCGGCCGGTGGCGATGTCAGCCTGCACCTCCCAGGTCGAGCGCCAGGCGATGCCCAACCCCTCGCGGCACCACTCGTGCAGCACTTGGCCGTCGCTGCAGTCGAGCCGCCCGGCCAGGCGCAGGTGCGTCACCGCGCCATCGACGAGAAAGGCCCAGCCGCGGGTCTGGCTGGACTCCGAGCTGAGCGTCAGGCACTGGTAGCGGGACAGCTCGCCCGGGTGCCGTGGCGTACCGGCGCGATGCAGGTAGGCCGGCGCCGCCACGCACAGGCGCCGGTTGTCGGCCAGGCGCACGCTGACCAGGCTGGAGTCGGGCAGGTCGCCCACCCGCACCGCGCAGTCATAGCCCTCGTTGACCAGATCGACCACCCGGTCCGAGAGGTTCAGCGACAGGCTCACCTCCGGGTGACGCGAGAGGAAGGCCGGCACCAGTGGCGCCAGGTGGCGGCGGCCGAAACCGGCCGGCCCGGTGATTCTCAAGTGGCCGCTCGCTTTCACGCCACCGGCCGACACGCTGGCCTCGGCGGCGTTGAACTCGGTGACCAGGCGCTGGCAGTTCTCGAGGAAGGCGCTGCCTTCGTGGGTCAGGCTGATGCGCCTCGTCGTGCGCTGCAGCAACTTCACCCCCAGTCGCTCCTCGAGCGCATCCATGCGCCGGCCGATGACCGCCGGTGCGACGCCTTCGGCCAGCGCGGCCGCGGTCAGGCTGCCCTTGGCCGCCACCGCCACAAAGGTCTCGATCTGCTTCAGCCGGTCCATCCGGGGATGGTACGGCGGCTGATCTTTGCGTAAAAGTCACAAATCAATCGCACAAGCAGCTGGTAATCGCCGGTCGGGGTATCGAATAAATTCCCATCCCATGAGCACACCCCCCGCTGGCCCCATCGTGCGCGCTGTGCTGTTCGACGCCTACGGCACCCTGTTCGACGTCTACAGCGTCGGCTTGGCCGCTGAGCAGCTGTTCCCCGGCGCCGGGGAGCGCCTGTCGCAGCTGTGGCGCGACAAGCAGATCGAGTACACCCGGCTGTGCTCGATGAGCGGGCGCTACCAGCCCTTCTGGGCGCTGACCCGTGCGGCATTGCAGTTCAGCGCAGAACGGCTGGGCCTGGCCCTGGGCGCGCAGGCCGAACAGCGGCTGCTCAACGAGTACCGCCACCTCTCTGCCTTTCCCGAGAACCACGCGGTGCTGGCCGCGCTGCAACGCCGGGGCGTGCCGGCCGGCATCCTCTCCAACGGCGACCCCGAGATGCTGGCCAGCGCCGTCAAGAGCGCCGGCATGGCCGAGCTGCTCGACCCGGTGCTGAGCGTGCATGCGACGCAGCGCTTCAAGACCGACCCCGCCGCCTACGCCATCGGCCCGGCTGCCCTGGGCTTGCCCGCGCGCGAGATCCTGTTCGTCTCCAGCAACGGCTGGGACGCGCTGGGCGCCACCTGGTACGGCTTCACCACCCTGTGGGTCAACCGCGCCGGTGCGCCGCTGGAGCGCCTGGGCCCACCCCCGACGCGCATCGGCACCAGCCTGCGCGACGTGCTCGACTTCTTTCCCGACTGATCACCACCTAACGAGGCATTGACGATGACCACGCGCACCCCGATCCACGGCCTGCAGGTCGCCACCGAGCTGAAGACCTTCATCGACGAGCAGGTGCTGCCGGGCACCGGCGTCGACGCCGGAGACTTCTGGGCCGGCTTCGACCGCATCGTGCACGAGCTGGCGCCGAAGAACGCCGCGCTGCTGGCCGAGCGCGACCGCCTCCAGGCGGCGATGGACGACTGGCACCGCGCCAACCCGGGCCCGCTGGACAGGAAGGCCAAGATGAAGGCCTACCGCAAGCACCTGGAGAAGATCGGCTACCTGGTGGCCGACCCGGGCGACGTGAAGGCGAAGACCAGGAACGTCGACGCCGAGCTGGCCACGCAGGCCGGCCCGCAGCTGGTGGTGCCGATCACCAACGCCCGATATGCACTGAACGCGGCCAATGCGCGCTGGGGCTCGCTGTACGACGCCCTGTACGGCACCGACGTGCTGCCGGAAACCGACGGCGCCGAGAAGGGCAAGGGCTACAACCCGGTGCGCGGCGCCAAGGTCATCGAGTACGCACGCCACGTGCTCGACCGCACCGTGCCGCTGGCCAAGGGCTCGCACCTCGACTCGGCAGGCTACCGCGTCGAGGGTGGGGCGCTCGTCGTCACGTTGAAGGACGGCACATCCACCGGCCTGAAGAAGGCCAAGCAGTTCATCGGCTACCAGGGCGATGCGGCGAATCCGTCATCGGTGCTGTTGCAGCACCACGGCCTGCACCTGGACATCCGCATCGACCGCAGCACGCCCATCGGCGCGGGCGACGCCGCCGGCGTGAGCGACCTGGTGATCGAGTCGGCGCTGTCGACCATCCTCGACCTGGAAGACTCGGTGGCGGTGGTGGACGCGACCGACAAGGTGCTGGCCTACGGCAACTGGCTGGGCATCCTGAAGGGCACGCTGACCGAGACCTTCGTCAAGGGCGGCCAGACCATGACGCGCGGGCTGAACGCCGACCGTGTCTACACCGGCCCGGCCGGCGAGGCGGTGACGCTGCACGGCCGCTCGCTGCTGTTCGTGCGAAACGTGGGCCACCTGATGACCAACCCGGCCATCCTCTGGGGCGCTGAAGCGCGCGAGATTCCCGAAGGCATCATGGACGCAGTGGTGACGACGGCGATCGCACTGCACGACCTGCAAGGCCACGGCGCGAACGGGTTGCGCAACTCGCGCACCGGCAGCGTCTACATCGTCAAGCCGAAGATGCACGGCCCGGCCGAGGTGGCCTTTGCCGACGAGCTCTTCGGCCGCGTCGAGAAGCTGCTCGGCCTGCCGAAGCACACGGTGAAGCTCGGCATCATGGACGAGGAGCGCCGCACCTCGGTGAACCTCAAGGCCTGCATCGCCGCCGCCAAGAACCGCGTGGCCTTCATCAACACCGGCTTCCTCGACCGCACCGGCGACGAGATGCACACCGCCATGCACGCCGGCCCGATGCTGCGCAAGGGCGACATGAAGACCAGCGCCTGGATCGCCGCCTACGAGCGCAGCAACGTGCTGGTGGGCCTGCAGTGCGGCCTGCGCGGCCGGGCACAGATCGGCAAGGGCATGTGGGCCATGCCCGACCTGATGGCCGCGATGCTGCAGCAGAAGATCGGCCACCCCCGGGCCGGCGCCAACACGGCCTGGGTGCCCAGCCCGACGGCCGCCACGCTGCACGCGCTGCACTACCACCAGGTCGACGTGGGCGCGGTGCAGAAGGGGCTGGAGAAGGCCGACAAGAAGTCGAGCCGCGCCGAAGTGCGCGAGGAGATCCTCAAGGGCCTGCTCAGCATCCCCGTGGTCGCCGCGCCCCAGTGGAGCGACGCCGAGAAGCAGCAGGAGCTCGACAACAACGCCCAGGGCATTCTCGGCTACGTGGTGCGCTGGGTCGACCAGGGCGTGGGCTGCTCGAAGGTGCCCGACATCCACAACGTCGGCCTGATGGAAGACCGCGCGACGCTGCGCATTTCCAGCCAGCACATGGCCAACTGGCTGCTGCACGGCGTGGTGAGCAAGGCCCAGGTGCGCAACACCCTCAAGCGCATGGCCAAGGTGGTCGACCAGCAGAACGCGGGCGACGCCGCGTACCACCCGATGGCCGGCCGTTTCGACGAGAGCAAGGCCTTCCAGGCCGCGTGCGACCTGGTGTTCAAGGGTGTGGAGCAACCCAGCGGCTACACCGAGCCGCTGCTGCACGCGTGGCGACTGAAAGTGAAGGCCGGCTGAATCGAGCCAGCCGTAGAAGCGGCGTCGCCGGCCGTCAGGCCGGCTTGTTCACCATGCTGGAGCCCCCGCTCGGAGGGGGCTCGGGGGAGCCCAACATTCGGCCCACGGCCTGGCAGGCATTGCCTGCCAGGCCCGCAGGGCTTGAGCGCCCTCGGCGCTCAAGCCCACAGAACGGGCTTGCGGCTCCCCACCCAGCGCTCGTAGCTGGCGGCATAGAGCTCCTCGATCCGGTTGCGCTTGACCTTGAAGGTCGGCGTGATGACGCCGTTGTCGACCGTCCAGGGCTCGACCACGACGACGATGCAGTCGAGCTGTTCGTGCGGGTCGAGGCTGGCGTTGATGGCCTTCAGGTGATCGGCCAGCGAGGCCTCGATCGCGGCCTTGCCGCCGTTGGAGGCCGCTTTGGCGGCGTCGGGGTTGAGCATCACGATGCCCAGCGGCTGGCCGAGGTTGGCGCCCGTCACGCAGCAGGCCTCGACCGAGGTGTGCATGACCAGCTTGTCTTCGATGGGGGCCGGCGCCACGTACTTGCCCTTGCTGGTCTTGAAGAGGTCCTTCACGCGGCCGGTGATGCGCAGGTTGCCCTCGGCGTCGAGCTGGCCCTTGTCGCCGGTGTGCAGCCAGCCGTCGGCGGTGAAGCTCTGCCGGCTCAGCTCGGGCTCCTTGAAGTAGCCCAGCATCAGGCCGGGGCTCTTGACCTGGATCTCGCCGTTGGCGGGGTCGATGCGGCTCTGCACGCCCTTGTAGGGCACACCCACGGTGCCTGGGCGCTGCACGCCCGGCAGCGTGGCGTGGCTGATGCCGCAGTTCTCGGTCATGCCATAGACCTCGACGATGGGCAGGCCCAGGCGCTCGTACCAGCGCAGCAGCTCGGGCGGCATGGGGGCGGCGCCACCAGCGGCAAAGGTGCATTGGTCGAGCCCGAGCGCGCCGAGGATCTTCTTGCGCACGATGCCGCCGAGGAGGGGGATCTTCAGCAACCGCTGCAGCTTGGCCGGCGGCATCTTGGCGTGCACGCCCTGCTGGAACTTGACCCACAGCCGCGGCACGGAGAAGAACACCGTGGGCCGTGCACGCTGCAGGTCGGAGGTGAAGGTGTCCAGGCTCTCGGCGAAGTACACACGCATGCCGGTGGCCAGCTGGCCGTGCTCGACCAGCGTGCGCTCGGCCACGTGCGACAGCGGCAGGTAGCTGAGCATGCGGGTGTTCATGTCGACGGCCTTCACGCGCTCCAGGCCCGACTGCACCGACCAGGCGAAGGTGCCGAAGCTGTGCATCACGCCCTTGGGCATGCCGGTGGTGCCCGAGGTGTACATGATGGTGGACAGCTCGTCCGCCGGGCGCACGGGCTCGCCCTGCAGTGGCGTGGCCTTGGCCAGCACGTCGTCCCATTTCGGGTAGTCGTTGGGAGGCGCGAGCGGCGTGGCGATGCAGGGCAGGCCGGCCGGGATGCCGGGCTTCATGCCCTCGAAGCCGTCGAGCTTGCCGACGAACAGCAGCTTCGATTCGCTGTGCTCGAGGATCTGGCGGATGGTGTCGGCGGCCAGCGTGGGGTAGAGCGGCACCGACACGTGGCCGGCCATCCAGATGGCGTAGTCGCAGATCAGCCACCAGGCGGTGTTCTTGGACAGCAGCGCGATCTTGGTGCCCGGCGCGAAACCCTGGGCCTGCAGGTGGCCGGCCAGGCGGCGGACCTGGTCCATCACCTCTTTCCAGGTCAGGTCCTTGACCACGCCGTTGCCCATCGGCTGGGTGTAGGCGACGCGGTTCGGCTGGGTGCGCTCCCAGTGGTACAGGCGCTGCAGCGCCAGGGCCGAGGGAGGGATCGGCAGGCCGTAGGAGGTGTCGTTGCTGGTCATGGGCGCTGCGCGGCAAAGTGGGTCTGGGCGGCTAGGGTAGCCAGCCCGGTAGGCGCGCGTTATCGGCGCGAACCCGCATCGGCGCCCGCGGATGCGGGCAGATGTCGCATCGCACGCCTTCGCCGGCCATTCGCCTGGCCGCTCAGCGCAGGAAGGCGTCGTGGCCGGTCTTCAGGATCAGCGCGCCCACCACCCCGATGAACACCACGCGCACGAAGCCGGCGCCGTGCTTGAGGGCCAGGCGGGTGCCGATGAGGCTGCCGGCCACGTTGGCCACCGCCAGCACCGCCGCCACGTGCCACCACACATGGCCTTTCCAGGTGAAGAGCACCAGCGCGGCGAGGTTGGTCGAGGTGTTGAGCAGCTTGGAGGCGGCCGAGGCATGCAGGAAGTCGTAGCCCAGCGTGCGCACGAAGAGGAAGACGAAGAAACTTCCGGTGCCGGGGCCGAAGAAGCCGTCGTAGAAGCCGATCGCCCCGCCGACCAGCGCGGCGACCCAGGGCTCGACCGACGCGCCGTACCGCGGCGTGTGGTGCCGGCCCAGGTCCTTGCGAGCCAGGGTGTAGGCCAGGATCGCCAGCAGCACCAGCGGCAGCGCCTTGCGCAGCATGCTGGCATCGACCCCGGTCACCGCCCAGGCACCGGCGAAGCTGCCCGCCAGCGCCGCCGCCATGGCCGGGGCCATGGTGCGCAAAGAGAGACTGACCCGGCGCGTGAACTGCCATGCCGCCCAGGCGGTGCCCCAGATCGCACCGCCCTTGTTGGTGCCCAGCAGCGTGGCCGGCACGGCGCCCGGGTAGGTGGCGAACAGCGCCGGCACCAGGATCAGCCCACCCCCACCGACGATGGCGTCGATCAGGCCGGCAAAGAGAGAAGCAATCGCTACCAGGAGCAGGTCGTACATGGGCGAACCAGAAAGCAAAAGGCGCCAGGGTTGCTGGCGCCTTTGCATTTTCACCGGTCTCACGCGCGGCCCGTTTGATCTCGGGCTCGCGGGGGCCTTTAGACGAGTTGTGCTTCTCGGCCCGGACTTTTGTCTCCTCGGACCCCCTCCAGCCATGCACCTGCCGGGGGCGGGTGGGCCGAAAGTGGGCGCACTGTAAGGGTGCGCCCGTGGCGCGCCCATCCGGGCTTTCCCCCGTCAGTGCGCGCTCGTGTCAAGCCTGCAACATCCAGGCAGCGGCGCGTTCGGCAATCATCAGCGTCGGCGAATTGGTGTTGCCGCTGGTGATGGTGGGCATCACGCTGGCATCGGCGATGCGCAGGCCATCGACACCCCGCACCCGCAGGCGTTCGTCGACCACGGCCATCGGGTCGTCGTCGCGCCCCATCTTCGCCGTGCCCACCGGGTGGAAGATGGTGGTGCCGATGTCACCCGCCAGCCGCGCCAGTTCGTCGTCGCTCTGGAACTCGGTGCCCGGCTTGACCTCACGCGGGTTGAAGGGCGCGAGCGCCGGCATCGCGGCGATGCGGCGTGTCAGCCGCAGCGATTCGGCCGCCACCTTCCGGTCGCCCGGTGTGGAAAGGTAGTTGGCCAGGATGGACGGCGCCGCCGCCGGGTCGGCCGAGGTGATGCGCACACGGCCACGCGACTCCGGGTTCAGGTTGCAGACGCTGGCGGTGAAGGCGTTGAAGGCGTGCAGCGGCTCGCCGAAGGCGTCGAGCGACAGCGGCTGCACGTGGTACTCCAGGTTGGCGTGCGGCCGCGACGGGTCGGAGCGGGTGAAGGCGCCGAGCTGCGAGGGTGCCATGGCCATCGGGCCGCTGCGCCGGGCCAGGTACTCGAGCCCGATCATGGCCTTGCCCCACCAGCTGGCGGCGCGGGTGTTGAGGGTGCGCGCGCCTTCGACCGCGAAGACGGCGCGGATCTGCAGGTGGTCCTGCAGGTTGGCGCCGACACCGGGGGCGTCCAGCAGCGGCGTGATGCCGTGCGGATGCAGCCAGTCGGCCGGCCCGATGCCCGAGAGTTGCAGGATCTGCGGCGTGCCGATGGCGCCGGCCGCCAGCACCACCTCGCGCGCGCAGCGGGCCACCACCGGTGCGCCGCCGCCCACCGGCTGCACCTCCACGCCCACGGCGCGCGGCCGGCCGTCCGGGCCCGGCTCGAACAGCAGGCGGTTGACTGGCGCGCCGGTCCAGACCTGCAGGTTCTCGCGGTGGAACACCGGCCGCAGGAAGGCCTTGGCGGCGTTCCAGCGGATGCCGTTGCGCTGGTTGACCTCGAAGTAGCCGACCCCTTCGTTGTCGCCGCGGTTGAAGTCGGCCGTGGCCGGGATGCCGGCCTGCTGCGCGGCTTCGGCGAAGGCATCGAGGATGGGCCAGTGCAGGCGCTGCTTCTCGACACGCCATTCGCCGCCGGCGCGCTTGCCGGTGGGGTCGAAGCCGTCGGCGCCGTGCAGTGCGTCGGCGCCGCGCCAGTGATCCTCGTGCTTGCGGAAGAAGGGCAGGCAATGTTCCCAGCGCCAGTTGGCATCGCCCACCGCCTGCGCCCAGCCGTCGTAGTCTCGCGCCTGGCCACGCATGTAGATCATGCCGTTGATGCTGGACGAGCCGCCCAGCACCTTGCCGCGCGGGTAGCGCAGCCGCCGGCCGTTCAGCCCCGGGTCGGCATCGGTCTGGTAGAGCCAGTCGGTGCGCGGGTTCCCGATGCAGTAGAGGTAGCCGACGGGGATGTGAATCCACACGTAGTCGTCGGCGCCGCCGGCCTCGATCAGCAGCACGCGCCGCTTCGGGTCGGCCGACAGCCGGTTGGCCAGCAGGCAGCCGGCCGTGCCGGCGCCGATGACGATGTGGTCGTAGGTGGGGGTGTCGGGGCTGGCGTCACTCGGGCTGCTCATGCGGCCGATGGTACGTGCCGGCCCCGCCGACTTCACTCGGTGCGCGCCCGCGGCGTGCCCAGCTCGTCGAACAGCCGGTACCAGTCCAGCCGGCGCGTCAGCAGCATCACCGCGGCCACGGCGGCGAACAGGCCCAGGGTGCCGACCACCAACGCCGTCTGCTCGCGGGTCAGCAGCACGTAGAGCAGGCCGTAGAGCCCACCGAGCGCGCCACCGAACACCGCGCCGGTGCGCCAGCCGCCCAGCATGTGGGTCCCGTAGACGCCCAGCACCCCGGCACAGGCCAGGCTGGCGGCGCCGTAGGCGACCTCGAAGCGCAGGTGTTCGGACAAGGCCAGCAACAGCATGAAGAACAGGCTCAGCGCCAGGCCGACCAGCGCGTACTGCACCGGGTGCACCCGCCGCACCTTCGGCGCCAGCACCTCGGTCAACGCCACCGCGATGAAGGTCAACGCGACGAAGAGCAGGCCGTACTTCACGGCGCGGTCGGCCAGCACGTAGGGGTTGACGGGGTCGATGAAGGACACGGCGAGGGTGTCGAGGCAGCGCGGGCCGCTGGCGGCGGCGCCAGAAACAGCGTAGGCGTCGGCGCCCGCATCCATGTCGCCCATGCACAGCGGTACCCCTTCGGCGACTTCGCGCGGCGCGCTGCTGGCGAGCTCGGACACCCGCCACACGGCGTGGAAGCCGTCGTCCTTCACTTCACGCTCGACCGGCAGAAAGCGGCCGCCGAACGAGGGGTGCGGCCAGTCGGAGCGCAGGTCCCACTCGGTCTGTGCCGCCGCGGGCACCAGGTCCAGCCGGCCGGTTCCGCGCAGGTCGAGCGTCAGCTCGGCCTGGACGGGCACCCCGGCCGCCACGGGCGCCAGCGCTGCATGCAGGCCGCTCTCGTGCTTCGGGTGCTCGGTGCCGGCGCTCACCGCCAGCGGCCTGCCATCGACCTTCAGCTCGGCGCGCTGCACCCCCCGCGTGTCGCCCACCGCCAGCATCAACGTCACCGGGCCGCAGCCCAGGCGCCCCCCGCGTGTTTCGGCACGCGGCTCCAGCGAGTCGAGTGCCGGCCACTGCGCCGTCAAGTCGAGCCGCGTCAGATAGCCATTGACCTTGAACAGGCCGCGGTAGCGCGACTCGGCAGCGGCCTGGCTCTTCACCGTCAGCGTCTGCGGTGCGGCCTGCAGGCGGAACTCGCGGCGCTGCGTCTCGACGCGGCGGTCCTTGCCCTCGCCGACCTCCACCTCCCACTCCTCGACGCAGGCGCGGTGAAGCCACGGCCCCAGCACGGCCTGCGCGCCGGCCTGCGACTGCTGCACACTGCGCACGGCCTCCTGCTGCCAGCCCCGCCGCTCGTCGACCAGGAAACCGATGCGGGCCAGTACCAGCGCGATCAGCAGCACCACCAGCGCGATCGCCAGCAGCTTGCCCCACAGTGAACTCTTGAACATGCGCATGCCTCCTCCAGGCAAATGGGAAGGCCGCAGCGTCGCGCCCGCCCGTGAGGCGGTGATGGGCTGTGTGAAGCGGCGGTGAAGTCAGGCAGCCGGCAGGCGCAGCTCGACCCGCAGCCCGGGCGCCGCGGGCTCGATGTGCAGCGCGCCGCCGTGCAGCGCCGCCACCTGGCGCACGATGGCCAGGCCCAGGCCGCTGCCCTTGCGCGCACGGCCGGGGCGTGCGGTGGCGTAGAAGCGCTCACCGAGATGCGAGAGGGCGTAGTCGGGCACGCCGGGGCCGTGGTCCCGCAAGGCCCAGCGCACCTGCTCGCCCTCACGCTGCACGGCGAATTCCAGAGCTGAGCCGGTGGGCGCGAAGTCGATCGCGTTGACGAGCAGGTTGGACAGCGCGAGCGCGAGCTGCGCAGGGTCGCCCACGACCGACGCGGCGTCGTCGCGCCGGGCCCAGGCCACCGACAGCCCACCCTGCGCCAGCGCCGCGGCGTGGTCGGCCAGCACGCGCTCGCTCAAGGCGGTCAGGTTCACCGATTCGCGACGCGGTGGCAGGGCGCCGCTCTCGAGCTTGGACAGTTCGAGCAGCCGGTCGACCAGCTCGCGCAGGCGCTCGGCCTGGTCGCCGACCTGAGCGCTGAAGCGGGCCCGGTCGGCGCCGGTGAGCGAGGGGTCCTCCAGCAGCTCGGCCCCGCCGCGGATCGCGGCCAGCGGCCCCTTGAGTTCGTGGGTGAGGGCGCGCACGAACTGCTCGCGCTGCACCCGGCCGTCGAGCCGCTCTCGCATCGCGCCCATGGCCCGCGCCAACTCACCCAGCTCGCCCGGCAGCGTCGGCGGCGGCTCGGCCGCGACGCCGTCCGAGCCGGCGCGCTGGGCATAGGCGCGCAGGCGCCGCACCGAGAACACGGCCCACAGCGTCACGGCCACGCCGATCAGCAGCGAGAGCCCGAGCAACCAGGCGCCGGCGACAAGGATCTTGCGCTCGGCCCGCTCGATGAACGGTGCCACCGTCGCCTGGGCCTTGGCCACGGTCAGCACGCCCAGCAGCTCGCCGGCCGGCCCGCGCACCGGCGCGGCCACGTACATGACCGAGCTGCGCTCGTCGGCCTGCACCTCGCGCGTCGCCCGCGCTCCGTACTCGCCCCGCAGGGTGAGCGAGACGTCGCGCCAACGCGAGTAGTCGGCGCCGACCGCGCTGCCGCCCGGCAGCAGCGCGCCCTCGTCGAGCACCACCCGACCCCGGCGGTCGGTGACGTAGATGCGCAGGTCGAGCCGGCGCTTGTCCAGGCCCCAGATCTGCGCGTCGACCGGCCTGCCGGCGTAGGCCTGCACCACGCGGGCGAAGCGGCTGGCGCGCAGGTCGCCTTCCGGCGGCATGGCGGCCAGGTCGGCCGCGGCGTCCTCCGCCAGCAGGTTGGCTGTGTCGACCAGGATGTCTTCCATCACCTCGCGCACGCTGGGCTTGACCTCGGTGACGAAGACGCGCATCACGAAGAAGCCGGCCAGCCCGGTGATGACCAGGAAGCCGAAGAACAGGCGCAGGCCGAGGTGCATGCGGCGCTCCTGGTGTGTCAGCCGGCGGGCAGCACCAGTGCGTAGCCCAGGCCGCGGTGGGTGGCGATCGGGTCGAGGCCGGGGCGGGCCGCCCGCAGCTTGGCGCGCAGCGTCTTCACATGGGTGTCGACGGTGCGGTCGGTCGCCTCGCAGTCGTGGCCCCAGACCTCCGCCAGCAGGGCCTCGCGGCTCCTGATGCGGCCGGGCGATCGCAGCAGGGCGCGCAGCAAGCCGTATTCCAGCCGGGTGAGATCGAGTGGCGTACCGGCCAGCAGCACCCGCTGGCCGGGTTCGTCCAGCGCCAGCAAGGGCTCGGGGCCAGGGGCCGTGGCGGGCGCCCAGGCGGCACGGCGCAGCAGCGCCCTCACCCGGGCCACGAGCTCACGCGGGCTGAAAGGCTTGGCAAGGTAGTCGTCGGCACCGGCCTCCAGGCCCAGCACGCGGTCGAACTCCTCCCCGCGCGCCGTGAGCATCAGCACCGGCAACGTGGCCAGGCGAGGGTCCGCCTCGGCACGCCAGCGCCGGCACAGCGCCAAGCCGTTGCCGTCCGGCAGGCCCACGTCCAGCACCGCAATGTCCGGCGGCGCCCGGCGGGCTGCCTGATCGGCCTCGCCGACGAGCAACCGATGCTCGACCCGCCAACCCTCGCGCTCGAAGGCAAATGCCACTGTCCCTGCAATGGCGGGGTCGTCTTCCAGCAGCAGAATCCGTGGCGCTGTGCCGCTCACGGCGCGATCGGCGCGAAAGGCGAGGCCAGCACCGGGAACAGCTTGGTCAGTCCGTCGGCAAGCAGCTCGACCGCCATCGCCGCCAGGATCAGGCCCATCAGCCGCGTCATCACGTTGATGCCGGTCTGGCCCAGCACCTTGGCGATCCGCCCGGACGCCATGAACGCCAGGTAGGCCGCCGCGCCGATGACCACACCGTAGCCCACCAGCACCGCATGCTCCCAGAAGGTGCGGGTCTTTTCGGCGTAGATCACCATGGTCGAAATCGTGGCCGGGCCGGTCAGCAGCGGGATGGTCAGCGGTACCACTGCGATCGAGGAGCCGGCGTCGGCCTTCTCCTGGCCTTGGTGCACGTCGTCGGGCCGGCTTTCCGCCTGCTGGGCATTCAGCATGTGGATGGCCGACATCAGCAGCAGCAGCCCGCCCCCGACCTGAAAACTGGCGATGGTGATGCCGAAGAACTCGATCACCTTCAGGCCCGCCAGCCCGCTGATCGAGATCACCAGGAAGGCCGCCGTGGCGCTGACCCGCATGGTATGGCGGCGCTGCTCGGGGCTGAAGTTCTGGGTGAAGTGCAGGAAGAAGGGCACCACCCCGATCGGGTTGACGATCGCCAGCAAAGCGATCAGCGGCTTGAGCAGGTCCATGCCCCGATTGTGGGTCGGCCAGGGACCGGAAGCACCAGATTGCGGCGTCCGCGAGGCCCAACTTCAATCGTGGGGGCTTGGCCTTTCAAGGACTTGCGCAGCACTTCACAAGCGCCGTGGAAATGCGACACTTTGACGCGCCGGGCTTTGCTTCGGTTGTGAAATTAGTCTCATAATGGGTTGGGGCCACCCGCTCGATAGCGCTGGTTATGGGCGTGTTGCCTCTGTCTGCTGTGTATGGACGCGGCACCTTCGCTTGATGGGTTCACGCTGGGTTGAAGCTCCACATGGTCTTTGTCTCTTGAGAGTTTGAGGAGCTTCCCCCATGGGAAACAAGCTTTACGTCGGCAACCTCGCCTACAGCGTGCGTGACGACTCCCTGCAACAAGCGTTCTCCGAGTTCGGCACCGTCACGTCCGCCAAGGTCATGATGGACCGCGACACGGGCCGCTCGAAGGGCTTCGGCTTCGTCGAGATGGGCTCGGACGCCGAAGCCCAGGCCGCCATCAACGGCATGAATGGCCAGCCGCTGGAAGGCCGCGCGATCGTCGTCAACGAAGCCCGCCCCCGTGAAGAGCGCCCGGGTGGCTTCCGCAGCGGCGGTGGCGGCGGTGGTTACGGTGGTGGTGGCGGCGGTGGCCGCAGCCCCTACGGTGGTGGTGGCGGCGGCGGCTACGGCGGTGGTGGTGGCGGCGGCTACGGTGGCGGTGGCGGTGGCCGCAGCCCCTACGGCGGCGGTGGCAACCGCGGCGGCGGCAACCGTGGTGGTGGCGGTGGCTACGGCGGCGGTGGCGGCTACGGTGGCGGCAGCAGCGGCTACTGATCCCCGACCGAAGAACATGTGAAGAAGGCGCTGCGGGCCACCGCAGCGCCTTTTCCATTGGGGCCTACTCGCCGCGCCGTTGCTTGCGGTCGCGGCCGGCGAAGAGCTTGTCGAACAGCGGGTTGGGCAGCAGGCGCAGCAGCTTGGCCACCACGCCCATCGGCCAGGGGATGACCCGGTAACTGTCGCCGGCCGCGATGGCGCGGAAAGCCCGGGCGGCGAACTCCGCCGGCTGCATCAGGAAGGGCATGGGGTACGTGTTGCGCGCCGTCAGCGGCGTGGCGATGTAACCCGGCAACAACGTCACCACCTTCACGCCGGAGCCCCGGCATTCACCGCGCAGGCTTTCACAGTAGGCGACCACGCCGGCTTTGCTCGCGCAGTAGGCACCATGGCCCGGCAGGCCGCGGATGGCCGCCACGCTGGCGATACCCACCAGGGTGCCGCTGCCCCGCGCGCGCATCGCCTTCAGGAAGGGGTGAAAGGTCGCCGCGAGGCCGATGTTGTTGGTGGCGAGCGTTTCCTGTAGCACCTCGAGGTCCTCGCGCTCGGCCGTGTCCATGCCGACCGAGATGCCGGCGTTGGCGATCACCACGTCCGGCAGGCCCTGCTCGGCCATGCAGCGCTGGCCCGCACCGACGATGCTGTCGACCACCTGCACGTCGGCCGCATAGACGCGCCATGTTCCCTCCGCCAGCCCCAGATCACGTGCCCAGGTGTCGACCACCTCGGTGCGGCGCGCCACCAGCGCCAGCCGCCACCCGGCCGCGTGGTAGCGAGCCGCCAGGGCCTGGCCGATGCCGCTGGAAGCCCCGGTGATGAAGGCAAGCGGCGCGGCGGGACGATTCATCTTCAAGGGCCTCAGCGTGGAAGGGTGCGCAGGTCCGCGGGTCGCAGGTGTGCACGCACCCGGCCCCGCAGCGTGACGCGCTGGGTGGTTTCGTCGAACTCCATCGCGTCGGCCGAGAGTGCGCTCCCGCCCTGGCGCACGACGACCGGCTTGTCGGCCCGCACGCGGCGCTCCTTGGCCAGCACCAGCAGGTGCTCGCCTTCGATCTCGACGGTGTGGCCATCGGCGCCGGTGCTGACGACCCGCGCCCCACCTTCGAGGCTGTAGCGCGAGTTGTCGCCCGCCGCCACCGCCTGGCGTGCAGTGGCACGGGTACGTCGCCCATCCACCCCGGTGGTCGACAACAGCACGGTGTCGACCTCGATCGCGTCGGTATCGGGGTAGTGACGCACCTGCTCGCCCTCGACCTGTGCGACCAGCCGCCCTTCGGCATTGAAGCGCTGCAGCAGCACCCGCCGCGCGGTGTAGTCGGGCTCGTGCCGGACCGCCTGGGCACCCCGCTCGGGCGCCGGCTTGGGCGAGTGGCGCGCCAGCCACCAGGTGAGGACCGCCAACGCGCTGAGCAGCAGCAACGGCAGGTAGGTGGTGAACAGGCCCCGCAGGCGCACCCCCCAGGCCTCGTGGTGCGCCCGCTGCGGCTCACCCGGCGCCGCCGGCGCATGGCCAATCGCCACCGGGACTTCCGGCAGGTCGGGCAGGTGCAGTTCAGCTGTCATGCGCGAGGTTGAACGAGCGCGAGGCTTCAGGCGCTGTCCAGCGTTTGCAGGTGCCCGCGCAACAGCTCGGCGTAGCGACCCGCCGCTGTCAGCAGAAGGTCGCAGAACTCGCGCGCCGCGCCATCGCCACCACTCGCCTGCGTGACGTGGTGCACCACGGCGCGCACTTCCACATGCGCGTTGGCCGGCGCACAGGCAAAGCCGGCGCGGGTCAGCAGCGGCAGGTCGGGCCAGTCGTCGCCGATGGCGGCCACGTCGGGCCAGCCCACGCCCAGCGAAGCCAGCAACGGCTGGGCCGCCGCCAGCTTGTCGTGCACGCCGTAGACCGCGTGCTTGAGCCCCAGGTCGGCCACCCGTTTGCGCACGGCGGGCGAGTCGCGGCCGGTGATGACGATGGGCACGATGCCGCCCTGGGCCAACAGCTTCAGGCCGTGGCCATCGAGGGTGCTGAAGGCCTTGAACTGCTCGCCGTGTTCGCCGATGTACAGCCGGCCGTCGGTCAGCACCCCGTCGACGTCGAAGATCGCCGCCTTGAGTCCGAAGTGTGGGCCCTGGGCCTGCAGCAGCAATTCAGGTGCGAAGCGGGCCACCGGCTGAAGCAGCGGTTCGGGTGAGGTGGCCACCATCGTCAGATCACCTTTGCACGCAGCAGGTCGTTCGTGTTGAGCGCGCCGACCAGGCGGCCCGACTCGTCGACCACCAGCACGCTCGTGATGCGGTGCTGCTCCATCAGGTCGGCCGCGTCGACGGCGAGTGCGTCGTCGCGCACGTGCTTGGGCCGCGCATGCATCACCTCGCGGGCACGCAGCGCGCGCAGGTCGGCACCGGTCTCCAGCAGGCGGCGCAAGTCACCGTCGGTGAAGATGCCGGCGGGGCGGTCGTCCTCGACGATGACCGCGAAGCCGAGGCCTTTGTCGGTCATGGCGTGCATCATGTCGATGAAGCCGGTGTCCGGCGCGACCCGGGGCAGCGCCTCGCCGGTGCGCATCAGGTCGTGCACGTGCATCAGCAGCTTGCGGCCCAGCGAGCCGCCGGGGTGCGAGCGGGCGAAGTCGTGCTCGCGGAAACCCCGCGCGTCGAGCAGCGCCACGGCCAGCGCGTCGCCCATCGCCATCTGCGCGGTGGTGCTGGCGGTGGGCGCCAGGTTCAGCGGGCAGGCCTCCTGGTCGACCGCACATGACAGCGTGATTTCGGCGTGCTGAGCCAACGTGGATTGCGGCTTGCCGGTGATCGCCACCATCGGCACACCCAGGCGGCGCACCGCCGGCAGGATGGCGTTGATCTCGTCGCTCTCGCCGGAGTTGGAAATGGCGAGCAGCAGATCACCGGTGGTGAGCATGCCCAGGTCGCCATGGCTGGCCTCGGCCGGGTGCACGAAGAACGAGGGCGTGCCGGTGGAGGCCAGCGTGGCCGCGATCTTGCGGCCGACATGGCCGCTCTTGCCCATGCCCATCACGACCACGCGGCCGCGGGTGTTCAGCATCGCCTCGACGGCGCGGCCGAAGGCGTCGTCCAACCGGTCGCGCACGCCCAGCAGTGCGGCGGCCTCGATCTGGAAGGTCTCGCGGGCCAGCGCCAGGGCGCGTTCGGCATCGAAGGAAGTGGCAGCGTTGTTCAAGGCGGGGCAGGGTACAGAATGGGGGGATTCTAGGAGCCTGCCCTCCATGCTGCCCGCCCCGGGTGGCGGCACCTTCCTTGCGTCTTTCCTGGATGGCCTCGACCCTCGAACTCGTTCTGCTCTACCTGGTGGCCGCGGTGGCCGGCGTGGTGCTGTGCCGCAGCCTGAAGCTGCCGCCCATGCTGGGCTACCTCATCGTCGGTGTCGTGATCGGGCCCAATGCCCTGGCCCTGGCCAAGGACTCGGCAGGCGTGAAGTACCTCGCCGAGTTCGGCGTGGTGTTCCTGATGTTCGCGATCGGGCTGGAATTCAACCTGCCCAAGCTGCGCAGCATGCGCACGCTGGTGTTCGGGCTCGGCCTGTCGCAGGTCGGCCTGACCATCCTGGGCGCGGTGGTGGGCAACGTGCTGCTGGCGTTCGCCTTCGCCTGGGTGGGCGTGGCATGGCAGCTCAGCTGGGCGGGGGCGATCGTGCTGGGCAGTGCGATGGCGATGTCCTCCACCGCCATCGTGGTGAAGATGATGTCCGAGCGGCTGGAACTCGAAAGCGAGCATGGCCGCCGGGTGATGGGCGTGCTGCTGTTCCAGGATCTGGCCGTGGTGCCGCTGCTGGTGCTGATCCCTGCGCTGGGCTCCAGCGGCGGCGACCTGGCCTGGGCGCTGGGCGTGGCGCTGCTGAAGGCGGCGCTGCTGCTGGGTGTGCTGCTGCTCGGTGGCCAGAAACTGATGCGCTGGTGGCTGACGCTGGTGGCCCGTCGCAAGAGCGACGAGCTGTTCGTGCTGAACCTGCTGCTGGTCACGCTCGGCCTGGCCTGGCTGACCGAGCACGCCGGCCTGTCGCTCGCGCTGGGGGCCTTCATCGCCGGCATGCTGATCGCAGAGACCGAGTACCGGCACCAGGTGGAAACCGACATCCGGCCCTTCCACGACGTGCTGCTGGGCCTGTTCTTCATCACCATCGGCATGAAGCTGGATTGGCGACCGATCTGGGACCAGTGGCTGGTGGTGCTGCTGCTGACGCTGATGCCGGTGGTGGCCAAGGCCGCGCTGGTGGCCGGGCTGGCCTGGGCCTTTCGTGCGTCGCCGGGTGTGGCGCTGCGCACCGGCCTGTACCTCGCACAGGCGGGCGAGTTCGGCTTCGTGCTGCTGACACTCGGCGCGGACCATCAGCTCATCCAGCCGCAGTGGGTGAGCGCGGTGCTGGCCTCGATGGTGCTGTCGATGCTGGCCACGCCCATCATCATCATGTACAGCAACCGGATCGTGATGCGGCTGGCCGCCAGCGACTGGCTGATGCAGTCGGTGGCGCTGACGGCGATCGCCAAGAAATCCATCCGCACCGAAGCGCACATCATCATCTGCGGCTATGGCCGCAGCGGCCAGAACCTGGCCCGCCTGCTCGACCAGGAAAAGATGCCCTACATGGCGCTCGACCTCGACCCGGACCGCGTACGCCAGGCCGCAGCTGCAGGGCAAAGCGTGGTGTTCGGTGATGCGGCGCGCCTGCAGAGCCTGATGGCCGCGGGCCTGGCGCGCGCCAGCGCGGTGGTGGTCAGCTACCACGACACGCCCTCGGCGCTGAAGATCCTGGGGCTGGTGCGGCAGCATGCGCCGCACGTGCCGGTGGTCGTGCGCACCATCGACGACACCGACCTGGAGAAGCTGCGCGAAGCCGGCGCCACCGAAGTGGTGCCCGAGGCCGTGGAAGGCTCGCTGATGCTGGCCAGCCACGCGCTGGCGCTGGTGGGCGTGCCGATGCGGCGGGTGATCCGCCTCACGCGCGACGCACGCGACGCCCGCTACAGCCTGCTGCGCGGCTACTTCCACGGCGCCGACGACGACACTTCGGAGGAACTGAAGCAGGCCCGGCTGCGCACCGTGAGCCTGCCGCATGCCGCCGCCAGCGTGGGCTCGACCCTCGCCGACCTGGCCCTGCACGCGCTGGACGTCAACGTGGTCTCGGTGCGCCGGGCCGACGGCCGCACCATCACGCCCGACGACCAGCTGCGCCTGGCCGGCGGCGACACGCTCGTGCTGGCCGGCCTGCCCGAGACGCTGGCCCTGGCCGAGTCGAAGCTGCTGACCGGGTGACCCGGTTTGGCCGTGACAATGATTTCAGCCGCTGTTGTGTGAAAGGCGACGCCCTCTGGAAACCGAACTCAAGGAACATCCCGCCGGGCCGCCGGCACTTCGGCTCTTCATCGTGGGAAGCTGCGTCTCGCGGGACGCCCTGACCTTGGTGGAAGACGTCACGGACATCGAACTCGTCCGCTATGTTGCCCGCACAAGCTTCGCCTCGCAGGCCTGCCCCCCCTGGCGAGACGACGCCGTGCTGCGGGCCATCGAATCGCCGTTTCAGCGCCGGATGGTCGAGTTCGACATGCGCAAGAACGTGCTGGCCGCCATCGATTCGACGCCCTTCGACGTGCTGATGATCGACCTGATCGACGATCGTTTCGCACTGCTGGAGTTCCAGCCGGGTCGCTTTGCGACGGCCTCCAACGAATTTGTCCACGCGCTGGGGGATACGCCTCGCGGGCGGCGGGTCGCGAACACCAGCGCCGAGTTCGATGCCCTCTGGACCCAGGGTTTCGTCCGCCTCGTCCGCCTGCTCGAAACGAAGCAGCAACTGCACAAGCTGCGCATCAACCGGGTTTTCTGGTCGGGGCAGGACACGGACGGCAGGCCACTGCCGAAGTTCGACGCCAAGGCGATCTCCGCCGCCAACGCCGCGCTCGCTGCTCGGTACCGGCAGATGGCGGCGCTGATCCCCTCGTCCGCCTTCTATGAGTACGCCGACGCGTGCTTCGTCGCCGACCCGCAGCACAGGTGGGGGCTCAGCCCCTACCACTACGTGCCCGGTCTCTACCGGGCCACGTTGGCACACCTGCGCCAGGAACAGCGCCAGGGCTGCTGAGCGCCAACGGAGGGGCTTCAGGGCCGCGCAGCTACGCCGCCGGCATGCCCCGCTCAAGGTTCGCGCGCATGCGCTCGGCCATCACCGCGCCGGCGGCGCGCAGGAATTCGATCGCCATCTCGGGCTGGCGCTGGGCGAACTCGTCGAAGCGGTTGCGCGTCAGGCCCCACAGCACGCTGGGGGACATGGCCTCGACCTGCGCCATGCGCGGCGTCTCGGCGAACAGCACCGGCTCGCCCACCACTGCGCCCGGCCGCAGGATGGCCACCGGCCGGCGCGCCGGCCCGGTGTCGGGCACATAGACCTGCAGCGTGCCGCTTTCGAGCAGGTACATCACGCGGTCCATGTCGCGAAAGCGGATCAGCGTGTCGCCGGCGCGCAGCTTGAACTGCTGCATGAAGGCCGCGAGCTGGCGCCACTGGCCTGCGTCGAGACGGGCGCGGAACGCGTCGTCGGCGTTCAGCGTCTGGATGGCTTGCAGCAGGTTCTCGACGGGCATGGTGGCAGCTCCCTCGGCGGTGTGCAGCGGCTGTTCCCTTTCGCCACTGTCGGTGTAGATTGATTCTTGATTATTCAGCAGCGGTTTGGCTCGCCGCAATCGGCAATGGCCGCGTTCGTCGGCGCGCATGCACCGCTTGTCGGCTCGGTCGGCCTTACTTTCCGATGCAGAAGCGGCTGAAGATCTCACCCAGCAGGTCGTCGGCGCTGAAGGCGCCGGTGATGCGCTGCAGGGCCAGGTGGGCCAGGCGCAGCTCTTCGGCGAAGAGGTCGAGCGCCGCATCGACCTGGGCGGCATGCTCGCCGGCCAGCGCCAGGTGTTCGCCGGCTTCGCGCAAGGCCTGCACGTGCCGCGTGCGAGCGATGAACAGGCCTTCGGGCGAGGCCATGCCGCCGGCACGCGCCAACAGTTGTTCGCGCAAGGCTTCCAGGCCTGTGCCGGTGCGGGCCGACAGGCGCAGGCCGGCACGGGCGCGTTCGAAGCTGCCTGGCTCTGCCGCCACCCCGGCGTGGTCGGCCTTGTTGAACAGGTGCAGCAGGCGCTCGGGCTCGACCCGGGCCAGCCGCTCGGCGATTGCAGCATCGGCCGCCTGGTAGGCCGGCTCGTCGAGCCGGGTCAGGTCGTGCAGAAAGAGCACCGCATCGGCACCGGCGATCGCTTCCCAGCTGCGGGCGATGCCGATGCGCTCGACCTCGTCGGCCCCTTCGTCGCTGTCGGCGCGCAGGCCGGCGGTGTCGGTCACGTGCACCGGCACGCCGTGGATCTGGATGGTCTCGCTGACCCGATCGCGGGTGGTGCCGGCGATCGGCGTCACGATCGCCAGCTCAGCCCCGGCCAGGGCGTTGAGCAGTGAACTCTTGCCGACGTTCGGCTGGCCGGCCAGCACCACGCGCAGGCCTTCGCGCAGCAGCGCGCCCTGGCGGGTGCGCTGCAAGAGCTGGCCGAGTTGGGACTGCAGACGGGCAAGCTGGCCGCTTGCGTCGGCCTTCTCGAGGAAGTCGATTTCTTCCTCGGGAAAGTCCAACGTGGCCTCGACCAGCATGCGCAGCCTGACGATCGCCGCGGCCAGGCCGTCGACCTCGGCCGAGAAGGCGCCGGCCAGCGAGCGGCTGGCCGAGCGGGCGGCCGCCTCGGTGCTGGCGTCGATCAGGTCGGCCACCGCTTCGGCCTGGGCCAGGTCGAGCTTGTCGTTGAGGAAGGCGCGCTGGGTGAATTCGCCCGGCTCGGCCAGGCGCAGTCGGGGCAGCCGCAGGCCTTCCGCCTGCGCTTCGGCCGCAGCTTCCAGGCAGCGCGCCAGCAGCAGCTGCAGGACCACCGGGCCGCCATGGGCTTGCAGCTCCAGCACGTCTTCGCCGGTGTAGGAATGCGGGGCCGGAAAGAACAGCGCCAGGCCCTGGTCGATGGGTTGGCCGTCGGCCGCCAGGAAGGGGCCGTGGTGGGCGTGACGGGGCGTGAGGCTGCTGCGACCGGTCAGCGCTTCGGCCAGCGGGCCCAGGGCGCGACCGGAGACCCGCACGATGCCGACCGCGCCCCGGCCAGGGGCGGTGGCGATGGCGACGATGGGATCTTGGTGGTGGCCGAGTTGCACCGCGGCATTGTCGGTCAGCGACCCGGCGGGAATTGGCGCGGGGGGAGTGCCGACCACCGCCTTCGCTGGCGGCTGTCGGTCACTCGCTTGGCCAGCCAGGCTGGGCCCCGCGCCTGCATGATCATCCCGGCGCCAGCGCCGATCCACCCCCAGGAACGAAAAAAAGCCCCGCCAGGCGGGGCTTTCGTGGGATTGATCACGCGACGGGTCGCGGCCGTTTTCAAGCCACGCCGAGCCGCTTGTTGATGAACCACTGCTGCGCGATCGACAGCATGTTGTTGACCAGCCAGTACAGCACCAAGCCGGCCGGGAAGAAGAAGAACATGAAGCTGAAGGCCAGCGGCATGATCCACATCATCCGGGCCTGCACCGGGTCCGGTGCCTTGGGCCCCAGCCAGACCTGCAGCAGGCTGGACAGCGTCATCAGCGTGGGCAGGATGAAGTACGGGTCCTTGGCCGAGAGGTCGGTGATCCAGCCCAGCCAGGGCGCGCCGCGCATCTCGACCGAGGCCAGCAGCACCCAGTACAGCGCGATGAAGAACGGCATCTGCACCAGGATCGGCAGGCAGCCGCCCAGCGGGTTGATCTTCTCCTCGCGGTAGATGCGCATCATCTCCTGCTGCATCTCCTGCGGCTTGTCCTTCAGGCGCTCGCGCATTTCCATGATGCGCGGGTTGACCGCCTTCATCTTGGCCTGCGACTTGTAAGCGGCCGCATTGAGCCAGTAGAACGCGGCCTTCAGCAGCACCACCAGCGCGATGATGGCCCAACCCCAGTTGCCCAGCAGGCTGTGCAGGTGGTCCAGCAGCCAGAACAGCGGCTTGGCGAGGATGGTCACCATGCCGTAGTCCTTGACCAGCTCCAGGCCCGGCTCCAGTGCGGCAAGCTTGTTCTCGTCCTGCGGGCCGGCATACAGGCGGGCCTGGTGCGTCAGCGTGGCGCCCGGCGCCAGCTCGGCCAGCGGCTGCACCATCGCCACACGGTAGTCGCTGCCCACCTTGCCCGAGACGAACTCGCGCTGCGTGCCGGCCGGCAGGAGCCAGGCGCTCGTGAAGTAGTGCTGGATCATCGCGACCCAGCCGTTATCGGCCTGGCGCTCATGCTTGGGCGCATCATTGGGACCGCGCTTGTCGATGTCGGCGAACTCGACCTTCTCGAACTTCTTGGCGGCGGTGTAGACGGCGGGGCCGGTGTAGGTGAAACCGGTCGACGAGAACATCGACGTGGACTGGCCTTCGGGTGGCTGGCCGTCGCGCAACAGCTGCAGGTAGATCTGCGGCTTGATCGGTGCGGCGCTGGTGTTGGTCAGCTCGTGCTGCACGCCGATCAGGTACTCACCCCGCTTGAAGGTGTAGGTTTTCACCAGCTTGGCGCCGCCCACCTCGGGCGACTCGAAGCGGACCTGCAGCTCGTTGGCGCCGTCCTTCAGCACCCGCTCACCCGGCTGGGCGGTGAAAGGGCTCAGGTGGCGCGGCAGCAAGGCGCCGCCCGGTGTGGCGTTGATGAAACCGGTCTGCGCGTAGTAGCGGCGGGCAGCGGTGTCGTCGAACAGCACCACCGGGCCCGTCGGGTTGTGGGCGTCGGGGTAGCGCTTGAGCTCGAGGTGGGTGACGCTGGCGCCCAGGCTGTCGAGCGTGATCTTGAACAGGTCGGTCTCGACCTGGACCTTCTCGCTCGGGGCAACCGATGCAGCCTCGCCACCGGTGGCCTGGGCCATGCCGGAAGCGCCGGCCACTGCGGCCGGCGTGGAGGCAGCGCCGGGCACGGCGGAGGCTGCGGCCACCGGCGGCGCCAGGGGCGCGCCGAAGAGTGTGGGGTTGCCGTTGTGCTTGTTCCACCCGTCGTACAGGAGGATGAGCGACATCAGGAACACTGCCCACAGCAGCGTGCGGCGCATATCGGTCATGGCAAGGGCCTGGAAGAAATCGGAGGGGTGTCGGCCACCGGCACGGCACGGGTGGCCGCCGGCAGCAGGTGGGTGAAAAGACGAGGGCGCTGAGCGGGTACCGGGTCGCAGCCTCCCTCGCACCAGGGCGCGCAGCGCAGCAGCCGCGCACCCGCGAGGTAGGTACCCGCCAGCGCGCCGTGGCGCTCAAGCGCTTCGATGGCATACACCGAGCAGGTCGGTGCAAACCGGCACTGGTTGCCCAGCCAGGGGCTCAGCAGCAGGCGATAGCCCCGCACCAGCAGCACCAGGCCACGGCGTGGCCAGGATGCCAGCGTGCGCCATGGTGAAGAGGGGACGGCTCCGTTCATGGCACCCTGCTTGTCACAGGCCTTGGCGCCGACGGCGCACGAGGCGCCAGCGCACGCTCGAACAGCAGCGCGATTTCGCCCCGCACCACTGCCTGCAGTTGCTCCGAAGCCGGGCTGGTGAACTGCTGACGGTCGAAGCCCTGCCGCAGCCGCACCACCCACAGCCCCGGCGGCAAGGCCGAGGCAAGCTGCCGCATGGCGGCACGAATCTGGCGCTTGATCAGGTTGCGAGTGACCGCTCGCTTGGCGTGACGCTTGGGCACGACCAAGCCCAACCAATGCCCGCCGGGCAGGGGCTGGGTGGCTGCCCTTGAAGATTCATCCACAAGGGCCGCCGAGGTGATCTCGGGGGCTGTGGATAAGTCTGGTGAAACAAGGGGGACAAGCGCCGGCGGGTTGGCTGATGCCATCACTTCACGGGCGCGCGAAGGCGAGCCGCTCAGGTGATGAACGGCGAAGTGAGCACTTCGCGCACGGGGCGCTGTCGCGAGCACGCGTTCGAAATCGGCCGGTCGCAGGATGCGGCCGATCATGGCCGGGTGCTTAGACCTGGGACAGCTTCTTGCGGCCCTTGGCACGGCGCGCGTTGATCACGGCACGGCCGCCACGCGACTTCATGCGGACGAGGAAGCCATGCGTACGGGCGCGGCGGATCTTGGAAGGCTGGTAAGTGCGCTTCATGGTGCTTCAGCTGGGTTGGAGGGCCCCGGTGTCTGTGTATGCGTGCGAAACAACCCATGTTGCTTACACGGATGGGCGCGAGGTGCGGCCGACTTCCGTGGCTGCAACCCCGTGCCCCCTCAAAGTGGGGCCCGATTCGGGAAACCCACTATTAGAGCAAAAAACGCCATTCCGGTCAAACACTTGCACGGCAGCGTGCGGCTTGGCGCGGCCCTTGACCCACCCCAAAAAACTGTGGATAACCACCGCCTTCGCAGGCCCGAGCCTGCGTAGAATCCGGCCGCTCGAAAAGAACTTGTCCACAATGAGCCTTGATCTGTGGCAGCGGGGATGTGAGCGTCTCGCCACCGAACTGCCCGAACAACAATTCAGCACCTGGATCCGCCCGCTGCCGCCGGCCGACATCGTCGACCACGGGGCCGACGGAGCCGTGGCGTCGCTGCGGGTGCCCAACCGCTTCAAGCTGGACTGGATCCGCTCGCAGTACAGCGCCCGCATCGAGAGCGTGCTGACCGAGCTCGCCGGCAAGCCAGTGCGGCTGGAGCTGAGCCTGGCCCCTCGCGAGCCCATCGTCCCGCTGGGCCGCGGCCAGGCCCTCCAGCCCGGCCCCTCGCTCAGCATGCGCACCGCCCAGCCGCTGGCCGCCGCTCACGTGCTGGCCCAGGCCTCGCTGCCGATGCGTGAGCCGGTGCTGGCCGGCGACGCCGCCCTGCGCGAAGCCACGCTCGTCCCCCGCGCCGGGTCGGCGTCACCCGACGCCCCCGCCCGCCCCCCCGGCCCGACCTTGCCGCCGGCCGCCAACCGCCAGCGGCTGAACACCGGGCTGACTTTCGACAGCCTGGTGGCCGGCCGCGCGAACCAGATGGCCCGCACCGCCGCGCTGCACGTGGCCGGCGCCCCCGGCCAGATGTACAACCCGTTGTTCATCTACGGTGGGGTCGGCCTGGGCAAGACGCACCTGGTGCACGCCGTGGGCAACGCGCTGCTGGCCGACCACCCGAACGCCAAGGTGCTGTACCTGCACGCCGAGCAGTTCATCTCGGACGTGGTGAAGAACTACCAGCGCAAGACCTTCGACGAGCTGAAGGCCAAGTACCACTCGCTCGACCTGCTGCTGATCGACGACGTGCAGTTCTTCGCCGGCAAGGAGCGCACGCAGGAGGAGTTCTTCAACGCCTTCGAGGCGCTGCTGGCCAAGCGGGCGCACATCATCATGACCAGCGACACCTACCCCAAGGGGCTGGTGGACATCGACGAACGCCTGACCTCGCGCTTCGATTCCGGCCTCACCGTGGCCATCGAGCCGCCCGAGCTGGAAATGCGCGTGGCCATCCTGCTGGCCAAGGCCCGCGCGGAGGCCACCGTGATGCCGGAAGACGTGGCCTTCTTCGTCGCCAAGAACGTGCGCGCCAACGTGCGCGAGCTGGAAGGCGCGCTGCGCAAGGTGCTGGCCTACGCCAAGTTCAGCCACAAGGACATCACCATCAACCTCGCCCGCGAGGCGCTGAAAGACCTGCTGTCGATCCAGAACCGGCAGGTCGGGGTGGAGAACATCCAGAAGACGGTGGCCGACTTCTACAAGATCAAGGTGGCCGACATGTACAGCAAGAAGCGGCCGGCCTCGATCGCCCGGCCGCGCCAGATCGCGATGTACCTGGCCAAGGAGCTGACGCAGAAGAGCCTGCCCGAGATCGGCGAGCTCTTCGGCGGCCGCGACCACACCACCGTGCTCCACGCCGTGCGCAAGATCGGCGGCGAGCGCCACAAGAACACCGAGCTCAACCAGCAGCTGCACGTGCTGGAGCAGACGCTCAAGGGCTGACCGGCCTGTTTTTTCAACCCTGCCGCAACCCGGGCCCTGCTGTCAACGCGCAAGCCTGGGGACAACTTTCGAACAAGCACCCACTTGCCCACAGGCCCGCAACGTCGCCCGAACTTGCTGTCATTTGCCCCCCAGCCGAACAAGCCTGCGCCACACAGGGTTGCCCAGACGCTAAATCGTTGAAGAATCAGGCGAAAATGCGCTTTTCCACAGTCGGCGCCCGAGCCTACTAGAACGACTAAGTTCAAAGAGGAAGACATGATTGTTTTGAAAGCCCCGCAAGAAAAACTGCTGTCCGCGCTGCAGGCCGTGGCCGGCATCGTCGAGCGGCGGCACACCTTGCCTATCCTGGCCAACGTGTTGTTGCGCAAGAGCGGGGAAACGATCGAGTTCACCACCAGCGACCTGGAGATCCAGGTGCGCACCAGTGCCACGCTGGGCGGTGATGCGGGCACGCTGTCGACCACCGTCGGTGCGCGCAAGCTGATCGACATCCTGCGCACGCTGCCCAGCGATCAGGTCGTGTCGCTCAGCGCTGCCGGCTCCAAGCTGACGCTGCAGGGCGGCAAGAGCCGCTTCACGCTGCAGACACTTCCGTCCGAAGACTTCCCGCTGGTCAACGAGGCGGTTGACTTCGGCCCCGCCTTCAGCGTGCCGCAGAAGACGCTCAAGGGCTTGATCGACCAGGTGCACTTCGCGATGGCGGTGCACGACATCCGCTACTACCTCAACGGCATCCTCTTCGTGGCCGAGGGCAAGACGCTGACGCTGGTGGCGACCGACGGCAGCCGCCTGGCGCTGGCCCAGGCCCAGCTCGAGACCGACATCCCCAAGCAGGAGGTGATCCTGCCGCGCAAGACAGTGCTCGAGCTGATGCGCCTGCTGAAGGACGGCAAGGGCGACGACGCGGAATCGACGATCGAGATGCGCTTCGCCGGCAACCAGGCCAAGTTCAGCTTCTCGGGCATGGAATTCGTGACCAAGCTGGTCGAGGGCAAGTACCCCGACTACAACCGCGTCATCCCCAAGAACCACAAGAACATCATCACCCTCGGCCGCGCGCCACTTTTGGCCAGCCTGCAGCGCGCCGCCATCCTGACGAGCGAGAAGTTCAAGGGCGTGCGGCTCAACATCGAGCCGGGCGCGCTGAAGATTGCCTCTTCCAACGCCGAGCAGGAAGAGGCCAAGGAAGAGCTCGAGATCGACTACGACGGACCGGCCATCGAAGTGGGCTTCAACGTGACCTACCTGATGGACGCGCTGGGCAACATCGGTCACGAGATGGTGCGGCTGGAAATGCACGACGGCTCGTCTGCCGCGCTGATCACCGTGCCCGAACAAGAAGGCTTCAAGTACGTCGTGATGCCGATGCGGATCTGAGGCGCGCCGGCGCGCTGCCGACCCTCACCCCATGACCGGCGGGCTTTCGAGCCCGCCAAGCCGTTTTTAAGGGGCTTGCCGGGCCTGTTGCCTGGCTGGGCCCCAACGTGAAGACCTCAAGCCATGAGCGACCCCAAGACCCCCACCCCCGGCAGCCCCGATGACGGCGTGACCCGCCGCGAGGTGCCCGCAGCCGAAGGCACCGCCGCTTCCACCGGCTCGGCGGCCTCTGCAGCCTACGGCGAAGGCTCGATCCAGATCCTGGAGGGCCTGGAGGCCGTGCGCAAGCGCCCGGGCATGTACATCGGCGACACGTCCGACGGCACCGGCCTGCACCACCTGGTGTTCGAGGTGGTCGACAACTCGATCGACGAGGCCCTGGCCGGCCACTGCGACGACATCATCGTCACCATCCACACCGACAACTCGATCTCGGTCATCGACAACGGCCGCGGCATCCCCACCGGCGTGAAGATGGACGACAAGCACGAGCCCAAGCGCTCGGCGGCCGAGATCGCGCTGACCGAGCTGCACGCCGGCGGCAAGTTCAACCAGAACTCGTACAAGGTCTCGGGTGGCCTGCACGGCGTGGGCGTGAGCTGCGTGAACGGCCTGTCGAAATGGCTGCGGCTCACCGTGCGGCGCGACGGCAAGGTGCACTACGTGGAGTTCGCCAAGGGCGTGCCGCAGGACCGGGTGATCGAGCTGCGCGACGGCGTCGAGACCAGCCCGATGAAGATCATCGGCGAGACCGAGAAGCGCGGCACCGAGGTGCACTTCCTGCCCGACACCGAGATCTTCCAGCAGAACAACGAGTTCCACTACGACATCCTGGCCAAGCGCCTGCGCGAGCTCTCGTTCCTGAACAACGGCGTCAAGATCCGCCTGGTCGACGAGCGCAACAACAAGGAAGACAACTTCGCCTACGCCGGCGGCGTGAAGGGCTTCGTGGAGTTCGTGAACAAGGGCAAGAAGACCCTGCACCCGAACATCTTCCACGCCATGGGCGACAAGACCAGCGACCAGGGCACCAACATCGGGGTCGAGGTGGCCATGCAGTGGAACGACTCGTTCAGCGAGAACGTGCTCTGCTTCACCAACAACATCCCCCAGCGCGACGGCGGCACCCACCTGACCGGCCTGCGCGCCGCGATGACGCGCGTCATCAACAAGTACATCGACGACAACGAACTGGCCAAGAAGGCCAAGGTCGAGATCGCCGGCGACGACATGCGTGAAGGCCTGGCCTGCGTGGTGAGCGTGAAGGTACCCGAGCCGAAGTTCAGCAGCCAGACCAAGGACAAGCTCGTCAGCTCGGAAGTGCGTGCGCCGGTGGAAGACATCGTCAGCCGCTTGCTCACCGACTGGCTGCTCGAGAACCCCAACGACGCCAAGATCATCTGCAGCAAGATCGTGGACGCCGCCCGCGCCCGCGAAGCCGCCCGCAAGGCGCGCGAGATGACGCGCCGCAAGGGCGTGCTCGACGGCATGGGCCTGCCCGGCAAGCTGGCCGACTGCCAGGAGAAAGACCCCGCGCTGTGCGAGATCTACATCGTCGAGGGTGACTCCGCCGGTGGCTCGGCCAAGCAGGGCCGCGACCGGAAGTTCCAGGCCATCCTGCCGCTGCGCGGCAAGATCCTGAACGTCGAGAAGGCGCGCTACGAGAAGCTGCTGTCGTCCAACGAGATCCTGACGCTGATCACGGCGCTGGGCACCGGCATCGGCAAGGGCATGGGCGGGGACGACTTCAACCCCGACAAGCTGCGCTACCACCGCATCATCATCATGACCGACGCGGACGTGGACGGCGCCCACATCCGCACCCTGCTGCTGACCTTCTTCTACCGCCAGATGCCCGACCTGGTGGAGCGCGGCCACATCTACATCGCCCAGCCGCCGCTTTACAAGGTGAAGCACGGCAAGGCCGAGCAGTACCTGAAGGATGCGCTGGCGCTGGACGAGTACCTGCTGAAGGTGGCGCTGGACGGCGCCAAGGTCGAGCCGGGCGACGGCCGCCCCCCCATCAGCGGCGAGGCCCTGGCCGAGAAGGCCCAGGCCTATGTGCAGGCCACCAACGTCATCAACCGCCTGAGCGCCTGGATGGACGTGGAGGCGCTGCGCGCCATCAGCGATGGCCTGACGCTGAACCTGGACGACACCGCCAGCGCCGAGGCCAGCGCCATCGCCCTGAAAGCCGCGCTGCACGACGCCGAGGTGGAAGCCGTGTTCGACGAGCGCACCGACAAGCACCTGCTGCGCATCAGCCGACGCCACCACGGCAACATCAAGTCCAGCATCATCAGCCCCGACTTCGTGCACGGCGCCGACTACGCCGCGCTGGCCACCGCCGGCGTCACCTTCAAGGGCCTGCTGACGGCCGACGCCGTGGCCAAGCGCGGCGAAGGCGAGAAGCAGAAGGAACAGAAGGTCGGCGACTTCCGCGCCGCGATGGCCTGGCTGATGGGCCAGGCCGAAAGCTCGGTCGGCCGTCAGCGCTACAAGGGCCTGGGCGAGATGAACCCCGAGCAGCTGTGGGAAACCACCATGGACCCCGAGGTGCGCCGCCTGCTGCGCGTGCAGATCGAGGACGCCATCGAGGCGGACAAGGTGTTCACGATGCTGATGGGTGATGAGGTGGAGCCGCGGCGGGACTTCATCGAGACCAATGCCCTTCGCGCTGCCAATATCGACGCGTAGACGGATGCTGATGACATCCGCGGGCATGTGCCGGCCGAAAGACACGTACCGCGCCAGTTTTCAATAGTCGAGCCCGACTCAGGCGGGGCACTGGCTTTGTCAAGGCCCCGCGCTTGCCCCTGCTGGATGGGGCCTCAGTCCTCCGCATCGGCACGGGGCTTGTGCCGGCGCGCCACCCAATAGGTGGCACCCGCGGGGCCATAGCGCTCGGCATGCGGCTCGTCGGGTGCCAGCTCGAAGCGGTCACCCGGGCGCAGGTGGCGTGTGTGTTCGCCGACGGTCAGCCACATCTCGCCCCGCACGACCAGTGCGCTGGCGGCGAAGGGGTGGCCGTGGGTGCCGAGCCGCTGGCCGGGCGCCCACTCGCGGGCGGTGACCTCGTCGAAGCCTTGGTCGAGCGCAGCCTGGCGAAAGCGCGCGAACTCCGTCGTCTCGTTCATGAGGTGCTCCTCGTGCAATCTCATGCGGTGGTGATGCGCAGGGGCACACGACGGTGGCCGAAGCTGCGCGTGAAGTGGCTGAAGCGCCCGGCGACCGGGGTAGCGCAGTGCGGGCAGGTGCCGCGCTCGTCGAGCTCGCAGCGCAGCACGTCGTACCAGTCGCGCTCGATCAGCGCTGCGCCGCAGCCGGGGCAGCGGGTGGTGCCGCCTTCGCGGTCGTGGACGTTGCCGGTGTAGACGTAGCGCAGCCCCGCGTCCTGCGCGATGCGGCGCGCGCGGGTCAGCGTGGCGGCGGGGGTGGGCGCCACGTCCTGCATCTTGTAGTCGGGGTGGAAGGCGGTGAAGTGCAGCGGCACGTCGGGGCCCAGGTGCTCGGCGATCCAGCGCGATTCGGCGGCGAGTTCCTCGTCGCTGTCGTTGTGGCCCGGGATCAGCAAGGTGGTGATCTCAAGCCAGCAATCGGTCTCGTGCCGCAGGTACTCCAGCGTCTCCAGCACGGGCGCGAGGTGGGCGCCGGTCTGCTGGAAATAGAACGCCTCGGTGAAGCCCTTGAGGTCGACGTTGGCCGCGTCCATCTTGGCGTAGAACTCGGCGCGGGGCGCGGCGTGGATGTAGCCGGCGGTCACCGCCACCGTGGCCAGGCCGCGCGCGTGGCAGGCGTCGGCCACGTCCATCGCGTACTCGGCGAAGATCACCGGGTCGTTGTAGGTGAAGGCCACGCTCTTGCAGCCCGCTTCGGCGGCTGCCTCGGCGATGCGCTCGGGCGACGCCTCGTCCATCAGCCGGTCCATCTCGCGGCTCTTGGAGATGTCCCAGTTCTGGCAGAACTTGCAGGCCAGGTTGCAGCCGGCGGTGCCGAAGCTGAGCACGCTGGAGCCGGGGTGGAAGTGGTTGAGCGGCTTCTTCTCGATCGGGTCGACGCAGAAGCCCGAGCTGCGGCCGTAGGTGGTGAGCACCATCGCGTCGCCCACGCGCTGGCGCACGAAGCACAGGCCACGCTGGCCCTCGTGCAGCCGGCAGTCGCGCGGGCACAGGTCGCACTGGATGCGGCCGTCTTGCAGCCGGTGCCACCAGCGGGCGGGGAAGGTGGTGTCGACAAGCGTCATGGCGTCTCGCCGTCCTGCCTCACGGCTTCGCCGTGGTGTCGCACTTCGAATCGTTGCAGTTGCAGCTCCGGGTGCCAGAAGCCCGGCTCCAGCCCCGCCTTGCGCCACAGCGCGTCGCAGAAGGCCTGCGGCGTCGGCAGCTGTTGCCAGACCTGCGGCAGGAAGGTGGCCTGGTGCTCGTGCCAGCGCACGACCAGACCGTCCACCTGCGGCTTCAAGGCGGCCAGCGCTTCGGTCAGGCTGCGCGCGGGCAGCGGGTGCAACGGCCCCAGCAGCGACACCTCGACCTGCAGGCCGGGCCAGTCGCGTGCGGTGATCGGTGCGAAGCGGCGATCGCGGCTGGCGGCGGCGTGGGCATTGGCCCGCAGGTCCTCGCGCAAGGGCCGCTCGGGCTCGATGCGGCCGATGCAGCCGCGCAGCTCGCCGTGGCGGTCGTGCAGGGTCACGAAGCTGGCGCCGGGTGCGTCGAGGGCGGGGTGAGCGGGTTCGTCCACCAGAGGCTTGCCGAGGGCGGCGGCGATGGCATTGCGCGCCACGGCCAGCGCGGCAAGGCCCATGGCCGTGTCACTGCCCGTGGCCTCGGCGGTGTCGGACGCGTGGCCCCGTACCGCGGCCGGGGTGCGGAAGGCGAGCGCGGCGTAGCCGACCACACGCTGCCGGTCGCCGGCGGTGTCGCCGGAGTTGCGCAGGTCCAGCAGCTGCGGCTGCAGGCGGTGGCGTGCGGCCACGCGCAGCGCGCCGTTGAGCGGGTGGGCGCCGCAGGCGTCGCGCGTGCGGAGCCGGCCGTCCAGCGCCAGCACGCGGTCGATGGTGGCGCGGTCGTGGGCCCGGGCATCGGCGTAGGCCTCGTAGTGCGACAGGTCGGAGCTGATGACGATGAGCGTCTCGTCCCCGCCCCAGAGATGTTCCAGAACCTCGGCCACCTCCTCGGGGGTGGCGTCGCCCACGGCCAGCGGCACCAGCTCGAAGCCCTCGCCCAGGGTCTCGCGCAGGAAGGGCAGCTGCACCTCCAGCGAATGCTCGAAGGCGTGCGCCCGGTCGCTGCGCGTCACCTGGGGCAGTGCGTCGAGTTCGGCGAGGGCCGCTGCGTCGAGGGGGATGTCGCCCAGCGGCGTGGCGAAGGCCTGCACGTTCGGGGCTGCCAGCCCGCGCACCGGCACCTGGTGCGACGGCCCGAGCAGCACCACGCGGCGGATGTGGCCGCGGCCGGCGGCCACGGTGGCGTAGGCGCTGGCGGCCACCGCGCCGGAGTAGACGTAGCCTGCATGGGGCACCAGCAGCAGCTTGGGCCGGGTGCCGGCTGTGGCGGCCGGCAGCGGGGCGCGTGCGGCCTCGTCGAAGCACCGGGCCAGTTCGGCGCGCAGCACGGCCGCCTCGGCCGGGTAGAACCGGCCGGCCACGGCTGCCGGGCGGATCGAGGGCATGGGCGCCACCTCCTGGCTTGCAGTGTGAACCGCTGCCGGCCGGCTGCCAATGGCCTGGGCACAAGTCCACAGGATCGGGCGCGCCGCCAGCGGCTGTGTCGGCGGCACGGCGGGCACGGGCGTTGCCAGGAGGGTGCGCCGACCTCCCGGCGTAGGATGCCGCGCGCATGACCCGATTTCTCGTTTTACCTCTGACCCTGATCCTGCTGGCGGCCCGTCCCGCCGGAGCGGCGGAGGACGACCCCTTCTACCGCCGCGCCGCCAGCTGCGTGGCCGTGCTGGAGCGCGACGCGGCGGGCCTGGCCGGGCGCTACAAGGCTGGCGAGCGCAACCTCAAGCCGGCCCTGGTGAAGATGACCGAGCAGGGCTTCACGTTCATTGGCAAGGCCTACCTGCGCGGCCTGCGCAAGGCCGAGGCCGACCGGCTGGTCGACGAGGCCAAGGCGGAGCAGAAAGGCATGGCGCCCGAGGCGCTGGCCCAGCTCTCGGCGGCCTGCCAGGCCGAAGGTGCAAAGCTCTACGCCAGCGCCAACGGCCTGGAGCAGGCGCTGGTCACCAACCGGGCCAAGGCCCGGGTCGACAAGCTGCTGGCGCGGCCGAAACCCGCGGGCTAGGGTCGGGCAACGCAGCGCCGCGTTCAGTCGATGGGGACCGCGAAGCCGCCGTCGACCATCCCGTCGAAGAAGGTGCCGCCGGGGTAGTGGCTGGCACGGCGGGTCTTGGTGGCCATGTCCAGCGCCCAGGTGGCGGTCAACTCGCGCAGGCGGGTGGAGTTGGCCTCGCGCGGCTGGCCCTGGCCGCAGAAGGCCCAGCCCAGAAAGTCGGTGTTGCGGCCTTCGGCGTCGACGTGGGTCGAGCCTTGCGTGAGCTGCGCGCCGACGAAGCCGTCGCGGCCGGCAGCCTGCGCGTCGGCCTGCACTTGGCGCAAGGCAGGGTAGGCGTTGTGCTCGGCGTTGCAGGGGCCGCTGTTGGCGGTGACCGAGAGCACCGGCCGGCGCCCCTTGTTGGAAATGGCCAGCAGGTTGGTGGTGAAGCTGTCGTCGGCGGCCACCGGGTCGAACATCACGGCGCCGGCCAGGCGCTTGGGGGCCTGGATGGCCAGGGCCCAGCCCAGCCGAGAAGCGAAGTGCCCGCCGGCCGAGTGGCCACCGACGATGAGGCGTTTGGGCACGGGCCGGCCGTCGGGCGCGGTGAGGCCGGCCACCAGCGCAGCGGCCAGTGCCTCGGCGAGTGGCGGGTTGCCGCCCGTCATGTCGGCGTTCACGCACAAGGCCATCAACCCCTCGTCCATGAAGCGGCGGCTGGTGTCCAGCAGCTTCGGGCAGCTGCGGCTGAAGCCGTGCTGCAGCACGGCCAGGCCGGCGGCCGGGCCCGCCGGCAGGTACCACTGGGCGGTGTAGCTGCGGCCGTCGAGCACCAGCGGGGCGCGCACCACGCTGCCGGCGGCGGTGTCGGTGGCCTCCTCGGCCAGGGGGGGCGGCACGGCCGCGGTGGCGCAGGCCGTGGACGCCACGAGGGCAGCGGCCGCCACGCAGGCGGCCAGGGGGCGGGGGGCGTCAGGCATGTGGACGGCTTCTCCGGATGGGTGGGCCGGTTTGTACCCCCACCCACCCGGTTTGTCGAAGCCTTCGGCGCTGACTGAGTTCACTCAGTTCACGACGAACACCACCGCCGTGCGGGCGGGGATCGACACGGTGCCGGCCACGCCATCGAACGCCGCCTCCGCGGCCCGCTTGTCTCCCGCGCCGGCCGCCACGTGCACCGGGTGCAGCACGAAGGCCTGGCCCTTGAGCGACTCGGCGCCGATGGTGTGCGCCACCTTGTCGACGTTGACGAAGTAGGCCAGCTTCTGGAAGTTGGCGCCGGGGTAGCCCGCGCCGTCGAGCACCGCGGCCAGCACGGTCGCTTCCTGGCCTGAGCCGGTGTTGAGGAACTTCAACCGGGCCTTGATGTCGTCGGCGGTCTTCAGCCGCAGCAGCGTGGAGCTCTGGCGGATCTTCATCAGGTCGCGGAAGACGTCGCGCGTCCAGGCGATCTCGGTGCCCGTGGGCTTGACCAGCGCATTGGTCAGGATCGGCCGCATCAGGCCCCAGTCGTTGCCGTTGTCGCGCTGCATCGGCAGGCCGACGCCGAAGTTGTTGTCGGTGTAGCTCCAGTCCAGCTTGTTGAACCAGTCGCCCGCGTCGTAGCTGTTCTTGTCGAGCGACTTGCTGCGCAGCGTGTCGATGCCGGCGTGGAAGTAGGCCACCCCTTGCGAGAAGCTGTTGATGGCCGCCGACAGCATCTGCACCCGGGCCCGGTCTTCCTTGCTCGTGTTGGTGGGCAGCTTGAAGGCGTTGACGTCGAACTGGGTCAGGTTGTCGTGGTTCTCGATGTAGTTCACTACCTCGGCCGGGTCGACCACCCAGCCGGCCGGAATGCCACCGACGTCGATCTGCTCCAGCGGCAGCGTGGCGTCCCAGTGGGTGGTCATCACGTAGCTGCGGATCGAGCCGGCCAGGCCCGCCTTGATCAGGTCGGCCTGCCACATCAGGTCGTTGCGGCTGCGGCCGCCGCCCTGGGCGTTGGGGTCGTACCAGAGGCCGTTCACGTAGCCCTGGTTGGCGATCAGGCTGTTGCCGGAGTCGCAGCAGCCGCCGCCGCGCACCGCGTCGCGCAGCAGCGGGTTGAAGCTGCCGATGCCCGAGCCGTTGAGCGACAGCATCTCGGCCTGCACGAAGCGGGCGCCGTTGGCCACCTCGCCGAAGTTCCAGCCTTCGCCGATGAGCTGCACGTCGCGGCCGGCGGCCAGCTTCACTTTCTCCTTCAGCTCCTCCATCACCGAGCGGGGCTGGTGGCCCATGATGTCGAAGCGGAACGAGCTGACGTGGTAGTCGCGCGCCCAGGTGATGACCGAGTCGATCATCAGCTTGCCCATCATGCGGTTCTCGGTGGCGGTGTTCTCGCAGCAGGTGGAGCGCTCGATGCCGCCCGCCGCGTTGAGGCGGTGGTAGTAGCCGGGCACCACCTTGTCCAGCACCGAGGCGTCGTTCTGGCCCGAGGCGCTGGTGTGGTTGTAGACCACGTCCATGCCCACGCGCAGGCCGGCCGCGTTGAGCGCCTGCACCATGCGGCGGAACTCGACGATGCGCTTGGCGCCATCGAGCGAAGTGGTCGCGTAGCTGCCGTCGGGCGCGGTGAAGTGGAAGGGGTCGTAGCCCCAGTTGAAGCAGTCGACGCCGGCGGTGGCGGCCACGGTGGCCTGCTGCGACTCGGAGTCGGCCTCGCCGCTGGGGCTGGGCGTGACGCAGCCCTTCTCGGGGATGCTCGCCAGGTCGAACACCGGCAGCAGGTGCACGTCGGTCAGGCCCGCGGCGGCGAGCGCCTTCAGGTGCTTCATGCCGTTGGAGTTGCCGTGCGTGAAGGCCAGGTACTTGCCGCGGTGGGCCTCGGGCACGGTCGGGTCGTTGGCCGAGAAGTCGCGCACATGCAGCTCGTAGATCGACATGTCGGGCGACACGGCCACGGTGGCGGGCGGCTGGCTCGCGTCCCAGCCGGCGGGCTTGAGGCGCGCGCCGTTCAGGTCGGCGATGTAGCTGCGCTTGCTGTTGCCCGCCAGGCTCAGCGAGTAGGGGTCGGTGACGAGGTTGCGCACCACGCCCACGCCGCGGGCGAAGACGCGCACGCCGAAGCGGTAGTAGCCGCCCGAGAGGTCACCGGCCTTGGTGAGGCTCCACACGCCGGTGGCGGGGTCGAGCGCCATCTGCTCGGCGCTGGTGGCCGGGTCGACGGCATTGGGGTAGAGGTACAGGCCGACGTTCTGCGCCGTGGGGGCCCAGAGCTTGAAGCTGGTCTGGCCGTTCTTCACCGTCACGCCGAGGTCGGCGACGTCGTAGGCGGCCGGGTAGAGCGCGTCCAGCGCGCCGGCCACCTGGCCGGTGGTGGCGTTCTGCACCTTGCCGTTGGCGTCTTCCTGCACCAGCACGAGCTGCGCGCGGTGCAGCTTCTTCAGCTTGGCGCGGTCGGCCTCGCGCACGGTGAACACCGCGCCGGAGGCCACGTACTTGAAGCGCAGCGCGGCGTCGGGCGGCACGGGGCCGGTGAACTCGTCGAGCGTGATGAAACCGTCGGCACCGCTGACGGGCTGGTCCTTCTCGACCACGATCTGGCCGCTGATCGAGTGGTAGAGCTTCGTGGGGCCGCTGGCGCCCACGCGCGGCCACTTGATCAGCGAGCCGGTGAGCCACACCGCGCGGGCGTCGGTGCTGGAGACTGAGCGCAGGTCGGGTGGGGTGGTGTAGACGGTGGCGTCCTGCTCGACCAGCCAGATCTCGCCGACCTGGTTGGCGATGGTCAGCGCGGCATAGCTGACGCGGATGTTGTCGGGCCGGCCGTCCTTGTCGTTCTGGTTGGGCGGCATGCCGTGGACGATGAATTCCAACGACGTCCGGTTCGCATCGTCCTTCGGGTTCAGCACGGGGATGTCGAACACCACCTCGCCGCTGCCGAGCGCGTAGCCGGGCATCGCGCTGAAGGGCACCGGCGCGTTCCAGTTGTCGATCGCCACCCCGGCCAGGCGCGATACATCGAGCCCGCTGCCGTTCCACAGGTGCAGGCCCCAATTCGCATAGTCGCCGGCGAAGCGCTGGTAGTGCACCCGCACCGTGGTGAGGTCGGGCGGGCCGCTGTCGAACGGGTTCTTCAGGTAGGTGGCGGGGTCGCCCTCGATGCGCCAGATCTCGTTGGCCTGGTCGGGCACGAGGGTGTAGCTCTGGTCGCCGCCGTCCTTCCAGTCGCCCTTGTGGAACAGGTAGCCGACGTTGCCGGAGTCGCTGACGAGCGGGATGTCGTAGATGGCGCCGAAGCTGTCGGAGCCGCTGGCGTTCCAGCCCTGGTTCCAGCCCGGGTCCTGCGCGGCGCCCCAGCTGTGCACCTGCCAGCCGTCGTAGTCGGCGTTCAGGCGGTGGTAGTGGATCTTGAGCGTGGTGGCTTCGGTGGCGGCCTGCGTGCCGCGGCGGCCTTCGGGCACGGCGACCAGCACGGTCTGCGACTGGCCGCTGTCGGCGGCGGCGAGGCTGACGTCGGCCTCGGTCGTGTCGCTTCCTCCGCAGGCCACCAGCAGCGTCGCTGCCAGGGCCGCGAGGCCGCCTGTGACCCATTGCCGCGCCGTGCGCAGCAGCCCCACCCGCCAGATTGCATCCATGCCGATCCCCAGACTTCACAACGGAAACGGCCGGCGCGACAGGACGCACCGGCCAGGCAGGACGGCATGCTACTGAAACAAAACTACAAGTGCGACCCGGTACTTTCCCGGCAGTTTTTGGCCAAAGCGGCTGTGAATCAACAATTCATGTAGTCGAAATACATAACATCTCAACTCATGGCTTCGTGGTGCCCAGGTCGGTGGGCTGAGGCACCAGGCCCGGGCCGCCCGTCTGGCGCTGTTTGGCGTCGGTGGCGTAGAAGATCAGGTAGGCCAGGCCGATGGCGGTGGGGATCAGGCCCCAGGTGGCGCGCTCGAGGTCGTAGTTCGCCCAGAGCATGGTGCCGATCGCCAGGCCGACCGCCAGCCACAGCAGGCCACGGCGCAGGTAATCGCCCGGCACGGCGTGGCGCACGGCGCGCTCGCTCTGCAGCAGCGCGGCGGGCAGCGGCGGCACCTCCATGCCGCGCTCGATGGCGGTCATGCGCTCCTTGTGGTGCAGCTCGAGGATGTCGCGCTTCTTGCGGTAGTCCAGCCAGATGGCGAGCATGCCGATGCCGATGCCCATCACAATCGCGACGATCGGGATCAGGAAGGGCATGATGTGCTTGAGTTCGTACATGGCGTCGTTTCCTTGAGAGGGGTTTCTTGTCGCTGACGTGCTTGATACCGCCGGCCCCGCGGCCCGGTTTCACCAGCCCCCCGAAAAATTCCTTGGCCCAGCGCTGAAACCGGGACGCCACCGCGCGGGTATCAAGGCGCATGCGCCTGGAGACGCTTCAGCCCATGGACCGAACCCTGCCGAGCGCCGCGGCGCAGCGCGACCAGGACATTGCCGAGCTGCTGGCAGCCGGCGCGGCGGAGGCCGGTTTCGAGCGGCTGGCTGGGCGCTACGCGGCCAAGGTGCACCGGCTCTGCCTGGCGATGCTGCGCGAGCCGGCCCGGGCCGAGGAGGCCGCGCAGGACAGCCTGCTGCGTGCCTGGCGCGCACTCGGCAGCTATCAGCCGCGGGCCGGGGCACTCTCGACCTGGCTCTACGCGATCACCCGCAACCGCTGCCTGACGTTGATCGAGCGCGACGGGCCGCCGGCCGATTCGCTCAGTGACGAGGCGGTGGAAGCCGAGGCGCTGGCGCTGGTGGCGCCCGCGGAGGACGCCGCGCCAGACGGCCTGGCGTTGCTGCGCCGCCTGGTCGACGCGCTGCCCGAGCCGCAGCGCCTGGCGCTGACGCTGTACTACTACGAAGAGCGCGCGGTGGCCGAGGTGGCGGCGATGCTGGGCCAGCCCGAGGCCACCGTGAAGACCCATTTGCACCGCGGCAGGCAGGCGCTGCGGGGCCGGCTGGCCGAGCAGGGCCTGGCCGACCCGGCGCTGTGGCTGGCTTGATGGAGTGAAGAAGATGGTCACGACACCCGACGAACCCGACGACGTGCTGCTCGACGCAGCGCTCGGCCGCGCGCTGGCAGCTCCCCGGTTGCCCGAAGGCTTCAACGACCGCCTGCACGCCGCTTGGCGTGCCCAGCTTGCCGAGGACCTGGCGCGCCAGCGCCTTGCGATCGAGGCGGATCACGCGTGCCGGCTTGAGGCGCTTGAGCGGGGCTACGTGCGGCTCAAGCGGGATACGCTGGCGTTGGTGCTGGCCGTGGCCTTCGCGACCGGCGCTGTGGCGGCCTGGGCCTTGCCGTGGCTGCGAGAGACCTATGGCATCGACCTGTCCTCGCTGGCCCCGTTGCTGGCCGTGGGCATCGGCATGGGCGCCGGCGCGCTGGCCTGGATCGACCGCCTGGGCTGGCCGAGCTGGGCGCGCCGGTGAAGCCGGTAGGCCCCTGTCCTTGGGGGGCAGGTCGCTCGGGTGGCAGTGCCGGGCTTGCGGGGGCCACCCCTCTCTGACACATTGCCGGGGCGCTTGCCGGTCGCCGTGTCGGCGAAGGTGTGGGCGCCACACACACACAGGAGGAACCCACATGAGACTCACCGACTGGCGACCCTGGGTGGTCAGCACTGGCGCGGCGCTGGCCGTCGCGGCGCCTGCCGCTGCGCTCCACGCCCGCCCTGTCTACAAGATAGAGCCCATTCCCTTTCAGGGCCAAGTGAAGCCAAAGGAGGCCATGGCCATCAACAACGCCGGCGTCGTGGTCGGCATCGCCAAGGGGCCGGGCTCAACAGAAGTCTGCTTCACCTATGCGGCCGGTGTCGTTCGCATGCTGCCCGACAGCGAGGGCGCGGACTGCCGCGGTATCAACGAGGCGGGTGATGTGACCGGCTCCGTGCGCATCGGGCTGGCGCGCTACGCGGCCGTGTGGCGCGCCTCCGGTGGGCGGCAGCTGCTGGCCGGAGTCGACAGCCATGCGGATTCCATCAGCGATACCGAGCTGGGTGCGGGTTGGGCCTTCTATGGGCATGCAATCACCGAGGCCACCCTGTTCACCAGCAGTGGCCCGAAGAACCTGGGTGCATTCGGCGGCCGGTCCAGCCGGGCCGTTGGAGTGAATGACGCTGGCAAGGTCGTCGGCAACTACGACCTGGTGGAGCCCCCGAACCGGCGCGCGTTCGCATGGGAGGGTGGTGTGTCGAAGGAGGTCTGCCTTCGCCCCGGCGCGACCTACATCTCGGCCCAGGCGGTGAACCAACTGGGCCAGATCCTGTGCAATGCATCGGGCCATGTGGACGGAAGCATGGTTTTCGTCGAGGACGAGGATGGCAGCCAGACCATCGTGCCGAGCCTGCGGTCCTCGTCCGTCGGTCTGGGAATCAACAATCTGGGGCATACCGTCGGTATCGACCGCTGGCCGGCAGCGGCCTATTTCTCCACCGCCACACAGAGCTACAAGCTCCTGCGCCTGGGTGACGCGGACAGCCAAGCCGCCTGGGACGGCCTCAAGGAGGCCCGGGCGATCAACGACCAGGATCAGATCGTGGGCTGGGGCGTGATCGACGGGCAGAAGCGTGCCTTCGTGGCGACCCCCGTTGGAGAGCAGCCTGCTCCTTAGTCCAGCGGCCAGGGCACCTGCCGCGGCGAGGGCACGACCGGCGGCGTGGGCGCGGCAACCTCACCTCGTGCATCCACCGCCCGCCACCAGGGTGTGACGATCTCGGCGCGTGAGGGCTCCACCGGCTCACCCAGGCGTGGCATCACCAGCGGTGTGCCCAGGCCCGGTGCCTGCGCGAGCAGCGTTTCTGCCGGCTCGTCCCAGTCGTGCAGGGCCAGCGCGAAGGTGCCCCAGTGGATGGGCAGGAAGGCACCGCCGCCCAGCAGCTGCCAGGCCTTGAGGGCATTCTCGGGGCCGAGGTGGATGTCGCCCCAGGAGGGGTGGAAGGCGCCGACCTCCAGCATCACGAGGTCGAAGGGGCCGAGGCGGTCGCGGATGGCTTCGTATTCGGTGGTGAGGCCGGTGTCGCCGCTGAAGAAGACGCGGTGCCGGGCGGTGCGCATGGCCATCGACGACCACAGCGTGGCGTTGCGGTCCTTCAGGCCGCGGCCCGAGAAGTGCTGTGAGGGCGTGGCGGTGACCTGCAGGGCACCGCCGGGCAGGGTGAAGCTTTCCCACCAGTCGAGCTCGGTGATGCGCTCGTGCGGCACGCCCCAGGCCTCGAGGTGTGCGCCCACGCCCAGCGAGGTGACGATGGGCACGCGGGTGTGCCGGGCCAGCGCGACGACGGTGGGGTAGTCGAGGTGGTCGTAGTGGTCGTGCGAGATGACGACCACGTCGGGCACCGGCAGCGCCTTGAGCTTGATGGGCATCGGCTGGAAGCGCTTGGGGCCGGCGAAGCGCAGCGGCGAGGCGCGCGGGCCCCAGACCGGGTCGGTCAGCACCTTGAAGCCGTCGATCTCGATCAGCACGGTCGAGTGGCCCAGCCAGGTGGCGCGCAGGCCAGTGTCGGGCGGGCGCAGCCAGGCCTCGCGCGGGTCCACCGAGGGCAGCGGGCCGGCCGGTGCACGCCGCCCGCCGCCGCAGAGGAAGTCGCTCAGCGTGGGGCGCGGCCCCTCGGTGTGGCGCAGCCCGGGCAGGATGGGGTGCAGGTTGCGGAAGCCGCCGCCGCGCTCGCCCTCGGCCCAGCGGGGCGAGGCGCGCATGCGTTCGAGCCGAAGGCCGCCGGAGCGGTCCGCGCGTTGGCCGAAGGTCTTCACCTCGCCCCCTTGACGCTGCGCGCCGTGCCCCCGAGGGGGATTTCGCCCTTGAGGCGGCTCTGCGTGCTCATGCGAGGGATTGTGCGCGAACCACCGCCGCGCGTCGGGTGACATCATCGACCGCATGAATGCGCCCCACACCGCTTCGGATGCTTCGGCGGGCCGCTGGCACGTGCACCCCGAGGTGGCGCGCGCCGAGACGCTGGACAAGGCCTTCTACCTCGACCCCGTGGTGCAGGCCGTGCAGCACGAGCGCCTGTTCGCCCGCAGCTGGCAGTGGCTGGGCGACCTGGCCGAGGCGGCCGAGCCGGGCGCGCTGGTGCCGCGCGAGCTGCTCGCGGGCTGCCTGGACGAGCCGCTGCTGCTGGCGCGCGACGCGGCGGGCACGCTGCGCTGCCTCAGCAACGTCTGCACCCACCGCGGCAACTTGCTGGTGCAGGCGCCGGCGGCCGGGGCGAAGCAGATCCGCTGCGGCTACCACTCGCGCCGCTTCGAGCTGGACGGGCGCATGGTGTTCATGCCCGAGTTCAAGGAGGCGCTGGAGTTCCCTCGCCCCTGCGACCACCTGCCCCAGCTGCCGCTGCACGACTGGGGCGGCCAGGCCTTCGTGGCGGTCGAGGAGCCCTTCGCTTCCTTCGATGAGGTCTTCGGCCCGTTGCGTGAGCGACTGGCGTGGCTGCCGCTGCAGGGCTTCCGGCTCGACCCCTCAGCCAGCCGCGACTACGAGTTCGACGCGCACTGGGCGCTGTACGTCGAGAACTACCTCGAAGGCCTGCACATCCCTTTCGTGCACCCGGGCCTGACACAGACGCTGGACCTGGCGCAGTACCGCTACGAGCTGCTGCCCTGGGCCAACCTGCAGCTGGCGGTGGCGCGGCCCGACGAAGTCGCTTTCGAGCTGCCGCCCGGCTCGCCCGACCACGGCCAGCGCATCGCCGCGTACTACTACTGGGTGTTCCCCAACCTGATGCTCAACTTCTACCCCTGGGGGTTGTCGGTCAACCAGGTGGTGCCGGTCGCGTCGAGCGGTGGATCGGCCCGCACGCGGGTGCGCTTCCGCTCCTATGTGTGGAAGCCCGAGCTCCAGGGCCGCGGTGCCGGCGGCGCGCTGGACCAAGTGGAGATGGAGGACGAGGCGGTGGTGATGACCGTGCAGCGCGGCCTGCGCTCGCGGCTGTACCAGCGGGGGCGCTACTCGCCGACGCGCGAGCAGGGCGTGCACCACTTCCACCGCCTGATCGGCGCGGCGATGGGCTGAGATCGAGGTCGCCGGGAACTTTCCCGGCTCCCCGCGCCCATGGTGGTGAAGCCGATCACCACCACCGATGCTCCCCTTCGTGCCCTGGACCCTCCGCCCCCGCGCCGCTGCCGGTGAGCCCGCGCCCGCGCTGGCCTGGCTGGAGGCGGTGTACCGGCAGGAGAGCGACGCGGTCTACCGCTATGCGCTGGCGCTGAGCGGCGACGCCGCGCTGGCGGCCGACGTGACGCACGAGGCCTTCATGACGCTGGCGCAGGCGCCGCAGGGCTTCGACCCCGCGCGCGGCTCGCTGGGCGCCTACCTGGCCGGCATCGCGCGGCATGCGCTGCTGGCGGCCTGGCGGCTGCGCGACCGGCATGTGGTGCTGGACGAGCCCGACGACGAGCCGGCCGACACCCGCACCGTGGCCGACCACGAGGCCAGCCTGATCGACCAGCAGTCGCTGGACGCGCTGTGGGCGGCGATCCGCGCGCTGCCCTGGCCATTCCGCGAGGCGCTGGTGCTGGTGGACCTGCAGGAGTGGCCGTATGCCGAGGCCGCGCGCATCGCCGGCATCGAGCTGAACACCTTGCGCACGCGGGTGCACCGCGCGCGCCAACGCCTGGCGGCGGCGTTGAATGCCCCGCCGAGGAGCGATGAAGCATGAAGCACGACCTCCCCCCGCCGGTGCTGCGGCCCGCGCTGGCCCGCCTCAAGGCGGATCTGGACGCCCGGCACGCGCCGCCCATCGCCTGGCCGGCGTCGCAGCCGGTGCACCAGCCAGCGCTCGCCGCGGCCGGAGGTTCCGTGCCGGGGCGCACCCCCGGCCTCGGCTGGGCCGGCCGGGCGATGGTGGTCCTGGGCGCGGCCGTGCTCACGGCGCTGGCGCTGGCGTGGCTGCTGCAGCCGATGTCCGCTGAACGAGGGCGGCCGGAACCGGCGCAGCTGGTCGACGACGCAGGCGGCAGTGGCTTCCTGCCGGTGGCGCCGCCCGAGCGGTTCGCCGAGCTGTGGCACGGCGGTGCGCTGGCCGCGCCGGCCTGGGTGGTGCGCACCGAGCTGCCGCGCGAGCGCCTGGCCGCCTTCGGCCTGCCCTACGACCCCGCACGCGCCGGCGAGCCGGTGCGTGCCGAGCTGCTGATGCACCCGGCCGGCGATGTGCTGGCGGTGCGCCTGACCCCCTGAACCCCCTGACCCCGGAAGGAGACCCCGATGAACAAGCAAGCGGTGAACCGCAGCACCCTGGCCGTGGCGGCCTGGCTCGCCTTGGCCGGCACCCCCCCCGCCCAGGCCGACGAGGCCGACCCTCTGGTCCAGCTGGCCATGGGGGCGGTGGCCGCGGTGGCGCCGGAGATCGAGGTGGAGATGGCGCTGGACGACGCGAGTGTTGACTTCGCGCAGGTCGAGCTGGGCAACGAGCGGGTGGTCAAGGGTGCACCGTACTGCGCCGACGCGGTGCACGAGTCGATCCAGACCCTGGCCGATGGCAACCGCATCGTGCGCCAGCAGCAGACTCGGCTGTGCCGCGACGGCGAGGGCCGCACCCGGCAGGAGGTGGAGCGCCACGGCCGCAAGCGCGTCTGGCTGCGCGACCCGGTGAGCAAGCAAGCCTGGCTGCTGGACCCGGCGCGCAAGACGGCGCGCCGGCTCGGCGGGCACGGCCACGCCATGTGGTTCAACGCGGCCGACCTCGACCCCGCGCAGGCCGACGCCTGGCGCGCCTACGCCGACCGCGCACGAGAGCAGGCGCGCGAGGCGGTGGAGAAGGCGCGGGAACAGATCCGCTCGATGCGGGAGGCCACGCCCCGGCCTCCGGGCAGCGCTGCGCCGGCTGCTGCGCCTGCGGCCGCGGCCGTCGCCACGCCCGCCGCCGCGCCGGTGGTCATCACACGCAGCGTGCCGGCCGAGGGCAAGGCCGACGGCCAGCGCCAGGTCGACATCCAGGTGCTGCGGCTGCGGCCCGGCGAGGCACCCACGCCGCTGCCGGGCGGCCCGCACACCGGGCCGATGGCCATGCCCGCGCCGGTGGCGCCGCCGATGATCCACTGGCAGGCCCAGCGCGCCGCACCGCGGGGCCCGGGCGTGACCACCGCGCTGGGCAGCAAGGAGATCGAGGGCCTGAAGGCCCACGGCGAACGCACCAGCTGGACGATCGAGGCCGGCAAGATCGGCAACGAGAAGCCGATCCAGATCGTGCGCGAGGTCTGGACCTCGCCCGACCTGCTGCTGACCGTGCTGTCGCGCGATGCCGACCCGCGCAGCGGCGAGACCGTCTACCGCCTGGCCAACCTGAAGCGCGGTGAGCCCGATGCAGCGCTGATGAAGGTGCCGGCGGACTATGCGCAGGCGGCCACCTCGGTGGCCCCGCCGGCCGTGCCTGCCCCCCCGGCCACGCCGCGCAAGCCCGCGGCGCCTTCGGCACCGGCCGCCCCGAAGGGCTGAACCGGCGAGGGCCTCAGCGTGGCGCGAGGAACACGCGCTCGATGTCCACCGTGCCCCGCGCGCCCACGGAATCGGCGTGCTCGGCGAGCCAGCGTTCGCCGGCGGCGCGGCCCAGGCCGAACAGCACGTGCAGCAGCCGCGGGTCGGTGTTGAGCTTGCTGGAGGCGTTGAAGGGCGCGAGGCCGGCCTCGTCGGCCACGCGGTGCAGGCGCAGGTCCTTGTAGCGCGTGGGGTCGACCTTGCGCTCACGCACCAGCTTCTGCACGAAGGCGATGGCGCGCATCTCGGCCACCAGGCCGGCGTTGAAGGTGATCTCGTTGAGCCGGTCGGCGATGTCGGCCGCGGTCATCGGCGTGCGGTCGCGCCGCAGCGGGTTGATCTGCACCAGCAGCAGGTCGTCGCTGGCCGTCTCGTAGACCAGCGGCCAGAGGGCTGGGTTGCCGGTGAAGCCGCCGTCCCAGTAGGGCTCGCCGTCGATGGTGACCGCCTGGGCCGACTGCGGCAGGCAGGCCGAGGCCATCAGCGCATCGACGCTCAGCTCGGCGCCGCTGAAGACGCGGGCCTGGCCGGTGTGCACCGCGGTGGCGGTGACGAAGACCTGCAGCGGACCCCGCTGCAGCGCCGCCACGTCGATGTGGCGCTGCACGATGTCGCGCAGCGGGCTGAGGTTGAAGGGGTTGAGCTGGTAGGGGCTCCACAGCCGCCACCAGCTTTCCCACAGCGCATAGCCCGGCCACTGGTCGCGGTTGAAGGCCCAGGGCGGGGTGGCGGGCAGGCCAGGGGCTGCCGGCTGGGCTGCGCCCCAGCAACCCGCCTGGCCGCCGATGGCGCCCCAGAACGAGGCCAGCGCGTCGCGGGCGCCGGTGCGGCCGCCCTGGGCCCAGCCGCTGGCCAGCACGGCGGCGTTCATCGCGCCGGCACTGGTGCCGGACAGGCCGTCGGGCACCAGGCGTTCGTCGGCCAGCAGCGCATCCAGCACGCCCCAGGTGAAGGCGCCGTGCGAGCCGCCGCCTTGCAGGGCCAGGTCGAGTGGGCGGGGCCCGGCGGGCGGGGCGGGGCGTCGTGCGCGGGCGCGCGCCATGCGCTCAGCGGGGCTTGCCGTAGAGCTGCTCGGCGCGGTTGAGCAGGATCCAGCTGGTCAGGATGTACTTGTCGCCCGACACCGGCACGCATCCGCGGTGGGTGTGGGTGAAGTAGGCGGGGGCGATCACCATGCGGCCCGCCTTGGGCTGGATCGCGCGGCGCTGGTAGTAGAACTCGGTCTGCCCGCCTTCCGCCACGTCGTTCAGGTAGAACATGAACAGCAGCGTGCGGTGCAGGGCCTCGGCGTTGGCCTCGGGGAAGACCTCGCAGTGCCAGTAGTTGTAGTTGCCGGTGCCGCGGTCGTATTTCTGGGCCTGCACCGGGCCCAGGCGGTACAGCGTGCGCATCAGGTCGCCCGCCTTCGGCTCGGCCACCTCGGCGTAGTTGTCGTGCGTCACCGCCACCGGCTGGCCGGTTTCCGGGTGGGCCAGCGTGAGCGCCAGGGGGGCGATCAGCGCGAAGTGGTACTCGCGGAAGTACTGCTCGGCGCAGCGCCCGGTGGCCTGCAGGATGACGCCCAGATCCTGCTGGAACTCGGGCAGCTTGTTCAGGTAGAGGTCGTGGCTGACCTTCTTGGTCGTGTCCACGCCGCCGCCGGTGCGGCCCGGCACCTTGTGCTTGCTGGCCTCGAAGCGCTCGATGAAGCCGCGGCAGAAGTCGGCGTCGAGCGCGTCGTCGTAGACGCCGATGAAATCGGGGCTGGCGGCGGGCGGCTGCACGAAAGGACGGATCAGGGCGAGACGACCGCCGCCGCCGCCACCGCCGCCGCCGCGTCGACCAGGCCGCCACCGCAGCCGCCGCGGCAGTTGCCGGCCATGGCCCGTGCGCTGCCGCGCAGCAGTTGCTCGACCCGGTCTGGCGTGAGGCCAGGGTTGCGCGCCAGCATCAGCGCGACCACGCCGCTCACGTGCGGGGCGGCCATCGAGGTGCCCTGCATGTAGGCCAGCATGTCCAGCGCCGGCCGGCGGGCGCCGGCGTTGTAGAGCGACAGGATGCCGCCTTCCGCCGTGTCGCGCATGTCGCCACCCGGGGCGGCGACGGTGATGCGGCGGCCATGGTTGGAGTAGTAGGCCAGGCGGCCGTTGCGGTCGCTCGCGGCCACCGAGATCACGCCGTCGCAGCCGGCGGGGCTGACGTTGGCGACGTCGGTGTCGCTGTTGCCGGCGGCGGTGACGACCACCGCGCCGGCCGAGCGCACCGCGTTGATCGCCTGCTGGAAGCTCTTGCTGCACTGGGTGAGGCTGCCCAGCGAGAGGTTGATGACCTGGGCCGGGTGGCGGTTGAGCGGCGTGCCGGAAACCGGCAGGCCGGCGGCCCACATCATGCCGTCGATGATGTCGGAGGTGCGGCCACCGCAGCGGCCGACCACGCGCACCGGCAGCAGCTGGGCCTTCGGCGCCACGCCGGCGATGCCGAGGCGGTTGTTGGCCACCGCGCCGATGGTGCCGGCCACGTGGGTGCCGTGCCACAGGCTGTCCTGAGGCAGCTGGTCGGGGCCGCACTGGGTGGCGGTGGTCCAGGTGCCTTCGTCCCAGGCCTGGCCGTCGCGCCCGTCGCCGTCGCGGGCGGCGGCGCGGTTGGAGATGAAGTCATGGCCCGGCAGCAGGTTGGGCATCAGGTCGACGTGCGGGCGCACGCCCGTGTCGACCACCGCCACCACCACGCCCTGGCCCTTGGACATCGCCCACGCCTCGTTGGCGAAGATGCCGGCGGTCGGGTCGTTGATGTTCCACTGTGCCGCGCTGTGCTTGTCGTTGCTGGCGGCCAGCGGGACCATCACCACGTCGGGCTCGACATAGTCGATCCGGTCGTCCAGCTTGGCCAGCTCGTCGGCCAGGCGGCGCATCACGGCCGGTGGCAGGGCCTTGTCGAGCTCGATCACTTCGCCGCCCTTGGCCAGCTTGCGCAGGTAGCGCAGGCTGTAGCCGCGCTCGGCGGCGTAGGCGCGGGCCTTTTCGATCAGTGCCGGGTCGATCAGGCCGTCGTCCTTGAGCTTCAGGATCATGCCGGTGCTCAGCGTCGGCATGTTGTGCGGGTTCGCGCCCCGCTTGCCGGCCACCGCTTGCAGGGGCATGGCGGCGCCCAGCAGTGCGAGCAGGCCGGCCAGGGCCCAGGTGCGGCCGAAAGAACGATTCATCACGAAGCTCCGAACTTGTGGCTGGATTGTGTCAGCAAGGGCCCTGCGCCCCGCGGTGGCGCAGGCCGGGCAGATCGGGTGAGCTAGCAGATCCTATGCCTGGATGCGGTATGCATCCTCAAGGATCATCATCATCGCTGGCGCCGGCGCTTGCCGCAATAATCGCGGCATGCCGGAGGCGGGATTGTGCGGCCTCGGGAATGACCAAAGTATGGCGTTTTCCACGTTGTCGCCCGATGGGCGCTGTGCGGTGGGCGCCCACAGGAGCGTGGTTTGGCCCTGATCTATTTGCTGGAGGACGACCCCGATTGTTCGGCCTGCGTCGAGCAGTGGCTGGTGCGCGCCGGCCACCAGGTGAAGGTGTTCGCCCGTCCGCACGAGTTTTTCTACGAGGTCAGCAAGCAGGCGCCCCGCTGCGCCGTGGTCGACTGGCGATTGCCCGAGATGGAAGGCATCGACGTGGTTGCCCGGCTGCGCCAGCTCTTGTCGGCCGGCGTCGGCATCGTGATGCTCACGGGCCTGGACACCGAGGAAAGCGTGGTGCGTGCCCTGAAGGCAGGGGCCGACGACTACATCGTCAAGCCCGGCTCGGAATCGGTGGTGGTGGCGCGCATCGACGCGCTGTTGCGGCGCATGACACCCGCCGCTTCGACGCTGACACAGATCGACCGCCCACCCTACCGGCTGGACTTCGCCCGGCGCGAGGTGAGCGTCGAGGGCCGGCCGGTCGAGCTGGCGCCGCGGGAGTTCGACCTCGCCTGGATCCTGTTCAGCGAGCCGGCCCGGCTGTTCACCCGGCAGGAACTGCTGGCCTCGGTCTGGGGCCGCAACCACGAGGCGGGTGTTCACACCGTGGCGCAGCATGTCTACCTGATCCGCCGGAAGCTGGCGTTGACGGAACACGGCTTCCGGCTGAATGCGGTCTACGGCACCGGCTACCGCCTGGAGCTGCCGCCGGTCGAGACGCCGGCCTGAGGCGTCGCCATGGCCGTTGTGCCGTCCGACCCGCGCCTGGCGGCGTGCAACTGGCCGGACTTGCCGGCCGATGTGGCCTTGCCCGTGCTGAACGGCCTGGTACTGGAGTTCCGGATGAGCGCCGACCGGTCGTCCCTCGCCGAGGCGCTCTGGTGGCAGGGCCGGCTGCTCGGCGAGCAGGGCGCAGAGGCGGAGGCCGTTGCCGCCTTGCGCGAGGCCCATGAGCTGGCGAGGCAACTGGACGATCCACTGCTTTGTGGGCAGGCCTGGATGGCAAAGGCCTGGGTCGACGCGGATTTCGGCTACCACGCCCGAGCGCTGACCACCTGCCGCCAGGTGGTGGACTGGGCCCGTGCCCGAGGGGATGACGCCTGTGTCCGGCAGGCACTGTTCACCAGCGCGACCAGCCTGGGACACCTGGGCGAGCATGACCTTGCGGTCGAGACTTTCGACGAGGCCCGAATGATGCTGCGCTCGAGCCCGGGCGCCCTGAGCGAGCCGGACCGCCGTGTGGCAATGGGCCGGTACGCGACCGGCCAGGCGCAGGCGTGGCTGATGCGGGGCGGCCTGCTGCTGGAGGCCGGGGGCCGCGACGCAGCGGGCGATGCCTTTGCCCGTGCCCGTACGCTGAGCGAGCAGGCCTGCGAGGCCCTGATGTCAGCGAGCCCCCGTTTTTCGCAGCCAGCCCTGTTCGGGCTGGTGCGGGTGATGCTCGAGGCGGGCGATGTGCCGGGTGCGCGCGCCTGGGTGCGCCGGGTCGCGGCGGCGGCGTCGGCGCCACCGCCGCCGCGCAGCCTGGCGCTGGCGCATGCCCGGTTGAGTGAGGCCATGATCGACCTTCGGGCCGGCGACGGCGACCCGCACGAGGTACTGGCCCGTCTCGCGGACCTGGACGGTGTGCCGCACCCGCGGGTGACCCTCGGCGACTTGTGCCTGGCGCATCTGCGCTGCCGCTTCGAGGCGCACGAGCAGGCCGAGCAGTACGAGGAAGCGTTGGCCTGCCAGAGGCGCTGGTCCGAGGCGAAGTCACGCTTGCGCACCCGGCTGGCCCGCGAGCACGGCTTGTGGACCCACGAAACCCTGGCCAACTGGCGTGCCGAAGCGGACGCGGTGGTGACAGTCGCCCTCCGCGCGCCGCTGTTGCGTGCCGCGAAGGCGCTCGACTCGGCGAGCGGCCTGGCGGTGGCAGACCCGGCGCAAGACCCGGCGCAGACCAGCCTTCGGCGCGCCGGCCACAGCGTGCGGCGCGCCATCGACATCGCCGACCAGTACCTCGGGGTGATGCGCGCCGAGCACATGCGGCGAGAGGACTTGCGCGTGCTGGACCTGGCGGCACTGGTGGACGATGTCTGCGAGCAGATGGCGCCGCCCTCCGGCGGCGGACCTTCGCTGATGCGGATGGTCGAGCGACCGCTTTCCATCCGGGGTGACCGGTTGCTGCTGATGCGGGCGCTGGGGAATCTGCTGAGCAACGCCATCAAGCATGCGCCGCCAGGCTCGGAAGTGCAGGTCACTCTTCAGCACCAAAACGGTGGAGTGCGTCTGTCGGTGTCCGACCGGGGCTGTGGGCTGCCTCTGGAGATGCGCGCACGGCTGTTCCAGCGCTTCGCCACTGGGGCGGTGCGCAAAGGCAACGGCCTCGGCCTGGCGATGGTGGCCCGCGCGGCCCGCGTGCACCAGGCGCGCATCGTGGTCGACAGCGAACCCGGCCAGGGCACCACGGTCAGCCTGCTGATGGAAGGGGCGGTCCATGGTGCTTGAACACGGCCAGACTCTGGTCGACCCGGCTCTCCTGGAGGGGTTCGACGAGGGGTCGGACGAGCTGTTCAACCAAGTCCAGGCGGTGCTTGCCACCCGGCCGGCACAGGCGGTGGCGATAGGTCAGGCCGCGCAGCAACGGGCCGAGGCCCGCGGTGACATGCTCGGGGTGGTGCGGAGCCTGCTCGTCCAGGGTACGGCGCACAACGCCCTCGGGCATGCCGAGCGTGACGAGGTCTTCGCACGTGCCCTGGCGCTTGCTGAACGCGAGGCCGAGCCGGTGACGCTGGTTCGCGCCGTCAGCAGCCAGATCTTCGTCGACATCTACCACGGCCGCTATGCCGACGCCCTCTGGCGTGGCCAGTCCATCCTGGGAATGGCGCACGCGCTGCGCCGCAACGACCTGCTGGTGCGGCTGATCCTCAACCTGGGCACGGCCCTGAACCTGATCGGCGAGTACGAGCTGGCGATCACGATGTTCGCCGAGTGTTCCGAGTTGCTCCAGGGAGATGGTGAGGCGGTGCGGCAGCAGCGCCTGCGGACCGACAACAACCGCGCCATGGCCTGGCTCGGCATCGCTCGCGTGGCGGCGCAGGATCATGCTGGCGCCCAGGCTGCCGAGAACGCCCTGGCCCGAGCACAGGCCCTGGCCGAGAGTGCTTGCGAGGGCGCCTTGCGCGAGCGTCACGGTGAGTTGCGCGCGGGCTCACTGGACACTCTGGTGGGCGTGCTGCTGGAGCGAGGAAAGGTCGACGAGGCATTGCGCTGGGTCGACCGTGTCCGCACCGAAAGTGCGGCGCTGCTGCTGCCCGAGTCGGCTGCCTGGGGCATCGCTGCGTTGGCGCAGTGCCGCGCCGAGCTGGCGTGGCCGAAAGGGGATGTCGACGCGATCGTCCGCCTGCTGCGTGCGATCGAAGGCTTGCCAGGGCCGCTGTTCAGGGGCGGGGAGCTCAACGCGGTGTTGAACCACTGTCTGGCCATCGGCCTGTCTCGTCAGGGTCGGCATCGCGAGGCACTGGGTCATCACCGGCAATGGCTTCAGTCGGAGGCGCGAACCCAGAGCCTGCTCGCGCGCGAACATGCGATGGCGGTGCATCGAACGCTCGAGTCCCTGCGTGGCGAAACCGAGGAGTTCATCACCCACGACCTGCGCAATCCGTTGGGCGCTGCGCTGGTGCAGTTGGCGGCCACACTGGACGGCAAGGTGCCGGCCCGGGCCGGCGGTGGTGTCGCCGAGGCGCGCGGACAGGTCCAGCAGGCCTTCGACACCGCCGAGCGCTACTTGGTGGTGCTGCGCACCCGCCATTTGCGCCGGGCAGATCTGAAACTGATCGATCTGGCCGAATTGGTGGACGATGTCGGCGAGCGACTCGCGCCGCCGGCGGGCGCGTCCGTCCGGTTGGATCGGGCACTGGATTGGGGTCTTCGCGTGCGGGGAGACCGGATCGTCCTGCTGATGGCCCTGCAAGAGTTGCTGGCAGCTGCATTGGCCTGTGCGTCACCGGGGAGCACGGTCGAATGGAAACTGCTTGGCGATGCCGGCCATGCGTTGCTGCAGGTCGCGTGCCAAGGCGTGGGGTGGGCCGACGCGATGAACCGACGCTTGAAGCCGCCCGGCGGAGGGCACGGGGCCCAGGACGAGCGGGAGATGGCCGCGTTGATGCTGGCCCGGGCGGCGCAGCTTCACGATTCGCGCCTGGAGCCGCCGGCCAGTGACGGGTCTCGGCCCGGCTGGAGTCGAATCGAATGGCGACTTCCGCTGATGGACGGGGAGCACGGGGTGTGAGTCTGAGTCAAGGCCGGCCGGCCGGGCCTGGCCTCACTGCGCCACGCACAGCGACTCCAGCGGCACCGGCCGCCCGAACAGGTAGCCCTGGTAGCTGTGGCAGCCCAGGCTGCTGAGCATTTCGCGCTGTTCCGGGGTCTCGACGCCCTCGGCGATCAGGTCCAGCGCCAGGTCGCGGGCCAGCGCGATCACGGTGCGCACCAGTGCGGCCTCGCGCGGGTCGGTCAGCATGTTGCGCACGAAGACCTGGTCGATCTTGAGCTGCGACAGGGGCAGGTCCTTCAGGTAGCTCAAGGACGAGTAGCCGATGCCGAAGTCGTCGAGGCTGAGGCGCACGCCGAGCGCCCGCAGTGCCTGCATCTGCGCTTGCACGCCGGGCAGGTCCGCGATGATCACGTTTTCGGTCACCTCCAGTTTCAGCAGGCTCGGCGAGACGCCGGCGGTCTGCAACGCCAGCCGCACTTCTTCGACGAAGCCGGGGTGCTGGAACTGCTGCGGGCTGACGTTGACCGACAGGGTCAGGTGGGCGGTGTTGCGGTCCTGCGCCCACCAGGCCAGCACGCCGCAGGCGTCGCGGATCACCGCGCGGCCGATCGGCACGATCAGCCCGGACTCCTCGGCCAGCGGGATGAAGCGCGCGGGCTCGATCAGGCCCAGCTCGTCGGAGTGCCAGCGCAGCAGCGCCTCGGCTCCGATGACGCGGCCATGGCGGTCGACCTGCGGCTGGTAGTGCAGGCGGAATTCCTGTGCCGGCACGGCCCGGCGCAGCGCGGCCAGCAGCCGCGCACGCTCGTCGTGCTCGGCTTGCATGGCCGGCGCGAAGATGCGAACGCAGTCGCGCCCGGCCCGCTTGGCGCGCCGCAGTGCCAGGTCGGCCTCGCGCAGCGCCTGGTCGAGCGGCTTGTCGTCGCTGAGCCAAGTGGCCCCGGCGCTGGCGGTCAGGTGGTGCTCGCCGCCATCGCCGAGGAACGGCCGGCGCAAGCGGTGCAGCAGCGCCTCGCCCAGGCCAGCGAGCGCGGAGTCGTCCGCGCGCAGGGGCTGGGCCGGCGCCAGCAGCGCGAACTCGTCGTTGCCCATGCGGGCGATCAGCGCGGGCGGGTCGAAGGCCTCGGTCAGGCGGGCGCCGGCCTCGTGCAGCCAGAGGTCGCCGATCTCGTGGCCCAGGCTGTCGTTGAGTGCACGCAGGCGGTCCATCCCAAGCAGCAGCAGCGCGCGTGGCGCAGCTTCCGGGTGGCGGTTGCGCTCGGCCTGCACGCGGGCCAGGAACTCGCTGCGCGTGGGCAGGCCGGTGACGCGGTCCAGCGTGGAGTGGACGGCCTCGCCGGGCGGCGACGGGCGGGCCGTGAGCAGCGGCAGCAGCAGGCCGCCGGCCGCCGCGCCCAGCGTCGCGCCCGCAATGGCCGGCAGCGAGCCCACCGTGGCGCCGGCCGCCGCCGCCAGGCCGGCGAAGGTAGCCGCCCCGGCGCTGCCGCTGAGCAGCTGGCGCCAGCGGGGCTCGGCGGGCGTGGGCGGTGCGCTGCCCAACCCCGACTCGTTCGCCGTGGCGGCGAGGGGCGGAGGCGCGGGGTTGCGGCTGACGGGGGGTGTCGGGCTCAAGGTGCATTGACTCGGCAGCGGCGTGCAGGCGGCGCAAAGCGCCGCGAACCACCAACCAGGATCGGCCACCCTCAGGCCCGTGTTCTTTGCGGTTCATCATAAATGTGTGGCGCCGCGAAGGGGAGCCGCCGCGTCCCTCGAACTGGGGAGGCGCGAACCCGTGGGCGACAATCGGGAGTTCATGGAAGATGCCCCTTTGCCGCTCGCGGGTAGCGACGCCCTGGCCGACCTGGCGAGGCGCAGTCGCTTCTTCGACGCCCTAACGGCCTGCCTGGGTGACGGGCGTTTCCAACGCCTGGTGTTGGCCAAGCCGCGCCCTGGCGCGGGAGAGCTGCAGCGGGTGAGCGTGCGCCGCATCGACCTGCGCGGCCAGGCCTGCCTGCAGTTCGTGGCGCAGCAGCGCACGCGCGACCTGACCGAGAACCTGCCGTTGGCCGCCGCCCAGGCCCGCATCGACGCGTTGCTGGGCCCGCAGCTGGCCCACGCCCACCTCTTCTGCGCCGACGAGGAGCTGCAGCTGCTGATCAGCCGCAAGGGGCGCATCGCGCTGCACCGCTCGCGCGTGGCTTCACCCGAGGACGTGGCCGCCACCACCGACCCCGCCGCCGGCCACACCCGGCAAAAGCGCCGGCTGCTGTCGCTGCAGGCGCCGTTCCTGCAGGCCCTGGGCGTGGTCGACCGCGGCGGCGCGCTGGTGCCGGCGATGGCGCGCAAGTGGAAGCAGATCAACAAGTTCGTCGAGGTGCTGGACCACGCGCTCGACGAGGCCGGCCTGGCCCAGGGCGAGCCGCCGCAGGGTGCGGCACCGCTGCAGGTGGTGGACTTCGGCGCCGGCAAGGGCTACCTGACCTTCGCCACCCACCACCACCTGTCCGACCGGGCGACCGGCCGCGGCTGGCCGGTGCGCACACTGGGCGTGGAGCTGCGTCAGGAGCTGGTCGACCTGTGCAACCAGGCCGCGCGCGGCTGCGCGATGGAAGGTCTGGAATTCGAGTGCGGCGACGTGAGCCGGGTGCTGCCGCCGCACGTCGACGTGATGATCGCGCTGCACGCCTGCGACACCGCGACCGACCATGCGCTGAACGCCGGCATCCGCGCCGGTGCCGCGGTGATCCTCAGCTCGCCCTGCTGCCACAAGCAGCTGCGGCCCCAGCTGGCGCTGCCGGCGGTGCTGCGGCCGATGCTGCGCCACGGCATCCACCTCGGCCAGGAGGCCGAGATGCTGACCGACAGCCTGCGCGCGCTGTTGCTGGAATCGCGCGGCTACGAGGCCCAGGTGTTCGAGTTCGTCTCGCTGGAGCACACCAGCAAGAACAAGATGATCCTGGCCGTCAAGCGCCGCCAGCCGCTGCCCGCGGCGCGTCGGGAGGCGCTGCTGACGCAGATCGCCGGCATCAAGGCCTTCTATGGCATCCGCGAGCACGCGCTGGAAGCCCTGCTCGAAGCGGTCTGACGGCCCGGTTCAGCTGACTCGGGCAATGACGGCGGCCAGGTAGGCGGCGCGCTCCTCGACCATTGCATTGGCCGTCATCGCGACGATGGGGATGCGGCTGACGGTCCCCGGCAGCGCGCGGATGGCCCGGGTGGCGGCCTCGCCGTCCATGCCCGG
>JBMOQN010000038.1:0-86467 GCA_049322835.1 Pseudomonadota bacterium | reverse complement strand
CGCCAGCGCCAGCGCCACCAGGGCCCCGCGCACCGCCGGCGCCAGGCCCGCAGCGGCCAACGCCACCACCGCCACGACCAGCGACAGCGCCAGCGAGGCGCCCAGCAGGGTCAGGGAGAGGTCATCGGGGCTCATGGATCGTCGTTGCAACAGGCAGGGGCGCGGCGAACGATTCTAGAAACCGGAACGGCGCTGATCGATTTCGGAATCGATCAGCCCGGCCGGGAATTCGAGGCGACACCCAGCGGCCCGGCCGCCACAGTGGGGCATCTTCGGCAACCGGCGCCGGCCTCGACGCCGGCCAGTGACACCATGGACGGACTGGGTGTGCTCACACTCGTGGGCCTGTTTTCTGCGTTCCCTCTTCTCGGCGACGAGGCGCAGGTCGAGCCACGCCTCAGCATCGATGCCTATGCGCCGCTGCACGCCGACCGGCAGTTGCAGTTGACCCACCTGGACCTGTCCTGGTGGCGCAAGGACACCCTGGGTGGGCGCCTCACGCTGCGCCTGGGCCTGGGGTTGACGCGAGCCACCGGGTCGATCGAGCAGTGGCGCGACGACACGCCGGGCGCTGCGCCTGCGTTGGTCACGCTCGACAGCCCTGCCTGGGGCGCCGGGGTCACGGCCAGCGCCCGCTGGCAGGCCAGGGCCTGGGGCGGCGGCGTCAACCCGGGCGGCCGCCTGTCCCTCGACGCCGCCGCCTCGGCCATGGCCTACGACCGCAGATTCCCGGCCGGGGGGCTGCACTACGACGGCATGTTCCGCTTCGGGCCCACCATCGAGTGGGACTTGGCCGATGGCGCGCTGGCGGTGGGCGCGCGCTGGATGCACCTGTCGAACGGGCGGGGGCTGACGCCGCGAAACCCGTCCTACGAGGGCCAGGGCATGGTGCTGGCCTGGCAATGGCGGCTGTGACGCGCTCGCGCAAACGCTGAGCCGGGCCGGCGCCGGCCGACGCCACAATCGCCCGATGCCCGAGATCGACCCCACCCAGATCGCCCAGCGTGTGCTGTGGCTCGGCTTCCTGCTCGGGGCCGTCTTCGGCGCGATTGCGCGGCGCACCCATTTCTGCACCATGGGCGCGGTGGCCGACATCGTCGCGATGGGTAGCTGGGCGCGCATGCGGATGTGGGTGCTGGCGATCGCCATCGCCATCCTCGGCTTCAACGGCATGGTGGTGCTGGGATGGGTCGAGGCCGGCAAGAGCATCTACGCCGCGCCGCGCCTGCCTTGGGCGTCGGCCGCGCTGGGCGGGCTGATGTTCGGCGCGGGCATGGTGGTGGCCTCGGGCTGCGGCAGCCGCAACCTGGTGCGCCTGGGCGGCGGCAACCTGAAGTCGCTGGTGGTGCTGCTGGTGCTGGGCCTGAGCGCCTTCGCGACGATGAAGGGCATCACCGCCTCGCTGCGCGTCGCCACGATCGACCGCCTGGCCGTGGACCTGCCCGCCGGGCAGGACCTGCCCTCGCTGCTGGCGCAGGCCACCGGCATCGCCACACCGGTGGCCGCAGGCGCCCTGGGCACGCTGGTCGCGCTGGCGCTGCTGGCCTGGGTGCTGCGCCGGCCGGAGGGGCGCGGCGCGATGGTCTGGCTGGGCGGCCTGGGGATCGGCGCGGTGATCGTCGCGCTGTGGTGGGTGAGCGGCGTGGCCGGCCACCTGGCCGAAGACCCCAACACCTTGGAAGAAGCCTTCCTCGGCACCAACTCACGCCGGATGGAGGCACTGAGCGCGGTGGCGCCGGTGGCCTATGCGATGGAATGGCTGCTGTACTTCAGCGATGCATCGATGCGGCTGACGATGGGCATCACCGCGATCGCCGGCATCGTCGCCGGCGCGGCGGTGGTGGCGCTCTGGCAGCGCGAGTTCCGGCTCGAAGGCTTCGCCAACGCCAGCGACACAGGGCACCACTTGGCCGGCGCGGCGCTGATGGGCGTGGGCGGCGTGCTGGCCCTGGGCTGCACGGTCGGCCAGGGGCTGTCGGGGGTGTCGACGCTGTCGCTGGGCAGCCTGGTCGCGCTGGCCGGCATCCTGGCCGGTGCACGCCTCGGGCTGCGCTACCAGGAGTGGCGGCTGGTGTAAGCCCTGCTCAGCCCTGCCGCATCAGCGCGTGCCTGGCAGCAGCCGGTCGCCGCTGGGCAGGTCGCTGTCGGGGTCGAGCTCGATCGCGACCTGGGTGCAGACCGCGCGGCACAGCGTGGCGACGCGCTCGCTCTGCAGCCGGTAGTAGATCTGCGTTGCGTCGCGGCGCTTGCCGAGCACACCGGCGCGGTACAGCGTGGACAGGTGCTGCGACATGTTCGGCTGCGTCGTCTCGATCTCTTCCAGCAGCTGAGAGACGTTCTTTTCGCCGTTGCACAGGGCGCTGATGATCTTCAGCCGCACCGGCGTCGACAGCAGCGAGAAGAGCTCGGCCACCGATTCGAAGACGGCGTTCTGGTCGTCGGAAGGGGTTCCCATGCGGTCTCGGCGTTGTCCGGGACCGATTGTATGACCATGTACGGATGCAGCAATGTGGCGGGCCTGCGCCGTTCAGCGGAAGCGGTAGTGGTCGCGGTCGAGCACCGCGGACACCGCCTCGATCTCCTCCGGGAACAGCTGCAGCGTCAGCTCGGTGCTGCAGTGCTCGACCATCGCGCGCAGCGCCGCCGGCGTGCGGATGCGGCCCTCGGGCCGGTAGATCGCGCTGCCGTCGCCGCCGACGCGCCGCACGTGGCACTCGCTGCACTTGTGCTGGCGGATCAGTTGGTCGCCGAGCGCCAGGTCGGCCCCCTTGAAGGCGGCGGGCTCGGCCGCCACCGCCGGGCCGGCCAGCCCGGCCACCAGGAAGAGCGCCTGTGCAGCACGGGTTCGCATCGGGACCATCACCAGGCTCCTTGCCAACGAGACAAGGGCCAGTATGCGCCTGCGCCAGCGCGCCGGCGCCCTCAGCGCTCGTGCTCCATCAGCAGGTAGGTGTTGTAGGCGTTCATCCGGTTGGCCGCCTGGAACAGCGGCAAGCCGGCAAAGCGGCTCCAGTCGGTGCGGGCGTAGGCCTCTTCGAAGGGCTCCAGCTCGCGCGCCGCAGCGCCCATGCGCTCGCGCAGGAACTGCAGGTAGTCGCGCGTCAGCGCGATGTCGGCCAGCGGCTCGGTCGACGCGGCGCCGTGGCCGGGCACCAGCACCCGCGGCTTGAGCAGCAGCAGGCGGTCGAGCGCAGCGATCCAGGCCCGGCTGTCGGCCTGGCCGACGAAGGGGATGCGCCCCCGGAACAGCAGGTCGCCCCCGAACAGCACCCCGCGGTCGGGCAGGTAGACCACCAGGTCTTCGGGCGTATGGGCCGGGCCGACCGGCCGGACCAGGAGGCGCACGCCGCCCAGCGCCAGCCAGGTGTCGGCCGCGCGGTCGGGCACGCCCAGCCAGTGGTCGGCCTCGACCAGCCGGGTGCGCTCGTCGACCCAGGGGAACAGCTCCTCCCGGCTGGCCGCGAGGCGCAGGCGGGCCGTGTCCGAAGCCAGGTAGTCGCGCGCAGCGGCGTGGGCATGGATGGTGGCGCCAGCCTGCTGGAACACCTGCAGGCCGTAGATGTGGTCTGCGTGGTAGTGGGTGACGACGACATGGCGCACCGGCTGCGGCGTGACCTTGGCGATCTCGGCCAGCAGGCGGCGGGCCAGCGGCGGCGAGCCGAGCGCGTCGATCACCACCACGCCGGCCGGGGTGACGACGAAGCCGGCGTTGGAGATGAAGTTCTGGTTGGCCGCCGAGCCGAGCGCCGCCTGGCCCTGCACGAACCACACGCCCTCGGCCACCGGCACCGGCCGCATGTCGACATTCGCCGTGTCGTCCACCGCGGTTTCCGCATAGGCCGGGCGCCAGGCACGGCCCAGCAGGCCGGCCGCCGCGCAGCCGCACAGGAAGCGTCGGCGCGGCAGCGCCGCGCGGGTGGGGGCGGCTAGGGATAACACTGCATCAGCAAGTAGTGATATTCGACACACTATACGCCGAAGCCCGCGCCGATGGAGAACCCGATGAAACAGCTCGACAAGCGAACCCCGCGTGCCATCGCGGGCCTGGTGGCCCTGCTCGCGGCCAGCGCGGCGCCCGCGGCCGACGACACCGCCCGCCTGCGCACCCGGGCGCTGGCGGCCACCTGCGCGCAATGCCACGGCACCGACGGGCACGCGGTGGCGGGCGAGGCGATGGTGCGGCTAGCCGGCCTGCCGAAGGACTACCTGCTGGCGCAGCTGATGGCCTTCCGCAGTGGCCAGCGGCCCGCGACGATCATGCACCAGATCACCAAGGGCTACTCGCAGGAGCAGCTCGAAACCCTGGCGGCCTACTTTGCCGCCCAGAAGTGAACCAGGAGTCGGTGATGACGATGCAACGCAGAACCCTTCTCGGCAGTGCGCTCGCGGGCTCGGCGCTGTCGCTGGCCGGCTGCGCCGGCATGGGCAACGGCACGGCGAAGGCCCGGGTGCTGGTGGTCGGCGGCGGCTACGGCGGCGCCACGGCGGCCAAGTACGTGCGCGTGCTGTCCGACCACCGCATCGGCGTGACCCTGGTCGAGCCGAACCGCGCGTTCGTCTCCTGCCCGGTCTCGAACCTGGTGATCGCCGGCCGCAAGGGCATGGCCGACATCACCACCCCCTACGACGGCCTGGTCAAGCGCCACGGTGTCACGCTGGTGCATGACACGGTCGCCTCGGTCGATGCGGCCAAGAAGGTGGCCACGCTGGCCTCGGGCAGCACGATCGCCTACGACAAGCTGGTGCTCTCACCCGGCATCGACTTCATGTGGGAGCCGGTCGAGGGCCTGCGCGCCGCGCACGCCAGCGGCCAGGTGCTGCACGCCTGGCGCGCCGGCCCCGAGACGATGGCGCTGCGCCGCCAGCTCGAGGCCATGCCCGACGGCGGCACCTACGCGATCGCGATCCCCGAGGCACCCTACCGCTGCCCGCCCGGCCCCTACGAGCGGGCCAGCGTGGTGGCGGCCTACTTCAAGCGCGCGAAGCCGAAGTCCAAGGTGCTGATCCTCGACGGCAACCCCGACGTCACCTCGAAAGGCCCGCTGTTCAAGAAGGCCTGGGCCGAGCTCTACCCCGGCATGCTGGAGTACCGGCCACAGCACAAGGTGGTGGCGGTCGACGCCCGCACCAGCAGCCTGAAGTTCGAGGTGCAGGACGACGTGAAGGCCGACGTGCTGAACGTGCTGCCGCCGATGCGCGCCGGTGCGCTGGCCGTGCAGATGGGCCTGGCCAACGCCAACAACCGCTGGTGCAACGTGCACTTCCTGAATTTCGAGTCGACCGCGGCCAAGGACGTGCACGTGATCGGCGATTCGATCCAGGTGGCCCAGGGCATGCCCAAGTCCGCCCACATGGCGAACTCGCATGCCAAGGCCACCGCCGCCGCCATCGTGGCCGAGCTGTCGGGCCTGGAGGTGAACCCGCACCCGATGCTGACCAACGTGTGCATGAGCTTCGTCGACGACACCCATGTGATCCACGTGGCCAGCGTGCACGAGTACCAGGCGCCGAAGCAGAGCTTCTTCACCATCGGCGGCTCGGGTGGCGTGTCCGACGTGCGCTCCGACCTCGAGGGCCGCTACGCCGAGGCCTGGGCGCGCAACATCTGGGCCGACACGCTGATGTGAGCCGCCGGGGCTGACGCCGGTCAAGGCCGGCGCGCCCGCCGGCGCGCATGATGCGCAGATGGGCTCGATCGAATCGCTGCTGCTGCGCTTCGGCGAGGCGGGCGGCACCGCGCTCGCCGGCGCCGCCATCGGCCTGCTGTTCGGCTTCTTCGCCCACCGCTCGCGCTTCTGCCTGCGCTCGGCGGTGATCGAGTTCTCGCGCGGCACGCGCGAGGGCCGGCTGACGGTGTGGCTCTTCACCTTCTCGACCGCGGTGCTGCTGACGCAGGCACTGGTGCTGGCCGGCTGGCTGGACGTGCGCGACGCGCGCCAGCTCGCGATGCGCGGCAGCCTCTCGGGCGCGGCCATCGGTGGCGCACTGTTCGGCGTGGGAATGATCCTGGCGCGTGGCTGCTCGAGCCGGCTGCTGGTGCTGGCAGCGCAAGGCAACCTGCGGGCATTGCTGTCGGGCCTGGTGTTCGCCGTCACCGCCCAGGCAGCGTGGACCGGCGCGCTGTCGCCCTGGCGGCAGCAGATCAGCGGCTGGTGGACGGTCGAAGGCGGCACTGCGCGCGACCTGCTGGCCCTCACCGGCTGGGGCCATGGGGGCGGCCTGGTGTTCGGCGCGATCTGGCTGCTGGCGGCCTTGCGCTGGTCGCGCCGCCAGGGCGTGGGCGTGGCGCAGGCCTTCAGCGCCGTGGCGGTCGGCGCCGCCGTGGCCGCCGCCTGGTGGCTGACCTACGCCCTCTCGCGCGCGGCCTTCGACACCATCGTGCCGGTGCAGAGCCTGTCGTTCACCGGGCCGGCGGCCAGCACGCTGATGTGGGTGTTGTCGCCGCCGGGGCAGGCGCTGAATTTCGACCTCGGCCTGGTGCCGGGTGTGGCGCTGGGCGCCCTGCTGTCGGCCCTGCTCTGGCGCGAATGGAAGCTCGAAGGCTTCCAAGGCGGGCAGGCGATGCGGCGCTACATCGCCGGCGCGATGTTGATGGGCTTCGGCGGCATGCTGGCCGGCGGCTGCGCGGTGGGCGCCGGCATCTCCGGTGCGGCCGTGTTCACCGTGACCTCGTGGGTCACGCTGTGCACGATGTGGGCCTCCGCCGCGCTGACCGACTGGCTGCTGGACCGCCCGCGCGAAACGCGGGCCGAGGCGGTGGCCCCCTGGGCCCCGGGCGAGCTCGGGTCGAGCTACGCGCGGCCTTGAGCCGGGCGGCGACTTGGCGGCCGCGCCACGCGTCTCAGGCCAGCATGCCCGGGTTGCCCGCCACGCCTACCAGCTTGGGCGTGTTCAGCGTGCGTGGCTTGACGCGGCCGCCCTGCGACTTCAGCCAGCTTTCCACCAGCTCCCACACCGGCCGCACGCCAGGCGCGCTGCGCGCGGCCTCGGCCACCGGCGCCCAGCCGGCCACCTTGTAGGTCTTGCCCGCCTCGATGGGCTTGCCGTTCAGCCACATGTCGCTGATGCGGCGACCCATGGCCTCGCCCGGCGTGCAGGTGTAGGCCAGGCCGCCCACGCGCACCATGTCGCCGCCCTGCTGGTAGTACGGGTCGGGGTTGAAGAGGTTGTCGGCCACGTCTTCCAGCACCGTCTTGATCGTCTCGCCCGACATCTCGGTGAGCGTGGCGTAGGGGTAGGTGATGGCCAGCTGGTCCATCATCAGCTCGCGGGTGATCACATCGCCCGGCAGCAATGAGCTGCCCCAGCGGAAGCCGGGCGAGAAGGCGATCTCGGCACCCTGCACCGCCATCAGCGCATCGCAGATCAGCTGGTCCCAGCTGCCGTTGAAGTTGCCCCGGCGGTACAGCAGGCCGTCGGTCACGGCGAGCTTCTCGGCCAGCTTGGCCTCATAGGGCGCGCGAACCTTGGTGATCAGCGCCTGCATCGCCGGGTCGGCTGGCAACTGGTCAGCGAAGACCGGCAGCAGCCGGTAGCGGAAGTCGGCGACCTTGCCGCCCTTGACCTCGAAGTCCATCACGCCGAGGAACTTGCCGTTGCTGCCCGCGTTGGTCACCAGCGTCTTGCCGCCAGCGTTCGAGACGGGGATCGCGACCGGCACGCCGTCGTGCGTGTGGCCGCCGAGGATGGCGTCGATGCCGCGCACGCGGCTGGCCATCTTCAGGTCGACATCCATGCCGTTGTGGCTGAGCACGACGACGACCTGCGCCCCCTTGGCACGGGCCTCGTCGACCATCTTCTGCATGTTCTCGTCCTGGATGCCGAAGCTCCAGTCGGCCACCATGTACCGCGGGTTGGCGATCGGGGTGTAGGGGAAGGCCTGGCCGATCACCGCGCAGGGCACGCCGTTGACTTCGCGCAACACATAGGGCTTGAAGACCGGGTCGCCGAAGTCGGTGGTCTTCACGTTCTGGGCGACGAAGTCGACCCGGCCCTTGAAATCCTTCTCGACGATCTCCTGTACCCGCTCCATGCCGTAGGTGAACTCCCAGTGGCCGGTCATCACGTCCACGCCGAGCAGCTTGCAGGCGTCGACCATGTCCTGCGCTTCGGTCCACAGCGAGGTGGCCGAGCCCTGCCAGGTGTCGCCGCCATCGAGCAGCAGCGCACCGGGCCGGCTGGCCTTGAGGCGCTTGACCAGCGTGGCCAGATGGGCGAAGCCGCCGACCCGGCCGTAGCGGCGCGCGGCCGTCTCGAAATCGAGGCAGGTGTAGGCGTGGGCCAGCTCGGTGCCGGGCCGCAGCCCGGCGCGCTGCAGCAGCGCCTCGCCCACCAAATGTGGCCACTGGCCCTGCATGGCCCCGAGGCCGAGGTTGACGCTCGGCTCGCGAAAGCGCACCGGCAGCAACTGCGCATGGCAATCGGTCAGGTGCAGGAAGGACACGTTGCCGAAGCGCGGGATGTCGTACAGGCCCTGGCTGGCGGTGGCCGCGTCGGCCTCGGCCCAGCGGGCCAGGCCCATGCCGGCGGCCGAAGCTGCGCCCAGGACTTGCAGGAAGTCCCGCTTGCTGATGCTCATGATGGAAAGACCTATTGGCTGTTGACGGGCGACTTCGGGTCGAGCAGCAGCGCCATCACATGCTTGAGCTGGGTCTCGTTGAGCAGGCCCTTGTGGCCGAAGCGCGGCATGTTGGAGCAGGCGTTGTAGGCCCAGGCGTTGTTCAGCTTGCCCCAGGTGTACTCGACGATCGGCTTGGCCGCCGGCGAGGCCGGGTCGGCCACGCCGCGCAGCTTGCCGAACTGGTAGAGGCTGGGGCCAATGGTGCCGAAGGAGATTTCGGCCTTGGTGATCTGGTGGCAGTTGTAGCAGTTGGCGCCGTTGCCCGCCGGGTCGGCACTCTTGTCGGTCCAGGTCATGCCACGGCCGTTCTGGGCCAGCTTCTCGCCCTCTTTCCAGTCGCCGAGGTAGCGGCCGTCGGCGGGCGGCTTGATCGTCGCCATCGCGGCCGTCTCGATGCGCTTGGCGGTGGCCTCCGGGACCGGCTCGCCGGTGGAGCAGGCGGCCTGACCTTCGTCCTGGTCGATGCGGTCAGCGGTGGCGATGCCGCGGCTGCTGAACGAGCCTTTCATCATGGCCTGGAACTGCTGGTTCAGCACCTCGGGCGAGGGGCCGGTGGCACAGCCGGCGGTGAGCAGGGCGGCGCCGGCCGCAGCGGCGGCCCAGCGGAAGTGGTGGCGGTTCATCGGGGTGTCTCCGGCTCGCTTCATTGGTCTCAGCGCTTGATCGCCGGGGCGATCGACTCGGCGCCCTTGGCGTTCACGCCCATGTAGACGGCCAGCGCGACCGTCACGTCGGAGGCATAGCCCGGGTAGGGGAAGCGCTGCTGGCGGTAGCAGTCGTTCAGCCGGCGCTGCATGCTCCACATCTCGCCGCTGGAGACGCGGTAGGCCGGCCAGGCCGCGAAGCCAACGCCGTCGCCGGGGTTGCCGCGCAGGTCGGGCAGGTCCTGCAGGCGGATGCGCTTGCCGGCCTCGCCGTGGCAGGTGGCACAGGAGAAATCCATCGGGCCACCGCGGAAGAAGAAGGCCTTCTGGCCCATCACGTACATGCGTTTTTCTTCCGGGTGGGACTGCGGCAGGCTCATGCGCAAGCCGCGCGACTCGGCCGAGACCCAGGCCGCCAGCGCCTCCATCGTGAGCTGCTCCCCCTTGCCGAAGGGGGTCTGCGCCACCTCGGCGGCCTTGATGCCCTGCAAGGTTTCCATGCAGGTCAGCAGGCGCGATTCCAGGTCCTGCACGCGGCCGGTGTCGGCGAACCAGCGCGGCAGCTGCACCCACGCGCCCTTGACCACGCCCGGGCCGAGGCCGAGGTCGCAGCGTTCGAGCGAGGCGTTCTTCGGGCCGCGCGGCTTCTTCCAGAGCTCTTCGCCCTTGGCCTCGAAGAGCTCGGCCGGGTTGCCGTCGGCCAGCATCGCGCGGTATTCGGCGATGCCGTCGGCGGCGCTCTTCTGCGCGACGGCGGCAGCAGCAGCCAGCGTCAGGGCCACGGCGGCGGCGGCGACAGCGGTCTTGTGAACGGGTGCTTGCACGTTGTCTCCTGTGGTTCTCGGTGGCCGGGCGCGCGGCTCAGCTCACGACGGCTTCGTCGGTGCGCTTGTCGCCCTTGTTGTCGAGCCAGGTGATGCTGACCTTGTCGCCGGCCTTGGCGCCCTTGATGCTGAACTGCAGGAAGGGGTTCTTCGAGACCGACGGGCCCCACTGGGCGGTCATGACGGGCTTGCCGTTCAGGCTGGCGCTGACTTCGCGGATGTACCAGGCCGGGATGGTCGCGCCGTTTGCGTCTTTGCGCTGGCCGGTCTCCATCTCGTGGGCCATCAGCACGCGCACGGTGGCAGCGTTGCCGGCGGATTGGGCGCGGATGCGCATCGGGTCTGCCATGGTGAAGTCCTCAGGTTGGGTTGGTTTTAACCAAGGGGTTTGCGCGGAACCGGCTCTGCCGGTCCGCTGCAAAAGCCCCCTCGGGGGGCAGCGACCGGGAGGGAGCGTGGGGGCCTCATTCAACCTCCACAGCCGCCGAGCGTGACCTTGATTTCCTTTTGCGCGAAGAGCACCTTGCCGTCGTTCATCATCGCCACCGCGTAGACGTTGGACGACTGGCCCATCTTCACGCGGGTCGCGATGTTGGCGTCGACCGCGTCGCTGATGTCGAACACTGCCGCCAGCACCGAGGGGTTCTTCTCGACCAGGATCAGCAGGCGCTTGACGCCAGGCAGCGTGGTCGAGGCGCCGATCGGCACCACCGCGCCGTTCTCGGCGATGTCGGGGCCGGTGATCGTCACGTCCTTGCTCTCGGCCGGCGCCCCACCGCCCATCGCCTTGACCGCGTCGGCCATGGTCTTGGCATCGAACGCGCCCTGGTTCCATTCGGCCCGGGCCAGGCCCGGCCAGAGGCCGGCCGAGGCCATCAGGCCGGCCACGGTGGCGCTGCGGGCCAGCCACTCACGTCGCTTCAACATGCTCATGCACTCCTGTCGTTCGATCACTGGATTCAACCCTTACTTGCGCGCGCCGTCCATCAGCCATTGCGCGATGTCCGCCGCCTCGGCCTCCGTCACCGCCTGCGGCGGCATCGGGATCGCGCCCCAGGCCCCCGTGCTGCCGGCGCGCATCCGCCCGGCCAGGTAGGCCGCGCCGCCGTCGCGCGACCCGTGCCGGGCCGCGATCTCCTTGAAGCCCGGGCCGACGAGCCGGGTCTCCATGCCGTGGCAGGCCACGCAGCCCTTGCTCTTGATCAGACTGAGCGCCGCCGAGGGCTTGGGCGACGCCGCCACCGGCGCAGCAGCGGCCGCCGGCTTGGCCGGGGCCGGGGTGGCCGGGGTGGCCGCAGCAGCCGCCGGCCGGCTGGTGTCGGCCCCATGCTGGGCGCCGACCGGGCGGTTCTGCTCGGCCAGGTTGCCGTGCGCGCCGCGGGCGTGGTCGGGCAGCAGCGAGGCCAGCTTCGGCTCGGCCGCACAGCCGCTCATGCAGGCCGCAGCCTGCACGTCCGGCCGCGCCGCCGTGCCGGGCAGCGAGCGGCCGGGCCACATCCCGTGGGCGGTCGTCATGCCGGCGCGGTTGGGCAGCCGCGCCTGCGCCTGGGCCATGGTCTTGTCGGACAGCACGAAGTCGTCCGGCACCACGCCACCCAGGTTCAGCATGAAGGCGGTGACCGCGTAGACCTCGTCGGGCTTGAGCGACTTGGGCGCGTTCCAGGGCATCGCACGGTGGATGTAGTCCCACAGTGTCGAGACCGTGGCCACCTTCATCAGCGTGGTGCGGCCCGGGAAGGCCGGGTCGGTCAGGCGCGCGACGCGGCCGGTCTTCACGTCGTCGGCCGTGGTGCCGCCGATCAACGGCGAGAACACCTGGTTCGACTCGCCGAACACGCCGTGGCACGAGGCGCAGCGCGACTCCCAGATGTCCTGCCCCTGCGCGACCGAGCCCTGCCCCGGCGGCAGGCCCTTGAAGTCGGGCCGCACGTCGATGTCCCAGGCGGCCAGTTCCTTCGGCGTGGCCGGGCGGCCGATGCCGGGGTAGGCGGCGGACTGCGCCACTGCGTGGCCGCCGGCGAGCAGCGCCAGCACCAGGGCCGTGGCGGCGCGCAAGCGCCGGTCAGGAGAGCTGGACATTGCGCACCTCCCCGCTCTCCTGCACCAGCCAGCTCTGGATGGCGTTGTTGTGGTAGATCGAACGGCTGCCGCGCACCGCGCGCAGCTGGCGGTAGTTCGGCTGCACGTAGCCGGTCTCGTCGGTGGCGCGGCTCTGCACGATCGCGGGCTTGCCGTCCCAGACCCAGTCGATCGAGAAGCGGGTCAGGCACTTGCTCATCACCGGCGCCTGCAGCCGCGCGCGGCGCCAGTTCCGGCCACCGTCGACCGACACGTCCACCGCGGTGACCTTGCCCCGGCCCGACCAGGCCAGACCCGAGATGCTGTAGTAGCCCTTGTCCAGCAGCACCTGGCCGCCCGAGGGCGTGGTGACCACGCTCTTGCATTCCTGCAGGCTGGTGTACTGGCGGTGAAGGCCGTCGGGCATCAGGTCCATGTAGTGCAGCGCCTCGTCCTTGGCGGCGTAGGGCTGGTCGCCCACCTCGATGCGGCGCAGGTACTTGACCCAGCTCACCCCCTGCACGCCCGGCACCACCAGGCGCAACGGGTAGCCGTTTTCGGGGCGCAGCATCTCGCCGTTCTGGCCATAGGCCACCAACACCTCGCCGGACTCGACCAGCTCCATCGGGATGGTGCGGGTCATCGACGAGCCGTCGGCGCCCTCGGCCAGCAGGTAGCGGCCGCGCCGGTAGTCGACGCCGCACTGGTCGAGCAGCAGCTTCAGCGGCACGCCGGTGAACTCGCTGCAGCTGAGCATGCCGTGGGTGTACTGCACGGTGGGCACGGCGACGTTGCCCCATTCCATGCCCGAGTTCGCGCCGCACTCGATGAAGTGGAAGCGCGACACGGCCGGCAGGCGCATCAGCTCGTCCATCGTGAAGACCCGCGGCGCCTTCACGATCTTCTCGTCCGAGCCGTTGACCATCAGCCGGTGCTTCGAGGGGTCGATGTCCCACCAGCCCTGGTGGTGGCGCTCGAAATGCAGGCCGCTGGGGGTGACGATGCCGAACAGCGACTGCAGCGGCGCGAACGACACCGAGGCCTGCGTGGTCTGGGTCAGGCCCGGGCTCTGGCGGCGCTGCACATTGGCCTCGTAGGTCGAGGGCTTGCCGTAGCCGTCGTGCGCCACCGGCCGGCCCAGCCCGGTGCTGTGCTCGGGCAGGGTCAGGATGTTCGGGTCGCCGCCCTCGGGTGGCACCGGGTTGGACTGCGCGCGGGCGCGCGGCAGGGCCAACGCCGCGGCGCCAGCCGCCGTGGCGGAGACGAAGGCCCGGCGGATGAAGTCGCGCCGGCCCTGCGCGGCCTCTCGCCAGACGGCACCCACGCCCTCGGCGTCCAGAAATCCCTCGGGCGCCTTGCGCAGGCGCCCGGAAGGCGCGGCCAGGCCCGGGGGGCCAGGCAACGCGGCCGGCGGCAAGTCATCGGGTTCCACGCGGGCTCCTCATCTGCCAATCAACATATAAGCACATGCAAATATTATGGACAAATCAAGAACTCGACAGCAGGGTAAACACCAGCATCGATACGAAAAACGGCGCTGCGCAGCAGCCGCCGTCGTCAAGTGGCGTGCGCGGATCCCGCTTCGCCGGTCGACACCGGAGCCCCGCCTTTCGGAGGGACGGGGCATAGATACGGCGCTGCGCAGCAGCCGCCGCCATCCAGTGGCGTGCGCGGATCCGGCCTCGCCGGGCCGCTGCGCGAGCCCCCCCGGGGGGCAGCCCCGGGAGGGGCGTGGGGGCCCTGTCTACGGCCGGATGTAGGCAAAGCCCTGGATCTGCAGCTTCGCCAGCCGCACCACGCCGGAGGGCGTGAAGTCGGCCTCCTGGATGAACTGCTCGCGCTTGAGGCCGCGGTTCTTCAGCGTGATCTCGCAGATCTCGAACTTCACGCCGCGCGCAGTCAACGCGGAGACCAGCGCGTCGTAGGCCGTGCCGGACGGGTCCTTCGCGCCTTCGAGCAGGAAGTCCACCCCGTTGCCGTGGGTGACCACGGTGATCTGCGCGCCGGGGTCGGTGTCGAGGTGGTTGCGCAGGTTGCGCAAGGCCGAGAGCGCCTGGGCCTGGGCGTCGGCGATGTGGTAGACGACCTTGTCCTGCGCGCAGGCCCAGGTCGAAGCGAGGGCCAGCAGCAGGCCGGCGAGCCAGGGCCGAATGTGCATCGTGCGCCTTTCGCGAAGTGGTTCGGCGGGAGGCGCCGGAGCTTACACGACGGCCGCCGGCCCGGTCACCTCCGGCGTCAGCTCGCTGATCGCCTGGAAGTGGGTCAGGAATACCCGGCCGCTGAGCCCGCGCAGGAAATCGGTCGAAGCCAGGCGGTCCATCACCGGCCCCTTGACCTCGCTCAGGTGCAGCAGGATGCCGGCTTCGCGCAGGCGATGCTCGATCGCCTCCAGGCTTTCGAGCGCGCTGGCGTCGATGGCGTTGATGGCCGAGCACTGCAGCACCACGTGGCGCAGCGCAGGCTGCGACGCGACGGCGTCATTGATGCGGTCTTCCAGGCTGCGCGCGTTGGCGAAGTACAGGCTCTCGTCGACCCGCAGGCTGACCAGGGCCGGGCTCACGCGCACCTGGTGGCGCAGCACGTTGCGGAAGTGCTCGGTGCCGGGCACCAGGCCGACGGTGGCGATGTGCGGCCGGCTGGTGCGCCACAGGTAGAGCGCCAGCGAGACGCCGACGCCCAGCACCAACCCGCTTTCCACGCCATGGCCCAGCGTGGCCAGCAGGGTGGCCGCCGCGGCGGCGAAGTCGGGCTTGGAGTAGGCCCACGTGCGCCGCAGAGTGCCGAGGTCGACCAGCGACAGCACGGCCACGATGATGGTCGCGGCCAGCGTGGCCTGCGGCAGGTGGTACAGCGCCGGCGTGAGCAGCAGCGTGGCCGCGAGGATGCCGACCGCGGTCAAGGCGCCGGCCGCGGGGGTGGCGGCGCCGGCGTCGAAATTCACCACCGAGCGGGCGAAGCCCCCGGTGACCGGGAAGCCGCCGGTGACGGCCGCACCGAGGTTGCTGGCGCCGAGCGCGACCAGTTCCTGGTCGGGCTCGATGCGCTCACGCCGCCGCGCCGCCAGCGTCTGCCCGACCGAGACCGACTCGACAAACCCGACGACGCTCATCAGCAGCGCCGGTACCGCCAGCTCGCGCCAGAGCGCCAGGTCCCAGAGCGGCTGGGTCAGCGGTGGCAGCCCCTGCGGCACGGCGCCGACGATCTTCACGCCCTGGTCGTCCCACCCCGCGGCCCAGGCCAGCCCGGTGGTTGCCGCGATGGCCGCCACCGGCCCAGCCTTGGCCAACAGATCGGCCGGCTTCGCCGCCATGCCCCAACGCAGCAGCAGCGGCTTCAGGCCCTTGCGCACCCAGAACAGGAAGGCGGTGGCCGACACGCCGATCGCCAGCGTCAGCCCATGGGCCTGCGGCAACTGGCCGGCCAGTGATGCCAGCAGCGCGAAGAAGTTGTCGCCCTCGGCACGTACGCCCAGCAGTGCCTTCAGCTGGCTGGCCGCGATCAACAGGCCCGAGGCCGAGATGAAACCGGAGATGACCGGGTGGCTGAGGAAGTTGGCGATGAAGCCCAGCCGCAGCAGGCCCATTGCCAGCAGCATCGCACCCGAGAGAAAGGCCAGCGTGATGGCCAGAGACCAGTGAGCCGCCGAGCCGGGCACGGCATGCGCGCCCACCGCGGCGGCGGTCATCAGCGACACCACCGCGACGGGCCCGACCGCCAGCACCCGGCTGCTGCCGAACACCGCATACAGCAGCAACGGTGCCACGCTGGCGTACAGCCCCGCCTGTGGCGGCAGCCCGGCCAGCAGCGCATAGGCCAGGCCCTGCGGGATCAGCATCAGCGTGACGACCACCGCGGCGACGCCGTCCTGGGCCAGCGTGTGGCGGTCGTAGCCGCGCAACCATTGCCGCATCGGCAGCGAAGGCAGCGCGCGCCACGAGCGGCCGGTGCCGCGGTCGGTGTTCATCGGTGAAGTCTCCTGCGGCGCTTCGGTGGCGGCATGACGGGTGGGTGATTCTGGCCGCTGCAGCGCTGCACTAGCATCTCGCCGGCCCACCCATGGAGACGCCGCCGTGACCCTGCCCCCCGCCACCCGCCTTGCCCTGGCCATCACCCTGGCCGCCGCCGGCGCCCATGCCGCGCCGGTCAACTACGAGATCGACCCCACCCACACCTACCCGAGCTTCGAGGCCGATCACCTCGGCGGGTTGTCGGTCTGGCGCGGCAAGTTCAACAGGACGGCCGGCAAGATCGTGCTGGACAAGGTTGCCGGCACCGGCGGGGTCGACCTGATCGTCGAGACCGACAGCGTGGATTTCGGGCTGGAGCAGATGAACGCCGCGGCCCGTGGGCAGGACCTGTTCGACGTGGCGCGTCACCCCTATGCGCGCTTTCGCGGCACGCTGCAGGACTTCACCAACGGCGCACCCGGCAAGGTGGTGGGTGAGCTGACGTTGCGCGGCGTCACGCGGCCGCTGACGCTGGAGATCCGCCAGTTCAAGTGCATGCCGCACCCGCTGTTCAAGCGCGAGCTGTGCGGCGCCGACGCCCACGGCAGCTTCCAGCGCGACGCCTTCGGCATGGACAGCGGCAAGGCCTACGGCTTCAGGATGGACGTGGCACTGCGCATCCAGGTCGAGGCGCTGGCGGCCGAGTAGGCCTCATTCGTTGACCTTGCCGCGGCCGACCTTGACGGCACCGCGCAGCGCCTTGCCGGCCAGGCGGCGCTGCTGCGAGCCGCGGGTCGGCTTGGTGGCCCGCCGCGCCTTGGGCACATGGGCGGCGGCGTCCACCAGCGCCTGCAGCCGGGCCAGCGCATCGGCCCGGTTCATCGGAAGGCTGCGGTGCTCCTGGGCCTTGATGACCACCACACCGTCGGCGCTGATGCGTGCATCCGGCCAGGCCAGCAGCCGTTCCTTGAGCGCCTCGGGCAGCGACGAGGCGCGGATGTCGAAGCGCAGGTGGACCGCGTTCGAGACCTTGTTGACGTTCTGCCCGCCCGCGCCCTGGGCCCGGATCGCGCCGAACTCGCACTCGGCCACGTCGACCCGAGTCATGTGAGCCCCTCGCCCGATGAGTACATCGGCCGATCCCCCGGGGGGATGCGGGCCGGCTTGGGAGCGGCCCGGCGCTCGGCCCGCTTCACGCGACTCATGCTTCTGTCGGCGGCGAGCGCATCGCGCGCTGGCGCTGCTCCATCTCGGCGCGCAGCTGGCGCCGCACCTTGGCGTTCTCGAAGCGGCGCCGCTCGTCGGGGGTCGCGGGCTGCACCGGGGGCACCGGCACCGGCTTGCCGTCGTCGCCCACCGCCACCATGGTGAAGAAGCAGCTGTTGGCATGCCGGATCACCTGGGTGCGGATGTTCTCGGCCACCACCTTGATGCCGATCTCCATCGACGAGGTGCCGGTGTGGTTGACCGAGGCCAGGAAGGTCACCAGCTCGCCGACGTGGATGGGTTGGCGGAACATCACCTGGTCGACGCTCAACGTGACCACATAGCGCCCGGCGTAGCGGCTGGCGCAGGCGTAGGCCACCTGGTCGAGGAACTTGAGGATCGTGCCGCCGTGCACGTTGCCGCTGAAGTTCGCCATGTCGGGCGTCATCAGCACGGTCATCGAGAGCTGGTGATTGGGCAGGTCCATGGCGAAGGCTTCGAGGTTGGAGAGGGCTCACGCAAAAAGCAAGCGCAGTGCCTGCGGCACGGTGCTCGCCTGTGGCACCCAATGGTGCAGCGCCCAGCCGACGCCGGCGGTGAACAGGCTCAGCGCCAGCATCGGCAGCAGGGTGCGCCGCAGCGCGTGCAGCAACCAGCCCTCGCGCCGCGCCCGCCAGGCCAGCGCGCCGCCCAAGGAAGCGAAGGCGATCTCGACCGCCACGCCCAGCAGCACCTCGACGCCGAACAGCCCGAAGACCAGCAGGCCCAGGCCGAAAGCAAGGCCCAGCGCCACGCCCACCACGATGGCGACCGGCACGGCGACGATGGCGCCCTCCTCGGCATGGAGCGACACCTCGACCGACCTGCCCACCGTCTGGCCGACCACCTCGCCCACGGCGTCCAGCGGCGCATCGAAGTCGCCGCTCGCACCACCGCCGCCGAAGTCGCCCCCGCCACCGGAGCGGAACGCCGAGCCAGGTGCATTCGCCAGCGCATCGGCCGCATCGACCAGCACGCCGGGGTCGGCATCGACGCCGGCCTCGTTGCGCGACAGCAGCCAGCGCGCCCACAAGGCCATCAACCCCAGGTAGAGCGGATAGCTCAACCACAACGCCAGCAGCGGCCGCCAGGCGAGCGAATCGACGCCCAGCACATCCAGCCCGCGCGACACGCCCCAGCACAGCGCCAGGGTGACGGTACCGATCATCAGCACATGCAGCCGCAGCCAGCGGCGCGCGCGCAGGTCGTCGACCGTGGTGCGCTCGAAGTGCCGCGCGTCGAACGCGGCGGGCCGCCTGGAGCGCGTCACACCACGCTCACCGGCACACGCTGCGCCAGCGCGCACATCAGCTCGTAGCCGATGGTGCCGGCGCTGCGCGCCACCTCGTCGATGGGCAGCCGGTTGCCGTGCGGGCCTTCGCCCCACAGCGTGACCTCGCTGCCTGGTTGCGCCGAGGGCACCGGCGTCAGGTCGACCGCCAGCATGTCCATCGACACGCGGCCGACCGTCGTGGTGCGCCGGCCCTCGACCAGCACCGGGGTGCCGGTGCCGGCATGGCGCGGGTAGCCATCGGCATAGCCGCAGGCGACGATGCCGATACGCATCGGCGTTTCGGCGACGAAGGCGCTGCCGTAGCCCACCGACTCGCCGGGCGAAAGCGACTGCACCGCCAGCAGGCGCGAGCGCAGCGTCATCGCGGGCCGCAGGCCCCAGTGGGTGCCATCGTGCTCGGGGAAGTCGGGCACGCCGCCATAGCTCATGATCCCGGCGCGCACCCAGTCCGACCGGATGCGCGGGTCGCCCTGCAGGTGGCGCAGCGTGGCCGCGCTGTTGGCCAGCGAGCGCTCGCCGGGCAGGTCGTGCGTGGCCTGGTGGAAGGCCTCGAGCTGGTGGGCGATGCCGTTGCGGCCGAAGCGGTCGGCATCGGCATCGGAGAAGTGGGTCACCAGCGTGATCTCGTCGACCTGCGGCAACGCGTTGAGCCGCGCCCAGGCGGCGCGGAAGGCGCCGGGCCGGAAGCCCAGCCGGTTCATGCCGCTGTTCATCTTGAGGAACACGCGGTGTGGCTGGTGCGTCTTGTGCGCCGCCAGCCAGTCGACCTGCTCTTCACAGTGCACCACGTGCCACAGGTTCAGGCGCGAGCAGAGCTCCAGGTCGCGCGCCTCGAACACGCCTTCGAGCAGCAGGATGGGGCCGCGCCAGTCGAGCGCGCGCAGGCGTTCGGCTTCGTTCAGGTCGAGCAGCGCGAAGCCGTCGGCGCCGCGCAGGCCGGCGTAGGCGCGCTCGATGCCGTGGCCGTAGGCATTGGCCTTCACCACCGCCCAGACGCGGGCATCGGGGGCGCAGGCGCGCGCGCGAGCCAGGTTGTGGGCCAGGGCATCGGTGTGGATCAGGGCTTCGATCGGGCGCGGCATGGTGCAGATTCCTCGCGGGCGATTCTGCCAGCGGGCTTGCGGCCTCTGCAGTGGCCACCCGTGGCCACCGCGACTGTCAAACCCCCCGTGCTATAAACCGCGACTTCGGAAACGTTCTCCTGGAGACAGCAGTCCCGCACGGCGCGCCCACCCGCAGGCGCGCGGCCTTTTCAGCCGCATGAAAAAAGGCTTCTACACCATCATGTCAGCGCAGTTCTTCAGCTCGCTGGCAGACAACGCATTGCTGGTCGGGGCGATCGAGCTGTTGAGGACATCCGGCGCACCGGGCTGGCAGATTCCCGCGCTGACGCCGATGTTCGCGCTGTTCTATGTGGTGCTCGCGCCGCTGGTCGGCGCCTTCGCCGATGCGGTGCCCAAAGGCAAGGTGATGTTCTATGCGAACAGCATCAAGGTCGTGGGCTGCCTGCTGATGCTCTTCGGCGGTCACCCGCTGCTGGCCTATGCGGTGGTGGGCCTCGGCGCGGCCGCCTACTCGCCGGCCAAGTACGGCATCCTCACCGAGCTGCTGCCACCCTCGCAACTGGTCAAGGCCAACGGCTGGATCGAAGGCCTGACCATCGCCTCGATCATCCTCGGCGTGCTGCTGGGGGGCCAGCTTGTCGGCCCGAAGCTGGCGCCGATGCTGCTGGGCATGGACCTGCCCCTGGTGAACACCGGCATCGACACCGGCCCCGAGGCCGCGATCTCGGTGATGGTGTTTCTCTACATCATCGCGGCGGTGTTCAACCTGCGCATCCCGCGCACGGAAGCGCCGCTGCAGCCGCTGACGATGAACGCGGTCGACCTGGTGCGCGACTTCGGCCAGTGCAACGCCCGGCTGTGGAACGACAAGCTGGGCCAGATCTCGCTGGCCACCACCACGCTGTTCTGGGGCGTCTCCGGCAACCTGCGGGTGATCGTCTTCGCCTGGGCTGCGGTGGCGCTGGGCTATACCACCACCCAGGCCTCGTCGCTGGTCGGCGTGGTCGCCATCGGCACCGCCGTCGGCGCGGTGGTCGCCTCGCTCTACATGCGGCTGGACAAGGCGACCAACGTGATCCCGCTGGGCATCGCGATGGGCGTGCTGGTGATCGGCCTGAACCTGATCAGCAACGTCTGGATCGCGGCCCCCTTCCTCATCCTGCTCGGCGCGGTGGGTGGCTACCTGGTGGTGCCCATGAACGCGCTGCTGCAACACCGTGGCCACAACCTGATGGGCGCCGGCCGCTCGATCGCGGTGCAGAACTTCAACGAGCAGGCCTGCATCCTGGGCCTGGGCGCGCTCTACACCGGCATGACCCGCCTGGGCCTGTCGGCCTTCACCACCATCGCGGTATTCGGCATCGGGGTGGCGGGCACGATGTGGTGGATCCGCCGCTGGCACCAGCGCAACACGGTGGAACACCGCACCGAGGTCGAGCGCCTGCTGGCCATCGCCCGCTCGGACCGGCATTGAGGCCCGCCGCCGCGCCCGCGCTGGCGCTGGTCCTGAACGCGTTCATCTGGGGCACCTCGTGGTGGGCCTTCCGAAAGCTGCACGAGGCCGGTCTGCACCCGCTGTGGACGACCGCGGCGATCTACGCGATGGCGGTGCTGGCGATCGCAGCCGCTCGCCCGGCCGCCGTGCGCGAGCTGCTGCGCACACCGGTGCTGTGGCTGATCCTGGTGGCTTCGGGCACCACCAACGCCACCTTCAACTGGGGCGTGACGGTCGGCGACGTGGTGCGGGTGGTGCTGCTGTTCTACCTGATGCCGCTGTGGGCGGTGCTGCTGGCGCGCCTGGTGCTGAAAGAGGCGCTGACCCGCGCCGCGCTGCTGCGCGTGGCGATGGCGCTGGCCGGTGCGTTGATCGTGCTGTGGCCCGAGAGCGGCCATCCGCTCGGGGCGTTGCAGCTCACCGATCTGCTCGGCCTGGTGGGCGGCTTCAGCTTCGCGCTCAACAACGTGCTGCTGAGGCGCGAGGCCGCGCGCAGCGAATCCGCCCGGGCATTGGCGATGTTCTGCGGCGGCACGCTGGTGGCCGGCGGGCTGGCCGCCCTGCTGGCCTCCGGGGCCAGCGCCTCCGTGCCATGGCCGCAGGCGATGAGTCCGGGCTGGTGGCTCTTCGCCGCGGCACTCGGCAGCCTGTTCCTGCTGAGCAACCTGGCACTGCAGTACGGCGCGGCGCGGCTGCCTGCGAACGCGACCGCCGTCATCATGCTGACCGAGGTGCTGTTCGCCTCCGCCTCGGCCGTGGCGCTGGGTGCGGGTGCGGTCACCCCCACCCTGGCGCTCGGGGGTGCACTGATCGTCGGGGCAGCACTGCTGGCCGCTGCGCGGCCCTGACGTCGCACTGGCCTTTGCCGCCGCGCTAGCATCGCCGCCCAACCGCCACAGCCACCCGAAGCAGGGAGCCGCACCATGAGCAGCGTCTACGATTTCAGCGCCCAGACGATCCAGGGCCAGCCGGTCGAGCTGAAGAAGTTCAAGGGCCAGGTGCTGCTGCTCGTCAACACCGCGAGCGAATGTGGTTTCACGCCGCAGTTCAAGGGGCTGCAGGCGCTGCACGAGCGCTACGGCCCGCAGGGGCTCACGGTGGTCGGCTTCCCGAGCAACGAGTTCGGCGGGCAGGACCCGGGCAGCAACGACGAGATCGCCTCCTTCTGCGAGATGAACTACGGCGTCAGCTTCCCGATGATGGCCAAGGTCGAGGTCAACGGAGCGAACGCCCACCCGCTGTGGCAGTGGCTCAAGGGCGAGAAGCCGGGATTCCTCGGCACCGAGGCGATCAAGTGGAACTTCACCAAGTTCCTGGTCGGCAAGGACGGCCAGGTGCTCAAGCGCTACGCCCCGCAGGACGAGCCCGAGAAGCTCGCGAAGGACATCGAGGCCGCGCTCGCCGCCTGAGCCGCGCCGCCGCCCGGGCCTGGCCTTCAGGCCGTTTCAGGGCGGCAGCCACAGCCCGCCGTAAGCCGCGCGCAGGCGCCGCTGAGCGGCCAGTTGCGCCACCACCTCGTTGACGGTCTGGCGCGACAGCCCGGCCAGCGCCGCCAGCTCGGCCTGGGTGGCACGCAGGAATCGCCAGCCCTGCGCGTCGGTGCGCTGAATGCGGCCCTCGCGCTGCAGCTGTGCCAGGCCCAGGCTGAAGCGTTCGATCGCGCCCAGGTGCCGGGCCGCGGCCAGCAGCTGCAGCGTGCCGTCGTGGCGCAACGCCAGCTCACGCAGCAGCAGCCGCGCAGCACCCGGCACCTCGTCGACCAGCATCGCGTAGGCCGCCGGGCCGAAGAGCGCGAGGCGGGTGGCACGGGTGGTGCCGGCCTCGTAGGTGGACGGCAGGCCGCTCGCGAACGAGGCCAGCCCGAACAGCCGCCCCACCGGCACATGCTCGATCACCGATGCACCGCCGTCGGCCGCGAGGAAGCGGGTCTCGACCTCGCCCGACAGCACGCCATGCAACGCGCCGGTGGGCTGGCCTTGCGCGAAGACCAGGGCGCCGCGCGGCAGCCGGCGCACCTGCACCAGCCGCGCCAGCGCCCGGGCCACGGCCGTTGGCCAAGCCACGCCGGGGAAGGCTGCCTGCAGCAGGCCGGACAGTTCGTCGGTCATCGAGCTCGGGGCTGAAAGTCGGGCACCCGACATTTTGACGTCGGGCTCCGGCGTACGCTGTCGGCATGCCCACCGACGCACCTTCCGATCCCCTGGCGGCACTCGCCCGCCACCTGCGTGCCTTTGCCCGCGAACATGCCCCGGACTCGCTCTACGCCCGGCTGGCGCTGCTGATCGCCGAGCGGCCGGCCGCCCTGCATCTGCTGCTGGCCGCACCGCCGACGCAGCAACGCTCCACGCTGCTGTTCGCCGCCATCCATGACCAGTTGCTCGCCCGGCGTGACGAAGGCGCAGCCCCTCCGGCGCTCGCCGCCTACTACCCCAGCCTGGGCGGCCAGCGTGCTCCGGACGCTGCCCTGGGCGACGCGCTCGACCATTTCATCGCCGATGAAGCGGCGGCCTTGCGCGACACCATCGCCAGCCGCACCACGCAGACCAATGAGATCGGCCGCTGCGCCGTGCTGTGGCCGGCACTGGCCGAGATCGGCCGCACCCACGGCCGGCCGCTCGCCCTGTTCGACTTCGGCTGCAGCGCGGGGCTGAACCTCGGCGTCGATGGTTGCCACATCGTCTACCGCCGCCCCGACGGCACACCGCAGTTCGAGGCGGGCGCCGAGGACGCCGGGGCGCCACGGCTGTCCTGCCGCCTGCTCGGCGGGTCGCCTCCGGGCACCGCCTGGCAACTGCCCCACCGGCTGGGCGTGGACCGCGCGCCCGTGCCGCTCGACGATGCGCGGGGCCTGCGCTGGCTGCGTGCCTGCCTCTGGCCGGAGGAAACAGCCCGCCTCGAACGTTTCGACCGCGCGGTGGCGCTGGCGCAGCGATCACGCTTTACGGTGCAGGCAGCCGAGGACGGGCTGGCCGTGCTGGCCGGTTGGCTGAGCGAGCTGCCGCGGGGCGTGACGCCGGTGCTCTTCAACAGCTGGGTGCTGGCCTACTTCTCTGCCGAGGCCCTGGCCGCGCACACCGCGCGCGTGCAGGCGCTGGTGCAGGCCCACGGCCTGGTGTGGCTGAGCGCCGAGGACGACGTGCGGCTGGCCGCGACCACCGGCCTGGCCGCCGAGCCGATGCGGCGGCCCGACGCACCGGGCACCCCGACGTACTGGTCGCTGACCACGCGCGACGCGTCCGGCGGCACCAGGAGCCGGCTGCTGGCGCGCAGCCACGCGCATGGCGAGTGGCTGGACTGGGTGGCCTGAGCGCGGGCCGGCGCCGGCCGACCGGCCCGCGATAATCCGCCTCCCGCTCCACCGTACCAGGCCTGCCCATGTTTGCCCACATCGCGCCCTACGCCGGCGACCCGATCCTGTCGCTGAACGAAGATTTCCAGAAGGACCCGCGCCCAGGCAAGATCAACCTGTCGATCGGCATCTACTTCGACGATGCCGGCCGCATCCCGGTGATGGCGTCGGTGGAGAAGGCCGAGGCCATCCTCGCGGCGAAGGTCGGCCCGAAGCCCTACCTGCCTATGGAAGGTGCGGCCAACTTCCGCCAGGCGGTGCAGCCGCTGCTGTGGGGCGAAGGCCATGCCGCCATCGCCGCCGGCCGCATCGCCACCATGCAGGCGGTGGGCTCCAGCGGCGGCCTGAAGGTCGGCGCCGACTTCATCAAGACCTGGTTCCCCGACAGCGCCATCTGGGTCAGCGACCCCACCTGGGACAACCACAAGGCCGTCTTCGAGGGCGCCGGGCTGAAGGTCCACACCTACCCCTACTACGACCCCGCCACCGGTGGCCTGCGCTTCGACGCGATGCGCGACACGCTCGCCAGCCTGCCGGCCAGGAGCGTGGTGCTGCTGCACGCCTGCTGCCACAACCCGACCGGGGTGGACCTGACCCAGGCCCAGTGGGACGCGCTGATCCCGGTGCTGAAGGCGCGCGAGCTGATCGCCTTCGTCGACATCGCCTACCAGGGCTTCGGCGACGGGCTGGAAGAAGACACCTACGCGATCCGCGCGATGACAGACGCCGGCCTCTCGTTCTTCGTCGCCAACTCGTTCTCGAAGAACATGAGCGTCTACGGCGAGCGCTGCGGCGCGCTGAGCGTGGTCTGCCCGGACGCCGCCCAGGCCGCGCTGGTGCTGGGCCAGCTCAAGTTCACGGTGCGCCGCAACTACTCCAACCCGCCCATCCACGGTGGCCAGCTGGTGGCCACCATCCTCGGCACCCCCGAGCTGCGTGCGCTGTGGGTGGGCGAGGTCGACGCGATGCGCGCGCGCATCCAGGCGATGCGCGAGCGGCTGCACGCGGTGCTGAGCGCCAAGCTGCCCGGCCGCGACTTCAGCTACTTCCTGACCCAGCGCGGCATGTTCAGCTACACCGGCCTCACCGTGGCCCAGGTCGACCGCCTGCGCGAGGAGTTCGGCGTCTACCTGATCCGCACCGGCCGCATGTGCGTGGCCGGGCTGAACAACGCAAACGTCGAGCGCACCGCCGAGGCGATGGCGGCGGTGCTGGCCGACTGATCAGGGGCCGTGTGACCTGAGGGTCTCGACGACCGAAGCCGTCAGCGTGTCGGCGGCACCGGCGGGGTAGAGGTACGCGTATTCGCACTTCACGTCGCGGCCCAGATCCACCGCCCACCAGCAGGTGCGGACAACGTCATAGGTGGGCGGAACGCCGGCAACCGCAACGTTCGAGTTGCGCTGCTCCGACCTGACCCGCAGGGCGTTGAACGTGCCCGCCGGAACGGTCACCGGCTCGAAGGCCTCCACGCGTCGCTCGTAGGCGAGGTCGAAGGCCGCGGGGCCGCCCTGGCAACTGCGGCTGGCATCGCCGGACCACGTCTTGCCCACGTGCAACGGATAGCTGTGATAGACCAGCGGCTGGCTGTAGGTGCATTCCACCGCTGAGTGCGGGTGATCCCAGCCAAGGTAGCGACCCAGGTGGTCATAGAGCTCGCGCGACACGATCTGGTCGTAGGCGTCGCCTTGCCAGACCTCTTCGGCATGGCTGCCGCCCGCGCCGTCCAGGCGGGTGACGAGGCGCTCGTCCCAGGTGATGACGTCGCCGTTCAGGCGCGTCACGCTCACCGTCATGTCGAAGAACTGCCCTTCCCTCGGGGGCACGCGGGCGAATTCCCTGGGTGCCACGACGACCGTCAGGCTGGCGGTCTTCGTGGCATCTCGCGCATCGCTGAAAACCACCAGCAGCGTGCCACCTGCATTGCTGGAAACCGTCATCGCCTTCTCGGTCAGGCTGAAGCGGTCGACCGAGAAGCTGCTGTTGGTCGCGACCGGTGCCCAGCGCGAATCCTCTTGCGAGGTGAAGACCAGCGTCGAGCCGGAGGCCACGTTGATGGTCGTGGACTCACCGATCGTCAGCGGATTCGATGCATCGGACATGCCGTTGACGCTGACCACCATCTCCAGAGGCGGCTCTTCGCCACCGCCACCGCCACCACCACACGCCGACAGCACCCAGGTCATGCTGGCGAGCAGCCCCGCGCTGAGTGCGGCCCGCACGCGAGGACGATTGACTGGTTTCATCGCGTCAAACCCGTCAACGTCTCGGTGGTCAGCGTGGTGGTGCCGTCGTCGAAGCGCCGCTCGTAGGTGCACTTCACGCTGCGCCCGAGATCGACGGCCCACCAGCACGTGGACTCGAGGGTGTAGCTGAAAGGCTCGGCGTCCGGAACGGTCGGAAAGGAGACCGCGTAGCGGAGGTTGGCCTTGATACGCAGCACGTCATGAGTGCCTTGGGGGACGGTGATCCGTTCGTAGGCCTCCACCGTGCGCACGTATTCCTGCGCCAGAACATCACGCTCCGGCAGGCAATGCCGCGTCGCAGAGCCGGACCAGGTCTTCCCGACATGCAGGGGGTAGCTGACCTGCGCCACTGGGGCGTCGTAGAGGCAACTCAATCCGATCGCCTGCAACGTGTAGCCGAGGTAACGGTCCTGGGTGTCGTACAGGTTGCGCTGCGCGTAGGTGCCGGTCTCCGGGTCGCCGAATTCCAGACCATAGCCATCGGCCCCCAACAGGACCGTTCGACGCAGGGACTTGTTCTCGGAGGTCCCCCCGCTCGACTGGTAGGTGATCGTCCAAGCCTCGACTTCCCCGTCGACGCGGCTCACCTGAGAAAACTCCTCAGGCGCGACGTTGACCGAGAGCGTGGCAGTCTTGGTGCTGTCGTCGCGGTCGGTGAAGACCACGGTCAGGCTCCCACCCTCATGGCTGGTCACGGTCATCGACTTCGACGTGTACGAGAAGTTGTTGACCGTGAAGGTCGCGCTGCTGGGTGTCGGCGTCCAGCGTGTCTCGCCTGCGGAGGCGAAGACGAGGGTCGCGCCAGAGGGCACGTCGATGGTGGCCGACTGCCCCGCCGCCAGCGTCGTGTCGGGTGCCGAGCCGCCCTGCACCGCCGCCGTGATGGCGAACTCGGGCTCGTCCTCGCCACTGCCGCCGCCGCAAGCGGCCAGCCCGAAAGCCAGGCCCATGGCCAATGTGGCGGCGAGGCCGAGCCGCGCCGCCGATTGCTTGATGAATTGCATACGCTCCCTGTGGATCCAACCGGTCATTCGCCGGACGGGCGAGACCATAGCGGAAACATCCGGAAACGATCTGAACGTATTGCTGAAAACGGACAGATGCTGTCGTGCGCCGCGTCAAACGTCGCGCGATGAGGCGAATTGCTCGCCGATCGGCTGAATCAGCCCGCGCAGCCATCGGTGCGCCGGCTCGGCATCGCGACGCAGGTGCCACAGCATTTCGACGTGAACACGGCCGAGTTCGAAAGGCAGCTCGCGGGTGACCAACTGCTGCTCGACACCGGTGGCGGCGACGAAGCTGAGCGGCAGCACCGTCAGCAGGTCGGAGCGCATCACCACCAGGCCAGCGGTGAAGAACTGGTTCACCGTCAGCACGATGCGGCGCTGCCGGCCCAGGCCGGCGAGCGACTGGTCGACGAAGCCATGCGGCCGACCGGAGAAACTCACCAGCAGGTGGTGGGCGGCGCAGTAGCTGTCCAGGTCGAGCGCCCCGGGTGCCGCCAGCGGGTGGTCGGGGCGCATCACGCACACGTAGCGCGTCTGCCACAGGCGCTGGTGGCGCAGCATCGCGTCACCGCCCTGGGCATCGACGTGGGCGATCGCTTCCGGGAAGTAGCCGACGGCGAGGTCGCACTCGCCCTGCTCCAACAGGCGGCGCGGGTCGCGGGTGGTGAGAGGCAACACGCGCAAGTTGGCAAGCGCTCGCTGCTTCTCCAGCGAAGCCACCATCGGCGGCAGCACCAGCGCCGCGGTGGCATCGGCCATGGCGATGCGGAAGCTGACCGCGTCGCGCTCGGGCTCGAAGGCCTCGGGCGCCAGCGAGCGCTGCAGGCCCGCGAGGGCATCGCGCACCTGCGGCCACAGCGCCTGCGCCCGGGGCGTGGGCTTCATGCCATGCGCACTGCGCTCGAACAGGGCCTCGCCGACGGCGTCGTGCAGGCGCTTGATGGCGTGGCTGACGGCCGGCTGCGTCATCGCCAGCACATGGGCGGCACGGGTCAGGCTGCCTTCGGCCATGACCACGTCGAAGACGCGCAGCAGGTTGAGATCCAGTGTGCGGAAGTTCACAAACCCCATGTTATGCGGACGACACATACCTAATGTGAGCAATATTCATTGGACGCAGATACGTACAAACCCTAGGATTCACCCCAACGAATCTCCCACAGCCCCCGCAGAGCCTGACCATGAGCACCCTGACCCACCCCACCCCGCTGCACGCCACGCGCGGCCGCGCTGCTTCGCTGAAGCAGGTGGTCGAGCAGCGTGCGGGCCACCTCCTGCAACAGCTGTGGGAGGCGCTCGAAGCCTATGGGCAGCGGCGTGCCGCGCCCTACCTGCGCCAGCAGGCCGACCGCTTGGCCGACAGCAACCCCGTCCTGGCGCAGGAGCTGCGCAAGCTGGCCCGCGCATAACCCCCGTTTCCACCGGCTCGCCGACACCCCGGCGAGCCCCGCCGAAGCCGCCACACGCGGTCTTCGGCACCCGCAAGGAGCACCACCATGACCGCCATCACTTCCAAGACCTTCACCTACGGCCCGACCTTCAGCATCCCGCGTGGTGCCATGGCTGCCGCCGAGCTGTTCCTGTCGACCGGCCGCCTGCTGGCCGGCCTGTTCACCCACAAGCCGCAAGGCAGCCAGGACATGACCGCCGAAGACGTGCGTCACCTGGCCCTGTCGGTGCAGAACAGCGACCCCGGCTTCGCTGCCGACCTGCTGGCCGCGCTGGCCCGCCACGAAGGCCAGGCCGACCTGCACTGAGCCTGCCCTCAGGCGGGCGCCTGAGCGCTGACCGGCCACGCGCCGGCGGCAGCAGGGCGCGCCGCACTGCTCCTCGGTGACCGGTGGGCTGCGCGACACTTGCGCGGGCCATCATCACGCAGCCCGCTGGGCCCGAACTTGCTGGGCCCCGGGTTGCCAGGCCTGCCGCGACCCGCGGGCGGGTGGTCACACGCACACTCCGAGGAGCTCCATGCCCGTCTTCATCGTCGGCTTCGCCCGTTCCGGCACCACGCTGTGCCAACGCCTGGTGTCCGAACACCTGGGCTTGCCCACCCTGCCCGAGACCCATTTCTTCGAGCGGCTGGACAAGTACAAGCCCCGCGACCGCTTCATCTCGCCGCAAGGCGCACGCGGCCTGCTCAAGGAGCTGGCCGAGTTGCTCCCCGTCGATCTCGCGAACTACCGCGATCTGCTCGCGATGGACCCGGTGCGTGTGCGCGACCTCTTCCTGCGCCTGGTGGCCGAGCAGCTCGGCAGCCGCACCTTGGCCACGCGCGGCCGCTGGCTGGAAAAGACACCGCTGCATGCGCTCTACGCCCCGCGCATCGGCCGCATGTTCTCGCGCGCCCAGTTCATCTGCATGGTGCGCAACCCCGAGCTGGCCTTCGCCTCGCGACGCGAGCTGAACGAGCCGGGCAAGGGCTGGGGCGAGGCCTGGCGACCGATCGAGTCGTTGTGCGTGGAATGGCGCGGCCTGATGGCCAAGATGCAGGAGTTCGAGGCCCAGCAGCCCGGGCGGGTGCTCTACGTGCGACTGGAAGACCTCTCGGCCCGACCACGCCGCGAGCTGAACCGCATCGCGCGTTTCCTCGACCTGCCGGTCGACGACGCACAGGGCGAGGTCGAGGAAGAGGTGCTGCTCCAGCCCTTCGAGACCTGGAAGGCCAACGCCCTGAAACCGGCCGACAAGGACATCGCCAACCGCGCCGGCCGCTCGCAGCTCGACGCCTACGACCGTTGGCGCGTGCAGACCCTGCTGGCCCCCGAGATGAAGGCCTTCAAGTACGCCGACCCCGGCGTGCAGCCGCCGGTGATGGACCCGCTGCACCGCAAGCTCGTCGATTCGCTCGACTGGTACATGAACCCGCGCTGGTAGGGCCAGCCATCAGAAGGAGAAGGGCTGCCGGGGCTTGCGCCGCGGCAGCTGCGAGCCGAGGGGTGGCGACGCAGCGCCGCACTGCAGCATGCACCTTGCCACCTCGGGTGGTGGACACTAGTCCGCTTCATCACCCGCTGTCGACGCTCGTCCATGACACCACTGCACGCGCTGACCGCCGCCGAGCTGAGCGCCGCCTACACAAGGCGAACGCTATCCCCCAAAGAGGTGACGCAAGCCTTGCTGGCGCACGTCGCGCGCTGGGAGCCGCACATCGCGGCGCTCTGGCGGCATGAGCCCGAGGAGGCGCTCGCACAGGCGGCCGCGTCGGAAGCGCGCTGGATGCGCGGTGAACCGCTGGATGCGCTGGATGGCGTGCCCGTCACGCTGAAGGAGAACATCGCCACGCGGGGCGTGCCCGTGCCGCTGGGCTGCGCCGCCACGGAGCTGGTGCCGGCCAGCGAAGACGCCCCGCCGGCCGCGCGGCTGCGCGAGGCCGGCACAGTGCTGATCGGCAAGACCACGATGCCCGACTGGGGCATGTTGTCGTCGGGCCTCAGCAGCTTCCATGCATTGAGCCGCAACCCCTGGGACACGTCGCGCAACCCGGGTGGCTCCAGTGCCGGCGCCGGGGCAGCCGCCGCGGCCGGTTACGGGCCGATCCACCTCGGCACCGACATCGGCGGCTCCATCCGCCTGCCTGCGCACTGGTGCGGCGTGGTTGGTTTCAAGCCCAGCCTCGGGCGGGTGCCGATCAAGCCGCCTTACGCCGGCCGCGTGGCCGGGCCCATGACACGCACGGTCACCGACGCGGCGCTGGCCATGCGGGTGCTGAGCCGCCCCGACGCACGCGACACGATGAGCCTGCCGGCACAACCGATCGACTGGCTGGCGCTCGACCTGGGCAGCGCGCGCGGCCTGCGCCTGGGCGTGTGGCTGGACGCCGGCTGGGGCGACCCGCTGCAGCCCGCGGTGCGCGCCGCGGTCGAAGCTGCGGCCAACGCCTTCGAGCGCGCCGGCGCCACCATCGTGCCGGTCGCACCCTTCACCACGCGGGCCATGATCGATGGCCTCGACAGCTTCTGGCGCATGCGCTCCTGGCTGGACTACCGCGCGTTGCCCCCCGAGCGCCAGGCCAGGGTCCTGCCCTACATCCGCCACTGGATCTCGGCCGGCGAGCACCTCAGCGGTGAGCAGGTGTTCCAAGGCTACAGCCAGATGGGCGCGCTGCGTGAAGCGGCCGTGGCCGCGCTGCAGGGGCTGGACGCGCTGCTCGCACCGGTGAGCCCCGACGTGGCTTTCGCGGCCGAACAGGCCAGCCCGCGCAACGACCCCGAGCGGCCCTTCGAGCACATCGCCTACACGGTGCCATTCAACTTCAGCGAGCAGCCCGCCATCTCGGTGCCCGCCGCCGTTTCAACCGACGGCCTGCCGATCGGCCTTCAGATCGCGGGGCACCGGCACGACGACCTCGGCGTGTTGCGCATCGCCCGCCTGTGGGAGCAACTGCGGCCTGAGCTGCCACCCTGGCCGCAACCACACGGGCGCGGGATTCCTGGCGCGTGACAAGGCGGCCGACCGCTTCCACTACATTTGCGCCCATGACGCCGTCGACCGCCTCGCCCCGGCTCGTGGACCCTCGCGGCAACCGGCTGGGCACCGCTTCCCATGAGGCGGCCGACCATGTCGAGACGGCCCTGTGGCGCATGATGTCCTTCTTCGACACGCCACAGGCCGACCTGGACGCGGCCGGCCGCGCCGACCCCGGCTGGGCCCTGCCGCAGGTCATGCGGGCCGGCTTCCTGCTGAGCCTGACGGAACCCGCCCATCTCGCCGAGGCCCACAGGCTGCTCGAAGCCACCGAGCCGAAGCTGGCCGGTGCGACACCCCGCGAGCGGGCCCATTACGAGGCCCAGCTCGCCGTGGCCGAAGGCCGCTGGCAGCAGGCCTGCCGCATCTGGGACGAACTGCTGCTCGAGCATCCGCGCGATGCGCTGGCCCTGCAATGGGCGCAACTGTGGGATTTCTACCGCGGCGACAGCGAAGGCCTGCGGCAGCGGCCCGCACGCGCACTGCCCGAATGGAGCGAGGCCGACCCGCTGTTCCCCTATGTGCTTGGCCTGTACGCCTTCGGCCTGGAAGAGAACAACCTCTACCCGCAAGCCGAAGACGTCGGCCGCCGTGCGGTGGCCGCCGAGGCGCGCGTGCCCTGGGCCGTGCATGCGGTGGCGCACGTGATGGAAATGCAGGGGCGCTTCGAGGACGGCGCCGCCTGGCTGCGCCAGCACCAGCCCGGCTGGGCGGAAGGCAATGGCTTCGCCGGCCACCTGTGGTGGCACATGGGCCTGTTCCGCCTCGAAGCGCTGGACATCCCCGGCGTGCAGCGGTTGATCGATGCCCACCTCTGCGGCGCGGCCCTGCAGACCACGCTGCAGCGGCTGGACGCAGCCGCGCTGCTGTGGCGCATGCACCTGTTGGGGGTCGATGTCGGTGCTCGCTTCGTCGAGCTGCTGCGCGACTGGTCGCCGGCCGACGAGGACGCCGGCCACCACAGCTTCAACGACCTGCACGTACTGGTCGCCTTGCTGGGCGCCGACGAGCTGGTGCGCGCCGAGAGCTGGATTGCCCGATGCGCGGCACGCGTGCTGGCGCCGGAAGACGCGCGGCGCAGCAACCATGGTGCGGCACGCGAGGTGGCCTTGCCGGTGATGCGGGGGCTGCTGGCCTTCGCTCGCGGCGACGCCGACGCCGCGGCCGCCATCCTGCACCCGGCCCGCAGCCAGGCCCGGCGACTCGGGGGCAGCCATGCGCAGCGCGACCTCATCGACCAGACGCTGCTGGCTGCAGCGGCCCGCGCCAGCCACCGCCAGGTGGGGCGCGCGCTGCTCAACGAGCGCCGCATGGCCAAGCCGATGACGCCGCTCACACGGCATTGGGGCGAGCAACTCGGGCTCTGGGTCGCATCCCCCTAACTTGCAAATCGGCACAGCGTCTCTGCATGGGCGCTGTCACCCATAGAGGCGTCAAGCACTGCGCGCACAGCCTCGCAAGACCTTGAGCTAGCGTTTGCCCGCATGACAAGGTCAGTGGCTTCTCGCTACCTTGGCGCTCCCTGGAATGGCCAGCGCAAATCAAATAACTGAGGAGTTAGGGCTCAGGACACAGTGGTCCATCATTTCTGTCTCAAGACACGGAGATATTGAATGAAGAAGATGCTACTTGTGGCTGCTGCAGCAGCGCTTGCGACGACTTCCTATGCGGCTCCGCTCTCTTCGAGCGCCAACACCGGTGCCAAGGCCGGTGCGAAGCCGATCAGCAACCAGGCCGTCCTGTACGACCAGAACAGCGACGACAACGGCGTCGGCATCGTGTCGCAGAACTTCGAGGCGACCTTCGACGCCTACGACGCCCAAGGCGCCGATGACTTCACCGTGCCGGCTGGCTCGTGCTGGAAGATCACGAGCGTCGATGTGACCGGCGTGTACTTCAACGGCTCCGGCCCTGCCGGCTCGGTGAACGTCACGTTCTACAAGAACAAGGGCGGCGCGCCCAACGAAGGCAAGATCATTGCCGCCTTCACGAACGTGGTGCCGACCGACAGCGGTGGCTCGTTCTCGATCGCCCTGCCGTCGGCCGTCAAGGCCAAGCCTGGCAAGTACTGGGTCTCGGTCCAGGCCAACCTCGACTTCTTCGTCGGTGGCCAGTGGGGTTGGGAAACCCGCAACACGCAAGCCGGCACCGCCGGCATGTGGAAGAACCCGGGCGGCGGCTTCGGCACCGGCTGCTCGGCCTACGGCGACATGATCACCTGCCTGGGCGCTCTGGGCCAGGGCCCGGACTACATGTTCTCGCTGGGCGGAAAATCCAAGGCCTGCTGAGATCGCTCGTCGAAGGCCGGCCGGTGAAGCCGGCCCTCACGGGGAACCACAAGGGCAGCTTCGGCTGCCCTTTTTCTTGGCGTCACGCCGCGCGCAGGTCGGCCGGCACCGCCGGGTAGGCGGTGTGGACCGAGCCCAGGCTGTCCAGCAACGGGCCGAGCCAGGGCTCGAAGCGGCGCCAGTGGTCCACCGCCCCGTTGGTGATCGGCTGACGCACCTGCTCCGAGCTGGGCGTGAGGATGGCGCGCTCGGTCTCGTGGAAGCGCAGGCAGGCGGGCTCGAAAGGCAGCCCGAGGTGGTCGAGCAGCCGGCGCGTCTCACCTTCCGGGTCGCGCACCAGGTCTTCGTAGACCACGCGGTGGATGCGCCCCGGCATCACCTCGTCGAAGTGCGCCATCAGCGCGACATAGTCGCGGTAGAAGCGGCCGAGCTCGTCCAGGCGCAGCCGGCCCTTGGTGCTGTAGGTGCGGAACATCGACCAGCAGCTGCCCGCCGGGTGGCGCCGCACGTCGATGATCTTCGCGTTCGGCAACATCAGGTGGATCAGCCCGACATGCGCGAAGTTGGCCGGCTTCTTGTCGATGAAGAAAGGGCGGCCGAGCCGCCGGTGCAGGGCCGCGCTGCGCAGGTAGCCCTCGCCGAGCGCGGCCAGTGCCTGTGCATCCATCGCTGCGAGCGGCTCGAGATACTCGGTGCCGTAGACCGGGCCGGCGCTGCGCTGGCCGTTCAGGCGCGCGGCCAGCGCGGTGATGTAGGGCAGCTCGGCGGTGGCCTCGATCGCCGGATGGCTGGTCAGGATCTGCTCGACCAGCGTCGAGCCCGAGCGCGGCCGGCCCACGATGAAGATGGGCTCGCGTGAAGGGCAGCCCGCACCCTCGCGTGCCTTCAGGAAGGCAGGTGTGAACACCGCCTTGTTGGCGGCCACGCCCTGCGTCAGCGTGTCGGCGTCGTAGCGGATGCGCTTGCGCATCGCCGCGTTGGCCTGGTCGTAGTGGGTGAAGGCCTGCTCGTACTGGCCCGCGTCCTCCTGCGCCTTGGCGAGTGCGAACTGCAGCGTGATGCGGTCGTCGGGCGCCAGCGCGGCGTTGGCCAGCTGCGCCTGCATCGCGGTGATATCCGCCTCGGTGAAACGCACCGTCTTCATGTTGGCAAGCGCCCAATAGGCCTGGCCGCTGGCGGGCTTGCATGCGATCGCCCTGCGGTAGGCCTCGATGCTGCGCTCCTGCCGGCCCAGGCCGCGCAGCGCGTGGCCGAGGCGGATCCACGACTCGGCGCGGCCGGGGTTCTCCTCCGCCAGTTGCTCGCACAGCACCAGCGCCTGCTCGCTGTCGCCGATGCTCTCCAGCACGTCGGCCTTCAGCTGCCGAAACAGCGGGTGGGTGGCGTCGGCGGCCAGCAGGGTGTCGATCTCCTCAAGCGCTTCGTCGAACGCGTTGAGCTGCGCCAGCAGGTAGGCCCGGTTGTAGCGGGCCGCGACGAAGTCGGGCGCCGCCGCCAGGCAGCGCGCCAGCAAGGCCACCGCCTCGGTGCGCTGTTCCTGGCGCACCGCCACGCGGGCCATCAGGCTGAGGGCATCGGCGTCCTTCGGGTGCTTGGCCAGGTGGTCGGCAAGCTGCGTCCGCGCGAGCGCGATCAGGTTGCTCTGCATCACCGTCATGATCTGCTTCAGTCGCGCATCGCGGACCGGCCGCAGGGCGTTCAGGCGGGCCGAAGCCTGGGCAAAGGCATCGACGCCGGGCGACGACGGCGTGGCAGGGCGGGGCGTCATCGGGGCGTTTCGATCGGCAATGGGCATGCGGCGAATTTAGCGGCCAGCCTGCCGGGCGCCCAGCCCGTGAATACACACAGACCGAGGCGGCGCACGTCTACCGCCACGGCCCCTCGGGCACGGCCGGGTAGGCGGCCAGCACCGGCCCGAGGCTGTTGGCGAGCGGCGCGAGCCAGGGCTCGAAGTGGCGCCACTGCTCGAGCGCGTCGCGGTAGATCGGGCGCCGCACCTGCTCGGAACTCGCGGTCGCGATGACACGTCGCGTCTGGTGGAACGCGAGGCAGCCCGCCTCGAAGGGCAGGCCGAGGTGGTCGAGCAGCCGGCGGATCTCGCGGTCGGGCTCGGCCACCAGGTCTTCGTAGAACACGCGGTGCACGCGGCCCGGCAGCACCGCGTCGACATGCGCCATCAGCCCGACATAGTCGCGGTAGGCGTGCCCGATGTCTTCCAGCCGGTAGCAGTCGTTCTGGCCGTGCGGGAAGAGCTGCGAGAAGATCGAGAAACAGCAGGCCAAAGGGTGGCGCCGCACATCGACGATCCGCGCGTTGGGCAGGATCGTGTGGATCAACCCCACCAGCGCAAAGTTGGCGCCCATCTTGTCGACGAAGAAAGGTTTGCCCAGCCGGCGGTGCGGCGCTGTGGCGGCGAGGTAGCGCTCACCCAGGCGCGCGGCCTCGTCGGCATCGAGCTGTTCCAGCTTCTGCCAGTAACTGAGCCCTTCGGCCGCTGCCGCGGCCTGCAGCTGCCGCGACACCGCGGCCAGCTCGGCCAGCTCGCGCGTGCCCTCCACCTGCGAGTGGCTGGCCAGCACCTGCTCGACCAGCGTCGAGCCCGCGCGCATCATGCCCACCACGAAGATCGGCGCCCGGCTGGGCGAGCCAAACCCCGCCCGCGCGGCGAAGAAGTCGGCCGTGAAGAGTTGCCTGCAGCGCTCGACGTGGGCACTCAACGCTGCCGGGTCGTGCCGGATCGTGGACCGGTGCAACGCGTTGCCCTGTGCATAGTGCTGGAACGACCGCTCGTACAGCGCCCGGTCGGCCAGGGCCTTGCCGAGTGCGAAATGCAGCCGAACGCGATCCGCAGCCGGGGTGGCCGGGTGCGAGGCCCGGGCGTGCATCTCGGCGACTTCGGCGTCCTCGAAGCGGAAGGTCTTCAGATCGGCCAGCGCCCACCACGCGTCACCGCAGGAGGCGTCGACAGCGATGGCCCGGCGGTAGGCGGCGACGGCCTCGTCACGGTGGCCGAGCAACCGCAAGGCCGTGCCGTAGCGCAGCCAGCAGGCGGCGGTGTCGGGGTGCTCGTCGGCCAGCGCGCGCCAGATGTCGACCGCGCCCGCGTAGTCTTCCACCGCTTCCAGTGCGCGGGCCTGGAGGGCGCGGAAGTCGGCATGGCGCGGCTGCTCGTCCAACAAGGCCTGCACATCCTCCAGAGCGGCCGGAACCCGGCCCAGGCGCAGCAGCACATCGGCCCGGCTGGCACGCGCGCCGGCGAGGCCCGGCGACGCCTGCAGCGCACGCGTCAACAGATCCAGCGCGGCCCTGTCGGCCCCTTGTGATGCCGCGATGTCGGCCAGCATGCACAACGCGGCCGAGTCCTGCGGGTGCCGCGAGAGGTGGTCGCGCAGCAGCTTGGCCGCCGGCCCCGGCTGGCCCCCATGGCGAAGCGCTGCGGCTTCGCACAGCAGCAGGTGGTCTGGCAGAGGGTTCGATGGCATCACGCGCATCACCGAACTCTACAAATGAAAAATGGGAGCGGATTTCTCCGCCCCCATGTTCGGGCTGGCGTGCAACGCACCGGCAACGCGCCGGCACGTCACGCCGTCATGCGATGCAGGGCCTTATTGGGCCAGCGACGAGCGGCCACCCTCAGCGGCGGTGCAGGCACCAGCGATGACGGCGATGGGCATGTCTTGCTGGAGCACGGTCTTCACGCCGCCGGACACGCCGGTCAGGGTGCCGGTGTTGTTGGTGAAGTTGAACTTCCAGTTCAGCGCTTCCCAGCCGTAAGCGGCCGACGGGTTGCAGCCACCCGAAGCCAGGCACTTGGTCTTGCCCTTGGGGTAGGAGGCCGAGGTCTGCACGCCGTTGGAGCCGGCGCAGTCATAGCTGACCCAGGTGGCTGCCTTCTTGGCGTCGTACTGCATGGAGTCGCAGTAGCCGGCCGGAGCGAAGGAGATGCAGGTCGGATACGCTTCCGGTTGAGCTGCGGTGGTGGCAGCGGCGCAGGCGAGGAGAGACAGTCCGAAGAGAAGCTTGTTCATGGTTTACCCGATGTTGAAGGTTGCTGTTGAACGGTCGTCTAGTCCAAGGCGGCAGAAGCCCTATGCCTCTCCCTCTTGAACGCCCTCTTTCTCTCGGCTACCCCAGGGTGAGACACCCCGGACCCAGCAGCGAAAAGAGTGGGTGAAGCGATTCTTGGGGGCTGTTGCATTCGGTCATATCCCCAGTTCAAGTACCGGGTTGACCCGGGACCAAGCTTGAGGGGTTGACCAAATTTAAGAGCACGTGCACACGGCGAATCTGCGTACTCAGCCCACGTTGTGGCGATCGTCAGGCGATGCCGACCGTGTCGAGGCAACAGGCCACGTTCGGCCGCCCTCCTCCTCTGCTCACAGCGGTGAAATCAATGGCCCCTGGGCATGAGAGCGCACCCGGAGACCGGCTGCGATGACCACTTCTTCCATGCCTCGACCTGGGGGGAAGGACGTGCCCGATGGCATTCAGTAGAAGGCCACCGCAGCCCAAAGACTCGCAGCCCGATACGAACCCGGCGCACCGGAACCCGCCGCGACCGGCGCCGCAGCCAACTGTCCCCGAAAGAGGTGACACATGCGTTGATCGAACGGCTCGCGCGGTGGGACTCACCGGCGGCCTAAATGCGGTCGAGGAAGCTGGACCGCAACAACACGTTGGCGCGATGGAACTCAAGATAGCGGCGCTGGCCTGTCGAGAACTGGCCGACCGCCGGTGGGCTCGTCGGGTCGATGCCCATGCGCACCAGCGACTCACGGTGGGCAACCGGGGAGACGATCACCTGCCCCTTGTCGTCGAACGCGATGAAGCCGCGATCGAAGAGGTGGTCGATGCTCGGTGTCAGCAGCAGTCCGTTTTCGCCGTCGAGCCGTTCCTCATTGGTCGCGTCACGCCACGGCTTGCAGTGACTGGCTCGCAAGTGCTCTTCGCGGTTCACGCCGGTGATGCGACAAGCGTGCTCGATGGTCATCACGCGTTTCTTGAAGAGCCCTTGGCCTCGACGCGCCAAGACAATGGCTTGCCGTTCGGTCTCCGGCAAGGTGGCGTCGGCCTGGACTTGGCTCAGCTCATGCTCTTCCCACTCGACGAGGCCAATGGCCGATGCGAGGGGCGCTTCTTCGGCCACGCGGTAGCCCAACACCAGGTCGCGCGCTTCGGCTCCCAGGAGGTCGACCAACGCAGCGGCGAGGTGGTCAGGAATGCGAGTGAGATACACACTTTGCAGACCCGCGCCGTTCGGCCGCAGTGGTGCGTAGCGCTCGGGTAGCAACGGCCTGAGCACTTCCATGTGATTCGATGGCTTGATCGGCAACCGCAACTCACTGAACCGCATGTCGAGGCGCCAGCCGATCTGGTCCCAGTACGCGCCGGCCTGGCCGAATTCGAGCGGCTTCGGAGCCTCATAGGCATGCGACGCGGCGATGCCGATCGCGCGGATGAGGGTGTCCGCGAACGAGAACACCACGTCGCCCGGCGCCACTTCGCGCATGAAGTCGTAGAAGGGGTTCGCCGCGAGATTCGCCTTGCGCTTTGGCGACCACAGGTACCCACCCCGCACCTCGTGGCGATAGGTCTGGTTCTGGTTGACCCACCAATAGCGCACTGCGACCATCTCCGGCCATGCGGGCGGTTCATCCCCCTGTACCCGATCCAGGCCCACCGGGGGGGTACAGATGAAACCGCACTTTATAGACGCTAGACGCGCGAGCCGATTGTAGAAAAGCCCCGGGCAGCGAACTACACGGGGCTTCTACGGCAAGTGCTTGTCAGCACTCGCAAATTCTTGGTGGCCTGGGGCGGAATCGAACCACCGACACGCGGATTTTCAATCCGCTGCTCTACCAACTGAGCTACCAGGCCAGGAAAGCCGGTGACTATAACACGGCCAGAAAGGCGCCAGGCTGGTCAGGCGCCGCCGCGGCGGTTGCGCGAGAGGTCGACGCCGAGCTGCTTGAGCTTGCGATAGAGGTGGGTGCGCTCCAGGCCGGTCTTCTCGGCGACGCGGGTCATCGAGCCGTTCTCGCGCGCGAGGTGGAACTCGAAGTAGCTCTTCTCGAAGGCGTCGCGTGCCTCGCGCAGCGGGCGGTCGAGGTCGAAGCTCTGCTCGGCCTGCGGGCCCAGATCGACCGGCAGCACCGGCAGGCCGAGGCCGCCGGTCATGGCCGCCTCGACGGTGAGCATGCCGTGCTCGGTCGCCATCACCGGCTGGATGATGGTGCCGAGCGCCGGCAGCGCCGGCTTGGGCGCCGGCACGCGGGCCAGCGCCTGCTCGACCGCGCGCAACAGCTTCTGCAGGGTGATGGGCTTTTCGAGGAAGGCAATCGCGCCGTACTTGGTGGCCTCGACCGCGGTGTCGATCGTGCCGTGGCCGCTCATCATGATGACCGGCATCGTCAGCAGCGCGGCAGAGCCCCACTCCTTCAGCAGCGTGATGCCGTCGACGTCGGGCATCCAGATGTCGAGCAGCACGAGGTCGGGGCGCAGGCGCTCGCGCACCGCGCGTGCCTGGGCGGCGTTCTCGGCCAGCTCGATGGTGTGGCCTTCGTCGGTGAGGATCTCCGACAAGAGGGCGCGGATGCCCATCTCGTCGTCCACTACAAGAATCGTTGCCATGCGTGTTCGCGGCCCGCGGTGCGACAACCGCGCCTGGCGGACGTGACGGCCGTCTCAGGCGGGTGCGACCGGGTCCGCGCGGTGTCCCTGTTCGCTAAAGCTGGAAAATGATAACGAAACCTGCGCCCCCGACGGCCCGCCGTCACCGCCCTCGCGCGGGGGCAGGTTGACGATTCGGACACTGGCGCCGTGTTCGTCGGCGATCTTCTTGACCACCGCCAGGCCCAGGCCCGTGCCTTTGCTCTTGGTGGTCACATAGGGTTCGAAGGCGCGCTTCTGCACCTTGTCGGCGAACCCGGGGCCATTGTCCGTCACTTTCAGGCGCAGCACCCGGGCCCGCCCGTCGGGCTGGCGGTCGAGTTCGGTGGCCAGCACCACGCGGGCGTCGGGGCGGCCGGCGCTGGCGTCGAGCGCGTTCTGCACCAGGTTGTGGATGACCTGCCGCAGCTGGGTCGGGTCGCCCCGCAACAGCGGCGCGCCGTGGTCGAGCTGGGCCACGAGCAGGCCCTTGTCCAGCGCGTCGCCGTACAGCGCCAGCACCTCGCCGACCAGCGCGTTCAGGTCCACCGGCTGCAGTTGCGCGGCCGGCAGGCGCGCGTAGTCGCGGAACTCGTTGACGAGTTGCTTCATCGCCTGCACCTGGTTGACGATGGTGGCCACCGAGCGCACCAGCATCGCCTGGTCGGCAGGCTCGGCCAGCTTGGCTTCGAGCTTGTGCTGAAGGCGCTCGGCCGAGAGCTGGATCGGCGTGAGCGGGTTCTTGATCTCATGCGCCAGCCGACGGGCCACCTCACCCCAGGCGGCCGTGCGCTGGGCCGACACCACCTCGGTGATGTCGTCGAAGACCATCAGCCGCGCGCGGCCGGGCAGCGGCGCGCCGCGCACCAGCAGCGTGATGCTGTGGTCGCTGGTGTTGCCGATGCGCAGCTCGAAGGCGTCCTGCCAGTGATCGCGCTCGCCGTCCTCCGGGCTGGCCTGGTGCTGCTCGAAGCGCTGCCACACGCCCTCGGCGAACTCGCCCAGACCGGGCAGCTCGTGCAAGCCACGCCCCACGTAGGCCGACAGCGGCGCGCGCAGGATGCGGGTGGCACCGGGGTTGACGGTGTCGATGCGGCGCTCGCGGTCGAAGAGGATGACGCCGGCAGTGAGGTTGTCGAGGATGGTCTGCAGCCGGGTGCGGGCGCTGTCGAGCTGGCGCAGGCTGGCCTCGGCCTGGGCGCGCGCCGCGCCGAGCTGTTCGGTCATGTCGGCGAAGCTGCGGGTCAGGCCACCGATCTCGTCGCGCGAGGTGTAGACGGGCTTGGCGCCCAGGTCGCCGGCGGCCACCTGGCGCATGCCCTCGGCCAGCAGCAGCAGCGGGCGCGCGAGCTGGTTGCCCAGCACCACCGCCAGCAGCACCGCGCCGAAGACCGACAGTACCAGCGACAACGTCAGCGTGCCGATGTACATGCGCCGCAGGCCCTCTCGCGCGAGGATGCGCTGCTGGTACTCGCGGTAAGCGGCCTGCACCACCAGGGCATTGCCCGTCAGCGCCTGCGGCAGCGGCTGCACCACCATCAGGAAGCGCTCCTCGTCGACCAGCGACAGGCTCGCCGACGGCACCGGCGCCAGCGCCCGCACCTTGGCCGCCACGCCGCTGGCCAAGCCGATCTCGTCCTCCAGGCCGACGATCTGGCTCGCGCCGCGCTGGTTGCGGGCTTGCCGCAAGAGCGTGGCGCTCGGCCGGTCGGCACCCAGCGAAGGGCTGGCTGCCGCGGTCATCAGCACCCGGCCGTCGGCGGCCAGCAAGGCCACTTCCTCGGCGCCGAGTTGCTCGCGCAGGCGCTCCAGTGCGATGGTGGTGGGTGTGCTGCGGTCGGCCAGCCGCTCGGCGCCAGTGCGCGTCTTGGCGACCAGATCGGCGGCCAGGGCGGCGAGCGTGTCCTTGCCCAGCGCCAGGCCTGCATCGAGCGCGCGCTCGACGCGGGTGTCGAACCAGGCCTCGATGCTGCGCGAGACGAACTGGTAGCTGACCATGTAGATCAGCGCCCCGGGCAGCACGCCCACCAGTGCGAAGATGCCCGCCAGCTTCAGCAACAGCCGGCTGCCGAACTTGCCCTGCCGGAACCGCAGCGCCAACCGCACGCCCGCCCCGACGATGACCAGCAGCAGCAGCGAGGCCACAGCGGCGTTGACCCAGAACAGCCAGACGAAGTGCTTCTCGTAGCGGGTCGGCCCCTGCGCCAGCAGCGAGAGCACGAAAGCCAGCACCAGCCCCAGCCCGGCCGCCACCAGCAGCGCCAGGCCCCAGCCCCAGCGGGTGAGCGAGCCCCGAGGGAACGCCCTCAACGCTGCCGCCCCCGTCGCCTGCTCATCGGCATCACTCCACCTTGATCGTGCGCTCGACGGAGAGCTGCCAGTCGGCCTGCGCCGCGAGGTCGAGCTGCATCGGCCGCGGCAGCTGGTTGTTGTCCAGCCGGTAGCTGAACTCGAGGTAATAGCGCTCGCCCGGCTCCAGCGCGCTTTCGTCGGCCACCTTCCAGCGCGATGCGCGGCTGGCGGCGTCTAGCGCCTCTTCGGCGCTGGCGAAGCTCTGGCTGATGGCGCCCTGGCCCAGGCGCCAACTGCTGGTCAGCGGCTGGTAGGACAGGCGCCAGGTGCGTGACACCCGGGCCACCCGCTCGTCGCGCCAGTACCAGCGCTGGCGGTAGAGCGCCGCCTGGGCCACGAAGTAGACCGGCACGCCGCGCTGCATCGCCTCCTCGACCGCCTTGCTCAGCGTGGGCTTGGCGATGAAGTCGAGCACGAGGGCGCCGTCGGCGCGGCTGAGGGCGAAACCGGTCAGCTCCATGCCCTGGGCCTGCGCCGGGCTGCCCGCGAGCACCAGCCAGCACGCCAGCAACCAGCCGGCCACCGCGCGGACGACACGGTGTGCAGCGAATGCGGGGGCCGTGGCAGCGCGGTTCACGACAACGACAATCTTGTGCTCAGGGCTTGTGCAGCAGGGCGTAGAAGAACCCGTCGGCGAGGGCCTTGTCCGGTTCCTGCGGGTTCGTCGAACCATTGTCGGCCAGCGGCAGCAGGTGGCCGGGGGAGTCCGGGTCCAGCCTGGCGGCTTCCGGGCCCAGGCGTTGCAAAAACGCGTCGATCTGCTCAGCCCCCTCGGCACGGAAGATCGAGCAGGTGGCGTAGAGCAGGCGCCCCCCCGGCTTGAGCAGTGGCCACAGGGCCTGCAGCAGCTCGGCCTGGGTGCGGGCCAGGGCGTGCACGTCCTCCGGCCGGCGCAGCCAGCGGATGTCGGGGTGGCGCCGCACGATGCCGGAGGCGGTGCAGGGGGCGTCCAGCAGGATGGCGTCGAAGGGTTCTCCGTCCCACCAGCTGGCCACCTGGCGGGCGTCGGCGGCACGGGTGTGCACGGCGGGGCCGGCCAGGCCGAGGCGGCGCAGGGTGTCGTCGACCCGCGCGAGGCGCGCCGAGTCGGCGTCAAGCGCCAGCAGGCTCAGGCCAGGGGCCCGCTCCAGCAGGTGGGCCGTCTTGCCGCCCGGGGCGGCGCAGGCGTCCAGCACACGGGCGCCTTCGGGCAGGCCCTCACCGAGCAGCAGAGGCGCGGCGCGCTGGGCGGCGAGGTCCTGCACCGAGACCTCCCCGGCGGCGAAGCCGGGCAGGCGGTCCACCGGCGCCGGGTTGGCCAGCACCAACGCCTGGTCGAAGCCGGCCACCGTGCGCGACGCGAGGCCCGCGGCACCCAGGCGTTGCTGGTAGTCGACCACCGAGACCTTGGAGGTGTTAACCCGCAGCGCCATGGGGGGGTGCTGCTGGGCCTGGGCCAGCAACGCCTGCCAACCCGTGGGCCAGTCGTGGCGCAGGCGCTCGACCCACCACGGTGGGTGGTTCCATGCCCCCAGCAGACTGTGGCCGGCCTGGGAGACCAGCGCCGGCCGCTCGCGGATGAAACGGCGCAGCACCGCGTTGATGAACCCCGCCGCCGCCGGCACCTTGCGCCGCGCCGCCGCCACGGCCTGGTCGACCAGGGTGTGGTCCGGGTACATCGGCGCATCGCTGGGCCACAGCAGCGCGAGCGCACTGGTCAGCAGCGCGTCGACCGCCGGCGGCGGGTGGCGCGGCGCGACGATCTCGCGCACCGCGCTGGCGCTGCCCCAGCAGCGCAGCACTGCAAACGACAGGGCCTGGGTGCCCGGCCGGGCTGCGGGCGGGCAGGCGGTGAGCACCTCGGTCAGCGAGCGCCCACCCCGCACCGCCTGGACGGCATCGGCGGTGAGTTCGAGCAGGCGCGAAAGCGGTGGCGAAGGCTGAGGTGGGTTCACCGCGGCAGTTTAGTGGCCACCCCCGCAAGGCCCCAGCCCGTGCCAGGACGCCCCGCGAGGCCCACAATCCGGCACCTGACCCGACCGAGAGGCGCGCATGCCCCCTGACCGCCCCACCGACGGTGCCGCCGCACCGTCGGCCTTGATCCTGCGCGAGGCCGACCTGGCCCGCCTGCCCGTGTCCGAGCGCATCCGCTACCGGCTGATCGGCGCCGACCGGCGCTACCACGCGAACGACAACATCTCGGCCTTCGTGCACGAGGGCGAGCTGGAGGAGCTGAAGGCCGAGGTGGCCGACAGGATGAGCGAGGTGCTGAAGGCGCTGGTGATCGACACCGAGAGCGACCACAACACGCAGAACACCGCGCGCCGGGTCGCCAAGATGTTCATCGACGAGGTCTTCCGCGGCCGCTACCAGCCGATGCCGCCGGTGACCGAGTTCCCCAACATCTCGCGCCTGAACGAGCTGATGATCGTCGGGCCCATCACCGTGCGCAGCGCCTGCTCTCACCACATGTGCCCGATCCTCGGCCGGCTGTGGATCGGCGTGCTGCCCAACGAGCACTCGAACCTGATCGGGCTGTCGAAATACGCCCGGATCGCCGACTGGATCATGACCCGGCCGCAGATCCAGGAAGAGGCGGTGATCATGCTGGCCGATGCGCTGCAGGACCGCGTCAAGCCCGACGGGCTGGCGATCGTCATGGAGGCCGACCACTTCTGCATGCAGTGGCGCGGCGTGAAGGACAACGACTCGGCGATGACCAACAGCGTGATGCGCGGCGCCTTCCTGAAGGACGCGACGCTGCGGCGCGAGTTCCTCTCGCTGCTGTCCAAGAAAGACTGAGGCCGCCATGCTCATCCGACTCATGTACGCGAGCCGCGCCGCCAAGCCGCTCGACGGCGAGGAGCTGGCGCAGATCCTGCGCCAGTCGCGCACCGACAACGCCCAGCGCGGCGTGACCGGGCTGCTGTGCACCTCGGGGGGCCTGTTCATCCAGGTCCTCGAAGGGGGCCGGGCCGCGGTCAACACGCTGTACAACCGCCTGGTGGCCGACCCTCGCCACACCGAGGTGACCCTGCTGGCCTACGAAGAGATCAGCGAGCGCCGATTTGCCGGCTGGGCCATGGGCCAGGTCAACCTGGCGCGGCTCAACCCGGCGGTGCTGCTGAAGTACTCCGAGTCGGCCACGCTCGACCCGTACTCGATGACCGGCGCCGCCTCGGCGGCGCTGTTCGACGAACTGGTCGCCACGGCCGCCGTCATGTGCCACGGCTGAAGCGCCAGGGCTCAAAGCCTCGGCGTGGGGCGCATCGAGAAGGCCGCGACGACCCAGCGGGTCGGGATCTCGTGCAGCGCCTCGTTGTACTGGTCGGCCGCGGCGGCGAACATCTGCCGCGCATAGGCCAGACGCGGCGCCAGCTCGGCGAGCTCCTTCGCCAGGGGGCCGATGGTGATGTCGTCTGACAGCTCATGGCGCTGCTCCAGCAGGGCCAGCAGGCGGGCCAGTGGCGAGGCCAGCTCGCCTTCGGCCACCACCCAGGCGGTGAGCGGCACGGCCTGGGCCGGGCGACCGCGCACGGCCAGCGTGGCCTGGTGCTGGCGCTGCTCGGCGGCTGCCAGCGCCGCCAGCGTGGGCGCCTCGTCGGACAGCGGCTGCTGCAGGGCCTCGACCAGCGAGCGCAGCAGCAGCGACCGGCGGCTCAGCAACTCGTCGATCTGCGCCCAGGCCATGCCGATCGCGCCACGCAGGCGGGTGAGGCGGTTGTAGGCGCCGACGATCCAGAACACCAGCACGGCCAGCAGCAGCACCCACAGCAGGCTGCGGCCACCGTCGGGGCCCAGCCAATCGAGCCACTCGGTCATGCGTGCCAGGCGGCGTGGCCAGCCGCACGCAGGCTGCAAGCGGGGCATTGACCGCAGCCGTAGCCCCAGGCGTGGCGCTGGCCGCGCTCACCGAGGTAGCAGGTGTGGGTGTGTTCCTCGATCAGCGCGTTCAGGCGTCTGCCGCCGAGCGTGTCGGCCAGGCCCCAGGTCTGCGCCTTGGTCAGGAACATCAGCGGCGTCTCCAGCGTGAGCGGCGTGTCCAGCCCGAGCGAGAGCGCGACCTGCATCGCCTTGAGCGTGTTGTCGCGGCAGTCGGGGTAGCCGGAGTAGTCGGTCTCGCACATGCCGCCCACCAGCACGCTGAGGCCGCGCCGGTAGGCCAGGGCCGCTGCAAAGGTGAGGAACAGCAGGTTGCGGCCCGGCACGAAGGTGTTGGGCAGGCCGTTGGCCTGCATCTCGATCGCCCGCTCGCTGGTCAGCGCGCTGTCGCCGATCTGCGCCAGCAGTGACAGGTCGAGCAGGTGATCGTCGCCCAGGCGCGGGGCCCAATGCGGGAACTGGCTGGTGATCTCCGTGCGCACCGTCTGCCGGCAATCCAGCTCGATGCGGTGGCGCTGGCCGTAGTCGAAGCCCACCGTCTCGACGCGCTCGAAGCGGGACAGGGCCCAGGCGAGGCAGACGGTCGAATCCTGCCCGCCGGAAAACAGCACCAGCGCCTGGCGAACCGGCGCGCTCATGCCGACCACTCCGTGTCGGCCCAAAGCGGGCGCTGGCGGGCGAAGACCGCATCGACGCCGAGCGGCTCGGCCGGGTGCTCCTCGGCGCGCGGTGCGTCAGGGCGCAGCTGGCGCTGGAACCAGGCCACGTCATGCCATCGGCCCAGCTTGTGGCCGGCGTCGCGGTACACGCCGACCGGCTCGAAGCCCATCGCCCGGTGCAGGCCGACGCTCGCTTCATTGGGCAGGGTGATGCCGGCATAGGCGCTGCGGAAGCCCTGCTCGGCCAGCAGGCCCAGCAGCGCCGCATAGAGGCTGCGGCCCACACCGCGCCGCCAGTGGTCGGCCTGCACGTAGACGGTGGTGGTGACCGACCAGCGGTAGCAGACCCGCTCGGCGAAAGCGCCGGCATAGGCATAACCTGCCACCTGGTCGGACTCCTCGCACACCAGCCAGGGCCAGCGCGGCATCGTGCGGGCGATGCGGGCCGCCATCTCGTCGGCGCCCGGGGGCACCGTCTCGAAGCTGATCGGCGTGCCGCTCACGCAGGGCGCGTAGATCGCGGCGATCGCCTCGGCATCCGCCGGCGTGGCCAGCCGGATCACGTGCGCACCTCGCCCTGGCCCAGCACCACCCACTTCATCGAGGTCAGGCCTTCCAGGCCCACCGGGCCGCGGGCGTGGAACTTGTCGGTCGAGATGCCGATCTCGGCGCCCAGGCCGTACTCGAAGCCGTCGGCGAAGCGGGTGCTGGCGTTGACCATCACGCTGGCCGAGTCGACCTCGCGCAGGAAGCGCATCGCGCTCGGGTGATGGGTGGTCAGGATGGCGTCGGTGTGGTGCGAGCCATGGCGGTTGATGTGGGCGATCGCCTCGTCGAGCGAGCCGACGACCTTGATGCTGACGATCGGCGCGAGGTACTCCTCGGCCCAGTCGGCCTCGGTGGCGTCGGCCAGAACCGCGCCCGGCACTGCGGCCAGGATCGCCTTGCTGGCCGGGCAGCAGCGCATCTCGACGCCCTTGGCGGCGAAGACCGCACCGATGCGCGGGAGGAAGGCCGGCGCGCTGCGCTCGTGCACCAGCAGCGACTCGGTCGCATTGCAGGGGCTGTACTTCTGCGTCTTGGCGTTGTCGGTCACGGTCACGGCCTGGTCCAGATCGACCTCGGCGTCGACATAGGTGTGGCAGTTGCCGTCCAGGTGCTTGATGACCGGCACGCGGGCCTCGGCGGCGATGCGCTCGATCAGGCCCTTGCCGCCGCGCGGGATGATCACGTCGACCGACTCGGGCATCGCGATCAGCCGGCCCACCGCCGTGCGGTCGGTGGTCTCCACCAGCTGCACGGCCTCGGCCGGCAGCCCGGCCGCCACCAGCGCCTGCTGCACCAGCTTCCACAGCGCGAGGTTGGAGTGGATCGCCTCGGAGCCGCCACGCAGGATGCAAGCGTTGCCGCTCTTGATGGCCAGCGATGCCGCCTCGATGGTCACGTTGGGCCGGCTCTCGTAGATCATGCCGAACACACCCAGCGGCACCCGCATCTGGCCCACGCTGATGCCGCTCGGCCGGCGCTTGACGCCGGTGATCTCGCCGATCGGGTCGGGCATGGCGGCGAGCTGTTCGCAGCCTTCGGCCACGGTGGCGACCACCTTGTCGGTCAGGCGCAGCCGGTCGACCATCGGTGCGGCGAGCCCGGCGGCCTGCGCGGCGGCGATGTCCTTCGCATTGGCCTCGGCCAACGAGGGCCCGGCGCTTCGAAGCCCCTGGGCCAGCGCCAGCAGCGCGTCGTTCTTCTCACGCGTGCCAGCACGCGCCATCAGCGTGCTCGCAGCACGCGCCGCAGCGCCCAGGTGCGCCATGTAGGCAGGAATGTCAAACGCAGTCATGGCTGGATTTTGCCAACGGAGCGCGCGAAGCGCCGCTCCCTTCAAGTGGCGTGCGCGGATCCGGCTTTGCCGGTCCGCTGCGCGAGCCCCCTCGGGGGGCAGCCCCGGGAGGGGCGTGGGGGCTCAAAGAAGATAGGCCGCAACCTTGCGCACGCGCGTCTCGGCCAGGCCAAAGGCGCCGCTGCGCTGCGCGGCGCGCGCGGCAGCCAGCTCGCTGCCGACCAACAATTGGGCCGTCAACGCCGCCTGGTCGGGCCGCGCCGCTTCGGTCGACTGCCGCAGCATGGCCTTGATCGCATCGAAGCGCTCGGTCTCGCCAGCCTCGGCCTGCATCAGCGCCAGGCTGGTCAGGGCGCGGGCGCGCTCGTCACCCCGCAACCCGTCGGCGGTGGTGGCCAGCTGGGCGGTGGCCTGGAACAGCTCGGGCGAGGCCAGGTCTCCCACACGCGTCGCCAGCGAACGCAGCTCGTCGGCGCGGCGGGCCGGCGAGCCCTGCTGGCCCCAGCTCTTCAGCGCGTCGGCGAGCAGCTTCTCGCCCTTGGCCGGCTGGCCCATCAGGTCCTGCGCACGGGCGCGCAGGGCCTGCAGCTGCAGCTGCGCATGGGCGCTGCGCGCCTGCGTGGCCAGGGTGTCGAGCTGGCCGGCCAGCGACTGGGCCTGCGGCCAGCGGCCGAGCCGGCCGTGGCGGGCCAGCTGGGACAGCAGCAAGTCGCCGGTGTCGACCAGCCAGTCGTCGATCGCGGCCTGGCGCTGGGCACCGTCGACCACGCCCTTGAGGGCTTCGCCGGCATCGGCCAGGCAGGCCAGCGCCAAGGCGTCGGGCACGTTGTCGTGCCGGGCCAGCACCGTGGCCACGCGGCCCATCAGCGCCGCGCGGGCAGCCGGCGAATCGATGGCGTGCACCAGGTGGCGCACCGAAGCGATGCCGCGATCGACCGCGGGGCCCGACGCGTCGCGCAGCGACCAGGCCAGCAGCAGCACCTCGGCCCGCTGGGCGCTGGCACCGACCGCGGGGTCGCCGCTGGTCAGCGCGTCGGAGCGCAGGCGGGCGAGGACCTCGCGCGCCCGGCCGGTCTGGCCGAACTCGGCCAGTTGCACCGCCAGGTCGGCCGTCAGCGCGGCGCGCAGGGCCGCTGGCAGCGGCGGCACCGCGCCACTGGGCGCGCCCTGCGGCGTGGCAGCGGGGCCCGCCGAGGTGGGCGTGGGCGACACGGCCCCCTGCGCCAGGCTGGCCGGAAGCCGCTCGCCCTGAGCCACTGCACCGGCCAGCGGCACACCCTGGGCCTGCGCCACCGCCTGCTCCAGCGTGGTACCGCGGCCCTGGGTGCGCTCGGTCTTGGCCAGCTGGACCAGCGAATCCCCGGCCGGGGTGTCGTCCGCCGTGGCCGCCAGCACCGCCGAGGCGCTGGGGGCCGAGGCGTCCGCCAGCGCCGGTGGTGCGCCAACGGTGCCCAGCACGCGGTCGATGGCTCGGGCCGCGTGGGCCTGGGTGTCAGGCTGGGCGGGCCAGGGCAGCGACATGCGGCCGAGCACGAAGGCGACCCCGGCCACCCCGACCAGCGCGGCGACGGCCACCAGGCGCGGCAGCCGCCGCGCGGGCGCGGCGGCAGGCAGCGGCAGCTGGCCGGGCGGCAGGGTCGAGGCCTCACCGGGCCGCGTGGCCGGGCGGGTCGTGAGCGGCGCGAAGACGGTGGCGTCGTCCTCCTCAGGCACCGCGCTGAGGTCGAACTCCAGCTCTTCGGGGTTGTCGCCGCGCGGCGCCGGCGACGGCGCCGGCGCTGGCGGGGGTGACGAGGGCAGGCGCTTGACCTCGACCCGAAGGCCGGCCAGGCTGAGCTGGTGCTCGGTCTTGCGTGCGCGCACCTCGTCGATCGCCCGCCGCACCTGCACCACCGGGACCTGATGCAGGGCCTGCGCGATGCGCTCGCCCTGGGCCGCGGTCAGGCCACCGATTTCGACCACGCGGCGCTGCGCTTCCTCCGGGGCCATGCCGCGGGGCAGGCGGATGAAGACATCGAAACGCGGCTCGGCTCGGGTTTCCGGCAGGGTGGGGCGACTGTCCATGAAGGGTGTTCCGGGCAGGCTCGGCACCAGGGCCGAGCACATCGACCACCTGCGCGCCCGCCTACTTCCTCGGCGCCAACGATGCCGGCATTCTTTCACGAGGACGGCGCAGGCGGAACGCCTCCACCCGCGGGAGAACCCGCCAGTGTGTTACTGAAACAAAGTGTGCAGCAGCGCCAGCCAGGCCGGCGCGGTCAGAACGAAAGCCAGCGTGGAGATCACGTTGACGGCCGTGGTCTCGGCTTCCTGTGCCCGGTAGCGCTGGGCGAACATCAGCGCGTTCGAGCCGGCCGGCAGGGCGGCCAGGATCACCACCACCTGCAGCGGGAGCCCGCGCAGCCCGAACACGCCCCAGGCCACCAGCAGCACCAGCGCCGGCTGCAGCAGCAGCTTCAGGGCGGTCAGCGACAGCGCCCCGCGCAGCGAGCGCGGGAAGCCCAGGTAGGCCAGCGACATGCCGATCAGCGTCAGGCACAGCGGCACCACCGCGCTGCCGAGCACCACCAACACCTCGTCGACCATCTCGGGCAGCGGCACGCCGGTGGCCTGCCAGGCCATGCCGGCCAGCACCGGCAGCACCACCGGATGGATGACAGCGTTGCGCAGCGTCGCCAGCAGCACCGAGCCCAGGCTGCCGCCGCCCGCGTTCTCCCGCGCCCGCTCGCGGGCCAGGTCCAGCTCGACCAGGGTGGTGACGACCAGCAGCAGCACCAGCGCGTGCACGCTCACGAGCGCGAGGTGGATGCCCAGCCCCACCTCGCCGAACACCCCGGCGGCGAGCGGGATGCCGATCTGCACCGAATTGCCGAAAGTGACGGTGATCGCGCGCACGGCCGGGGCGGCCACCGGCAAGCCCAACGCGGCGCGGCGCCAGCGCTGCACGCCGTAGACGGCCAGCATCAGCGCCACCACCGGCACGAAGAAGGCGAAGAGCATCGGCCAAGGCAGCTCGGCCGGATCGAGCCGGGCGGTGGTGCGGAAGAACAGAGCCGGCGCGAAGAGGAAGAAGGCCGCGTTCGACAGCACCCGAGCCGGCTCGGCCTCGGCACTGCCCAGCCAGCGCAGACGGCCGACGATGTAGCCGAGGCCGACGATCAGCACGATGGCCAGGAGCTTGTAGGCGATGGCGGTGGTCATGTCGTACGCCGCCCGGGCACGGTGCGCGGGCTTGTTGGCGGGGCGATGATCGCCGCGAATCCCGCGCCGCGCCCTTCGGTTTCCACGCAGGCGCCGTGCGCGCCAGGCGAAGGCTCCTGGGGTATGGTCGCCCCATGATGCAGGTCGGCGTGATGGGCACCGGGGCGGTGGGCGGCTACTACGGGGCGATGCTGGCACGCGCCGGCGTGCCGGTGGTCTTTGTCGGTCGCCCTGCGCAGGCCGAGCTGCTGCAGGCCCGGGGCCTGAGGCTGCAAAGCGCCGGCTTCGACGAACGCCTGCCGGTGCGGGCCGGCGCCGACGCCGCGGCGCTGGCCGGCTGCACAGTGGTGCTGTGCTGCGTCAAATCGGGTGACACCGAAACCGCGGGGGTGCAGATGGCACCTCATCTGACGCCCGGGTGCGTCGTGCTGAGCCTGCAGAACGGTGTCGACAACGCAGTGCGGCTCGCGGCGCAGTTGCCGCCCGGCCGACCCGTGGCACCCGCGGTGGTGTATGTCGCCGCCAGCCTCGACGCCCCCGACCATGTGCACCACCATGGCCGCGGCGAGTTGGTCCTGGCCCGCTGGCCGGCCGCCCCCGGCCGGCCCACGCCAGAGGCGGTGCAGGCGCTCTTCGCCCAGGCCGGCGTGCCGGTGACGCTGGCCGACGACGTGGCCGCAGCGCTGTGGAGCAAGCTGGTGCTCAACTGCGCCTACAACGCGCTGTCGGCCATCGCACGCCTGCCCTATGGCCGACTGCGGCAGGGCGAGGGGGTCGAGCCGCTGATGCGTCAGGTCGTGGCAGAGTGCCTGGCGGTGGCGGCCGCGCGGGGCGTCCACCTGCCCGACCCCTGGCCTGCCGTCGAGCGAATCGCCGCCACCATGCCCGGCCAGTTCTCGTCGACCGCTCAGGACCTGATTCGCGGAAAGCCCAGCGAGATCGACCACCTGAACGGGTTCGTGGTGCGCGAAGGCCGCGCCACGGGGGTGGGCACACCGGTCAACCAGGCGCTGCACACGCTGGTGCGCCTGCTGGAGGCGCCGCCGCCGGCCGGCACCGCCACCGCCACCGCTGAAGCTTCTTGACAACATTGGAGGCTTGCCTCCACGAATTCGTCACCGGCGGCAGGTAGGATTTCAAATGGGTCCGCAGGGCACGCCCGCAACGGGCCTGCCGCGGCCCGCCAATCGACATCCGGCCAACGCCTGGCCGGCCCAAACCCCAGGGAAAGAACACCCGATGAACGCCAAGACCCTCCTGGCCGGCGCTGCGCTGGCCGTGGCCGCGACAGCCCCCGCCTTTGCCGCTGACGGCAACGCCCTCAAGCCCGTCATCGGCGTCACGCTGACCGGCGGCGGCAAGACCCTGGTCGAAGTCGAATTCGACGAGGGCGGCACCCGCGAGATCAGCAGTGGCGGCCTGACCCACCTGTTCGCTGGCGTCGAGTACCGTGCGCCGGGCGCGCCCTGGTCGATCCAGGCCACCGTCGGCTACCACTTCGACCGCGTCGACGCCGACAACGGCTCGCTGAGCTTCTCGCGCGTGCCGCTGGAAGTGCTGGGCTTCTGGCATGCCAACGACAACATCCGCCTGGGCGGCGGCCTGCGCAAGGCCACCGGCACCCAGTTCGAGACCTCGGGCGCCGGCAACGACATCGCCCCCGAGTTCAACATGCGCTCCAGCGTGGGCGTGGTGCTGCAGGGCGAGTACCTGTTCGGCGAGCACGCCAGCGTCTTCCTGCGCTACGTGAACGAGAAGTACAAGAGCAACTACCTCCCCGGCGGCGAGGTGAGCGGCGAGCACGGCGGCATCGGCTTCGCCTACCGGTTCTAAGCCCGGCCGCCGTCTGGTGGCGGCCCCCTAGAATCGAGGGTTCTTCCGGAGAACCCCCGTGGCCGCCACCATCCTGCAAACCCTGCCCGCCGGCGAACGCGTCGGCATCGCCTTCTCGGGCGGCCTGGACACCAGCGCCGCCGTGCACTGGATGCGCGCCAAGGGCGCCGTCCCCTGCGCCTACACCGCCAACCTCGGCCAGCCGGACGAATCCGACTACGAGGAGATCCCGCGCAAGGCCAAGGCCTACGGCGCCGAGATCGCCCGCCTGGTGGACTGCCGCGCACAGCTCGTGGCCGAAGGCATCGCCGCCATCCAGAGCGGCGCCTTCCACATCTCGACCGGCGGCGCGACCTACTTCAACACCACCCCGCTCGGCCGCGCCGTGACCGGCACCGCGCTGGTCGTCGCGATGCGCGAGGACGGCGTCAACATCTGGGGCGACGGCTCGACCTTCAAGGGCAACGACATCGAGCGCTTCTACCGCTACGGGCTGCTGGCCAACCCGGCGTTGAAGATCTACAAGCCCTGGCTGGACCAACGCTTCATCGACGAGCTGGGCGGCCGCAAGGAGATGAGCGAGTACCTCATCGCCAACGGCTTCGACTACAAGATGAGCGTCGAGAAGGCCTACTCGACCGACTCCAACATGCTGGGCGCGACCCACGAGGCGAAGGACCTGGAGTTCCTGAACGCCGGCATGCACATCGTCAACCCGATCATGGGCGTGGCCTTCTGGAAAGACGACGTGAAGGTCGCCGCCGAGAAGGTCACCGTGGCCTTCGAGGAAGGCCAGCCGGTGGCCCTGAACGGCCAGCGCTTCGGCAGCGCGGTGGCGCTGTTCGAGGAGGCCAACCGCATCGGCGGCCGCCACGGCCTGGGCATGTGCGACCAGATCGAGAACCGCATCATCGAGGCCAAGAGCCGCGGCATCTACGAGGCCCCGGGCATGGCGCTGCTGCACATCGCCTACGAGCGCCTGGTGACCGGCATCCACAACGAGGACACGATCGAGCAGTACCGCATCAACGGCCGCAAGCTCGGCCGCCTGCTGTACCAGGGCCGCTGGTTCGACCCGCAGTGCCTGATGCTGCGCGAGACCGCGCAGCGCTGGGTGGCGCGCGCGATCACCGGCGAGGTGACGCTGGAGCTGCGCCGCGGCAACGACTACTCGATCATGGACACGGTGAGCCCCAACCTCACCTACGCGCCCGAACGCCTGTCGATGGAAAAGGTCGAGGACGCGCCCTTCACGCCGGCCGACCGCATCGGCCAGCTGACGATGCGCAACCTCGACATCACCGACACCCGCCAGAAGCTGGGCATCTACACCCGCACCGGGCTGCTGGGGGCAGGGTCGGACGGCAGCATCCCGCTGCTGACGGGCGGGGACGGGCCGCTGGCCGACTGAGCGTTCCAGCGGGAAGGAAAAACGGGCGCCAGCGGCGCCCGTTTTCGTTGCACCAGTGCAGTATCAGTGCAGGTTCACCGCGATGAGTCTGCCGGTCCGGGCCGCGATGTACAGCACGCCGTTGCTCGAGATCGACATCGCACCCGCCGCCGGGTAGCTCCAGGGCGAGGTGTGGCTGGTCAGGTCGACGGCGTAGGTGTTCGACGCACCCGCAACGAACGCCATGTTGCCGGCCACGACCACCTGGGTGCGATCGGGGTACGACAGGTTGATGCCGTCCGGGGCCGTCCAGCTCCACAGCAGGCTGCCCGTCTGGGGGGAACGCGCTTCGAGCCTCGCCCCGTTGACGACATAGAGCACACCGTCAGCCAGCGCAGGGTTGCTTTGCACTTGCTCGGCGATGCTCCAGGCCACCGTTCGGTCGGCCAACGAGAAGGCCAGCAGACGCCCCCCCATCGACATGGCGAATGCCCGGCCTTCACCATCCAGCACCGGCGCGCCATTCATCGTGTAGCCGTGCCAGTCGAAGCCCACATCCTCGATCTGGAATGCGACGCTGCCGTCCCGGACATCCGTCGCAACGAACCTCGACCCGGCCAACGTATAGGCGTAGTTGTCGTCCACGGCGGGCGTCCAGCCGTCGTACTGATCCAGGTTGCTCCACCATTGCTCGGTCAGGGTGGCGGTGTCGAACTTCATCAGACCGCCGTAGGAGCCACTCTCCGTGTACACAGCCCCGTTGTGAACCGTCGGCGCCAAGTACTCTTCCCACTGGGAATTCATCGGCCGCTTGGCCAGCAAGTCACCCGTGGCAGCGTCGAACGACCACATGAAGGTGGCCTCGTGGCCGGTGGAGGTCACGAACACCTTGCCATCTGCGACGGCTGGCGGGTTGACTCGGTGCAACAAGCCCATGTTGTGCTGCCACAGCACAGAGCCGTCTTCTTCGCTCAGCGCAGTCAGCCTCCACAGGTTCGACTCGCCGGTGGTCACCGTGAAGACCCGGCCGTTCTCAACCACTGCCGACGACGCCTGGGCCGTCCACGCCCAACGCCGTGAGAACTGGTCGGCGGCCAGATTCGCCGGAACAAAGCCCGTGTGCGCAGCGTTCCCCTGGAAGGTCGACCAAGTGCCGACACCAGCCAGCGGCTGGAGAGGCGTCAGGTTGGTGCCCGGCAAGACCGTGAAGCGGTAGGGCACCTCCCAAGGCGACCCGGGGTAGGGGTTCGCGCAAGTGACGGGGTTGTCCCGGCAGAGCCGCACGGTGAGGTTGCCGGTGTGGGTGCCTGCGGCCAGCCCGGGCGAGAGGTTCACCGTGGCATGGGTCGTCAAGCCGTCTTGCTCGATCGACACGTCGGTCGTGATGACCCCTTTCGAATCCACGATGCCGATGAACACCGTCTCGGTGATGGTCTTGCTGGAGGTCGCCACCAGCTGGACAGGCACGGATTCGCCCTCATACGTCGTGGCTTCCAGCTGACCGGGTGTGAATGTCAGCCAGGAGTTGTCCGCACCGCCGCCACCGCCTCCACATGCCGCCAACGCGAGCACACCAAAGCACATCACGGCGCGCGCCGCCCAGACTCGGGCACGCCGATGAACCGTCATCAACACAATGAAACTCCCTGTTGAGCGCCACGAAAGGCGGGGCTTGCCCCGATCTGCCACGCTCGATTTGTGAAGTTTCAAATTGTAAAGACACGCACCCCGCCGGACGCTCGCGCGCGACCGATGGCGCGGCGTCTCGTGGTGTATTTCGCAGCGATGTCGGCCTCAGGCCGCAGTCTTCTTCGCCGCGGCCTTCTTCGCAGGCGCCTTCGCCGCGCGCGGCTCGAACTCGAAGCCGACCTTGCCTTCCTTCTTGTCGTAGGCCAGGAAGGCCTTGAACTTGCGCTTGGTCTTGTTGGAGACGAAGTTCTCCAGCAAGTCGGTCTTTCCGGCCGCCAGCAGCTTGTGCAGCTGCTCGTGCGACACCGGCTGGGTGAGGATGATCTTGCCGGTCTTGAAGTCGCAGGTCACGTGCGCGCCCACGGCGTGCTCGCAGACGTAGTTGCTGCCGTGCTCGTAGACGTGGCCCTGGCACTTCGGGCAGGGGCCCAGGCTCTGCTGGCCGGAGAAGTCGACCGGCTCGCCGTCGTCCTTGGCCTTGTTGTCCTCGCCGAAGTCGAACTCCAGCTTCCAGTTGCTGATCTCGTCGTCGAAGACCAGCTTCAGCTCGGCGGTGAAGGGCCAACCGGCTTTCGAGCGGAAGCCTTCGAGCGGACCGATCTTCTTGTCCTCCAGGAAGCGCTCCACCTCCGCCAGCTCGAAGCTGCGCCCGGCAGGGATCTTGGTGATCGAGAAATCGCAGGCCTCGCAGGCGAAACGCCGGTAGTTCTCCTTCACCGTGCCGCCGCAGTTCGGGCAGGGCGCCTTGAGCGTCGCGTAGTCGCCGGGGATGGTGTCCCGGTCGTATTCCTTGGCCTTCTTGACGATGCGTTCGGCCATCTTCGCGATGTCCTTCATGAACGCTTCACGCTTCAACCGGCCATGCTCGATCTCGGCCAGCTGGTACTCCCAGTTGCCGGTCAGCTCGGGCTTGGTCAGGTCTTCCACGCCCAGGCCGCGCAGCAGCGTCATGAGCTGGAAGGCCTTGGCGGTCGGGATCAGCTCGCGGCCCTCGCGCAGCATGTACTTCTCGAGGATCAGGCCTTCGATGATGGCCGCGCGCGTGGCCGGTGTGCCCAGGCCCTTCTCGGCCATCGCCTCGCGCAGCTCGTCGTCGTCGATCAGCTTGCCCGCGCCTTCCATCGCCGACAGCAGCGTGGCCTCGGTGTAGCGCGCCGGCGGCCGGGTGGCCAGCGCGACGATGTTGACGCCCTGGTTCAGCACCGCCTCGTTCGGCTGCACCGGCACCAGGTTCGCGTCCTCGTCCTGCGCCTCCTTGCCGTAGACGGCCAGCCAGCCGGGGTTCACCAGCACCTTGCCGTTGGTCTGGAAGTGATGCTCCTTCACCTTCGTGATGCGGGTCGTGACCAGGTACTCGGCCGACGGATAGAACACCGCCAGGAAGCGCTTGACCACCAGGTCGTAGAGCTTGGCCTCGGCCTCGCTGAGCGACTTGGGCGCCTGCAGCGTCGGGATGATGGCGAAGTGGTCCGACACCTTGGCGTTGTCGAACACACGCTTGCTCGGCTTGATGTAGCCCTCCTTGAGGGCCTTGGCGGCGTGCTCGTTCAGCGCACCCAGCGGGCCGGGCAGGTCTTCCTGCGCAAGCATCTTCACGGTGTCCTTCACCACCGCCAGGTAGTCCTCAGGCAGATGGCGCGAGTCCGTCCGCGGGTAGGTCAGCACCTTGTGCTTCTCGTACAGCGCCTGGGCCAGGCTGAGCGTGGTCTTGGCTGAATAGCCGAAGCGGCCGTTGGCCTCGCGCTGCAGCGTGGTCAGGTCATAGAGGCCGGGGCTGGCCTGGGTGCTGGGCTTGGCTTCTTCCGTCACCGTGCCCGGCTGGCCTCGCACCGCGTCGGCGACCGCCTTGGCCTCGGCTTCGGTCCAGAGCCGGTCGGCGCGGCGGTCGGCGTCCTCGTTCTTCTTGAACTTGGGGTCGAACCACTTGCCTTCGTACTCGCCGGCCGCGGCCTCGAAGCCGGCCTTCACCTCCCAGTAGTCGCGCGGGATGTGTTTACGAATCTTTTCCTCGCGCTCGACCACGATCGACAGCGTGGGCGTCTGCACCCGGCCGACGGTGGTGAGGAAGAAGCCGCCGTCGCGCGAGTTGAAGGCGGTCATGGCCCGCGTGCCGTTGATGCCGACCAGCCAGTCGGCTTCGGAGCGGCTGCGTGCCGCGTCGGCCAGGCCCAGCATCTGGTCGTCCGAGCGCAGGGCGTCGAAGCCATCGCGGATGGCCTGCGGCGTCATGCTCTGCAGCCACAGCCGGCGCACCGGCTTGTCGATCTTCTGCTTCGCGCCACCGGCGTACTGCACGATGAGGCGGAAGATCAGCTCACCCTCGCGCCCCGCATCGCAGGCGTTGATCAGCTCGGTCACGTCCTTGCGCTTGACCAGCTTGACCACCGCCGACAGCCGGCTCTTGGCCTTGTCGATCGGCGCCAGGTCGAAGTGCGGGGGCACCACCGGCAGATGGGCGAAGCTCCACTTCCCACGTTTGACGTCGAACTCTTCGGGCGCCTTGATCTCCACCAGGTGGCCGACGGCCGAGGTGACCACGTAGCGCTCGTTCTCGAAGTGGTCGGCCGCCTTCTCGAACTTGCCGGCCACCGGCGTCAACGCCCGGACGATGTCCTGCGCCACGCTCGGCTTCTCCGCGATGATCAGTGATTTGCTCATTTCTGGTTGTTCCCTGCACGAGACCCCTCGGCCCGTGCCTACAATTTGCCTTCTCGCGTACGCGCGCACCCAGGCACGCATGTACGTGTACCTGCGCATGCGTACGCACGCGCCCACAGATTCAATGTACCCAATGAAGCCGGTCAAGCAAGCCCGCCCCGCCAACAGCCCCCGCGCCGCCTCAGGCTCGGGCGGCCGGCGCATCCAGGTCCGGCGCAGCGGCGTGCATGGCAAGGGCGTGTTCGCGCTGCAGCCCATCGAGCCGGGCGAGACGCTGATCGAGTACACCGGTGAGGTCATCAGCTGGCAGGAGGCGCTCGACCGCCACCCTCACGACCCGAGCCAGCCCGACCACACCTTCTATTTCCAGCTCGATGACGGCGAGCAGGTCATCGATGCGCTCTACGGCGGCAACGCCGCCCGCTGGATCAACCATGCCTGCGACCCGAACTGCGAGGCCGACGAGGAGCAAGGCCGCGTGTTCATCAAGTCGCTGCGGCCCATCGCGCCGGGCGAGGAGCTGTTCTACGACTATCGGCTGTCGATCGACGAACGCTTGACCCCCGCACTGAAGAAGCGTTTCGAATGCCGTTGCGGCGCCGACACCTGTCGCGGCACGCTGCTGCTGCCCAAGCGCGCCCCGTCGCGTTCCACCCGCCAGCCGCGCTGACAGGAGCCCTCCCCGCATGGACGCTGGTGCCCACCCCTTCATCGACCGCCACGGCGCCGGAGCGGGCGCCGACCACGGTCACCACCACGGCACCTGGGGCATCCAGCCGCTGTGGGAGGTGCTCAACCCGTTGCTGCCCGGCCTGTCGATCGAGGTCGTCGACCGCGTCGCCTCCACCAACGGCGCGCTGGTCGATCGCCTGCGCGAAGCCTCGCGTGGCGCGCGCGACTCTCACGGCCGCGGCCTGCGGGCCGATGACCTGCGCCCGACGCTGCTGGTCGCCATCGACCAGACCCAGGGCCGCGGGCGCCTGGGGCGTGCCTGGCAATCCAGCGCCGGCGCCTCGCTGACCTTCTCGCTCAGCCTGGCGCTGGAGCGGGCCGACTGGTCTGGCCTGTCGCTGGCCGTGGGCACCGCCATCGCCGGCGCGCTCGACCCGGGCGGCACCCAGATCGGCCTCAAGTGGCCCAACGACCTCTGGCTGCGCCAGGGTGTCGGGCGCAAGCTGGGCGGCGTGCTGATCGAGGCCATCGGCCTGGGCGACCACCGCATCGCGGTGATCGGCGTGGGCCTGAACGTGCAGCCGGTGCACGTGGCCGAGATGGCGGCTTCGCTGAGCGAGATCGACCCGCAGCTCACGCCCGCCAGCGCGCTGGCCCGGCTGATGCCGGCGCTGGCCCGGGCGCTGGTGCGCTTCGAGCGCGAGGGGTTCGCCGGCTTCGAGGCCGCCTACGCCGAGCGCGACCTGCTGCGCGGCGGCCCGGTGGTGACCACCGACGCAGCCTGCCCACGCGGCGAGGCGATCGGCGTCGATGCCGACGGCGGCCTGCGGGTGCGTGCCGAAGACGGCAGCGAGCACCGCATCCTCAGCGGCGAGGTGAGCGTGCGCCCGGCGGTGCCCGGCGCCGCCGCCTGAGGCGGGCCGCGCACTGTCGACGATGCTGCGCCTGCTCGTCGCCGCGCTGCTGATCGCGAACCTGCTGTTCTGGGCCTGGCACGAGCCGGCCGTCACCGAGGCGCTGGGCCTCGCGCCGCCCGGCCTTGGCCAGCGTGAGCCCGAGCGCCTGCGCAAGCAGGTCCGCCCCGAGGCTGTCCGCCTGCTGGCCCCGGCTGCGTCCGGCAGCCGCAGCGCCTCGCGCCCGGCCGAGCCGGCTTCGCCGGCCGGGGCGGTGACCACCGTCGCCGCGTCCGCCCCGGCCGGCGACGACAGTCTCTGCCTCGAAACCGGCCCCTTGAGCGACAGTGCCGCCAGCGCCGCGGTGCGAGAGCTGGCCCAGGCCGGCGTGCCGGCCGGCGCCTGGGTCGACATGCGGCGCGAGCTGCCCGGCCGGTGGGTGGTCTACATGGGCCGCTTTGCCGATCGGGAGACCCTGCAGCGCAAGCTGGAGGAGGTCCAGCGCATGAACCTGCAGGCCACCGAGCTGCGGCGGCCTGCCGAGCTCGCGCCGGGCTTGGCGCTGGGCGAATTCGGCACGGAGGCCGATGCCGAGGCGCGGTTGGAGCGGCTGCAGGCGCGCGGCGTGCGCACCGCGCGGGTGTTGCAGCTTCCCTCGGCCGGCGCCGAGCACCGCCTGCGCGCCGAGCAGGTCGAGCGGGTCGCCGCCGAGAAGCTGGCCGCGCAGGCGCCCCGCAGCGGGCAGGTGCTCTGGCAACCCTGCGGGTAGACCGCCGCGCCGTGCAGCCTCAGGCCGGCGGGCGCCGTCGCAGCAGCGCGGCCAGCGCCAGCAGCCCGAGGGGGGCCCAGCCGGCGGTGGCGCCGCCCCCACGGCCGCCCTCGCCCGGCGCCGCCGGGCCCTCGCCTGCGGCGGCTTCCCGGTCCGGCCCCAGCGCCACCGCCTGGCGCAGCTCGGGCGTGTCGATCTGCTCGGTGGGCCAGCTCGGCGCCACGTAGGGCTGGCTGGCCGCCAGGGCCTGGGCGTAGGCCAGGGCCTGCGGCGCGTCGAGCAGGCCGGCGCCACAGGTGCTGGTGCTGCAGGCGCAGCGGCCCGGGCTGGCGGCGCTGCAGGTCGCCAGCAGCGGAGACTGCACATGCGGACGAGCGCTCGCCGCCAGACCGTCGAGCAAAGTCTGCGGGGTCAGCGCCGGGTTCGCCGCCAGCATCAGGCCCACGGTGCCGCTGACCACCGGCGCGGCGTAGCTGGTGCCCGAGCGGGCGCGGTAGCCCGGCTCCCCCGGCGCCTGGGTGCCCAGGTTGTCCAGGCCCAGCAGGCCGTCGTCCGCAAGCAACCCACCCCACAGGCCGCCGCTGTCGTCGCCGCCGACGGTGGCGATGTGCAGCGCAGCGCCGAAGTTCGAGTAGTGGGTCTTGAAGCCGTCGCGGTTCACCGCGGCCACGCCTGCCACATGGCGGCAGCTGGCCGGGCGGCTGGGGGCGCCGTGGGCGTTGCCGGCCGCGGCCACGACGAGCACGCCGCGCGCCCAGAGCAGGTCGATCGTGTCCTGGTACTCGGCGTTGCACGCCGCCGCGCCGCCATAGCTGAGGTTGATGACGCGCGCCGGGTGCGGGTTGACCGGCGCCCATTCGGCGCAGCCGGCCTCGGGGTCCAGCGTGTCGGCAAAGCGCCGGCAGACCGGCAGGCCGGCGGCCCAGCGCATGCCGTCGACGATGTCGCGCACGGTGGCTCCGCACTGGCCGGCCACCCGCACCGGCAGCACGCGTGCGGCCCAGTCGATGCCGGCCACGCCCCGGGCATTGCCGCTGTGGGCCGCGATCAGCCCCAGCACCGCCGTGCCATGCCAGCTGCTGCTCGACGCCTCGCAGCCGGCGTAGCGGGCGGGGTCGGCGCCGCGCTCGGCGGCGCTCACGCCATCGCCCGGGTCGCGGGCATCGGCGTCGCGGCCGTCGCCATCGTGTGCGGTGCCCCGCTGACGGGTCTCGTCCCAGTCGGACACCAGGTCGTAACCAGGCAGCAGCCGGGCCGCGTCCAGGTCGGGGTGCTCGGTCCAGCCGGAATCGAGCACCGCCACCACCGTGTCGGCACTGCCGGTCTGGCGGATCCAGGCGTCGGCGAGGCCGGGCACGCCACGGCGGCGGGCCGCGGCGGGATGGGCGTTGCTGCCCGCCACCCGCTGCAGCCACCACTGGCCACCGTCGCCGGCATACATCGGGTCGTTCGGCGGCAGCGCCTGCAGGCGCCGCTCGCGCTCGTCGGGCACCACCCAGGTCACCTCGGGCCGCGCCTGCAGCAGCGCCTGCCAACGTTGCTGCTCGGCCGATGTCCAGGCCCCGGCCGGCCGCAGCCGGAACGAGGCGGTACCCACCGGCTCCAGGCGCAGGCCAGGCAGCTGCGCCAGGCCGGTTTCGGCCAGCAGCTGGCGCCACTGCCCGGCATGCCGGGCCCGTGCCGCCTTTTCGCGAGCCGACAGCGCGCGCGCCCTCGGCGGCGCATGCAGGGGTGCCGCCTGCAACCGCACGATCAGGCCGGGCGCCGCCGGCGCGGCGGAAAGCGGTTCAGCCCCCGCGGCGACGGAGCAGGCGAGCAGGAGAGCGAACCAGACGAAGCGAAGGGGGGCAGGCAGCATCGGCGGGGCCAGGAAACAGCAGGGCCGCCACCTGGGGTGATGGCGGGCCTCTGCCGTTATCGGCCGTGCCGCAGAAAACTTGGGGCGGCCGGCCGGTCATCCGCCGCGCGGCCGGCGCCGCAGCGCCGCCGCAGCGACGAGCAGGCCCAGGCCCCAGCCGCCGCCCAGCGCGCCGCCACCGCCAGACGAGGCCGCGCTGATGGTCAGGGTGCGGGTCGTGCTGGCCTGCTGGCCGGCGCTGTCGGTCACCGTCAGCCGCACCGTCACGCTGCCGGCACCGGTGGTCTGCAAGGTGGCCGTGGCAGAGTTGGTGGCCCCGCTGAAGCTGGCCAGGTTGCCGCCGGCAGTGATTTCCCACAAGTAGCCGGTGAGGCTGCGGCCGGCGTCGACGGCCGAGCCGGTGGCGCTGAGCGTGACGTTGTCGCCGGCCTCCGGCGCCGTCGGGGTGGCGGTGATGACGGCGGCAAGCGCCGTGGCGGCGACGTCCAGCCGCTGGCGCAGGCTGGCGCTGGCGCCACTGCTGTCGGTCACCGTCAGCTGCAACTCGACCACGCCCGCCCCGGTCACCTGCACCGTGGCCTGGGGCCCGTTCGTGGCGCCCGCGAAGCTCGCACGCGTGTCACCCTGGGTGATGGCCCATTGGTAGCTCGCGATGCTGCGGCCGGCGAGCACGCTGGAGCCCGCCGCGCTCAGCGTGACGCTGGCGCCGGCGACCGGCGCGGTGGCCGTGGCCGAAACCGCCGGAAACGGGCCAGTGAGCGCACGCGCCACGGCCGCTCCGGCGTCCAGCATGCCGGCGCCGCAGGTGTTGGTGGTGCAGTAGCACTCGCTGTCCTGCGCTGTGCCGGTCGGTGCCTGGCAAACCGGTGCGCCGCTGTCACCGCCAGTGGTGGGAAAGGCGCGGGCGCTGGTCTTGAGGGCGCTGGCCAATTGGGCCGGCGTCAGGTCGGGGTTGGCCGAGAGCATCAGCGCGGCGGTGCCGGCGGCGAGCGGCGACGAGAAGCTGGTGCCGAGCGTGGTGTCGTAGCTGTCGCTGTAGCTCGCCGTGACAGGCCCCTGGGCGCCGGTGTTGGTGGTGCTGAGCAGGGGGTAGAGGCAGGCACCGCTCTCGTTGACGCAGTTGCCGCCCGGCGCACTGACCGCCACTTCCGGACCGAGGTCGGAGAAGCCCACCTTGGTGCCCACGTGGCGCAGGCCCGCGATCGCCAGCACCCCCGGGCAGTTGGCGGGCGTGCCGACCGCCAGGCCATCGTTCCCAGCCGCGGCGACGACGACCACCTTGGCCGCCGTCAGCTCGGCCATGACGGTGGTGTAGGCGCTGCTGCACGGGTCCTGCGACCCCAGGCTGAGGTTCAGCACCTGGGCCGGGTTGGCATTCGCCGGCACGCCGCTGACGCCGAAGCCGGCGGCCCAGCGCATGCCGGCGATGATGTCGGAGTCGTAGCCGCCGCACTTGCCCAGCACCCGAACCGGCAGCACCTTGGCGTCGGGCGCGACGCTGGCCATGCCGCTGGCGTTGCCGGTCTCGGCGGCGATCAGGCCCGAGACCTGGGTGCCGTGCCAGCTGGAGTTACCGGCCTCGCAGCCGGCGAAGGTGCCACTGTCGTTTTCATCCTCTGTGATCCAGTCGCCCGGATCGGACGGGTCGGCGTCGTCGAGGTCACCGTCGTTGGCCTCGTTTTCGTCGGCGGCGACGTACCCCACGAAGTCGTAGCCCGGCAGCACCTGGTCGTTCAGGTCGGGGTGGCTGGTGATGCCGGTGTCCAGCACCGCCACCACCACACCGCTGCCGGTGGCCTGGTCCCAGGCCGGCTCGACATCGGCCGAGGACTTCACCACCCCGCTGTTGGGCCGCAGGTACCACTGGCCACTGGCCGGCGTGTTGCCGCCCGACTGCGTCGGGTACAGCGGATCGTTGGGCGCGGCCAGCGCGTGGCGGCGGCCGTCGACCACAGCCCAATCGACGTCGGGATCGGCCGACAGCCGGGCCGCCAGCGCCGCCGAGCCCAGGCCATCGCCCAGCACCACCTGCATGCGCTCGGCGATCAGTCGACCGTCGCGCAGCGAAAGCCCATGGCGCGCCGCCAGGGCCTGGGCGAAGCGCAACGGCTGGCCGAGGCCGGCCTCGGCGGCGTGGGTGCGCAGCAGCGAGGCCCCGGCCTTGTACTGCACGATCACCCGGGCCTGCTCGGCCAAAGCACGCGCCGCCGGTGGCTTGGCCACCGGGTTGCGCTCGCCCGCCACCAGAGCCAGCGCGAGGCCGGCCCCGGACAGGGCCAGCGCTGCGGCCGGCAGGTGTTTCAGCCAGGAACGGCGGCGGGATGGAGGTGTCATGGGGGCCTCGGCGAGTGAAGGGATGCGGGGTCAGTCTAGGCAACGCCGGTTTGCTGGCGTGCTGCCGTTGGTGCCGGCCAGGCGGCTTCAGAGCCTGCGGTGCGCCAGGGCCGGCAATTGCTCACGCACGGCGTCGCGCCGCTGCAGCGCGGCATCGGCGATGGCCAGGCCCTCGCCCTCGGCCTGCACCGCCAGCAGCTCGCCCCAGGGGTCGATCACCAGGCTGTGGCCCCAGGTGCGGCGGCCGTTCTCGTGCCACCCGCCCTGGGCGCTGGCCAGCACATGGCACTGGTTCTCCACCGCCCGGGCACGCAGCAAAAGCTCCCAGTGGGCCTGGCCGGTGGTGTAGGTGAAGGCGGCGGGCACCACCAGCAGGTCGCAGGCGGCCGGACGCATCAGCGCGCGGTACAGCTCGGGGAAACGCAGGTCGTAGCAGACCGACAGCCCCACCCGCAACCCGCCGGCGTCGAAGGTCACCGGCTCGCTGCCGGCTTCGAGCACCCGGCCCTCGTCGTAGCGCTCGCGGCCGTTGTCGAAGGCGAACAGGTGGATCTTGTCGTAGCGTGCCACGCGGTTGCCGTCGGGGCCGTAGACGCAGCAGGCGTTGCGCACGCGGTCTTTCGCAACGGCCCGGATCGGCAGCGTGCCGCCGACCAGCCAGAGTCCGTGGCGCCGCGCCGTCTCGGCCAGGAAGGCCTGGATCGGGCCGTCGCCGTCGGCCTCGGCGATGGCGAGCTTGTCGTCGTCGCGCTGGCCCATCAGGCAGAAATACTCGGGCAGGGCAACGAGCCGCGCCCCGGCCTCCGCCGCCTGGGCGACGAGGCGGCCGGCATCGGCGAGGTTGCGGCCCACGTCGGGCGTGGAGACCATCTGGACGGCGGCGATCTTCATAGGACCCCCTTGGCGCTGCGCGCCGTCCCCCCGTGGGGGATTTCGCCCTTGAGGCGGCTCTGCGTGAAAAAGACCCCCTTGGCGCTGCGCGCCGTCCCCCCGTGGGGGATTTCGCCCTTGAGGCGGCTCTGCGTGCTCATGGCGCCCGATTCTGCGCCCAGACGCGCCTTGGTCTCAGCGCGCCAGCGGGGCCGAGGCCGCCGCGGCCGCGGGTGGCTCTTCCATCTCGGGCAGCGGCGCGTCGTCGGCCCGCGCCACCGGCTCGACCTGCGGGTCGCCCCAGCCGCCGGTGACGCGGAACTCGCGCGTGCCGGCCTGCATCAGCGGCTTGCGCAGGAACAGCTGGGCCAGGAAGGTGCCCAGGCCGATCGCGGGGTTGATCGCGGCATAGGCCAGCGAGGCGGTGCCGGCGTTGATCTCGGGCACCACCACCATGCGCAGGTCCTGGGTTTCCTTCTTCAGGTCGGCCAGGCCTTCAATCAGCACCGCGGCCTGCACCCCGCGGATGCGCAGGTTGTTGGTCGAAGCCACGCCGCCGTGCAGCGCGATGTCGCCCGCGAAGTTGTCGAACGCGAAGCCCTGCTGGAAGACATCGCGGAAGTCGAGCGTCAGGCGGCGTGGCAGGGCCTGCAGGCTGAGCACACCGAGCAGGCGCGCGGCGCCCGGCTCGGCCTTGAGGAACTGGCCGGCATCGAGGTTGAGCCGCGCGCCGCCGTCGAAGGAATCCCAATCGGGCACGAGCGCCGCGCCCGTCCAGCTGAACTGGCCCTGCACCTGGCCCTTGCCGTGGCGCATCTGTTTGCCGAAATCGAGCCGCTCCAGCATCGCGCCGGCGTCGGCCACCTCCAGCTTGAGCTCCAGCGCCATGCGCTGGCGCGCCGCTGCCCATTGGCCGCTGCCCACCAGGCGCGCATCGGGCGCAGCCAGCACCAGGCGCGCCAGTCGCCAGTCGCGCGGCGCGCCGCCATCGGCGGGCCGACCTTCGAGCTCCAGCCGACCGAGCTTGCGGCCGCGCCAGGTGAGCTCGTCGATCACGACGTCGAGCGCAGGAGGGGTCTCGGCCGGCCTGGCGGCGGCCCGCGCGGGCTCGGGCGCGCCAGGCTCGGTCGAAGGCACGCTCAGGCGGGCCAGGCGGGCCTGCCAGCGCGGCCAGGGCGCGCCGGCGCCGGCCGGGCGCCAGTCGAGCTGGCCCTGCACCGCATCACCACTCAGCAGCAGGCGCCAGGCCTCGGCCTCGCCCTGGCCGCGCCGCTGCAGGCTGGCCTGCAGTGCGCCGAAGTGGCGGCCACCCAGCGTCAGGGCTTGGGCGCGCAGGCTGGCCTCGGTCGGCAGGTAGCCAGAGGCCGGTTCGGGGGGGCGCTGCGCGCCGCCGCCAGCGGGGTGCAGCAGGGCCTGCCAGGCGTCGCCCGACAACTGGGCCACCTGAACCGCGGCGCTGACGCCCGAGGTGGGCAGCGACGGCATCGGTGCGTCGCCGATCGCCAGCGCGCCGCGCAGCACCCGCGCGCCTTCCGGCAGCAGCTCGCGCAGGTAGCCAGCCTGCAGCACACCGCCGAGCTCGACGTGCAGTTGGTCGCGCGCCGCAGTGGCTTCGCCCGCAGCGGGCAGCAGCTGGGTCTGGATGCGCAGTGGCCACGCCGCGGCGGCGGGCTTGGCGAAGGGTGCCGGCAGGTCCAGCGCCATGCCGGTCAGCGGGCTGGTGATCAGCAGCTCGGGGTGACCCTGTCGCACCGCCACCTGCAGCTTGTAGGGTGACTGGCCGTTCATCGCACCCGCCAGGCGCGGCACCCAGCTGCCCAGCTCAGGCGCCTGGCGCAGGCCCTCGGCGCTGGCGGTGCCCTGGGCGTTGAAGCGCACGACACCATCGGGGCCCAGGCCACCGTCGAAGGCCAGCTCGCCGCCGAGCGCCCGGGCCGTGCCCGGCTGGATCGAGAACCCGCTCTGGCTGAAGTCGATGCGGGTGCGCGCGCCGCTCAGCACCGGGATGTCGGGCCGCAGCCGCACCTCGTTGCCGGCCAGGGTGACGCTGCCACGCACCGTGGTGTGGGCGGCGTCGTTCAGCGGGATCCTCAGCGCCAGCTGCAGGTCGGCCTGGCCGGTGCCGGTGGCCTCCTTCAGCGCATGCGACGTCCAGGTGTCGATCGGCGTTGCGCCGACGAAGCGCAGCGCGTCGGTCAGCGGGCCTCGGCCGCCGCCCCCGATGACCAGGGCCGGGTCGTGCGCGAGGTCGGCGATCTCGCCGTTCACGCCCTTCAGCTCGATGCCCCAGAGCTTCGCGCGGGCGTTGCGGATGCGCATCGCGCCGCGGTCGAACACCAGCTCGCCGTGGACCTGGGTGAATTCCGGCCAGCGTGCCACGCCACCGGTCAGCACCGGCGGCACGTAGGCAAAGCTGAGGTCTTCCGCCTGGGTGGTGACGAGGAATTCACCTTCCTTGGCCTTGCCCGGCTGGGCGAAGGGGAACTCGGCCAGGTCGCCCCGCAGGCGCAGCCGCGCATTGCGCACCGTGCCGCTCTGGATCGCGCCAGCGAGGTAGTCGCGGGTGTGCGGCAGGCCGGCCGGCAGGTAGCGCGCCACGCTGGTCGCGCGGCCCTGGTCGATGCGGCCGGTCACGTCGACGATGCCGGGGTAACGCCCGCCCTTGCCGCGGCCGGCGCCGGGCCCGGTGCGCCAGCGCAGCTGCAGCTCCCCGCGCGCATCGGCATTGGCGAACTGGGCGTCGACCAGGCGCAGATCGATCGCCGGCGGCAGCGGCGCGGCCCCGGCAGCGGCCTTCTGGGGCTGGATCTGCCAGACCAGCCGGCCGGTGAATTGGCTCAGCGGCAGCACCGGATCGGCGAACACCCCGGGCAGCTCGAGCGCGCCGTCGTGCACCACCAGACGTGCCTCGCCGCCGCTTTCGCTGGCGTCCAGCTCCAGGTCGGCACCGCGCCAGCCCGGCCGGCCCACCGGCGGCGCACGGGCGCCGGAGGCGGCCGCATCCGGCGGCGCCGGCAGGGCGGCGATCGTCAGGCCCCCGACACGGCCCTTGACGCGGTAGTGCGCGGGGCGCTCCACCGCACCGGTCCAGCTCGCCTGCAACCCTTGCACCACACCCTGAGGCGCCAGCTCGTCCAGCGCGCGGCGGATGTTCGCGGGCAGCGGCAGCCGTTCGGCGACCTGCGCCATCAGGGCCAGGTCCAGCCGGTCGGCGCTGAACTCGCCGCCGGTCACCGGCAGGTCAGACCAGCCTGGCCGGTTCAACCGCTGGCGCTGGGCCAGCCGCAGGCTGAGCTGGCTGGCCGGCCAGGCCGCCTCGGCGGTGGCGAAGTGCAGCCGCCGGGCCGACAGCCGCAGCTCGCCGTTGCTGCGCTCGGCCTCGAAACGGCCCTGCAGCCGCTGCAGCACCAGCGGCTCCAGCGCCGGGCCCAGTTTGAGCTGGGCGGCGTCGAGCGCGGCGTCGAGCGTCGCGCGCCGCCACTGGCCGTTGCTGAAGTCGAGCCAGGCCCGCGCCGCCCCCGTGCCCGCCTGCAGCTCGAACGGCAGGCTCACATGCGCCCGCAGCCGTGCCATGTCGGCCGAGGGCAGCTCGGCGTAGAGCGTGCCCGACCAGCGCGCCCAGTCGCCGGACCGCGCCAGCAGCGGCTGGACGAAGCGTCCGGCCACGGTGAAGCGCTCGCCGAGCCCGCCACCCGGCGTGGCATCGAGCCGCAGCTCGTGGCGCTTGAGCCCGCTGCGCAGCACCAGGTCCGCATCGCTCAGCACCAGGGGCGGCGCGGCGCGCTGCTGGTCGACCCAGCGCAAGGTGCCATGCCTCAGCACGAACTCGGGCTGGTCCAGCAGCCAGTCCAGCCCGCCGCCGTCGTCGACCGGGGCGGCGGCGTCCATGTCCAGCCCGGCCACGTGCAGCCGGCCCTGGGCATCGCGCCGCACCTCCAGCTCGGCACCCTCGATGTAGAGCTGGGAGAACACCAGCTTGAAGCCGAGCAGGCTCTTGGGCGACAGGGCGGCACTCACCCGCGGCAGGCGCAGCGCTTCACGCCCCTCGCGGTCCGACAGGACCACGTCGCGCAACTCCAGCGCCGGCACCCAGCCCGGCGATTGCACGGTGATCTTCCCGATGGCCACGGGAAGCCCCAGCGCCCGGCTGGCTCGCTCCTGGATCTGCGGACGCCATTCGTCGATGTGCGGCAGAATCCCCCAGTGAAGTGTCAGCCACCCGACCAGGGCGATGCTCCACAGTGCGAGCACGCTCAAGAGGGTGGCACGCAGGATCCAGCGCGAAACCGCCCACCACCAGCGGGTCGGGTGATCCGGCGTGCTGCCGCGTGCGAACCAACGGGGAATCAGGCGGCGGGGCAAGGGCGCTCGGAACGTGAGGGCAACAAAGGCATGAACGACCACCGGGCGGCAGGCCCCGGCGCCAGCCTCGTGGCAGGGCGCGCAGCGCACCCCTTCGTCGAGGCCATTATCTGTCCTGAGCCACCCATCGCCGCGATGGCGGCGGGTGGCCCTGTCCACTGAAACAGAGCTGCCGTGGCACTGATCAGTTCCTTGCCGGCACCGTTGCCGTCTGTAAATGCCGGCCCCACCGGCGACGCGCCCACCCCGGCCGCCCGCGCCGAACACAGCCGCTTCGTGCAGCGGGTGCGCCGGCGCTATGCCGCCGAGCTGCCGCTGCTGCCCGCCGGCACGCCGGACTTGGCCTCGATCCAGGCCTTGATCGCCACGCTGGAGCAGGGCGGCCGGCCGCTGGCCGCGGCCCTGCGCGTGGCACGCCAACTGGTGATCGAGCGCCTGGCGGTGCGCGATGTCGAAGAGGCGGCTCCGCTGGCCGACGTGACGCTGGCAATGACCGCGCTGGCGGAAGTGACGCTGGAGCGCGCACTGGCGCAGGCCCTGGTCGACGCCGATGCGCGCCACGGCCCGCCGCTGGACACCACCGGCCGCCGGATCGACTTCTGGATCGTCGGCATGGGCAAGCTGGGCGCGCGCGAGCTCAACGTCTCGTCCGACATCGACCTCGTCTATGTCTACGAGGAAGACGGCCAGACCGTCGGCGGCCCGGGGGGCACGATCAGCGCCCACGAGTACTTCTCGCAGGTCGCGCGCCAGCTCTACGCCCTGATCGGCGATGTCACCGACGACGGGTTCGTCTTCCGCGTCGACCTGGCCCTGCGCCCGAACGGCAACTCCGGGCCGCCGGTGGTGAGCCTGGCGATGCTGGAGGAGTACTTCCTCGTGCAGGGCCGCGAGTGGGAGCGCTTCGCCTGGCTCAAGAGCCGGGTGGTCGCGCCGCGCGAGGCCGTGAGCAGCGGCCGGGCGCTGGCGCTGCGCTCGCTGGTCACGCCCTTCGTCTACCGCAAGTACCTCGACTACGGCGTGTTCGAGGGCCTGCGCCAGCTGCACCGCAAGATCCGCGACGAGGCCCAACGCCGCGCCGCCGGCCGGCCCGAGCGGGCCAACGACGTGAAGCTCTCTCGCGGCGGCATCCGCGAGATCGAGTTCATCGTGCAGTTGCTGCTGGTCGCCCGCGGTGGCCAGTTCCCCGAGATCCGCACCCGCTCGACGCTGAAGGCGCTCGACAAGCTCGCCGCCGGTGGACTGATGAAGGCCGACAACGCGCGCAAGCTGGCCGAGGCCTATGTCTTCCTGCGCCAGGTCGAGCACCGCATCCAGTACCTCGACGACCAGCAGACCCACCTGCTGCCCACCGCCGATGGCGACCTGGCCTGGATCGCCGCCAGCCTGGCGCTGCCCAGCTGCAACGCCCACACCTGCCCGCTGCAGGACAGGCTGTGCGACGTGCGCGAGCTGGTCGCGACCGAATTCGACGCGCTGCTGCACGACGGTCAGGCGCCCGCTGCCGGCCGCCCGGGCAACGGCGGCTGCCGGCAGTGCGGCGAGGGCCCGCTGGCGCTCGACAGCGAGGCGCTGCTGGAACGCCTGCCGCCCGAGCTGGCCGAGCGGGTGCGCCAGTTCGCCGCCCGGCCGCGGGTGCAGGCGCTGCGCGACGAGAGCCGGCTGCGCCTGGGCAAGCTGATGCTGCGCGCCGCCGCCTGCGTCGAGCAACAGGACTGCACGCTCGACGCTGCATTGCGCCTGCTCGACTGGGTCGAGCCGCTGCTGCGGCGCGAAAGCTACCTGGCCATGCTGGTCGAGCGGCCCGAGGTGCAGCGACGCCTGCTGCGCCTGCTGGGCCTGGCCCGGTGGCCGATGCGCTACCTGATCCGCCACCCCGGCGTGATCGACGAGCTGGCCGACGAGCGCCAGTTGCGCGAGCGCTTCGACCGCGCCGGCTTCGTGGCCGACCTGGAAGAGCGCCACGCCGCCTGGGTGCGCTCGGGCGAGGCCGACGAAGGCTCGCTACTTGACACCCTGCGCCGCGCCCACCACGCCGAGGTCTTCCGCACCCTGGTGCGAGATGTCGAGGGCCGCATCACCGTCGAGCAGGTGGCCGACGACCTGTCCGCCCTGGCCGATGCGGTGCTCGACTGCAGCCTGCGTTGGGCCTGGGCCCACCTGAAGCAGCGCCATCGCGAAACGCCTCGCTTCGCCGTCATCGCGTACGGCAAGCTGGGCGGGCTCGAGCTGGGCTACGGCAGCGACCTCGACCTCGTCTTCCTTTACGACGACGCCGACGAGGCCGACACCTACCAGGCCCAGGAGGTCTACGGCGCCTTCGTGCGCAAGCTGATCGGCTGGCTGACGCTGCGCACCGCCGCCGGCGAGCTGTTCGACATCGACACCGCTCTGCGCCCCAACGGCAACTCGGGGCTGCTGGTGACCTCGATCGAATCTTTTGAGAAGTACCAGCGCGGCCGAGGCAGCAACACCGCATGGACCTGGGAACACCAGGCCCTGTCGCGCGCGCGCTTCTGCGCTGGCGCAGCCGACCTGGGGCAACGCTTCGAGGCCACGCGGCGCGAGGTGCTCGCGATGCCGCGCGAGCCGGCCGCGCTGCGGCAGGAGGTGGCCGCGATGCGCGAGAAGGTGCGCGACGCCCGCCCGGTGCCCGCCGGCCGGTTCGACGTCAAGCACAGCGACGGCGGCATGATGGACGCCGAGTTCGCGGTGCAGTACCTGGTGCTCGCCGAAAGTGCCCGCCACCCGGCCCTGCTCGACAACAAGGGCAACATCGCGCTGCTCCAGCGCGCCGAGGACGCCGGGCTGCTGCCGGCCGGTGTCGGCCGCGCCGCCGCCGACGCCTACCGCGAGCTGCGCCGCGCGCAGCACCGGGCGCGGCTCGATGAGCAGCCCACCCATTTCGACCCGGTCGAGCTGGCGGCCGAGCGCGACGCGATCCGCGCGCTGTGGTCGGCGGTGTTCGGCGCGTGAACCCGGTTGGGCTGGCCTGGCCCGCTGCGATGGCGGCCACGGCGCTGGCCGCCTGGCTGCTGTACGCCGTGCCCTTGCACGCGCTGGACTGGGAGCCCGCGCTCGTCGCAGCCGAGCCTTGGCGTGCAGTCACGCCGGCGATGGCCCACTGGAGCCCGCAGCATCTGGCGATGAACCTGGCCGGCGCCGCCGCGATGGCCCTGCTCGGCTGGCGCGCCCTGCTCGGCCCGCGTGCGGTGGCCGCCTGGCTGCTGGCCTGGCCGCTGACCCACCTCGGCCTGCTGCTGCAGCCTGCGCTGCTGCACTACGCCGGGCTGTCGGGCGTGCTGCACGCAGCGGCGGCGGTCACGGCAGCCACGCTGCTGGTGCGGCGGGGCGACCGGCGCCAGCGGCTGGTCGGGGGGCTGCTGTCCGCCGGGCTGCTGGTCAAGCTGATCGCCGAACAGCCCTGGGGGCCAGCCACACCCCGCATCGAGGGGTATGACTTCGCCCTCGCCCCCGCTGCGCACGCCAGCGGCGCGGCGGCCGGGCTGCTGGCCTGGGCGCTCGTCGGGCGGGAAAGGCGCGTGCCATGAGCGGTGACCGCCGATCCCAGCTCGACGCGATGGCCATTGCCGGCCTGCTGCTGTGCGCCGCGCTGTGGGGGCTGAACCAGACGGCGACCAAGGTGGCGGTGGCCGAGATCCCGCCGCTGCTGCAGGCGGCCCTGCGCTCCACCGGCGCGGCGCTGCTGCTGGCAGGCTGGGCCGCGTGGCGCCGGCTGCCGGTGAAGCCGGCCGCCGGCAGTTGGCCCGGTGGGCTGCTGGCGGGCGCGCTCTTCGCCGCCGAGTTCGGCTGCATCTTCGTCGGCCTGCAGTACACCAGCGCCTCGCGCATGGTGGTGTTCATCTACCTCGCGCCCTTCTTCGTCGCCCTCGGCATGCCCTTCATCGCGCCGGGCGAGCGGCTGCGCGGCCTGCAGACGCTGGGCCTCGTGCTGGCCTTCGCCGGCGTCGCCACCGCCTTCGGCGAGGGCTTCGGCGGCGCCACCGCCGGGCCGCGCCAATGGTGGGGTGACGCGCTGGGCGTGGCCGGGGCCGCGCTGTGGGCGGGCACGACGCTCACCATCCGCGCCAGCGGGCTGGCCAGCGCCTCGGCCGAGCAGACGCTGATGTTCCAGCTGGTCGTCTCGGCCGTGCTGCTCGGTGGGGCTGGGCTGGTGGCGGGCGAGGCCTGGCCGGCCCAGGTCAGCCCCCTCGCCTGGGCCGCGCTCGGCTTCCAGACCATCGTGGTCACCTTCGCCAGCTACCTGCTGTGGTTCTGGCTGGTGAGGCACTACCCGGCGACGCAGATCTCGTCGTTCACGCTGCTGACGCCGATCTTCGGCCTGGCGGCCGGCGTGGGCCTGCTGGGCGAGCCGCTGACGATGCGGCTGGTGATGGCGCTGGGCGCGGTGACGCTCGGCATCGCGCTGGTCAGCCGACTGGGCCGCCGCTGATAGGCACCACTGCGTTGTCCACCGCTGCGTTGTCGCCTGGGCGGCATGGCGCGCCGGGTGCAATGGCTAGACTCGCCGATCGATGACCACGACCAGGAGACCCCCCATGATCACGCTGTGCGGCTTCGCCGTCTCGAACTACTACAACAAGGTCAAGATGGTGCTGCTCGAAAAGGGCATCCCCTTCACCGAGGAGTACGTCGCCTCCGGCCCGAAGGACGAAGCCACGCTGAACGCATCGCCGCTCGGCAAGGTGCCGTTCATCCGCCTGGCCGACGGCCGCACCCTCTGCGAGAGCGAGGTCATCGTCGAGTACCTGGAGCAGGCCTACCCGACGCCGCCGCTGGTGCCCGCCGACCCCTGGGCCGCGGCCAAGGTGCGCGAACTGACCACCTTCATCGAGCTGCACCTGGAGCTGGTGGTGCGCGAGCTGTACCCGCAGGCCTTCTTCGGCGGCACGGTGAGCGAGTCGAACCAGGTGCGCGTGCGCAAGCTGCTGGAAAAGAACATCACCGCATTCAAGCGGCTGGCGAAGTTCGCCCCCTATGTAGGCGGGCCCGAGTTCACCAGCGCCGATTGCGCGGCCTACGTGTCGCTGCCATTGGTGGCGATGGCCAGCAAGACGGTCTACGGCGTCGACCTGCTGGCCGAGGCCGGCGTCGACTGGAAGCCCTACATCAAGCTGGTGGGCGAGCGGGCGTCGGCACAGCAGGTGTCGGCCGACCGCAAGGCGGCGCAGGACGCGCAGATCGCCGCCATCAAGGCGAAGGCGGCGCAGGCGGCAGCGAAGCCGGCGGGCTGAGAGGCAACTGCTTCAGCGCGGGCCCGATGGCCCGCAGGTCCGTCATCTTCACCACACCCGCCGGGCCTCGCAGGCCCGCGGCGGCCGAGCCCCCCAGCCACAGCACGGTGCCGGCGGGCAGGCGTTGGCGCAACTGCTGCAGGCCCTGGCGCAGCCAGCGCTGGGGCAGGCAGCCGGTGGCGCTCAGGCCCACCACCTGCGCGCGATGCCATTCGGCCGCACCGACGATCTCGTCCAGCGGCGTCTGCGGCCCGAGGTTCACGCACCAGGCCCCCTCGAGCGCGCACATCGCCTCGGCCATCAGCAGGCCCAGCCCATGCGGCTCGCCGGGCAGCGTCGTCAGCAGCACCCGCGGGGCGGCGCCGGGCGTCGGCTCCGGCAAGGTCATCAGACCCTGGCGCAGCACGCTGTGCGCCACCTCGGTGAACAGATGCTCATCGGCGACGCGCAACTCGCCCGCCATCCAGCCCTGGCCGACGGCCGCGGTCAGAGGCGCCAGCAGCTCTGTCACGAAATCTCCCAGGCCCAGCCGGGTGCGCGCCTGCTGAAGCTGGCGGCGCAGCGCCAGCCCATCGCGCATCTGCAACGCCACCAGCGCCGACCGGATGGCCGGCGCGGGGGCATCCGTCCCCCCCTCGCGCTCGGGTTCGCCCGCCTGCGATGACGGCGTCGGCCCGGCCCCGCCCAGCAGTGCCAGTCGGCCCGCATCGTCCAGAGGCACCACCTTGCCGGGCCGGTGGCCGGCACGCAGCAAGGCCGCGATCTGGCGCAAACGATCGACGGCCACCTGCGTGTAGGCGCGCTGGCCCTGGGCGTCCCGCTCGGGGGTCGGGAAGCCGTAGCGGCGTTCCCACACGCGGAGGGTGTCCTTGCCCAGGCCGGTGTCGCGCTCGACTTCGGCAATGGACCACCAGCTGGAAGGGCTCGCGTCGGGCATCGGTGTGAATGATTTGTCGTGGACAAGCCTATGCAAGGCCGCAAGAAAGATTCTATGATCCGCTCATCCACCAGTTTTGTCCAAGACAAATCATGCAAGCCCTTCACCCGGAGCGATGCGCCAGGGCCACACGGCGTGACGCGGCGCACAAAAACCACGCCCTTGAGCGGAACTTCCGATTGCGCACACACTCTCTCTGTGCAGGGGTGGCCGTTTCGGCCGTTGCCCCGGGTCTGGGTTTGCGACGCCCAGGCCTGTCCTCTTTCGGCCGCGCAGCCTGCCAGGTCCCCTGGCTGTCCCCCGGGAGCGCCTCTCCTCCTCCCTCCCTCCCTCATTCGCTTTCGGGCGCTGCGCGGCTCTCTTCTGCCCGCCGGGCCAGGGGCTCGGCATGACCGCTCCGGCCCGCATCGCCGTCGTCGGGGCCGGCATCGCCGGCCTGTCGGCCGCCTGGCATCTGGCACGGGAGTCCGCCGGCACGCAGGTCACGCTGTTCGAGGCCGATGCGCGGTTCGGTGGCCACGCCCACACCGTCGACCTCACGCTCGATGGCCTTCGCCACGGCGTCGACACCGGCTTCCTGGTCTTCAACGAACGCACCTACCCCGGGCTGATCGGCCTGTTCGACGCGCTCGGCGTCGAGACGACCGGCTCGGACATGTCGTTCTCGGTCCAGTCGCCGGCCCACGGCCTGGAATGGAGCGGCAGCGACTTGGGCAGCGTCTTCGCCCAGCGACGCAACCTGCTGTCGCCACGCTTCCTGGCGATGCTGGCCGAGATCCTGCGCTTCAACCGCCTGGCCACTTCGCTGGCCGAGCGGGGCCACGACGCGGCGCTGGCGCAGAGCGTGGGCGACTTCCTCGCCGAACACCGCTTCGGTCGCCTGTTCCGCGAGGCCTACTTCCTGCCGATGATCGGCAGCATCTGGTCGTGCCCGACCGCGCAGATGCTGGCCTTCCCGGTCGGCACGCTGATCCGCTTCTGCCACAACCACGGCCTGCTGCAGGTGAACGAGCGGCCACGCTGGTTCACCGTCACCGGCGGTTCCCGAAACTATGTGGATCGGATGCTGGCGGCGCTGCCCGATGCGCGGCGCGCCTGCACGGTCCGCGCCGTGCGGCGCCGGCCACCCGGGCCCGACGGCGGTCAGGCCGGGGTCTGGGTCGACACCGACCATGGCAGTGAGGGCTTCGACGCGGTGGTGCTCGCCAGCCACGCGCCGCAGGCCCTGGCCCTGCTGACCGATGCCGACACCACCGAGCGCGCCGTGCTCGGCGCCATCCGCACCCAGCCCAACCGCGCCGTGCTGCACACCGACGCGCGCCTGCTGCCGCGCGCACGCCGCGCCTGGGCCGCATGGAACTACGAGGCCGCGCCCGGCGAGGGTGCGCCCGAGCGCGTCTGCCTGCACTACCTGATCAACAAGCTGCAACCGCTGCCCTGGCGGCAGCCGGTGGTCGTGTCGCTGAACCCGGTGCGCGAGCCCGACCCGGCCCAGGTGCACGGCGAGTTCAGCTACGCCCACCCGGTGTTCGACCAGGCGGCCATCGCCGCCCAGCAGCGCCTGCCCATGTTGCAGGGCCGTGGCGGCGTGTGGTTCTGCGGCGCCTGGACGCGCTACGGCTTCCATGAAGACGGCTTCGTCTCGGGCCAGGCGGTGGCGCGGGCGATCGCGCAGCGCGCCGGCCAGCGGTGGCAGGAGGCCGCCTGACCATGCAGCAGCAGCCCGCCCGCCCCCTGCTGGGCATCGGCAGCCTGCGCCACCAGCGGCTGCGGCCACGGCCCCACGCCTTCAGCTACCCGACCTTCTTCTGGCTGCTGCCCCTGCGCAGCCTGCGCACGCAGCCCGACCCGGCCCTGGCCCGCAACCGCTTCGCCTGGGCCGGCTTCGACGACCGGGACCATGGCGACGGCCGTGCCGACTGCCTGGCCTGGTTCGACGAGCTGCTGGCCCGCGAGGGCATCGCCGACGCGGACGGCGAGGTCTGGCTGCACTGCCTGCCGCGCATGCTCGGCCACGCCTTCAAGCCAGTCAGCTTCTGGTACGCGCACCGCGCCGACGGCTCGCTGGCCGCCATCGTGGCCGAGGTCAACAACACCTTCGGCGAACGCCACTGCTACCTGCTGCAGGGGCCCGCGCTGGGCTGGGGCCGCGAGCTTCAGGCGGCCAAGGTGTTGCACGTCTCGCCGTTCTGCCGGCCGGCAGGGCGCTACCGCTTCCGCTTCCTGCGCACCGCGCCGCCGGAAGAGCGCACGGTCGTGCGCATCGAGCACGACGACGAGCACGGCCCGCTCCTGCTGACCAGCGTGAGCGGCCGGCTGGAGCCCTTGACGCGCGCCGCGCTGCGCCGCGTGCTGTGGCGCATGCCGCTGCACAACCTGGCCGTGGTCGCCCGCATCCACTGGCAGGCGCTGCGCCTGTGGTGGCGCGGTGTGCCCTTCTTCGCCAAGCCGCCTGCGCCGCCGGCGAGCCTGAGCCACTCGACCCCTCCTGTCGCCTCCCCCCGCACGCCATGAGCACTTCACCCAGCCACACCCTGCCGGCCCGTTTCGCCCTGCCGCGTTCTGCCCCGGCCGCAGCCCGCCAGGCCTTGCGCCTGCTGGCCCGGCTGCGCCACGGCACGCTGACGCTGCAGTGCCCGGACGGCGGCACGATGCAGTTCGGCGACGGCAGCACACCGCACGCTGCACTGCGGCTGAAGGACTGGCGGGTCTGCGCCGCCACGCTGCGCCGAGGCGACGTGGGCTTCGGCGAGGCCTACCTCGACGGTGGCTGGTCGTCGCCCGACCTGGCAGCGCTGCTGCGGCTGTTCCTGCTCAACCGCGAGGCACTGGACGAGGCCATCCACGGCCGCTGGTGGGGCGCGCTGTGGCAGCGCCTGCGCCATGCGCTGAACCGCAACACCCGCCACGGCAGCCGGCGCAACATCGCGGCCCACTACGACCTGGGCAACCCCTTCTACCGCCTGTGGCTGGACGAGACACTGAACTATTCCAGCGCCTGGTTCGACGGCGACACCAAGCGGCCGCTGGCCGAGGCGCAGCGCGCCAAGATGCGGCGCGCGCTCGACGAATGCGGCCTGCAGCCCGGGCAGCGCCTGCTGGAGATCGGCTGCGGCTGGGGCGCGGTGGCCGAGCTGGCGGCCGGCGAGCGGCGGTTGACCGTCACCGGCGTCACCCTCTCGCGCGAGCAGTGGGCGCATGCACGCGTGCGGCTGTCGTCGCAGGGGCTGGCGGCCGACCTGCGGCTGCAGGACTACCGCGACGTGCCCGAGACCGGCTTCGACGCGGTGGTCTCGATCGAGATGTTCGAGGCCGTTGGCCGCGAGTACTGGGCCACCTACTTCCGCAGCGTGCACGACAAGCTCAAGCCGGGCGGCCGGGCCTGCATCCAGACCATCACCATCCGTGACGACCTGTTTGCCCGCTATGTGCGCGGCACCGATTTCATCCAGCAGTACGTCTTCCCGGGCGGCCTGCTGCCCAGTCCCTCGGCCTTCCGCACCGCGGCCGAGGCCGCCGGCCTGAAGGTGACGAACACGCTGGACTTCGGGCCTGACTACGCCGAAACGCTGCGCCACTGGCGACGCGACTTCCTGCAGCACGAGGCCGAGGTGCGGGCCCAGGGCTACGACGAGCGCTTCCTGCGGCTGTGGGAGTTCTACCTCGCCTACTGCGAGGCGGCGTTCGATGCGCGCAGCACCAGCGTCATGCAGTTCACGCTGCAGCGCGCCTGACGGGCCATGATGCAACGCCGCGCGCTGCTGCTGGCCGCCCTGCCGCTGGGTGCCCGGGCGTCCGAGGCACCGCCCGAGGTGCGCACCGACTGGCCCGCGCCGGGCACGCCGCGCCCGCAGGGCCAGGGGCGCCTGCGCTTCCTCGGGCTGGCGGTCTACGACATCGTGCTGTGGTCGGCCGGGCCGCTGGCCGGCGAGGCGCTGGAGCGCACGCCGCTCGCGCTCAGCATCACCTACCTGCGCGCGCTGAGCGGTGAACGCATCGCCGAGCGTTCATTGAAAGAAATGCAGCGTGGCGGCCCGATCGCCGAGGCCGACGCCGCCCGCTGGCTGGCAGCGATGCGGGGCCTGTTCCCCGACGTGGCCGAGGGCGACCGCATCACCGGCGTGCACGTGCCGGGCCGCGGTGCGCGCTTCCACCTCAACGGCCGCCTGCTCGGAGAGCTGGCCGAGCCGCGTTTCGCCGCGCTGTTCTTCGGCATCTGGCTCGCTCCGTGGACCTCGGAGCCGGGCCTGCGGCAGCAGCTGCTGGGAGCCACCGGGTGAATGCGCCGACCCTGGGGCATGCGCGAGGCCTGGCCTACGGCCTGCTGGGCCTGCCGCTCGCCTTCGTCGCACTGCCGCTGTATGTGCAATTGCCGGCCCACTACGCGGGCACCTACGGCGTGCCGCTGGCGGCGCTGGGCGCGCTGCTGCTCGCGGTGCGTGCGCTCGACGCGCTGGTCGACCCGCTGATCGGCCGCTGGGCGGACCGCCTGCTGCGTCGCCCGCTGCGGGTGCGCCTGGCCGCCGCCGGCGCCGGCGCACTGCTGCTGGCGATCGGCTTCCAGGCCCTGTTCTTCCCGGCCGTGCGGGGGGAAGCCGCCCTGCTCGCGTGGGCCGGCGGCACGCTGGCGCTGTGCTACCTGGCGTACAGCGGCCTGAGCGTGCTGCACCAGGCCTGGGGCGCGCAGCTCGGCGGCGAGGCGCCCTTTCGCGCCCGCGTCGTGGCCTGGCGCGAGGGCGCGGCATTGGTGGGCGTGGTCGCCGCGAGCGTGCTGCCAGGCTGGGCCGGCTTCCAGGCCACCAGCGGCGTCCTGGCCGCGAGCCTGGGCCTGGCGCTGGTGGCCCTGGCCCGCGCACCGGCCCCGCAGCCGCACCCGCAGGCAGCGCCGGCCAGCCTGTGGGCGCCCTGGCAATGGCCGCGCTTCCGGCGGCTGATGGCGATCTTCGTGCTCAACGGCGTGGCGAGTGCGCTGCCGGCCACGCTGGTGCTCTTCTACATCCGCGACCGGCTGCAGTGGCCCGAGGGCGAGCCGCTGCTGCTCGGCGCCTACTTCGCCGCGGCGGCGCTGTCGCTGCCGGTGTGGGTGCGTCTGGTGGCGTGGCAGGGCCTCGCGCGCGCCTGGGGGCTCGGCATGGGGTTGTCCATCGCCAGCTTCATCGGCGCCGCGTTCCTCGGCCCCGGCGACGGGCGCTGGTTCCTGGCGGTCTGCCTGGCCAGCGGTGCGGCCCTCGGGGCCGACCTGTGCGCCCCGGCCGCGCTGCTGGCCGGCGAGCTGCGCGCGCGTGCGCAGGCGGCCGAGGGCGTGGCCTTCGGCTGGTGGAACGCCGCCACCAAGCTCAACCTCGCGCTGGCCGCCGGGCTGGCGCTGCCCCTGCTGCAGGCGCTCGGCTACCGCCCCGGCCAGGCCGAGGCCGGCGCCGCGCTCGCCGCCGTCTACGCCGGCGTGCCCTGCGCGCTCAAGGCGCTGGCGGGCGCGGCGCTGTGGTGGCTTTGGATCCGACACGAGGAGCAACCGACATGAACCCCATCGCCTGGAGCCGGCGCCGCTGGCTCGCTGCCGCCGGCACCGCCGGTGCCGCCACCCTCGCCGGCTGCGCCAGCCCGAAGCCCGCCGACTACGCGCAGGAGCAGCCGCCGCTCGACCTGCGGCGCTATTTCAACGGCCCACTCAGCGCGCAGGGCCTGGTCACCGACCGCAGCGGCCGGGTGACGCGCCGCTTCACCGCCGCCCTCGTCGGGCGCTGGAACGGCGACGAGGGCACGCTGGAGGAGGACTTCGTCTTCAACGACGGCGAGAAGCAGCGCCGCGTCTGGCAGCTCAAGCACGAGGCCGATGGCCGCTACACCGGCCGCGCCGGCGACGTGGTCGGCGTGGCCGAGGGCGTGGCGCGCGGCAACGCGATGAACTGGCGCTACACGCTGGCGCTGCCAGTCGACGGGCGCGTGTGGGAGGTGCAACTCGACGACTGGCTCTACCTCATCGACGAACGCACGATGCTGAACAAGGCGGTGATGAGCAAGTTCGGCGTTCGCGTGGCCGAGCTGACCGTGGCCTTCCAGAAGCCCTAGCCGACGATGCCGTTGAACCCGCCGATCACTGACTGGACCGGGCGCGTCGCCTGGCTGGTCGGCGCCTCGACCGGCATCGGCCGGGCGCTGGCGCACGAGCTGCACGGGCGGGGTGCCCACGTCGCCGTCTCGGCCCGCGGGGCCGAGGCGCTGGCCGCCTTCACCGACGCGCACCCGGGCGCGCTCGCCCTGCCGCTGGACGTGTGCGACCGCTTCGAGGTGCAGGCGGCCGCCGACAACCTGTGGGTCCGGCATGGCCGGATCGACTTCGTGCTGTTCTGCGCCGGCATCTACCAGCCGCTGCGCGCGACCGCCTTCGACCTCGACCTCATGCTGCGCCACCACCAGGTCAACGTGGCTGGTGCGCTGCATGTGGCAGCTGCCGTGCTGCCGCGCCTGCAGGCGCAGGCCGGGGCCGGCCGACCGGCGCACCTGGGCCTGGTGGCCAGCGTGGCCGGCTACCGGGCGCTGCCCCAGGCCCTGGCCTACGGCCCGACCAAGGCCGCGCTGATCCACCTGGCCCAGTCGTTGCACCTCGACCTCGCGCCGCACGGCGTGGGCGTGTCGGTGGTGAACCCCGGCTTCGTGCGCACGCCGCTGACCGCAGCCAACGACTTCCGCATGCCGGCACTGATCGAGCCCGAGGCGGCGGCCCGGGCGATGCTGCGCGGCTGGGCGCGCGGTGCCTTCGAGATCCACTTCCCGCGCCGCTTCACGCTGCTGCTGAAGGCGATGCGCCTGCTGCCCACCGGCGCCTATGAGACGTTGGTGCGTCGCGCCACCGGGCTCTGAGAATCGATGCCCATGCCGACACGCCACCCCGAGCCGCACATCGCCGAGCTGGTCACCTTGTTCGAGGCCCTGCAGCCGGACGACCTGGACCGCCTGGCCGAGCGCTATGCGCCCGAAGCCCGCTTCAAGGACCCGTTCAACGAGGTCCGCGGCCGGGTGGCGGTGCGCCGGGTCTACGCCCACATGTTCGAGACACTGGAAGCACCGCGCTTCACGGTGCGGCAGGCGGTGGGCGGTGGGGCGGACTGCCTGCTGACCTGGGACTTCGACACCCGCCTGCGCGGCCGGCCGTTGCGCATCCACGGCGCCAGCCACCTGCAGTTCGACGCCGCGGGCCGGATCCTGGTCCACCGCGACTACTGGGACGCGGCGGAAGAGCTCTACGCCAAGCTGCCGCTGCTGGGCGGGCTGATGCGCTGGCTGCAGCGTCGCCTGGCTGCGCCCGCGGCCTGATCGCTCTTCAGGGCGCGGCCGGCAGGCCGGCGGGCCGGGGCGCGCGCCAGCTGCCACTGTCGCCCACCAGCCAGAGCGTGTCCGCGCCGACGCTCAAGGTGAACGCCGTGCCGTCCGGGGCGCGCAGTTGCCACGCCTCACCGGCCCCTGGTGCACCTGCGTCCAGGACCCAGCGACCCGCGGTGCCAGCCAGCAGGGCCTGCCACCAGGCCCGTTGGAACGGCCCCCACGGTGGGGCCACCCCGTCGCGCTGCAGTTGCCAGCCCGCCGGCGGGTTGGGGCCCTCGTCGACCGCAGCCAGCGCCTGCGCCCAGCGAGCCAGCGCCGCAGGGTGGCCGGGTGCAGCCGGCCGCGCCAGCGAAGAGGCGGTCGCCCCTGACAGCCCGCGCCGCGCACCCTCGTGGGCGTCGGCGGCCAAGGCCTTGGCCACGTGCTGATCCGCGGCCGGCACGGTGGCGCCGGGGGGCGGCGAGGCCATTTCGGTGGTCGGTGCGGCGGTGGGTGGTGCGGCGGCCGGGGCCGCA
>JBMOQN010000037.1:34315-86837 GCA_049322835.1 Pseudomonadota bacterium | reverse complement strand
AGCAGATCCCGCGCCAGATGTACGACGTGGCCATCCAGGCGGCCATCGGCGCCAACATCATCGCGCGCGAGAACATCAAGGCGCTGCGCAAGAACGTGCTGGCAAAATGCTACGGCGGCGACATCACCCGCAAGCGCAAGCTGCTTGAAAAGCAGAAGGCCGGCAAGAAGCGCATGAAGCAGATCGGCTCCGTCGAGGTGCCGCAGGAAGCCTTCCTCGCGATCCTGCAGGTCGACGATTGACGCGACGACGACTGAAGAAGACCAACCACGTCCACGCCCGACCACAGACCACATGAACTACCTCACCGCCGCGCTGTATGGCGCCTTGCTCGTCTACCTCGGCGGCTGGTACCTCGACAAGTGGATCGGCAACTTCTCTCTGCTGCTGTTCATCCTCTCGGTCGTCACCTTCTTCTACTGGTTGGCCGAGCGTTTCCACTTCCGCCCGGCGCGTGAAGCCGCCGCGAAGAACCTGGAGCAGCAGGACACCGCCCGCCGCGCCGAGCTGGCTCGCCAAGGCATCACCCAGGTCGACGGCAACCTTGAGGAGGCCCGCGGCCGCCTTTTGATGCAGCCCTGGTGGCTCGACTGGACCGCCGGCCTGTTCCCGGTGATCATCGTCGTCTTCCTGCTGCGTTCGTTCCTGTTCGAGCCCTTCAAGATCCCGTCCGGCTCGATGATCCCGACGCTGGAGGTGGGCGACCTGATCCTGGTCAACAAGTACCACTACGGCATCCGCCTGCCGGTGCTCAACACCAAGGTCATCGCCAACAACGAGCCGAAGCGAGGCGATGTGGTGGTGTTCCACTATCCGCCCGACCCGCGCATCGACTACATCAAGCGCGTCGTCGGCCTGCCGGGCGACCAGATCAGCTACGGCAACCACCAGCTCAAGATCAATGGCCAGCTCGTGCCCAACTCGCCTGACGGGGACGGCTACGACGAAGACCGCATGCGCTACATGAACCAACTGCGCGAAAAGCTCGGCGAGGTCGAGCACCGCATCCAGCACGAGAAGGGCAACGGCCAGGTCTTCGGCCCGATCACCGTCTTCCCGCATCGCGAAGCCTGCAGCTACAGCGCCGAGGGTGTCAGCTGCAAGGTGCCGGCCGGCCACTACTTCGTGATGGGCGACAACCGTGACAATTCCCAGGATTCTCGCTACTGGGGCTTCGTGCCCGACGAGAATCTCGTCGGCAAAGCCTTCTTTATCTGGATGAACTTCGGTAACCTCGGTCGCTTCGGTGCCTTCCATTGACCGGGCCCGTCCGATCGCCACAGGAGTGCCTCGCACCATGAACCTTGCGTCGTTGTCCACGTCGGCCCGCCGGCAGCGCGGCCTCAGCATGATGGGCCTGCTGTTCTGGGCCATCATCGTGGCCTTCTTCGCGGTCTTGCTCATCCGCATCTACCCGTCGGTGCAGGAGTACCTCACCACTCGCGAGGCAGTGAGCAAGGTGATGCGGGCCGATCCGCGCCCCGGCTCGATTCCCGAGATCCGGCGAAACTTCGACAAGCAACGCCAGATCGAATACACCAACTCGATGATCACGGGCAACGACCTGGAGATCGAAGCGGTCGCCGACGGCTTCCAGGTCAGCTTCGCGTACGACAAGGAAGTCGAGATCCTCGACCCGGTGTTCGTGCTCATCAAGTACCGATACACCACCGGCGGCAAGTGAACGCAGTACCGGGCTGAAGCGCCCGGGCAGCGCCCCCCTGCTGCCTGAAGCGCCAGTAACCGACCGATGGACGCCCGACACGACGCGCTGCAACAGCGCCTGGATTACCGCTTCCGCCGCCCCGACCTTCTGCAACGGGCGCTGACTCACCGCAGCTTCGGTGCCGAGCACAACGAGCGCCTCGAGTTCCTGGGCGACGCAGTGCTCAACCTGGCGGTCTCGCGCCTGCTCTTCGACCGCTTTGGCGGCTCCGATGAGGGCGACCTGACCCGCGTGCGCGCCCACCTGGTTCGCGAAGACACGCTGCACAAGCTCGCGCTGGCCCTGCGCCTGCCGGAGGTGATGCGCTTGTCCGAGGGCGAGTCGCGCGGCGGCGGCGCACAGCGTCCGTCGATCCTGGCCGACGCCATGGAGGCGGTGATCGGCGCCGTCCACCTCGACGGCGGTGCCGAGGCCGCCCATGCCCTCGTCGACCGCCTGCTGGGCGAGGTCATCGCCTCGACCACCGTTGACAACTGGCGCAAGGACGCCAAGACCGAACTGCAGGAGTGGCTCCAGGCGCGGAAGCTGGCCGTGCCGGCCTACCGCATCGTGGCCACCCGCGGCCAGGCGCACGCCCAGACCTTCGAAGTCGAGGCCGCGGTGCCCGCACTGGAGCGCACCGCCCGGGGCGAAGGCAAGTCACGTCGCGCGGCCGAGCAGGAGGCGGCCCAGGCCCTCCTCGATCAGCTCGTGCGTGCCGAGGGCGGCCGCAGCTGAATTCCACCGGCGGCGCCCGCGCCGCAGCACAATCTTTCCTGTGAACACCTCTTCTCCCTCCGAGCCGGCTGCCGCCGGGCCCGCACCACGCTGCGGCCTGATCGCCATCGTCGGCCGGCCCAACGTCGGCAAGTCGACCCTGATGAACGCGTTGGTCGGTCAGAAGATCAGCATCACCTCGAACAAGGCCCAGACCACGCGCCACCGGATCACCGGCGTGCGCACCGTGGATGAAGCGCAGTTTGTGTTCGTCGACACGCCCGGCTTCCAGACGAAGCATTCCGCCGCGCTGAACCGCTCGCTCAACCGCGCGGTGGTGGGCACGCTCAGCGATGTCGACCTCGTGCTGTTCCTGGTCGAAGCGGGCCGCTTCGGCATGGACGATGCCAAGGTGCTGTCGCTGCTGCAGGGCGAGGGCTTGAAGCACAAGCCGGTGGTGCTGGTGGCCAACAAGCTCGACGCGGTGCAGCGCCGCGCCGACCTGCTGCCCTGGCTCAAGGGCATGCAGGACCGCCACGCCTTCGCCGAGTACGTGCCGATGTCGGCGCACAAGATGGCCGACGTGGACCGCCTGTTCGGCATCCTCAAGCCCTACCTGCCCGAGCAGCCCTGGTTCTACGACGAGGACATGCTGACCGACCGCAGCGAGAAATTCCTCGCCAGCGAGATCATCCGCGAGAAGCTCTTCCGCCTGACGGGTGACGAGCTGCCTTACACCTCGACGGTCGTGATCGACAAGTGGGAGGAGGAGGAAGGTGGCATGAAGCGCCGCATCAGCGCCTCCATCGTCGTCGAGCGCGACGCCCACAAGGGCATGATCATCGGCGAGAAGGGCGAGCGCCTGAAACGCATCGGCAGCGAGGCGCGGCAGGAGATGGAGCGCCTGTGGGATGCCAAGGTCTTTCTCGAGCTGTGGGTCAAGGTGCGTTCCGGCTGGGCCGACAGCGAAGAGCACCTGCGCAGCTACGGCTACGAGTAGGGCCCGGCTCGCGTGGCCCGCGCTGCAACGGCCAGTGCAGCCTACGTGCTGCACCGCTACGACTGGAGCGAGACCAGCCTCATCCTCGACCTTTTCACCCGCGACCAGGGCCGCATCACCGTGGTCGCAAAGGGCGCCAAGCGGCCCTACTCGCAGCTGCGGCCGGCGCTGCTGCCCTTCCAGCGCATCCACGCCTCGGTGAGCCGGCCGGCGAGGGACGAGCCGGCCGACATCGTGACGCTGCGCAGCGCCGAGTGGGCCGGTGGCGGGCCGATGCTGGCCGGCACCGCGCTGTTCGCCGGCTTCTACCTCAATGAGCTGCTGATGAAGCTGTTGGCCCGCAACGACGCGCATGCGAGGCTCTTCGACGCCTACGCTGCCACGCTGCCGGCGCTGGCCGCTGCGGAAGAGACGCTGACGCCAGCCGCCCTGCGCGCCTTCGAGCTGGTGCTGCTGCGCGAGATCGGCCTGCTGCCGCAGCTCGACATCTTCACTGCCACGCTGCAGCCGGTGGGGGCGGCCCATGCCTGCCTGCTGCGGCCCGAGATCGGCGTGGTCGAGGCCGGCCCGGCCGCCGAGGCGGTGATCGGCGGCGCCCTGCTGCATCGCCTGCAGCAGGTGCTCGACGAGGGCGACATGCCAGCCCTGCAAGCCACCTGCGCCGAAGGGGCGGGGCCGCTCAAGGCCGCCCTGCGGGCCCTGCTTCACTATCATCTCGGCACGCCCCGGCTGCGCACGCGCGAGGTGATGATCGATGCTCAGCAGCAGTTGCTCGGCGTGCCTCGCCAGGACAACCCATGAACCTCCCATGAATCCCTTAGTGGCCCCCGAATCGCACGCCCGCAGTGCCTCGCCCGAGCGCACCGCGCTGTCGGTCAACCTGAACAAGGTCGCACTGCTGCGCAACACCCGCCATCTCGGCATCCCGAGCGTCACCCGTGCGGCCACGCTGGTGCTCGAAGCCGGTGCGCACGGCATCACGGTGCACCCCCGGCCGGACGAGCGCCACATCCGAGCCCACGACGTGCACGACCTGGCCGCGCTGCTCCAGGCCTGGCCCGAGGTCGAGTACAACATCGAGGGCAACCCGCTGCACAACCTGATGGACTTCGTGCGCGCGGTGCGCCCACACCAGGCCACCTTCGTGCCGGACAGCATCGGCCAGTTCACCTCCGACCACGGCTGGAATCTGGCCGAGAACGCAGGCGTGCTGCGCCCGCTGATCGACGAGTGCCATGCGCTGGGTGTGCGCGTCAGTCTCTTCATGGACCCGGCGCCAGGGGCAATGGCCGCGGCCCGCGAGGTCGGCGCCGATCGCGTCGAGCTCTACACCGAGACCTATGCCAGCGCCTTCGGCACGCCGCACGAGTCGAAGGTGCGCGGCCTCTTCGCCGATGCCGCGCGCAGTGCACTGGCCGCTGGCCTGGGCGTCAACGCGGGGCACGACCTGAACCGCGACAACCTGCCCGCCTTCCTGCGAGAGGTGCCGGGGGTCGGTGAGGTCTCGATCGGCCACGCGCTGATTGCCGACGCGCTGGAGCTGGGTTACACCGAGACGGTCCGCGCCTACCTGAAGGCCATTCACGCGGCCCGCTGACCCTCGAGATGGTTTTCGGTATCGGCACCGACGTCTGTGACCTGCGCCGCATGGCCGCGGTGCTGGATCGTCGCGGTGAGCGCTTCGCCGAGAAGGTGCTCGGGCCGAACGAGATCGAGGTTTTCCGCGCCCGACGCGCCCAGGTCGAGGCGCGTGGCATCGCCTACCTCGGCAGCCGTTTCGCGGCCAAGGAAGCGTTCTCGAAGGCGATCGGCCTGGGGCTGCGCGCGCCCATGGCCTGGCGCGACTGCGAGACCCTCAACCTGCCGGGCGGCCAGCCCAGCCTGCAACTGCACGGCGCCCTGGCCGAGTGGTGCACCGAACGCGGCCTGCGGGCCCATGTGTCCCTGAGCGACGAGACCGGCCACGCGGTCGCCTTCGTCCTGATCGAACGATTTCCCACCCCATGACCGACCACGCACCCATCGTCCTCGACATCGCCGGCACGACGCTCGATGCCAACGACCGCCGCCGCCTGGCCCACCCGCTGACGGGCGGCCTGATCCTCTTTGCGCGCCACTTCCAGAGCCGCGCGCAGCTCACCTCGCTGGTGGCCGAGGCCAAGGCGTTGCGGCCCGACCTGCTGGTCTGCGTGGATCATGAGGGCGGTCGGGTGCAGCGCTTCAAGACCGATGGATTCACCCACCTGCCGGCGATGCGGGCGTTCGGCGAGTTGTGGATGCAGGACGCCATGCGCGCCACCGACGCCGCCACCGCGGCGGGCTACGTGCTGGCGGCCGAGCTGCGCGCCTGCGGGGTGGACTTCAGCTTCACCCCGGTGCTGGACCTGGACCACGGCAACAGCGTGATCATCGGCGACCGCGCCTTCCACCGCGATGCGCGGGTGGCTACGCTGCTGGCCAAGAGCCTGGTCCATGGCCTGCTGCAGGCCGGCATGTCGCACTGCGGCAAGCACTTCCCAGGCCACGGCTTCGTCGAAGCCGACAGCCACATCGCCGCGCCGGTCGACAAGCGCTCGCGCAAGGCCGTCCTCGGCGACGACGCCAAGCCCTACGAGTGGCTGAGCAGCACGCTCGCCAGCGTGATGCCGGCGCACGTCACCTACCCGAAGGTCGACAGCCGGCCGGCGGGCTTCTCCAGCGTGTGGCTGCAGGACATCCTTCGGGGCCAGCTCGGCTTCACCGGCGCCGTCTTCAGCGACGACCTGAGCATGGAAGGCGCCCGCATCATCGACGGCCGTGCCGTGAGCGCCCCCGAAGCCGCGGTCGTGGCGCTGAACGCCGGCTGCGATCTGGTGCTGCTGTGCAACCAGTCGCTGGTCGACGGCGGCGCACCGGTCGACGCGCTGCTCGATGGCTTGGCCCAGGCGCAGCGACAAGGCCGGTGGCAGCCCGACGCGGCCGGCGAAGCACGCCGCGTCGCGCTGCTGCCGCAGACCGACCCGCTGCCGTGGGACGAGCTGATGCTTCACGCGCCCTACCAGCGGGCGCTGGAGCGGCTGGCGTTCTGAGCATGGCGCGCCAACCGGACCCTTCGGCCGAGCGCCGCCGGCTGCAGATGGCCGACATCGCGCGCCTGGCCGGGGTGTCGGTCTCGACCGTGTCGCGCGCGCTCAACGGCAGCACCCTCGTCAATGACGAGACACGGCAGCGGGTGGCCGAGCTGGCGCGGTCGCTGAACTACACCATCAACGAGAGTGCCAAGAACCTGCGCCTGCAGCGCAATCAGACGATCGCGGTGGTGGTCCCCTACGACGCCCGGTCGCGGCAACACATCTCCGACCCGTTTTTCCTGTCGATGGTGGGCAGCCTGGCTGACGCACTGACCGACCGGGGCTTCGACATGCTGCTGTCGCGCGTGGACGCCGAGGCGCTGGACTCGGTGTCGGCGCTCTACGACGCCGGCCGCGCGGTGGGCATCGTGCTGATCGGGCAGTGGCGCCACCACGACCAGCTCAATGCGCTGGCGGCGCGGGGCGTGCCGATCGTCGTGTGGGGCGGCCAGCTGCCGCAGCAGCTGTACTGCACCGTGGGCGGCGACAACGAGCTGGGCGGGCGGCTGGCCACCGAGCACCTGCTGGCCCAGGGGCGGCGGCGCATCCTCTTCCTCGGCGACCCGCAGCTGCCGGAGGTGGCGCTCCGGCTGGCGGGCCATCGCCAGGCGCTGGGGGCGGCGGGTGTTCCGTTCGAGGGCTCGCGGGTGTGCGTCGTCCCCTTCGAGGAGCACGATGCCGAGCGCGCAATCGCCGAGCAGGTGGTGGCCGAGCGGGTGCTGGCGCAGCCGCCTGCGTTCGATGCGGTCTTTGCCTGCAGTGACCTGATCGCCATCCTGGCGATGCGGGCGCTGCGCTCGGCCAGCCGTCGGGTGCCCGAGGATGTGGCGGTGGTGGGCTACGACAACATCGCGATGGCTGTCTATGCCGATCCGCCGCTGACGACCATCCACCAGCCCGTCAGCGAGGCGGGTGTCGAGCTGGTCGACGCGTTGATGCGCCTGATGGCCGGCGAGCCTCAGGCGCCCAGGGTGTTGCCCGTGCGCCTGGTGGAACGCCAGAGCAGCCGGCCGGCGGCGTCTTAGCCTGCTCCCCCTGGGCTGGAGGTCTCGATGCGCCAGGTTGCGTATCGATTGCATTCGCTCCCAATCCAACAATGACATAGAAGCAAAGGGCCCCTTAAGCTCCACGTTTTCCCTGTATTGCAATCGATTGCAAAGATGCCGAAACTGCACGACATCCCGCTGTTGCCGTGCTTGGCTGCGTCGGCGGGAAGGAGACAGGGCACGTGTTTTTGCGTGCCCGCATCGACAAGACTTTCCAACAGGAGCACCCATGCCCGCTCAACCCTGCCAGTTCCTGGTGGCCGACCTTCGAGACCCCGCCCACGCGTCCCGTGCGGCCACACGCCTGCCCGCCGTGGGCCGCGTCCACCCGCTGGCCTTGGCCGCGTGCCTGGCGCTGTTGCCCCTGGCAGCCGCAGCGCAGCAGGCCGACCCGGCCGCCACCCCGGAGCCCGCCGCAGCGCCCGCCGCCAGCGAGGGCCTGAACCTCGACCGGATCGTGGTCACCGGCGCCACCACCGCGCGCAGCAAGATGAAGCAGAGCGTCTCGGTCAGCTCGGTCAGCAGCGAGCAGGTGCAGAACTCCACCGCCTCCAGCGCGGTGGAGGTGCTGCGCGCCGTGCCGGGCCTGCGGGCCGAGTCGTCCGGCGGCGAGGGCAATGCCAACCTGGGCGTGCGCGGGCTGCCGATGTCCGACGGCGGCGGCCGCTACGTGCAGCTGCAGGAAGACGGCCTGCCGGTGCTGCTGGTGGGCGACGTGTCGTTCGCCACGGCCGACCAGTTCGTGCGCGCCGACTACACGCTCGACTCGATCGATGTGGTCCGCGGCGGCTCGGCCTCCACGCTGTCGACCAACTCGCCCGGCGCGATCGTCAACTTCATCGGCAACACCGGCAAGACCGCCGGCACCACGCTGGGCATGAGCCTGGGCGTGGACCACCGCCAGCAGCGGCTCGACTTCCAGCACGGCGGCAAGCTGGGCGACCGGCTCTACTACAGCGTCGGCGGCTTCTACCGCGTGGGCGAAGGCACGCGCCACACCGACATCACCGCCGAGAACGGCGGCCAGCTGCGCGCCAGCATCACCAAGGAGCTGGACAACGACGGCAGCTACCTGCGCGTGAACTTCAAGCACCTGAAGGACAACACGCCGACCTACCTGCCGGTGCCGGTGCGGCTCGACGGCAACACGATCAAGCAGATCGACGGCATCGACCCGCGCCGCGCCTTCTTCATCAACGCCAACTTCCCGGCCGACGTGGTGGTTGGTCGCGATGGCCACACCATCACCACCGACCCCGCCGACGGCCTGGGCGTCGAGTTCACCTCGCTGGGCCTGGAGGGCGTGCTGAAGCTCGGCAACGGCTGGAGCGTGACCGAGCGCTTCCGCAAGAGCGCGATCGAGGGCCGGTTCATCGGCCTGTTCCCCGCGGGCGGCCAGCCCACGGAATACACCGGCGACACACCCGTCTTCTCAGCCCACATTTTCAACACCTCGCTCGACGACATGGGCAACATGTTCAACGACCTGCGGGTGCAGAAGGAGCTGCCGTTGGGTCAGGCGAGCAAGCTCACGCTGACCGGCGGACTGTTCACCGGCATCCAGAACATCGCGCAGACCTGGTACTGGAACCGCTACAACGTGGGCCTGACGGGTGACGGCGCGGCGCTGTACGACAACGCCGGCAACGTGACCACCGAGCCAGTGGGCGATGCCACCACCACCTGGGGCGGCTGCTGCTTCCGCGCCATCGACGTGGAGCTCACCGCCGTCGCGCCCTATGCGGCCGTGACCTGGGAATCCGGCCCCTTGAGCCTGGACGCCAGCGTGCGCCACGATCGCCAGCGCGGTACCGGCTCGCAGCGCTTTGGCGACGCGGCTTCGGGCGGCACCTGGAACCCCGACCGCACCACCGCCGTGCGCTACTCGACCGATGCCACCTCCTACTCGCTGGGCGGCAACTACGAGTTCGACCGCAGCCTGGCCACCTTCGCCCGCTTCAGCCACGGCGCTTCGTGGAAGTCGCCCGACCGGGTCATCTGGGACACCCGTGTCGCGACCGGCGTCGACCCGTACCCCGTCAACGAGGTGGACCAGTTCGAGGCGGGGCTGAAGGTCCGCCAGGGTGGCCTCAACGCCTTCGTGACCTTCTTCGACGCCCGCACCAAGGAGGGCGCCGGCTACGAGGTGACCACCCGCACCATCAAGAAGGACTCGTACACCTCGCGCGGCATCGAAGCCGAGGTCTCGTACCGCTGGGGCGACCTGCGCCTGACCGGCGGCGCCACCTGGACGCAGGCCGAGATCGACTCCGGCGACTTCAAGGGCAACACGCCGCGCCGGCAGGCCGACTGGGTCTACCAGGTGAGCCCGGCCTGGCGCTTCGGTGCGCTGGAGGTGGGGGGCGCGATCATCGGCACGACCAAGAGCTATGCGCAGAACGACAACCAGGTGGTGCTGCCCGGCTTCGCGGTGGTGAACCTGTTCGCCAACTACGAGCTGAACGACCGCACCACGTTGTCGCTCGGGGTCAACAACCTGTTCGACCAGCTGGGCTACACCGAGGCCGAAGGGCAGAACAACCTGGGTGACAACCCGTTGTACATCGCCCGCGCGGTCAACGGCCGCAGCGCGAAGTTGTCGCTGAAGTACAGCTTCTGAGCGGCCGAAGGCGGCAGCATCGCGCCATGGACACCCGCGCACTTCCCCGCCTGTCTTTCGGGCAGATCCTGAACATGAATGTCGGCTTCCTCGGCATCCAGTTCAGCTTCGGCCTGCAGCAGGCCAACATGAGCCCGATCTACCGCACGCTGGGGGCCGACGAGGCGAGCCTGCCGCTGCTGTGGCTGGCGGGCCCGGTCACCGGCCTGCTGGTGCAGCCGGTGATCGGCGCGATGAGCGACCGCACCGTGTCGCGCTGGGGCCGGCGCACGCCGTACTTCCTGATCGGCGCGCTGCTGTGCAGCCTGGGGCTGCTGTTCATGCCGTTCAGCCCCACGCTGTGGTTCGCCGCGGGGCTGCTGTGGATCCTCGACGCGGCCAACAACGTGACGATGGAGCCCTACCGCGCCTACGTCAGCGACCGCCTGCCGCGCGAGCAGCACGCGCTGGGCTTCCTGACGCAGAGCGCCTTCACCGGCCTGGCGCAGACGCTGGCCTACCTCACGCCCTCGCTGCTGGTGTGGTGGGGGCTGGACCGCGACGCGACCACCGGCAACCAGGTGCCGGTGTTCACGGTGGTGGCCTTCCTGCTCGGTGCGGTGCTGTCGCTGTCCACCGTGGGCTGGTCGGTCTGGCGGGTGCCCGAGCTGCCCTTGTCCGAGCCCGACAAGCGCGCGCTGCGGGCCCGGCCCGGCGGGGCCGCCGCCACGCTGCGCGAAATCGGCGCAGCCATCCGTGAGATGCCGCCCACGATGCGCCGCCTCTGGTGGATGAAGCTCTTCCAGTGGTACGGGATGATGTGCTACTGGATCTACATCGTGCCGTCGCTTGCCCGGACGATGTTCGCCACCGACGATGCCAGCTCGGCGGGCTTTCGCGAGGCCAGCCTGCTCAATGGCCAGCTCGGTGGCTTCTACAACGCCGTGGCCTTTGTCGCCGCCTTCGCTCTGGTGCCGTTCACGCGCCGTTTCGGTGCCCACGTCACCCACGCCGCCTGCCTGCTGGCGGCCGGGGCCGGCATGTGGGCCATTCCGGCGATCCACGACAAGGCGCTGCTGTTCCTGCCCATGGTCGGCATCGGCCTGGCCTGGGCCAGCATGATGGGCAACCCCTATGTGCTGCTGGCCGGCAGCATCCCGCCCGAGCGGGCCGGGGTCTACATGGGCATCTTCAACATGTTCATCGTGATCCCGATGCTGTTGCAGATGCTGACCCTGCCGCTGTACTACGACGCGTGGCTGGGCGGCCAGCCCGAGAACGTGATCCGCCTGGCCGGCGTGCTGCTCGTTGCCGCCGCGGTGGCCGTGCTGCGTGTGCCGGCCGCTCCTGCAAGAACATGAAAAACCAAGTCCAACTGATCACCTACGTCGACCGCTTCGGCGGTGGCGGCCTGCGCGAGCTGCAGGCGCTGCTCGGCGGCCCGCTGCGCGGCCTGTTCGGCGGCGTGCACCTGCTGCCCTTCTTCCACCGCATCGACGGGGCCGATGCCGGCTTCGACCCGATCGACCACACCCGCGTCGACGAGCGCCTGGGCGACTGGGGCGACGTGCGGCGGCTGGCGCAAGAGATCGACGTGATGGCCGACGTGATCGTCAACCACATGTCGACCGAATCGCCGCAGTTCCTCGACTGGGTCGCCCGAGGTGACGCTTCCCCCAGCGCCGGCCTGTTCCTCACTTTCGATGCGGTCTTCCCGGCCGGCGCCAGCGAGCAGGACCTGCTCGCGATCTACCGGCCCCGGCCCGGCCTGCCCTTCACCACGGTGAGCGTGGGCGAGGGCCAGCGCAAGATCCTGTGGACGACCTTCACGCCGCAGCAGGCCGACATCGACGTGCACCACCCGGCCGGCCGCGCCTACCTGCTGGGCATCCTCGACACCCTGGCCGCCGCCGGGGTGCGGATGGTGCGGCTGGATGCGGTGGGCTACGCGATCAAGCGGGCCGGCAGCAGCTGCTTCATGATGCCGGAGACCTTCGGTTTCATCGGCGAGTTCGCCACCGCGGCGCGCGAGCGCGGCATCGAGGTGCTGGTCGAGATCCACGCCTACCACCAGCGCCAGGTCGAGATCGCCCGCGCCGTCGACTGGGTCTACGACTTCGCGCTGCCACCGCTGGTGCTGCACGCCTTCGAGTTCAAGTCGGCCGAGCCGCTGCGGCGCTGGATCGGCATCCGGCCGCGCAACGCGCTGACGGTGCTCGACACCCACGACGGCATCGGCATCATCGACATCGGCGCGGACGCGGCCGACCGCGAAGCGCACCCCGGCCTCGTGCCGGACGCCGAGCTGGACGAGCTGGTCGAGCGCATCCATGCCAACAGCCGCGGCCACAGTCGCCGCGCCACCGGGGCCGCCGCGTCCAACCTCGACCTCTACCAGGTCAACTGCAGCTTCTACGACGCGATGGGCCGCAACGACCTGGCCTACCTGCTGGCGCGGGCCATCCAGTTCTTCCTGCCCGGCGTGCCCCAGGTGTACTACCTGGGCCTGCTGGCCGGCGAGAACGACATGGCGCTGCTCAGCCGCACGGGCGTGGGGCGCGACATCAACCGCAGCCACTTCAACCGCGACGAGGTCGAGGCGGCGCTTGGCAAGCCGGTGGTGCGGCGGCTGGTCGAGCTGATTCGCCTGCGCAACGAGCACCCGGCCTTCGGCGGCGAATTCGAGCTGCTGCCCGCCACCGCCAGCAGGCTGGCCATGCGCTGGTGCAGCGGGGACGACGAACTGACGCTGGACGTCGACTTCGCGACCCTGTCGTACACGCTCACCGGCCGTCAGGGCGGCGAGGCCCAGCGCTTCAGCCTCGACGCCGAGGGCTGAAGCAGGCCGGGCCTCAGGCGGCCACGCTGAGCGAGCTGCTGGCCGAGGTCTCGACCAGGCTCGCGTAGCGCTGCGCCAGCTGCTGCAGGAAGCTGCTCACGTCGGGCAACGACGCGGCGCTGGCCTGGGTGCTGCTGCTGCCCTCGTCTTCCGCTTCCTCGGTGCCGTCGGTGGCCGTCGTCGACACGCTGGTGCTGGCGGCCGGCGGGGGCGGCGGCGGCATGCCTTCGGCCTGCATCATCTGCTCGCGGAAGCTGTCGATCTCGCCGGTGGACAGGTCACCACTGCCGTCGCCGTCGATGGCGGCGAACAGCGTCTTCACCTCGTCGCTGGCCTCTTCCAGGCCGAACTCGTCGGCGCTCACGCTGCCGCTGTCGTCGGCATCGAGCGAAGCGATCGGGTCTTCGCCCGGCGGTGGGCCCATCGGCGGCGGGCCGCCGGGGCCGCTGGCCTGGCCGGCAAACTGCGCGGTGCTCATCGCGCAGTCGAACTGCGCGGGTGGCGGCGGCGGCCGGTCGGCGCTGCCGGTGGTGGCCGAGCGGCTGCCCTCGGTGCTGCTGCTGTAGCTGGTGTCGGCGCTGCTGGTGCTGCTGGCCGTGCTGCTGGCGGCCGACGCGCGGTTGGCCAGCAGGCTCCACAGCGCGTTGGCGCTGGAGCTGGAGGCGCTGGAGACATGCATGGTGGTGTCCTTCGATGAAGTGGGGGGCGTTCTCATGCTCGCCCGGCTGGGTCAATCGATCGTGTCAACTTGGTCAGCGGGTTGACACACTCCAGCCCGCTTCTCCCGCGGCCTCGAACAGGTAGCCCACGCCGCGCACGGTGCGGATCACGCCACCGCCGAAGCCGGCCTCGTCGCCCAGCTTGTGGCGCAGGCGCGAGACCAGCAGGTCGATGCTGCGGTCGAGTTGCTCCACGCCGGCGCCTCGCGCCAGGTCCATCAGGTGCTCGCGGGCCAGCGCGTGACGCGGGTGTTCGAGGAAGGCGCGCAGCAGCCGGCACTCCGCCGGCGACAGCGTGATGCGCTGGCCGGCACTGGTGTGCAGGCAGCGGGTGGCCGGGTCCAGCCACCAGCCACCGAAGCGCAGCGCAGGCTCGGTGTGTGCGGCGGGGCGGCTGGCGCGCCGAAGCAGTGCGGCCACATGGGCGCGCAGCTCGCGGGCGTCGACCTGCGGGTCCAGCACCGCGTCGGCACCCATCTCGTAGGCCACCGAGCGGTCGGTGGCGCTGGCCGAGGCCTGCAACACCACCACCGGCAGGCGCCGGTGCTGCTCGCGCAGGCGCCGCAGCCGCCACCAAGCGTCGGTCCGGCCCGGCCGTGCAGGCTCGACCCGCGGGTCCAGCAGCAGCAGGTGCACGCCGCGGCGCGGGGCTTCGTCCACCGCCTGCGGGTCGTGGCTGGCCTGCACCGCGTGCTGCGGCGCCTGCAAGGCACGCAGCAGCAGCCCGCGCTCGGGCCGGTCAGGGGCCACCAGCAGCAGGCGGGCCGGTGGGGCAGCGGGGGAATCTGGCGTGGCGGGCGTGTTCATGCCCACCACGTTAGGGGCCGGGTTCCCTCGCCAAGGCCCCGATGAAGCCGGGATCCCACCCGGCTATTCACCTGTGCTTCACGCGGCGGCAACAAACGGCGCCGCCGGGATGCCGGTCAGCGCTTGAAGCGGCCGTCCTCGCCCACGATGGACAGGTCGGCGTAGTCCAGCCCGCTGTGGTCGTTGGCGCTGAAGCTCACTTCCAGGCCGCCGATATCGACCCGGCGGAAGGTTTCCAGCGCGGTCTTCAGCTTCTCGCGCGTCGGCTGGGGGCCGGCCCGCTTCAGGCCCTCGACCAGCACCTTCGCCGCGGCGTAGCCTTCCAGCATGGCCGGCGTCACCTCACCCTTGCCGGCGGCCTTGGCGAATTCGATGGCCTCCTTCACGATCGGGGCGGAGAGCGAGCGCTCGTACGGGAAGACCTGGCTCACCACCGTGCCCCGGGCGTTGTCGCCGAGCGACTTGACGAAACCCGCCGAGGCGTTGTTCGACAGCGTCACCACCTGGGCCCGTGAGCCCGCGGCGCGCAGTTGCTTGACGCCGTCGGCCACCATGTTGCCCGACCCGATGAAGAGCACCGCCTGCGCGTCGGCCTTGATGACCTTCGGGATGATCGGGGCCATGTCCGGTTTGTTGCGGTCGAACTTCTCGTGCAGCGCGGGCTGCTTGCCGACGGCGGTGAAACCGTTGAGCGCACCGGTGGCGGCATCGGCACCGAAGGAGTCGTCCACCTGCACCACGGCGATGCGATCGACGCCAATCAGGCTGAGGTGGCGGATGGCCCGCTCCGCCTCGCGCTGGTAGGTGGCGCGCACATTGAAGACCCACGGGTTCACCGGGCTGTGCAGCACCATCGCGCCGGTCGAGGGCCCGATCAGCGGCACCTTGTACTGGGCCAGCAGGGGCAGTACGGCCTGGGTATGGGGGGTGCCGCGGGTCAGGAAGAGGGCGATCACGCCCTGGTCGATCAGCTTCTTGGCGTTCTCGGCCGCCAGCGGCGGCTCGAACTTGTCGTCCAGCGCGATCACCTCGATCTGCTGTCCACCCACGCCGCCGGCCTTGTTGATGGCGTCGAGGTAGAGCTTGGCGCCGTCGCTGACCTCCTTGACACCTGCTGCCACCGGGCCGCTGAAGCCGGCCGTCTGGCCGATGCGGATCTGCGCCTGCGCGGCGGCAGCGGCCAGCAGGCCGCCCAGCAGGGCGGCGCCCCAACGAACCTTCACACCCATCGATGTTCTCCGTGTCTTGATCGGCGATCGATTCTGCGCAAGCAGGTGGTAACCGTGTGTGTGTTCGCTACGTACAGGGTTTGCCCCGGCGCGGCAAACCGCACGTTTTGCCCCCACGCGTGAGCGCCGGGAGCGCTGCGTGCCAACATACCGGGTTCGACCCCGTCCGCAGCCCTCCTACACCGCCATGTCGTCCGGCACCATCCACATCCGCGGCGCCCGCCAGCACAACCTGAAGAACCTGGACCTGGACATCCGCACCGGCGAGATGACCGTGGTCACCGGGCCCTCGGGCTCCGGCAAATCCAGCCTGGTGTTCGACACGCTCTATGCCGAGGGGCAGCGGCGCTATGTCGAGACGTTCTCGGCCTATGCCCGCCAGTTCCTCGACCGGATGGACCGGCCGGCGGTCGACAAGGTCGACGGCGTGCCACCAGCGATCGCGATCGACCAGACCAACCCGGTGCGCACCAGCCGCTCCACGGTCGGCACGATGACCGAGCTGAACGACCACCTCAAGCTGCTCTTCGCGCGGGCGGCCGAGCTGTTCGACAAGCAGACGGCACTGCGGGTGCGGCACGACACACCCGAGACGATCTACGCGGACCTGCAGGGGCGTGCGGCGGCATCCGGGGACCCGCGGCTGGTCGTGACCTTCCCGGTCGAGCTGCCGGCCAACACCACCGCAGCAGAAGTCGAGCAGTGGCTCGCCGCCAGCGGCTTCACCCGCATCCAGGCCGAGCGCACCAGCGGCGACCGCAAGCTGCTGGACGTGGTGGCGGACCGCTTCCGCCTCTCGAACACAGAGCGCGTGCGGGTGATGGAAGCCATCGAGCTGGGCCTGAAGCGCGGCGCCGGCCGTCTGTCGGTCTATGCCCTGAAAGAGGAGGGAGAGCCCGGCCATTGGCGCTACTCCACCGGCCTGCACTGCCCGGAGAGCGACCTGCGCTACGGCGACCCGCAGCCGGCGCTGTTCAGCTTCAACTCTGCCTACGGCGCCTGCGACACCTGCCGCGGCTTCGGCCGCGTGATCGGCGTCGACTTCGGCCTGGTGATCCCCGACGAGCGCAAGACGCTGCGCTCCGGCGCCATCAAGCCGCTGCAGACGCCGGCCTGGAAGGAGTGCCAGGACGACCTGATGAAGTACGCCGGTGACGCCGGCATCCCCCGCGACACCGCCTGGGCCCACCTCACCCCCGCGCAGCGCGACTGGGTCATCGAGGGCTCACCGCACTGGAACGGCAACTGGAACAAGCAGTGGTACGGCGTGCGCCGCTTCTTCGAGTACCTCGAAAGCAAGGCCTACAAGATGCACATCCGCGTGCTCTTGTCCAAGTACCGGAGCTACACGCCCTGCACGGTCTGCGGCGGCGCGCGTCTCAAGCTCGAGTCGCTGCTGTGGCGCCTGGGCGGCAAGAAGGAGGCCGATGGTGTGCTCGCGCCGTCGAAGCGCTTCATGCCGGTCGGAACCGGCTGGTCGCGCGAGCAGCTCGAAGCGCTGCCCGGCCTGAACCTGCACGACCTGATGCTGCTGCCGATCACCCGGCTGCGCACCTTCTTCGACCAGCTCACACTGCCTGATGCGCTGCGCGACGAGGCCCTGAAGCTCTTGCTCGACGAGGTGCGCACCCGCATCAAATACCTCTGCGACGTGGGCCTGGGCTACCTCACGCTGGACCGGCAAAGCCGCACGCTCAGCGGCGGCGAGGTGCAGCGCATCAACCTGACCACCGCGCTCGGCACGTCGCTGGTCAACACCATGTTCGTGCTGGACGAACCCAGCATCGGCCTGCACCCGCGCGACATGAACCGCATCGTCGAGGCCATGCACCGCCTGCGCGACGCCGGCAACACGCTGGTCGTCGTTGAGCACGACCCGGCGGTGATGCTGGCTGCCGACCGCCTGATCGACATGGGCCCCGGCCCGGGTGAACGCGGTGGCCAGATCGTCTTCGACGGCACGCCCGGCGAGGCCCGCCATGCCGACACGCTGACCGGCGCCTACCTGGGCGCACGCAAGACGGTGGGCATGGGCTTCAAGCGCTTCGTCGACGAGGGCACGCCGCGGCTGCTGCTCGAAGGGGCGCGCGAGCACAACCTCAAGAACGTGAGCGTCGAATTCCCGCTGCAACGCCTGACGGTGGTGACGGGCGTCTCGGGCTCGGGCAAGTCCACCCTGGTGCAGGACGTGCTGGTGCCCGCGCTGTCGCGCCACTTCGGCCAGGCCACCGAAGCGCCGGGCGAGCACGACCGCCTGCTCGGCATGGACCACCTGGCCGGCGCCGTGTTCGTCGACCAGAGCCCGATCGGCAAGACGGCGCGTTCCAACCCTGCGAGCTACGTGGGCGCGTTCGACGAGATCCGCAAGCTCTTTGCCGTGGCCCCGCTGGCGCAGGAGCGCAACTACACCGCCGGCATGTTCAGCTTCAACGCCGGCGACGGCCGCTGCCCCACCTGCGGCGGCTCCGGCTTCGAGCACGTGGAGATGCAGTTCCTGTCGGACGTGTACCTGCGCTGCCCCGATTGCGACGGCCGCCGCTACCGCGCCGAGATCCTCGACGTGAAGATCATCCGGGGCGACCGGCAGCTGAGCATCGCCGACACGCTGGAGCTGACGGTGAGCGAGGCGGTGCACCTGTTCGCCAACGACCGCGAGGTGGTGCGCACCCTGCAGCCCATCGTCGACGTGGGCCTGGACTACGTGCGCCTGGGCCAGCCGGTGCCCACGCTCTCCGGCGGCGAGGCGCAGCGGCTGAAGCTCGCCGGCTTCCTGGCCGAGGCCGCGTCGAGCCCGAAGCAGGCGGTGGCCAAGAAGGGCCAGCTTTTCATCTTCGACGAGCCCACCACCGGCCTGCATTTCGACGACATTGCCAAGCTGATGCGCGCGCTGCGCAAGCTGCTCGACGCCGGTCACTCGCTGCTGGTGATCGAGCACAACCTCGACGTGATCCGCGCCGCCGACTGGCTGATCGACCTGGGCCCGGAGGGCGGCGACGGCGGCGGCGAGGTGGTGGCCGTCGGCACGCCGGAAGACATCCGCGCGCATGCGTCGTCCCACACCGGCAAGGCCCTGCGCGAGTACGACGGCGCGCTGGGTGTGTCGGAGAAGCTCGACGGCGCCTACCTCGGCCGCAAGATCCGCGAGCGGCGTGAGGAGGACGACGCGATCCGCATCGTCAACGCCCGCGAGCACAACCTGAAGTCGATGTCGGTCGACATCCCGCGCGGCAAGTTCAGCGTGGTGACGGGCGTGTCGGGCTCGGGCAAGTCCACGCTGGCCTTCGACATCCTCTTCAACGAAGGCCAGCGGCGTTACCTCGAATCGCTCAACGCCTATGCGCGCAGCATCGTGCAGCCCGCGGGCCGGCCCGAGGTGGACGCGGTCTGGGGCATCCCGCCCACGGTGGCGATCGAGCAGCGGCTTTCGCGCGGCGGCCGCAAGAGCACGGTGGCGACGACGACCGAGGTGTGGCACTTCCTGCGCCTGCTGTGGGTCAAGCTCGGCCTGCAGCACTGCGTGAAGGACGGCTCGCCGGTGATGCCGCAGAGCGCCGAGAGCATCGCGGCCCAGCTGCTGCGCGACCACGCCGGCCAGCACGTGGGCCTGCTGGCGCCGCTGGTGGTCAACCGCAAGGGCGTCTACACCGACCTGGCCAAGTGGGCCAAGGCGCGCGGCCACTCACACCTGCGCGTGGACGGCGAGTTTCTGCCCGTCGACCCGTGGCCGCGACTGGACCGCTTCAAGGAGCACACGCTGGAGCTGCCGGTGGGTGACCTGGTCATCCGCCCCGACAATGAAGCCGAGCTGCGATCACTGCTGGCGCAGGCGCTGGACATCGGCAAGGGCGTGCTGCATCTGCTGCACCCGCTGGACGGCCTGGCCGGCACCATGGCGGCCGGCGGCAGCACCGCACGCATCGGCCAGGTCACGGTCTTCTCCACCAAGCGCGCCTGCCCGACTTGCGGCACCAGCTACCCCGAGCTGGACCCGCGCATGTTCAGCTACAACAGCAAGCACGGCTGGTGCACCAGCTGCGTCGGCACCGGCCTCACGCTGACGCGCGAGCAGCGCCAGGCCTTCGACGACAGCAAACGCGACAACGACGACAAGGGCCGCGAGCAGAGCTTCCCGAGCGAGGAGCCCGAGGTCGAAGGCGTGGCCGGCGAACCCTGCCCGGACTGCGAGGGCGCGCGCCTGAACCCGGCCTCGCGCGCCGTCACCTTCGCCCAGCTCGGCATCCATGATGTGGCCCAGTGGTCGGTGCGCGACACGCGCGCCTGGGTCGATGGCCTGCAGCTGCAGGGCCGCGAAGCCGGCATCGCCCGTGACGTGGTCACCGAGATCCGCAACCGGCTCGAATTCCTCGAAGAGGTGGGCCTGGGCTACCTGACGCTGGACCGCGCGGCCCCCACGCTGTCGGGCGGCGAGGCGCAGCGCATCCGCCTGGCCGCGCAACTGGGCAGCAACCTGCAGGGCGTCTGCTACGTGCTCGACGAGCCGACCATCGGCCTGCACCCGCGCGACAACGGCATCCTGCTCAATGCGTTGCACAAGCTGGGCGACAAGGGCAACACGCTGGTGGTGGTGGAGCACGACGAAGACACCATCCGCCGTGCCGACCACATCATCGACATCGGCCCCGGCGCCGGCAAGCGCGGTGGCCGGCTGATCGCCGAGGGCACGGCGGCGGACCTGGCCGCGCACCCCGATTCGCTGACGGGCCGCTTCCTCGCCACGCCGCTGAAGCACCCGCTGCACGCCCGCCGGGCGGTGACGGCGACGACGCCGATGCTGGAGCTGCGCGGCGCGAGCCTGCACAACCTGCAGCAGGTCGATGTCGACATCCCGCTGCAGCGCCTGGTCGCGGTGACGGGTGTGTCCGGCTCGGGCAAGAGCACGCTGGCGCGCGACGTGCTGCTGGCCAACGTGGCCACCGCGGTGGCGGCCAAGGGCCGCGGCGCACCGCGCGAGTTCACGCTCACCGGTTGTGCGTCGCTCGGCGGCTGGGGTGCGATCGACCGCGTGCTCGAAGTCGACCAGACGCCGATCGGCAAGACCCCGCGCTCCTGCCCGGCCACCTACATCGGCTTCTGGGACCAGATCCGCAAGCTCTTCACCGAGACGCTGGAGGCCAAGGCCCGCGGCTACGCCGCCGCGCGCTTCAGCTTCAACACCGGCCAGGGCCGCTGCCCGGGGTGTGAAGGGCAGGGCATGCGCACCATCGAGATGAGCTTCCTGCCCGACGTGAAGGTGCCCTGCGACGTGTGCCACGGCCAGCGCTTCAACCAGGAGACCCTGGCGGTGAGCTGGCGCGGCAAGAGCATCGGCGACGTGCTCAACATGGAGGTCGACGAGGCGGTCGAGTTCTTCGCCAGCATGCCCAGCATCGCCCACCCGCTGCAACTGCTGAAGGACGTGGGCCTGGGCTATCTGACCCTCGGCCAGCCGTCACCCACGCTGTCCGGCGGCGAGGCCCAGCGCATCAAGCTGGTCACCGAGCTCAGCAAGGTGCGCGACGACGTCACCCGCCGCGGCCAGAAGCCGCCGCACACGCTGTACGTGCTCGACGAGCCCACGGTCGGCCTGCACATGGCGGACGTGGAGAAGCTGATCCACGTGCTGCACCGCCTGGTCGACGGCGGCCACTCGGTGGTGGTGATCGAGCACGACCTCGACGTGATCGCCGAGGCCGACTGGGTGGTCGACCTGGGCCCCGAGGGCGGCGCCGCCGGTGGCCGGGTGGTCTGCGCCGGCACGCCGGAGCAGGTGGTGAAGGCGGGCACGCACACGGGCGTGGCGTTGAAGCCGGTGCTGGCGCGGTGAGTTCGCCGTCACTTCGACGACTGCGACACGGGCTGGCACTGGTCCTGGCCTTTGCCGGCATGACATCGGTCGCCTACGCCGATACCCAAGAACAAGCCACCGAACAGCCTGTGGAACTGACGGTCTGGCAACGGGCCTTTCGAGGCCACATCGGAAACAAGCCCATTCATGTGCCATCGCTGTGGCGGACCGGTGACCGCGTCGAAGGGTTCTACTGCTATGGCGCCTGCAAGCCGCAGACGGCCGCGCTTCAGTTGAGTGGCCGCTGGCACCACGATGCGTTGGTGCTGGATGAAGCGCTGTCGGTTGCCTCCCCCGCGTCGAAACCAACAGGGCACTGGTCACTTCGGCCAAGCGGCGGTGGATGGCGCGGAGAGTGGCGCAGCCCCAATGGGAAGCAACGCCATTCGATCGCGCTCGAGGCTGAATCCGCGGTCGACCCTTCCTTCGAGCTGCGTCTGCTGGCCGCCTTCGCACCGCAGGCTGGCGAATCGCACTGTGAGGCGCGGTCACCCTCCGTCTCCGCGATACGCGTATACCGCCACGGCGAGTTGCTGCAGACGCTCGGGACGGATTCACAGGGCACGTGCGGGATGTTCTTGCCGGAGCGCGTGGACATGAACTTCGACGGGCACGCGGACCTGACGATCACGCTGATGATGCCCGCGGGGCCGAACATCCCGCATCAATCCTGGTTGTTCGATCCCAAGGCGCACAAGTTCGTGGACGCGCCTGCGACATTGCAGGAAATCACATCGCCTGAGTTCGACCCCAAGCATCGGATCGTTTACCACCATTGGCGGGGCAGCTGTTGCTCGCACGCTGTCGAGACCTATCGATGGGAAGGCGGGGAACTGGTGGCGGTGGACAGCCAGGAGAGTCACCTGGTGCCCGTGTGGCGCGACGGCAAGCTGGGCTACCTGTACAGCGCGCCGGCCTATGTGAACGGACAGATTGAATTCGCTCCTCGCATCGTTCGAGACCAAACCGGCGGGTTGCGCCTGGACGGTGTCGACATCCGGAAGCTTGAACTCCACGACGAGCCGTTCGCCTGGGGGCCGTCTCTTGCCGTGGATGTGTTCGCCTTGGGCGCCTCGGGCGAGTCACGACTCGAAGTCTCGGAATCGATGCGATGGCTTCTCGTGGACGACGAGAAAGGGAAACGCTGGTGCCCCGACGTCGCGGCGTTTGACATCGACCGACGGCGCATTGCGCGCCACATCGTCGACACGCCCGAGAGTTGCAGCGACACCGATCCGATGAAATGAGGTGAACTTTCATCGCGCGCCCGCAAGATACAGCAGGAGATGGCTCGTGAGACGAGTGATGATCGGCCGACCCGTTTCCTGGGCGTTGCTGGCCGCGGGCCTGTTCGCCGCACAACCCTGTCTTGCCCAGCTCGCCGAGAAGCCCTCGGCCAACACCGCCCAGCGGCGTGGGCTGGCGATGGCCGCAGAACCGGATGACCGCCGCGCGCCAGCCTTCGCCGAGCGCCTGTCCGACCGCGCCGCCTTCGACCGCCTGGCGCGCGTCTACGACGCCGGCACGCCGCAGGCCGTGCCGCACCTGCTGTTCGTCATCGACCGCTCGCAGGGTGACAAGCTCTACTTCATCAACACCCGCCGCCACCCGCTGCATGAGGACTTCCTGCGTCGCCAGTACCTGGTGGCCGGGCTCGACGCGAAGACGCTGGCCGGCTACTACCGCCGGCCCGACCGGCGCTTCCTGCTCGGCACGCTGGGCTGGCGGCCCGAGGTGGCGCGCTGGGTCTACGAGCTCTGGGAAGGCGACCAGGCCACGCCCGCGCTGCTGGCGCTGGCCGAGCGCACGCTGGCCGAGGGCTTCTTCGCGCCGGTGGCGTTCAAGGCCAACTCCGCCCAGCAGGAGGCGACCGCGCGCGAGGCGAGGATCGAGCCGGTGACCGAGGCGCAGATCCTCGGCGCGCGGCCCTACCTGGCGCTGAACCCGGGCGTGGCGACCGGCCGGCTGCGCATCGTCGACAGCCTGGAGGCGCTGGACGGCGGCGCTGGCGACGACCTGCTGCCCACCGACATCCTGGTGCTGCGCGAGGTGCCCCTGGCGATCCCGCCTGTGGCCGGCGTGGTGACCGAGAAACCGTCGACCGTGCTCTCGCACGTCAACCTGCTGGTCAAGGGCTGGGGCGTGCCCAACGCCTATGTGAAGGACGCCGGCGAGCAGCTCAAGGCGCTGGATGGCCAGTGGGTCACGCTCAAGGTGGCACCCACCGGCTACAGCGTCGCACCGGCGACCGCGCGGGCCCTGCCGCCCTCCGCGCCGCGCCCGACCGCGGCGGTGCGTGCGCCCAACCTGGCCTTGCGCGGTGCGCTGCCGCTGGCGCAGTTGGCCGCCGCGCGCGCGGATGCCTGTGGCGCCAAGGCCGCCCGCCTGGGCCAGATCGAAGCGGCGCGGCGGGCCGGCCGGCTCGCCGGCGTGGCGCCGGTGCCCGACGGCTTCTGCATCCCCTTCGCCCACTACCGCGATTTCGTGCAGCGGCCGGACGCGGCCACGCGCATCGCCGCCGCGCTGCGCACCGAGGGCTTCGAGCGCAGCCGCGGCGTGCGCCGCCAGGCGCTGGAGCAACTGCGCCGGGAACTCGTCGAGCTGCCGCTGGACGAGGCGCTCGTGGCCGGCTGGCGTGCGCGCTGGCAGGCCCAGCTGGGCGGCGCGGGCGTGTTCGTGCGCAGCTCGTCGAACTCGGAGGACCTGCCGAACTTCAGTGGTGCCGGCCTCTACACCACGGTGCCCAACGTCACGCGCGAGGCCGACTTCGCCCGCGCCATCAAGACCGTCTGGGCCTCGGTCTTCAACGCCGAGGCCTTCGAGGCGCGTGCCTCAGCCGGCATCCCGGCCGGGCAGGTGGTGATGGGCGTGTTCGTGCAGCGCGCCATCGACTCGGCCTCGGCCGGCGTGATGGTCACGCGCGACCCTTTCGACGCCACGCACCGCCATGCGGTCTACGTGTCGGCCAAGCGCGGCCTGGGCATCAAGGTGGTCGAGGGCAAGCGGGTGGCCGAGCAGTCGATGTTCGATGCCCGCAGCGGCGCGGTGCGGCGCCTGTCGCGCTCGGAAGAAAGCGCCGAGCTGAAGCTGGACGCGCAGGGCGGCGTGACCGAGCAGGCCATCGCCGGTGCGGCCTCGCACCAGGTGCTGGCCGATGCGCAGGTGCGCGCGCTGGCTGGGGTGGGCCAGCAACTGGCCCGGCTGCTGGGCGGCGCGCCGCAGGACATCGAGTGGGCCATCGACCCGCAGGGTCGGGTGGTCGTGCTGCAGGCGCGGCCCTACATCGAGCGCAAGGTGCTTTGAGCGGCCGTTCACGGCGCCGGCTGGCGATTCGTCGCCGCGGCTGGCGGGTCGTCGCTTGCCGCCGTGCGATGGGCTGCCGTCTTCCTAGAGTGACTTCACACCGCACCCGAGGAGAGACGAGATGAACACCACGCTGGCCCTGCCCACCACCACCATCAACACTACCGCGCCCGTCGCCGAAGTCGCTGCACCCGCGCTCACGCTGGACCAGCACCGCGCCGAGTTCACCCGGCGCCGCTTCCTGGCCGTGCCGCTGGCCGGCACGCTCGCCTGGGCGGTGGTCGGCGTGGCCGGCGCCGTGCTGGACATGGGCAGCGCCACGCTGGTGCTCTTCATCGCCACCGGCTGCATCGCCTACCTGGGCCTGTTCCTCTCGCGCTTCACCGGCGAGCACCTGATGGACCGCTCGCGGCCGAAGAACCCTTTCGACGCTCTCTTCATGTCCACGGTCGCGATGGCGGTGCTGGTCTACGCCATCGCGATCCCCTTCGCGATGAAGGACTACGGCTCGGTGCCCCTCAGCGTCGGCATCCTCACCGGCCTGATGTGGCTGCCCTGGTCGTGGGTGGTGCAGCACTGGATCGGCGTGTTCCACACCGTGGTGCGCACCGGGCTGGTCCTGGCGGCCTGGTTCGCCTTCCCGGCGCACCGGCTCACGCTGATCCCGGCGCTGATCGTCGCGGTGTACATCGTCACGATCGTGGTGCTGGAGCGCCGCTGGCGCCGCCTTCAGCAACCGTCTCCTGCCGCTTGAGCTGGCGCAAGGCGCTGCAGGCTTTCAGGGCCGGCTACACGCTGGCGTACATGGACCACGAGACCCAGGCCCATGCGCTGTCGGCCGTGCTGGGCTTCGTCTCGGCCGCCGGCATCGCATCGTCGGCTCTAGGGGCCACACACCCGTTGCCTTGGGGAGATGCGCACGGGCCCGTGCTTCCTACACTGCTGGATCCGACTGCCGTGAGGAGCCGCCCATGCCGGCACCATCCATCCGCTTCGCCACCAGCCCCGACGGTGTGCGGCTGGCCTACGCCGCCGAGGGGCAGGGCCCGACGGTGGTCAAGGCCGCGAACTGGCTGAGCCACATCGAATTCGACGCCGACAGCCCGGTGTGGCGGCACTGGCTGCGCGACTGGTCGGCGAGCCACCGGCTGGTGCGCTACGACGAGCGTGGCTGCGGCCTGTCGGACCGCGCGCCGCGCGATCTCTCGTTCGAGTCCTGGGTCACCGACCTGGAGACCGTCGTCGACGCGCTGGCGTTGCCGCGCTTCACGCTGCTCGGTGTCTCGCAGGGTGGCGCGGTGGCACTGGCCTACGCCGCGCGCCACCCCGAGCGCGTGAGCCAGCTGGTGCTCTACGGCGCCTACGCGCGCGGCCGGCTGGTGCGCGACCGCTCGGCCGCGGCACGCGAGGAGGCCGCACTGATGCAGCAGTTGGTGCGCCTGGGCTGGGGCCGCGAGAACGAGGCCTTCCGCGCACTCTTCACGGCGCAGTTCATTCCCGGCGGCACCTCCGAGCAGCTGCGCTGGTTCAACGAGCTGCAGCGCCGCTCGGCGACGCCCGACGATGCCTGCCGCTTCCTCGACGAGTTCAGCCGCCTCGACGTGACCGCGCTGGCGCCGCAGGTGCGCTGCCCGACGCTGGTGCTGCACGCGCGGGAGGACCAGCGCGTGCCCTTCGACGAAGGCCGTTTGCTGGCCGGGCTGATCCCGAATGCGCGCTTCGTGCCGCTCGAATCCCGCAACCACGTGCTGCTCGACGAGCCGGCGTGGGCCGCGTTCATGGTGGCGGTGCGCGACTTCCTGGCGCCGCCGGCCGCTGCGGACGAGCCCGTGGCGGTGTCGCCGCTGGACGAGCCGCTGACCCCGCGCGAGCGCGAGGTGCTCGACCTCGTCGCCCGCGGCGTCGACAACGCCGGCATTGCCGAGGCCCTGCACCTCAGCGGCAAGACGGTGCGCAATCACGTCTCGCACCTGTACGACAAGCTGCACGTCGCCAGCCGCGCGGCGGCGGTGGTGCGGGCACGCGAGTGCGGTTTCGGCCGGCTCGGCCAGCGCGCGGGTTGACCCGAACGCCGGTGCCGGGACATCCGTCCCGGCGGGGCGGCCAGGGCGGCCACACGCCCGGCCACGACGCCGGGACAGCGGCCTCAAGACAGGCGGGACACAGCGCCGGTGCAATGCCGGCAGCTGTTCGGTGCACGTTGCGCCGGGTGGCCGCAGCGCCGCATGGGGCGGCCCGCTGTTCTCTTGTCTTCAGGGAGTCATCCACCATGAATCGAATCGTCCTGACCCTTGCCACCCTCACTTCGGCCATCGGCCTGGCCGGCGCGCCGCCGGCTGCCCGCGCCGCCGGCGGGGCACCCCGCATCGTCGTCGCCGACGCCCCCACCGTCTCTGACGGCCAGGGCAACCAGAGCACCAGCTTCTCGGTGCTCGCGGTCTACGACCCGGTGCTGGTCACCTGCCCGGTCGACCAGCCGGACTGCAACGTGCGCCAGCTCTCGTTCTGCGTGGGCTACCACACCGTCTCGGGCACCGCCTCGGCGAATGTCGACTTCCTGCCGGCCAGCGGCCAACTGAGCAAGACGGTGGTGGTCGACGGGCCGGATGTGATCGACATCGGCACCGTGCCGGTGACGGTGCTGGGCGATGCGCTCATCGAGGGCAGCGAGCATTTCAGCCTGCAGCTTTCCAACGGGGTGGGCTGCAGCAACGACGGTGCGCTGGCCGACCCGGTGGGGGCGGCCACCATCGTCGATGGCGTCTTCGGCCTTCCCGACCTGCAGGTCAGCGCGATCCGGGTGGTCGAGGCCTGCGAGATCGAGCTGACGCTCACCAACGCCGGCACCGGGGGCGTGCCCGAGGCTGCCTACCACCCGACGGCCGGCGCCACCGTGCAGATGCGCGCTGACGGCCAGGCCTGGGGCGGCCTGCGCCTGCTGGGGGCCGACCCCTCGCGCCTGCTGCAGACGCCCGGCTCCTCGGTCACCCACCGCTGGTTCCCCGACACGCCGAACCTGCAGCTCGCGCCCGGCCTGCACCAGCTGGAGGCCACGGTCGACGGCAACCAGGTGGTGGCCGAATCGGTCGAGGGCAACAACACGCGCCGCCAGCGCGCGTCGTGCCTGCTGCGCTGACGCGGCCGCAGCCCTGGCTTGTCGCGCCCGCGCGTTCGACGAACGCTCAGGGCGCGATGTTGCTGGTCTGGTTGGCCCAGTTCCTGGGCTGGAAGAAGATCTCGCCGCTGCCCGCGACGAAGGCCTGGTGGGCGGCGGCGTCGCCCTGCAGCTGGTCCATGAGCCAGGCGGTGGGGTAGCCCAGGTAACCGTAGACGCCGTTGTGGCAGGTGGCGCCCACCGGGCCGCAGTCGGGCTGGCCCATCATGTCGTTGTGGTTGGCGCCGCGCAGCGTGGCCCAGAACTTGGGCCGCGCGGCCGGCGTGGCCTTGTAGTAGGCGGCGTTCGACTGCAGGCCCTTGGTGCCTTTGGGCTGGCGCGAGGGCGAGATCACCACGTCCAGGCTGCCGTTGAGGTAGAACACCGAGCCCCAGCGCAGCTTGGCCGGGTTGGTGCAGTTGAGCTGGTCGCTGCAGAACACCTGCGCTGGCAGCGCCATCGCGATGGCGGTGCGGATGGCGCCGCCGCTGTCGCGCATCGCGTTGATCACGCCGGTGGCGCCCTGCGAGTGGCCCATGGCGCCGATGCGGTCGACCGCCAGCGTGCCTTCGAAGGGGCTGCCGGGCCGCGTGTGCTCGGCCACCATGAAGCGCGCCGCATCCCGGATCTCGCGCCCCGTGCCGGTGTTGGGCTGCCGCGTGGCCACGACCACGAAGCCCCAGCTCGCCAGGTGGCGCAGCAGGTGCTCGTAGTTGTAGGGCGCCGCCCCGGTGCCGTTGCCGAAGGTGACGATGGGGTGCAGGAAGCCGCCTTGGCCGGGTGACGACGGGCCGTAGACGTCGAAGGCGAAGCCGGCCGAGTCGCAGCAGCCATACGACGGCCGGTGGCTCACGGCCCAGGGGCCGTCGGCGTAGAAGCGCTTCTCGATCTCGCCGGTGGGCTCGTTGGGCACGGCGGCGAGGGTGGGGGCGCCGAAGGCAAGGGCCAGGGCGGCGAGGGCAACACGGGGCAGGCGCATGGGGGGTCGCTGGAAAGGAGGTGGGTTTGGGGGCAGCCCGGCAGTGTGGGGAACGGGGCGGCGGGTGCCAACCCCGAGATTGCGAGCTGCGCACCGGGGCAATTGATTGACACCTAGATAATTCACAATTAAAGTAATTTGCCACCCACCCCAGGTGAACGCATGAACATCGTCTGCATCGGCGGCGGCCCCGCCGGCCTGTATTTCGCGCTGCTGATGAAGCAGCAGAACCCCGCCCACGACATCACCGTCGTCGAGCGCAACCGCCCTTACGACACCTTCGGCTGGGGCGTGGTGTTCTCCGACCAGACGATGGAGCACATGCGCCAGTGGGACGCGGTGACCGCCGGCCAGATCGAGCAGGCCTTCAACCACTGGGACGACATCGAGCTGCACATCAAGGGCCGGGTGATCCGCTCGGGCGGCCACGGCTTCGTCGGCATCGGCCGCAAGAAGCTGCTCAACATCCTGCAGGCACGCTGCGAGCAGTTGGGCGTGAAGCTGGTGTTCGAGACCGAGGCCGAGTCCGACGCAGACTACCCCGAGGCCGACCTGGTCATCGCCAGCGATGGCATCAACTCCCGGGTGCGCACCCGGCACGCGGCGGTCTTCCAACCCGACATCGTCACCCGCCCCAACCGCTACATCTGGCTGGGCACGAAGCGGCTCTACGACGCCTTCACCTTCCTGTTCGAAAGGACCGAGCACGGCTGGTTCCAGGCCCACATCTACAAGTTCGACGAGACCACCTCGACCTTCATCGTCGAGTGCCCCGAACACGTGTGGAAGGCCCACGGGCTGGACCAGGCCAACGCCGACGAGTCGGTGGCCTTCTGTGAAAAGCTCTTTGCCGAGAACCTGCGCGGCGAGAAGCTGATGACCAATGCCCGCCACCTGCGCGGCTCGGCGTGGCTCAACTTCCAGCGCATCACCTGCGAGCAGTGGTCGCTGTTCAACGGCCGCAGCCACGTGGTGCTGATGGGCGATGCGGTGCACACCGCGCACTTCGCGATCGGCTCGGGCACCAAGCTGGCGCTGGAAGACGCGATCGAGCTGACCAGGCAGTTCCGCGACCACGGCAACCACACCGAGGTGGGCGCCGACGAGATCGCCGACGTGCTCAAGAACTACCAGGCCGAGCGCCGCATCGACGTGCTGCGGCTGCAGAACGCCGCCTGGAACGCGATGGAGTGGTTCGAGAACTGCGGCGAGCGCTACTGCGACCAGCTGGAGCCCGAGCAGTTCATGTACTCGATGCTCACGCGCAGCCAGCGCATCAGCCACGAGAACCTGCGCCTGCGCGACAAGGCCTGGCTGGAGGGCTACGAGCGCTGGATCGCGGCACGCGCGGGGCTCGACGAGCCGGCCGACAAGCATGCGGTGCCGCCGATGTTCACGCCCTATACCGTGCGCGGCCTGACGCTGAAGAACCGCGTCGTCGTCTCGCCGATGGCGCAGTACTCGGCGGTCGACGGCATCCCCGGCGACTACCACCTGGTGCACCTGGGCGCGCGCGCGCTCGGCGGCGCCGGCCTGGTGTTCGCCGAGATGACCTGCCCCAGCCCCGATGCGCGCATCACGCCCTCGTGCCCGGGCCTGTGGAACGACGCGCAGCGCGACGCCTGGAAACGCATCGTCGACTTCGTGCACCAGCACTCGGACGCGAAGATCGCGCTGCAGCTGGGCCATGCCGGCCCCAAGGGCTCGACCAACGAGCCCTGGGTCGGCGCCGGGGCCGACCGGCCGCTGGCCGGCGGCAACTGGCCGCTGCTGGCGGCGTCCGACCGGCCCTACGAACCGGGCGTGACCGCCGTGCCGCGCGCGATGACCCGAGCCGACATGGACCGCGTCCGCGACGACTTCGTCGCCGCCACACGGCGCGCCGCCGAGGCCGGCTTCGACTGGCTGGAGCTGCACTGCGCCCACGGCTACCTGCTGTCGGCCTTCATCTCGCCGCTGACCAACCGCCGCACGGACGAGTACGGCGGCCCGCTGGCGAACCGCCTGCGCTTCCCGCTCGAAGTGTTCACCGCGATGCGCGAGGTGTGGCCGCCAGGCCAGCCGATGTCGGTGCGGATCTCGGCCCACGACTGGGTCGAGGGCGGCATCACGCCGGACGACGCGATCGAGATCGCCAGGGCCTTCAAGGCGGCCGGCGCCGACCTGATCGACTGCTCGTCGGGCCAGGTGAGCCCCGAGCAGAAGCCGGTCTACGGCCGCATGTACCAGACGCCCTTTGCCGACCGCGTGCGCAACGAGGCCGGCATCGCGACCATCGCCGTCGGCGCGATCAGCGAGGCCGACCACGTCAACTCCATCATCGCCGCCGGCCGGGCCGACCTGTGCGCCGTGGCGCGGCCGCACCTGGCCAACCCGGCGTGGACGCTGCAGGAGGCGGCCAAGATCGGCTACAGGTCGCTCGGCTGGCCGGTGCAGTACCTCTCGGGCAAGTCGCAGATGGAGACGCTGATCCAGCGCGAGCGCGCAGCGCTGGCCACCGCCGGCAGCGCCGCCAAGCCGCGCGGGGACGGTACATGAGCCCCGCACGGCCACCCGAAGGGGCTCATTCCCTCTCGGAGGGACCGGGCCGCAGGCCCGAGGGAGCACGGATTCGGCACGCCCTCATCACCGGCGCCAGCCGCGGCATCGGCGCGGCGATCGCCCGCGCCCTGGCCGAGGACGGCTGGACGCTGACGCTGACCGCACGCGAAGCCCCCCGCCTGCTGGCGGCCGAGCTGGATGCCCACGCCGTCGCGATGGACCAGACCGACGCCGTCTCGGTGGCGGCGGCCTTCGCGGCGGCCCGCGCCGCCAAAGGCCCGCTCACTGCGCTGATCAACAACGCCGGCGCTGTCGAGACCGCGCCGTTCGCCAAGACCTCGCCCGAGCTCTGGCAGCGCCTGATCGACGTGAACCTGACCGGCCCGTTCCTGTGCTGCCAGGCCGCGCTGGCCGACCTGAAGGCCGCCGGCACCGACGGCCGCATCGTCAACATCGCCAGCACCGCTGCATTGAAAGGTTATGCCTATGTGTCGGCCTACGTGGCCGCCAAGCACGGCGTGCTGGGCCTGACGCGCTCGCTCGCGCTGGAGCTGGCCAAGGACGGCGTCACCGTCAACGCCGTCTGCCCGGGCTACACCGAGACCGACATCGTCAAGGACGGCATCGCCAAGGTGATGGCCAAGACCGGCCGCAGCGAGGCCGAAGCCCGCGCGGGCTTCACCCAGACCAACCCGCAGGGCCGGCTGGTACAACCCGGGGAGGTGGCGGCCGCCGTGCGCTGGCTGTGCTCGCCGGCCGCCGGGGCCGTCAACGGCCAGGCCATTGCCGTCTGTGGCGGGGAGACCATGTGAAGAAAGTTGTTGCCCCGCTCCAGCGCCTGCTCGACGACGACCAGATCGGGATGGAAGCGCGTGCCGGCGATACCGACCACCAGGCCCTCAAGGTGTGGCTCCGGCTGCTGGCCTGCACCACCCAGATCGAGACCGAGATCCGCCGCCGCCTGCGGGCCGAGTTCGGCATGACGCTCGCCCGATTCGACTACCTGGCCCAGCTGCACCGCCACCCGGAAGGGCTGCGCATGAGTGCCCTCTCGCGCTACCTGATGGTGACCGGCGGCAACGTGACCGCGCTGACCGACGACCTGGAGCAGGAAGGCCTGGTGGTGCGCGAATCCGACGCCGCCGACCGGCGCTCGTTCAAGGTCAGCCTCACCGCCAGCGGCCGCCAGGCCTTCGAGCGGGTGGCGGCCGTGCACGAAGGCTGGGTGGTCGAGCTGCTGGCCGGCCTGGGCGTCGACCAGAAACACCAGTTGCACGAACTGCTGGGGCGGCTGCGGCTGCACCTGGCACAGCCTCCCGAGGAGACACCAAGATGAACGACACGACCGACCGGGTCGACCCGGCGCTGGCGGCGGGCAACCGCGTCGAGCTGGCCGGCTACGCGGCGCGCCACTTCGGCTGGCAGGTGAAGGAGGGCGTCGCCACGGTCACGCTCAACCGGCCCGAGCGCAAGAACCCGCTGACCTTCGACTCCTACGCCGAGCTGCGCGACCTGTTCGCCAGGCTGCGCCACGCCACCGACGTGCATGTGGTGGTGGTCGAAGGCGCGGGCGACAACTTCTGCTCCGGCGGCGACGTGCACGAGATCATCGGCCCGCTGATCCGGCTGAAGGCGCCCGAGCTGCTGATGTTCACCCGCATGACGGGCGAGCTGGTCAAGACCATGCGCGGCTGCCCGCAGCCCATCATCGCGGCGATCGACGGCGTGTGTGCCGGCGCCGGCGCGATCCTCGCGATGGCGTCGGACCTGCGCGTGGGCACGGCGCGATCGAAGACGGCCTTCCTCTTCAACCGCGTGGGCCTCGCGGGCTGCGACATGGGCGCCTGCGCCATGCTGCCGCGCATCATCGGCCAGGGCCGCGCGTCGGACCTGCTCTACACCGGCCGCGCGCTGCCGGGCGACGAGGCCCATGCCTGGGGCTTCCTCAACCGCCTCGTGGCGCCCGAGGCCTTGCGCGACGAGGCGCAGGCCTGGGCGGCGCAGATCGCCGCCGGCCCCACCTTTGCCAACGGCATCACCAAGACCATGCTCCACCAGGAGTGGGCCATGACGATCGAGCAGGCGATCGAGGCCGAGGCGCAGGCGCAGGCGCTGTGCATGCTGACCGAAGATTTCGGCCGGGCCTACCGGGCCTTCGTGGCGAAGCAGAAACCCGTCTTCGAGGGCAACTGAACATGGACCGAAGCCGCATGGGCTGGACAGTGCTGCGCGCGCTGCTGGCCGGCCTGATCGCCGCCCATGGCTGGGCGCGCCTGCTGAGCGGGGGCTACGCGCCTTTCGGCGAGTGGCTCGCCAGCCAGGGCATTCCCTTCGGCCCGGCGGTGGCCATCGCCATCACGGCCTTCGAGATCGTCGGCACGCCGCTGCTGCTGTTCAACCGCTGGGTGTTCCCGCTCACGCTGGCGTACTCGGCCATCTATGCGGTGGGCATCGCGATGGTCCATGCCAAGGCGGGCTGGTTCGTCGTGGGCCTGGGGCGCAACGGCATGGAGTACAGCGTGCTGCTGATCGCCACGCTGCTGTGCGTGGGCTGGCAGCATGCGCCGCGAGGAGGCCGCTGAGATGACCGCATTCGACTGGCCCTTCTTCGAGCCGCGCCACCGCGCCTTCGCCACCGAGCTCGACGCCTGGGCGGCGGCCACCGTGCGTGACCAGCATGGCGACCACGACGTGGATGCCGCCTGCCGCACGCTGGTGAAGCAGCTTGGCGATGCCGGCTGGCTGCGCCATGCGGTGGCGGGTACCGCGTTCGGCGGCGCGGGCGAGGCCATCGACACCCGCACCATTTGCATAGCCCGCGAGACGCTGGCCCGCCACAACGGCCTGGCCGACTTCGCCTTCGCGATGCAGGGCCTGGGCTCGGGGGCGATCTCGCTCGCCGGCACGGCCGGGCAAAAGGCGCGCTGGCTGCCCAAGGTGGCGGCCGGCGAGGCGATCGCGGCCTTCGCCCTCTCCGAGCCCGAGGCCGGCTCCGACGTGGCGGCGATGCAGTGCGCCGCGCGGGTCGAGGGCGACGTGGCCATCCTCGACGGCGAGAAAACCTGGATCTCCAACGGCGGCATCGCCGATGTCTACGTGGTCTTCGCGCGCACCGGCGAGGCGCCGGGCTCACGCGGCATCTCGGCCTTCGTGGTCGAGGCCGGCACGCCCGGCTTCGAGATCGCCGAGCGCATCGACGTGATCGCGCCGCACCCGCTGGCCCGGCTGCGCTTCACGAACTGCCGGGTGCCCTTGGGCCACCGCATCGGCGAGGCGGGTGAGGGCTTCAAGGTGGCCATGCGCACGCTGGACGTGTTCCGCACCAGCGTGGCCGCCGCGGCGCTGGGCTTTGGCCGCCGCGCGATGGACGAGGGCCTGGCCCGCGCCCGCACGCGGCCGATGTTCGGCGGGGTGCTGGGCGACTTCCAGCTCACCCAGGCCAAGCTGGCCGACATGGCCACCACGCTCGACGCAGCCGCCCTGCTGGTCTACCGCGCGGCTTGGCAGCGCGACCAGGGCCGGAACGTGACCCGCGAGGCCGCGATGGCCAAGATGTTCGCCACCGAAGGCGCACAGCAGGTGATCGACGCCGCGGTGCAGCTTTGGGGTGGCCGCGGGGTGCAGAGCGGCGAGGCGGTCGAGCGGCTCTACCGCGAGATCCGCGCCCTGCGCATCTACGAAGGCGCGACCGAGGTGCAGCAATTGATCATTGGCCGCGATGTGTTGAAGAGCGGCGCCTGATTCAGGCGGCCACCCCCACCAGCAGCTTCGCCGCGTAGCCCGCGTCGACCGAGCCCTTGGTCTTGCACAGCTGCAGGCTCACGCCGTCGCGGAAGACGCCGTCCTGCGCGAAGTCCTTGACCGTCGTGTTCTGGCCGCGCGCGGCGTAGAGCGGCGAGGCGTAGACCGCCTTGGTCACCGGCTGCGGGAAGGCGAGCTGCGAGGTGGCGGTGGCCGAGCCGCCAGTGTCGGCGTTCAGGTAGACCTGAAAGTGGATGTGGGTGATGCGGCCGGGGTACCAGCCCGGGTAGACGGCCTCGAAGCGCACCACACCCTTGGCATTGCTGAGCTGCACCCCGCGCATGAAGGTCTGGCCGCGGGTGTCGATGCCGCCCGGCTGCTGGTAGCCGGAGTAGACGCCGTCCTTGTCGGTGCACCAGATGTAGACCGCCGCATTGGCGATCGGCGCGCAGGCCTGCCGGATGTCGACCAGCTTGAGCGTCAAGGCCAGCGGCACGCCCGGCCGGCCCTCGGTGATGTCTCGGCGCAGCATCTTGTCGTCGCCCAGCACCTGCAGCAGCGGATAGGGCCCGGCGGTCTCTTCGGGGATCAGCGCGCAGCTGCGGGCGGCGGCGTAGTCGAAGGCGTCGAACTGCTCGGACCAGGCGGTGTCGGCATCCCCCGGCGCTGCCAGGCCCACCAGCGGCAATGTCGTCAGCGCGAAGGCGCCGAGTGCGTCGCGCCGGCCGGGGAAACGCGGGCCATCGTCGTTCGTCGTGGGCATGGTGGCCTCCTGGGGTGGCGGGTTGGCGCGACAGTGTGGCGGCGCCGCGTTGCTGCAACGTGTAGCAGGCGCCGACCCGGTTGTCGATGGGGGCTGTGCTGTCAGTGCCCCTGCAGCCGGCAGGCATGGCCGACCAGGCCCTGCTCGATCTGCAGCGTGCTGTGCTGGATGCCGAAGCGCCGGTCCAGCTCGTCGGCCACCTGCTCGATGAAGGCGTCGCCCGGCGAGCCGGCCGGCAGCACGAGGTGGGTCGTGAGGGCGGTCTCGGTGGTCGAGACGGCCCAGATGTGCAGGTCGTGCACGTCCACCACGCCAGGCAGGCCGGCCAGGTAGTTGCGCACCGCCACCGCGTCCACCCGGGTGGGCACGGCGGCCAGCGCCAGCCGCAGCGATTCGCGCAGCAGGCCCCAGGTGCCGGCCAGGATGACGACCACGATCACCACGCTCAGCAAAGGGTCCACCAGGTACCAGCCGGTCTGGCGCATCACCAGGCCGCCCACCACCACGCCGAGCGACACCGCTGCGTCGGCGGCCAGGTGCAGGAAGGCGCCTCGCAGGTTCAGGTCGTGGGCGCTGTCTTTCGCGAAGAGCCAGGCGGACAGGCCGTTCACCACGATGCCGATGCCGGCCACCATGATCACCAGGTCGGTGGCGACCGGTGGGGGGGAGTTGAAGCGCCGCACGGCCTCCCAGCCGATGCCGCCGCAGGCCACGAGCAGCAGGGTGCCGTTGGCCAGCGCGGCCAGGATGGAGCTGCCGCGCAGACCGAAGGTGTAGCGCTCGTCGGGCACTCGGCGCGCCAGCAGGGCGGCCGCCCAGGCCAGGGCGAGGCCCAGCACGTCGGACAGGTTGTGGCCGGCATCGGCCAGCAGGGCGGTGGAGTTGGCCACCAGGCCGTAGCCGAACTCGACCGCGACGAAGGCGGCGTTCAGCGCGATGGCGATGGCGAAGGCCCGGCCGGCGCGGCTGGGGTCGCCGTGCGAATGCCCATGGTGGTCGTGGTGGTCTTGGCCCGGCTCACCCGCGCGGTGCGCATGCGCCTTCTCATGGTCGTGGGCATGCTCGTGGTCGTGCCCATGGTGGTGGCCGGAGCCGGCAGGGCGTGAGTGGTCGTGCGGCGGCATGGCGATGTCAGTGTCCCATGGGGCCACCGGTGGCAGGGGCATGTCCGCATCCGGCGAGCGGGCAGGGGGCGCATCGGGCAGCATGCGCCGACTTCCCCTCCATGCCCTCACAGAGGACCTGCCCATGCCCCCCACCACCGTCGACAAGGCCCACCGGTTCCAGCAGCTGCACCAGGGGTCGCGCGTGTTCGTGATGCCCAACCCGTGGGACGCCGGGTCGGCCCGGCTGCTGACCAACATGGGCTTCGAGGCGCTCGCCACCTCCAGCGCCGCGTCGGCCATGGCGATGGGGCGCAGCGACTACCAGCTGACGCGCGAGGACGCGCTGCACCATGCCCGCAGCGTCGTGCAGGCCACTGAGCTGCCCGTGTCGGCCGACCTCGAGAACGGCTTCGGGCACGCGCCGGAAGTGGTGGCCCAGACCATCCGCCTGGCGGCCGAGATCGGCCTGGCCGGCGGCTCGATCGAGGACGCAAGCCAGCAGCCCGATTCGCCGATCTACGATCTCTCGCAGGCGGTGGAGCGAGTGGCCGCCGCGGCCGAGGTGGTGCGCCACCTGGCGGGCCAGGGCCGGCCGTTCACCCTCACGGCGCGGGCAGAGAACTACCTCAACGACCGGCCCGACCTGGACGACACGATCCGCCGCTTGCAGGCCTACGAGGCGGCCGGGGCCGACGTGCTGTTCGCGCCCGGCCTGCCGAGCCTGGAGGCGGTCAAGACGGTGGCGAGTGCCCTCACCAAGCCGCTGAGCTTCATGGTCGGCATCCCCGGCAAATCTTTCACGGTGGCCGACCTGGAAGCGGCCGGCGTGCGCCGCATCAGCCTGGCCACCTCGCTCTACAGCGCGGCGATGCGCGGGCTCAAGGCCGCGGCGGAGGAAGTCCGCCGCGACGGCACCTTCACCTACATCACGCGGCGGTGAGCCGCTTGCGGCGCTGGCCCGGCGGCGTCGAGGCGTGGCTGCGCCACGCGCGCCGGACGCGCCAGGCGAGCAGGACGAAAACGATCACCGCATACACCGCGACTTCGCCGTAGAGCTGCTTGCCCGAGCGCATCCAGAAGAAGTGCAGGATGGCCAACAGCGCGATCGCGTAGATGGCCTTGTGCAGCGCTTGCCAGCGCTTCGCGCCCAGGGCCTTGATGGCCCGGTTGAACGAGGTGGCGGCCAGTGGCAGCAGCAGCAGCCAGGCCAGCGTGCCGACGAGGATGAACGGGCGCTTGGCCACGTCCTTCAACAGGGCCTCGAGATCGAGCCCCTGGTCGAGCCAGGCGTAGGCCAGCCAGTGCAGCGTGGCGTAGATGAAAGTGGCCACGCCGATGGCGCGCCGGTGGCGCAGCAGCTGGTGCCAGCCGGTCACGTCGCGCAGCGGGCTGATGGCCAGCGTCAGCACCAGGCCTCGCAGCGTCCAGTCGCCCAGGCTGCGGATCAGCGCTTCTGCCGGGTTCGGACCGAGCGTGCCCTGCACCGCGCCCCACACCAGCCATGCCAGCGGCAGCGCCAGCAATGTCCACAGCACCGGCTTGGCGGCCGGGTGGGCGAGCCAGCGGTTCATCAGAAGTGCTTCTTCAGGTCCATGCCCGCATAGAGCTGGCCGACCTGGGCTTCATAGCCGTTGAACATCAGCGTCGGCCGGCGCTTGGCGAACAAGCCGCCTTCGCCGATGCGGCGCTCGCTGGCCTGGCTCCAGCGCGGGTGGTCGACCTGCGGGTTCACGTTGGAATAGAAGCCGTACTCGCTGGACGCGGCGCGCTCCCAGCTGCTGACGGGCTGCTTCTCGACGAAGCGGATCTTCACGATCGACTTGGCGCTTTTGAAGCCGTACTTCCAGGGCAGCACGATGCGTACCGGTGCGCCGTTCTGGTTGGGCAGCACCTCGCCGTACAGGCCGAAGGTCAGCAACGCCAGCGGGTGCATGGCCTCGTCCAGCCGCAGGCCTTCGGTGTAGGGCCAGTCGAGCACCGACGAGCGCAGGCCGGGCATCTGCGCCTTGTCGGCCAGGGTCGTGAACTGCACGAACTTCGCGTTGCCGGTGGGCTCGACCTTTCTGATCAGCTCGCTCAGCGAGTAGCCGACCCACGGCACCACCATCGACCAACCTTCGACGCAGCGCAGGCGGTAGATGCGCTCCTCCATGGGGCTGAGCTTGAGCAGCTCGTCAAGGTCGTAGACCTTGGGCTTCTTCACCTCGCCCTCGACGCTGACCGCCCACGGCCGCGGCTTCAGGGTGTGGGCAGTGCGGGCCGGGTCGGCCTTGTCGGTGCCGAACTCGTAGAAGTTGTTGTAGCTGGTCACGTCCTCGTAGGGCGTGGACTTGTCCATCACCAGGCCACCCGGGATGGTGCTGCGGGTGCTCGGCAGGGCGGCCAGCTTGCCCGGGCCGGTGGCGGCGAAAGCGCCGGGCCAGGCGGTGGCGGCCAGCCCCAGCGCGGCGGCGCGCTGCAGCCACTCGCGGCGCGCGTGGTAGATCGCCGCGGGCGTGATGTCCGACGGCGTGCGGTGGGTGAAACCGCGGTCCTTGATCAGGTGCATGGTCGATCCTCGGGAGACACGACGATCGGTCGTGGTGGAAGGGTCGGACCTTACGCGATGCGGTGCGGTTCCGCCGGTGTGGGGGTGCAGGGCAGGCCAGCCCAAGCCCGGCAGGTTGCTAGGCCTTGTCGTCGACCGGTGGCACGCCGGGGATGAGCGGCCCGATCTCGTCGCCGAAGAGCTTGAGCGCCTGGCTGCTGCGGCGCTCGCGGAAGCTCTTGCGCGAGAACAGCTTGGCCTGGGCCTCGGCCGGCAGGTCGGTGATGTTGATCAGGTTGCGGTTGATCAGGGTGTCGATCAGATCTTCGAGCACCCGCACGAAGCCGGCGTCGAGCTGCGCGAAACGGTCGCTGGCCGTCTCGTGGCCCTGGCCCAGGAAGGCCCGCACGTCCGGGTGGTCATCGGCCAGGAATTCGCTCGCCTCGGTGCTGCCCTCGCGGTGCAGGCTCAGCACCTGGCCTTGGGCGTCGCGGCGGGCAAAGGGCATGGCCGATGGTAGGTCAGAGTTCCCCGTACGAGTGCAGGCCCGACAGGAACATGTTCACGCCCAGGAAGGCGAAGGTCGTGATGACCAGCCCGCCCAGCGACCACCAGGCCGAAGCCGTGCCGCGCAGCCCCTTCATCAGCCGCATGTGCAGCCAGGCGGCGTAGTTGAGCCACACGATCAGGGCCCAGGTTTCCTTCGGGTCCCAGCTCCAGTAGCCGCCCCAGGCCTCGGCGGCCCAGAAGGCGCCCAGCACGGTGGCGATGGTGAAGAAGGCGAAGCCGACCGCGATGGCGCGGTACATCAGGTCGTCCATCAGCTCCAGCGAGGGCGTGCGGGCGCTGATCGGGCCTCGCAGCAGCACCATCACCGCGAAGAAGGCCATGGTGCCGCCCAGCATGCGGGCGCTCTTGCCCAGCGCACCCTGCATCGCCTCGTCTGGCGATCCCGCCACCGCATACAGACCGATCAGCACCAGCACCGCACCGGGGACGGCGACGAGGCCGACCCAGAGCGCACGTGGGCTGGCGGTCTTGAGCAGGCAGGCCAGGCCCACCATCGCCGCCAGCGCGAAGGTGCCGTAGCCGATGAAGTTGGCCGGCACGTGCAGCTTCATCCACCAGCTCTGCAGCGCCGGGACGAGGGGCTGGATCTCCTGCGCCTCGCGGGCCACTGTGTACCAGAGCAGGAAGCCGACCGCCGCGCTGATGACCAGCATCACGAAGGGCCCGAGGCTGCGGGTCTTGTAGTGGGCCTCGTAGTACAGGTAGAACAGCGTCGTCAGCCAGCAGAACAGCACGAACACCTCGTACAGGTTGCTGACCGGGATGTGGCCGATCATCGGCGCGATCTGGTGGCTTTCGTACCAGCGCACCATGGTGCCGATCAGCGCCATCACCACCGCGGCCCAGGCCAGCACGCTGCCGATGCGCAGGCCGGCGGCCTGCTCGCCGCGCTTCGAGAAGTAGCCGCCCCAGTAAAAGAGCGTGCTCATGAAGAACAGCGTGCCCATCCAGAGGATCGCGCTCTGGCTGGAGAGGAAGTACTTGAGCCAGAACACCTGGCCGCCTGCGACCAGGTCGGCGCCGAAGCCGTCGGTGGTGCGGGTGTACAGGCTGATCGCCGCCAGGCTGGCCGCGCCCACGCCCACGCTGAGCCAGCGCAGCGGGCCCCAGAACCAGCCGAGCGCGATCAGCGAAGGCACGGCACCGACCAGGATGGACTTTTCGTAGATGTCCATCGCGGCGCCGTAGCGGCGGAAGGCATAGGCCGCACCGGCGATCACCAGGGCGGCGAAGGCCCAGTCCAGCGGCTGCCGGCGGCCCCAGAGGCTGGGCCGGCCCAGCGTCAGCGTGGTGGTGGTTGTGTTCATGGGGTCGTGCCTCCGGCCAGCAGGTCCTGGCGCAAGGTGTCGAATTCGGCGTCGATGTCCAGCGTGCGGCGGGGGGTCGACAGGGCCAGCTGCAGGCGGGTGGATCCGGGCGTTTCGCCGTCGGCCAGCCAGACCCAGAGCCGGCGCTCTCGGACGTACAGCATGGCGAAGACGCCGACGATCAGCAAGATCGCGCCCAGGTAGACCGCCACCTTGCCCGGTGCGCGGGCCACCTGGAAAACGCTGGCCTGCACCTGCTCGAACTCGCCCAGTTGCACCAGCAGCGGGGCGGGGTAGAAGTGGCTGTCGGAGAGCGAGAGCACGGCCTGCGTCATGAAGGCCTCGGTGGCCGGGGCTTGTTCGAGCGGCTTCAGGCCGGCTTGTTCCCGGGCGAGCTGGTTGAGCTCGAACAGCGCGCCGTTGAGGATGCGCAGCATCACCTCGGCGATGCGCGGGCGCTCGGCCTCGGGCACGCTGGTCTCGATGAACTGGCTCAGGGCCGGCAGGCCCGCCACCGGCTCCTGCCCGGCCGCAGCCTGCTGGGCTCGGGGGGCCTCCAGGCCGCCGAACAGGGCCAGCGCGCGCGAGGCCGTGGTGCGCAGCTGCTCGTTCATCTCCGGCTTGTCGTCGGGCGTGGCCAGGTCGGCGTAGCGCTGGGCGGCCCGGGCCCGCAGTGCGTTGTCGTTCAGCGCGGCGCGCAGGCGCAGCCAGCCCGTCAGCTCGCCCTGCTCGTCGGCGGGGATGCGCAGGTAGCGGAAGCTCTCGGCCGGGGTGTCGCGCACGCCGGCGAGGAAGACGCGGGTGCCGTCCAGCTCCACCGGCAGCATGTAGTTGTGGAACTCGCGCGCCTGGCCGGCGCTGTCGCGCAGGCGGTAGGTGACCGAGGGGCCGATGTTGCGCAGGGTCTTGGCCTTGTCGGGGTTCACCCCGGCCCCCAGGTGCTTGTCGAGCGTGGTGGCGAGGTCGACCTTGCGCACGTCGGTGGCCTTGGGCGAGCCGTCGGGGTTGGTGGCGCTGGCGGCACCGATGTTCTCGACGTTGATGACCTTCAGGTCGGTCAGCTCCAGCGTCAGCCGGCCGGGGTCGTCGGCGCTGCGGGCGAGCGCGGTGCTTTCGCCCACGCGCAGTTGCAGCTCGAAAGGTTGGCCCTGGCCCTGCACCGGCAGCGCTCGCAGCTTGAGGCGCGAGCCACCGTCCTCGAAGCTGCTTTGGTAGATGGTGACGCCGCGGTGGTAGGCCGGCTCGTTGACCTTTACCGTGGCCGGGATGGCCTGGCCCGTCTCGTGGTCGTGGATCACGATCTCGCTCGCGAACAAGCGCGGCATGCCGGTCTCGTAGTACTCGACGATGAACTTCTTCAGCTCGACGTCGAACGGCAACTCCTGCAGCACGATCCCGTCGGGCATCGACAACACCGCCACGTTGCGGCGGCCACCTTCGGGCACCGGCAGGTTGCCGCGGAAGGTGGGGTTGCCGGTGGGCAGGCGGTGCTCGGGGGCGACGTCCTTGATGAGGCCGCCGCCGTCGAAGCTGCTCTTGCCGGTCAGGGCCATCTGGGCCCGGACGATCAGGTCACCGTCGGCCAGGCCACCCAGGCAGATCAGCACGATGGCCGAGTGCGCGGCGAGGTAGCCGACCTTGTTGGCTCGGCCGGCGCGCGCGGCCACCATGGTGCCGTGCTCGCGGACCTGGGCCCGGGCCTGCCAGCCGTGGCGGCCCAGCGCCGCCGACACCTGCGCCAGTGCGGCCTCGCGCCCCACCGGCAGCGTGGCGGCCGCCTTGTGGTGGAAGGCGGCCAGCGACTGCTCGCGCACATGCTCCTTGAAGCTGCGCAGGTCGACCAGGATCTTCGGGGCATTGCGGGCGATGCACAGGCTGGTCGACACGACCAGGAAGGCCAGGATCAGCAGGAACCAGGTCGCCGAGTAGACGGTGTAGAGCCCGAAGCGACCGAACAGCTCGGCCCAGAACGGCCCGAACTGGTTGACGTAGTTGTTGTAGGGCTGGTTTTGCTGAACCACCGTGCCGATCACCGAGGCGATGCAGATCACGCTCAGCAGCGAGATCGCGAAACGCATCGACGACAGAAGCTCCAGCGCCTCGCGCGCCACGCCGGGCGAAGCCGGGCGGGAAGGGGGGAGCGGAGCGGAGCTCGCGTCGGGGCCGGTCATGGGCGGATTATCCGGAGGGGTGCCCGCAGCCGCAGGCATCTGGATGCAAAACCTGCCAACAAAAAGGCCGGTCGCGGGACCGGCCTTCTGGTGGCTTGGGGGCGACGAGGGCCGGGGCTCGTCAGCGCAGGCCGGCGATGTAGTCGGACACGGCGGCGATCTCGGTGTCGCTCATGTTGGCGGCGATGGCCTTCATCGGGGCGCTGTTGCCGCGCTTGCCATCGCGGAAGGCCTTCATCTGCGCGTCGAGGTAGTCGCCATGCTGGCCGGCCAGGCGCGGGTACTGCGAGGGCAGGCCGGCGCCGTTGGGGCTGTGGCAGCCGGCGCAGGCCGGGACGGCCTTCGCGGCGATGCCGCCGCGGTAGATCTTCTCGCCGAGCGCGACCGTGTCCTTGCTCTTGGCGAAGCCGGGCTTGGCCTGCTTGCTGGCGTAGAAGGCCGAGACGTTGCGGATGTCTTCTTCGGTCAGAGGAGCGGCCATGCCCTGCATGACCGGGTTCTGGCGCTTGCCGGCCTTGAACTCGGCCAGCTGCTTGGCGAGGTACTCGGGGTGCTGGCCGGCGATGATCGGGTTGGCCGGAGCGCCGCGGGAGCCGTCTGCGGTGTGGCAGGCGGCGCAGACGTTGCTCGAGATGGCCTGGCCCTTGGCCAGATCCGCCTTGGGCGTGGCCGCGGTGTCGGCAGCCCACACGGGCGTGGCCAGTGCGGCAGCCAGGAAGGCGGCCACTGCGACGGTTGCGGCGATGGCGGCGGCGGAAGTTCTCATCGGGGGCAGGCCTTGAACGAACAAAACCCGCGGATTTTACAATGCTCCATGACTGCTTCGAACCGCCCGGGGGCCGCCCCACGCACAGCCCCGAGCAAAGCCACTGTCAGCGACGCCGCCAAGGCCGCCCTGGCCTGGGCCCACGGCGCCCGATTCCTCACCACCGCCAGCCAGCTCGACCAGCTGCCGCAGGGCGACCTGCCCGAGTTCGCGTTCGTGGGCCGCAGCAATGCCGGCAAGTCCACCGCCATCAACGCGCTGGCCCAGCGCCGGCAGCTGGCCTTCGCCTCCAAGACCCCGGGCCGCACCCAGCACATCAACCTCTTCGAGCTGGGCCCCAAGGACGCAGCCGACGCCTACCTGGCCGACCTGCCGGGCTACGGCTACGCCACCGTCGAGCGCACCGCCAAGCTGCGCTGGCAGGCAGTGATGGCCGACTACCTGGCGGTGCGGCGCAACTTGGCCGGGGTGGTGCTGCTGGTCGACAGCCGGCTCGGCTTCACGCCGCTGGACAGGCAGCTGCTGGACTTCGTCGCCCCGCGCGTGGTCACCGGTGAGGTGAAGCTGCTGGTGCTGCTGACCAAGGCCGACAAGCTCGGCAAACGTGAGCAGGCCACCGCGCTGGAGACGGCGCAGGAGGGCCTGGCCGACCTGGCCACCGAGGCCGCGGACGTCTGCCTGCTGCTGTTCTCGGCGCCCAAGCGGCAGGGCCTGGAGGACCTGGCCGAGACGGTCCACGGGTGGGTGCATCCTTGAGCTTCGTCAAGCCGGTGCGGGAGCGGTCGGCTACAACCAAAGCCTGAAGCGCTGCTCACACCTGCCGCGTCGGACAGCCGGCAGCGGCGTCGTCCGACACGCCATGTGGCGGGCGTGGCCTACCGTGGCGCCACCGTGACAGCCCGCCCCCGCCATGCCCCTTCCAGGCGCTTCGACCGCTCCGCCCGACCTGCCACCTGACGGCGCTGGTGCTGCTGCACCTGCCGGGCCGCGCGGCCGGCTGCGCCGACCGCCCGGCCTGTCGCTGGCCGCCTGGCGCCAGTTCCTGCAGGTCGCCAGGCCGTACTGGCTGGGCGACCGGCGGAAGGCGGCCTGGGGGTTGCTGGGGCTGTTGATCCTGTTGATGCTGGCCGAGACGCAGTTCGCGGTCATGCTCAACAACCAGACCGGCGAGATGACCTCGGCCTTGGCTGCGCAGGATGGCGACCGTTTCTGGGCTTCGGTGCGTGCCTGCCTGGGCATCCTGGTGTTCGCGGTGCCGATCTACGCCTTCTACTACTACATGCGCGACGCCTTCGCCAACCATTGGCGACGCTGGCTCACCGGGCGCTTCCTCGACGGCTACCTCGGCCAGCGGCGGTACTACGCGCTGGGCGCCGAGGGCGAGATCGACAACCCCGACCAGCGCATCAGCGAGGACATCAACACCTTCACCGGGCGCTCGATCCATTTCCTGCTGATCTTCCTCGGCTCGCTGATGCAGCTGGTGGCCTTCAGTGCGGTGCTGTGGTCGATCTCACGCCCGCTCGTCGGCTTCCTCGTCGTCTATGCGGTGGCCGGCACCGTGATTGCGCTCATGGTCTTCGGCGCACCGCTGATCCGGCTCAACTTCTGGCAGCTGCGGCGTGAGGCCGACTTCCGCTTCGGCCTGATGCGGGTGCGCGAGAACGCGGAGTCGATTGCCTTCTACCGTGGCGAGGCGCAGGAGCGGGCACTGATCGAGCGGCGCTTCGAAGCTGTCTACGACAACTACAACAGGCTCATCAAGAAGCAGCGTGCATTGAACCTGTTCCAGCGCGGCTTCAACCAGCTGACGCTGGTGGTGCCGAGCGTCATCCTGGCCGGCGATGTGCTGTCGGGCCAGATGGAGGTCGGGCGTGCGGTGCAGGCGGCGGGGGCGTTCGCGGCGGTGCTGGGTGCCGTCGCCTTGATCGTCGACAACTTCGAGAGCCTGTCGCGGTTCGTGGCCGGCATCGACCGCCTGCATGCGCTCTCACGGGCGGTGATGCGGCCCGGGCCCGCGGCCGAGGCGCCGGGACAGCAGATCGAGCGCCGCGAGGGCGAGTGCCTGGCCCTTCAGGGCTTGACACTCTCGACGCCGCAGCGCGAGCGGGTGCTGATCCGGGACCTGGACCTCGTGCTCCAGCCCGGCCAGGGGCTGCTGATCACGGGCGCCAGCGGCTGTGGCAAGAGTTCGCTGCTGAGGGCAATCGCCGGCCTGTGGCGCAGCGGTTCGGGCCTGGTGCAGTTGCCGGCCGAGCGGGACCTTTTCTTCCTGCCGCAGCGGCCCTACCTGCAGCCGGGCACGTTGCGCAGCCAGCTCATCTACCCGGCCACCGGCACCGCACTGGCGGACGAGCGGCTGCTGGAGATCCTGGCCGAGGTGCAGTTGGGCGAGCTGGCGGGTCGCGTGGGCGGGTTGGATGCGGAGCAGGACTGGGAGAAGCTGCTGTCGGTCGGCGAGCAGCAGCGCCTGGCGTTTGCCCGGGTGCTGGTGCGCGAGCCCAAGGTGGCGATCCTGGACGAGGCCACCAGCGCGCTCGACAGCGTCAACGAGGCGCGGCTGTACCAGCGCCTGCACGACCAGGGCGTCACGTTGGTCAGCATCGCCCATCGCCCGGCGGTGTTGCGCTACCACCAGCAGGTGCTGCTGCTGCATGGCGATGGCGGCTGGGAACTGCATCCGGCCGAGGGCTACCACTTCGACTGAGGCCGGGCCCAAGACGAAAGGGGCCGGAAAGCCGGCCCCTTCGGGGATCACGCCGCAAGGGGCGGTCAGAACGGAATGTCGTCGTCCATGTCGTCCAGGCCACTGCTGGCGCGCGGGGCCTGGCGGGGCGCCGGGGCCGGCGCACGCGGCGCGGGCGCGGCTCGGCGGCTGCCACCACCCCCGCCTTCGTCCATGTCGCGGCCACCGCCATAGCCGGCGTCGTCACCACCACCGCCACCGCCGCCTTCGCGGCCACCGAGCAGCTGCATGTTGTCGGCCATGATCTCGGTGGTGTACTTCTCGACGCCGTCCTTGTCGGTCCACTTGCGGGTCTTGAGGCGGCCCTCGACGTAGACCGGGCGGCCCTTCTTCAGGTACTCGCCGGCGATCTCGGCCAAACGGTCGAAGAACACCACGCGGTGCCACTCGGTTTCTTCCATCCGCTCGCCGCTGTTCTTGTCTTTCCAGTTGCGCGAGGTGGCAATGGTGACGTTGCAGATGGCCGAGCCGCTGGTGGTGTAGCGCACCTCGGGGTCGCGCCCCAGGTTGCCGATGAGAATGACTTTGTTGATCGAGGCCATGGGGCCGCTCCTGGGCAGAGAAAGAAACGCAACGCGCCGGTCGTTCATTTTGCCCCATGGGCAACGCCGCAAAACAAAGGAGGCGCCCCAAGGCGCCTCCCCTTCTTGGGGGCTTGCCGCCCCCGGCTTTCACGAACTCAACGCTTCTTGAGCTGTGCTGACTTGCGATGGCTGCTCAGCCCGCGCACGCCCTGCGGCAGCCCGGGCTCGACCGCCAGCAGCGTCACGCCCAGCGTGGCGCCGGTGTCGGGGTCGGACCCCTGCACCAGACGCAGGCCGCCCAGGTAGCGGGTGCCGGCGACGGCGCCGTCCCAGCTGAACCGCACCTTGGCCGCATCGCCCGGCACCACCGAGGTCGGCAGGCCCCGCACCTTCAGGGCCGGCGTGCCGGCCCCCGGCGCGACGACCCAGGACGAGAGCGTGAAGCGGGTGCTCACGCCGTCTGCCGGAGCGAAGCCGTGGATGCAGGCGACATAGTTGCCGGCCGGCGGCGCCAGCAACTGCACCCGCTCTTCCGAGGTGGCACCGGCGCTGGAGGCCAGCAGGTTGTTGGCGGCGTCATAGACGAACATGTCCAGGTCGTCGCTGCCGCTGCCGTCACCGGTGTCGGCGTCGTAGGTGACCACGCGCAGGGCCATGGTGCCGGCCGGAGCGGTGAAGTTGAACTTCACCGTGCCAGGGGCGTTGTCGCGGCAGGCCGCGTCGCCGTCGCGGTTGGCGGCCTTGGCGACCTCGGTTTCCTGGCGCGTGGCCGGCCACAGCCCGCCGGATTGCCAGCTCACATCGCCGGTGTAGCCGAAGCGGTAGGTGGCACGCAGGCGGTCGCTCGTGTTGGCGCTGGACAGGTTGGTCGGCCCGGTCATGTTGACCAGCCGGGCCATGATGGGGCTGCGCACCTGGTGCGTTCCGTCGCTCCAGACGAGCGAGCCCTGGTTCCACGCGCCGAGTGCCGCGCCGTTGGCGGCCAGGTTCACCTCGAAGCGGCCCTTCTGGCCCTTCTCCAGCGTCAGCGTGGGCGGGTTGACGCTGGCGGTGAAGCCGTCGACCGCCACGCTGGCGTTGTAGGTCACCGTCGAGTTGCCCAGGTTGCGCACCGTGCGCCGGAAGGTGATCAAGCCCGGCACGTCGGCGCTGAGCGAGGCCAGGTTGAGATCGCTCGCCTCCATCGTGCCGACCGATTGGCAGGTCGGCGAGCTCGCGCTCATCCAGCCTTCGCCACAGAGGAAGCGCCAGTAGTCCGACGGGTCGATGGGGTAGAGCAGACCGGAGTCGAGCGCACCGTTCGGGTTGACGTGGCCCGCGCCGTAGCCCTTGAGGGCCGGGTCAGGGGAGCCGTCGGCCAGCTTCACCTGGCCGGCGCTGGTCATCATGGCCGACTTGATCGACGCGGGCCCCCAGTAGTTCGGGTGCTTTTGCTTGATCAGCGCCGCCACCCCCGCGATGTGCGGCGTGGCCATCGAGGTGCCGTCCAGGTAGGCGGCGGTCTCGGGCGGCACGATGGTGCCGTCGACGATGCCCTTGTGGTAGTCCTGGTTGGGCTGGGTGGCGGCGAAGGCGGCGACCACCGCCACGCCAGGCGCGGCGATGTCGGGCTTCATCACCGAGGCCGTGGCCATGTTGGGCCCGCGCGAGGAGAAGTCGGCCAGCACCGGGGCGATCACGCCCGGCTCGAGTGCGGCTTCGCCCAGCGCGGCACTCGGCTTGGCGCCGTCGGCGTAGGCGCGCACGGCGTCGCGGTTGGCCACCGGCAGGTGCACGGTGGGCACGAAGTGGGCGTCGTCGTTGAGCGTGGTGGCGCCGCCGCCGGGCAGGCCCGCTGGCGTGTTGAGCAGGATCATGCCGATCCCGCCTTTTTCCATCACCTCCTGGCTCTTCTCGACCCGGGCGGTGATGCCGCGGTCGCAGACCACGATCTTGCCGGTCACTTTCTCGGGGTTCAGCGCGCCCAGCTTGCACAGGCGCACGTCGTCTTCCAGCTTGCCCTTGATGCCGGCATCGGTCGACAGGATGAGCGACGAGGACGGCACGCCCTTGGACTGGGAGGCGCCGCGGTAGACACTGCCGTCGCCAAGCATCGCATCGGCCATCAGGAAGCGGTCGTGCGTCGACGCAGCCACCGTGGTCAGCCAGGGGCTGGCATGGGCGACCGAGGTGGCCGGGCCGGAGTTGCCAGCGGCCGCCGCCACGAACACCCCGGCCGCGGAAGCGTTCAAGAAGGCGATCTCGACCGGGTCCATCAGGTCGGTCTGCGAACCGCTGATCGAGAAGTTGATGACGTCCACCCCGTCGGCCACGGCCTGGTCGATGGCCGCCACCGAGTCGCCGGTCCAGCAGTTGTTGGCGTAGGACGGGCCGTTGAGGTAGCTCCAGCAGACCTTGTAGGCGGCGATGCGCGCGCGCGGTGCCACGCCGGACATCGGGCCGACGTCTTGGCCGTTGGTCGGTGCATCGGCGCCCCAGTTGCCGCCGGCGGTGCTGGCGGTGTGGCTGCCGTGGCCGTTGGAGTCGCGCACCGAGCCGGCGAACTCGTACCACGCGATCATCGGGTCGGTCGCCATGAAGGACGCGTCGAACGCGCGCGCGCCGATCAGCTTGTTGTTGCAGTGCTTGGCCGGGTCGAAGCCGGCGCCGGCGACGCAGGTGCCCGTCCAGCCGGCCGGCGGGGCGCCATAGGCCTGGGTGCCGCCGCTGTGGACCGGCCGGCCATCGCCATCGACCTGGTCGTAGAAGGAGCCGTTCTCGGGCTGGATGCCGGTGTCCACGATGCCGAGCACCACGTCTTCGCCCTTGACCAGGGTGCCCTTGCGGTTGAGCGACCAGACGCCGCCCGGGATATCCAGACCGAGGAAGTGCGGGGTGTGGTTGGTGACCGGCTCGCGCGGCACGTCCAGCGTCACCGAGAGCACGCCCTTGGTGCGAGCGAGCGCGCGGGCCTGGGCCGGGGTGAGTTTGGCCGAGAAGCCGCTGAAGGTGTAGCGATAGCGGTGCAACACCTTCACCGGCTGCGCCTGTTTGGCGAGCACCTTCTGCTGCTGGCGTTCAAGGTGGGCCGCGTAGGCCTGCACGGCGGGTGCCTGCACGCGCAGCCGCTGGCCTTCGGCCACCTGGGTGGCGGCCAGGCCGGGCACGCCGCCGCGGTAGGAGGCGGCCGGCGGGTCGGCCAGCTGGATGATGTAGGGCCGCGCGGCCGGGCCGGCGGCCTGTGCCATGCCGGCGGCCAGGACCAGCGCGCAAGCGGCGCCGACCGGACCTTTCTTGAACGGTAAAGCCATGTCGATTCCTCGTTGATGAAGGGGAACAAGGGCCCCGCGCTCGATGGCCTCATGGGGTGGGTGAGGCGGGCGCGGATCACAGCTCGAAATCTGGCGGCGGACCGAAGACAGCGCTGCCCGGCCGGCCAGTGCGGGCGAGTCTAGGCAGCACCCCCGTCGGCTTCCTCGGTGGGAACCCGGTGGAAACACCCTGGAACCGCGCATGTGGGACGCGGTGTCACACTTCCCCCCTAACTCGAAGGAGCGTGCATGTCATCACTTCTGTCTTCCGCGCGCCGGCTGGCCTGGCTTTCGCTGGGGCTGCTGGCCGCTTGCGCCGCCGCGGAAACGCCGCCTGCGAAACCCACGCCCAAGCCGGGCCCGGTGGGGGCGGTGCCGGCGAACGTCGCCGAGCTTCAGAACAAGATCCGCGACGAAATCGGCGATCCGGTCTGCAGCAGCAACGACCAATGCCGCACGGTGGCCATCGGCTACAAGGCCTGCGGCGGTCCGGAGGCCTACCGTGTGTGGTCGACCCAGGTCAGCAACGGCTCGCGCCTGCTCGCGCTGGCCGAGGCCTACCAGAAGGCGCGCCGCGAGGAGAACCAGCTGTCGGGCCGTGTCTCCGACTGCTCGATGGTGGTCGACCCGGGCGCGCGCTGCGAGGCCGGCCGTTGCGTGCCCGCCGGGCGAGGGCCGGCGGTGATGTAGGCCCGCAGCAGGCGGGCCGGCTTGCGGGGTTCTCTGCCCAGGCAACGCGAGGCCCCAGAAAAAACGCCACCCGAGGGTGGCGTTCGTTTCTGGGGCTGATGTGTCAGCCTTGTTTCTGCGGGTCGAAGGGCAGGTTGAGCTGGCTCAGGTCCTTGCGCGTCTCGACCAGCACCAGCGGGCCTTCGTCGACCACCACCAGCGGGGGCCGCTCGCGTGGCACATGCACCGGCCTCGGTTCGGCCGCCATCGCCTCCTGCGCTGCACGGATCTTGTCCGCATCGGAGTTCACCCACGCCAGGCCGGCGGTCTCTGCGATGCGCTGCAACTCGTCCATCGCGAGCACATAGGGCTCGACGCGCACCGGCGCACGAGCGGCCGCCGGCACTGGCTCGGCCACCTCGGTGGCGACCGGGGTCACGTCGGCAACATCGGCCACCACTTCGGCGACCGGCTCGGACACTTCGCGCGGCTCACGCGGCTCACGGCGTTCGCCGCGCTCGCCCCGGTCGCGCCGCTCACGGCGCTCGCGGGGTTCACGCGGGGCTCTTGGCTCGCCATCGGCCGCCGGAACGGCTTCGGCACCGGTCTCGACTTCGGCGGAGGGCGCTGCCACGGTGTCTGGCTCGTCGGCACCCAGTGCGTCGCTGTCGACCTCGCTGCGCTGGCCTTCGCCCTCGGCACGTCCACCCCGGCCGCGGCGGCGGCGGCGGCGGCGGCCCTCGCCCTCG
>JBMOQN010000037.1:0-34305 GCA_049322835.1 Pseudomonadota bacterium | reverse complement strand
CGGCGGCGCCTTCGGCCGGCTCGCCTTCCGGCGCGGCGCCCAGGGCGATCTCGGCGTCGGTGGGCAACGGCTCACGCTCCGGCCGCGGGGGGCGGCGGCTGGGCTGCGGGGCCTCGTCGGTGCGCACTGCGGCCAACGGCTGTGTGGACTCGAACTTGTCGACCTCGGCCGCCGCGGGCGCCGGGGCGCCACGGCGGTTGTCGCGGCGCTCACCGCGGCCTTCACGGCTGTCGCGACCCTCGCGGCGGCCGTCCTGGCGGCCCGCCTGGCCCGCTTCGGCGCGGCCGTCCTGACGGGTCTCGTTGCGGCCTTCGTTGCGGCCACGGCCGCCGCGCTCGCCACCACGCTCGTTGCGGTCTCCACCGCGCTCACCGCCCCGCTCGCGGCGGCCATCGCGGCCACCCTCGCGGCCCTTGCCGCCACGGCCGCCTTCGCGGCCCGGCTCACGGGTGGGGGCGGGTGTCTCGGTGACGGCCGCCGCCGCAGGCGCGGGGGCCGCGGCCGGCGCTTCGGCGCCGAACAGCTTCTTCAGCCAGCCGAAGAAGCCGCCGCTGGCCGGCGCCGGCGTGGTGACCGGAGGGCGGGCCCATTGCGGTTGTGGCTCGGCCTGCGAGGCAGGTGCCGGCGCCGGGGCGGGCGCGGGCGGCGGAGCCACCGGCGCCGGCTGGTCGGGCAGCACGCCCTTGATCACCGGCTCCTGCTTGGCCTTGGCCTTCTCGCGCCGCGAGATCGAGACCTCGTCGTCCGGCTCCTCGATCATCGTGTAGCTGGCCTGCAGGTTTTCCAGCCGGGGGTCGTCGTGGCGCAGGCGCTCGAGCTTGTAGTTCGGCGTGTCCAGGTGCTTGTTGGGCACCAGCAGCACGGTGGTGCGCTGCTTCAGCTCGATCTTGGTGATCTCGGTGCGCTTCTCGTTCAGCAGGAACGAGGTCACCTCCACCGGCACCTGCACGTGCACGGCGGCGGTGTTCTCCTTCATCGCCTCTTCCTGGATGATGCGCAGGATCTGCAGCGCGGAAGACTCGGTGTCGCGGATGTGGCCGGTGCCGTTGCAGCGCGGGCAGGTGATGTGGCTGCCTTCGCTCAGCGCCGGGCGCAGGCGCTGGCGGCTCAGCTCGAGCAGGCCGAACTTCGAGATCGACGAGAACTGCACGCGGGCCCGGTCCTGGCGCAGGGCGTCGCGCAGGCGTTGCTCCACCTCGCGGCGGTTCTTCGACTCCTCCATGTCGATGAAGTCGACGACGATCAGGCCGCCCAGGTCGCGCAGGCGGCACTGGCGGGCGATCTCATCGGCGGCTTCGAGGTTGGTGCGGGTGGCGGTTTCCTCGATGTCGCCGCCACGGGTGGCGCGCGCCGAGTTCACGTCCACCGCGACCAGGGCCTCGGTGTGGTCGATCACGATCGCGCCGCCCGAGGGCAGGTTCACCGTGCGGCTGAAGGCTGTTTCGATCTGGTGCTCGATCTGGAACCGGCTGAACAGCGGTGCATCGTCGCGGTAGCGCTTCACGCGATTGGCCGTCTCCGGCATCACGTGGTTCATGAACTGGTGCGCTTGCTCGTAGATGTCGTCGGTGTCGATCAGGATCTCGCCGACGTCCGCGGTGAAGTAGTCGCGGATCGCGCGGATCACCAGCGACGACTCCTGGTAGATCAGGAACGCGCCCTTGCCGCCCTTGGACGCGCCGTCGATGGCGTCCCACAGCTTGAGCATGTAGTTCAGGTCCCACTGCAGCTCGGCGGCCGAGCGGCCGATGCCGGCGGTGCGGGCGATCAGGCTCATGCCCTTGGGGTACTCGAGCTGGTCGAGGTTTTCCTTCAGCTCTTCGCGGTCTTCGCCCTCGATGCGGCGCGAGACGCCGCCGCCGCGCGGGTTGTTGGGCATCAGCACCAGGTAGCGACCGGCCAGCGAGACGAAGGTGGTCAGCGCCGCGCCCTTGTTGCCGCGCTCTTCCTTTTCCACCTGGACCAGCAGTTCCTGGCCGTTGGAGATCACGTCCTGGATCTTCGCGTCGCGGACGGAAACGCCTTCCTTGAAGTACTGGCGGGCGATTTCCTTGAAGGGCAGGAAGCCGTGGCGGTCTTCGCCGTAGTCGACGAAACAGGCTTCGAGCGAGGGCTCGACGCGGGTCACGACCGCCTTGTAGATGTTCCCCTTGCGCTGCTCGCGACCCTCGATTTCGGTCTCGAAGTCGAGCAGCTTCTGGCCGTCGACGATCGCGAGGCGACGCTCTTCGGGCTGCGTCGCGTTGATCAGCATTCTCTTCATGTGCACTCCTCGTCACGCACCAGCCCGTAGATGGGGCAGGCGCGAGCCTGTGAGGCGCCGCCCGCAGGACTGGCGCCTCGACCGATGCACGAGAAACGCTTCGACGGCCGAAAGAAGGAATCGCCCTGGACTGCCGGTCAATTCGCTGGGGCCGCTGCTGGCGGCATCAACGAGGCAGCGTTGGCGCGTGCGACGGCAACGCGGCGGCGAGGGCGCAGGCCCGGCCCGATCCCCACCCGACGGCAAAAGCCGGGCACAAGCCGGCCTGGGCCCGGGGCCGCACCGGCGGGATGCCGGGGCCCAGGGTCAGCCGACTGGGGAGGAGGGGGAGGCTCATGCGCGAACGGCGCTTGTTGTTGTCGTCGCTGGCGGCGAGGCGGCGGGCGGGTCGCGCCCATCGCCTCGTGCCAATAACCTTTGGTGGATTCCCCGCCAATCTGTCAGGCGGCGGGGCGGCACATCCGAATTTGTTTCTCTGCCGCACCTGGCGCCACGGCCGCCGGGCCACTTTGGGGCCCGCCATTCCGCGGTGCTTCGGGTGCGTTGCATCACCTTGAAATGCGGGCGCGCCAAGCGCCCGCCGCCACCCCGAAAGCCGCACTGCCGGGTAAACTCTTGAAAATCAAGCACTTACGACTCTATTCGTGGCGCCACCGATTATAAAGGCGAAAAGCCGCGCGCCAGCGGGCCGTGTCATCCGGCCGTCATCGGGGGCGCCGGCCGCCCGGCGGCCTGCCGCCCCGCCGGCCCCAGCCACTCCCGCCCCTGTGCCTGCGCCGGTACCGGCGCCCGAGGTCCGTTTCCTGGTCGTCGACGAGGGTTCGGACGGCCAGCGGCTGGACAATTTCCTGCTGCGTGAGCTCAAGGGGGTTCCCAAGACCCACGTCTACCGCATCATCCGCTCCGGCGAGGTGCGGGTGAACAAGGGCCGAGCCGCGGCCGACACCCGGCTGGCCCTGGGCGACCAGGTGCGCGTGCCGCCGGTGCGGGTGGCCGCCGCCGCGCCGGGCGCCGAGGCGGCGCCGCCGCGTGAATTCCCGCTGCTTTATGAAGACGAGCACCTGCTGGTGATCGACAAGCCCGCCGGCGTGGCCGTGCACGGCGGCAGCGGGGTGAGCTTCGGCGTGATCGAGCAGCTGCGCCGGGCCCGGCCGGAGGCCAAGTTCCTGGAGCTGGTGCACCGGCTCGACAAGGAAACCTCGGGCCTGCTGCTGCTGGCCAAGAAGCGCAGCGCGCTCACCAGGCTGCAGGACCAGTTCCGCCAGCGCGAGACGGGCAAGACCTACGCCGCACTCGTCAGCGGCGCCTGGCCGGCCAACAAGAAGGTGGTCGACGTGGCGCTGCTCAAGACGCTGGACTCAGCCGGTGAGCGCCGGGTGAAGGCAGTGGCGGCCGGCCACGAGCAGGCGCAGCGCTCGATCTCGCTGGTGCGGGTGGCCGACAGCTTCGTCGCCCCCGCGCCCGGCTTCAGCCTGCTGGACGTGACCATCAAGACCGGCCGCACCCATCAGATCCGCGTCCACCTGGCCCACGAGGGCCACCCCATCGTCGGCGACGAGAAGTACGGTCAGTTCGCCCTCAACAAGGCCCTGGCCTCGGGCCGCCTCGTCGAAGGCTGCCGCTTCGACCGGATGTTCCTGCATGCCCGGCGCCTGGCCTTCGACCACCCCGCCAGCGGGGAGCGCATCGAGCTCGAAGCACCCCTGCCGGCCGAATGCGCCACACTGCTGGCGAGCCTCGCCCCCTACCGCACCTGATGACGCCAGTTTCCTCTCGCGCACGCCGCTTCGACCTGATCGCTTTCGACTGGGACGGCACACTGTTCGACTCCACCGCCCTGATCGTGCGCTGCCTTCAGAACGCCTGCCGCGACGTGGACGCGCCAGTGCCCGACGCGGCCCGCGCCGCCTATGTGATCGGCCTGGGCCTGCGGGATGCGCTCGAATACGCCGCGCCCGGCCTCCCGCACGAGCGCTACACCGAGCTGGCCGCCAGCTACCGCCGCCACTACCTGGCCAGCCAGCACGACCTGAGCCTGTTCGTGGGCACGCTCGACATGCTGCACGCACTCAAGGGCCGCCAGCACCTGCTCGCGGTGGCCACCGGCAAGACGCGGCGTGGGCTCGACGAGGCACTGGCCACCACCGAGTTGCGGGGCCTGTTCGACGCCAGCCGCACGGCCGACGAGACTTTCTCCAAGCCGCACCCGCTGATGCTGCAGGAGCTGATGGCCGAGCTCGGTGTGGCGCCCGAGCGCACCCTGATGGTGGGCGACACCACGCATGACCTGCAGCTGGCCGTGAACGCCGGCGTGCCGAGCGTCGGTGTCAGTTTCGGCGCCCACGACCATGCCACGTTCGGTGAGTTCGCGCCTTTGTTCGTGGCTCACTCCACGGCCGAGCTGCACCGCTGGTTGCTGGAGAACGCCTGATGGACGAGCAAATGCTGTGTCCCAGTGCCGATCTCGAAGAGCGCGGCAAGGCGGTGGTGTTCGACGTGCTGCTCTGGGGCCAGCCCGCGCGTGCCTTCGCCCTGCGCTTCGACGGGCGTGTGGTGGCCTACATGAACCGCTGCGCCCACGTGCCGACCGAGCTCGACTGGCAGCCGGGGGAGTTCCTCGATCTGGACAAGCGCTGGATCATCTGCTCCATCCACGGCGCGACCTACGAACCGACCGACGGCACCTGCGTCTACGGCCCCTGCCGCGGCGAGCGGCTGATGGACCTGGCCGTCGCCGAGCGTGCAGGGCATGTGTATTGGTATCCTAGCCCCGACATCCAGCCCGTGCCGTTCGACTAGGAACGCTGTGAACGAGCCCGTCGCACCCGCTTGGGCGCGGCGGACGCCCTCACGGCTTCCCGCGGCACGGGCGTTGACCATTTCCCCGCCATTTCACGCGAGCCTTCGATGAGCCTCCCGAACGATCCCACTGGCGAACCGGGCAGCGATGCCACGCCGCCGGCCGCAACGCCGGACACACCGGCTGCTCCCGAGCCTGCAGCGGCCCCCGCGCCGGCGCCGGCGTCCGCATCCGCAGCGCCGGCTGTGCCCGCAACCGGCAGCACGCTGTCCGGCATGGAGCTGCTGCTGCGCCAGGTGTCGGGCGAAATGCTCCGCGAACGGCGCAGCGCGCGTCGCTGGAACCTGGTGCTGCGCCTGGGTTGGTTCGGCCTGGTGCTGGCGGTGGTCTGGTCGCTGGCGACCCAGCGCGAAGGCCACTCCGGCACGCCCAACGGCCCGCACACGGCGCTGGTCGAGGTGCGGGGCGAGATCGCGGTCGACAGCGAGGCCAGCGCCGAGTTGATCGTTTCGTCGATCCGGGACGCCTTCGAGGACGAAGGCGCGAAGGCGGTGGTGCTGCGCATCAACTCGCCGGGCGGCAGCCCGGTGCAGGCCGGCATCATCAACGACGAGATCCAGCGGCTCAAGGCCAAGCACAAGAAGAAGGTCTACGCCGTGGTGGAGGAGACCTGCGCATCCGGGGCCTACTACATCGCCGTGGCGGCCGACGAGATCTTCGTCGACAAGGCCAGCATCGTCGGCTCGATTGGCGTGCTGATGGACGGTTTCGGCTTCACCGGCCTGATGGAAAAGCTGGGCGTCGAGCGCCGCCTGCTGACCGCCGGTGACAACAAGGGCATGCTGGACCCCTTCTCGCCCGAGAACCCGCGTCAGGCAGCTTACGCCCAGGCCATGCTCGACCAGATCCACCAGCAGTTCATCCAGGTGGTGCGAGACGGCCGCGGCGAGCGCCTGAAGGAAACGCCGGAGATGTTCTCGGGCCTGTTCTGGAACGGCGAAGAGGCGGTCAAGCTCGGCCTGGCCGACCGCTTCGGCAACCTCGACTTCGTGGCCCGCGAGGTGGTGCAGGAAGAGAACGTCATCGACTACACGCCGCAGGAGAACGTGGCCGAACGTCTGGCCAAGCGCTTCGGCGCTTCCATCGGCGAAGGCGCCGTGCGCACGTTGCGCCAGTTGGCGCCCCTTCGCTGAGCGGGGCGTTCCTCGCCGATGGTCGACCTGACGCTGCCCGACGTTTCCCCGGCGCAGGATGGGGGCGATGCGGCGCGGCGCCTGGCGGAGCGCGTCGTTGCCTGGCAGCATCGTCACCCGCTGGCGCGGCGCATCGGCCCGGGCGAGGTGGCCGGTTGGGGCGTGATCGCCCTGCCTTACGGCGAGGTCGGCCGGGATGGGCGGCCGACCCCCCTGTTCCACCAGCCCAGCCTGCTGCCGGGGCTGCCGCACCGGGCCCTGGTCGACTTTGCCGCACGCCACGCCGTGGGCACCCGCCCTGGCCCGGCCGATTGGCCGCAGCGTGACATCGAGCGCGCCGATGCTTCTGCCGAGCCAGCACCGGCGACCCGTTACCTGCTGACCGCCGCCATCACCGAGCCGCGCAGCGCCGTGCCACGCCGGCTGCTGGTGGCGCCGGCGGGCCCGGCGATCTGGGGTGCCCGCCCGCCCGCCCGGGCGCGTCTGGCCTTGGCCGGGCTGCTGGGCCTGCTGGTGCTCGCTGCAGCGTTCGGCCGGCGGGGCCGCTGCCGTCGTGGCCGCCCCGGCGACGCCGCCGGTGGCGTCGGCAACGCGGGCCGCCCCGGCGACGCCCGTCCCTGTGGCCGCGTCCGCGGTCGCCACCGCGGGGAGCGCATCTGTTGCGGCTTCGTCGCCAGTGGCGGCCCTCCCGGCCAGCGCTGCCGCGACGGCGGCGGCACGCTCTTCGATGGCAGCGTCCGCGGTGGCTGTACCCAACGCCGCTTTGCCGTTGGCCAACGCGTCGGCCGCTGGCCAGCCGGCTTCGGCCCCGGTGCCCGTGCCGCCTCCCCGCCTGCTGCCCATGCCCGCGGTGCGCGGCGCGCCGGCCGCCGGGGCGGCGTCCAGCCCGTTGGCCGCCTCGGCGCCTGACCCCCAGCCCATGGCCACCGGGCCGCACTACGCGCTGGTGTCTGCACCCACCCGCAAGCGTGCCGACGCCGAGGCCACCCTGAAGCGGGTCCGCCAATTGCTGGGGCCGGCCATCGGCTCGTTGCAGGCCCAGGTCATGCCATCGCCCCAGGGCTTTGTCGTCACGCTGTGGCCGTTGCCCACGCAGGCCGACGCCGAGCACCTGGCCGAGGTGCTGGGGCGCCGCGGGGTGCCGATGAAGTGGCTGGAGTTCTGAAGCGCGGTCCAGCGGCCGGTTCTTCATGAGCGACGCCACCACGCCCTCGCCCAAGCGCAGCCGTCGAGTGCGGCCGGCATCGGTGCGGCTGCACCAGGCGGCGCGCGGCGGGACCGGCCGCAGCCACGGCCTGCCATCACCGCGCCGCGTGCTCGCGCAGCAGGTGGTGGCCTGGCACAACAAACACCCTCTGGCGCGCCGCATCACCCGTCGTCAGCTTGGCGGCTACGGTGTGATCAGCCTGCCGTTCTCGCCGGCGCCTTCAGAAGGCACGGGCGGCTCGGGCTGGGCCGAGAGCACCTCGACGCGCTTCCCGATGTTCGACGAGCTCTCCTTCCTGCCCGGGTTGCCGGTGCAGAAGGTGGTGGCGCTGGCGCTGGCCGAAGGCTGGGTCGAGCGGCCCGGTGCCCCCGAATGGCCGCTGCGCAAGGTGCCGGTGGGCAAGGGCTGGTCGTCGTCGCAGGCGGAGCGCATCCACCTGTTGACCGCGGCCATCAAGCGGGGGGGCGGGCGGCCGCCGCTGCGGGTGCTGATCGGGCGCCACGGCCCGGTGGGCGACCACCTCGGAGTGGTCGGCCACCGGGTGCTGAGCCGGCCGCGCATGGCACTGGCCGGCCTGGTGGCCTCACTGCCGATGCTGCTCACCGCCTGGGCCGTGGTGGGCCTTCTGCAGGGCACCCGCGGGCCCGCCGCCCCGGTGGTGGCCGAAGCCCCGCTGGCTGGAGCGCCTGGAGCCGTGGCGGCTTCCCCTGGGCCCGCGCCCGCGGCCCGCGCGTTGCCGCCGCCCCCCGTGGCTCAGGCGCCGGTGCTGTCGGGCGGGCCGGACACCTTCCTTGCGCCGACGCCTTCTGAAACCGACAGCCCGCTGGCCGTCGCCACCGGCCGAGGCGCGCCCAAGGTTGGCAGCGGCATCGGGCCGGAGGGGCCGGGCACGCGCGCCGCAGCCCCGGTCGCCTTCCGGCTGATGGCAACACCGCAGCGCGACCCTGCGGCGTTGCAGAAGCAGGCGCTGCGCCTGCAGGCCATCCTCGACACCCTGGGCAACACCGGCGGCCGGCTGCGCATGGACGTGGTCGGCACGCCCGATGGCGATGCCCTGGCCATCGGCCCGCTGCTGGACCAGGCCGAGGCCGAGCGGGTGGCCAGGCGGCTGCAAGCGCGCGGCTTCGTGCTGAAGGTGGTCGAACAATGAAAACCCGGCAGCTTGCGGTGAGCGGGCGCCCACCCACGAGCCGCGGCCAGGGTGGCTGGGGACTTTCCTCCACCACCCGTCAGGGGATGGAGGCAGAATGCGCCCCTTGCTGCGTTGCAGCAAGAGCCGATCATCCGCCTGCCGCTGTCCACCCATGAGCGTTCATCCCGCGCCTGCCGAGCCGACGCCGGCCGCCCGCCCCGCCGTGACCCTGCCGCGCCTGCGCGACGCAGCCGCCAAGGGCGAGAAGCTGGCGATGCTGACCTGCTATGACGCCACCTTTGCCCGCGTGCTCGACGACGCCGGCGCCGACATCCTGCTGGTGGGCGATTCGCTGGGCAATGTGATCCAGGGCGAGACGAGCACGCTGCCCGTCACGCTGGAGCAGATGGCCTATCACGTGCGTTGCGTGGCGCAAGGCAAGCGCCATGCCTTCCTGATCGCCGACATGCCCTTCGGCACCTACGAGGCGAGCGCGGAGCTGGCGTTCCAGTCGGCCGCGGCGCTGATGCGCGCCGGCGCCCAGATGGTCAAGCTCGAAGGGGGGGGCTACACCGCCGCGACGGTGCGTTTCCTGGTCGAGCGTGGCATACCCGTCTGCGCCCACCTGGGCCTGACGCCGCAGCGAGTGCATGCCATCGGCGGCTACCGGGTGCAGGGCCGCGACGAGGCCGCGGCCAACGTGCTGCTGGCCGATGCCACCGCGCTGGCCGACGCCGGCGCCGCGATGCTGGTGCTGGAGCTGGTGCCCTCCATCCTGGCGCGGCGCATCACCGAGGCCCTGCCGCAGCTGATGACCATCGGCATCGGCGCGGGTGCGGGCACCACGGGCCAGGTGCTGGTGATGCACGACATGCTGGGCCTGACCGGCGGTGCCGGAGCGAAGCGCCCCCGCTTCGTGCGCGACTTCACCCGCGTGCCGGGGAGCGCGGCCGATGCGCCGGGCCTGTCGGTCGCCCAGGCCGCCGCGGCTTATGTCGCGGCCGTGAAGGACGGCAGCTTCCCCGACGAAGCCCAGCACGGGTACTGACAAATGGAGCTCCCACGCTTCCTCCCGGTCGCTGCCCCCCGAGGGGGCTCGCGCAACGGCCCGGCAAAGCCGGATCCGCGCACGCCACTGGGTGGGCGGCGACTGCTGCGCAGTGCCTTGGTCAACTGATATATGCAAGTCATTCATTCCATTGCCGAGCTGCGGCGTGCCCTGGCGCGGCAGAACCAGACGGTCTTCGTGCCCACGATGGGCAACCTGCACGACGGCCACCTGTCGCTGGTGCGCGAGGCCAAGCGCTGGGGTGGCCCGGTGGTCGCCAGCGTCTTCGTCAACCGTCTGCAGTTCCTGCCGCACGAGGACTTCGACCGCTACCCGCGCACGCTTGCGCGCGACGTCGAGCTGCTGACCGGTGCCGGCTGCAACTTCGTCTTCGCACCCGACGAGGCCGAGCTCTACCCCGAGCCGCAGGTCTACAAGGTGGCCCCTCCGGGGGCGCTGGCCGACATCCTCGAAGGCGAGTTTCGCCCCGGCTTCTTCACCGGTGTGTGCACCGTGGTGCTCAAGCTTTTCCAGTGCGTGCAGCCTTCGGTCGCCGTGTTCGGCCAGAAGGACTACCAGCAGCTCAAGGTCATCACCGAGATGGCACGCCAGTTCGCGTTGCCGACCGAGGTGGTGGGCGCGCCGACGGTGCGGGCCGACGATGGCCTGGCACTGTCCTCGCGCAACGGCTACCTGGGCGAGACCGAGCGCACCGAGGCCATCGCGCTGCCGCAGGCGCTGCGGGTCCTGGCCGACCGTGCCCGCGAGGCCGGCACCACGCTCGCAGGGCTGGAACGCGAGGCCATGGACACCCTTGCGGCCCGCGGCTGGGCGCCCGACTACCTGACCCTGCGCCGGCGCAGCGACCTGTTGCCGCCGACCGAAGAGCAGCGCCTGGGCCATGAGCCGTTGGTGGCGCTGGGGGCCGCAAGATTGGGCGCCACCCGCCTGATCGACAACATCGAATGCTGAAGGAATGGAGCCCCCACGCTCCCTCTGGTCGCTGCCCCCCGAGGGGGCTCGCGCAGCGGACCGGCAAAGCCGGATCCGTGCACGCCACTTGGTCCGTGCAGGCCAATGAAACTGCTGAGACGACGACACCATGACGCAAGCCATTGCCTCTGAACACACCATCCAGCTGCACCGCCCGGCCAAGCCGGCCGCCGCCGCGCACGCACCCCAGCGCTGGCCCGTGGCCGACATCGAGGCGCTGTTCGCGCTGCCGCTGACCGAGGTGGTGTTCCGCGCGCAGACGGTGCACCGTGAGCACTTCGACCCGACCGAGGTCGAGCTGGCCACACTGCTGTCGATCAAGACCGGCGGCTGCCCCGAGGACTGCGGCTACTGCCCGCAGTCGGTGCACTACGACACTGGCGTCGAGGCCGGCAAGCTGATGGAAGTGGCCGCGGTGCGCGAGGCCGCCGAGGCCGCCAAGGCGGCTGGCGCGACCCGTTTCTGCATGGGCGCGGCCTGGCGCGCACCCAAGGACCGCGATGTCGAGAAGGTGGCCGAGCTGGTGCGCGAGGTGAAGTCGATCGGCCTCGAAGCCTGCTGCACGCTCGGCATGCTGAGCGAGGACCAGGCGAAATCGCTGAAGGAAGCGGGCCTGGATTACTACAACCACAACCTCGACACGGCGCCCGAGGCCTACGGCCGCATCATCAGCACCCGCGACTACCAGGACCGGCTCGACACGCTGGAGCATGTGCGCAACGCCGGCATGTCGGTCTGCTGCGGCGGCATCGTCGGCATGGGTGAAAGCCGCGCCGAGCGCGCCGGCCTGGTGGCCCAGTTGGCCAACATGGACCCGTACCCCGACTCCGTGCCGATCAATGAGCTGGTGCGCGTCGAAGGCACGCCGCTGGCCGACACCGACAAGATCGACCCCTTCGAGTTCGTGCGCACCATCGCCGTGGCCCGCATCACCATGCCCACCGCGCGTGTGCGCCTGTCGGCCGGCCGCCAGCAGATGGACGAAGCGCTGCAGGCGCTCTGTTTCGTGGCCGGCGCCAACTCCATCTTCTACGGCGACAAGCTGCTGACCACCGGCAACCCCGAGGTCGACCGCGACCGCGCGCTGCTCGACCGGCTGGGCATGCGCACGCGCCACGCGCTGCACGGCTGACCGGGGGAGGGCCGACGCATGTTCCGCACCTTCCTCAACGCCAAGATCCACCGCGCCACGGTCACGCACTGCGAGCTGCACTACGAGGGCTCCTGCGGCATCGACCAGGACCTGCTCGATGCCAGCGGCATCCGCCCCAACGAGCAGGTGCACATCTGGAACGTGGACAACGGCGAGCGTTTCGTCACCTACGCCATCAGCGCGCCGCGCGGCTCGGGCGTGATTTCGCTCAACGGCTCGGCGGCCCGCCGCGCGAGCGTGGGCGACCTGGTCATCATCGCGGCCTTCTGCTCGGTGCACGACGACCGCATCGACCAGCACCAGCCCAGGCTCGTGTTCGTCGACGAGGCCAACCGGGTGAAGGAAGTGCGCCACGAGCCGGCCGGCCCCCAAGCCGGGGTTGCCGGCGTGGCCGCCTGACGCGCACGCCCGGCGGCAGGGCAGGGCGCCCGTGAGCCTGTACGCGGCCTCGGTGCCGGTGTTCCGGCACTACCTGGGCCGGCTGCGCGCGTTGGTCGACCAGGCTCAGGCGGCCGGGCAGATCGATGCACGCCTGGCGCCCGACATGCACCCCTTCCACCTGCAGGTGGCGATCGCGGCGCACTTCGCGCTGCGGGCGAGCTTTCCGCTGGCGGGCGAGCCGGTGCCGGCCTTCGGCGACTTCCCGCCCACCGCCGATGGCCTGCGCGCCCGCATCGACCGCGCCGCCGCGCTGCTGGCCGGCCTGGAGCCGGCGCGGTTCGACGGCGCTGAGGCCCGCACCATCACGGGCGACGCCGGCGAGGCCACGCTCACCTGGCCGGCGGCTGACTTCCTGCACCTGCATGCGCTGCCCAACTTCTTCTTCCACCTCACCACGGCCTATGCAGTGCTGCGCGCCCACGGCGTGCCGCTCGGCAAGCGCGACTTCGACGGCCAGCACCGCTACCCAGGCTGAGAGCAACACATGGGACTGAACGACGACTGGCGTGCGCGCAGCCTGCGCGCTGTCTGGCACCCCTGCACGCAGATGAAGCTGCATGCGCCGGAAGGCCGCGCGCAGCCGCTGGTGCCGGTGGCCCGCGCCGAGGGCGTGTGGCTGCACGACCATGAGGGTGCCCGCATCCTCGACGGCATCAGCAGCTGGTGGGTCAACCTCTTCGGCCACAACCACCCGGCGATCCGCGCGGCGCTGATCGACCAGCTGCACACGCTGGACCACGTGATGCTCGCCGGCTTCACGCACGCGCCGGTGGTGGAGTTGTCCGAGCGGTTGTCGCGCCTGACCGGCCTCGGCCATGCGTTCTACGGCAGCGACGGCGCCAGCGCGACGGAGATCGCGCTCAAGATGAGCGCGCACTACTGGCGCAACAGCGGCCGCCCGGGCAAGAGCCGCTTCGTCGGCATCGCTGGCGGCTACCACGGCGAGACGGTGGGTGCGCTGGCGGTGACCGACATCGCGTTGTTCCGCGAGGCCTATGCGCCGCTGGTGCGCCTGGCCGCCACGGCGCCCAGCCCGGATGCGCGCCAGGCAGCACCCGGCGAGACCGCGGCCGACGTGGCCGAGCGTGCCGCTGCGGCACTCGACGCGTATCTGGCCGAGCATGCCGGCGAGACCGCCGCGGTGATCGCCGAGCCGCTGATCCAGTGCGCCGCCGGCATGGCGATGCACGAGCCGCTGTACGTGCGCCGCCTGCGTGAGCTCTGCGACCGGCACGACGTGCACCTCGTGCTCGACGAAATCGCCGTCGGCTTCGGCCGCACCGGCACCTTGTTCGCCCACGAGCAGGCGGGCATCCGCCCCGACTTCCTCTGCCTCAGCAAGGGCCTGACCGGCGGCACGCTGCCGCTGTCGGCGGTGCTCACCACCGAGGCCGTCTATGCGGCCTTCTACGACGACGAGGTGGCGCGCGGCTTCCTGCACTCGCACAGCTACACCGGCAACCCGCTGGCCTGCCGCGCGGCGCTGGCCACGTTGGACCTGATCGAGCAGACCGGCGTGCTCGCCGCCAACCGCGCGACGAGCGAGCGGCTGTGGGCGCAGTTCGCGCCACTGAGCGAGCACGAGCGCGTGCGCCATGCGCGCCGGCAGGGCATGGTCTTCGCGTGGGACGTGGCCACGAGCCTGCCCGACTTTGCCCGCCGCTACGCCCGCCATGCGCTGGCCCGGGGCCTGCTGCTGCGGCCGATCGGCCACACGCTGTATGCGATGCCGCCCTATGTGATCGACGAGGCCGAGGGCGAGCACCTGGCGCGCGGCGCCCTGGCGGCGCTGCAGGCCACGCTGGCCGAGGAAGGCGAGGGCGCCGCGCAGGCGCAAGGGGTGGTCGATGGCGTCTGAACCCTGCCGCACCTTCTTCGTCACCGGCACCGACACGGGGGTCGGCAAGACGCTGTGCAGCGCTGCGCTGCTGCAGGCGCTGGCGCGCCGCCACGCGCGCGTCGTCGGCATGAAGCCGGTCGCCGCCGGCCTGGTCGAGCACCAGGGCGCGATGGTGAGCGAAGACGTGTTGATGCTGCGTGCGGCCTCCACCCTCTCGGTGCCGCCCACCCTCGACAACCCGGTGGCGCTGCCTGAGCCGCTATCGCCCCACCTGGCGGCACGCCGCGCCGGGCGCACCGTGCGCGTCGCCGAGCTGCTGGCGCCGGCGCGCGCGCTGCAGGCCCAGGCCGACGCCCTGGTGGTCGAAGGCGCTGGCGGTTGGCGCGTGCCGCTCAACGACGACGAGACCCTGGCCGACTTCGCGAAGGCGCTGGGCGCGCCGGTGGTGCTGGTCGTCGGCCTTCGCCTGGGCTGCCTCAACCATGCGCTGCTGACGGCCGAGGCCATCCGCCACGACGGCCTGCACCTCGCCGGCTGGATCGCCAACCGCATCGACCCCGCCATGGCCGCGGCCGACGAGAACCTGGACCACCTGCGCGCCAAGCTGGGCGCGCCCTTGCTGGGCGTGGTGCCTTGGTCGGCCATGCCTGACCCGGCGCGCATCACGCTGGACCTGCCTGAAGACTTCGCAAGATGAGCTGGCTCGACGAATTCGACACCCGCCTGGCCGAGCTGGATGCGGCTCACCTGACTCGCAAGCGTCGCGTCGTCGTGCCGGAGTCCGGTGCCCGCATGACGGTGAACGGCCGCTCGATGCTGGCCTTCTGCAGCAACGACTATCTCGGCCTCGCCGGCCACCCATTGCTGAAGCAGGCTGTGCACGAGGCGGTGGGCACCTACGGCGTTGGCGCGGGGGCCTCGCCCATGGTCAGCGGCTACAGCGCCGCCAACGCCGCGCTGGAGGCCGAGCTGGCCGCCTTCGTGCAGTTGCCGAGCGCGCTTTACTTCTACGCCGGCTATGCCACCAACGCCAGCATCGTGCCGGCGCTGGTCGGTGCGGGCGACGCCGTCTTTTCCGATGCGCTCAACCACGCCTGCCTGATCGACGGCGCGCGCCTGTCCAAGGCGAGCATCCAGCGCTTCGACCACGCCGACCTGGGCACGCTCGCGGCCCAGCTGGCCGCCAGCCCGGCCCGGCGCAAGCTCATCCTCAGCGACGCGGTCTTCAGCATGGACGGCGACGTGGCCGACATCGCCGCGCTGCTGGCGCTGGCCGAGGCGCACGACGCACTGCTGCTGCTCGACGACGCCCACGGCTTCGGCCTGCTCGGCCCGCAAGGCCGCGGCGCGCTCGCCGCGGCCGGCCTGACGGGCGCCGCGGCCTCGCCACGGGTGCTCTACATGGCGACGTTGGGCAAGGCGCTGGGCGTGGCCGGCGCTTTCGTGGCCGGGCCGGAGCGCCTGGTCGAATGGCTGCTGCAGAAGACCCGCAGCTACACCTACGCCACCGCCGCACCGGCGTTGCTGGCCGAGGCCCTGCGCGCGGCCCTGCGCATCGTCGGCAGCGGCGAAGGCGATGCCTTGCGAGCCCACCTGCAAGCGCTGATCGCCCGCCTGCGAGACGGGCTCTCGCCGGGTGCGGACGCCGGCGTCGACGCTGCGGGCTGGTCCCTCATGCCCTCGGCCACCCCGATCCAGCCGCTGGTCATCGGCGACAACGCGGCGGCTTTGCTGGTGATGGCGGGGCTGGGGGAGGCCGGTCTTTGGGTCCCGGCCATTCGCCCGCCCACGGTGCCGGTGGGAACGGCCCGGCTGCGCATCGCGCTGAGTGCGGCGCATCACATGGAAGAGATCGATCTCCTCGTGCAATCGCTGCGTCGGCTGGCGCGCGGTCTTTGACCACCGGCAGAGGGTCTCGGCAACGGCCCGGTCAGGCACCGCCAGGGGACGGGGCCGCCGAGCCCGCTGAGCCGGAACGTGGCCTGGGCGGCTTGATGGCGATTAACGCAAATGCGATTCGTTCGCGTTTATGATGCGCGTTGATCCCTAAAGGAGCCTCGATGACCCGCCGTTCCGCCCTGCGCCTGACCCGCAGCCTGCTCGCCACTGCGCCGCTGCTGGCCGCCGCCGCCTGGCTGCCAGCCACTGCGAGCGCTCAGGCGACGACCGTCGAGGCGGTGGTCAGGCACTACGCCCAGGGCGTGCAGGCGGGCTATGAGGACACGTTGGCCGGCGCGCTGGCGCTGCAGAAGGCGATCCAGGCCTTCGCCGCCCAACCCAGCGCCAAACGCCTGGAAGCTGCCCGCGCGGCCTGGCTGGCGGCGCGCGAGTGGTACGGCCCCACCGAGGCCTTCCGCTTCTACGCCGGCCCGATCGACGATGACAAGGGCCCCGAAGGCCGCATCAACGCCTGGCCGCTGGACGAGTCGTACATCGACGGGGTGAAGGGCGAGGCCGCCAGCGGCATCGTGGCCAACAGGAAGCAGCCCATCACCAAGGCCGCGCTGGCCAAGCTGAACGAGAAGGGCGGCGAGGAAAACATCGCCACCGGCTGGCACGCGATCGAGTTCCTGCTCTGGGGCCAGGATGTCAACGACGCCGGCCCGGGCAACCGCAGCTTCGAGGACTTCGTCGACGGCAAGGCGCCGAATGCCGACCGCCGCCGCCAGTACCTGCTGGCGGTGGCGGACCTGCTGGTCGACGACCTGCGCCTGCTTGTCGCCGCCTGGGCGCCGGGCACGCCGAAGAACTACCGCGCCCGCTTCGAGGGCGAGGGACTGGAAGCCCTGCGCAAGATGGTGGTCGGCATCGGCTCGCTCAGCCGCGGCGAGCTGGCGGGTGAGCGCCTGGAAGTGGCGATGAACACCCAGGACCAGGAGGACGAGCACTCCTGCTTTTCCGACAACACCCACCGCGACGTGGTGCTCAATGCCGTCGGCATCGAGAACGTCTGGCTGGGCCGTTATGCCCGCCGCGATGGCAGCGTGCTGCAAGGCCCCTCGCTGCAGGCGCTGGTGGCCGCGAAGAGCCCCGCCATCGCCGAGCAGACCACGCGCGACATCGCCGCCTCGGTGGCCGCCGCCAAGGCCATCCAGCCGCCTTTCGACCGCGAGATCGTGGGCGGCAAGGACGCCGCGGGCCGCAAGCGCGTGCAGGCCGTGATCGATGCGCTGATCACGCAATCCAAGGACCTGCCCCAGGCGGCTGCCGCCGTCGGCGTGACCCGACTGACCCGTACCAAGTGACCACTGCGTGATGTTCCGTGTTTCCACACGCTGCCTGGCCGCCGCGGCGGGGGCGGCCACCCTGGCCCTGGCGGGGGCAGTGGGCTGGGCCATCGCATCGGCCCAGGCCGAAGAGCCGGCCGCGCCGGCCGATGCACTCGGCGAGCAGACCGGGGGTGCCACCACCGTGCCGGCCGAGGGTCGCAACGCCTTTTCGTTCCCCTTCGCCAACCTCGACGACGACGAGCGCCAGCGCTTCGCCGTCGGCAACTCCTTCTTCCGCCGCAACTGGGTCGAGGCGCCGGCCTCGGCCACCGCGCGCGACGGCCTGGGGCCACACTTCATCGCCCGCTCCTGCGGCGGCTGCCATGACCAGGACGGCCGCGGCGCACCGCCCGATATCAAGAAGGGCATGCACGAGCAGCCGATCGGCCTGCTGGTGCGGCTCTCCATTCCAGTGAAGGGCGACGACCCGCTCACCATCGCGCCCGAGCCCACCTACGGCGAGCAGTTCAACAACCGCGCCGTGGGCAGCGTCCGGCCCGAGGGCGAGGTGCGCATCCGCCTCGCGCCCGTGAAGGGCAAGTTCGCCGACGGCACGCCCTACACCCTGCAGGCGCCGCACTACAGCTTCGCCAAGCTGGGCTACGGCCCGATGCGCAAGGACGTGCAGCTGAGCCCGCGCGTCGCGCCACAGCTGCAGGGCGTGGGCCTGCTCGATGCGATCGCGGAAGGCGACATCCTGGCCAACGAGCGCGCGCAGGCGGAAGCCGCCGGGCCGATCCGCGGGCAAGTGAACCGGGTGCACGATGCCTGGTCCGGCGAAACGCGCATCGGCCGCTTCGGCTGGAAGGCCAACGTGCCGACACTGGCCCACCAGACGGCCGGCGCTTTCCTGGGCGACATGGGCATCACCTCGCGGCCCTTCCCCGACGAGGCCTGCACAGCGGCGCAGGCCGACTGCCGTGCCGCCCCGCGCGGCGCCAAGGGGCAGACGCACGAGATCGACGACGCGACCCTGGGCCATGTGGTGTTCTACGAATCGACGCTGGCGCCGGCCGCGCGCCGCCACGCCAGTGAGCCCGAGGTGCTGCGCGGCCAGAAGCTGTTCCAGGCGGCGCAGTGCGCGGTCTGCCACCGGCCGAGTTATGTCACGGCGGGCGCGCCATTCCCGGCCCTGTCCACCCCCAAGGTGGCGGGCGTGAAGATCTGGCCCTACACCGACCTGCTGGTGCACGACATGGGCGAGGCCCTGGCCGACCACCGGCCCGACGGCCAGGCCAACGGCCGCCAATGGAAGACGCCGCCGCTGTGGGGCGTGGGCCTGATCCGCGACGTGAACGGCCACCAGCGCCTGCTGCACGACGGCCGCGCCAACGGCGTACTCGAAGCGGTGCTCTGGCACGGCGGCGAGGCCGAAGGCGCGAAGCAGCAGGTGCTGAAGATGAGCGCGGCCGAGCGGGCGGCGCTGGTGAAGTTCGTGGAGTCGCTGTGATGTTTCGTGCCTGTCTTTTGCCGATGGCCTGGGCCAGCGCGTTCGTTGCGGTGTCCCCCTTGGCAGCGGCGCCAACGGCGGCTCACGAGGCTGGCGCGTCGAGCCCCGCCGCCGACCACGGCCTGCCGCTCGCCCACCCGCAGACCGAGCGCTTCGTCGACGGCCAGCTCAAGGCCTGGTACGCGCCAGCGGCCCAGCGCTTCGCCACCAGCGCCGACGCGCTGGCCGAGCGCACGCAAGCCTGGTGCAGCAGCCCGGCGGGCAAGGCGGCCGGCCCCGAGCTCGTGGCAGCCCGCGGCGCCTGGGTGCAGGCCATGCTGTCGTGGACGCGGCTGTCCACCGTGCCGATCGGCCCGCTGCTGGACCGCCACAGCGAGACCCGGCTCGACTTCCAGCCCATGCGCCCGCAGGCGCTGGACAAGGTGATCGCCAGCCCCACCGCGCCTGGCGAATGGGCGATGGACCGCGTCGGCGCCCAGGCCCGCGGCCTGCCGGCGATGGAGTACATGCTGTGGAAGAAGCCGGCGCTGCCGCGCTCGCCAGCCTGCGCCTACCTCGCCGTGCTGGCGCGCGACCTGCGCGACGAGGCGCGCGGCCTGGCCACCGCCTACGCCGCCGAGGCCGCCGCCACGCGCAGCCCCGAGCAGGCCGCGGCCTGGCTCAACACCTACGTCAACCAATGGATGAGCGGCGTCTCACGGCTGCGCTGGAAAGACATCGAGATGCCGGTGCGCAGCTGGGGCATGGACCAGGCCCCGCGCGCCACCAGCGGGCAGACGGCGGCCGCGTGGAAGGAGCGCTGGCAGGCGCTGCGCGTGCCGACCGTCGGCGGCCCCGGCACGCCCGAGGGCCTGCTGCCGCTGGCCGCCTACCTGCGTGCTCGCGGGCTCGACGCGCCGGCGCAGGCGCTGGGGCGCGCGGCCGATGCGGCCGACGCCGCAATGAAGGATGCCGGCCCCACCACGCCGGGGCCGAAGCTGCTGGACGCTGCGACGCAGATCGACCGCGTCACCCACGTCGTCAAGCGCGACGTGACGCAGCTGATGCAGATCCAGCTCGAGTTCTCGGCCGACGATGGAGACTGACGGGCCCCCACGCCCCCTCCCGGGGGCTGCCCCCCGAGGGGGCTCGCGCAGCGGACTGGCGGAGCCAGATCCGCGCACGCCGCTTGATGGCGCCCGTCGCCGGTGGCTCCGGGCGTTGTGCGCAGCCGGCGTCCTGCCTGCGGCGGCGGTGTTCGCAGCGCAACCAGGGCAAGACCCTCTGCGCATCGCCCTGGGCTGGGATGAGGCCGGGCCCGGCGGCGAGCCCACGCGCTGCATCGGCGTGTGGACGGTGGCGGGCGCGCAGGCCGAGGTCAGCGCCCGGCTGGTGGTGCCCACCCGCGCCCACGGCTTCACGCGACTGCAGAACGGCGACGTGCTGGTAGCCGCGCGCCGTCCCGGCCTGTGGCTGCGCCGCTTCAGCCCCGACGGCACGCTGCGCCACGAGGCCTGGGCCGAGCCCGGTCGCCAGTTCAACGGTCACACCCTGCCTGGTGACGGTGTGCTCTACAGCATCGAGCAACTGCACGAAGACGGCGCCGGCGTGGTCGCCCTGCGCGACCCGCTCACGCTGGCGCTGCGCGACGAATGGCCCACCGGCGGCACCGACCCGCACCAGCTGCTGCGCGTGGGCGGCACGCTCTTCGTGGCCAACGGCGGCGTGCCGACGCGCCCCGAAACCGGCCGCGCCAAGCAGGCGCTGGCGCGCATGGACTCATCGCTCGTCGCCTTCGACCTGCGCACCGGCCGCCGCAGCGGCCCCTGGCGGCTCGACGACCGCCGCCTGTCGCTGCGCCACCTGGCCTGGCACGACGCCAGCCGCACGCTCGGCATCGCCCTGCAAGCCGAGCATGACGACCCGGCCGAGCGCGCCCGCGCGCCGCTGCTGGCATTGTTCGAAGGCCAGCAACTGCGCACCGTGCTGCCCGCCATCGGCGAGCCCGCCGCCGGCTACGCGGGCGACATCTGCGCCACGCCAGACGGATTCCTGCTCAGTGCCACCCGCGCTGGCGCGCTGGTGCATTGGTCGTTGCAGGGCGGCTGGTCGCCAGGCCTGCCGTTGCCCGAAGCTTGCGCCTTGGTGAGGGCGCCGTCGGTCACCGAGGCCGTGGCGTTAGGCAGTGCGGTTGCGACGCGAGGCCCGGGCCTTCCGGCGCTGGCGTTGCCCCCCGGCTGCAAGCCCGACAACCACGCCATCCTGCTGACTTGAAGCGTACGGGTCATCTAAGGGCTGGTCTTCCCGCCCGTCCATCCCCAAGACGAGGCCGCCGATCCGCCGGCCCGTTACACCCCTCTTACACCCGCTTCCCATAATCGCCAGCTTCCGCGGCACGCCGGCACCAGACCGGCCGGCTGCAGCGAAGCCTGGGGAGCGCATGATCGACGAACTCTTGTCCGCCGCCGGTGTGTTCGGCCGGCTGGATGACACCACCCGCCTGTTCCGGCTCGAACCCGAAGGCCCGCTGGCCGGCCTGGCGGTGGAGAGCTGGGCCCTGCGCGAAGCGCTCGACGAACCGTGGCAGATGGTGCTGCAGTGCCTCGGGCCCGATGCCGGGCTCGACCCGGCCGGGATGCTGGACCAGCCGCTGACGCTGTGGACCCGCCTGGCCGACGGCAGCGAGCACCCGAGGAGCGGCCTGGTCACCGCGGCCGCGTCACTCGGCGGCGATGGGGGACTGGCGCGCTACGAGCTGACCGTGGAGCCCTGGCTGGCGCTGCTGGGCTTCAGCTGCCACAGCCGCGTCTGGCAGGACAAGACCGTCACCGAGGTCATCGACGCCGTCTTCGGCACCTGCGGCGTGGCCGCCTGGCGCTGGTCGGATTGCGTGGCGCCCTGGCTGGAGGCCAGCGCCCACGGCGGCCTGCGGCCTTGCACCGTGCAATACCGCGAGACCGACCTCGGCTTCGTGCGCCGCCTGCTCGCGCGCGAAGGTCTGGGTTGTCGGTTCGAGGAGGACCCCGACGCCCCGCTGGGCCACACGCTGGTGCTGTTTGCCGACAGCGCCAGCCGCGCCAGCTGCCCCGAGGACGCGGTGAGCGCCGGTGCCCTGGGCGGCGTGCGCTACCACGCCAGCGGCGCCATCCGGGCGCAGGACGCCGTCCAGGCCTTCGGCGGCGTGCGCCGGCTGCCGGTGGCCGAGGTGGCGGTGCTGGCCTGGGACGAGCAGGCCAAGCGCGCCTACGCGGCCGAGCTGCCCACGGTGGCCGAGTTCGCAGCGGACGGTGCACCGAGGCTGGCCGAGTACACGCTGCCCGGCGTGGCCGGCGGTGTGCACGCCGGCAGCACCCAGGCCGAGCGCGACGCGCTGCTGCGGCAGCAAACCCACGAAGCGCGCCACAAGCACTGGCTGGGCCGCGGCACGGTGCGCAGCTTCACCGCCGGCCGCTTCTTCCGGCTGCAAGGCAGCGAGCTCGACCTGCTCGGCCTGCTGGACGCCGGCACCGCCCCGGAAGAACGCACCCGCTTCCTGCTCAGCCGCGTCACCCACGCCGGCATCAACAACCTGCCCGGCCACCCCAGCGCCGCGGCGGCCAAGCTGCTGCCCGAGTGGGTCGAGCCGGCGGTGCGCGCGCAGGCGGCGGCCACCGGCTATGGCAACAGCTTCCAGGCGCTGCGCGCCAGCGTGCCCTGGCGGCCCGCGCCGCGCCCGGCGCTGCAGGCCCCCGGGCCGCTCACCGCCACCGTGGTCGGCCCCGAAGGCCAATGCGAAGCCAGCGGCGCCGACGAGCTGCACATGGACGCCCAAGGCCGCATCCGCATCGCCTTCGACTTCCAGCGCGCCTTCCAGGGCCCCGCCACCAGCGCCTCGAGCCTCTGGGTGCGCGTGCTGCAGCGCTGGGCCGGTGCCGGCATGGGCGCGCAGTTCATCCCCCGCATCGGCCAGCAGGTGCTGGTGGACTTCTTCGACGCCTGCCTGGAGCAGCCGGTGGTCATCGGCGCCCTGTACGACGGGCAGGGCGAAGCCGGCCTGCCGCCCACGCCCGGCGGACAGGCCGCAGAGCCCGACACCACCGCGCTGGGCGGCTCCACCGACCACCGCCCCTCGGCGCAAGGCAACCTCGTGGCCGGGGGCCATGCGCCGGCCTGGCATGGTGCCGGCGCGGCCGCCCTGGAGGCGGGTGGGCAGGCCAACGCGGCGGCGCTCTCCGGCTACAAGAGCAAGGAGTTCGGTGGCGAGGGCTTCAACCAGCTCGTCTTCGACGACAGCGACCGGCAACTGCGCACCCAGCTGGCCACCACCCAGCACGCCAGCCAATTGAACCTCGGCCACCTGGTCCACCAGGCCGACAACCACCGCGGCAGCTTGCGCGGCCTGGGCTGGGAGCTGCGCACCGACGCCTACGGCGCCGTGCGCGCCAACGCCGGGCTGCACTTGAGCACCTACGGCACCAGCCAGCCCGAGCCCGCGGGCGACAACGCCGCCGGCATCGCGCTGCAGGGCCAGCTCAAGACCCTGGCCGAAGGCTTCAGCCAGGCCGCCGGCACGCACCAGGCGGTGGCGCTGGCCGCGGCCCAGGGCGTGAGCGGCACGCGGCCCAGCCTGCTCAGCGACAGCGAAGCGCCGCTGCCCGCGGCCCACACCGTGCTCAAGGGCATGGTCGACGGACTGCACTTCGACACCGCCCGCGCCGACGCGGCGCAACGGGCCACGGCCACCTCGGAAGGCAAGCTGCCCCACAGCGCCGACGCGCTCATCAGCCTCGCCGCCCGCGGCGGCCTGCTAGCCACCGCCGGGCAGGACTGGCAGTGGTCCGCCGGCCAGACCATCACCCTCGGCTCGGGCCAAGACACCCACTTGGCCACCGGCGGCGCCGCACGCATCCACACCGGCCAGGCCATCGGCATCCTCGGCGGCGCGATCCAGCCCGGCGCCGGCGCCCAGGGCGAAGCCGCCGGCAGCGGCATCACCCTCGTCGCCGCGCAAGGCGACCTCGTCGCCCAGGCCCAGGCCGGCACGATGCAGATCGCCGCCCAAGGCGACGTGAGCATCCAGAGCCAGTCCGCCCACATCGACTGGGCCGCTGCGAAGAAGATCGTGCTCCAGACCGCGGGCGGCGCCAGCGTGACGCTCGAGGGCGGGAACATCACCGTCGAGTGCCCGGGGAAGATCCTGGTGCAGGCGGGGATGAAGTCGTTCACGGGCGGCGAGCGCCACAGCTACACGATGCCCGCGCTTGCCAAAGGCGAGCTCCAGTTCACTGGCCGCTATGCGTTCTCACTCTGACGGGGCCGACCGCACATGCTGATCAGCCCACCTTTCCTGCTTCCCCGCGCCGCCGACGAGTCCGACGATCAGTGGATCAACCGCTGCATGGTCGGTGGCGAGCCCTCGCAAGGTGCGTTTCCGCTGAGCTTCAACCTGGGTTGGCATGGCGGGATGCACCTCATCGCACCGATGAATGGGGCACAGCCTGAGCCGGTACGGGCGATTGCGGACGGCACGGTCGTGTTCATCCGCGCGGCAACGCCTCAACCAGCAGGACCGCTGAATGAACAGACGACACCTTTGGCCTACCGAGGACGGTGGACTGACAACGGCGTGGTGGTCATCCGGCACGAGACCGAAATCGGAGATGGAGCCAACTCGCAGGTTATGTTTTTCTCCATCTACATGCATTTGAGCGAGGTCGACAACGCGTTGCAGCTCAATCGCCCCGTGTTTCGAAAGGCCCGCATTGGGGCAGCAGGGCAGGTCTACGGCGACGTGCGCCGCCAGATTCACTTCGAGATCGTCTGTGACGACGCCAATCTGCGTCGTTTTACTGGTCGGCTTGGCGGCGACCTGCCAATCAACGCCGACGGGCGGCTCGACGCGGTCTACGGGCAGATGTACTTTCTTCTACCGGGAGGGACGAGGTTCTACGGCCAGAAGCCGCTGGACCATCTTGCGGAAGCCCACCGTCAGCCCCCCAAACCAAGTGCCAACGCGCCGCTGCCCCCACCCCAGGCGCTGCAGGCGGTGTACACCAGCGGCCAGACCGAACCATTGGTGGTTGCACTGCGCTATGCAGGCAGTGAAGGTGCGTTGGCAGATCGCGGCGACGCTCAACTCAGCACATTGAGGCTCGACGGGACGAGTTTGGGCGCGGCCCTGCGCGAAAACGAGGCGGAGTATCAGCTGTATCGGCGAGCCGTCGAAGTGGCCGAGGCCCACCCAATGAACGCGAGGCCTGCGCCGAGCGCGGTGTACGAACTTCTGCGCTTTGGTCGCGTGGTCAACACGAACAATGAAACACTCACGCCGGCTACTGTTCCGCACTGGCGACAGGTGCGCTATCCCGGTGGGCAAGGCTGGGTGAACCTGAACGCGGCAAACGTGTGCAAGTTCAGCGACGCGGACTTTCCGCATTGGCAACAGTGGCGGCTCATTGACGACAGCGCGGACCAAGATTGCCGATGTGACTCCGCCACGCTGAGGAGTTGGCTGGATATGTCCGGCGACGGACAAGTTGACCCCGTGGAGGCGGCCGCTCGCCTGAGTGACCCTTCCCTGTCGGCGAAGCTTGCTCGCACCATCTGCAAGGTCCCCACCGAGTGGGACGCCGCGACGATCGATCAGCGATGGGGTTGGTTGAAGACCAGCACTCCCGAGAACCCCAATCCTTTCACCGAAGCCGACTTCGCCCTCTTGCGATCGCACATCCAGGCGCTGGCGTTCTTTCCCGGCAACACGGGCCTGCCACCCAGTCACTGGCACTTTCAGCCGCGGGAGTTTGTTCGACAGTTCAGGGGCTGTGGGTGGCTTTCCTTGGAGGAACTGATGCGAGCGATTCCTGCGGCTACGGAGCAGAATGCCCGCCGATTTCGCCACTCCATCAATCTCACTCTTGGAAAGTACATGGGCGCCGGGCGTGTCCGACACAGCCACTTCTTAGGCCAAGTCGCTCACGAGACGGGCAGTTTGGCTGGGCCCATGGTAGAGCGAGGAAACAGTCCCGGTAGCCGAGCATACGAATCCGATGCTTCCTACTTCGCTGGACCTGATACCTATTCATACTTTAGGCTGGCCCAAGGATACGAACGCCTCAACAACACACTTGGCAACCAGTACAACTCTGGCGACGGAATCAAGTTTCGCGGACGAGGTAGTCTTCAGGTAACTGGTCGCGCGCACTACGCGACGTATTGGGTCTATCGCGGTTGGCTTAATAGTGGCGACTTTCATCACAGCTGGTGGTCTCGGCAGGGATGGTGGCAATCCCCGCCGAACCCAGACATTCGGCCAGCATTGATCAACCAACCTCAACGGGTGTCCGCCCGAGCTCAAGGGAATGAGTTCAATCCGGTAGACGTGGGCGGATGGTTCTGGGTAAGCAAACTTCTCAATCGCACGTGTGACCCTGAAGATCGAGGGACAGTTGCTGCTCCTACGTCGGATGCCGTCTCTATGGTGATCAATCGATACGATGAAGAGACTTTTCCTGCGCGCCGCGCTCGCGTGGAGCGGGCCAAGCAAGCGCTCGGAGATGGGACGACATGATGCTGCGGACAGTGATTGCATTCGTATTCTTGGTCAGCGGGTGCGCTGCCAGCGCAGCCGTCTGCAAGAACCAAGTCGCAGCGAAAGCGCCGTTGGATCCCGCTGGTCTCGTCGTCCTGCATGTCGCTTCATGCCCTGTTGATGAAGGTAGCTTCGATGTCGCGCTGGAAGTTCGCACCGGCAGCAAGGTCACTCAACGAGAGCGAACGACAGCAGAAGGCCTTGCCTATGGACTCTCGATCGATCAGTCTGTGGACATCGACGGCGACGGAACGAGAGATGTGGGTGTTGCCAACGGCGCCGGGCGTGCAGGCGACGGCATGAACTACTGGCTGGTGAAACGCAATCCGGTCTACCTGGTTCGCATTGGGGAAGCGCCTCGCCTCTCGTTGTCAAGCGACGGCAAGCGCATCTTGTACGCGCTCGTCCCTGGCAGCGGCGAAGTGCAAGCGACACGAGTTGAGTATCAACTCGTCGCAGGCCAGTTGCGGCGAGTCAGGTCGCTTCAGTTCGTGCCGATCGACGATGTCCGGACCGAGATTCGCGAACTGCTTCATGTCGACGGGGCCTCGGGAAAGGAACAAAGTGGACGACTTGCGACCTCTGAAGAGGCGCAACGTTGCATGGACGGTGGCCCCTGTCCGTAGTCGTTGCTGGCCGATTGCCACTCCTGACGTCACGCCTGCAGCTTCCGCGCAAAGAGCCCATCCCCGCTCACCGTCAGCACCAGCCGCTCGGTCGCTCGCGTGGCGGCCACGTAGAACAGCCGCGCCTCTTCGGCCTCGTCCTCGCCCGGCTCGGGCAACTGGCCCACGCCGGGCATCACGACGAGCGGAAATTCCAGCCCCTTGCTGGCGTGCATGGTCATCACCTTGATCGCGTCGGCCGTGGGCCGGTAGCTGCCGGTCGCCTTGCGTACCTGGTGTGGCAGCCGCCTGCGCCGCAAGGCGTCGGCGCACAGGTCCATCAGCGTCCAGTGGCGGCACAGCACCGCCATGTCGCCCCAGGCCGTGCCGCGCGCATGCGCCTGGGCCAGCAGTTCGGCCACCTTGGTGGCTTCGTCGCGCAGGCTGGGCAGGCGTATCACCAGCGGTTCGTCGCCATCGCGCCCGCAGGCCAGGGGCTGCAGCAGGGGCGACTCGTCCTCGCCGCGTTCTTGCGGGCGCAGCAGCTCGCTCGCCACCTTGCGGGCCAGCGCCAGCACCTGGCGGGTGTTGCGGTAGTTGATCTTGAGCACCGTGCTGCGACCAGTGGCCTCGATACCGACGCTCTTGAGCGTGAAGCGCAGCTTGCCGCCGCGCTGGTAGATGCTCTGCGCATCGTCGTACAGCAATAGCAGGCTGTTGGTCGCCGGGTCCACCATCTGCACCACCAGCTTCAGCCACTCGGGGCGGAAGTCGTGGCCTTCGTCGACCAGCACCGCGTGGTACTGGCCTGAGGGGATCTGCCGCCGTTCAACACCGCGGATCACGCCGTCCACCAGGCCATCGAAGAAGCCCGCTCCGTCGGCGGGCAGGCGCTGGCCGTAGGCGACCAGTTGCTGCCGGCACCAGCGATGGAAGTGCCGCACCTGCACCTGCCGCTCGTCCAGCCCCTTGGCGGCCAGCATCGCCTGCAGCCGCACGGCGAGGGGCTCGTTGTAGCAAAGCACGAGGATGGGCTTGCCGCTGCCATGGGTGCGCGCCAGCGCCTCGGCCCGGTAGCCCAGGATCATGGTCTTGCCCGAGCCCGCCACGCCGTGGATCACGCGGTGCCCGTCGCCCAGGCTGCGTGCGAGCTGCTCCTGCTGCAGGTCCATCACGCGCACCACGTCGGGCACCTCGTCGGCGTCGGCGCTGCCGGCCTCGCTGGCGTCCTTGGCATCGAACAGGCCGGGCTGGGCCACCCGCACCTCGGGAAAGAGCACCCAGCGCACCCGGTCGATCTGCGGCAGGCTGAGCACGCCGCGCATCAGGTAGGGGAACATGCCCCACAGCCGGCTCTGGAATTCCTCCGGGTCCACGGCCTCGGTCATCTCGTCCGAGCACACCACCCGGTGCCGCTCGATGGCCTGGCCCAGACCCGCGGCCTCGAACTGGCGCCGCGTGATGCGCGTGAACACCACCCCGTAGCTCCACGGAAAGGCGAGTTCACCCTGGTGGCGGCCTTCGCCCTGCACCAGCTGGCGGTCGCGCCGCAGCGCGTCCACTACCTGGTGGGCGTACTGCCGGGCCTGCTCGATCGGGTTGGCCACCAGCTTGGGCACACCATCGGGTGCGATCTCCCAGCGCTGGCGGTCGGCCTGGCGGATGGTGTCGAGCCGCCAGTCCTTCACCTCCAGCACCAGCAGGCCGCGCCGCGGGTGCAGCACCACGAAATCCGGGTGGGCCAGGCGCTGGCCGATCGGCACGTCGTACCAGGCGAGGTAGTCGTCGTCGAGCTTGTCCTCCAGCCGCTCTGCCAGCCGCCGCTCGCCGCTGGTCATGCGGGCGACGCAGGTGGACTTGGCGGGGATCAGCGTGGCCATGGGGGCGGGGCTATGCGCCGTCCGTTGCGGGCCGACTCAAGCTTTTCAAGCGGCCCAGCAAGAGGCCGGCGCGTTCCGGTTCTGCCATCAGGCCTGGAAGCACGTTGGCGAAATCGTGATTCCTCAGGAGTTGTGCGAAAACCAAGGCCACCGCCTGTTGCAGCTCGGCCGGGGCGGCCGCCATCTCCTCGGCCAACTCTGCACGCCCGTCAACGATGTTGAGCACGTCTTCAAGGTCATGGCTGGTCAAGAAGTCGCCCCCGCCGCGGCTTGCAAAGGCTTCGAGCTTGGTTGCCACGAAAGCCACGGCGCTTACCAGCCGAATCACCACGCCGTCCCCCAAGTCAACGGGCATGGCGGATTCTGCGGCGTAGGGATACCAGCGATTGGTGAAGCCCAGCACCTCCTGCTGCACGGGCATCAGGTCGAACAACACGCCAGACGCCTTGTGGACCCAACGGCAGATCACGTCGCTGCTCGTGTCTCGCGCGAACCCACGCTGTGCCACCGCGTCTTCGATGCGATGAAACGTCGCCCGGCTGGCATCCACCACCGCGTCCACATCGCGGGTGGCTCGCACGCTGTCGGCCAGCGGGTCTGTCACCAACAGCCCGGCCACGGACCCTCCGACGAACACCACCTGTTCCCGCAACTCGCCCAGGGCCTCGGCGATGCGACGCAAGTCGGGCAGGTTGGGGTCATTGGTTCGCATTCGCCGCTCCCGCATCGAGATGCTTCAGTTCGGCTTCCATCAGCTTGATGGCCAAGGTGCGTTCGCGTGCGCGCCCGGTGCGCAAGGCATCCAGCAGGGCCAGCAGGCGGTGCAGTGCCGGGTCTTTCAGCGCGGCGTGCGGCGCCGTGCGGTACAGGGGTGAGAGCGTCGGACCTTTGGCGCTGCCGGCGGGGTGGGCCCACACGGGCGCGTCCCCCGAGGCCACCGTCAGCTGGCTGGCAAGCGGCTCCGCGCCAAAGGCCGTTGGCACGCCCCGCTTGACCGGCCCGGCCGTGGCCGGCCAGATGTAGCGCACACCGTGCAGGATGAACTCCAGCAGGTTTGGCCGCACCGGCGACCACTGGCCACGGGCCGGCGCCACCGCCAGGCCCGATGCCACGGCCCGCTTGACGCTTGCATGTGTCTCGGACGCGCTCATGGCGAGTGCTTCGCCCAGAGCGGCGTAGGTCCAGTGCCGCGGCGGATGGGCGGCCACTTTCAGCAGCACCAGCAGGTCTTGAGGTTTCAGCTCCATGACGACATTCGCTATTCGTGAATTGCGAATATCGCGGATGGAGCGGGCATTGACAAGAGTTGTTGTGTGTCCCCTCGGCTATCATCCGTCCTTGTTGGTGCTCGCGCCGGCCGCTCGGCTGGCGCAGTTCAACGGGAAGCAGGGCGGGTCGTGCCCTCGGTGATCGACCCCAACCTGCGCTGCCCCCGCAACGGTAAGCGGATGAAGGTGCCCCACGGCGCCTTCCGCGCGTGACACACACCCACTGGGCGCCACCTGGGGCCTGGGAAGGGATCACGCAGTCGACTCCGCCAGCCCGGATACCGGCCAACGAGGTGGCGCGCCGCGCGAGTGGCAGCGCCGTGTGTGCGCGCCGGCGGGGAAGCCGGCAGGCACGTCGTTTCGCTGCTGTAGTTCCCATGCCTTCCTTGCTTGCCCGGCCACGCGCCGCCCTGGCGCTCGTCTGCGTCGCTTCCGCCGTTTCCGCCCTTCCCACTGCCTTCGCCCAGACCCCGGTCGCCGCGGCGGCGGGCGCTGCCGTCGACCCGGAGCGCATCGTCGTCACCGGCTCGCGCGAGCCCACCGAGGCCCGCCGCCTGGTGGGTGACATCGTGGTGATCGATGAGGAGACCATCCAGGCCTCGACCGCCGATTCGGTGGAAGACCTGTTGCGCCGGGAGGCAGGCGTGCTGGTGTCTCGCAACGGCGGCCCGGGCGCCAACGCCAGCGTGTTCATCCGCGGCGCCGGTTCCAGCAACACGCTGGTGCTGGTCGACGGCGTTCGCATCGGCTCGGCCACGCTGGGCCAGGTCGAGTTCGAGGGCCTGAGCCTGGCCACCATCGAGCGCATCGAGGTGCTGCGTGGCCCCGGCTCCAGCCTCTACGGGGCCGACGGCTCGGGCGGCGTGGTGCAGATCTTCACCCGCCGTGGCGATGGCAAGCCGCGCCTGGGCGCCTGGCTCGCGGCCGGGCAGTACGGGGCCGGCGAAGCAGCACTGAACGCCAGCGGCCGCTTCGGCGCCTTCGATGCCGCGGCCTCGCTGTCGCACGAGCGGCTCGACGGTGTGTCGGCACTGCGCCCTGGCAACCTGTACTACAACCCCGACAAGGACGGCTCGCGCCGCACCACGGCCAACACCCAGCTCGGTTGGAACTTTGCCGAAGGCCAGCGCCTCGGCCTGACGGCGACGCAGAGCAAGCTCGACTCGCAGTTCGATGCCGGCGAAGGTTGGCCGGCCGATCCCTCGCCCGACTTCCGCAACAAGCTCGACAACGAAGTGGCCGCGCTGGAGCACCGCGGCGTGTGGAGCCCGGCGTGGACCACCACCGTGCGTGCCTCGGCGCAGGAAAGCGACCTGCACACCGGCGGCACCGAGATCAGCCGCTTCCGCACCCGCCGCCAGCAGGTCGACGCCCAGGCCACCTGGAAGCCCGTGGCCGGCCAGCGCCTGACCTTCGCCTACGAGGGCGTGGACGAGAAGGCCGACGCGCCCGCCTACAGCAAGCAGCGCGACAACCAGGCCCTGGTGCTGGCCTACCTGGGCGACGTGGCCGGCCTGCAGGTGCAGGCCGATCTGCGGCACGACGACAACTCCGCCTACGGCAACGTGACCACCGGCCGCCTCGGCGCCGCCTACGAAATCACCAAGGGCTGGCGCTTGCGTGCGCTGGCCGGCACCTCCTTCCGCGCGCCCGGCTTCAACGACACCGACTACCCCGGCTACGGCGTGCCGACGATCCAGCCCGAGCGTGGCCGCAACGTCGAGTTCGGCGTGGAGGGCCGCTGGTCCGGCTACGAGCTGTCGGCCACCGCCTGGCACAACCGCGTGCGCGACCTGATCGGCTACCAGCCCGATGTCGCCCAGTGCCCGGACGACCCGGCCTACATGTGGGGCTGCGCGGACAACATCGCCGACGCCAAGCTGCAGGGCCTGACGCTCAGCGGCGGCGCCCAGCTCGGCGACTGGTGGCTGCGCGCGCAGGCCGACTTCCTCGATGCGAAGAACGCCGACACGGGCGAGCGCCTGGTCCGCCGTGCGGCGCACCAGGTCTCGCTGAGCGCCGAGTACACCTGGGGCGCGTGGCGCTTCGGTGGCGCGGTGCTGCAGGTCGGCGCGCGCCCCGACGGCGCCGGCGTCACCCTGCCCGAAGAGACCACGCTCGACCTGAAGGTGCGCTGGCAGCTCGCCCGCCAGTGGACGCTGGAGGCCAAGCTCATCAACGCGACCGACGAAGACCTGCAGCCGGTGCGCGACTACCAGGGCCTCGGACGCCAGGCCTGGCTGGGCGTGCGCTACGAGTTCGGCGGCCGCTGATCCGCACGGCGGGTGGCGTGATGCACGAGTTCATCCTCGGCGGCCAGAAGAGCGGCAAGTCGCGCTGCGCCGAGTCGCGCGCGGCCGAATGGCTGCGCGCCGGCGCCGGCCGCGAGGCCACCTTGATCGCCACCGCGCTGGCCGGTGACGGCGAGATGGCCGCGCGCATCGCCCGCCACCGCGAGGACCGCGCGCGCCGGGTGCCCGGCCTGGCCGCGGCCGAGGTGCCGCACGCGCTGCCCGAAGCCATTGCCGAGCTCAGCGCACCGCGCCGGCTGCTGGTGGTGGATTGCCTCACGCTCTGGCTGACACAGCTGCAGATGCCGCTGCAGGGTGCGTCGCTCGACGAAGCCGGCGTGCTGCAGCGCCAGGCGGCGCTGTGCGATGCGCTGCGCGACGTGCCCGGCCCGGTGGTGCTGGTCTCCAACGAGATCGCGCTCGGCCTCACGCCGATGGAGCCGGCGCTGCGCCGATTCGTCGACGCGCTGGGCGGCCTGCACCAGCGCGTGGCGGCGGTGTGCGAGCGCGTGACGCTGATGGTCGCCGGCATCGAGGTGCCGGTGAAACGGCCATGAGCGCGCCGGGCCGCTCCCAAGCGCGAATCCCCGCAGCGCGAAGCGCGGAGGGTCGTCCAGTGATGCGACGCCTGCTGCTCGGCGTGCTTTGCTTGCTCTGCCTGCAGGCCGGCCCGGCGCTGGCCGCCATCACCCTGCGCGACGACGCCGGTGTCGAACACCGCTTCGACACAGCGCCCCAGCGCCTGGTCACCCTGCTGCCCTCGCTCACCGAGAGTGTCTGCACGCTCGGCGCCTGCGCGAAGCTGGTGGGGGTGGACCGCTACTCCAACTGGCCGGCCTCGGTGGCCGCGCTGCCGCACCTGGGCGGGCTGGAGGACGCGCAGATCGAGCGCATCGTCGCCTTGAAGCCCGACGTGGTGCTGGCTGCGAAATCGGCCCGCGTGACCGAGCGGCTGCAGGCGCTCGGCCTGAAGGTGGTGCTGATCGAATCGCAGACCTACGCCGACGTGCGGCGCTCGCTCACCACCCTGGCCCAGCTGCTCGGCAGGCCGGCCGAGGGCGAGCGCGCCTGGGCCGCCATCGAGGCCACGATCACCGCCGCTGCGGCCCGCGTGCCGCCGGCCTGGCGCGGGCAGCGGGTCTACTTCGAGGTTTCGTCCGACCCCTATGCCGCCGGCACGGTGTCCTTCATCGGCGAAACGTTGGTGCGGCTGGGCTTGAGCAACGTCGTGCCGCCCGAGCTGGGGCCGTTCCCCCGCCTGAACCCTGAATACGTGGTGCGCCACCAGCCCGACCTGTTGGTGGCCGCGGAGCGCGCAGTCAAGGAGATGCCCGCGCGGCCCGGCTGGCGGGCGCTGCGCGCGCTGCAGGGCCAGCCGCCGCGCACCTGCGGCTTCGACCCCGCGCGCTACGAGCTGTTGATCCGCCCCGGCCCACGCATGGGCGAGGGGGCGATGGCGCTGGCCGATTGCCTGGCGGCGCTGGGGCCCGCCCGATGAACCCGGAACTGGCGCACGCCGGGCCCTTGCCCACCACCGCGGAGCCCGACCCCGCGCGCCGCCACCGGCTGCTGCTGTTGCTCGCCGGCCTGTCCCTGGTGCTGGCGGCCCTGGGCCTGCTGACCGGGCCGTCGGGCTGGTCGTGGCCGGCGCTCGTCGCCGACTGGTCGGGTGACGACGCGGCACTGCTGCTGGGCCAGATCCGTGCGCCGCGCACGCTGGGCGCCTGGGGCGTGGGCGCGTTGCTGGGGCTGGCCGGCGCTATTGCGCAAGGCCTGTTCCGCAACCCCCTGGCCGACCCCTACCTGCTCGGCACCGCGGCCGGTGCCGGCCTCGGCGTGGTGCTGGTGCTGGCCGCCGCGTCGCTCGGCGGCGTGGCGATCGGCCTGGCCACCGCGGCCTGGCTGGAGCGCCTGGGCCTGGTGCTG
>JBMOQN010000036.1:0-9783 GCA_049322835.1 Pseudomonadota bacterium | reverse complement strand
GCATGGTGACCGCGTCGGTGGTGGCGGTGGTGCCGAGGACCGAGTCGATGTCGGAGACCGACAGCGCGCCGGTGGCCAGCAGGGTGACGGTCTCGGTGGTGTCGGTGGTGCCGGTGATGGTCTCGACACGGCTGACGGCCAGGTTGCCGGCGGTGCCGAGGGTGATGTGGTCGGTGCCGGTGGAGCCGATGACCGATTCGACGTCGCTGACGGTGACGGCGCCGGCTGCCAGCAGGTTGAGCGTGTCGGTGCCGGTCGTGCCCGTGACGGAGTCGATGGCCGAGACCGAGACGGAGCCGGCGGCCAGCAGCGTCAGGGCTTCGGTGGTGTCGGTGGTGCCGATGATCGAGTCGATGTCGGAGACCGACAGCGCGTCGCCGGCGTTGGCCAGGGTGACGACTTCGACCGCGGTCGTGCCGACCAGCGATTCGACCGCCGAGACGCTCAGCGAGCCGCCGCCCAGCATGTTGACGATGTCGGCGGTGTCGGTCGAGCCGACCACCGACTCGACCGCCGAGACGGTGAGGGTGCCCGCCGCCAGCATGGTGACCGCGTCGGTGCTGTCGGCCGAACCGATCACCGTGTCGATGTCGCTCACCGAAACCGCGCCCCCCGCCAGCAGGCTCAGCACATCGACGCCGGTGGTGCCCAGCACGGTCTCGACGCCGCTGACCGACATCGCGCCGCTGTTCAGCATCGCCAGCACGTCGGTGCCGGTGGAGCCGGTGACCGTCTCGACGTCCGAGACGAAGACGGTGCCGCTGTTGGTGTTGCCGAGGGTGACCTCGTCGGTGCCCGTGGAGCCGACGACCGATTCGATGTCGCTGATCGTGATGCTGCCACCGGTGCCCAGCAGGGTCAGCACATCCGTCGTCGCGGTGGTGCCGGTGATGCTGCTGACGTTGCCGTTGATGACGACACCGTTGATATCGACCGAATCGAACATGGGGAACTCCGAGGTTCTGTGAGCGTGACGTTTTTGGCGTTTCGTTGACCCTGGGAACCTGGCGAGCCGGCCGAAGCCGGACGCCCCCTCCTTCAGGTCGTCGTCGAGTTTTCGGCTTCAGGTGGGCGGGCTTGAAGCGGCTGAGAGGGTTATTCGCAGGCTTTATTTCTCGATTGAAGGGTTTGGGCGGCAGATACCCTCCCTGGCGTTGGCATCCGCTCGGGCTTCGTGCGGGGCCGCGCTCATGGATTTGCCGCCGATGACCTCCAGCGCCTCGCTCGATCGCCCCGTCACTTCTCGCCGCCACGGCCCGCTGGCCCGCGCCCTGGCCGGCGAGCGGCGTGCGCTGGTCGCCTGCGCGGCCTTCAGTGGTGTCTCCAGCCTGCTGCTGCTGGTGCCATCGATCTACTCGATGCAGATCTACGACCGGGTGCTGTCGAGCCGCCACGGCGTGACGCTGCTGGTGCTGACCGCGATCGCGCTCGGCCTGTATGGCCTGCTCGCTGCGCTCGACTGGGCCCGGGGCGAGCTGATGGTGGTGGCCGGCCTGCGCCTGGACGAGAAGCTGCGCCAGCCCATCTACGACGCGGCGCTCCACCGGCCCGGTGCCGGCGCGCTGGCCGCCAATGCGGCCCAGGCCGACTGGACGACGGTGCGCCAGTTCCTCTCCGGCCCCGCCTTGCATGCCTTGTTCGACCTGCCCTGGCTGCCGGTGATGGCGCTCGCGGCCACCTTGCTGCACCCGTGGCTGGGTGTGTATGTGCTGTGCGCCACGTTGCTGCTGCTGGGGCTGACCTGGCTCAGCGAGTGGCGAAGTGCCGCGCCGCTGACACGCGCCAATGTGGAGGGTGTGCTGGCCCAACAGGCCCTGGCCGAGACGGCCCGCCATGCGGACACGGTGCGCGCGCTCGGCATGCACGCCCCGCTGCGTGAGCGCTGGTTGCGCCGCCACCTGGCCATGCTGGGCTGGCAGTCGCGTGCCAGCCAGGCGGCCGAAACGCTCGGTGCCGGCACCCGCTTCGCCCGCATGGGCCTGCAGTCGCTGGTCTTCGCGCTGGGCGCCTGGCTGGCGCTCGATGGTGAGCTTTCGGCTGGCGGCATCTTCGCGGTCTCGCTGATCGTGGGCCGTGCGCTGGCGCCGGTCGAGCAGGTGCTGGGCCTGTGGCGCCAGGTGGTGCAGGTGCGCGGCGCCTGGGACCGGCTGGACCAACTGCTGGCCCACGCCGGCGGCCCCGGCGAGCGCATGGCACTGCCGGCCCCGAGCGGCCACCTCACGGTGAACCAGGTCTCCGCACTCGCCCCTGGCGCGGCGGGTGCCGCCGCCCGCCCGGTGCTGATCGGCATCAGCTGCGCGGCGATGCCGGGTGACGTGGTCGGGGTGATCGGCCCCAGCGGCTCGGGCAAGTCGACGCTGGGCCGGCTGCTGATCGGCCTGGATGCGCCGGCCGCCGGCCAGGTGCGCCTCGACGGCGCCGAGCTGACCCAGTGGCCGCGCGAGGCGCTCGGCCCGCACATCGGCTACCTGCCGCAGGCGGTGGACCTGCTCGAGGGTACGGTGGCCGAGAACATCGCCCGCTTCGGCGCGGTGGACGCCGACAAGGTGGTGGCCGCCGCGCGCGCCGCCGGTGTGCACGACCTGGTGCTGAAGCTGCCGCAGGGCTACGACACGCCGCTCGGCCCCGATGGCTCCGGCCTCTCGGGCGGCCAGAAGCAGCGCGTGGGCCTGGCCCGCGCGCTCTACGGTGAGCCGCGCCTGCTGGTGCTGGACGAGCCCAACGCCAACCTCGATGCCGACGGCGAAGCCGCGCTGCACACCGCGCTGATCGGCTGCAAGGCCCGCGGTGCCACCGTCTTCGTGATCACCCAGCGCAACGGCGTGCTGGGCCTGTGCGACAAGCTGCTGGTGCTGCAGGAAGGCGCGCTGCTGGCCTTCGGCGCCAAGCAGGACGTGCTGGCGCGCTTCAACGCGCCCCCTGCTGCCCAGCCGCCACAGGCCCCGCCCCCCAATCGGCCGCAGGCTGTGGAGCCGGCAGGAGCCCTGGCATGAACAAGAGCGCCACGATGAACCTGACGACGATCGAGCTCACCCCGCCGCCGCTGCCGCTGGACCTGCGCCGCCCCTTGCGTTTCGGCCTGGGGGCGCTGGCGATCGGCTTCGCCGTCACGCTCTGGTGGGCGGCGGCCGTGCCGCTGGCCGAGGGCGTGCCTGCCGATGGCGTGGTCAAGACCGAAGGCAGCCGGCGCAGCGTGCAGCACCCCCGCGGCGGCATCGTGCGCGAGATCCTGGTGCGCGACGGCGACGCGGTGCGCCAGGGCCAGCCGCTGCTGCGCCTGGACGACACCGACGCCAAGGCCCGCCTGGGCATGATCGAGGCCCGCTGGTGGCCGGCGCTGGCGCTCGAGACCCGCCTGCTGGCCGAGCGCGATGGGCACCCCAAGATCGACTTCCCCGCTGCGCTGCGCGAGTCCGGCGCGCCGGCGGCGGCCGAGGCCATGGAGGCGCAGCAGCGCCTGTTCGAGGCCCGCCGCAGCGCCGTTTCGCAGGACGACGCGGCCCAGACCGCCGCGGTGGATTCGCTGCGCGCCTACGGCAGCGGGCTGAAGAGCCAGTCCGCGACCCGCGAGGAGCAGATCCGCTCGCTGAACGAGGAGCTCAAGACCTGGCGTGAGCTGCAGGCCCAGGGCTACGTGGCGCGCGCACGCCTGTTCGAGATCGAGCGCAACCTCATGGCGCTGCAGGGCCAGCACAGCCAGGACCTGGGCACGCTCTCGCGCGTGGAAGGCAGCGTGGCCGAGACGCAGGCCAAGCGCGGCCAGCGTGCGGCCGAGCTGCGGCGCGACATCGAGACCCAGCTGGCCGAGGTGCAGTCGCGCCTGGCCGAGCTGCGCGAGCAGCGCACTGCGCTGCAGGACGAGCTGGCCCGCACCACACTGGCCGCACCGGTCGATGGCGTGGTGGTCGACCTGGCCGTGCACACCGAGGGCGGTGTCGCCACCGCCGGGCAGAAGCTGCTGGACGTGGTGCCGAGCAAGGAAGCGCTGCTGGTCGAGGCCCAGGTGCCGGTGCGCCTGGCCGATGGGCTGGTCAATGGGCTGGCCAGCGAAGTGCGCTTCACCTCGCGCGACCAGCGCCTGACGCAGCCGGCGATGGGCAAGGTGGTCTACGTGGCGGCGGACCGCAGCGTCGACGTGCAGAACCCCGAGGGCTGGTACCTGGTCAAGGTGGCCATCACGCCCGAGGCGCTGCGCGAGGCCGGCATCGCCGCCCTGCAGCCCGGCATGCCGGCGCAGGTGATGGTGGCCACCGGCCAGCGCTCGATGCTGGCCTACCTGCTGGACCCGCTGACCAAGCGCCTGAACGGCGTGCTGGCCGAGCGCTGAAAAAACTTCGCCGCGGCTGCGACTTATTGCCGGGCAGCGGTGTTGGGCAGGCCGAGGCGAAACTCGACACTCACCGGTTGCGTCCGATTCCACGCCGTATGCGCAAGACGATCCGCCTGGCCGGCCTGCTGGCCGCTTTTCTCGCCGGCTGTGCCAGCCCGCCGCCGCCCGGCGCCAGCGACTGGCAGCCGCTGGCCCTGCCCGGCAAGGCGCCCACCCGCTACGAGTGGGCCGAGAAGGAGGGGCGCCCGGCCTTGATGGCCCGCGCCGAGCGCTCGGCCAGCATGTTCCGCAAGCGCTTCGTGCCGGCGGTGACCGGCCCACGCGAAGCCAGGTTCTCCTGGTGGGTGCAAGACCTGATCCCTGCCGCCGACCTGGGCGACATCGACCTGGGCGACGCGCCGGCGCGCGTGCTGTTCGGCTTCGACGGCGACGTGGGCACGCTGCCGCTGCGCACCCGCATGATGTTCGACCTGGCGCAGGCGCTGACCGGCGAGCAGCCGCCCTATGCGACGCTGATGTACGTGTGGGACGCCAAGCGGCCGGTCGGCACGGTGCTGACGCACCCGCGCAGCGACCGCATCCGCAAGATCGTGGTCGACTCAGGCACCGGTGATCTGCGCCGCTGGCGCGACCACCGGCGCGACTTGGGCGCGGACTTTCGGCTGGCCTTCGGCGAAGAGCCGGGGCCGTTGATCTCGGTGGCCTTCATGACCGACAGCGACAACACCCGCTCGCAGGCGCGCGCCTGGTACGGCGCGGTCGAGTTGCGCTGAAGCGGCCCGCGCGGCTCGGGCCGCGCGTGATGGCCGCATGGCGCGGCTCACGCCGCGCCGTCGTGGTGGTAGTCGGTCACCCGCTGCACTTCGTTCTTCGAGCCCAGCACCACGCTCACGCGCTCGTGCAGCTTGCCGGGCACCAGGTCCATGATGCGCTGGCGGCCGTTGGTCGCCATGCCGCCGGCCTGCTCGACCAGGAAGGCCATCGGGTTGGCTTCGTACATCAGGCGCAGCTTGCCGGGCTTGTCCGGCTCGCGCTTGTCCCACGGGTACAGGAAGATGCCGCCGCGGGTGAGGATGCGGTGCACGTCGGCCACCATCGAGGCGACCCAGCGCATGTTGAAGTCTTTCCCGCGCGGGCCTTCCTTGCCGGCCAGGCACTCGTCGATGTAGCGCCTGACCGGGGCGTCCCAGTGGCGCAGGTTCGACATGTTGATCGCGAATTCCTTCGTGTCCTCGGGGATGCGCACTTCTTCTTCGGTCAGCACCCACGAGCCCTGCTCGCGGTCGAGCGTGAACATCGCGACGCCGCGGCCGACGGTCAGCACCAGCGTGGTCTGCGGGCCGTAGACGCAGTAGCCGGCGGCCGCCTGCTGCTTGCCCGGCTGCAGGAAGTCTTCCTCGCTGATGCCGCGCTGGTTGTTGACCTTGCGCAGCACCGAGAAGATGGTGCCGATCGACACGTTCACGTCGATGTTCGACGAGCCGTCGAGCGGGTCGAACAGCAGCAGGTATTCCCCCTGAGGGTAGCGGTTGGGCACGACGTGGATGGAGTCCATCTCCTCCGACGCCATGGCCGCCAGGTGGCCGCCCCACTCGTTGGCCTCGATCAGCACCTCGTTGGAGATGACGTCGAGCTTCTTCTGCACCTCGCCCTGCACGTTCTCGGAACCGGCCGTGCCCAGCACGTCGCCGAGCGCGCCCTTGTTGACGCTGATGGCGATGCGCTTGCAGGCGCGTGCGACCACCTCGATCAGCAGCCGCAGCTGCGCCGGGATGTGGCCATGCTCGCGCTGCTGCTCGACCAGGTACTGGGTGAGGGAGATTCTTGAACTCATGGGGTTCTCTCGGGGCCTTGATGCGGTTCAGTCCTGCAGCGCGCGGGTGATGATCTCCGCCGTGTCGCTGGACAGGTCGGCGCGCGCTGCCACGCGGGCGATCGCCTCGCGGGCGGCCGAGCGGTAGGGCTCGGCCAGGGCGCGCCAGCGGTCCAGGCCGCGGGCGAAGCGCGAGGCGAGCTGCGGGTTGATGGCGTCGAGCTCGAGCAGCTTGTCAGCCCACAGCACGTAGCCGCCGGCGTCGGCGCGGTGGAAGGCGGCGGGGTTGTAGAAGGCCAGCGACATCAGCAGAGAACGCGCGCGGTTCGGGTTGGTCAGCGTGAAGTCGGGGTGCTTGAGCAGTTGCTTGATCTGCGCGAAGACGCGGCCGTCGCGCTCGGGGGCCCGTGACTGCAGCATGAACCACTTGTCGAGCACCAGCGGTTCATGGCGGAACATCGCGTGGAAGCGCTCCAGCGCCGGCTTGGCCAGCTCGGCATGGGCGCTCACCAGGGCCTGCAGGGCGCCCAGGCGGTCGGTCATGTTCGACGCGTCCTTGAAGCGCTGGAAGGCGCGGCCCGGCCAGACCACGTCGCCGATGGCCACCGCATGCCGCACCAGCATCGCCAGCGCCAGGTTGGCCAGCGCGCGCTTGCCCGACTGCTCGGCATTGGGCTGGTAGCCCTCGCGCACCTGGTGCTGCTCGAAGGCGGCGGCCCAGTCCGGCTGCAGGCGCTCGGCGAGCTGGTCGAGCATCGCTTCGCGCACGGCGTGGATGCGCTGCGGGTCGGCCTCGGTGGCCTGCTCGGCCACGTAGCCCTCGGAGGGCGGCTGAAGCGCCAGCTCCTTGAAGGCCGGGTCCAGCGTGGCGTCGCGCAGCAGCCCACGCATCGCGTCGATGAAGGGTTCGTCCAGCTGCAACGAGCCCGAGGGCAGGGCGGCCAGCAGGCGCGACAGCGCGAGCTTCTGGCCGGCTTCCCAGCGGTTGAAGGCGTCGCTGTCATGGGCCAGCAGCACCAGGCGGTCGGCATCGCCCAGGCCGTCGTCCAGCAGCACCGGGGCCGAGAAGCCGCGCAGCAGCGAGGGCACGCAGTCTTCGGCAACGCCGGTGAAGACGAAGCGCTGGGTGGCCTCGGTCATCACCAGCACGCGCTCGGTGCCGGCCGGCGCGGCCTCGCCTTCGATCTGCAGGGGCAGGGTGTGGCCGCTGCGCGAGACCAGGCCCATCGCCACGGGGATGAGCTGCGGCAGCTTGCTCGGCTGCGAGGCCGAGCCGGGGTTGGTTTGCGACAGCTCGAGTGTGTAGGTGGCGGCCGTGGCGTCGTACTGGCCGCGGGCGCTCAGCTGCGGCGTGCCCGACTGGGCATACCAGCGCTTGAAGAGATCGAGGTTCGCTGCCAGCGCGCTGTCAGGGTTGGCATCGGCGATGGCCTGGGCGAAGTCGTCGCAGGTCACGGCCTGGCCGTCGTGGCGCTGGAAGTACAGCGACATGCCCTTGGAAAAGCCTTCGCGGCCGACCAGGGTGTGCATCATGCGCACGACCTCGGCGCCCTTTTCGTAGACGGTGGCGGTGTAGAAGTTGTCGATCGCCTGGTAGGCGTCGGGCCGCACCGGGTGGGCCATCGGGCCGGCGTCTTCGGGGAACTGCGACTCGCGCAGGCGCAGCACGTCCGCGATGCGGCAGACGGCGCGGGCCGAGGCGCTGCCGGTCATGTCCATGCTGAATTCCTGGTCGCGGAAGACGGTGAGGCCTTCCTTCAGCGAGAGCTGGAACCAGTCGCGGCAGGTGATGCGGTTGCCCGTCCAGTTGTGGAAGTACTCGTGGCCGACCACGCTCTCGATGCCGTCGAAGTCGGTGTCGGTGGCGGTGGCGGCGCTGGCCAGCACGAACTTGGTGTTGAACAGGTTCAGGCCCTTGTTCTCCATCGCGCCCATGTTGAAGTCGTCGACCGCGACGATCATGAAGCGCTCCAGGTCCAGCGGCAGCTGGAAGCGGGCTTCGTCCCAGACCAGCGAGGCGATGAGCGAGTTCATCGCGTGCTCGGTCTTGTCCAGGTCGCCCCGCTTGACGTAGACCTGCAGCAGGTGGTCCTTGCCGGCGCGGCTGCGCACCCGCTGCTCGCGCGCGACCAGGTCGGCCGCGACCAGCGCGAACAGGTAGCTGGGCTTCGGGAACGGGTCGTGCCACTTGGCGAAGTGCTTGCCGCCTTCCAGCTCGCCTTGCTCGACCAGGTTGCCGTTGCTCAGCAGCACCGGGTACTTCCCTTTGTCGCCGCGCAGCGTGACGGTGTAGACGGCCATCACGTCCGGCCGGTCCAGGAAGTAGGTGATGCGGCGGAAGCCTTCCGCCTCGCACTGGGTGTACAGGCCGCCGCCCGAGGCATAGAGGCCCGAGAGCTGGGTGTTCTTCTCGGGCGAGATGGTGTTGCGGATCTCGAGGGTGAAGGCGTCGGCCGCCGGCGCGTCGATCACCAGCATGCCGTCTTCATGGCGGAACGAGACGCTCTGGCCGTCGACCAGCACGCGCAACAGGTTCAGGTCTTCGCCGTGCAGGCGCAGCGGCTGCGCGGGCTGCTCGCCATTGCGCTCGATCGCGAGCTTGCTCGCGACGATGGTCTTGGCGGCGTCGAGGTCCAGCGTCAGGTCGACCTGGCGGATCCAGTAGGCGGGCGCGAGGTAGTCTTCGCGGCGGACGATGGGGGCGGTGCCTTCGCGCATGGGAGCTGGCTCTTTGACGTGGGTGGTCGGTCGGGGCGGGCGGCCCGGGTGGGCAGCCTTTGAAATAGCGATGGCGCGCGGGTGGCGCGCTCAGGCGCAGGGCCGGTCGGCCCAACCCGGCAGTTTACCGGGCCGGCATCTGCCGCGTGGCCGCTGCGGGCGGCCGCGCGGACTCAGAGCCCCTGCTTCAGGCTGGCCGCGATGAATGCGTCCAGGTCACCGTCCAGCACTTTCTGCGTGTTGCTGATTTCCACGTTCGTGCGCAGGTCCTTGATGCGGCTCTGGTCGAGCACGTAGCTGCGGATCTGGTGACCCCAGCCGACATCGGTCTTGGTGTCTTCCAGCTTCTGCTGCTCTTCCATGCGCTTGCGCATCTCGTGGTCGTACAGGCGCGAGCGCAGGCGCCGCCAGGCCACGTCGCGGTTGCTGTGCTGGCTGCGGCTGTCCTGGCACTGCACGACGATGCCGGTCGGGATGTGCGTCAGGCGCACCGCCGAATCCGTCTTGTTGATGTGCTGGCCACCAGCGCCCGAGGCGCGGTAGGTGTCGGTGCGCACATCGGCCGGGTTGATGTCGATCTCGATCGAATCGTCGATCTCCGGGTAGCAGAAGATCGACGCGAAGCTGGTGTGGCGGCCGCCGGCGGAATCGAACGGGCTCTTGCGCACCAGGCGGTGCACGCCGGTTTCGGTGCGCAGGTGGCCGAAGGCGTAGTCGCCCTCGATCTTGATCGTGGCGCTCTTGATGCCCGCCACGTCGCCCGGGGTCTCGTCTTCCAGCGTGGCCTTGAAGCCTTTGCGCTCGCAGTACTTGAGGTACTGGCGCAGCAGCATGCCGGCCCAGTCGCAGGCCTCGGTGCCGCCGGCGCCGGCCTGGATGTCGATGAAGCAGTTGCTCGGGTCGGCCGGGTTGCTGAACATCC
>JBMOQN010000035.1:84629-299673 GCA_049322835.1 Pseudomonadota bacterium | reverse complement strand
CTGCACCACGCGCAGCCCCGGCCAGGCGGCGGCCTCAGCGAGCACGGCCTGCACCAGCGCGCGGCCCAGGCCCAGGCGGCGGTGCGTCTGTGGCACATACATGCCGAACAGCAGTGCCTTGTGGTGCGTGCGTTCGCGGGTCTCGCGGCTCAGGCCGGCGGCGCCGGCCAGTGTGTCGCCGATGATGGCGCCGACCACGCGTTCGTCGGTGCTGGCCACGCGGTGCTCCCACCAGGCCAGCGGCAGCGCAGCGCGCTCGGCCACGGTGGAGGTGAAGGCCTCGGGGTGGCGCGCGTAGGCGTCGAGCATCAGCGCGCGGTAGGCGGGTGCGTCGGCCGGCGTGAGGCGGCGAAGCGTCGCGTCCTTGCTCATGCCAGCACCCGGAAGCATCGACCCCATGACGTTGCCCGCAGCTTTCGGGTCAAGTTGCCCCAGCTGAATTTCCAGTTGTCTGTCATGGTGGGTGATGGGGAGGTCAAGTGCCGAGGCTGATGGCGTAGAACAGCGAAGCGCTCCATCACTTGAAGATCGGACGGGGTTGCAAGACGGACCTGAAAGGGCATGGGATCCACGTGTTCTCTGTGTCCAGTCCAATGGTGGCGCGCCCGGCCGTCATGCCTGCATCCACCCCAGGCCGGCGCTGGTGCCCCCCGGCTCTGTGCCGCGCCGCGGCAGGTATTCAGCCCCGACCCACAGCTCGGCGGCCTCTGGAATGCTGTCGATGAGCGCGAAGAGCGCGCGCGGGTCGAGCAGGCCGTCGTCGGGCTCGTGGCGGCCGGGCACGCCGGCGACCTGCATGTGCCCGACGCGGCCGGTGGGCACGGCCTCGCGCAGCTCGGTGGCGGGGTCGCCGCCGCACATGGCGCAGTGGTAGAGGTCGAGCTGCACCTTCAGGTTGGGTGCGCCCACGGCCTGCACCACGCGGTGGGCCTCGGCCTGGGTGGCCAGCAGGTAGCCGGGCATGTCGTGCGGGTTCAGCGCCTCGACCAGCAGGGTGCAGCCGGCGTCGGCGGCCTGGCGCGCGGCCCAGGCCAGGTTGTCGAGGTAGGTCGCCATTGCCGCCTCGCGCGATGCGCCCGGTGGCAGCAGGCCGGCCAGCGCGTGCAGCCGGTGGCAGCCCAGCCCGTCGGCATAAGCCAGGGCTTCGTCCACGCCGCGGCGGAATTCGGCCTCGCGGCCGGGCAGGGCGGCCAGGCCGCGCTCGCCGCCAGCCCAGTCGCCCGCGGGGGTGTTGATCAGCACCCAGGCCACGCCGGCCTCGGCGCGGCGCGCGGCCAGCTCGGCAGCCGGCCAGGCGTAGGGGAACTGGCACTCCACACCCGCGAAGCCGTCGCGCGCCGCGGCCCCGATGCGCTCGGGGAACGGGTGCTCCGTGTACAGCAGGCTCAGGTTGGCGGCGAAGCGGGGCATGGACGTGGGGGGATGCGGCCAAACACTGTACGCCGCGCGCGGGCGCGGGCGTAAGCTGGGCCGAGGGCGCTGGCTGGCAAGTGCCGGCACGGGGCGCCCGGAGGGGTGAGCCATGGGTGCAACGACACTCGTGCGGCGGCCGGGGCCGGCCCGCCGCCTGCTGCGCTGGTCGGGCCGCGGCCTGCTGGCGGTGGCCTTGTTGCTGGTGCCGGCGCTGGCCTTGGCGCAGCCCGCGCCGACTTCGTCAACGCGTGGAGGTGCCAGCGCGGCGGCCAAGCATTGGCGCAGCCTGCAGCGGCCGGTGGCCGCGCCGGCCCCGGTGCAAGGCCTGGTCGGCTGGCGTGGCCAGACGATGCCGTGGCAGCTGCGCCAGGGCCGCCGGCTGGTCGAAGGTGATATCGACATCGGCCCGCACCGCGAGGGGCAGGTGCTGCCCGAAGGCCTGGGCCTGGCCGGCAGCGTGGCGCTGTGGCCGCGGGTGGGCGGCGTGGCCGAGATCCCCTACGTGGTCTCGCAGGGCAACGCTGCATTGCCGGGGGCGATCGCCCGCTACAACAGCCTGTTCGCCGGGGTCATCCAGTGGGTGCCGCGCGCGGCCCAGGCGGACTATGTCGACTTCGCGCTCGACCCGAATGACCACTCGGGCAGTGGCTTCTCGGCGCTGGGGCGGGCCGGCGGGCGCCAGCTCATTGGCGGCTCGATCGACATGAGCCAGGGCACGCTGCTGCACGAAATGGGCCACGCCACCGGCCTGTGGCACGAGCATTCGCGCGCCGAGCGGGCCGCCCACCTCAGCCTGGCGCTGCACAACGCCATCGGCACGCTGGCGCCCAACCTCGACGTGGTGCCGCTGACCGGTGGTGGGCAGTCGCTGGGCCTGTACGACATCGCCTCGCTGATGCACTACGGCCCCCACACCTTCAGCAAGAACGGCGAGCCCACGATGGAGACGCTGCCGCCCGGCATGCCGGTCTCGGAGCTGGGCGACTACTCGGCCGGCGACCTCGATGCGGTGCGGCGCCTCTATGGCCAGGCGCCGTCCACCGTCACCGTCACCAGCAACCCGCCGGGGCTGCAGGTGATCGTCGATGGCGTGCTGCGCGCCACGCCCCACACCTACACGCCGGCGCTGGACTCGGTGCACACGCTCGACGTGCCCGCCGGCCCGCAGCAGCTGAACGGCAAGGCCTACGTCTACGGCCGTTGGAACGATGCGCGCGCCGCCAGCCACGCCATCACCATCGGCCGCGGCAACGGCCTGACCGGCTCGCCGGTGAACCGGCCGGCGGTCACGGTCTACCAGGCCAGCTTCATCGAGCTGTTGAAGTACGAGCCCTTCGTCTGGCCGGAGGGCGCGGGCAGCGTGCAGGCCACGCCCCCGCCGCAGGCGCATCCCCCTCTGGCCGGCCTGTACTACGCGAAACGCCAGCCGGTGCAACTGCTGGCCACGCCCGCGGGCGGCCAGAGCCTCTATCGCCTCTACACCGCCGACGGTGGCGTGAGCGAGAACCCGAAGACCACGCGCTCGCCCGACTGGGTGCTCGCCTACTTCACCCCGCAACCGGTGACCACCATCGCCACCCAGCCCGCCGGCCGCTGGCTGTGGGTGGACGGCGGCTTCTGGGTCGGCCCGGTCGGCTTCTCCACCTTCTACGACAGCGGCTGGGGCGCGGGCAGCGTGCACCAGGTGGATGCCGGCAGCGCACCGCAGCAGCCCTTCAGCTGGTCGATCCGCCATCCCTGGGCCGGCTGGAGCGACGGTGGCGCGGCCTCGCACCCCATCACGGTGCCGGCCGGGGCCAGCACCGTCACCGCCAGCTTCGGCACGCAGTACAACGTGTCGACCTGGGCCCACCAGCCCTGCGCGGGCAGCGTGGCCGTCAGCCCCAGCCCGCCCGATGGCTTTCACGACGCGGGCAGCGTGGTCAGCGTGAGCCAGGCCACCGTGCCGGGCTGGACGTTCACCGGCTGGCAGCGCGACATGGCCGGCACCCAGAGCCCGGCGCCGCTGACGATGACGGACGAGCACGTGGTGGTGGCCGACTACAACACCAGCGCCGTGCCGATCGCGGTGCAGGCGCTGTCGCCGGCCAGCCGCGTGGCCGGGCAGGGCAAGTTCACGCTGCTCGTCAACGGCCAAGGCTTCGCCGCCGGCACGCGTGCGTTCGTCAACGGCGTGTTCCGCGCACCCGCGAGCGCCACGCCCACGCAGCTCAAGCTGAAGATGAAGCCGGCCCACACGGCCGCGGCCGGGAGCACGGTGCTGTTCGTCGACAACCTGCCGCCCGGCAGCTGGCCCTGCTCGGCCTACGCCGTGGCCGAGTTGCCGGTGCGCAGTGCCAACGCACAGCCGCTGGCCACGGCCAGCCCGGCGGCGCTGAAGTTCGGCAAGGTGGCGGTGGGTGGCAGCAGCGCACCGCTGACCCTGACCGTCAGCAACCCGGGCAACCGCACGCTGGCGCTGCACGACATGGTGGTCACGGGTGCCCAGGCGGGTGACTTCGCCGTGGCCGCCAGCACCTGCCCAAGCGGCCTGCCCGCGGGCGGCGCATGCACGCTGGACCTGCGCTTCCAGCCGCAGGCCCTGGGCGAGCGCGGGGCGACGCTGCTGCTGATCAATACCGCCTTCGACAGCCCGCAGGCGGTGGCGTTGTCGGGCACCGGCAAGTAGCGGCGCCCCTGGTGCAAATGCAGGGGTGCCAAGCGGCGAGGCATCGGCGAAGATCGGCACTTCGCCGCTCGGGCCACCGTCTGGCCCATCCCGTATGCATCCCCAGCTTCCCGCCGATGTTGCCGAACAACTGCGCAGCGCCGGCGTGCGCCAGGTCGAGTGCCTGTTCCCCGACATCACCGGCTACCCGCGCGGCAAGCTGATGCCGCTGGCCGGCTTCCTGGGGGGCCAGGAGCTGCGCATCGCCCAGGCCATCACCATGCAGGCGGTGACGGGCGAGTACGCCGACCACCCGATCTTCCCGGAAGACGACCCCGACGTGCGGTTGGTGCCGGACCTGTCCACCGTGCGCCTGGCGCCCTGGGCGCCAGCCGACGCGCCGCGTGCGCTGGCCATCCACGACTGCCACGAGCTCGACGGCCGGCCCTGCACGCTGGCCGCGCGCTCGCTGCTGCGCATGGTGCTGGCGCGTTATGCCGGGCGGGGGCTCAAGCCCGTGGTCGCCCCCGAGATCGAGTTCTACCTGACGGCGCCCTGCGCCGACCCGGCGCAGGGGTTGCAGCCACCCGCGGGCCGGCTCGGCCGGGTGGAGGTCGGGCAATCCGCCTTCAGCCTCAACCAGCTCAACGAGCTGGCACCGTTCTGGGACGCTTTCCAGCGCGCCATCGAGACGCTGGGCATCCGAGCCGACACCTGGATCCACGAGGTGGGCTGCTCGCAGTACGAGATCAACCTGTGGCACGGCGACGCGATGGAGGTGGCCGACCAGGCCTTCCTCTTCAAGCACGCGGCGCGCGAGATCGCGATCGCGCACGGCCTGAACGCGGTGTTCCTGGCCAAGCCCATCGCCGGCGAGGCGGGCAGCTCGATGCACCTGCACGTGAGCGTGGTCGATGGCGAAGGCCGCAATGTCTTCAGCGCGGCCGATGGCGGCGAGGCGCCCACCTTCCGCCAGTTCATCGGCGGCCTGCAGGCGCACCTGCCCGACCTGATGCTGCTGCTGGCGCCGCACGTCAACTCCTACCGCCGCTTCGTCAAGGGCACCCAGGCGCCGATCCACCTGGGCTGGGGCCACGACAACCGCACCGCCGGCCTGCGCGTGCCGGCCAGCGGCCCGGCGGCGCGGCGCATCGAGCAGCGCGTGGCCGGTGCCGATGCCAACCCCTACCTCGCCATCGCCGCCACCTTGGCCGCGGGGCTGGCGGGCATCGAGGAAGGCCTCGCCGCCACCGCGCCCCTGGTCGGCGACGGCTACGCGCACGCCCACGGCCTGCCGCGCTCGCCGCGCGACGCGCTGGAGCGCTTGCAGGGGAGCGCCGCGGCCCGCCGCCTGCTGGGCGACGACTTCGTCACCGGCTTCTGCGCCACCAAGGAGATCGAGTTCGACCACCACGACCGCGAGATCGGGGCGTGGGAAAGGCGCTTCCTGTTGCCGCAGGTCTGACTGGCGAGGGCCGGCCGCGCCGTTGCGGCGACGTCTGCGACGCGCTCACTCGTAGCGCTCGAGCTGCAGGAACGTCGAGTTCACACTGGCCTGCACGTAGTCGTTCGCCACCCCGAGGTTCTTGGCGGCGATGTAGATGCGCTCGCCGGCCGCCAGCCGGGTGAGCGGCGTCATCAGCACGTTCCACGCGTCTTCCGAGCCACCCCGCGTGGCGGTCGCGCTCAGGGCCAGCACCTTCAAGGTGCCCGGCGGGATCGCGATGCCGCCGGCGATGGACGGGTTGCTCAGGATGACCCGCACGCGGTTCTTGGCGATGACCCGGGCCTGAAGCTGCAGGGCGACCGCCGCGTCGATGCCGATCTTGTCGTCCGTGGCGGTGCTCAGGCTCGCCAGCGCGAAATCGCCCAGCGAGTTCACATTGTTCGGGCCGACGGTGACTTCGGTGTAGACATGCCCGCCAAGGGGCACGACCGGAGGCGCCCACGCGCCCTCGTAGCGCCCCAGCCGCGGTGGGTCCGACCCGGGCACGTCCACCGACGCGAGCCGCTCATCCAGCAGGCTCGGCGGCCCGGTGTCGCTGGCTGTCTTGCGGCGGATGCCGTACATCCGCGTGTCGATGTCGGTCGCCGCCTGCGCCTTCCAGTCCAGGCCCAGGCAGATGCGGTAGAGGCCCGGGGTGTTGATGCCCACCATGCCGTCGGCCAGCAGGGATGCGTCGCCGCCCTCCTGGAAGCGGACGACGTCCAGCGGGATCTGGGTCACGACGTTGGCCTTGGGGATGTAGAAATCCGCCTGCAGGCCGTACTTCGAGCGGGTGATCGTGTCTTCCGCCGCGCGGCGGCGGGCGGCCTGGCCTGGCACGGGCACCGCGCTGCCGAGCAACGCGATGCCGGCCCCCGTGGAGCCGAGCAGCACTTGGCGCCGACTGGTTTGCTGATTCATCGAAGCCCCCTAGCGTCTGACTGTGATGCAAGAAGCATCTGCCGCCGCCCAGCCGGGCATGTTGACGTGGAGCAAGACGGGACAGCCATGCACGGCAGACCGCGCGTGACTTGAGCGTGGTCAATCGATCAAGGTCGCCCGGTCAACACCGCTCGGGCGCAGCCCCGGCGGCGATCGCTGCCGCCGGCACCTTCGGCCATGCGATGCGAACGGCTGCGTTGATCAGCCCAACTGCACCCGCAGCCGGTTGTGTGCCCCCCACAACGGCGCCATCGCCGCCCAGTCGATGCGGGCGCCGCCCTCGCGGTAGGGGTTGGGCTCGAGGGTGAAGGGCAGCGGCGTGCCGTTCAACTCCAGCGTCAGCGGGCCGTGACCGCGCGGCCCGACCGTGAACTCCAGCGACACGGCCTGGCCCGCCAGCCGGGTCTCGGCCTGCAGGCCGCTGAGTGCCGGCGGCAGCACCGGGTCGATCACGCAGGCGTCGGCCCGGGGCCGCAGGCCCAGCAGGCAGCGCTGCACCAGGCCGAGCGCGATGCCGGCGCCGCTGGAGTAGACGCGCCAGCCGCATTCCAGCGGCACCTGGCCGGCGATGGCGCGGCCGTAGCCGGCGCTGGCCTGGGCGCGGTCGGCGAAGGCGGCATCCGAGCTGGAGTAGTAGCAGTTGGCCTGTCGCGGCGCCGCGCTGGGCATGCGCCGGGCCAGATCCACCGGGTGAGCCAGGTTGAGGGCCTGCCAGAAGGCCTCGGCCCGGCCCAGGTGGGCCAGCGCCTCGGCATAGCGCAGGTGGGCGTGGGTGTACATCAGCCCGATCTCGCGGCCGAAGTAGCTGCTGCTCTCCGCGCGCTGGAAGAGCTGCATCGGCCCGCCGCGGTAGGGGAAGGGCGCGTCGAACAGGCGCGCGCCGTCCGGCCCGGTGAGGTGCTGCTCGATGAGCACCCCGTGGGCCTCGGCCTCGGCGGGTGTGAAGAGGTTGGACAGCACCGCGTGCACCATCGGCAGCAGGCTGTAGCGCACGCCGGTGCGCTCGTCGCGCGGGTGCAGCAGCGGCGCAGGTGCTGCCGTGGGCGCGGCGGCATCGAAGAGGGCGTAGCCGGTCACCACGCCGCCAGGCATCAGCAGGCGGCGGAAGTCGGCCTCGACCGCCGCGCGCTCGCGGCGGAAGCCTTCGGCGCGGGCCGGTTGGCCCAGCAGGGCCAGCGCATCGGCGAGCGTGTCCAGCACCTGGGCGTGCAGCGTCACCGTCCAGGCGCTGCAGAGCTGCTCGCGCAGGTGCGGGTCGGCCGGCTGCAGCGAGTCGTTCCAGTCGCCATGGCCGTAGGCCGCGAGCGCGGTGCCGGCGATGCGGCGCTGAGCGATCACCGCCAGCGCACGCTCCACGTGCTGCCAGAGCGGGGCGGTCTGGGGCACCGCGCCGGGTGCGGCATGGAAGGGCAGCGGTTCGTCGAGCAGCCCGGCGTCGCCCGAGGCCAGCAGGTATTGGCCCAGCGCCAGCAGTGGCCAGAAGACGATGTCGCCGTGCGAGTCGCCCGCGCGGATGTGGCGGTCGCGCTCGAAGAACATGAACCACTGCGGCCAGTCGCCGCTTGCGTCCTGCGCGCTGAACACGCGGGCCAGCAGGTCGCGCACCGGCGGCAGGCAGCCCTGGGCCAGCAGCAGCTCGACCGGGCCCTGGCAGACATCGCGCGTGCCCCAGCCGCCGCCCGAGTACTGCTCCAGCCCGCGAGGGGCGAGGTAGTGCACCAGCGCGTTGTGCTGGAACCAGGGCAGGATGGTGGACAGAGCCAGGGCCTCCGCCGCATGGGCGGCCAGGCGCGGCGGTGCCAGCGAGGGCAGATGCGGCACCGGCACGGGCTGCGGCGCCACCAGCCCGCCGCGCAGCACCAGCCGCAGCTCGGCCGTGGGCTCGCAGTGCAGCGCCAGCATCGGCACCCCATGGGCCTGGTGATCGGCGAAGACCAGCTCGGCACCGCCCACCGCGGCGAAGCGGGTGCCGACCGAGGCCGGTGCGAGCACGAAGCCACCTTCGGGGAAGCGCGCGTGCAGCGCAGTGCCGGGTGAGGCGGCGAGCCACAGGCTGCCATCGTCGCGTGGCACCGGTGCGATGGTGCCGGGCACCTCGCCGTCGTCGCCGTTCAGCGCCAGGTGCAGCGTGACCAGGCAGGCGCGCGGGGTGCCTTCGAGGAAGCGCAGCTGGAGCCCCAGCTCCGGTGCCTGCGGGTGGGCTTCGGCGCGCACCTCGATCAATGCGGCCGAGTCGCCGGCGCCTTGATAGAGCCAGCGCGCCTCGCGCACGCCCATCACGAAGGCGGAGGGCTGGTCGAGCAGCGCCCAGCCCCCGCCGGGCTGCTGCATGAACACGCGCAGGCCCTGTGAGCGGTACTGGCCCAGCATGCCGTGCACCGTCGATGTCAGCCGGTTCAGGCTCACATGACCCTGGCAGACCATGGAGTGGAAGACGCCGGCCATCCAGCAGGTGGAGGTCATGGCCGATTCGTCGGGCACCAGGTGCTCGCCGCTGCGCAGCAGGTGGCCGTGCGGCCGCAGCACGGCGCGCTCCTTCGCCGGCAGCACCACATGCTCGCCCGCCGGGGTGAAGAAGGACCAGAGCGTTCCGTCGGGGCCATGCTCGGCCTGCAGGCGCTCGGGGCCGAAGAGGTTGTCGCAGTCGGCTTCGCCGAATGCGCGTGCCGGCCAGCGCGGCGCCTGGCTGAAGAGGCTCTTGAGCGGCGCCTGCCAGGTGGCGTGCAGGGCTTCGGCCGGCAGCGCCCGCGGCGGCGCGGCCTCGGCCAAGGCGAGCAGCATGTCGGCGGCGGCCAGGTCGGCCGGGCCGCTGGCCTCGGGGTGGTCGGGCCACAGGCCGCCGAAGAAGCCCAGCGTGGCGTGCTCGCCGGGCGCGAGCGTGAGCGGCGCATCCTGCAGCGCGGCCATCGCGTGCTCCTGCTGCAGCCGCGCGCCGGGCAGGCCGTGGGCCCAGGCCTCGGGCGGCTCGCCGCTGCGGTGGCCGCGGCCCAGCACCTGCAGCGCGTCGGTGGCGTGTGCCACCGCGTGCCGCAGCGAGCCGACCAGCGCCCAGGGGTGCCGTCCCGCACCGCCCAGGTTCGTCGGCAGGTTCTGCCGCACCGCCAGCAGGCGGCCGGCCTGCGGGTGCTCCAGCGGCGTGAAATCGAGGTAGTGGCTGACGTAGTACTCGTTCAGCCGAACCGCGCCGTGCGGGGCGAGCGCGATGTCCTGCTGCAGCAGCAGGTCCACCGTGCGTGGCGCCTCGCCGTGCGCATGGCGCAGCGCCAGGTGCCAGAACCAGGCTGGCGTGCCTTGCGCCAGCAGCAGCGTCAGCTCGAAGGCCAGGCCCTGCCACTCGCCGCGGGCCACGCAGCGGTCACCGGCCGCATGCCAGCGCGCCGGGCTGGCAGGCCCGAGCAGCGGAAGCACCTGCGGCTCGCCGTGCGCCGTGGCGCCGGGCCAGGCCCGCAGCACCAGCTGGGTCGAGCCGGCCTCCAGCGCGTTGCCGGGGAAGAGGTGGACGCACAGCGGTTCGACGACGCCGCCGGCGGGCGGGGTGTAGGTCAGCGACCGCAGGCTGCCGTTGGCGTTGAAGCAGGCGGCCAGGCCCGAGGGGCTGGCGATCGGATGCAGCGGGCCGGGGGAGAGGGGGCCGTCCATGGTCGTGGCGTTCATGCGCGCTGGCGCGCCAGCAGCCAGGGCAGCAGCGCGGGGTCGGCGTAGGCGGGGTTCCAGGCGTCGTGGCCCACGCCGGGGTAGAGGGTGAGCTCGGCCTGGCCGCCGGCGGCACGCAGCGCGTCCACCAGGTCGCGCGAGGCCTGCGGCGGCACGACCGTGTCGTCCAGCCCGTGGTAGGCGCGCACCGGCACGGCGCGCATCCGCTTGATGCGCAGCCAGCGGCCGAAGCCGCACACCGGCGCGATGCCAGCCAGGTCGTCCGGGTACTGCATGGCCCAATCCCAGCAGCCGGCGCCGCCCATGCTCAGGCCGGTGGCGGTGACGCGCCGTTCGTCGATGCGCCAGCGGGCCTTCAGGTCGATCAGCAGCGCGTGCAGCAGGTGCGGGTCCCAGTCGAAATCGGGCTCGCACTGTGGCGACACCACGATGGCCGGCGCGCGCTCGCCGGCGTCCAGGTGCTTGGGCAGGCCGTGGATGCGCACCGCTGCCAGGTCGTGGCCACGCTCGCCCGAGCCGTGCAGGAACACGATCAGCGGCCAGCGGCGGTCCGGCGCCTCGGCATAGCCGGCCGGCAGGTCGACCCAGTGGCGCAGCGTGGCCTTCAGGTGCAGCTGCAGATCGGCCTGGGCGGCGAGGGGGGCGTTGGCGGTCATGGTGGTGGGGGTGAGCTTCGGGGTGTGGGCGGTGCAGGCAGCCAGCCCGCCGGCCACGAAGGGCAGGCCAAGCAGGGCGCGGCGGGTGGGCAGGCGGGAAGAAGACGTCATGGGATGGGGCTCAGTGCGCGAGGCGGCGGCCCTCGGTGTCGAAACGCAGCCGCTGGCGGGCGTTCACCCGCAGCGGCTGGCCGGGCGTGGCGGCCTGCTCGGGCGCGACACGGGCGACGAGCGTGGCGCCGTCGGGCGCGCGCAGGTGCAGGTAAGTCACGTCGCCGAGCGGCTCCAGCGCCAGCACGGTGGTGTCCAGCCCGGGCTCGCCGGCGGCCACGGCCTGCAGGTGCTCGGGCCGGATGCCCAGCGTGGGCACCTGCGGCTCGCCGAGCCAGGCGCCGGGCACGAGGTTGATGCGCGGCGAGCCCAGGAAGCTGGCGACGAAGGTGTTGGCCGGCTCGCGGTAGAGCGCCATCGGCGCGCCGATCTGCTCCACGCGGCCGGCGTTGAGCACCACCACGCGGTCGGCCAGGGTCATCGCCTCGGCCTGGTCGTGCGTCACGTACAAGGTGGTGCTCTTCAGCTCGGCGTGCAGCCGGGCCAGCTCGACCCGCATCTGGCCGCGCAGCGCCGCATCCAGGTTGGACAACGGCTCGTCGAACAGGAAGGCGCCGGGCTGGCGCACGATGGCGCGGCCGATGGCCACGCGCTGGCGCTGGCCGCCCGACAGCGCGGCCGGCTTGCGGCCCAGCAGGTGGGTGATCTGCAGCGTCTCGGCGGCGCGGGCGACGGCGGCCTCGATCTGCGGCTTGGGCGTCCTGGCCATGCGCAGGCCGAACGAGAGGTTCTCGGCCACCGTCATGTGCGGGTAGAGCGCGTAGCTCTGGAACACCATCGCCAGGCCGCGCTCGGACGGCGGCACCTCGTTGACGCGCCGGCCGTCGATCAGCAGCTCGCCGCCGTCGACGGCCTCCAGCCCGGCCACGCAGCGCAGCAGGGTGGACTTGCCGCAGCCCGAGGGCCCGACCAGCACGACGAACTCGCCGTCGGCGACCTCCAGGTCCACGCCGTGCAGGATGGGGTTTCCGTTGAACTCTTTCCGGATGGCACGAAGGGTCAGGGCAGCCATGGCGTCAGTCTTCCAGGGTGATCGACGCCGGCAGGCGCTCGATGCGATGCTCGCGGCCGTGCCAGCGCACCTTGAGGCCCCCGGGGGGCGGCACCGGGCCGGCGTCGATGTCGACCTGCAGGCCACTCGGGCCGCGCTTCATGCGGTAGCTCAGCGGGCCGCCCGGCGTCGGCAGGGCGCGGACCGCTACACCGGCCTCGCCCAGCCAGGCGTCGGGCAGGCCGGCGCCCAGCACGAGCGCATCGCCCTCTTCGTGCACGAACAGGTCGAGCAGCGAGCGGATGGCGTCGCTGGCGACCCAGGCGTGCGGCATGTCGCCCAGGAACTTGGGCGTGCGGTAGCCGCGCATCACGACCTCGGCCCACTGGTTCCAGCCGGCCGGGCGTTGGTCGGCGAAGAAGAAGTCGAGCATCGCCAGCGCACGCGCCGGCTTGCCCAGGCGCACCAGCGCGCCCACGCTGCGCAGCTCGTAGGGGGTGTAGTCCTTCCAGTCCCTTTCACCCCGGGCGCGGGTCTGCGACTCGTGCCAGTAGCGCTCGAAGGTCGCCTGCAGCAGGCCCGGCGGCAGCAGCCCTTGCGCCTGCGCCGGGTTGAGCGCGACGGTCGTGGAGGTGGGGTCGAAGTCGCCCAGCTCGGCGGCGCCGGGCACGTAGGCGATGTCGCGTGCGGTCACCGCCGTGCGGATGGACGCCGCCAGCTCGGTGGCGAATTCGTCGCGCCAGGCGGTGAACTGGCGGGCGTCGTCGCTGTGGCCCAGGGCCTCGGCCAGGTGCACCGCGTCCTTGTAGCCGCGCAGGGCCCAGAAGTCGTCCCAGTACGAGTGCATCGGTTTCTCCGAGTAGCCTTCGTGGCTGATCGAGGCGGGCATCAGGCCGAAGAAGGCCTCGTTGCCCGGCGCGCGGTTGGCCCGATTGGCTTCGGTGCGCGTGCTCTGGCGCAGCGTCTCCATGTAACGGGTGGCGCGCTCGACGGCCGGCCAGCGGCGCTCCAGTGCGGCGCGGTCGCGGGTGAAGCGCCAGAGTTCGGCCACGGCGTAGACGAACTGGCCGTGGCTGTCGTTCTCGGGCACCGGGTCGGCGCCGCGCGCATCGACGCAGCAAGGCACCTTGCCGCTGGCGAAGAGCTTGGTCTGGTACCAGTCGACGAACTCTTCAGCGGCTTGGACCTCGCCCAGGCGCAGCAGGCCGGCGACCATCATCGCGCCGTCGCGCACCCAGGCGCGGGCGTACGAGCGGGTGCCCGGCTGCAGCGCCGGCCCGTCGCGCGAGAGCAGGATCTGCGCGAGCGCGCTGCGCAGCGTGTCGTGCACCCGCTGGCCCTCGGCGGGCAGCTGCAGGCCGACGCGGTTCAGGCGCTCGCGCCAGGCGGCGGCGCTGGCGTCGAAGGCGGCATCGACCTCGGCCAGCGTGCGCGGTGGCGCGAACTCGCCCACCATGGGCCAGGCGAGCGCCGTGCGCGCCGCCTGGCCGGGCGCCACCACCAGCGGCCAGGCCAGCGCGCCTTCGCCCAGGCCGTCGGGCGAGAACCAGGGCGGGTCTTCCGGCAGCGGCTGGCCGGCGTCGCCGCGGGCCAGGGCCATCGCCAGCGGCCAGTCGGCGCCGCCACCGCCCACGGCCCGGGCCGGCGCGGGCAGCGCGTGCACCTGCGGCTCGACGTTGTTGACCCACAGCGCACCGTCCTGCCACTGCAGAGCGCGGATGACGCTGCTGCCGCCGGCCAGGTTGAGGAACTGCTGCGGCGGGTTGACCTGCCAGGGCCGGGTGACCAGCAGCAGCGTGGCGTTCAGCCGCGTGGTGTTCCGCCGCGTGGTGCGGCCCTTGGGCTCGGTGGCGCGCAGGGTGTAGCGGGCGAGCCCGGTGGCCTGGCGCGCATCGCCGCTGGCAGCGGCCTCGATGTCGAGCGTGAAGGCCGCGTGCGTCCAGCGCACGCGCGGTTGCGGCAGGTAGCCGTCCGGCAGGTGGTGGCTGATGGCCACGTCGGCCCAGCTCACCAGCTGCCGGGTGGCCCGCTTGCCGCGGCCGCTTTCCAGCAGCACGAAGGGCTCGATGGACGGCTTGCCCGGCGCCGGCTCGATGGCGCCGTCTTCCGAGATCAAGCCCGAGAAGCGGGCGCCGCGGTCCACGCCGAACAGCGCCCAGTAGTTCTGCTCGCCCAGGTAGGCGCGCGGGAAGGCGCCGCGTGGCAGGGCCTTGGCGCGGGCCGCGGTGGCGTCGTCGGGCGAGCGCCAGGCGCTGGCGTCGGCCAGGGTGATGGCGGGGCGGGCCAGCGGCACCTGTGGCTGGGCGTCGAGCGCGCGCAGGCGCAGGCGGCGGGCCTCGGCCTCGGGCAGGTGCAGCGCGTCCAGCGGGCCGGCGGCGCGACGAACCTGGGTCAGCATCCGCCACTGGCCGCTGCCGTCGTCGGCCTCGATCGCGTAGTCGCGCGGGCGGTGGCCGGAGCCCGGCGGTGCCGGCCATTGCAGTTGCAGGCCGCTGAACTCGCGCAGCGCGCCCAGGTCGATCTCGATGCCGGGACCGGCCATCGCCAAGTGCGGCTGCGGCCACTCGGCCGGCACCGGTGCGCGTTCGACCAGCGTCAGCTGCTCGAAGCACAGCGCGCCACGCCCGCCGCCGCTGCCGCTGGCCACCACCAGCTCCAGCGCCTGCGGCCGGCGCAGGCGCTTGTCGGCCGTGGGGCCCCAGGCGAACTGGATCTGGCGCTGGCGGATGCGCAACTCGCGCGGCTGCGGCAGGTAGCGCACGTTGGGCTGCTGCAGCCACCAGACGTTGTCGCCGCTCGCATCGCTGAGCTTGAACTGGAAGTGGTTCGCCGGGCCCTGGCCAGACAGGCGCAGGCGGAACTCGTAGTTGTCGGGCAGCGGCAGGTCGATCGTGCGCCGCGCCACGGCATAGCCCGAGACGCCGCGGAAGTCGTAGTCCAGGCAGAGCGCGCCGCCGGCGTCGCGCCGCAGGGCCGACGCCACCTGGTCGGAGGCGCTGGCCAGCCAGCGCGAGGCGTCGCGGAAATCGTCGATCAGCGTCGTGTCGCCGGGGGCAGCGGCCACGGCACCTGCCCACAGCAGGGTCGCCCATGCGGCCCAATTCTTCATTGCAGCCCCCTTGGCGCTGCGCGCCGTCCCCCCGAGGGGGAGCGAGTGCCTCCGGAGCGGCCGAGCGGCACTCATTGCTTCACGCCTCCCATCGTCAGACCTTGCAGGTAGTAGCGCTGCAGCAGCAGGAACAGGGCCAGCACCGGCAGCACGGTGATCACGGCGCCGGCCATCATCAATTCGGAGTCCTGCACATGCTCGCGGCTGAGCGAGGCCAGCGCCACCGGCAGGGTGTGCAGCGCGCCGTCGGTGAGCACGATCAGGGGCCACATGAAATCGTTCCAGCTGCCGAGGAAGGCGAACACGGCGAGCGTGGCCAGCACCGGCGTGAGCAGCGGCAGCACCACCGAGAAGAAGATGCGGAACTCGCCAGCGCCGTCCATGCGGGCGGCTTCGAGCAGTTCATCCGGAATGCTGCGGGCGTACTGGCGCACCAGGAAGATGCCGAAGATGCCGGCGAGCGAGGGCACGAGCACGCCGGCGTAGCTGTTGACCAGCCCCATGCTTTTCAGCATCAGGAACAGCGGCAGCATGGCCACCTGGCCGGGGATGACGAGGGCGGCGATGAGCAGCGCGAAGAGCTTGTCGCGCCCCGCGAAATGCAGCTTGGCGAAGGCGTAGCCGGCCAGCGTGTTGAAGGTGGTGCTCAGCAGCGTGGCCGCGAGCGCCAGGCCGAGGCTGTTGAGGAACTGGCGGCCGATGCCGCCGGTGGCGAGGAGCGCGCGGTAGTGGTCGAGGGTGGGCTCGTCGGGCAGCAGCGGCGGCGGGAAGCTGCTCGCCTCGCCGGCGCGCATGAACGAGGCCGAGAGCATCCACAGCAGCGGCGCCACGGTGAGCAGCGCGGCCAGCACCAGCACGCCGTTGACGGCCACGGCCTTCACGCGCTCCCCTTTCACGACAAGCCCTTTCGACGCGCCAGCGCCATCAGCCCGCGGGTGACCACCACGATGAGCGCGAACAGCACGAAGGCCACGGCCGAGGCCGCGCCCAGGTTCCACCAGCGGAAGCCTTCTTCGTACATGAGGTAGAGCACGCTGACGGTGGACTGCAGCGGGCCGCCCTGCGTCATCACATAGGGCTCGGCGAAGAGCTGGAAGTAGCCGGCGATGGTGAGGATGCTGACCATCAGCAGCGTGGGGCCGAGCATCGGCACGGTGACGTGGCGGAACTGGGCCCAGGCCTTGGCGCCGTCGAGCCGCGCGGCCTCGTACAGGTCTTCGGGGATGGCTTGCAGCGCGGCGATGAAGATGATCATGTTGCCGCCGAAGTTCTTCCACGCGGCGAACACGATGATGGCCGGCATCGACCAGTTCGGGTCGCCCAGCCAGTCGATGGGCTCGATGCCGACCTGGCCGAGCATCTGGTTGATCCAGCCGTAGCGCACGTGGAACAGGTAGCGCCACACCACGGCCACGGCGACGAGGGTGGTGACGACCGGCGCGAAGAGTGCGGTGCGGAACAGCGGCTTGAAGCGCGCCAGCTTCGACTGCAGCAGCACGGCGCAGCCGAGCGACAGGCCGATCGACAGCGGCACGCCGAGGATGACGAAGTAGGCGGTGTTGCCGAGCGCGCGCCAGAACAGCGGCTGCTGCAGCACGGCGGCGTAGTTGTCGAGGCCGACGAAGCGCAGGTTGCGCAGGTCGGCCAGCGCGTAGAGGTCGAAGTCGGTGAGGCTCAGGGCCAGGCCGGCGAGCACCGGCACGGCGAAGAACAGGCCGATGACGGTGAGGGCGGGCAGCACGAAGGCCCAGGCGGCTGGGTTGGTTCGCTTCATGCGCAGGTTTTCTTGCACAGATCGGCGCGGCGGCCGGGTGGGGGCAGGCGGTGGGGCTCATGAGTCCGCGCCCTCGGCCAGAGGCCGAGGGTTCCCTGCGTTGCTCGGGTTCGGGGCCGGGCGCTTAACTCGCCGCACTCACTGCGTTCGTGCGCTCGGACAGTCGCGCCCAGTTTGATGACGATGCGCGCTGCGCGCGCTGGCCCCGAACCCTGCGCTACTCGGCGCTTCCTAAATCGCCCCACCGCCTGCCCCCACCCGGCCGGTGCGACCGTGGGTGCTGTGGCGAGGCTGGAATTCAGGTGCGGTGCCGGTGCTCCGACGGTGGTTGGCCGGGGTGGTGTGCCCGCTGGGGCGATGTGGGAGCGCCGAGAAGCGCAGGGCATTCGGCCGCGCGCGTCAGCGCGCTTCGTAGACTGACTCGCGCAGCTGTTCGAGCGCAGCGAACGCCAGTGAGCGAAGCGAGTTCTGCGCGGGCCGAATGCCCGAGCATCGCAGGGAACCCCGCCGCAGGCGGGGCGCGGACTGACTGAGCCCCAGCGGGCACACCGCCCCGGCCTCGCGCCAACCCCCGCCCTCATGCCAAGGCCCCCCGATCCAACATCCAACGCCGCTTGGCGAGAAAACCGTCGACGCGGGCATCCAGGGCACGCGCCACCACGGCCGGTGCCGAGCGCTCATGCACCGCCCGCGCGGCGAAGAGCTGCATCTCCTGCGCGATGCGCTCCCACTCCGGCACCGCTGGGGTGGGCTTCACGCGCTCCAGCTGCTCGGCGAAGGCGCGGGCCTGGGGGTCGCGGCCGAGCGTGTCGGGCGACCAGGCGGCTCGGCGTGGCGGCAGGTTGCCGGTGAGGCGGTAGAAGTGCTGCTGCACCTCGGGGCGCGAGAGGTACTCGATCAGGGCCCAGGCTTCGCGCTTGGCCTTCGAGCGCTTGAAGAGCACCAGGCTGGAGCCGCCGGCGATGGAGGCGCCGGGGCCGTTCGGCCCCGGCAGCGGCGCGGTGGCCCAGGCCCCCTGCAACTCGGCCGGCAGCCGGCGGCGGAACTCGCCGAGGTTCCACGGGCCGGAGATGTAGAGCGCGATGCTGCCGCGGCCGAACTCCTGCCACAGGTTGGCGACCTGGTTGTTGTTGACGGCCGGCGCGAAGCCGCGCGCGAACGTGTCGAGGTAGAAGCCCAGCGCCCGCTCGAAGCCGGGGCTGGAGAACCCGCCGTGCCGGCCGCCTTCTCGCAGCAGCTCGCCCTCCTGCTGCAGCGCCAGCGCCAGCAGCGGCTCGTACTCGTTGAGGGGCAGCAACTGCGGGTGCTTCACGCCGATGCCCTGCAGCGCCTGCATGGCCTGCACCCAGCCCGCCCAGGTGTCGGGCATGCGGTTGAAGCCGGCGCGGGCCAGCAGGTCGCGGCGCACGTAGAGCAGCCGCGTGTCCACGTACCAAGGCAGGCCTTGCAGCTGGCCGCCGATCACGTTGGTGCGCCAGATGCCATCGAAGTAGTCGGCCCGGTCGATGGCCGGCGTGGTGCGCAGCTGCTCGTCCAGCGGCTCGACCGCGCCGAGGGCCACCATCTCGGGCAGCCAGGTGTTGCCGATCTGCGCCACGTCCGGCGTGGCGTCGCCGGCGAACGCGGTCAGCAGCTTTTCGTGCGCGGCCGTCCACGGCAGTTGCTCGATGCGCAGCTCGACCTGCGGGTGCTCGGCACGGAAGCCCGCCAGCAGCTCGTGCGCCACCTCGCCCTCGCGGCCCATGGCCCAGAAGCGCAGCGTCGTGCGCCCGCTGGCGCGGCCACAAGCTGCGAGCGGTGCCGCGGTGGCGGCGGCAGCGATGCGAAGCATCTGCCGCCGCGCCTCAAGTGGCGTGCGCGGATCCGGCTCTGCCGGTCCGCTGCGCGAGCCCCCTCGGGGGGCAGCCCCCGGGAGGGGGCGTGGGGGCCTCATGTCAGCCAACCGCCGCTGAAGCCGGCGCGTTGCAGGCCGCGGCGCAGGTGCGCGTTCCTGCGCATCGCCTTCCACACCACGTCCTGCCGGTGGTTGGCGATCATCGCGACGATGGGGCCCTGGTCGATGCCGAGGTAGTCGGTGTCGACCCAGCCGAAGCCGGGCACCACGCGGCCGTTCGACAGCGTGGCGCGCTCGTCGACGAAGCTCGGGTTGAAGGCGTCGAGGAAGCCGTACTGGCCGTAGACCTGGGCGCCGTAGCGTTGGTGCATCGCCTGCATCGCCGCGGTCACCTCGGCGGGTGCGAAGGGCAGCGAGGCGGCGGCCGCGGTGGGGGCCAGCGTGCCGTCGTCCAGCGTGTGCACCAGCCCGGCACCGCGGGCCTTGTAGTCGAAGAACTCGCGCTCGCGGCCGGTGTGGTCCTTCGCCTTCATGTGGCCGGGGCCGTCGCAGGCGGTGAGGCCCCAGACGTCGGCGCCGTAGCCTTTCCAGCCGCCGGGGTTGGCGATGGCGTACTCGCGCTGCGACAGCGCGGCGCGGCGGCTGTTCTCGAAGTAGTCGAAGCCCTTGCTGCGCATGTACTCGTCGCGGATGCCGCGGAAGTCGACCCACACGTGCGAATACTGGTGCCAGAACGCCGGCGCGCCGCCCAGGTGCTCGTGGCCCATGAACGTGCCCCAGGTGCGCGGGTAGGTTGCGCAGAAGGCCGACCAGGAGTCGTCGCGCGCCGGGTGCGTGGGCGAGCCCATGGCCAGCAGCACCAGCACCATCGCCTCGTCGTAGCCGGTGTAGTCGACGAAGGGGGCGAAGCCGCGGGCCGGGTCCCAGCCCATGCAGATCAGGCCGCCGCGCTGTTGCGCCCAGCGCCAGTCGACGCGGGTGTAGAGCGTGTCGGCCAGCGTGCGGATCTCGCCTTCGACAGCGTCGGCGCGGTCGAAGTACGACTGCAGGTTCAGCACGCCGGCCATCAGCAGCGCGGTGTCGATGGTGCTCAGCTCGATGCGGTCGTTGAACCGCGTGCCGCTGCCCATGTGCAGGAAGTGGTAGTAGAAGCCACGGTGGCCGGCCATGCCCATCACGGCCTCGCCCTGCGGCGCGCGGGCGAGGAAACGCAGTGTGCGCAGCGAGCGCTCCGCGGCCTGGGCGCGTGTCACCAGGCCACGCTCGGCACCGATGGTGTAGGCCGTGAGCGCGAAGCCGACCGCGGCCACGCTGGCCATGTCGGGGTTGCCGGGCCAGCGGTCGGGCACCAGCCCGGTCTCGGGGTGGGTGGTGTCCCAGAAGAAGCGGAAGGTGCGGGCTTCGATGTCGTCGAGCAGGGCGGTGTCGCTCAAGCGAGCGGGCGTGGTGCCGGCGCCATGGGCCATGGCGCGCGGGGCGCTGGCGGCGCTGCCCCTGCAGCCCAGGCCGGACAGGCCCGCCAGGCCGGCGGTGGTGCCGGCGAGCCAGCGGCGGCGGTTCAACGGGGAGGTGAAGGTGCTCATCGGCAATGGCGAAACCGCGCCGAGCCTGCCACAGCTCGGGCGGCCATGGCAGTCGGGGCTGTCGGCAGAGTGAGAGGGGCGCCGGTGTCGGCGCGGCGCCCCGCGGGGTCAGGCCAGGCTCAGAACTTGTAGCCCAGCACCAGGCGCAGGGTGCGCATGGGGCCGCGCATGGCGTTCGGCTTGCCGAGGTTGGGGTTGTCGCCGCCCAGATAGTTCTGGGGGTTGCCCGGGCCACCGCCCCAGTCGTCGAAGCCGCCGTAGTTCTTGGTGTTGAACAGGTTCAGCACGTCGAGCCGGGTGTTGAGATTGCCGAAACCCACGCTCCAGTCCTTGGCCACCGCGATGTCGATCTGCTGGAACTCGCGGCTCTTGCCTTCCACCGCCACGCAGGACGACCACCCGTCGGAGCAGTCGATGATGCGGCGCGGCAGGCCGCTGGCCCAGATCGCCTTGGCCGAGAACTGGAAGCCCCAGGGCAACAGGCCGTCGGTGATCATCGAGGCCACCACCCGGTGTTCGTCGACATCCTTCGACGGGTTCCAGCCATGGGTGTCGCGGCCGTAGGTCCAGTCGAAGATGTCGTTGGTCCACTCGCGGTTGGTCGTCTTCGCGTCGCTGAAGGTGTAGGCGACCGTCACGCCCCACCCCGATTCGCGGCTGTAGGGCTTGTCGGCCTTGAGGAACAGCGACGACGTCTTGTTCTCTCCGACGAAGTCGCCCAGGATCAGCGTGCCGTAGCCGTTCGGGCCGCCCCACAGCGGGTCGATCGGGCTCTGCGTGCCCCAACCGCCTTGCGGGTCGCGGTTGCCGCCGAACCAGACGAACTGGTTCTTGGCGTTCACGTGGCTGTAGGTGACCTCGGCATTCCATTGCCCGAGTGCCTGGCGCAGCCCCAGGCTGTACTGGTCGGCGTAGGGCATCTTGAAGTCATTGCGAACGAGCCAGATCTCGCCATTGGGCTGCGCGTTCTTCTGCCGTTCGTCCAGCGCATGGTTCGCCATGGTGCGGTCGTAGGACCGGCCCCAGCCACCGAAGACGACCGAGGCGCGGTCGCCGAACAGGTCGTAGGAAGCCCCCAGGCGCGGCGCGAACGCTCCTTTGAAGCTCTTGCGATGGCCGGTGGCGATGTAGTCGTCGATGTTGATGCCGCCCAGCGCGAGCGACTCGGCGTAGGTCTGCCCCGGCGGCGCGACGATGCCACCGATGTTGCGGCCGTCCTCGGCATAGAGGGCGTTCACGCGGTCGACCGGCGTCACATAGTCGTTGTTCAGCATGTTGGACTCATAGTCCCAACGGATGCCGAGGTTGACTTCGAGCTGCCTGGTCACGCTCCAGTCGTCCTGGATGTACAGGCCGTACTGCTGGTTGCTGTAGTCGACCGCGGCCGGCGCGATGGCACGGTCGATGCGGCACTGGTCGGTGCTCTGCACGCCGCCGGTGTCGGTGAAGTTGGTCCCGGTGCAGTCGGTGCCGTCGAAATACGGCAGCCCGGTGACCGGGTCGATCACCACCTGCACGATGTCGACGCTGCGCGAGGTGCCCGACAGCTTGTACTTCAGATCCTTGACCTTGAAGCCGCCCTTGATCACATGGCCCTTGATGCCAGTCCAGGTCAGCTCCTCGGAGAAGAAAGTGCCGCGCTGCTGGCGGAACTGGGCGTCGGGCGAGCCGCCGTCGAACAGCACGTCCTGCGAATTGTTGAGCAGGCCGGTCGGCGAACCCTTGTACTTGATGAAGGGCTCGGTCGAGGCGGAACGAGGGTTGTAGGTGTATTCCTCGTAGCCCACCCGCGCCTCGCTCAGCAGGTTGCCGAGCGTCCATTCGTGCTTGAGGTCGACGCGGGTCTCGTCGTTGATGCGGTCCTTGTCGTTGCCCGGCACGCTGAGGTTCGTGTCCTCGGGCACGCGGTCGCTTTCCTTGCGGATCTTGGCGCTGAAGGTCAGGCGCTGGTCGTCGGTGAGTTGCGCGTCGATCTTGCCGAGGAACAGGTCCTCGTGGAACTTGTCGACCGTGCTGCCGGCCCGGGCGAGCAGGTCCGGCACGATCCCGGCATCCAGCGGCAGCAGGTTGGTGTTGCGCGCCACCACCTGGCGGGTGTCGTCGATCTGCTTGCCGTCGTAGGCGACGAAGAAGTGGATCTGGTCCTTGACGATCGGCCCACCGAGTGCGCCGCCGTACTGCATCTGGGTGGAGGGCAGCCGGGGCGCCCCATTGCGTTCGGCCTCTTCCTGGAACGGGTTCTTCTCGGTCCAGTTGGTGCCGGTGCGGTCGACGTAGGCCTCGCCGTGGAACTCGTTGGTGCCCGAGCGGGTGACCGCGGTGATGGCGGCGCCGCTGACCTGGTCGAACTCGGCCTTGTAGTTCTGCGTCAGCACCTTGTACTCGGCGATGGCCGACTGCGGGAAGGGGTTGCCGCGTGTCGAGTCCATGCCCGAGGCGCCGTTGCGCAGGATGTTGTTCTTCTGGCTGACGCCGTCGATGAACACGTTGATGTTGTCGCGGTTCTGGGCGCCGCTCTGCAGGTTCACCTGGCCGGTGTTGGACGCCTGCACGAAGGCCACGCCGGGCGCCAGGTCCACCGAGCTGAGGAAGTTGCGCGTGTTCTGCGGCAACTGGTCGATCTGCCGCCGCGTCACGTTGGTGCCGAGCTGCGAGTCCTTGACATCGCGGCGGTTGAGCGAGCCGATGATCGTGACGCGCTGGGTGTCGCCACCCACCGCGAGGTCGACCGTGGCGGTCTGGCCGACCTGCAGCGTCACCTCTTCCGAGGCCTGCGTGCCGACGCGGATCTCGTAGCGCCCCGGCGCCAGGCCCACCAGCACGTAGCTGCCGTCGGCCGCGGTGGTGGTGCGGTAGGTGGTGCCGTTGTCCTTGTTGACCACCAGCACCGGCGTGCCGGCCTGCGCCGCCGCCGGGCCCTGGGTCACGTTGCCGCGCAAGGTGGCGGTGCTGACCTGGGCGTGCGCCTGCCAGCCGATGCCGGCCAACAGCAGCGCCGTCGCGGCGGCCAGGGTGTGCTTGTGGAAACGTTTTCTCTTGCTGGTCATGGGGCTTGTCTCCGTCGTCGGGTGTCGTTGTCGTCGGTCGGGGGAAAGGCGGTCAGCCGCCCGGGCGCTGGCTGGAATGGCGCACCACCAGCTCGGCACGCAGCGTGCGTGCCCCAGCGGCGGGTTGCTCGGGGCGCTCGATCGCCGAGGCCAGCTCGGCCAGGGCGAGTGCGCCCAGCTCGACGATGGGCACGCGCACGGTGGTGAGCGCGGGCCGCACGTAGCGGCAGATGGGGATGTCGTCGAAGCCGGTCACCGCGATGTCGCGGGGCACGTCCAGGCCTGCGCGCGTCAGCGCGGCCAGGCAGCCCAGCGCCATCATGTCGTTGCCGGCGAAGACGGCGGTGGGGCGATCGGCAAGGGCGAGCAGCTCCTGGCCGGCGCGCTCGCCGCTGGCGTCGGTGAAGTCGCCCTGCAGCACCAGCTCCCGTTCGCCCGGCAGCAGCTCGGCCAGCGCCGCGCGGTAGCCACGCAGGCGCTCCTGCGCCTCGTGGTTGAGCTCGGGGCCGGCGATGAAGGCGATGTGGCGGTGGCCCTCGCCGACGAGGTGGCGCACCATGGCCTGGGCGCCGCCGAAGTTGTCGACCCGCAGCGTGGCGTGCTCGGCATCGTCCATGCCGGTGTTCATCAGCACCGCGGGCAGGCCGGGCGGCAGGTTGCCGCCCAGGAAGTTGGCGTCGACGTGGGGCGACATGACCAGCAGGCCGTCGACCCGGCCGTGCATCGCGCGCAGCGCGGCGGCGGCTTCGGCGGCGTTGTCGTGCGAGCTGCTGACCAGCAGGTGCAGCCCGCGGGCGCGGGCGGCGAGGTCGATGCCGCGGATCAGCTCGGAGAAGAACTCGCCGTGCAGGTCGGGCAGCAGCGCGCCCACGGTGTGGGTGCGGCGGGTGATCAGGCTGCGCGCGGCGCTGGAGGGCATGAAGCGCAGCTCGGCGGCAATGCGCTGGATGCGTTCGCGCGTCTCGGGCGTGACGGCGGCGTGGCCGTTCATCACGCGCGACACGGTGGCGACCGACACGCCGGCTTCGCGGGCAACGTCCTTGATCGTGGTGGCCATCGGGTTCTGCTGGCGGCGTGGGGCCGCGGTCGTCAACGAAGGCGCGATGCTAGGGCTGACAGCGGCCTGACGGCCGCAAGGGCCTGTGCTGGACGAGGCGACCGCGATGCCACGTCCGAAAACGTTTACACCCTGCAGTTGGACCGGATTAAACGCCATCGGTGGCCGCCTGGTCTTCGCGTTTTCACCGAGCGCCGGCCGGCGCGTTCGTGGGTTCCAGGCAACGGCCCTGGCTGGCGATGACCTGTGCGTACAGCGCCGCGGTCGACTTCGGCGTGCGCTTCTGCGTCGCGTAGTCGACGTGGATCAGCCCGAAGCGTTTGCTGTAGCCGTGCGCCCACTCCAGGTTGTCGAGCAGCGACCAGGCGTAGTAGCCGCGCAGGTCGACGCCTGCCAGGCGCGCCGCGTGGATGGCGCGCAGGTGCTGGGCCAGGTAGTCGCGTCGCAGCGGGTCGTCCAGCTCGTCGCCCGGCACGCTGGGCGGGTCGTAGAAGGCCGAGCCGTTCTCGGTCACGTACAGCGGGGTGTCACCGTAGCGCTGCCTGAACCAGGTCAGCGTGTCGGTCAGCGCCGGGGCGTGCACTTCCCAGCCGGTCTCGGTGTGGGTCTTGTGCGCCTGGCGCACCGGCGCGGCGCGTTGCAGCCAGACCGATTCGTCGTGCTTCACGACCGCGCGGGTGTAGTAGTTGATGCCGACGAAATCCAGCGGCTGCTTGGCGAGCGCCAGCTCCTCGGGTGTCCAGTCGACCCAGGCTTCGCCGAAGACCTCGGCCAGCTCGGGTGCGGTCTGGCCCAGAAGCGCCGGGTCCAGGTACTGGCGGTTCATGTAGGCGTCGGCGCGCGCGGTGGCGGCCAGGTCTTCGGGGCGCTGGCTGGCGGCGTACTTGGGCTCGATGTTCACCACCAGCCCGATGCGTTGTTTCGCCAGCGAGCGGTAGGCCTGCACCGCGCGGCCATGCGCACGCATCAGCTGGCGCGCGGCGATGGCCGCTTCGAAGGCGCTGCGGTGCCCAGGCGCCAGCACGCCGTGCAGGTAGCCGCCGTCGGTGATGACCCAGGGCTCGTTCAGCGTGGCCCACATCGGCACCCGGTCACCCAGCGCCTTGAAGAGCACCGTGGCGTAGTCGGCGAACCAGTCGGCGATGTCGGGGTTGAGCCAGCCGCCGCGGTCGTCCAGCGCCGCCGGCAGGTCCCAGTGGTAGAGCGTGATGTTGGGCGCGATGCCGGCTTCGAGCAGGCCGTCGACCACCCGTTCGTAGTGGGCCAGCCCGGCCGGGTTCACCCGGCCGCGGCCCTCCGGCAGGATGCGCGACCAGCTGATGCTGAAGCGGTAGCTGTTGAGCCCCAGCCGCTTCATCAGGGCCAGGTCTTCCGGCCAGCGGTGGTAGTGGTCGCAGGCGACGTCGCCGGTGTCGCCGTCGCGCACCCGGCCGGGGGTGTGGCTGAAGCGGTGCCAGCTGCTGACGCCGGCGCCGTCGGCCAGGGGTGAGCCCTCGACCTGGTAGGCGGCCGTGGCCGCACCCCAGATGAAATCGGGCGGAAACTCGATCGGGGCCGGACTTGCAGGGAGCGTTGCCGTGGGGTGAGATTCGGGCATGAAGCCGTGCGTTTCAGTCGTGGAAACGTTTACATGACGATTTCGCGCATCATAGTCTCCGGTCTGGTGCCACTGGGCCTGGGGCAAACCCGCAAGCTTGCGGGTGGCCCGGGAGCGGGCCGGTGCGGCCGACAATCCGGGCGATGACGCTGAACCTCTCTGCCGGAAGCCTGACGTGAGCCACAAGCCGACCACGGTTGCCGACCTCGGGCAGTTCGACGCGCTGATCGACGCGCGCTCGCCGGCCGAGTTCGCCGAGGACCACCTGCCCGGGGCGATCAACTGCCCGGTGCTGGACGACGAGGAGCGCCGCATCGTCGGCACCACCTACGTGCAGGATTCGGCCTTCGAGGCGCGCAAGATCGGCGGCGCGATGGTGGCGCGCAACCTCGCCCACCACCTCGACACGCTCTTGCGCGAGAAGCCGCGCGACTGGAAGCCGCTGGTCTACTGCTGGCGCGGTGGCATGCGCAGCGGCAGCTTCGTCACCTGGCTGCGGCTGGTGGGCTGGGACGCGCAGCAGCTGCAGGGCGGCTACAAGGCCTTTCGTGGGCACGTGATCCGGCAGATCGCCGAGCTGGCGCCGCAGCTGAAGCTGCAGGTGCTGTGCGGCCCCACCGGCAGCGCCAAGACGCGGGTGCTGCAGGCGCTGGGCGCGCGGGGCGAGCAGGTGCTGGACCTGGAGGCGCTCGCCGCGCACCGAGGCTCCGTGCTGGGCGCGGTGCCGGGCCTGGCGCAGCCTTCGCAGAAGCGCTTCGAGACGCAGCTGGCGCAGGCGCTGTCCGGCTTCAACTTGGCCCGCACCGTCTGGGTCGAGGCCGAGAGCCGGCGCATCGGCCGCATCCATGTGCCGGACCCGCTGCTGCAGCGCCTGCGCGAGAGCCCGGTGGTCGAGATCGCCGCCACCCGCGAGGCGCGCCTGGCCTACCTGCTGGAGGACTACGCCAGCCTGGGCGACGACGTGCCCGGCCTGGTCGACAAGCTCGGCTCGCTGCGCGAGTTGCAGTCGAAGGAGACGATCGCCCGCTGGCAGGGCTGGGCCCGTGAGCGTGCGCTGGCGCCGCTGTTCGATGAGCTGATGGCCCTGCACTACGACCCGCTGTATGCCCGCTCGCAGGGCCAGAACCTGGCGCACCTGCCCTCGGCCCGGCGCTTCGAGAGCGCGGACCTGACACCGGCCGGTGTCGCGACCCTGGCCGAGCGCATCGCAAAGGAGAACGCTGGATGAACGCCCCTTCGCTGGCGGGTTACCTGCTGGCACCGATGGTGCCGGGCGACGCGCCCGACTGGGCCGACTATGTGCTGCTGCCCGAGGTCAAGCGGCTCACCAGTTCGAGCTGCGAGTCGGTGGCCGACCTGCTGCCGATGATCGAGCGCAGCCAGAGCGGTGACCCCAGCGCGCCGAGGCTGTTCTCGGTGCGCGAGGCGGCCTCGGGCCGTTTCGTCGCCGCCATCGGCTTCCACACCGTGTCGGCCCTGAACCGCAGCGCCGAGGTGACCTACGACGTGCGCCCCGACTGCCAGGGGCGTGGCCTGGCCACCGCGTTGTGCGAGGCCGCGGTGGCCTGGGGCTTCGCCGCGCAGGGCTGGGTCCGCATCCAGGCGACGACGCTGGTGGAGCATGTCGCCTCCCAGCGCGTGCTGGCCAAGTGCGGCTTTGCCCATGAGGGCCGGCTGCGCAACTTCCGCATCGTGCGCGGCGAGCCGCGCGACTACCTGATGTTCTCGCGCATTCCCTGAGCCCCCGGGAGGGGCGTGGGGGCTCACATTTCGCACCGATCGCGGCCGGCGTGCTTGGCGCGGTAGAGCGCCGCGTCGGTGCGGCGCAGCCACTCGGCGGCGCTTTCGCCGGCGTGCAACGCGGCCAGGCCGACGCTCATCGTCACGCCACCCAGCGGGGCGGCCGCGCCCGCGCTGCCGGCCTGCGCCACGCGCTGGCGCAGCCGTTCGGCCAGCTCCATCGCCTCGGCCGGGGGCGTGCCGGTCAGCACGACCAGGAACTCCTCGCCGCCCCAGCGGGCCACGACGTCGCTGGTGCGGGTGGCGCGGCGCAGCGCCTCGGCCACGTCCACCAGCACCCGGTCGCCCACCTCGTGCCCGAGCTGGTCATTGACACGCTTGAAGTGGTCGATGTCGCACAGCAGCGCCACCGGTGGCGGCATCTGCGCCGGCGGGGCGACCAGCCGGGCCAGCTCGCCCAGCGCCTGGCGCCGGTTGGCCAGCCCGGTGAGCGGGTCGGTCGCGGCCAGCACGCGCAGTTCCTCGGCGAGGCCGTGCTGGCGTGACAGCAGCCGCTTCATGCGCAGCCAGCCGGTCAGGCAGACGATGAAGACGACGTGCGAGGCCAGCACATTGACCAGCAGCGTGACATCGTCGGCGTGCCCCTCGGGTGACGCGACCCGCCAGGCGAAGCCGGCCGCCACCAGCATCAGCAGGACGCAGGCCGACCAGACGGCGGCCCGGCCCTCGAGCAGGAAGAAGGCCAGCGCATAGATCAGCGGCAGCCAGTTGAAGAGGGTGACGGCGCTGTAGTTGCCGATCAGCGGGCCGCTTTGCAGCAGGGTGTTGGCCAGGTCGCCCAGCTGGCTGAGGCTCACGCTGAGGAAGCCGACCCACCGCACCCGGCCCACGTGCTGGGGCCGGCGCCACAGCACCACCAGGCTGCCGGCGAACAGGGCCAGCAGCATCGGGTAGGCGAAACGGTTGATGTCGCTGATCCTGCCGCTGGAAAGCTCCAGCCACCACAGCACCGCGACGGCCACCGTGCCGGTGGCGAACAGCGGCAGCATGACCCGCACCATCAGCCGGTCCATCGGCTGCGCCGCGCGCAGCTCGGCCTCGGTGTCGGCAGGGGTGTGGAGGAATCGGATCACGGGAAGACAGTGGGGCGGCAGCGGGGCCGTCTTCGGCGAATCGGTCTCGCGCCGAGCATACGGCCGGCCGATGCCGCCGCAAAAACACCCACTGCGCCGCAGGCCAACCGCCGGCGTGTTGCTCCGGGCCATGCGAGGCTTGCCGCCGCAGGTGGCCTGCACTACCCTCGCTCCGGTCGGTCGCAGGGGGCTTGGCGGTGCGGGTGCAGGCCCCGGTGAGGCTGACCTCATGGGGTGCCGATGCTGCAGAGCTTCCTCAGCCGCCTGCTGGCCCTGATCGCGCTGGTCACGCTGCCGTGGCTCTATGTGCTCGGCTACGAGTTGCTGGAGCGGCGCGAGCATGCCGAGGCCGAGGCGCTGGCCCAGGTGCGCCAGCGCACGGTGCTGCTGGCGCGCGAGGTCGACGACACCCTGCAGCGCAGCCGTCGCCTGCTCGACTTCCTCAGCCAGCGGCCCGAGGTCACCGGGGCCGACGCGCACACCTGCCAGGCGCTCATGCAAGGCCTGGTGACCACCGAGCCGATGCTCGCCAACCTGGGCCTGGTCGACCCCCAGGGGCGCGTGCTGTGCAGCGCCGATGCCCGCGCGGGCCAGCCCACCGGCAGTGCCGGCCCGGGCGAGGCGGCCGCAGCCCTGGCCGGCGGTGCGCTGGTGGTGGGGCCACCGCGCTGGGGGGCCGGCATGGAGCGGCCGGTGCTCGCGCTGGCGCGGCCCGTCGAGGGGCCAACCGGGCAGCCCGTCGGCGCGCTGCTGGTCGCGATCGACCTGCAGAGCTGGTCCGAGAGCTGGCAGCGCCACGCCGGCGTGCCGGGCAGCACGCTGGTGGTCCAGAACGAAGCCGGGCTGATCGTCGGCCGCTACCCCGAGCCGCTGCGCTGGATCGGCCACGACGCCAGCGAGCGCTACGAGGCCTTCCGACGCGCCACGCCCGAAGGGTTGGGCCCGGGTATCGGCATCGACGGGGTGCGTCGCTTCTACGCCGCCGAGCTGCTGCCGTCCTGGGGCTGGATCGTGCTGGCCGGCACGCCCGAGGACGAGGTGATGGCACCGGCCCGGGGCGAGTTGGCCCGCGCGGCTGCGGGGCTCACCGGCCTGACGCTGCTGGTGCTGTGGCTGGCCTGGCGGCTCTCGCGCCGGCTGGTGGCGCCGCTGCAGCACCTGGCCGCCACGGCGGCGGCGGTGGCACAGGGGCGGCCCGAGGCGCGCGCCGACGAGCAGCTGCCTGGCGAGCTGGGCGAGGTCGCCGTCGAGTTCAACCGAATGCTCGACAGCCGCGACCAGGCCCAGGCCCGGCTGGCGACGTCGGAGAAGCGTTTTCGAGAAATGCTCGACACGGTGGAGCTGTTCGCCATCGCGGCCGACCGGGAGGGCCGCATCACCTACTGCAACGACTGTTTCCTGCGGCGCACCGGCTGGAGCTTCGACGAGCTCAACGGCGAGGACTTCGGCGAGCGCTGCATCCCGCCGGAGCGGCGCGGCGGGCGCGAGCGCTGGCGAGAGGCGGTGCGAGAGGGCCGCCTGCCGCCGCACAGCGAGGCGGCCATCCTCACCCGCAGCGGCGAACGCCGGTTGGTGCGCTGGAGCAGCACGGTGCTGCGCGACGAGCAGGGCGCCGTGGTCGGCCGGGCGAGCATCGGCGAAGACGTGACCGACCAGCGCCGTGCCGAGCTTCAGGTGCAGCGCCTCACCGGCTTCCTCGCCGCGCTGTCGCGCATCCAGCGCGCCATCAGCCACCGCGTGGAGCGGGAGGTGCTGCTGCAGGAAGCCTGCAGCGCCTGTGTCGATGCGGCCCAGGCCCGCATCGCCAGTGCCTGGTGGGTGGAGCCGGGCGGGTTGGTGGCCCAGGCCTGGGCCGGCCCGGCCGAAGCGCTGTTCGGCCCGATGCCGGCCCGGCGTGACCCGAACACGGCCGGCTTTGCCGACACCCTGACCGGCCGGGCGCTGAGCTGCGGGCTCGCGGGTGTCAGCAACCGCATCGCCGACGATCCGCAGGCCGCCGACTGGCGCGAGCGCGCCGAGTCCGCCGGCGTCCAGGCACAGGCCGTCTTCCCGCTGCGCTGCGCGGGCGAGATCGTCGGTGTGCTGCTGCTGCACGTGGACGCTGCCCACTGGTTCGACGAGCCGCTGGTCGATCTGCTGCGCCAACTGGCGGACGACCTGGCCTTCGCGCTGGACAACCTGCAGCGCGAGCGCTCGCGCATCGAGGCGCAGCGCCAGTCGGCGCTCGATCACCGCCGCTTCAAGAGCATCTTCGACGCCTCGCCGATGGGCATCGCCGTGCGCACGCTGGACGACAGCCGCCTGCTCGATGTGAACCCGGTCTTCGCCCAGCGGGTGGGGCTGGCGCGTGAGCAACTGATCGGCCGCTCGATGGGGGAGCTGGGGGTCGGGATGAGCCCGGCCGACCACGAGCGCCTGATGGCGCTGATGCGCGAGCACGGCCGGGCGCGCGACTTCGAGGCCCGGGTGCGCGACGCCAACGGGCGCGAACGCGACGTGGTCTTCAACGCCGAGCTGATCGAGTACGGCGACCGGCCGGCGGTGCTGACCATCAGCCATGACATGACCGACCGGCGCGAGGCGGAGCGCCGGCTGGCGGCGCGCGAACGGCAGCTGGCCGGCATCGTCGAGACGGCGATGGATGCCATCGTCACGGTCGACGCCGCGCAGCGCATCGTGATGTTCAACCGGGCTGCCGCAGAGCTGTTCCGGGTGCCGGCCGAGCAGGTCCTGGGGCAGTCGCTCGACGATTTCGTGCCGCCCGACCTGCTGGAGCGCCACAAGCGCGGCATCCGGGCCTTCGCCGAGGGCAGCCGCGAGCAGGTGGTGATCGGCAACCGCAGGTTGCTCTACGGCGTGCGCACCGACGGCGAGCGCTTCCCCTTCGAGGCTGCGGTGTCGCGCCAGGGCGAGGGCGAGCGGATGACGATGACCGCGGTGATCCGTGACCTGAGCGAGCGGGTGGCGGCCGAGGCGGCGCGTGAGGCCCGCACACTGGCCGAGCTGGCGAGCCGGGCGAAGACCGACTTCCTCTCGCGCATGAGCCACGAACTGCGCACCCCGCTGAACGCGATGCTGGGCTTCGCGCAGTTGCTCAGCGACGACCCGCGCGAGCCGCTCAGCCCGCGCCAGCAACGCCACCTGGCGCTCACCCGCGAGGCCGGCTGGCACCTGCTGGCGCTGATCGACGACGTGCTCGATGTCTCGCGCATCGAGGCCGGCGAGATGGACATGCGCAGCGAGCCGGTGGTGCTGCAGCCGCTGATCGAATCGGCCTTGTCGGTCTCGGCGACGCTGGCGGCGCGGCACCGCGTGCGGCTGGCGCCGGCGCCGGTGCTGCCGCCCGGCCTGGCCGCCCAGGCCGATGCGACGCGGCTGCGCCAGGTGGTGCTGAACCTGCTGTCCAACGGCTGCAAGTACAACCACCCGGGCGGGCAGGTGGTGGTGGAGGTGCGCGACGAAGGCGAGCGGGTGTGCCTGGACGTGGTCGACGACGGCGCGGGCATGAACGAGGAGCAGCTGGCGCACCTGTTCGAGCCCTTCAACCGGCTGGGCCGCGAGAAGGGCACGGTGGAAGGCACCGGCATCGGCCTGCACCTCACCCGCCAGCTCGTGCTCAAGATGGGTGGCAGCATCGAGGCCGCGAGCACCCCGGGGCTCGGCACCCGCATGCGCGTGTGCCTGCCGCGGGCGCGGGCCAACGGTGCAGCGGCCAAGTCGGCGGGCAGGGGCGCGACCGAGCGCGTGGCCGCGTCCGATTGCGCACTCGAAGGCGCCGTGCTCTACGTCGAGGACAACCCGGTCAACCTGATGCTGGTCGAGCAGTTCCTGTTGCGCTGGCCGTGCGTGCAGCTTTTCAGCGCCGACACCGCCGAGGGGGGGCTGGCCCGGTTGCGGGCCGAACGCTTCGACCTCGTGCTGCTCGACATGCAGTTGCCGGACATGCACGGCACCGAGCTGCTGGTGGCGCTCCGGCGCGAAGGGCTGCTTGGCACGACGCCGGTCGTCGCGCTGTCGGCCAGCGCGATGCCCGAGGCAGTGGACGCGGCGCTGGCCGCAGGCGCCACCGAGTACTGGACCAAGCCGCTGGACCTGGCGCGGCTCGGCAGCGACCTGCGCCGTTTCCTGCGCGTGGTGGCCTGACAGCCGCTCACAGCACGACACACCGCCTTACGGCGCAGCAACAGCCCGGCCGCCCCGGGTGACCTACAAAGCGCTCCTTCCCATGGAAAGGAGCCTCTCGTGGCCACCTACAGCGAAAAACGACAGTACATCTTCTTTGCCAACCCGCAGACCGCGAGCAAGGCGATCGCGCTGACCCTGCGCAAGCGGCTCGACGGCGTGCGCCTGCCGCGCCAGGAAATGCGCCGCAATGGCGAGATCGTGGTTCGGCAGCACCACACCACCTACCGCCAGCTCATCGACGCCGGCCTGCTGAGCGAGGCCCAGTTGGATGATTTGTTGAAAGTCACCTGCATCCGCAACCCCTACGACCAGATGGTCAGCAAGTACCTCAAGTACTGCGAGCGCCTGAACAACGAGCCCAGCCGCTACAAGTGGCTGGAGCGTGCAGCGCCCGCGTCCGACGAGCACAGCTTCCCCGAGTGGTTTGCGTGGCTCGGCGGGCACTACCGCGAAATCGACAAGATCAACACCGGCCCGATGGAGTTCATCCGGCATGCCGACCTGGTGATCCGCTTCGAGGCGCTGCAGGACGGCTTCGACGAGTTCCTGCGCCGCATCGGCGTGAGCGAGCGCATCCCGGTGTTCGAGCACAACGTGACCAGCGCCCGGCTCGAAGCCGACGACGGCGCGGCCATGACGGCGGCGCCGGTGCCGACGCGCAAGAAGCGTTACACCGAGTACTACGACGATCGCACCATCGAGGCGGTGTCACGCCTGTATGCGCCGGTCATCGAGCGCTTCGGCTACCGCTTCGGCGAGTGAGCTCGCCCGGGCGGCTCAGGCCGGCAGCGCGGCGCGCGCGTCCTCGCAGCGTTGCCACTCGGCCGCCCACCAGTCGGCGAAGTCCGCCGCTGGCATCGGCCGGCTGAAGAGAAAGCCCTGTGCGGCGTGACAGCCCAGCGCCACCAGGGCCGCGGCCTGCGATTCGGTCTCGACACCCTCGGCGACCACCCGCAGGCCCAGCGTGTCCGCCACCTGGACGGTCGACTTCACCAGCGCTGCCTGGTAGGGGCTCGACACCATCTTGGCGACGAAGGCGCGGTCGATCTTCACGGTGTCGATCGGCAACTGGTCCAGCGACGCCAGCGACGAGTACCCGGTGCCGAAGTCGTCCAGCGCGAGGCCGATGCCCATGCGGCGCAGCTCGGCCAGCACCGCCAGCGACGACTCGCCCTGCATCGCCAGCGTCTCGGTGATCTCCAGCCGCAGCGCCGCCGGCGCGAGGCCGCTGTCTGCCAGGGCGGCCCGCACGGTGGCCGCCAGCCGCGCAGGGCGCAGCTGCGCCCGGCTGAGGTTGACCGAGACGCTGCGAGGCGCCCTGTCTCCCAGGTGCTTCTGCCAGTCGGCCAGGTCGGCGCAGGCGCGGCGCAGCACGAATTCGCCCAATGCCTCGATCAGCCCGGCCTCTTCGGCCAGCGGCACGAAGTCCGCCGGCGAGACCAGGCCCCGGGCGGGGTGGTGCCAGCGCACCAGCGCCTCCAGCGTCTGCGGCCGGCGCTCGGGCAGGGCCACGATGGGCTGGTAGGCCACGAAGAATTCGTCGCGCTGCAGCGCCTGGCGCAGGTCGGCTTCCAGCTCCAGCGCGTGGCGGATGCGCCGGTGCATCTCGGGGTCGAAGACGACGTATCGGCCGCGGCCACGGCGCTTGGCTTCGTACATCGCGGTGTCGGCGTCGCGCAGCACCGATTCGACGGTGGCCGAGGACACATCGCTGGTGACGATGCCGATGCTGGCGCTCGACTGCACATGGCGCCCCGCGAGCGCGTAGGGTGCGCCCAGCGCGTCGAGCAGGCGCTGGGCCACCCGCTGGGCGTCGGCCGGCTGACGGATGTGATCCAGCAGCACCACGAACTCGTCGCCGCCGAGGCGCCCGGCCACGTCGCCCAGCGTCGACAGCGGCGCCATGCCGTCCCCCGGCCGCAGGGTCTGTTTCACCCGCTGGGCGATTTGCCGCAGCAGCTCGTCGCCGGCCTCGTGGCCCAGGCTGTCGTTGACCAGCTTGAAGCGGTCGAAATCCATGAAGAGCACCGCGAAGGCCTCGTCGGGCTTCTCGTGCACACGTGCCACGCAGCGCGCCAGCGCCTGCTGGATGCCCGCCCGGTTGGGCAGCCGGGTCAGCGAGTCGGTCAGAGCGGCGTCGCTCAAGGCCTGCTCCAGGCGCTTGCGCGTGTGAATGTCGACGTTGACGCCGGCCATGCGGCGGCCGCGCCCATCGGGGCCGCGCTCGATCACCGCGCCGGCGGCCAGCACCCAGGTCCAGCCGCCCTGCTTGGTGCGCATGCGGAACTCGGTGCGGTAGGGCACGGCCGGGTCGGCCAGGTGCGCGTGCAGAGCCCGCTTGGCGGCCGCCGCGTCCTCCGGGTGCACCAGGCCTTGCCAGCCCTCGAGGTTGCGCGGCACCTCGTCGGGCTCGAAGCCGAACATGCGGGCCCAGCGCTCGTTGTAGTCGATGTGGCCGGTCGTCATGTTCCAGTCCCAGGTGCCCACGCCGGCGCCGTCGATCGTGGTGCGCAGCAGGTTGCGCTGGGCGCGCACTTCGGTTTCGTCGAGAAAACAGGTGACCACGCCCTGGGTGCTGCCGTCAGGGCCGGGCAGGGTCTGGGTGCTCACGCGCAGCCAGCGGCGCTGGCCGTCGGGCGTGCGCACGCCAACGGGCCGGTCGACCTGCGGCGTGCCGGTGCGCAGGGTCACCAGCGAGGGGCGCTCGGTCGGTGCGAGCGGAGCGCCTTCCTCGTCGACGAGATCCCAGCCCGGGTCGGCGGGTGCCCGCCCGACGAGTTGCTCGCGCTGCAGACCGGTCAACTGCTCGGCTTTCAGGTTGGCGTCGATGACGCGGCCTTGGGCGTCCTGCACCATCAGGCCGGCGGGCAACGCGCGCAGGATGGCGTCGAGTTGCTGGGTCTGGGCGGCCAAGCGGCTGTGGTGCAGTTTCATGCGGCGGGCCAGCGGCTCGCCCAGGCCGATCAGCAGGGTGATGATGCCGAAGGCCAGCACGCCCACCAGCACCCCATGCGCCCGACGGGTGTCGAGGTGGCGCGCCTCGGCCAGGCGCTGCAGTTCACCGGTGGCCTGCTCCATCGCGGCGATGAACTGGCGTGCTTCACCCTGGACCCGGGCGGTGTAGGGGCCGAGCCGCGGCTCGCCCCGCTCGCGCGCCATCTGAAGCGACTGGGCGGCAGCCCAGAGGCGCTCCCGCCGGGCCGTCCAGTGATCGGGCTCCTCGTCGCCCACCCCCCAGACGCCGCGCAACTCGTACAGCCGCACCGCGTCGTCGCGCATGCGGTTGAGCGTGTGTTCCAGGGGGAGGGCACTGTCTTCGCCGCTGGCGGCGGTGGTGGCCTCGGCACCGAGGCGTTCCGCCAGGAAGACCTGGCGGCCGGCCAGGTTCAGCGCCTCGGCGTCGCCGGCGCTGGAAGTGGCCAGGTTGTCCGCGGCGGCCACGAAAGCCCAGGCGCCCAGCACCAGCACGCTGGCCACGACCAGCAGCAGGCCGCGCAACCAGGCCGACTCGCTCGCCTGGGGCAGGCGCTCCAGGGCAGCGGCCAGTGTTTCGCTGGTCGATTCGGGACGGGGTGGCGGCGGGTGTGGTGGCATCGGGGCTGGAGCAGGCAGCAGCCCCCCGGACGCGCCGGCGGGGCCCTGCTCGCCGGCTTATCGGCCACGGGCCAGCCCCGCTTGACGACTGTTCAGCCTGCCGGCGTGGTGCCTGCCACGGGATCGACCGCCGCACCCGCCGAGATGGCCTGCAGGCAGCGCAGGCACAGGCAGCTCGCATAACGCTCCCGAAGCAATAGGAGCATGTGCTTACTTAGCTTGATGCTGCTGCACGGACAAGGGGAGGGATCGCCCACGCCGCAGTGAAACGGCTGTTCGCAACGCGGGCACCGGCCGTGCGCGGTGGCCTGGAGATCGGGGGAAATAGCCATCTTCAATTGGCGGTATCGGATCAATCAATTAGAAAGATGCTGCAGCGCAACTAAGATTCTCCCCATCCGATTCATCAACTGCCCTTGCAGAAGGAAAACCCATGTCCCTGATCAACACCCAAGTCCAGCCGTTCAAGACCCAGGCCTTCCACAACGGCAAGTTCGTCGAGGTGAGCAACGAAAGCCTGAAGGGCAAGTGGTCGGTGCTGATCTTCATGCCGGCAGCTTTTACCTTCAACTGCCCGACCGAAGTCGAGGATGCCGCCGACCACTATGGCGAGTTCCAGAAGGCCGAGTCCGAGGTCTACATCGTCACCACCGACACCCATTTCTCGCACAAGGTGTGGCACGAGACCTCGCCTGCCGTGGGCAAGGCCAAGTTCCCGCTGGTGGGCGACCCCACCCATGCGCTGACCAACGCCTTCGGCGTGCACATCCCTGAAGAAGGCCTGGCGCTGCGCGGCACCTTCATCATCGACCCGAACGGCGTGATCAAGACCCAGGAAGTGCACGACAACGCGATCGCCCGCGACGTGAAGGAAACCCTTCGCAAGCTGAAGGCGGCCCAGTTCGTGGCCAAGAACCCGAACCAGGTCTGCCCGGCGAAGTGGAACGAAGGCGACAAGACGCTGACCCCGTCGCTGGACCTCGTGGGCAAGATCTAAGCCGTTGACTCTTGCCCGCGCTGTTCTGCGCGGGCCCTTTCCCCTCCCATGCTGCCCCTCCCGTGCCATTTCTGGTCACGGGCCGGGCGCAGCCATGCCAGAACACCAAGGAATCGACCATGTTGGACGCCACCCTGCAAACCCAGTTGAAGGCTTACCTCGAGCGGCTGCAAAAGCCCATCGAGCTGGTGGCGTCGGTCGATGACAGTGCGGCGTCGCAGGACATGCGCACGCTGCTGAACCAGATCGCGGCGCTGTCGGACAAGGTCAGCGTGCGCGAGGTCGACGATGGCGAGCGCACGCCGTCGTTCTCGATCGGCGAGCCGGGCCAGCCGGCGCGCATCCGCTTCGCCGGCCTGCCGATGGGCCATGAGTTCACCTCGCTGGTGCTGGCGCTGCTGCAGACCGGTGGCCACCCACCCAAGGTCGAGCCCGAGCTGATCGAGCAGATCCGCGCGATCGATGCGGACCTGGACCTCGAGGTCTACATGTCCCTCAGCTGCCACAACTGCCCGGACGTGGTGCAGGCGCTGAACCTGCTGGCGGTGCTGAACCCGCGCATCACCGCCACCACCATCGACGGCGCGTTGTTCCAGGAGGAGGTCGCGCGGCGCGAGATCATGGCCGTGCCCAGCGTGTTCCTCAACGGCCAGTTCTTCGGCGCCGGCCGCATGGGGCTGGAGGAGATCCTCGCCAAGCTGGACACCGGCGGCGCCGAGCGCGAGGCCGAGCGCCTGTCGGCGCGCGACCCCTACGACGTGCTGATCGTCGGCGGTGGCCCGGCCGGCGCCGCGGCGGCGGTCTACGCGGCGCGCAAGGGCATCCGCACCGGTGTGGTGGCCGAGCGTTTCGGCGGCCAGGTGCTGGACACGTTGGCGATCGAGAACTACATCTCGGTGCTCGAGACCGAAGGGCCCAAGTTCGCCGCGGCGCTGGAGCAGCATGTGCGCGCCTACGACGTGGAGATCATGAATGCCCAGCGCGCCGAGGCGCTGGTGCCGGCCGCCGAGCCCGGCGGGCTGGTCGAGGTGAAGCTGGCCAATGGCGGCGTGCTCAAGGGCCGCTCGGTCATCCTTTCCACCGGCGCACGCTGGCGCAATGTCAACGTGCCCGGCGAGGCCGAGTACAAGAACAAGGGCGTGGCCTATTGCCCGCACTGCGACGGCCCGCTGTTCAAGGGCAAGCGCGTGGCGGTCATCGGCGGCGGCAACTCCGGCGTCGAGGCGGCGATCGACCTCGCCGGCATCGTGCAGCACGTGACGCTGCTGGAGTTCGCCGAACACCTGCGCGCCGATGCGGTGCTGGTGGCCAAGCTGCGCAGCCTGCCCAACGTGACTGTGGTGACCCAGGCCCAGACCACCGAGATCACCGGCGACGGCCAGCGCGTGAACGGCCTGCGCTTCAAGCACCGCGCCAGCGGCGCGGAAGAGCTGGTGCCGCTCGAAGGCGTGTTCGTGCAGATCGGCCTGGTGCCCAACACCGAGTGGCTCAAGGGCGTGGTCGACCTGAGCCGCCACGGCGAGATCGTGGTGGACGCCAAGGGCGCGACCAACGTGCCGGGCGTGTTCGCCGCGGGCGACGTGACGACCGTGCCCTTCAAGCAGATCGTCATTGCGGCGGGCGACGGTGCCAAGGCGGCGCTGGGCGCCTTCGACCACCTGATCCGCACGCCGGCGGCCCCCGTCGCGGCCTGACGAAAGCGGACATTCACCCTAGGGGGCCGAGGCTCCTTGCCCGTGGGGGGCCTTCTCCTGCGAGTGCAGGGTGCCTGGATGGGGGCGCATTCCCAACAATGCGCTCGCCTGTTGCGCCGTTTGCAGCTGGCGATGCCACGGCCGCGGCCGTGGCATCCACACCACCAAGCACCCCTGGAGGTACCCATGTCCCGCTTCGCGAAACTCTCGCTGGCCGCCGTGTCGGCTCTGGCCCTGACCCTCACTGCACATGCCGGCGGCTCCGATGCCGCAGGCAGCAAGGCCAAGAAGTGGTCCCCCGAGGCCATCAGCACCGCGCACAAGCTGCAGAAGACCTACTTCGACACCGACAGCACCTCGACCCCGCTGGCCGTCGGCATGAACGATGTGGGTACGCTGTTGACGGTCAGCTGCACCAACACGGCCGGCTGCACGATCGCCGGCAACATGAATGCGCAACTCGCCGCAGCCGCCAGCGAGAACGCCGCCGCGATCTGCCTGGTGGTCGATGGTGCGAGTGTCAGCTGCCCCTTCAACGGCATCATCCGCGCAGGCTCGGGCTTCCAGGTCATGAACTACCAGACCTTCACCTCGGTGCCGGTGGGCAACCACACGGTGCAGATGCGCGTCTACACCTCGGTGGCGACCAACCTGATCCGGTGGAACAAGGAGTTCAAGCTCTACAAGCCTTGAGCCCCCACGGCCCTCCCGGGCCTGCCCCCCAAGGGGGCTCGCGCAGCGGACCGGCGGAGCCGGATCCGCGCACGCCACTGGGTTGGGGCGGCGTTGCGCGCGCCCTTTTCGGCATACTGCGTCGCGATGGCGGCGCATGACTTCATCCTGTTCGACCTCGATGGCACGCTGAGCGATCCGCGGCTCGGGATCGGGAGGTCGATCAACCATGCACTGGAGCGCTTCGGCTTCGAGCCGCTGGGCGAGGCCGATGTGCCGCGCTACATCGGGCCGCCGCTGGACGAGAGCTTCCGGGCGATCACCGGCCGGCGCGACGACGCCACCATCCACGGCCTGGTGGCCGCCTACCGCGAGCGCTATGGCGACGTGGGGTACGCCGAGAACACGCTGTATGAAGGCATCCCGCTGGCGCTGGCGGGGTTGTCCGAGGCCGGGCTGCCGCTCGGGCTGTGCACCTCGAAGCGGCGCGACTTCGCACTCAAGATCCTGGCGCTGTTCGGCCTCGACCACCATTTCGCGCTGGTCGACGGCGGCGAGATCGGCGTGCACAAGTGGCAGCAGATCGCCGCGTTGCGCGCGGCGGGCCACGTCGGCGATGCCAGCCTGATGGTGGGCGACCGCGCGGTCGACCTGGCGGCTGCGCACCGCAATGGCCTGTACGGCGCCGGCGTGCTGTGGGGCCATGGCAGCCGCGAAGAGTTGCAGGCCGAATCGCCCCGCTACCTGCTCGAAGCACCTGGGCAACTGGCCCAGTGGGGGTGTGCATGAATTTCACGATCCGCCGTCTCGACGCAGCCGATGCCGGCGCCTTCCGCGCGCTGCGGATGCGCGGGCTGGTCGAGTGCCCGCTCGCCTTTGCCGCCAGCCCGGAAGACGAGGCCGGCGAGCCGGACGAGGCGGTCGGCGCGCGCTTGGCCGACCGTGCCGCCGGTGCGGTCTACGGCGCCTTCACCGACGACGGTCGACTGGCAGGCGTGGTGGGGCTGGGCCGCGAGCGCATGCGCAAGCTGGCGCACAAGGCCGTGCTGTGGGGCATGTACGTGGCGCCCGAGGCGCGCCGCCGGGGCGTGGCGCAGGCGCTGGTGAAGCACCTGCTGGCCGAGGCCGCCATGACCCCCGGCCTGCGCCAGGTGACGCTGGGCGTGCACACCGGCAACCGCGCCGCGCGGGCGTTGTACGAGTCGTTCGGCTTCGTCGCCTGGGGCACCGAGCCGGCAGCCGCCTGGGTCGACGGCGCGGCGCACGACGAGACCTGGATGGTCCGCGTTCTGCACCCTTGAACGGAAAGCGCCCGCTGCGGGCAAGCCGGCAGCGGGCGCTCTTCTCGATGGGCTAAGGCTGAAGCGCCGATTGCCCTGACAGCGTCATCACCAGATCCGGATCCGCTCCTCCGTCGGCTTGAACATCTTGTCGCCCGCCTTGGTGCCGAAGGCTTCGTGGAAGCCGTCGTGGTTCACCGCGGCGCCGTTGGCGCGGAATTCGGGCGGCGAGTGCGGGTCCATCGTCAGCAGTTGCAGCGCGCGTTCCTCGCGCACTTTTTCGCGCCAGGCCTGCGACCAGCCGAGGAAGAAGCGCTGCTCGCCGCTGAAGCCGTCGATCACCGGCGCGGGCTTGCCGCCGAGCGAGCGGCGGTAGGCCTTGTAGGCGATCTGCAGGCCCGACAGGTCGGCGATGTTCTCGCCCAGCGTCAGCTTGCCGTTGAGCTTCTTGCCGGGGATCGGCTCGTAGCCCTCGTACTGGGCCACCAGCTTGGCGCCCACCGCCTCGAAGGCCTTGCGGTCGTCGTCCGTCCACCAGTTGCGCAGGACGCCGTCGCCGTCGAACTGGCTGCCTGAATCGTCGAAGCCGTGGCTGATCTCGTGGCCGATCACGGCGCCGATGGCACCGTAGTTGGCGGCGTCGTCGGCCGCCATGTCGAAGAACGGCGGCTGCAGGATGGCGGCCGGGAACACGATCTCGTTCAGCGTCGGGTTGTAGTAGGCGTTCACCGTCTGCGGCGTCATGCCCCACTCGGCGCGGTCGACCTTCTTGCCGGCCTTGGCGGCCACCCGCTCCCACTCGAAGCGGCCCGAACGCTGGGCATTGCCCAGCGCATCGCCGGCGCGCACCTCGAGCTTGCTGTAGTCGCGCCACTGGTCGGGGTAGCCGATCTTGGTCATGTACTTGGCCAGCTTGTCCTGCGCCTGGGCCTTGGTGGCCGGCGACATCCACGCCAGGCCGTCGATCGACTCCTTGTAGGCCGCCAGCAGGTTGCCCACCAGCGTCTGCATGCGGGCCTTGTACTCGGGCGGGAAGTGCCTGGCCACGTAGACCTGGCCGACCGCCTCGCCAAGCGCGCCGTTGACCTCGGTGATCGCCTGCTGCCAGCGCGGCTTCTGCTCCTGGGCGCCGGTCAGCGCGGTGCCGCGGAAGGCGAAACGCGCATCGCGGAACTCCTTCGGCAGCACGTTGGCCGCCGCGTCCAGGCTGTGCAGCTTGAAGTACAGCTTCCAGTCGGCGAGCGGCACTTCGGCGAAGAGCTTGGCGGTGCCGGTCACGGTGCTGGGCTGCGAGATGGACAGGCGCTCCACGCTGCCCAGCTGCGCGGCCTGCAGGTAGGCCGCCCAGTCGAGGCCCGGCGCGGCCTGCGCCAGCTCGGCCACCGACATCGGGTTGTAGATCTTGACCATGTTGCGGTTCTCGACCTTGTCCCAGTGCAGCTCGGCCAGGCGGTGTTCGATCGCCAGTGTGCGCCTGGCCGCGTCGGCCGGGTCCTTCAGGCCGGCCAGCTGGCCCAGCGTGACGAGGTAGGTCTCGTAGGCGGAGCGGGCCTTGGCCAGGCGCTCGTCGTCCTTCTTCAGGTAGTAGTCGCGGTCGGGCAACCCCAGGCCACCTTGCCAGGTCAGGGCCTGGTTCATCGTCGGGTTCTTGAAGTCGCCCATCACCCACAACAGCACCGGTGCGTCGAGCTGGCCCTGCATCCGGCCCATCCAGCGGGCCAGCTCGAGGGGCGACTGGATGGCGTCGATCGCGGCCAGCTGCGGTTTGATCGGAGCCAGACCGGCCTTGTCGATCGCGGCGGTGTCGAGGTAGGCGCCATAGAACGCGCCGACCTTCTGCTCCACACTGCCGGGCTTGTGTTTTTGCGCCGCGAGCCCTTCGACGATCGCGCGCACCTGGCGGTCGGACTGGTCGCGCAGCTGGATGAAGGCACCGTATTCCGGCTTGTCGGCCGGGATCTCGGTGGTCTTCATCCAGCCCCCGTTGGCGGCGCGGAACAGGTCGTCCTGCACCCGCACGGAAGGGTCAAAGCCGGGTTTGTCCAGGCCTGAGCTCAACGGAGCCGCCGTGGCGGCGAAGCTGGCGGCGGCCAGGTGCACCAGCACGGCCAGCGTGGACAGTTTGAAATTCTTGATCATCGAGCGGCTTTCCAAACAAGCGAAAGGCGCCGTGGTGGCGGCGCCGGGCAGGCCCGACGACAGCATCGGTGGGCGCTGCTCGGGGAGTGCGCCACCATAGCCGCAAGGCGCATGCCGGGCGATCAGGGAAAGGACGAAGCGCCGGCTGGGCGGATCGAACGGCCCATCCCGGCGACGAAATGTCGTCGCGCCGCAGGCTCAGGCCACCGGCTCGGCCACCCGTTTGGCGAGGTGGGCCAGCGCTTCTTCCACCTGGTCGACCAGCACCAGGCACAGGTCGCCCGGGGCCAGCCGCGACAACGCGGTGTCGATGGCGATGAACTCGCCGGTGATCTCCTGCACGTGGCTGGTGCGCGAAGCACCCTCCAGGCCCTGGCGCAACAGGGCGATCACCTCGCCGTCTTTCCGGCCCCGCTGGCAGGCGTCCTGGTAGAGGATCACCTCGTCGAAGGCGGCGCCGAGGATCTGGGTCTGTTCGGTGATGTCCTCGTCGCGCCGGTCACCGGCGCCCGAGATGACCACCGAGCGACGCCTGGCCGGCATGGCGCTCACCGCCTGCACCAGGGCGCGCATGGCGTCCGGGTTGTGGCCGTAGTCGGCGATCAGCGTGGCGCCGCGGTAGTCCATCACGTTGAAGCGGCCGGGAGCGTTGTCGGCGTCGTTCACGAAGCTGGCCAGGCCCGAGCGGATCGCGTCCCACGACAGGCCCACGCCCCAGGCGGCGGCGATGGCGGCCATGGCGTTGTCGACCTGGAAGCCGATCGTGCCGTGGCGCGTCAACGGGATGTCGCGCAGTGCCACGAACTCTCGCCAGTTGCCCTCGGCGGCGACGATCTGGTCGCCCTCGACGTAGACGCAGCGCTGGCCCTGGGCGCGGTGCGTCGCCAGCACCGGGTGGTGGCGGTCCTGCGCGAAATAGATGATGCCGCCGGGGCAGGTGGGCGCCATGTTCACGCAGTGCGGGTCGGTGGCGTTGAGCACGGCGTAGCCGTTCGGCGCCACGTTCTGCACGATCACGCGCTTGAGCACCGCCAGGTCTTCGACGGTGGTGATGTAGTTGAGGCCGAGGTGATCGCCGGCGCCGATGTTGGTGACGACCGCCACCTGGCAGCGGTCGTAGCCCAGGCCCTCGCGCAAGATGCCACCGCGCGCGGTCTCGAACACTGCGGCGTCGACCTGTGGGTTCATCAGGACGTTGCGCGCGCTCTTCGGGCCCGAGCAGTCGCCCGAGTCGATCTGGCGGCCGTTCACATGCACGCCGTCGGTGTTGGTCATGCCCACCCGCAGGCCGGTGCTGGCGAACAGGTGTGCGATCAGCCGCGTGGTGGTCGTCTTGCCGTTGGTGCCGGTGACGGCGACCACCGGGATGCGGCCGTCTTCGCCTGGTGCGTAGAGGTGGTTGATGATGGCTTCGCCGACCGCGCGGCCCTTGCCGAAGGACGGCGACAGGTGCATGCGCAGGCCCGGCGCGGCGTTGACCTCGACCACGCCGCCGTGCTGCTCTTCCAGCGGGCGGATCATGGTCTCGCACACCACGTCGACACCGCAGATGTCCAGCCCCACCATGCGCGCCGCGGCCACGGCACGGGCGGCCACCTCGGGGTGCACGTCGTCGGTGACGTCGGTGGCGCTGCCGCCGGTCGAGAGGTTGGCGTTGTTGCGCAGCACCACGCGCTGGCCCTTCTCGGGCACCGATTCGGGCGTCAGGCCCTGCATCGCCAGCCGCGCGACGGCGATGTCGTCGAAGCGGATCTTGGTCAGCGAGGTCGCGTGGCCGTCGCCGCGCTTCGGGTCGGCGTTGACCATGTCGACCAGCTGCCGCACGGTGTGCACGCCGTCGCCGCTGACCTGCGGCGGGTCGCGGCGGGCCGCAGCGATCAGCTTCGAGCCGACCACGAGCATGCGGAAGTCACTGCCAGGCAGGAATTTCTCCACCATCGGGTGGCCGATCTCCTCGGCGGCCTTGTAGGCCAGCGCCATGCCGGCGGCATCGGTGATGTTGACGGTGACGCCCTTGCCCTGGTTGCCGTCCTGCGGTTTGCAGACCACCGGCCAGCCGATCTCCTCGGCGGCGGCGACGGCGTCCTCGATGCTGTCGACCGGGCGGCCCAGCGGCACCGGCACGCCCGCGGCGCGCAGCAGGGTCTTGCACAGGTCCTTGTCCTGGGCGATGGACTCTGACACAGCGCTGGTGGAATCGACCTCGGCGGCCCAGATGCGGCGCTGCTTCGAGCCCCAGCCGAACTGCACCAGGCTGCCGCTGGTCAGGCGGCGGAAGGGGATGCCGCGCGCGACGGCAGCGTTGACGATCGAGCCGGTGGACGGGCCGAGGCGGATGTCTTCGTCAAGCTCGCGCAGGGCGTGGACGGTGGCCCCGCTGTCGAAGGCGGCACCTTCCTCGCCCAGCGCCGCCCGGATGAGCGACTCGGCCGCCTCCAGGGCCTGGCGGCCGACCTTTTCCTCGCTGTACTCGACGACCACCTGGTAGACACCGGTGTCGACCGTGGCGGTGCAGCGGCTGAAGGTCACCGGGCAGCCGGCCTGTGTCTGCAGGGCCAGCGTGGCGGTTTCCAGCACATGGGCCAGCGAAGCTTGCTCGGGTTGGCGGCGCAGCGCGCCCATGCCAGGGAAGAGCGCGCGCAGGCGGGCCTCGAAGCCGGGCAGCGTGGCCAGCGAGCGCTCGTGCTCGGCGCAGGCCACGATGGCTTCGACGGCGGTATGGCGGCTCCAGAGGTTGGGGCCTCGCAGGGCGCGGATGCGGGAAATGTCCATGAGGGCGGGCTTGGTGCGTGGTCGGGTGCGGGGGATGTTCAGCGGCGGGCCGGGCCGAGGTCGAAGGTCTCGACGCCGGCACCGATGAGCTCCGGCGAGATGCCGAAGGCCCAGGCGGCGGCGACGGCGGCCAGCAGCGCCTCGGCCAGCGGGCCGATCTCGTCGGCACCGCCGTGGCCATGGCGCTGCAGGATGCCGTGCAGATCGGGCCCGGCATGCTCGCTGGCGCCGGTCAGCAGCACCACCTTGCCTTCACGCAGCACGGCGGCGCGCCCGCCTTCGAGGCAGTGGTCGCGCAGCACCTGCGGGTCGCCTTCGGCGCCTTCCACCGCGTAGAGCAGGATCTCGCCGTCGCACAGCTCGGCCAGCTCGGCCACGCGCGGGTCGGCGGCATTGAGCACGCCGACGCCATCGTCTAGCACCACGTCGATCTGCGTGCGCAGCACCTTGTAGAGCTGGTCGGACTCGGCAATGTCGTGGCGCCGGAGGTCCTCCGCCAGGTCGAAGTCGGTCACCACGCCGACATGGCAGCGGTCATAGGGCAGGCCCTCGTCGAGGATCAGGCCTGGGCTGTTCTCGAACACCGCGGCCTGTGCCTCGCGGTTCATCAGCAGGCGGTGGCTGGCTTCCCAGTAAGGCGTGCTGCGCGCCACGGCGGCCTCGATGCGGCGCTGGCCGACGAACAGGCCGTCGCGGCAGGCCAGGCCGGTGTGGCGGCCCGACAGGTGAACCAGCCAGGCCACGGCGCGGGCGATGACATGGGTGTTGCGGGTGCCGGCCACGCCGACGATCGGGATGCGGCCCGGGTGAGGGTCGTGGTCTTCGCTCGGGAAGAGCTGCTCGACGATGGCCTGCCCGACGGGGCGCGGCTTGCCGACGGCCGGCTTCAGGTGGCTCAGCAGGCCCGGCCCGGCGTTGACCTCCACCACGGCGCCGCCCTGCTCGTGCAGCGGGCGGCCGATGTCCTCCGCGACCACATCGATGCCGGCGATGTCCAGCCCCACGGCCTGGGCGGCCAGGGTCACGCAGTGCTCCACCTCGGGATGCACGTCGTCGGTGCAGTCGATGGCCACGTTGCCGTTGCGCTGCACCAGGACGCGCTTGCCCGCCGGCGGCACCGTCTCGGGCGTGAAGCCCTGGCGCTGCAGATCGAGCAGGATCACGCCGTCCTCGCGGATGTCGAGTCGGTTCAGCGGGTGGTCTTCTGTGGTGCCGCGGCGCGGGTCGCAGTTGATCTGCTGGTCGATCAGCTCGGCCACGGTGTGCTGGCCGTCGCCGAGGACCCAGGCGGTCTCGCCCCTGGCGGCGGCCACGACCTTGCCGCCCACCACCAGCAGCCGGTGTTCCTGGCCGGGGATGTAGCGCTCGACCATCACCTCGCTGCCGTGGCGCTCGGCCACCTCGAAGGCGGCCCGCACGTCGGCTTCCTGCGTGAGGTCGAGCGTGACACCGCGACCGTGGTTGCCGTCGGTCGGCTTGATGGCCACCGGCGCGTCGAAATCCCGTGCGGCGCGCCAGGCCGCGTCGGCCGAGTCGACGATCTCGCCTTCGGGCACCGGCACGCCGCAGGCGGTGAGCAAGGTCTTGGTCAGGTCCTTGTCGCAGGCGATCGTCTCGGCGATCGCGCCGGTCAGGTCGGTCTCGGCCGTCCAGATGCGGCGCTGCCGGGCGCCGTAGCCCAGTTGCACCAGGTTGCCGTCGTTCAGGCGGATGTGCGGGATGCGGCGGTCGGTGGCGGCGGCCACGATGCATGCGGTGGACGGGCCGAGGTAGCAGTCGTCGATCGCTTCGCGCACTGCGGCCACGGCCGCGGGCACGTCGAAAGGCTGTTCGTTCAGCGCGGCCAGCAGCAGGGCATGGCCCTGGGCCAGGGCGGCGCGGCCGACCTGCTCGTTGCGCGAGCGGAAGACCATGCGGTAGACCCCGCGCTGGCTGGTCGAGCGGGTCTGACCGAAGCCGGTGGGCATGCCGGCCAGGTTCAGCAGCTCGATCACGCAGTGCTCGAGGATGTGGCCGGCCCAGGTGCCCTCGCGCAGCCGCTGCAGGAAGCCACCGCGCTCGCCGACCCCGCAGTGGTGTTCGGCCAGGGCCGGCAGCAGGGCCAGCAGTCGGTCGGTGAAGCCGGGCAGCTTGTCGGAAGGGTGGTCTTCGAGCGCACCCAGGTCGAGCCAGACTTCGAGCACCGAGCGGTAAGTCCAGATGTTGGGGCCGCGAAGGTAGGTGATGCGCTGGAGCTGGAGATCGTGCTTCTGGGCGGTCATGAGTGGGTCTGGTGGGCGGCGCGGGCCGGGCTCGCGCGTTGCCGGTGGGCGAGATGCGAATTTTGCGCCCGCCGGCGCGGCTTGGCCGCCTGGGGGTCACACGGGGCAGGCGGCAGCCCCGCTTTCAAGGAAAATGCCGCGCTCAGCATGCAACGACAACCATCCTCCCCGGCCACGCCGGCGGCGCCCCCCTTGGCACCGGGCGACAACGTGCTTGCCAGCCTGGCGGTTGACCTCGACGAGGTCATGCGCTTCGGCCAAGGCGAGCTGGTCCTCAGCGAGCGGGCCCTGTTCTCGCGCCTGGGGGCGCAGCCTGACTGGCGGCGCATCGAGATCACTCCGGCCATGGCGCTGCGCCACCACGACCATGCGGGCGTGGGCACGCTGGAGCTGAGCGAGGGCGACCGCTCCGTGGCGCGCTGGCGCTTCACCCTGGGCGCCAATGTCCAGGCGCTGCGCCTGGTCAAGCGTTTCGAACAGTTGCAGCAAGCGCGGGCCGCCGGCCTGCCACCCGAGGGCGACGACCCGACCCGCTGCCCCACCTGCCGCGCGCCGCTGCCACCCGATTCCGACGAGTGCCCAATGTGCACGCGCGAGTTGCACGAGCCGCCGTCGACCTGGGTGCTGCTGCGGCTGTGGCGCTTTGCGCACCCCTACCGCTGGAAGCTGCTGGCCGGCTTCCTGCTGACGCTGGCCTCGACCGGCGCGACGCTGGTGCCGCCCTACCTGACGATCCCGCTGATGGACGACGTGCTGATCCCGTTCCAGAACGGCCAGCAGATCGACACCGGCTACGTGCTGTGGCTGCTGGCCGGGCTGCTGGGCTCGGCGCTGGTCGCCTGGAGCCTGGGCTGGGCGCGCACCTGGCTGCTGGCGCTGGTGTCCGAGCGCATCGCGGCCGACCTGCGGGTGGGTGCCTTCGAGCACCTGCTGCAGCTGTCGCTCGACTACTTCGGCGCCAAGCGCACCGGCGACCTGATGAGCCGCATCGGCTCGGAGACCGACCGAATCTCGGTCTTCCTCTCTCTGCACGCGCTCGACTTCGCCACCGACGTGCTGCTGCTGGGCATGACCTCGGTCATCCTGTTCTCGATCAACCCCTGGCTGGCGCTGGTGACGCTGCTGCCGCTGCCCTTCATCGCCTGGATGATCCACCTCGTGCGCGACCGGCTGCGCACCGGCTTCGAGAAGATCGACCGCGTCTGGGGCGACGTGACCAACGTGCTGGCCGACACCATCCCCGGCATCCGCGTGGTCAAGGCCTTTGCGCAGGAGGCGCGCGAGGCCAACCGCTTCCGCGAAGCGAACCAGCTGAACCTGGTCGTCAACGACCGGCTGAACAAGACCTGGAGCCTGTTCGGCCCGACGGTTTCCCTGCTGACCGACATCGGCCTGCTGGTCGTCTGGGCCTTCGGCATCTGGCAGGTCAGCAAGGGCCAGATCACGGTCGGCATCCTGACCGCCTTCATCGCCTACATCGGCCGCTTCTACGGCCGGCTCGACTCGATGAGCCGCATCGTGTCGGTCACCCAGAAGGCGGCCGCCGGCGCCAAGCGCATCTTCGACATCCTGGACCATGTGTCCAACGTGCCCGAGCCCGCCAACCCGGTGCCGGCCGGCCAGCTCAAGGGCGGGGTGACGATGGACGGCATCGGCTTCCGCTACGGCAACCGCTCGGTGATCCGCGGCCTGAGCCTTGAAATCAAGCCCGGCGAGATGGTCGGACTGGTCGGCCACAGCGGCTCGGGCAAGAGCACGCTGGTCAACCTGATCTGCCGCTTCTACGACGTGACCGACGGCCGCATCCTGGTCGACGGCACCGACATCCGCCGCTTCGCCGTGGCCGACTACCGCCGCCACATCGGCCTGGTGCTGCAGGAGCCCTTCCTATTCTTTGGCACGGTGGCCGAGAACATCGCCTACGGCAAGCCCGGCGCGACGCGCGAGGAGATCGTGGCCGCGGCCCGCGCCGCGCACGCGCACGAGTTCATCCTGCGGCTGCCGCAGGGCTACGACTCGCTGGTCGGCGAACGAGGCCAGGGCCTGTCGGGCGGCGAGCGCCAGCGCATCTCGATCGCCCGCGCGTTGCTGATCGACCCGCGCCTGCTGATCCTCGACGAGGCGACTTCGGCGGTCGACACCGAGACCGAGAAGGAGATCCAGAAAGCGCTGGACAACCTGGTGCAGGGCCGCACCACGATCGCCATCGCCCACCGACTGTCCACCCTGCGCAAGGCCGACAGGCTGGTGGTGATGGACCGCGGCGTGGTCGTCGAGGTCGGCCCGCACGACGAGTTGATGGCCAAGCAGGGTGCCTACTGGCGGCTCTACGAAGCCCAGGCCCGCAAGGCCGAGGCCGAGGGGGCCGACCACGATGCCGTGCTGATTGCCAGCACCTTGCCGCAGCCTTCGGCCCACGCGGAGGTGAGCCAATGACAGCGTTCGAACTGCGCCGCGACGCGCTCGGCCGCCTCGTCTTCACCGCTGCCGACGGAGCCGTCCACGAAGGCATCACCCCGGTGCGCGCCTTCCCGATCGGCGCGCCGGGCGAGGGCTTGTCGCTGGTCAGCCTCGAAGGGCGCGAGCTGGCCTGGGTGCCGCTTCTCGCCGGGCTGCCGCCAGCCCAGCGGGCGTTGATCGAGGAGGAGCTCGCCAGCCGCGAGTTCACGCCCGAGATCAAGCGCCTGCTGAAGGTCTCGACCTTCTCCACCCCCAGCACCTGGGACGTCGAGACCGACCGCGGCGCCACGCAGCTGGTGCTCAAGGGCGAGGAGGACATCCGCCGCCTGCCCGGCACCCGCGCTGCGCTGCTCATCGCCAGCAGCCACGGCATCGTCTTCAAGGTGCCGGACATGCTCGCGCTGGATCGACATTCGAAGCGGCTGCTGGAACGCTTTCTCTGAGCCCGCCTTGTCAGGCCGGCGAAGCCGACGGCGCATCGATGACGACATCGCCTTCCGGCAGCGCCACGCAAGGCAGGATCCATCCTTCGGCCTTCTCCTCGGCGAGCAGACCGGGCCATTCGACGCGGTAGCGTACGGCGCCGGCCAGCAGCCGGCAGCGGCAGGCGCGGCAGGTGCCGTTGCGGCACGAGCGCGCCAGCCGCACGCCGGCGGCCTGGGCTGCTTCGAGCAGGCTCTGGCCCGGTGCCACGGGCAGTTGCCAGCCGTGCGGCTCGATGCGCAGTGTGGGGGTGGCACTCATTGGCAGCGATGCTAGTCTGTGTGCTTCCGCCCAGAAGAACCACGCCACAGGAGACAGCCGCATGGGACCGTTGCATGGACTGCGGGTCATCGAGCTCGCCAGCATCGGCCCCGGCCCGATGTGCGCGATGCTGCTTGCCGACCTGGGGGCCGAGGTGGTGCGCATCGACCGCCTGGAGCCCAGCGGCCTCGGGCTGCCGGTTGACCCGCGCTTCGACGTGCCGGCACGCAGCCGTCGCTCGATCGCGCTCGACCTCAAGTCCGAAGGCGGGCGCGAGGCCGCACGCCGCCTCATCACCGCTGCCGACGTGCTGATCGAAGGCTGGCGCCCCGGCGTGGCCGAGCGCCTCGGCCTCGGCCCGGTCGATTGCCATGCCCGTCACCCAGGCCTGGTGTATGGCCGCATGACAGGCTACGGCCAGAGCGGCCCGCTGGCCCAGGCGGCCGGCCACGACCTCAACTACATCGCGCTCAGCGGCGCGCTGCACGCCATCGGCGGCGCCGGCCAGCCGCCGGTGCCACCGCTCAACCTCGTCGGCGACTACGGCGGCGGCGCGCTCTACCTGGCCTTCGGCGTGCTGGCCGCGCTGTTCGAGCGCCAGCGCTCGGGGCGTGGGCAGGTGGTGGACGCGGCGATGGTCGACGGCGTGGGCTCGTTGCTCTCGCTGTTCCACGGCCTGGCGGCCGGTGGGCTGTGGAACGCGCAGGCGCGCGACGCCAACCTGCTCGATGGCGGCGCGCCGTTCTATGCCACCTACGAGGCCGCCGATGGCCGCTTCCTGGCGCTGGGCGCGTTGGAACCCAAGTTCTTCGCCGAGTTCGCGCGCCTGGCCGGGCTGGACGTGCGCTTCGTTGCCGGCCAGTACGACCGCCGGCTCTGGCCCGAGATGCGCGAGGCGATCACCACGCTCGTGCGCACCCGGGCCCGCGACGACTGGGCCGCGCTGTTCGAGGGCAGCGACGCCTGCGTCGCTCCGGTGTTGACGCTGGCCGAGGCGCCCGGCCACCCGCATGCTCGCCAGCGCCAGGCCTTCGTCGAGGTCGACGGCGTGGTGCAGCCGGCTCCGGCGCCGCGCTTCGGCCGCAGCCGGCCGGCCGCCCCGCGGCCCGCGCCGGCCATCGGCCAGCACACGCGTGAGCTGCTGGCCGAAGCGGGCTACAGCGAGGGTGAAATCACCACGTTGCTGGCCAGCGGCCATGCGCGGCAGACAATGGCTTCATGAGATTGAAGAGCCGATTCGGATGAGTGCCGTGCCCCCAAACGACGCGGGCGATGACCGCGATGCCGAAGGTGCCCGCCGCGCGGCCAGCCTGATCGTCCTGCGCGACGGCGCCGATGGTCGGCCCGAAGTGCTGATGCTGCGCCGCGCCGAGCGCGATGGCGACATGCGCAGCGGCGTGTGGGTCTTCCCCGGTGGGGTGCTCGACCCGGAAGACGAGGCGCTGGGCGCCCTCTGCGATGGTGATCTCGAGGCCAGCGCCAACGAGCGCCTGGGCCTGGCCGGCGGTGCGCTGGCCTACACCGTGGCGGCGCTGCGCGAATGCCTGGAAGAGGTCGGCCTGCTGTACGCCACGGCCGGCGATGTCGAGGCCGCTCGGCATGAGCGGGCCCTCGTGCGGCGGGGCGAGGATTTCGCGGCCCTGTGCGCGCGCCACGGCCTGCGGCTGGACGCCGGAGCCCTGGCCTACCACAGCCATTGGCTCACCCCTCCGGGCATGCCCAAGCGGTTCGACACCCGCTTCTTCATTGCCCGCGCGCCCCAGGGCCAGGCGGCGGTGGTCGATGCCGGCGAGGCGCTCGAGCTGGCCTGGCTGACGCCCGGACAGGCGCTGGACAAGGCGCGCGCACTCAAGCTGCTGCCGGTGACGCGGGAGACGCTGAAGGACCTGGCGCGTTTCCCGACCGTGGCCGAGGCCCTGGCCGAGGCGCGCACCCGCCGCCACCCGCCGCGCATGATGCCGCGCCTGGGCCGCAACGCCGCGGGCCAGGTCCGCCCGGTGCTCCCGCACGAATGGGCCTATGCCGAGATCGCGCGGCTCGACCCGGTGGGCCTGGGCAACGTCTGCCACGAGCTGCCGCCGCTGCAACCGGTGCGCCTGTCCGACCGCGTGACCCGTGTCACCTGCGACAACGGCTCGGTGATGACCGGCCCCGGCACCAACACCTACCTGGTGCGCGAACCCGGCTCGTCGGAGGTGACGGTGATCGACCCGGGCCCGGACGACGCCAACACCGAGGCCCACCTGCAGGCCGTCCTGGCGGCCGCGGCGCCGGGCACCATCGTGCAGATCCTGGTGACCCACACGCACAAGGACCATTCCCCTGCCGCCCGCCGCCTGGCCGAGCTGAGCTGTGCACCGCTGGTGGGCCGCGTCGCCGACCACCCGCAGTGGCAGGACGCGGGCTTCCGCCCGCAGCACGAGCCGGTCGACGGCGAGCGCCTGCAGCTCGGCGGCAGCACCACATTGCGCGCGGTGGCCACGCCGGGTCATGCCTCCAACCACGTCTGCTGGCTGCTTGAGGAAGAGGGAATGCTGTTCACCGGCGACCATGTGATGCAGGGCTCGACCGTGGTCATCAACCCGCCCGACGGCGACATGGTGGCCTACCTGGCCTCGCTGGAGGGCCTGCTGGCGATCGACGGCCTGCGATGGTTTGCGCCCGGTCACGGGTTCCTGATGCCCTCGCCGCAGGACGAGGTGCGCCGACTCGTGGCCCACCGCCTGGCGCGCGAGGCGAAGGTCGTGGCGGCCTTGCGAGAGGCCGGCCAGGCCACGGTGGACGAACTCGTGCCGGTGGTCTACGGTGACGTTCCGGCGGCGCGGCACGGCATCGCCGCGCGCTCGCTGACGGCCCATCTGCTCAAGCTGGCGCACGAGCACCGCGTGCGCGCGGAAGGCGACCGGTGGCACTGGTCCGGCATGGAGGAAGGAGGCAGGGTGTGAATGATGGCTTTCCGCTCGATGGCGGCTGCGACTGCCGCATGGTGCGCTACCGCCTGAAGACGCGGCCGCTGTTCGTGAACTGCTGCCATTGCCGCTGGTGCCAGCGCGAGACCGGCTCGGCCTTCGTGATCAACGCGATGATCGAGTCGGAGCGCGTCGAGCTGCTGGGTGCGCCGCCGCTGCTGGTGCACACCCCGTCGGCCAGTGGCCAGGGGCAGCAGATCGCGCGTTGCCCGCAGTGCTGGGTGGCGTTGTGGAGCCACTACGCTGGCGCCGGCCCGGCGGTCAGCTTCGTGCGTGTGGGCACGCTCGACGACCCTGACCGTCTGCCGCCGGACATCCACATCTTCACCGCGACCAAGCAGCCCTGGGTGGTGCTGCCGCCCGGCACGCCGGCGGTGGCGGAGTACTACGACCGCGAGCAGCACTGGCCGGCCGACAGCCTCGACCGGCGCCGCCAGATGCTGGCCCGCCGGGAGGCGACGCGATGACCGGCGGCCCCGTGCGCGTCAGCGTGCACGACCAGCCCGACAAGGCGGCCGCGGCCATCGTCGACAACGGCCTGGGCGAGGCGAACGAGCTCGCCGCGCCGCTGGACGAGGTGCGGCCCCTGCAGTGCTTCGTGCGTGATGGGGACGGGCGCGTGCTCGGCGGCGCCGTCGGCCGCACCTGGGGCGAATGCTGCGAGCTGCTGCAGCTGTGGGTCGAACCTGCGCAGCGTCAGCGGGGGCTGGGCAGCCGTCTGATGCAGGCCTTCGAGCAGCGCGCGGTCGAGCGCGGCTGCCGCGTCGTCTACCTCGACACCTTCACCTTCCAGGCGCCGGCCTTCTACCGCCGGCACGGCTACGAGCCGGCGCTGGAGATCGCGGGTTTCGGCCACGGCATCGTCAAGTACACGATGCAGCGCCGGCTCGGCCCGGCCTGAGCGCTGGCCATGGGCTTCTCGCTCTGCTGGCTGGCGGTGCGCGGCAAGGTGCCGGAGCAGATCCTGGCCGACCTCGACGCCACGCCCGCCGGCGAGGTGATCGAGTTCGGCGAGCGACCCTTCGGCGCCCGCCGCCTCGCCAGTGGCTGGTACGCGGTCTACGCCAAGCAGGCCGACCACGCCTGGCTGCACCCGGACTGGCTGGCCGCACTCTCCGGCGGGGCCGAGTTGATCGCCTGCCGCATCGAGGAGCACACGATGCATGCCAGCGCCGAGGGCTGGCAGGGCGGCGAGCGGCGCTGGCGCGTCGAGCATGATGCGCAGCAGGGGCGGGACCATCTGCTGGCCGAGGGCTCGCTGCCGGACGCCTACACCGCGGTGGCTGCCGAGATGCGGCTGCTGCAAGCCCGCGGCCCCGGGGTGGACTACCTCTTCGAGCTGCCCTTGAAACTGGCGCAGCGCGTCACCGGATTCAAGCACGACGAGGGCGATGCCAACGGAGAACGCCGCTGGCACGCACTGCAGCACGGGCCGAAGGCCGCCCGGGCCGTGGCGGACAAGCGGCCCTGGTGGCAGTTCTGGTGAACAGGCCCTAGGCTAGGCCGCGCGGTCGAACACCGCCGCGTCGACCATCTGGCGATAGGCCGACAGCAGGCGCTCGGCGTCACTGGGCCGGTCCAGCGCCAGCCGCACCGCAGCCTCGCCCAAGTGCCAGACGAGGAAGGCCGTGGCCGACCAGTCGCGGCGCGACGGGTGCACCCGCGCCAGCGCATCGGCCAGCAGTTCCCCGCAGGCGGCGGACGCCTGCCGCTCGATCTCGCGCAGCGCCGGGTCGGCCTGCAGGCCGGACCAGACCTCGCGCACCACCGGCTCGTGTGCACAGGTTCGGTGGTACTCGTCGAGCAGTGCGGCAAAGGCGTCGCGCAGCGCGGGCAGGCTGTCGGCCCCGGCCAGGGCCTGCTCGATGCAGCGGCGGCTCATGTCGAAATGCCGACGCGCCAGGGTCTGCATCAGCGCCGCCTTGTCCGGGAAGTACTGGTACAGCGAGCCGATCGAGATGCTGGCCTGCTTGGCGATGTCGCTCATGCGCAGGTGCTCGCTGCCACCCTGCATCAGCAGACGCGTGGCGGCTTCGAGGATGTGCTCCTGGCGCGCGCGGCTGCGGTCCTGCACCAGCAGCCGGGTCGGCGCCGCGGCGGCAGCCGCAGGAGGCGAGGTGGCGGCGGTCGGAGCGGGAGCCGGCTTTTTCGGGATGGGCATTGACTTTCCAAAAGATGATTATTTATCATCTTTTGAAAGTGAGGATTTTTCACTTTATCAGGAGAGCCCGACCATGGACAAGTTCGACGCCCCCGTCATCCCGCCCGTTCCAGCCGTGCTGGTGTTGGGCGCCAGCGGCAAGACCGGCCGCCGCGTGCTGCAGCGGCTCGAGGCCCGGGGCGTGCCGGTGCGCCCCGGCTCGCGCCGCGCCGCCCCGCCGTTCGACTGGTCGCAGCCGGCGACCTGGCCCGCTGCCCTGGCCGGCTGCGAGCGTGTCTACGTCAGCTTCCAGCCCGACTTGGCGGTGCCAGGCGCGCTGGCGACGGTGACCGCCTTCTTCGCCGAGGCGCGCCGGGTCGGTGTGCGCCACCTGGTGCTGCTCTCGGGCCGCGGCGAGGTCGAGGCGGTGCAGGCCGAGCAGGCATTGAAGGACTCGGGCGTGTCCTGGACGGTGCTGCGCGCCAGCTGGTTCATGCAGAACTTCAGCGAGAGCTTCTTCCAGGCGCCGCTGCAGCAGGGGGGCGTGCTGGCTTTGCCGGTCGGCGCGGTGGCCGAGCCGTTCATCGATGTGGACGACATCGCCGACGTGGCGGTGGCGGCGCTCTTGCAGCCCGAGCGGCACCAGGGCCGGCTCTACGAGCTGACCGGGCCCGAGTCGCTCAGCTTCGCGCAGGCAGTGGCGGCCATCGGCAGCGCCAGCGGGCGGCCAATGCAGTTCGTCGAGCTGCCCATCGAGGCTTACCGGAGGGAAGCGCTGGCCGCAGGCGTGCCCCCCGAGGTGCTGGAGCTGGCGCTGTACCTGTTCACCACCGTGCTCGACGGCCGCAACAGCGCCCCGGCCGACGGGGTGCAGCAGGCACTCGGCCGACCGGCCCGCCGCTTTGCCGACTATGCGCGCGCCGCCGCGGGCGAAGGGGCCTGGGCGCCGGTGGCGACATAGCCCGAGCCCAGGCCGTGGCGGTGCCTTGCATGGCCGCAAGGCGTTCAAGCGCTGACGCTCGCGGGGACAATCCGGTCCTCACCACCGCTCAAGGAGGCGCCGATGTTCCCCTGGCTCTGGCAATGGTCACCGCAGTTCCACTTCCCGCTCAGCGGCAGTGTCGCCCAGCGCATCGACCCCGATGCCTTCTTCGGCGCCATTCCGCCTTGGGCCGGCAACGGCGAGATGGAACAGAAGGCCTTCGAGGTGGCGAGCTACGGCCGGCAGCTCGGCCTGATCACCGAGCTGCTGCTCGACCTGGCCGCCCAGCAGCCACCCACGACGCCCGCGGGGCGCGAGGCCCGTGCGCGGCTGGCCGAGATCCAGGCCCGGATCGAAGCCTTGAAAACCGCAGACGCGCCCTAAACTCCCGCCCCGTCGAATTCACCGCCGCCCTGACTCCCCATGAGCAAGCACACCCACGCCTTCCAGGCCGAAGTCAAGCAGATCCTGCACCTCGTCACCCACTCGCTCTACTCCAACAAGGAGATCTTCCTGCGCGAGCTGGTGTCCAACGCGTCCGACGCCTGCGACAAGCTGCGTTTCGAGGCGCTGGACAAGCCCGAGCTGTACGAGGACCAGCCGAACCTCCAGATCCAGCTGATCGTCGACGCCGAGGCCAAGACCCTCACCATCCGCGACAACGGCGTGGGCATGAGCGCCGAGGAGGCGGCCCAGCACCTGGGCACGATCGCCAAGAGCGGCACGCGCGAGTTCATGGCCGCGCTCGAAGGCGACAAGAAGAAGGACGCGAACCTCATCGGCCAGTTCGGCGTGGGCTTCTACTCCGGCTTCATCGTGGCCGACCGCATCACGGTGGAAACGCGCCGTGCCGGCCTGCCCGCCAGCGAAGGCGCGCGCTGGAGCTCCGAAGGCACCGGCGAATACGACCTGGAGACCATCGACAAGCCCACCCGCGGCACCGACGTGATCCTGCACCTGCGCGACGAGGAGGCCGAGTTCCTCACCGCCTGGAAGCTGCGCTCCATCGTCTCGAAGTACTCCGACCACATCTCGCTGCCCATCCTGATGCGCAAGGAAGAGTGGGACCAGGAGGCGGCGAAGTACGTGGCCAAGGACGAGTGGGAGACGGTCAACAAGGCGGCCGCGCTGTGGGCCCGGCCGAAGAGCGACGTCACCGATGCCGAGTACCAGGATTTCTACAAGCAGCTCAGCTACGACCAGGCCGCGCCGCTGGCCTATACCCATAACCGCGTCGAGGGACGCAGCGAGTACACCCAGCTGCTGTACATCCCGGCCAAGGCGCCCTACGACCTGTGGAACCGCGACAAGCGCGGTGGCGTCAAGCTCTACGTCAAGCGTGTCTTCATCATGGACGACGCCGAGGCACTGATGCCGGTCTACCTGCGCTTCGTCAAGGGCGTGATCGACTCGGCCGACCTGCCGCTGAACGTGAGCCGCGAGCTGCTGCAGGAAAGCCGCGACGTGAAGGCCATCCGCGAGGGCTCGACCAAGCGCGTGCTGAGCATGCTCGAAGGGCTTGCCGACAGCGAGAGTGCCGAAGAGCGCGCCAAGTACATGAGCTTCTGGAAGGAGTTCGGCGCGGTGCTGAAGGAAGGCATCGGCGAAGACCACGCCAACCAGGAGCGCCTGGCCAAGCTGTTCCGCTTCGCGTCCACGCATGCCGACGAGGGCGTGTCGCTGGCCGACTATGTGAAGCGCATGAAGGAAGGCCAGGAGGCGATCTACGTGATCACCGCCGACTCGCTCGCCGCCGCCAAGAGCAGCCCGCAGCTCGAGATCTTCCGCAAGAAGGGCCTGGAGGTGCTGCTGCTGACCGACCGCGTCGACGAATGGCTGCTGTCGCACCTGCACGAGTTCGAGGGCCATTCGCTGCAAAGCGTGGCCAAGGGTGCCTTCGACCTGGGCAAGCTGCAGGACGAGGAAGAGAAGAAGCAGGCCGAGGCCGCGGCCGAGACCTTCAAGCCGGTGCTGGACAAGCTGAAGGAGGCGCTCAAGGACCGCGCCAAGGACGTGCGCGTGACGACCCGCCTGGTCGATTCACCCGCCTGCCTGGTGGTGGAAGAAGGCGACATGAGCGCCCACCTGGCGCGCCTGCTGAAGCAGGCTGGCCAGGAGGCGCCTGCCGCCAAGCCCATCCTCGAGGTCAACCCCGAGCATGCGCTGGTCAAGCGCCTGGACGGCGATCCGCGTTTTGAGGACCTGGCGCAGATCCTGTTCGACCAGGCGCTGCTGGCCGAGGGCGGCCAGCTCGAGGACCCGGCCGCCTACGTGCAGCGGGTGACCAAGCTGCTGGCGGCCTGATTCAACGGTCGCGCATCCGATCGACCTGCTCGCGCAGGTCGGTGGCCTGCTGGCCCCAGTAGGCAGGGCTCGCGAACCACGGGAAGGCAATCGGGAAGGCCGGGTCGCCCCAGCGCTCGGCCAGCCAGGCGCTGTGGTGGACCATGCGCAGCGTGCGCAGCGGCTCGATCAGCAGCAGCTCGCGGTCGTCGAAATCCATGAAATCCCGGTAGCCGTCGAGCAGGTGGTGCAGCGCGGCCTCGACCGGGCCGCGCTCCCCGGGCAGCAGCATCCACAGGTCCTGGATCGCCGGGCCCATGCAGCAGTCGTCGAGGTCGACGAAGTGCGGACCCGTGTCCTCGCGCCAGAGCACGTTCCCCGCATGGCAGTCGCCGTGCAGGCGCAGCGGCCGTGGCGTGCCGTGGCGGGCGAAGGCCTCGTCCACCGCGTCCAGTGCGGTGGCGCTGGCGTCGATCCATCCGCGATCGATCTCCGGGTCCACGAAGCCCAGTTCGATCAGGCGCTGGCGCGGGCGGTGGCCGAAGGTCTCGGCGTCGAGCGTGCGGCGATGCGCGAAAGCGGCGCGAGCCCCCACGCGGTGCAGCCGGGCCAGCAGGCGCCCGATCCAGGCGAGGGTCTCCGGCTGTTCCAGCTCGGGCGCCCTGCCGGCGCGGCGCTCGCTCACCGCAAAGCGGAACACCTGGCCGGGCTCGGCCTCGTAGCGCCCGAGCGTGGGCGTGCCGGGAACGAGCGTCAGCGCGGCGCCTTCGGCCGCCAGCGGCAGCGGCGGTACCACCGGCAGCTCCGCCTCGGCCAGCTCGGCCGCGAACTGATGCTCTTCGGCGATCTGGGCATCGCTCCAGCGGCCGGGGCGGTAGAACTTGGCGACGACCACGCGGCCGTCGTCCAGCGGCGCCTGGTAGACGCGGTTCTCGTAGGAGTTCAGCTGCAGCAGCCGCCCGTCGCAGGGGAAACCGGCGTCCTGCAGCGCGGCCAGCACGGTCGTCGGGTCGAGGGCCGCGTAGGGCGCCTCGTTCGTGCGGTCTTCTTGCATCGGCGCGATGGTAAGCGCCGTGCCGGACCGGATCAGTTCAGCGTGGTGTTGCGCACCTTGCGGATGCCGGCCTTGATCTCGCCGAAGATCTCGCGCAGCAGGTCCACCCGCTGCGCGTTGCTCTTGAGCTGGTAGTCGATCTCCGCTGCCTGGCTCTCGACCATCTCCTCGATCACCGAGCCCAGGGTCTCGGGCGGCAGGCGCAGCCGGGCCTCGGCCTCGCCGCCCTCGCGCTCGACGATGGCGCCGGCATTGCGGGCGATCTTCAGCATCGCGCTGTTCTCGCTCAGCGCATGGATGATGAGGGTGTCGACCTGGCGGTTGCGGGCATGCAGCACCGCGTGATCGAACAGCCGGCCGCCGTAGCCGCGGCCGCGGGCCTTGGTCAGCACCGACACGCCGAATTCCGCCATGTGGCGCGACTGGCTGGTCTCGGGCAGGTAAGCCAGGTGGGCCATGGCGATCAGTTCGAGCCGCCGGTTGAAGATGCCGAACACCTCGTCGCGCTCGAAATCGAGCAGATCGACATAGCGCCCGACCTGGGCATCGCTCGCGGCGTAGCCGAAGCGCAGGTAACGGTCTTCAGGCGACAGCGAGAGCAAGTGAGCAAGCACTCTCGGTCTGTGGCGTTGTGCCAGGGAGCGGATCGGGATCCAGCGAAAGGCGGGGGTGGCGGGCGCAGGGGCGGTCGCCGGGGGGGAAGTGTCGGTCGACGCGGCGGTGGCCTCGTCGTCGGCGCCTCGATCGTCGGGTCGGCCCATGGTGTGGCCCTCCATGATCTCAGTGGTAACCCTGAGTCTAGCGGGCTGACTTGGGGAGCTGGCTCCAATCGCACAGGCCGATGCCAGGGCTTGTGCTTGGGTTTGGGCGGACTATCGGATATACTCGCGGGCTTTCCCGTTATTCGGCGGGGAGAACGGGCTTTGCCGCCCAGGCCTTGCAGGCGCCTTGATTTTCAGGTGTTGCAGGGGTTGGCGGCGAGGTGCCCGGTGTGCCCGAGAGGCCGCCGGCCGGGGCTTGCAGGTTTTTCAGACGCAGGCGTCGGCTCACAAGCGGTTCCGAGGGGCCTGGGCAAATCGTTCAGACAGCCGATTTTCTCTCCTTCAAGAGCCCCCTCATGAAAACCTTCAGCGCCAAGCCGGCCGAGGTGACGCACGAGTGGCTTGTGATTGACGCCACCGACAAGGTGCTCGGACGTGTTGCCAGCGAAGTGGCACTCCGTTTGCGCGGCAAGCACAAGGCCATCTACACGCCTCACGTGGACACCGGCGATTTCATCATCGTCCTGAACGCCGACAAGATCCGTGTCACCGGCAACAAGGCCAACGACAAGATCTACTACCGTCACTCGGGCTTCCCTGGCGGCATCTACGCCACGAAGTTCAAGGACATGCAAGCCAAGCACCCGGGCCGCGCCCTGGAAAAGGCCGTCAAGGGCATGCTGCCCAAGGGCCCGCTCGGCTACGCGATGATCAAGAAGCTGAAGGTGTACGCGGGTGACACGCACCCGCACGCCGCCCAGCAGCCCAAGGCGCTGGAAATCTAAGGAGCGGTGATGATCGGTAATTGGAACTATGGCACCGGCCGCCGCAAGTCGTCGGTCGCCCGCGTGTTCATCAAGAAGGGCAACGGCCAGATCACGGTCAACGGCAAGCCCGTTGACCAGTACTTCGGCCGCCAGACCTCGATCATGATCGTCAAGCAGCCCCTGCTGCTGACGGGCAATGGCGAGGCCTTCGACATCCAGGTCAACGTGCACGGCGGCGGTGAATCCGGCCAGGCCGGTGCCGTTCGCCACGGCATCACCCGTGCGCTGATCGATTACGACGCGGCCCTGAAGCCCGACCTGAGCCACGCCGGCTTCGTGACGCGTGACGCGCGTGAAGTCGAGCGGAAGAAGGTCGGCCTGCACGGCGCCCGCCGTCGCAAGCAGTTCAGCAAGCGCTGATACCCGCTTCAACGACACGATCGTTGTACCAACGAAAGGCCGCATCTGCGGCCTTTCGCGTCTCTGGGCCCCGCACACTTCCGGACACGATGCGCTTCAAGCTGTTGCGTCGCCGCCTGTCGATCAGCGCCCCGCGCATGATCGTTCGCAGCCATTTGCCCTGGCCACTGCGCTGGGCCGTGTATGCGGTGGCGTTGGGCTTTTCGGCGGCCATCGCGCTCTGGGCCTTCGAGTTCGGCAAGGACATCGCGGGGCTGGACCGCGGCTCGAAGGAAGAAGTGGCTCGCCTGCGTGCCGAGCTCGATGGCCTGAAGGAGGAGTCGGAGCGCGCGCAGGCGATCGCCAGCACGGCCGACAGCCTGCTCAAGGCCGAGCGCGCCGCGCAGGAGCGGCTGGCTGCCCAGCTCAAGCAGGCCGAAGCCGAGAACCTCTCGCTCAAGGCCGACCTCGGCTTCTTCGAGCGCTTGCTGCCGGTGGCCGGCGCGGCGGCCGGTCAGGCGCTGGTGGTGCGGGGCTTCCAGGCTGAAACGGCGGCCCCGGGGCAGTTGCGCTACCAGCTGCTGGTGATGCAGAACGGCCGCGCACCTCAGCCATTCGAGGGCCGCTATGAGATCAGCCTGGCCGGCCAGCAGGGCGAGCAGGCCTGGACGGGCGGCCTGCCAGGCGGCAGCCTGCCGTTGCGGGTGAAGCAATACGCACGGGTCGAGGGCCGTATCGACCACCCGCCGGGGGCCGTGGTAAAAACCGTGCAAGTGAGGGTGTTGAACGGCTCAGGCGCCGTCATGGCCACCCAGATGGCCAAGCTTTGATCTCTCGAACGTTGGGAAGAGAAAGGGCAACACCATGTTGTTCGGACGCAAGAAACAACCCCCCATCCGTGGGCTCATAGGCGAAGGCACCGCCGTGCACGGCGAGCTTCGTTTTTCAGACGGACTGCGCATCGATGGCGAGGTGCATGGTGACGTGGTGGCCGTGGGCGACCGCCCCAGCCTGCTCGTGATCAGCGAAAATGCCCGGGTGCACGGCAAGGTGATGGCCGGCCATGTGATCATCAACGGGCAGATCGTCGGTCCGGTCCACTCGACCGACCTGCTGGAGATCCAGCCCAAGGCGCGCATTGTTGGCGATGTGCGCTACGAAGCCCTTGAAATGCACCAGGGCGCCACCATCGATGGTGAACTGAGGCACCGCTCCAGCGAAGGCGAGAAGCCCGCGTTGAAACTGGCTGCCGTCGCCGCCATCGCCAACGACGCCTGACCCGATACCTGTTTGTTCCGAAGGAAGCCCCATGACCGCCTTGGCCGAAACCCTGACCCCCGCCGCCGGTGAAATGCCCGCCCCGCTGATCTTCACCGACAGCGCCGCGGCCAAGGTGGCCGACCTGGTGGCCGAAGAAGGCAACCCCGACCTGAAGCTGCGCGTGTTCGTGCAGGGCGGCGGCTGCTCCGGCTTCCAGTACGGCTTCACCTTCGACGAGATCGTCAACGAAGACGATACGCAGATGGCCAAGAACGGCGTGACGCTGCTGATCGACGCAATGAGCCTGCAGTACCTGGTCGGCGCCGAGATCGACTACAAGGAAGACCTGCAGGGCGCGCAGTTCGTGATCAAGAACCCGAACGCGACGACGACCTGCGGCTGCGGGTCGAGCTTCTCAGCCTGACCGGACGCGCGGAGAAAAGCCGCCCTGTGGGCGGCTTTGTCGTTTCTGGAGGCCCCGGGTTCAGTCTGGCAGAACCGCCGTGACCTCGATTTCGACCTTCGCGCGCGACTCGATCAGCGCCGCGACCTGCACGGCCGTCATTGCGATGTCGTAGGAGCCGATGGTGTCGCGGAACACCTGGCCGATCTCCTTACCGCGCGCCAGGTAGTCGGCGCGGTCGGTGAGGTACCAGGTCATGCGCACGATGTGGGCCGGCGTGGCGCCTGCCTCTGCGAGCACGGCGACGACGTTCGACAGCGCCTGGCGCGTCTGCTCGACGAGGTCATCACTGTCGAAGCGGCAGTCGGCGTTCCAGCCGATCTGGCCCGCCACGAAGACCTGCGTGCCGCGGGCGGCCACGCCGTTCACATAGCCGCGCGGAGGCGCCCAATGGGCGGGTTGAAGCACCTTGTGCATATCGATCCTTTCTAAAGGGCGCTGCGCAGCAGCTGCCGCTCATCCAGTGGCGTGCGCGGGGGCCCGCGGGGGCTCATGTCCTCAGGCGGAAGCGCTGCAGCTTGCCGGTCTCGGTGCGCGGCAATTGCGCGCGGTACTCGATCGCCCGCGGGTACTTGTACGGCGCGATGGTCTGCTTGACGAACTCCTGCAGGGCCTTGGTCATCGCATCGTCGCCGGTGTGCCCGGGCTTGAGCACGACGAAGGCCTTGACGATCTGGCCGCGGTCGGGGTCGGCCTGGCCGATCACGCCGCACTCGGCCACTGCGGGGTGCAGCAACAGCGCGCTCTCGACCTCCGGGCCGGCGATGTTGTAGCCGCCGCTGATGATCATGTCGTCGGTGCGGGCCTGGTAGACGTACTGGCCGTCGGTGTCGACAAGGTAGGCGTCGCCGGTCAGGTTCCAGCCGTTCTGCACATACTGCTTCTGGCGCTCGTCGGCCAGGTACTTGCAGCCCGTCGGGCCCTTGACCGCAAGTCGGCCCACCTGCCCGGGCGGCAGGGGCTGGCCGGCCTCGTCGAGGATGCAGGCGCGGTAGCCGGGCACGGCCAGGCCGGTGGCGCCGGGCCGCGCATGGCTCTCGTCGGCCGAGATGAAGATGTGCAGCATCTCGGTCGAGCCGATGCCGTCGATGATCTCGATGCCCGTCGCCACGCGCCACAGTTTGCGCGTGGCCGCCGGCAGGGCCTCGCCTGCCGAAACGCACTTGCGCAGCGTGTGCAGGTCGGGCTTCGGGCTCCCGCCCGCCCCACCGTTCGACAGGCCCATCGCGATCGCGCGGTACGAGGTGGGCGCGGTGAAGCAGACCGTGGCCCCATAGCGCTCGATCGCCGCCGGCAGCGTGTCGGGCGTGGCCTTCTCGATGAGCGCCGTCGAGGCGCCGATCGACATCGGAAACAGCAGCAGCCCGCCGAGGCCGAAGGTGAAGGCCAGCGGTGGGCTGCCGATGAAGACATCGTCCCGGGTGGCGCGCAGCACGTGCACCGGCCAGCAGGCGCAGGCGGCCATCACATCGCGGTGGAAATGCATCGTGGCCTTGGGCGTGCCGGTGGTGCCCGAGGTGAAGGCCATCAGGCAGACGTCGTCGGCGGACGTCGGCACCGCTTCGAAGCGAGCCGCTCGGCCGGCGGCGCGGGCCTCGAGCGCATCGGCCGCGCCGCTGTGGAACAGGGCCACCTCGCGCAGCGTCGGTGCGCCGCCGTCGGCACGCGCCAGGGCCAGCTCCTCGGCCAGCCGGGCATCGCACAGCGCATGGCTGATCTCGGCCTTGTCGATGATCTGCCTGAGCTCCTTGGCGCGCAGCAGCGGCATCGAGCCGACCGCAATGCCGCCGGCCTTGACGACCGCCAGCCAGCAGGCGGCCAGCATCGGGGTGTTCGCCCCGCGCAGCAGCACCCGGTTGCCGCTGACCAGACCCATGCCGTCGACCAGTTCGTTGGCGATGCGGTCGACCTGGGCCTGAAGCTCGGCGTATGTCCAGCGGACGCCTTCGCCCTGGATCGCGAGCCGCCCGCCCTCGCCGGCGGCCACGCGTGCATCGAGCAGGGCCGAGGCGCAGTTCAGCCGCTCGGGGAACTGCAGCTCCGGCAGGTCGAAGACCAGCTCGGGCCACTGGTCGGATGGCGGCAGTCGGTCGCGGGCGAAGGTGTCTGCCAGGGCGCTTGGCAACAAGTGCATGGGTGGGCTCTCCCGAAGGAAGCCCAAAATCTAGGCTCGATTACTTCACTTGTCAACTATTCAGGCCTATACTTTCTCGACGCCCCGTTCCCTCCCCCAAGCGCTAAGCTGGCCCGATGAACAAACGCCTCTGGGACATCTCGCCCCCCGTGCACGCCGGCGCGCCGGTGTTTCCGGGGGACACCGCCTACCGCCAGGAATGGGTCGCGACCATCGCGCCCGGCTGCCCGGTCAACGTCTCGGCCATCACCCTGTCGCCGCACGTGGGCGCCCATGCCGATGCGCCGTTGCACTACGACCCCCAGGGCGCCACCATCGGCCAGGTCGATCTGGCACCCTACCTGGGTCGCTGCCGGGTGATCCATGCCATCGGCTGCGGCCCGCTGGTGCGGCGCGAGCACGTGGCCCATGCATTGGGCGATCTGCCGGCGCGTGTGCTGGTGCGAACCTACCGCCAGGCACCGCAGGAGGTGTTCGACAACGACCTGCCGGCCTTCGACGCCATGCTGATCGAGGAGTTCGCCGACCTCGGCGTGCGGCTGGTGGGCATCGATTCGTCCAGCGTCGACCCGGCGTCGAGCAAGGAGCTGCCCAGCCATCAGGTGCTGCGCCGGCGCGATGTGCGGGTGCTCGAGAACCTGGTGCTCGACGAGGTGCCCGAGGGCGACTACGAGCTGATCGCCTTGCCCCTGAAACTGATCGCCGCCGATGCGTCGCCTGTGCGCGCCGTGCTGCGTGAACTGTGAGACTTCGATGACCGAACCCTTGAGCCGAGCCGACTGCGCCGCCCTCGATGCGGCCGACCCGCTGCGCACGCTGCGCGACCTCTTCGCGATCCCCGAGGGCGTCAACTACCTCGACGGCAATTCGCTCGGCGTGATGCCGGCGGCCGCCCCGGCGAGGGCGGCCCAGGTGGTGCAGCAGGAGTGGGGCGAGGGCCTGATCCGCAGCTGGAACACCGCGGGCTGGATCACGCTGCCTCAGCGGGTGGGCGACAAGATCGGCCGCCTGGTCGGCGCCCGGCCGGGTGAGCTGGTGGTGGCCGACTCGACCTCGGTCAACCTGTTCAAGGCCCTCAGTGCCGCTCTGGCCATTGCCAAGGAAGACGCGCCCGACCGCAAGGTGATCCTCTCCGAGCGCAGCAACTTCCCGACCGACCTCTACATCGCGCAATCACTGGCGAAGCAGCATGGCTTCGAGCTGGAGCTGGCAGCCAGCGACCAGATCGCCGCCCGGCTGGACGAGCGCGTCGCGGTGCTGATGCTGACCCAGGTGAACTACCGCACCGGCGCCGTGCACGACATGGCGGCATTGACGGCGCAGGCGCATCGCGTGGGCGCGCTGGCGCTGTGGGACCTGGCCCACTCGGCCGGCGCGATCCCGGTCGACCTGAATGCCGCCGGCGCGGATTTCGCCGTGGGCTGCGGCTACAAATACCTCAATGGCGGCCCGGGCGCACCCGCCTTCGTGTGGGCTCATCCAAGGCACGCCAATCGCTGCTGGCAGCCGCTGTCCGGCTGGATGGGCCATGCCTCGCCGTTCACCTTCGACACCGCCTACCGGCCGGCCGAAGGCGTGTCTCGCTACCTCTGCGGCACGCCCTCGGTGATCGGCCTGTCGGTGCTCGAATGCGGCGTGGACACCCTGCTCGCCGCGGAGCCGATGGGCGGCATGTCGGCACTGCGCGAGAAGTCGCTGGCGCTGACCGACCTGTTCCTGGCGCAGGTCGAGGCGCGCTGCGCCGGCCACGGCCTGCACTCGGTGACGCCGGCCGACCGGCGCCTGCGCGGCAGCCAGGTCTCGCTGGCCTGCCCGGGTGTGTCGGGCTACGCGGTGATGCAGGCCCTGATCGAGCGCGGCGTGATCGGCGATTTCCGCGCCGGGGATGGGAGCGAGGCCGAGCCCGACCTGCTGCGCTTCGGCTTCACGCCGGCCTACACCCGCTTCGTCGACGTCTTCGACGCGGTGACGACGCTGGCCGAGATCCTCTCGACCGAACAGTGGCGCGAGGCGCGTTTCAACCAGAAGGCGGCGGTGACATGAGTTGTCCGATGCATTCCGGCGCGGGCGACGCGCCGCGCGGCGAGGCCATCGTGAAGGAGGAGGGCGCCCAGCTCGACTTCTCGCGCGACATGAGCTACGGCGACTACCTGAAGCTCGACGCGGTGCTCAACGCGCAGCACCCGCTCTCGCCCGACCACAACGAGATGCTCTTCATCGTCCAGCACCAGACCAGCGAGCTGTGGATGAAGCTGATGCTGCACGAGCTGCGCGCGGCGGTGGCGGCCCTGGCGGCGGACCAGTTGCCGGCGGCCTTCAAGATGCTGGCGCGCGTCTCGAAGATCATGGAACAGCTGGTCCACGCCTGGGACGTGCTGGCCACGATGACGCCGCCCGAGTATTCGGCGATCCGGCCCTACCTGGCGCAGTCCAGCGGCTTCCAGAGCTGGCAGTACCGCTGCATCGAATTCATGCTCGGCAACAAGAACGCGGCCATGCTGCGGCCGCACGAGCACCGGCCCGACCTGCTGGCCATCGTCGAGGCGGCCTGGCGCGCGCCCTCGCTGTACGACGAGTCGCTTCGCCTGCTGGCGCGTCGCGGCATCGCAGTGCCGGCCAGCCACACCGAGCGCGACTGGACTGCAGCCTACGTGGCCGACGACGCGGTCGAGCAGGCCTGGCTGCAGGTCTACCGGCACCCTGAAGCGAACTGGGATCTCTACCAGCTGGGCGAGGAACTGACCGACCTGGAAGACGCCTTCCGCCTCTGGCGCTTCCGCCATGTGACCACCGTCGAGCGGGTGATCGGGTTCAAGCGCGGCACCGGTGGCACCGGCGGCGTCAGCTACCTGCGCAAGATGCTGGACACGGTGCTGTTCCCCGAGATATGGAAGCTGCGCACCAGCCTGTGAGCCCCGGGGCCCGCGCTCACCCGACGATGCGCCCGTGGCGGTCCACCACCACCATGTCGACGTAGCGTGAGCCCTGGCTGCTGCCGTTCTCGAAAGCCACTCGGTAGCCACCCAGGTCGACCTTGAGCTGGGCGAGGGCTTCGAGCAGGCGTGCCCGCGTCACGTCGCCGCTGCGCTGGGTGGCAACCCGTGCGGCCTCCACCGTCACGCGGCCCGCGATGTAGCCTTCGAGCACGGTCACGCCGAGCTTTTCCTTGCTGCCCATCGCCACCAGGTCGCGCTGGCACTGAGAGACCACTCCCACGCCCAAGGCGGTGGGCCGCGGCACGACCAGGCTCATCACCATGCCACGGCCGATTTGCGGCACGCTGTTGATCAGGTCCTGGCCGGCCAGCGAGGAGGCGAAGAGCATGCCCGCATAGCCGCCGTTGACGAGCGCTTTCGACACCGCCAGCGCCGCGGGGGCGTTGGTGGTGAAGACCACGCAGTCCAGCTTCGCCGCCAGCAGCTTGCGCGCCACGTCGTCGGCGTCCTTGCCCTGGCGGTCCGCACCCAGCGACAGCGGCGCCTTCAGGCCGGCGGCGTCCAGCGCCGCGGTCAGCGTGGCCAGGTTGATCTTGGAGGTGTCGCTCAGGTACACGAAGCCCACGCGGTCGAAGCCGTAGGTCTTCAGGTAGCCGATCATCTGCTTGTACTCGACGTCGTAGCCGGCGCGCACATGGGCGGTGCAGTCGCGCGGTGCCCCGACGCGGATGCCCATGTTGCCGCTGGCCGTTCCGATCAGTGGCACCTGCGCCTGCTGGATCAGCGGCAGGTTGTCCTGCGCGCCGATGCCGCTGGTGAAGCCCACCAGCGCATGCACGCCGCCGTCGATCATGGCCTTGGTGTGCGTGGCCACGCGCTCCTTCTGGCCGGCGTCGTCGAGCGCCTGCAGTTCGAAGTTCAGGCCGCCGGGGCCTTCGGCGCGGTTGGCGGCGGCGAACGCGGCGGCGAGGCCCAGGTTCACGTCCTTGCCGTACTGGGCCTGCGCACCGCTGAGCGAGGCCGACTGACCGATGCGCACGGTGCGGGCGGCGGCGCGTGCAGCGAGCGGCCACGTGGCGCCGGTGGCGCTGGCTGCGCCGGCGAGCATGAAGTGGCGTCGTTGCATGCGAAGTCTCCTTGGGGAATCAGCCGACCAGGCGGCCGTAGCGGTCGAGGGCGATCAGGTCGACGAATCGCGAACCCTGCGAGCCCCCGCCGAAGTCGACGCGGAAGCCGCCCAGGTCGGCCTTCAGGCCCGCCAGCACCTCGCCGAAGCGCGCTCGGCTGAGCCGGCCGCTCGCCTGCGCCGCGTAGGCGGCTTCGACCGCGATGCGGCCGACGATGTAGCCCTCCAGCGTGGTCACGCCGAGCTTGGCGTCCTTTTGCACCAGCGGCAGGTCGCGCTGGGCCTGGGCCACCACCAGGGTGCTCATGCTCGAAGGGCGCGGCACCACGACGCTCATCACGCAGCTCTGCTGGCGGGCGGCGAGCTTGTCGATCAGCGCCTGGCCCGAGTACGACGAGGCGTAGTAGAGCCCGGGGTACTTGGCGGCCGACATCTGGTCGACGATCTTGCAGATCGGCTCGGCGTTGGTGGTGAACATCACGCAGTCGGGCCGGTTCTGCAGCAGCTCGCGTGCGGCGGCCTCGAAGTTGGTCGCGTTGCGGTCGATCGCCACCGACACCTTGGGCGCCATGTTGGCGTCCGCCAGCGCCTGTTTCAGCGCATTCAGGTTGCTGGCCGCTGCATCGCCCATGTAGACGATGCCCACGCGCTGCAGGCCGAAGTCCTTGGCGTAGCCGATCATCCGGCGGTACTCGGCGTCGTGGCCGACCCGCACGTTGAACACATTCTTCACGCCCGCGGCGCGCAGGCCGAGGTTGCCGCTGGCCGTGCCCAGCAGGGGCAGTCGGGTGTCCTCGAAGACCGGCAGGCTGGCCTCGGCGCCGACGCCGCTGGTCAGCCCGACCAGGCCCAGCACGTCGCTGTCGGCCAACGTCAGCACGTTCTTCATGCAGTTGGCGCGCAGGCCGCCATCGTCCTTGGCGATCAGCTCGAAGCGCAGCCCGGTCCGGCTTTCCTGCGCCGACGCGGCGGCGAACGCGGCGGCGATCCCGACGCGCATGTCATGGCCGTAACCGGCCTGGCCACCGCTCAGCGAGGCCGACTGGCCGAAACGCACCACGCGCGACTCGGCGCGGCTGGCCGATGGCCACCCCCCGATCGTCGCGCCCAGGCCGAGGGTCGAGGCGGCCGTGGCCGCCTGCACGAAAGCTCTTCGCTGCATGACATGCTCCCTGAGGGGGGTTCCCGGCGTGCGACGGTGCCGCCGGTGTTGTGTGTATGGCGGGTGGTCGGCGGGCGGGCGGCCGTGTTGAGCGGCGAATGCGGGTCCCTTACGTTTGAAACGATTGCTTACGAGCGCGCAAACCGCGGAAGATTCGTTGCACGGCTCTGGTGAGAGGGCCTTTCGGAGACTCCTCCGGCAGGTCGACTCCTAGAATCGGCGGATCGGCGCCTGCTCGCCGCCCGCACCCGCCTGCATGCCCGTGCCGACCCGGCCCGCGCACCGCTTGTCGCAGCCGCCGCCACCCTCACGGAGCCCGTTCCATGGACACCCGCACCGCCCCCGCCCGCCTCCGCATCGCCCGCCTGCGAGAGGTGATGGCCGAGCATCACGTCGACGCGGTGCTGGTGCCCTCGAGCGACCCGCACCTGTCGGAATACCTGCCCGGCCGCTGGCAGGGCCGCGAGTGGTTCTCGGGCTTCACCGGCTCGATGGCCACGCTGGTCGTCACCATCGGCGAAGCGGCCCTGTTCGCCGACAGCCGCTATTGGACGCAGGCCGAGGCCGAGTTGCAGGGCAGCGGCATTGCGCTGGTCAAGATCCCCACCGGGGCGGCCCAGCACCACCTCGACTGGATCGCCGAGCACGTGAAGCGCGGCCAGTCGCTGGCGGTCGACGGGCAGGTGCTGGGCCTGGCGGCGGCGCAGCAACTGCGCGCGGCCACCGAGAAGGTGGGCATCCGCCTGCTGACCAACGTCGACCTGCTGCAATCGGCCTGGGCCGACCGCCCCGGCCTGCCCACCGCCGCCGTCTACGACCACGCTGCACCCGAGGCGCCGGTCAGCCGCCCGGCCAAGCTGGCCCTGGTGCGCGAGGCCATGGGCAAGCACGGCGCGACCCACCACTTCGTTTCCACCGTCGACGACATCGCCTGGATCACCAACCTGCGTGGCGCCGACGTCGCCTACAACCCCGTCTTCCTGGCCCACCTGCTGATCAGCCACCAGTCGGCGACGCTGTTCGTCGGCGCCGGCAAGGTCGACGCCGCGCTGGCCGCGAAGCTGGCCGCCGACGGCATCACCCTGGCCGACTACGGGCAGGCCCCAGCGGCGCTGGGCGCCTTGAGCGCCGGGGCACGCCTGCTGGTCGACCCCAAGCGGGTCACGCTGGGCCTGCGCGAGGCGGCACCCGCCGAGTTGACGGTGATCGAGGCCATCAACCCCAGCACGCTGATGAAGAGCCGCAAGGGCGCGGCCGAGGCCGCCTTCATCCGCCGCGCGATGGAAGAGGACGGCGCAGCGATGTGCGCCTTCTACGCCTGGCTGGAGCCGGCGCTGGCCCGCGGCGAGCGCATCACCGAGATCACCATCGACGAGAAGCTGAGCGCGGAACGTGCCAAGCGCCCCGGCTTCGTGGGCCTGAGCTTCCCGACGATCGCCGGCTACAACGCCAACGGCGCGATGCCGCACTACCGCGCCACGCCCGAGTCGCACGCGGTGATCGAGGGCAACGGTCTGCTGCTGATCGACTCCGGCGCCCAGTTCGTGGGCGGCACCACCGACATCACCCGCGTCTGGCCGATCGGCACGCCGTCGGACGAACAGAAGCGCGACTACACGCTGGTGCTCAAGGGCACGCTGCAGCTCAGCCGCACCCGCTTCCCGCGCGGCACGCTCAGCCCCATGCTCGACGCGCTGGCCCGCGCCCCGCTGTGGGCCGAGAGCCTGGAGTACGGCCATGGCACTGGCCACGGCGTGGGTTACTTCCTCAATGTGCACGAAGGCCCGCAGTCGATCAGCAAGGCCATTCCCGACGCCAACATGGCGATGGAGGCCGGCATGATCACCTCCATCGAGCCCGGCCTCTACAGGCCCGGCCGCTGGGGCGTGCGCATCGAGAACCTGGTGCTCAACGTGGCCGCGCCGGCCAGCGAGTTCGGCGAGTTCCTCGAATTCGAGACGCTCACGCTGTGCCCGATCGACACCCGCTGCATCGACTTCAGCCTGCTGCGCGCTGACGAGGCGCAGTGGCTGAACCGCTACCACGCGATGGTGCGCGAGCGGCTGGCGCCGAAGCTGGACGGTGATGCCCTGGCCTGGCTGATCGAGCGCACCGAACCCGTTTCGGTTTAAGCCCCGGCGTGGGCGTCGAGGGCAGCTTCGGGGCACACTGCGGCCCATGAAGCTGCTTTTCGTTGCCGACCCGCTGGCCGGGTTCAAGATCCACAAGGACTCGACCTTCGCGATGATGCGCGAGGCTGCAAAGCGCGGCCATGCGCTCTATGCCTGCGAGCCGCACGAGCTGTCGTGGCAGCGCGGTGGCCGGGTCGAGGCGCACGTCCAGCACATCAGCCTCACCGGCGCGCAAGGCTACGGCGTGCACGACTGGTTCAGGGTCGACGACGAAGCCCGCGTCGCACTGGCCGACTTCGACGCGGTGCTGATGCGTCAGGACCCGCCCTTCGACAGCGAGTACTTCTACGCCACCCACCTGCTGGGCCGGGCCGAGGCCGAAGGCGCGAAGGTCTTCAACTCCCCACGCGCGCTGCGCGACCACCCCGAGAAGCTGGCGATCCTCGAATTCCCCGAGTTCATCGCGCCCACGCTGGTCACGCGCAACGCGGCCGACATCCGTGCCTTCCACGACGAACACCGCGACGTGATCCTCAAGCCGCTCGACGGCATGGGTGGCATGGGCATCTTCCGCGTCAAGGACGACGGCCTGAACCTGGGCAGCATCATCGAGACGCTGAACCGCGCTGGCGCCCAGACGGTGATGGTGCAGAAGTACATCCCCGCCATCACCGCGGGCGACAAGCGCATCCTGGTGATCGGCGGCCGGCCGGTGCCTCATTCGCTGGCCCGCATTCCCCAGGGCAACGAGATCCGCGGCAACCTGGCCGCCGGCGGCAAGGGGGTGGCTCAACCCCTGAGCGACCGCGACCGCGAGATCGCCGAGGCCATCGGCCCGAAGCTCGCGGCGCGTGGCCTGCTGCTGATCGGGCTGGACGTGATCGGCGAGCAGCTCACCGAGATCAATGTCACCAGCCCGACCTGCTTCCAGGAGATTACCGACCAGGCGGGGTTCGATGTGGCGGCGATGTTCGTCGATGCGTTGGAATCCGCGCTTGCTTGCTGAAGGTTGAGCGGGCCGAGGCTGTGGCTGTTCGATGGCCGAACAGCCACCACGGTGCCTGATCCTGCGCCAACCCCGCCAAGGGACAATCACCCCATGGCCCTGCTCACCCTCACCAACGCCCACCTTGCCTTCGGCCATGTGCCCCTGCTCGACGGGGCCGATTTCTCGCTCGAAGCCGGGGAACGCGTCGGCTTGATCGGCCGCAATGGCACCGGCAAGTCGTCGCTGCTGAAGATCCTCGCCGGCATCGAGCGGCCCGACGATGGCAGCCTGCAGCTGCAGTCGGGTGTGCGCGTGGTTTACGTGCCGCAGGAGCCCGATTTCGACACCGGCAAGACCGTGTTCGACACGGTGGCCGAAGGCGTGGCCGAGGCGCGTGAGCTCCGAGCCCGCTTCGAGGCCCACGCACCCGGCGACGACCTCGACGCGCTGCAAACCCGCCTCGAAGCGCTCGGCGGCTGGACCTGGGAGCAGCGCGTCGACGAGACCCTGCAGCGTCTGCGGCTTGACCCGGCGGCCGTGGTCGGCCAGCTCTCCGGCGGCACCAAGAAGCGCGTGGCCCTCGCCCGCGCGCTGGCCGCTCAGCCTGACGTGCTGCTGCTCGACGAACCCACCAACCACCTCGACCTCGACGCGATCGACTGGCTGGCCGGTCTGTTGAACAGCTTCCGTGGCGCACTCGTGCTCATCACGCACGACCGCGCCTTCCTGGATGCGGTGGCCACACGCATCGTCGAGCTCGACCGCGGCCACCTGCACGGCTACCCCGGCAACTTTGCCGCCTTCGAGGCGGCCAAGCGGCGCGAGCTGGAGGCCGAGGCCCTGGCCAACGCCCGCTTCGACAAGCTGCTGGCGCAGGAGGAGGTCTGGATCCGCAAGGGCGTGGAGGCCCGCCGCACGCGCAGTGTGGCCCGCGTGCAGCGGCTGGTAAAGCTGCGCGAGGAGCACGCCGCACGGCGTGAGCAACAGGGCCGGGTTCGGCTGGACATCGACCGAGGCGCCGCCTCGGGCAAGCTGGTGGCGGAACTCGAAGGCACCTCGAAGGCCTATGGCGACAAGGTGATCGTCCGGGACTTCTCCGCGATCTTCCTGCGCGGCGACAAGGTCGGGCTGGTCGGCCCCAACGGCGCCGGCAAGACCACGCTGCTGAAGATGATCCTGGGCCAGCTGGCACCCGACAGCGGCACGGTGCGCATCGGCAGCAACCTGCAGGTGGCTTACTTCGACCAGATGCGCGAGGCACTCGACCCGGAGAAGACGCTGGCTGACACCATCAGCCCCGGCAGCGAGTGGATCGAGATCGGCTCCCAGCGCAAGCACGTGATGAGCTACCTGGGCGACTTCCTCTTCGCCCCGGCGCGTGCCAACTCTCCGGTCAAGAGCCTCTCGGGCGGCGAGCGCAACCGGTTGCTGCTGGCGCGCCTGTTCGCCCGGCCGGCCAACGTGCTGGTGCTCGACGAGCCGACCAACGACCTCGACATCGAGACCCTGGAGCTGCTCGAAGAGCTGCTGCAGGACTACGACGGCACCGTCTTCCTGGTGAGCCACGACCGCCGCTTTGTCGACAACGTGGTCACCAGCACGGTTGTCGCCGAGGGCGAGGGCCGCTGGCGCGAGTACGAAGGTGGCATTGCCGACTGGCAGGCCCAGTCGGCACGCAGCGCGGCGGCTGAAGCAGCCGCGCGCCCGGCGCCAGCGCCGGCCCCTCGGGCGGCCGAGCCGGCCGCTGCGGCGCCCGCCGCGAAACGCAAGCTCAGCTACAAGGAACAGCGCGAGCTCGACGAGCTGCCCGGCCGCATCGCGGCACTGGAGGCCGAGCAGGGCAGCCTGGCGGCCGAGATCGGCGGCAGCGCGCTCTACAGCGAATCGCCCCAGCGCATCGCGGAGGTGACCGGCCGGCATGCCGCGATCGAAGACGAGCTGATGCTGTTGCTCGAGCGCTGGGAGGCGCTGTCCAGCCGCGGCTGAACCGCGGTCGAGCGCAAACCGGTGTTGTCTTTCACGCATCACCGGCCGGCGTGCCAGCTTGATGCAAGCTTGGTCGGCACATGATCCGCGTCAAGCCGTGGAGGGATGCCACGTGTGCAGCACCGCCGCGCCGCTCGCCGGCCGGCGGTGCGTGCCGCCCACCGAGTGAGCGTAGAAGTAGTTGGACTACATTGAAACTACAGTGTGCGCTGACCCATACTGGGTTTTGAGTTGGGGTTCACTCTAGAAAGGGTAACTCTGGACGGGCGGCCGGTTGTCTGCCAGTGCTTCGGCGACTAGCATGCGCCGCTAGTTTTGCTACCTCTGGGTCGTCGGTCGTCGACCCGCGCGAGGTGGCGACCGTCCGGAGGCTGGCATGAAGCACGTGGGTGGTGGGGCGACCTGGTGGCGCCTGGTGACTGCGTGGGCGCTGACGCTCGGTGCGGCGTTCCTTGCGGCCCTCTGGACGGCGCCAACAGCGCACGCGGCGGTCGATGCGCTGAAGCTTGGTGGCCGCTACGACGGCACCCAGGCCAACATCAACTTCAAGGTCTACTCCTCGCGCGCCACGCGGCTGGAGGTCTGGATCTACAAGACCCCCTCGGGCGCGCAGGAGGCGGTCAAGTACGTGATGACCAAGGACAACGCGACCCAGGTCTGGTCGAAGACAGTCTCGGTCGCCACGCTCCGGAACACCTACGGGATCACCGGCACGGTCTACTACGGCTACCGCGCCTGGGGCCCCAACTGGCCCTACAACAGCGGGTGGACCAAGGGCTCCAGCGTCGGCTTCCTCTCCGACGTGGACGGCAGCGGCAACCGCTTCAACCCCAACAAGCTGCTGCTCGACCCCTATGCTCGCGAGGTGAGCCAGGACATGGTCACCGCCAGCTGCGCCGACGGCACGCTCTACGCCTCGGGCGCCAGCCACCGCCACAAGGACAGCGGCGCCTGTGCGCCCAAGGGCGTGGTGCTGGCGGGCGACAGCCAGTCCACCGGCACCAAGCCGACCCGCGCCTTCAAGGACGACATCGTCTACGAGGTGCATGTGCGCGGCCTGACGAAGAACGACAGCAGCGTGGCCGCCGCGCTGCGCGGCACCTACGCGGGCGCGGGTGCCAAGGCGGCCTACCTCGCCAGCCTGGGGGTCACGGCGGTCGAGTTCCTGCCCGTTCAGGAAACGCAGAACGACACCAACGACGTCGACCCCAACAGCACGGCGGGTGACAACTACTGGGGCTACTCGACGCTCAACTACTTTGCGCCCGACCGGCGCTACAGCTCGGACAAGACCGCCGGCGGCCCGACGCGCGAGTTCAAGGCCATGGTCAAGGCCTTCCACGACGCTGGCATCAAGGTCTATGTCGATGTGGTCTACAACCACACCGGCGAGGGCGGTGCCTGGGGCGGGTCGGACGGGCTGACGGTCTACAACGTGCAAAGCTTCCGCGGCTTGGACAACCCGACCTACTACTCGCTGACCAGCGACTTCCAGTACTCGTGGGACAACACCGGCGTCGGCGGCAACTACAACACCCGCAACCCGACCGCGCAGAACCTGATCGTCGACTCGCTCGCCTACTGGCGCGACACGCTGGGCGTCGACGGCTTCCGCTTCGACCTGGCCTCGGTGCTGGGCAACACCTGCCAGCACGGTTGCTTCAATTTCGACAAGATGGACGGCGGCAACGCGCTCAACCGCATCGTGGGCGAGCTGCCGCCGCGCCCGGCCAACGGCGGCAGCGGGCTGGACCTGATCGCCGAGCCCTGGGCGATCGGCGGCAATTCTTACCAGGTCGGTGGCTTCCCCAGCGGCTGGATCGAGTGGAACGGCAAGTACCGCGACGTGCTTCGCAAGGACCAGAACCAGCTCGGCGTCGAGTCGGTGACCCCCGGCGAGCTGGCCTCGCGCTTCGCGGGCTCGTCCGACCTCTACGGGGACGACGGCCGCAGGCCCTGGCACTCGGTTAACTTCATGGTGGCGCACGACGGCTTCACGCTGCGCGACCTCTATGCCTACAACAGCAAGGTCAACAACCAGCCCTGGCCGTATGGCCCCTCGGACGGGGGCGAGGACAGCAACCACAGCTGGGACCAGGGCGGCGACGCCTGGGCCCAGCGGCGCGCGGCGCGCACCGGCATGGGCTTCATGATGCTGTCGGCCGGGGTGCCCATGGTCACCGGCGGCGACGAGTTCCTGCGCACCCAGTTCGGCAACAACAACCCGTACAACCTCGACTCGTCGGTCAACTGGCTGAACTGGTCGCTGGACACCAACGCCACCCACTTCAAGACTTTCACCACCCGGCTGATGGCCTTCCGCAAGGCGCATCCGGCGCTGCGGCCGGTCAACTTCTACTCCGGCGCCGACAACAACGGCAACGTGATGGAACAGCTGCGCTGGTTCAAGCCCGACGGCGGCGTGGCCGACGCGGCCTACTTCAACAACGCCAGCAACCACGCCATCGCGTGGCGCATCGACGGCAGCGAGTTCGGCGACAGCGCGAGCGCGATCTACGTGGCCTACAACGGCTGGTCGGGCCAGGTGAACTTCACCTTGCCCTGGCCGGGCGCCGGCAAGAGCTGGTACCGGGTGACCGACACCGCGACCTGGAACGACGGCGCCAACACCGTGGCCTTGCCCGGCAGCGAGGCCTTCATCGGCGGTGAATACACCAGCTACGGCCTGGAGGCGCGCTCGCTGCTGTTGCTGATTGCCAAATGAAAAGGGCCGGCGCGCAGCGCCGGCCCTGGGCAAGACGGAAGATCAGTCCGCGTACTGGCCGGCGGCCTTGATGACCGGGCCCCACTTGTTGATCTCGGCCTCGACGAACTTCTTGTGGTCGGCCGGGTTCACGCGAGCGTCGGTCACGATCACCGCGCCCAGCGCCTGCTCCCGCTTGTCGAACTCGGCGTCCTTCAGGGCGGCTTTCAGCGCGGCGTTGAGCTTGTCCAGCACCGGCTTGGGGGTGCCCTTGGGGGCGTACAGGCCGTGCCAGATCGTCACGTTGAAGCCCTTCAGGCCCGACTCGTCCAGTGTCGGCAGCTTGGCCAGCGCCGGCGTGGTCAGGCGCTTGGTGGTGGTGACGGCGTAGGCCTTGACCTTGCCGCTTTCGATCTGGCCGGTGGTGTTGGTGGTCTGGTCGCACATGATGTCGACCTGGCCGCCCAGCAGGTCGGTCATGGCCGGCGCGGTGCCCTTGTAGGGCACGGTGGTCATGTCGATCTTCACGCTCTGCTGGAACAGCAGGCCGCACAGGTGCGAGGCCGAGCCCAGGCCGGCGTTGGCCAGGTTGATCTTGCCTTTGTTGGCTTCCAGCCACTTGGCCAGGTCGGCGTAGTTGTTGGCCGGCAGCGCGGTCTTGCCGACCAGCGTCATCGGCACTTCGTTGATCAGGCCGAGATACTCGAAGTCGTCGAGCGTCTTGTACTGCAGCGTGCGGTAGAGCGCCGGCGAGGTGGCCATGCCGATGTGGTGCAGCAGCACGGTGTAGCCGTCCGGGGCGGCCTTGGCCACCTTGGTGGCGCCCAGCGTGCCGCCAGCGCCGCCGACGTTCTCGATCACGATCGCCTGGCCGCCCAGCGGCTTGCGCAGCGCTTCGGCGAAGTCGCGCGCCACCTTGTCCGTCGGGCCGCCGGCCGCGAAGGGCACGACGATGGTGATCGGCTTCTCGGGGTACTCGGCGAGGGCGGAGCCGGCCAGGGCGGCGGCAACGAGGGAAAGGGCGAATCGCTTCATGGGGCGTCTCCTGGTGGGGCGGCGAGAAAGGTGGCCCATGCTATCGGCTCGCCTGCGGGCGCCATCTCGGGAACTACGTAAGGGGCGCCCCTGAAGCCGCTACGATCCTGGCCTTCCCGTCTCCTGTTTGCGCTGCATCATGACCAGCCCCCGCGTCATCCGCTTCGACCCCGCCCCCACCACGCCCGCCGAGATCGACCACCCCCGCCCGGAGCGGCGCGAGGTCGGCGACCCGGAGCGCCGCACCTGGGTGCTCTACGAGCATGCGGCCGAGGGGGTTGTCGGCGGCATCTGGGAGTGCGAGCCGGGCAAGTGGCGCATCGAATTCGGCCCTCGCGAGCACGAGTACTTCATCGTGATGGAGGGCCTGTGCCGGGTGCATGACACCGATGGCCGCGTCGAAAGCTTCGGCCCGGGGCAGGCGGTGTTCCTGCCACCGGGTTTCAAAGGCTCGTTCGAAGTGGTCGAGCGGGTGCGCAAGCACTTCGTGATCGTCGAGCGTTGAACAGCGCCCGGCCGGCTCAGTTGACGTCGTAGCTGCCGTAGTTGCGGCCGTCGGTGCAGGTCAGGTCGGCCGGCACGCTGGCGCTGCTCCACACCTCGGGCAGCCAGTTGCCGAACTCGTCCAGGTGCGAGTGGAGGAACTGGATGTCGGTCAGCTCGTGGTTCTCGCGTGGTCGGGTGACCGAGCCGAGGTCACGCGGCGCGGTGAAGCAGGTCTGCTTGGCCGGGCACGAGAAGTCCGGTACGTTCTGCTCCCAGCGGCGGTTCGGGTTCCCGCTGTCGAGGTCGCGGTAGCGCACCCGCGTCACGCGGATGGGCCCGTCGGACACGTTGGTGAGCGAGAAGCTCACGTTGTTGCAGACCGCAGCGTGGGCCGCGGTGCCCGGCAGGGCAATGAGGGCGAACAGGCCGCAAAGGCCGATGTGGCGAAGCGAGGTCATGGTGGACTCCCTGAAGGTTGGACAAGTGCTTGTCCGGGCCCGCCTTCAGTTCAAGAAGGCAAGGCCCCGACCCTTCAAGAGACGGCCCGGGAACGCCGCATCCGGACAGCGCCGCCGGTGCCCCCTGCTGGCCTAGGGGGCCGGGGCTGGCAACCCCGCGAGCTGGCGCAGGGCCCGCTCGAACACCTCGGGCGGCTGGCCGCCCTGGATGAGGTGTTGGCCGTCGATGATGACCGAGGGCACCGAGTGGATGCCCAGCTGCAGCCAGCGCTGTTCGTCGGCACGCACCTCGTCGGCGTAGCGGCCGCTGGCCAGCAGCGAACGTGCCTCGCCCACGTCCAGCCCCACCTCGCCGGCCAGGCGCAGCAGCACGGCGTGATCGCCGGGGTTCTCGCCTTCGCCGTGGTAGGCCTGCAGCAGCGCGTGCTTCAGCTCGCGCTGTTTGCCGTTCAACCCGGCCCAGTGCAGCAAGCGGTGGGCATCGAAGGTGTTCCAGATGCGGTGGCGCTCGCCGAAGTGGAAACCCACCGCCGCGCCGCGCTCGCGCAGCGCCTGGCGGTTGCGCTCCAGCTGCTGCGGCGGCAGGCCGTACTTGCGCGCCAGGTGCTCGCGCACGTCCTCGCCCTCGGGGGGCATCTGCGGGTTCAGCTCGAAGGGGCGGAAGTGCATCTCGACCGGCAGCGACGGGCCGATGTTGTCGAGTGCCTTCTCCAGCGCGTTCAGGCCCACCGCGCACCAGGGGCAGGCCACGTCGGAAACGAAATCGATCTTCATGACCGGCAGTCTATGAAGATCGGCTCAGTCGTACTTCCTCGCGTCTTCGATGACCTTGCCGTCGTTGGGCAGGCTGCCCGGGGCGACGAACTGCACGTCGCCGCGCAGCTTGGTCACGTCGCGGATCGAGTCGGCCACACGCGCCGCCAGGCCCTCGGGCGGGCCGGCCACCTCGAGCTTCAGCGTCATGCGGTCGTTGGCCATCTCGCCTTCCACCACCAGCCGGCCGCGGCCGGCTTCAGGGTGGCGGCGCAGCACCTCGGCCACCTGGCTGGGGTGGACGAACATGCCGCGCACCTTGGCCGTCTGGTCGGCGCGGCCCAGCCAGCCGCGGATGCGGGTGTTGCTGCGGCCGGTGGGGCAAGGGCCGGGCAAGATGGCCGAGAGGTCGCCGGTGCCGAAGCGCACCAGCGGGTAGTCCGGGTTGAGCGTGGTCACGACCACCTCGCCCACTTCACCGTCGGGCACCGGGTCGCCGGTGCCGGGGCGCACGATCTCGACGATCACCTGCTCGTCCAGCACCAGCCCCTCGCGTGCCGGCGTCTCGTACGCGATCAGGCCGAGGTCGGCGGTGGCGTAGCTCTGGTAGGCCTCGATGCCGCGCTCGCGGAACCAGGCCTGCAGCGAGGGCGGGAAGGCCTCGCCGCCCAGCATCGCCTTGGTGATCGACGCGGTCGACACGCCGGTCTCGGCCGCCTTCTCCAGCAGGATGCGCAGGAAGCTGGGCGTGCCGATGTAGCCATGGGGGCGCAGCTCGCTCACCGCCTGCAACTGCAGCTCGGTGTTGCCGATGCCGCCGGCGAACACGGTGCAGCCCACCGCATGCGCGCCGGTCTCCATCATCGAGCCGGCGGGGGTCAGGTGGTAGCTGAAGCTGCAGTGCACCAGGTCGCCCGCGCGGAAGCCCGCCGCGTGGATCGCGCGCGCCATGCGCCAGTAGTCGCCGGCCAGGCCTTCGGGCTCGTAGATGGGGCCGGGCGACTGGAACACGCGCCTGGCGCCCGCCGGCCGCGTGAGCCCGCGCCAGCCGATGGCCGAAAAACCGCCGAAGGGGTCGCGGGCACGGTCGCGCTGCTGGCGCGCCAGCAGCTCGCCCTTGCGCAGCACCGGCAGCGTGGCCAGGCGTGCGCGGCTGGTGATGCTGGCCGCGTCCGCGCCCAGCAACAGCTCGGCGTAGGCGTCGGTGTGGCCCTGCGCGCGCGCCACGGCGCCGGGCAGCGCCGCCATCAGCGCGGCCTCGCGCTGCTCGGGAGCCCGGGTTTCCAGGGCGTCGTAAAACGTGCCGCTCATCGTTCTTCCTCGGTCCAGCGCGCCAGGCGCTTCTTCACCTCGTCGGTGAACTTGCGCACCGCGGCGCTGCCATCGAGCACGAAGCGGTCCCACTCGGGCACCTGGCGCGAGGGGCGCTTGGCCAGCTTCGCGTCGATGGCCGCGTCGCCTGCGGACAGCTCGATCACCCGTGCCCCCTTCAGCTCGAAGCCGTCGCCGCGCTCGGTCAGCGTGCGCAGGTCGCGCAGGCTGCGCTTCAACTGCACCAGCGCCTCGGCCGGCTTGAAGGGCGGCGGGGCGAATCCGAAGTCGTCGCTCATCGTCTTCTCCCTGCGGCTCAGGCCAGCCAGCGCTTGCGGCGCTTGTAGCTCTTCACGTCGCGGAAGCTCTTGCGGTCACCACCGCCCATGCCGAGGTAGAACTCCTTGACGTCCTCGTTCTCGCGCAGGGCCTTGGCCTCGCCGTCCATCACGATGCGGCCGTTTTCCAGGATGTAGCCGTAATCGGCGTACTTCAGCGCGATGTTGGTGTTCTGCTCGGCCAGCAGGAAGGTGACCTTCTCGCGCTGGTTCAGGTCCTTCACGATCTCGAACACCTCTTCCACGATCTGCGGCGCCAGGCCCATCGAGGGCTCGTCGAGCAGCACCATCTTCGGGTTGGCCATCAGCGCGCGGCCGATGGCGCACATCTGCTGTTCGCCGCCCGAGGTGTAGGCCGCCTGCGACGTGCGCCGCGTCTTCAGCCGCGGGAAGTAGTTGTAGACCTTCTCCAGCGTCTGGGTGACCGCGGCCTTGCCGTCGCGCCGGGTATAGGCGCCGGTCAGCAGGTTCTCTTCGATCGTCAGGTGGGCGAAGCAGTGCCGACCCTCCATCACCTGGATCACGCCGCGGTCGACCATGGCCGAGGTGCTGAGCTTCTCGATGCGCTCGCCGCGCAGCTCGATCGAACCCTTGGTCACGTCGCCGCGCTCGCCGGCCAGCAGGTTGCTCACGGCCCGCAGCGTGGTGGTCTTGCCCGCACCGTTGCCGCCCAGCAGCGCCACCACGCTGCCCTCGGGCACCTGCAGCGACACGCCTTTGAGCACCAGGATCACGTGGTTGTAGATGACCTCGATGCCGTTGACGTTCAGAAGCACATTGCTCATACGTGGTGTCCTTGTGAACTCTTCAAAGCGCCGCGCGCGGCGCTTTGAAGAAGGCCCCGCCAGGGGCCCCCGTTGGTCATCAGCTCTGGCAATCCTCCGGGGTCCGCCGTGTGAGCTTCTTTTCACCCGCGTACTTGTCCGCCGCCGCCTTGACCATCGGCTTGATGATCTGCTCGTCGGCCTGGATCCAGTCGCTGGTGAACTGCCAGGCGCTTCCACTCCAGGTGTGCACGCGGGCCCAGCTGGCGCCCATGTGGTCGGCGCAGCTGGTGCTGATCGGGCGCATCACGCCGGCGAAGCCGAGCGCGTCGAGCTTGGGCTGGTCGAGCGCCAGGTTCTCCAGGCCCCAGCGGGTCTGCTCGCCGGTCATGACCTTGCCCTTGCCGAACCGCTCCTGCGCCCGCTTGACGCCCTCGACGGCCAGCATGGCCGACATCAGGCCGCGGGTGTACAGCACGGTACCCACCTCTTCGGCCGGGCCGGTGCCCTGGCCTTTCTCATGCACCAGCTTCAGCACCTCGGTGTGCACGCGGCTGCGGCCGGCGCCGTGCTGCATGGCCAGGGCGTTGTAGCCCTTGGCGCCTTCGCCCACGTCCTTCACGTCCGGCTCGGCGCCGGACCACCACACGCCGTACATCTTCTCGCGCGGGTAGCCGGTGGCCACCGCCTCCTTCAGGGCGGCCGAGTTCATCACGCCCCAGCCCCACAGGAACACGTAGTCGGGCCGGCTCTGGCGGATCTGCAGCCAGGTGGCCTTCTGCTCCACCCCCGGGTGGGTCACCGGCAGCAGCTGCACCTCGAAGCCGTGGGTGCGCGCGCGCTCCTGCAGCAGCGGGATCGGCTCCTTGCCGTAGGGGCTGTCGTGGTAGACCAGCGCGAGCTTCTTGCCCTTGAGCTTGTCGAGCCCGCCTTCCTTCTTGGCGATGTGCTGCACCAGCACGTCGGCGGCGACCCAGTAGGTGCCGGCGAGCGGGAAGTTCCACTTGAAGACGCCGCCGTCCTGGCTTTCGCTGCGGCCGTAGCCGGCGGTGATGAGCGGGATCTTGTCGCCTGGCGCCTTCTCGGTCAGCGCGAAGGTGATGCCGGTGGACAGCGGCTGGAACACGGTGGCGCCCTTGCCCTTGAGGCGCTCGTAGCACTCCACGCCCTTGTCGGTGGCGTAGCCGGTCTCGCATTCCTCGAAGCTGATCTTCACGCCGTTGATGCCGCCCTTGGCATTGACGAGCTTGAGGTAGTCCACATAGCCGTTGGCGAACGGCACGCCGTTGGGCGCATAGGCGCCGGTGCGGTAGACCAGCACCGGGAAGAACTGCTCCTTGGCCTGCGCGAATGCGGCCGGGGCGGTGGCCAGCGCCGCCAGCCCCGAAGCCGCCAGCAGGGCCGCGGTGGCCAGTGATTTCATCTTGGTCGACATGTCTACCTCCAGAGGTGGGGAAATTGCACTCGTCAGTGCGGTGGTCGGGCTTCGTGGGCCCGGTTTGTCGGGATCAATGCGCGTCAGTGGGGGAAGGGCCAGAGCCGCAGCTTCTCTTTCGCGGTGGACCACAACCGCGCCAGGCCATGCGGCTCGACGATCAGGAAGAACACGATCAGTGCACCGAACACCATGTAGGTCAGGTGCGAGGCCAGTGCGGTGTCGATCGGGATGCCGAACCAGTAGGGCAGGTTGTCCAGCACGATCGGCAGCACCACGATGAATGCGGCGCCGAAGAAACTGCCCATGATCGAGCCCAGGCCGCCGATGATGACCATGAACAGCAGCTGGAACGAGCGGTCGATCGAGAAGGCGGCCGGCTCCCACGAGCCCAGATGCACGAAGCCCCAGAGGCCACCCGCGATGCCGACGAAGAAGGAGCTGACCGCGAAGGCCGTGAGCTTGGCGTAGACCGGTCGGATGCCGATCACCGAGGCCGCCACGTCCATGTCGCGCATCGCCATCCACTCGCGGCCGATGTGGCCGCGCACCAGGTTCTTGGCCATCAGTGCGCAGACGCAGACGATGGCCAGGCAGAACAGGTACTTGTCGGCGGGCGAGTCGATGGACCAGCCCAGCAGCGACAGGCCCGACACGCTGACCGAGCCCGAGGCCGAGTCGTTGGTGAACCACTTGATGCGCAGGAAGGCCCAGTCGGTGAAGAACTGCGCAGCGAGCGTGGCCACGGCGAGGTACAGCCCCTTGATGCGCAGACTGGGAATGCCGAACAGCACCCCCACGATGGTGGAGCACACGCCGCCCAGCACCAGCGCCACCACCAGCGGCATGCCCTCGATGCGCACCATGAAGTTGTAGGCCGCGTAGGCGCCGATCGCCATGAAGGCGCCGGTGCCCAGCGAGATCTGGCCGCAGTAGCCGACCAGGATGTTCAGCCCGATGGCGGCCAGCGACAGGATCAGGAAGGGGATCAGGATCGCGCGCAGGAGGTACTCGCTCGACAGCCCGGGCACGACGACGAAGGCGAACGCCAGTAGGGCGAGGATGACGATGCGGTCCTGCAGGATCGGGAAGATCTGCTGGTCGGCGCGGTAGGTGGTCTTGAACTGGCCGTTCTCACGGTAGAGCATGCTTTTCTCCTTGTGTGCTCAGACGCGATCAATGATCTTCTCGCCAAACAGGCCCTGCGGCCTGACGAGGAGGAAGAGCAAGGCCATCACATACGCGAACCAGATCTCGATGCCGCCGCCCAGCATCGGGCCCAGGTAGACCTCGCTGAGCTTCTCGCCCACCCCGATGATCAGCCCGCCGATGATGGCGCCGGGCACCGAGGTGAGGCCGCCGAGGATCACCACCGGCAGTGCCTTCAGCGCCACCTGCGAGAGCGAGAACTGCACGCCCAGCTTGCTGCCCCAGATGATCCCTGCCACCAGCGCGGCGAAGCCGGCCACCGACCACACGATCACCCAGATGCGCGACAGCGGGATGCCGATGGACTGCGCGGCCTGGTGGTCGTCGGCCACGGCGCGCAGCGCCCGGCCGGTGGCCGTCTTCTGGAAGAACAGCGCCAGCGCACCGACCAGCGCGGCGGCGATCACCGCCGCCGCCAGGTCTTCCTGGCTGATCAGCACGCCACCCTGGAAGGTCTGCTCGAAGAGGAACAGCGGGTCCTTGGGCAGGCCGACGTCGATCTTGTAGATGTCGGAGCCGAAGATGGTCTGGCCGAAGCCGTCGAGGAAGTAGGTGATGCCTAGCGTGGCCATCAGCAGCGCGATCGGCTCCTGGTTGACGAGCTTCGACAGGCACAGCCGCTCGATCAGCCAGGCCACGCCCACCATGCAGGCCATGGCGAGCACGAAGGCGACGGTGTTGGCGACCAGCTTGCTGTCGGTGCCCAGCCATCCGGGCGCCCACTCGGCGAAGCGCGCCATCGCCAGCGCGGCGAACAGCACCATCGCACCTTGGGCGAAGTTGAAGACGCCCGAGGCCTTGAAGATCAGCACGAAGCCGAGCGCGATCAGCGAATACAGCATGCCCGCCATCAGGCCGCCGAAGAGGGTCTCGATGAAAAAGCCCATGAGAATGTCTACCCCCGGTTCGTCGAGTACACCGAACCACCCCCCGAGGGGGTCGGGCCCGGCTTGGGGCGGCCCGGCGCCGGGCCCGTGGTCGCTTCGTTCATCGTCACCTCAGTGGCTGGTGCCCAGGTAGGCGCTGATCACGTCGGGGTTGGCGCGCACCTCGTCGGGCGTTCCGTCGCCGATCTTCTTGCCGTAGTCGAGCACCACCACGCGGTCGGAGATGTCCATCACCACGCCCATGTCGTGCTCGATCAGCACGATGGTGGTGCCGAACTCGTCGTTCACGTCGAGGATGAAGCGGCACATGTCCTGTTTCTCCTCGACGTTCATGCCGGCCATCGGCTCGTCGAGCAGCAGCACCTTGGGCTCCATCGCCAGCGCGCGGCCCAGGTCGACGCGCTTCTGCAGGCCATAGGGCAGGCGGCCGACAGGCGTCTTGCGGTGGGCCTGGATCTCCAGGAAGTCGATGATGTGCTCGACGAACTCGCGGTGGGCCACTTCCTCGCGCTCGGCGGCCCCCCAGCGGATGGCCTGCTGGAAGAGGTTGGTCTTCATCTTCAGGTTGCGACCGGTCATGAGGTTGTCGACCACGCTCATGCCCTTGAAGAGCGCCAGGTTCTGGAAGGTGCGCGCCACGCCCATCTCGGCCATCTGGCGCAGCTTCTGGCGCGGGTTGACGTGGCTGAAATCCTGCCCCCGGAAATGGATCTTTCCTTCCTGCGGCGTGTAGACGCCGTTGATGCAGTTGAGCATCGAGCTCTTGCCGGCGCCGTTGGGGCCGATGATGGCGCGCACCTCGTGCTCGCGCACGTCGAAGCTGATGTCGGTGAGCGCCTTCACCCCGCCGAAGCGCAGGCTGATGTTCTGCACGTCGAGGATGACGTTGCCGATTTGTCTTGTGGTGGTGGCCATGGTCAGTGCGTGGGCTGCGCTGGGCATGCGGAGGTGGCGGTGCGGCCGGGGGCCGGCAGGCGCTGGGGCTCAGGTGTCCGCGCCCTCGCCTTTGGCGAGGGTGCCCTGCAGTGCTCGGCTTCGTGGCCGCTGTCCAACTCCCTCCGTTCGCTGCGCTCACTTCGCTCGAACAAGGGCCAGCGAATCAGTTTTGGAGGCTCGCTGCGCTCGCTGCCACGAAGCCTGCGCGCTTCGGCGCTCCCAACATCGCCCCAGCGCCTGCCGGCCCCCGGCCGCGGCAACCGTGGTGCTACTTCGGGCCCGAATTCAAGGATGCCCTGCCACTGACGGTGGCCGGCGGGAAGCCGGCATCCGCACGGGCGATTCTGGAAGCGCCGAGCAGCGCAGCGGAGCGGGGGAAGTCTGTCGCGCAGCGACGGACCGAGCGAGGAGGATTTATGCAGCCGGGCGCGAAGGCGGCCGGCTGCGAAGCCACCGCAGCCGCCCCGCGCAGTGAGCAGCGCAGGGCACCCTCCGCGCAGCCGAGGGCGCGTACACATGAGCCCGAGCGGATGCCGGCTTCCCGCCCGTGCAAAGCAGGGAACGACGACCAGCTTCACGCCGCCTCCTTGGCCGCACCGAACGTGCGCACATCCTGGATCTTCAGTGTCGCGCTCACCACGCCGCTGCGCCCGTCCTCGAACTTCACCGCCGTCTCGATGTACTGCTCGGCGCGGCCTTCGTACAACGCATCCACCAGCACCTGGTACTTGTCGTTGATGAAGCCGCGCTTGACCTTGCGGGTGCGGGTCATCTCGCCGTCGTCGGCGTCGAGCTCCTTGTGCAGGATCAGAAAGCGGTGGATCTGGCTGCCGGCCAGCAGCTCGTCGCGCGCCAGGTCGGCATTCACCTGCGCCACGCAGTCGCCGATCAGCGCGTAGACCTCGGGCTTCTGCGCCAGGTCGGTGTAGCCGGCATACGGCAGGTTGCGCCGCTCGGCCCAGTTGCCCACCGCCTCGAAGTCGATGTTGATGAAGGCGCAGACGCGGTCCCGCTTGTCGCCGAAGGCCACCGCCTCCTTGATGTGCGGGAAGAACTTCAGCTTGTTCTCGACGTACTTGGGCGCGAACATCGCGCCGTCGTTGGCGCCACCCATCAAGCGGCCGACGTCCTTCGCACGGTCGATGATCTTCAGGTGGCCTCCCGCATCCAGGAAGCCGGCGTCGCCGGTGTGGTACCAGCCGTCGGTCGTCAGCGCCTCGGCGGTCGCGGCCGGGTTCTTGTAGTACTCCTTCAGCAGCCCGGGTGACTTGACCAGCAGCTCGCCCGAGTCCGACAGCCGGATCTGCACGCCCTCGACCGGCACGCCCACCGTGTCGGCCTTGGCCTCGTGGTCGGGCTGCAGGCAGACGAACACCGCGGTCTCGGTCGAGCCGTAGAGCTGCTTGAGGTTGACGCCGATCGAGCGGTAGAAGCTGAACAGGTCGGGCCCGATCGCTTCGCCGGCGGTGTAGGCGACCCGCACGCGCGACAGGCCCAGCGTGTTGCGCAGCGGGCCGTAGACCAGCACGTTGCCCAGGGCGTAGCGCAGCCGGTCGACCAGGCCGACCGGCTTGCCGTCCATCAGCGCGGTGCCCACGCGCTTGGCCAGCGTCATGAAATGGTGAAACAGCGCGCGCTTGATGCGCGAGGCATCCTCCATGCGGATCATCACCATCGTCAGCATGCCTTCGAAGACCCTTGGCGGTGCGAAGTAGTAGCTCGGCCCGATCTCCTTCATGTCGATCGACACCGTGGCCGCCGACTCCGGGCAGTTGACGATGTAGCCGCAGGCCAGCCATTGGGCGAAGCTGAAGATGTTCTGGCCGATCCAGGCCGGCGGCAGGTAGGCCAGCACTTCCTCGTCTTCGGTCAGGCGGTCGAAGGTCTTGCCGGCGGCAGCGCGGTCGAGCAGCGAGAAGTGGGTGTGCACCACGCCCTTGGGGTTTCCGGTGGTGCCCGAGGTGAAGAACATCGCGGCCACGTCCCCCGCCTGCCCCAGCCCCACCTCGTGCGTGAACAGCGTCGGGTGGGCCTTGTCGTGCAGCTTGCCGGCCTCGATCAGAGCGTCCAGCGAGGCCAGGCCGGGCTCGTTGTAGTGGCGCAGGCCGCGCGGGTCGTCGAACCAGATGCGGGCCAGCTGCGGGCACTGCTCGCGCACCTCGAGCAGCTTGTCGACCTGCTCCTGGTCCTCCACGACCGCGAAGGCGATCTCGGCGTTGTTGATCGGAAAGACGAACTCGGTGGCGGCCGCGTCCTGGTAGAGCGGCACGGGGACCGCGCCCAGCGCCTGCGCCGCCAGCATCGAGGCCGTCAGCCGCGGCCGGTTGTCGCCGATCACCACCACATGCTGGCCGCGCTTCAGGCCTGCTGCCGCCAGCCCGCAGGCCAGGAAGCGCACCCGCTCGGCCAGCTGGGCCCAGGTGGTGGTCTGCCAGATGCCGTATTCCTTTTCCCTCAGCGCCGCGGCCCCCGGCCGTTTGGCGGCGTGGTCCAGCATCAGGCGAACAAAAGTCGTTTGCACGGTGCGCGTCTCCAGTCGGGCCGCGGCTCTGGCCCGGTGTCGGGCGGGCCGCGTTGATGGGGCGCATCCTAGGCTTAAGTTTGACGCCGTGTTGTCGGTTGGACGACAATCTCAGGCCCTCCCAGCCCCGGACTTTCCCGGACAAGCCGGTGTCGTCGAGCCGACATTCGCGCGGGCCGCGAGCCCGTGCCAGCGCTCCCGCCGGTCAGCGGTCGAGGGCTTCGGCAGCGGCCGTGTCGGGCTGCGTGGCGTCCGGCCTGACGCCGGCGACGGGTGGCTCCGGGTCGCAGGGGGCGGCGTCGAGCGGCGCACCATGGACGGTGCCGAGCGTCACGCGCCCCAGGGCGGCCTGCTCGTGCAGGCTGGCCAGCGCCGGTTCGTCGAGCGGGGCTTCCGACAGCGCGAGTACCGCGCGGTTGCGGCCGTCGGCCTTGGCCAGGTAGAGCGCGGCATCGGCTTGCGCCAGCAGCGCTGCGGCGGCGGCGCCGCCACCGGCGCGCCAGACCACGCCGCCGGCCGACGACCGCACCGCCAGGCGCTTGCCGGCCGCCACCTCCACCGGCTCCGAGCCAATGGCCGCCAGCGCACGCTGCGCCACCACGCGCAACCCTGCTTCGTCCGTGCCGGGCAGCACCAGCAGGAACTCCTCGCCACCCCAGCGCACGACCGCATCACCGTCGCGCACCACCGCCTGCAGCCGCCGCGTCATCTCGACCAGCACCGCATCGCCGGCGGCGTGGCCGTGGGTGTCGTTGACGCGCTTGAAGTGGTCCACATCGAGCAGCAGCAGGGCCACGCGGCGGCGCAGCGCGGGCGTCCGCTGGGCGTTGTCCTGCTCCAGCCGTTGCAGCAGCGCCTCGCCGTGGCGCCGGTTGCAGGCGCCGGTCAGGGCGTCGTGCTGAGACTCGTCGGCCAGTCGCGCCACGTCCTTGCGAAGGCTGCGGTTGATGCGGCGCGATCGGGCCAGCCGCTGCCAGGTGATGAAGGCGAGCAGCGCGACCAGCACCGCCGCCACCGCCCAGGCGCGCTCGCGCCAGGCCCGCAGCTCGTTGTCCAGCTTCAGCTTTTCGATCTCGCGCTGACGCTGCTGCGCGGCAAAAGTCTCCTGCAGCTGCGTCACGGCCTGTTCGCGCTGCGAGGTGGTCAGTTCATTGTTCAGTGCCACCCAGCGGCGCATCGCCTGCAGCGCCGCCTGTGGCCGTCCTGCCGCCTCCAGCGCGTCGACCTGCTGCTCGACCAGATCGGCCAGCTCGCGCTTCTCGCCCGTGTGCTCGCCGATCTCGACGGCCGTCTTCACCAGCGCCAGACCTTCGTCGATCCGGCCGAGGTGGACCCAGGCCACGCCGCGGTTGACGATTGCGAAGGCATAGCCGTTCGGGTCCGTGTCGCGGCGGGTGGCCTGCTCGGCGCGCGCTGCATAGTCGGCGGCATCGCGGTGATGGCGCAGGTCGTTGCTGAGCGCGGCCAGGTTGATCAGCGTGTTCTGCCGCAGCAGCTCCAGCCCACGCGTGGCCTCGGTCAGCTGAAGCAGCTCCTGCAGCACCGCCTGCCGCTCGGTGTTCTCCTTCAGCGGCGCGAGCGCGTAGCTGTGGTTCACCAGCAGGCGTGCGAGCCCGTAGCGGAAGCCGATCTCGCGCGCCAGCGCGGCGCCCCGGCGCGCGTAGTCGAGCGCACGCTGCAGGTCGCGCCGGGTGCCGCTGATCAGCGAGAGCACGTCCAGTGCCGACACCAGGTCAGCCGGCCGGTCGTGGGCCGTGGCCACTTCGGACGCCTTCAGTGCATCGGCGATCGCGCTTTCATGCTCGCCCAGGAGCGAGCCGGCCGTCGCGCGTGCCAGATACCACTCGAAGCGCAGCGCGGGGTCGGCCGGCTCGGGCAGCGCGGTCAGCTCGGCCAGGCTGCGCCGCAGCGCGGCCGAGTCGCCCATCTCGGCGATCTGCTCCCGCCGAAGGGCCAGCGCCACCCCGCAAGGGGCACACCCCTCGCGGTCGGCCATGGCCTGCAGGTTTGCCATCGATGCGCGGACGAGGTCGTGGTCGCCGGTGTACATCGCCAGGCCGGACACGGCGGACTCATGCCGCCAGCGCAGCGCCAGCGGAGCTTCCGGGGGCGGTGTGGCCTGCCGCAGGCGCTCCAGCGCGATCGGTGGCGAGGCGTAGCCGTGTGCCTGGAAGTCGGCCAGCACCTCGGTGGAGGTTTCGGCGGCGCGGGCAGGCGCCACCGCCAGGGCGCCAGCGAACAGACCACCGAGCGCGGCGGCGGTCCATCGGCGAAAAGCAAATGCAATCATGGGGCGGGGAAACACGACCCACTCCTATCGGCCGATGGCGCCGCCGCTGAAGCCCCGCCCGCGGGTTTGACGCCGCGAGGCCGGCGCGCTGACAATCTGGCGCCGCGCTGGCCGCGGCCAACGTCTTGCATGGCCCATCCCGCCCGATCCTTGCGCGAACGTGCGCGCGTGCCCAGCGAGGCCGAGCTGGCGAGCATCCCGTGGCTCGCGCTGCTGGAGCCCGAGGACCAGCGCATGGCGCGCGGCAGCATCATGCTGGCCCATGCGGGCCCGGGTGAGCAGATCTGCCGCATCGGCCGCCCGGCGACCTACTGGTTCGGCGTGCTCGACGGGCTGCTGAAGATGAGCAACGAGCCGGGCGCCGGTGCCCCCATCACCTTCACGGGCGTACCGCCGGGCGCCTGGTTCGGCGAAGGCACGCTGCTCAAGCGCGAGCCTTACCGCTACAACATCGAGACCCTGCGCAAGAGCACTGTCGCCGGCCTGCCGGTCGATGCGTTCCACGACCTGCTGGAGCGCAGCATTCCCTTCAACCGCTTCGTGCTGAACCAGCTCAACGAGCGCCTCGGCCAGTTCATCGCCGCGCGCGAGACTGACCGCCTCAACGACCCCGACACCCGCGTGGCGCGCAACCTCGCCGCGCTGTTCCACCCGGTGCTCTACCCCGGCGTGGGCGACCTGCTGCGCATCACCCAGCAGGAGCTGGGCTACCTGGTCGGCCTGTCACGCCAGCGGGTGAACGAGGCCCTGCGCGCCTTGCAGGCGCAGGGCCTGATCGCGATCGAGTATGGCGGCGTGCGGGTGGTGGATCTCGACGGCTTGCGGCGCTACGCACCGGCCGGCTGATCACCGCGGAGGGCCGCCGCGTTGCGGTTCATCCAGCGCCTGACGACGACCCGGAACCACCGCTTCGCGCCCGACGGGTTCCGGGGAAATCCTGGAGCAACTCCAGAGTCAACGCCGCGGAGCTCGCACCGGTGCGCCGCTGCAGCAGCCGGCCCGCGTTCAGGGCGCCTCGCGCCAGGCCTGGGCCAGCTCGGCGGTCAGCTCGGCAGCCGGGCCTTCGCGGCATCCCTGGCGGTTCTCGCCCGACCACAGCGGTGTGAAATCACCCGACTGGCGCGCCTCGGCCCAGGCGCGCAGCGGCGCGACGGCGGCGGTGGCCAGCGGAAACGCGGGTGCCAGTGCACTCATCGGCCCCAGCTCTCGCATCAACCGGTTGACGATGCCCCGCGCGGGGCGGCCCGTGAACAGGTTGGTGAGCGCGGTCGGCCCGTCGGCCATCAGGGCGGCGCGGTGCAGTGGGCTGGTGGTGGCCTCGTCGCAGAGCATGAAGGCAGTGCCCACCTGCACGCCTGCCACGCCGAGCGCCTTGGCGGCGCGCACGCCGGCGGCGTCGGTGATGCCCCCCGCGGCGATGACCGGCAGCTTCACCGCCCGCACGACCTGCGGCCATAACGCGAAGCTGCCGAGCTGCGTGGAGAGGTCGTCGTCGAGAAACAGGCCGCGGTGGCCGCCGGCCTCCAGCCCCTGCGCGATCACCGCGTCGGCGCCGTGGGCCTCCAGCCAGCGCGCTTCGTCCACCGTGGTGGCCGAGGCCAGCACCTTGCCGCCCCAGGTCTTGACGCGGGCCAGCAGGTCGGGTGCCGGCAGGCCGAAATGGAAGCTCACCACCGGCGGGCGGAAGGGCTCGATCACGTCGGCGGCGGCGTGCGAGAAGGCCGCGCGGCCTGGGCCGGCGGGCACGCCCGCAGGGTCGATGCCCGCCTCGCGGTAGGCGAAGCCCAGCGCCTCGCGCCAGCGCTGCTCACGCGCGGCGTCGGGCACCGGCGTGGCGTGGCAGAAGAAGTTGACGTTGTACGGCCGGCCGCCCAGGGCGGCGGTGAGCGCCTGCAACTCCAGGGCCAGGGCGTCGAGCGAGAGCATGGCCGCCGGCAGCGCCCCCAGCCCGCCCGCATGGCTGACCGCCACGGCCAGCGCATGCAGCTGCACGCCGGCCATCGGCGACTGCAGCACCGGGTGCTCGGTGCCAAGCCAGGAAGCGAGGTCCATGGGTGACTCCTTCGTCAATCGCGCCGGCTGGCCAGGCGCTGGATCCAGGGCGACAGCGCCAGCAGCAGCGCGCCCGCCCCCAAGGATGAACCGAGCAGGAACACGTAGAGCGGAACACCGCTGCCGGCCAGCAGGCCCTCAAGTGCGCCGGCCAGGTAGTTGGCCACGGCATTGGCCATCAGCCACACGCCCATCAGCAGGCCCAGCAACCGCGGCGGCGCGATGCGCGAGACCTGCGACAGCCCCACCGGCGACAGCATCAGCTCGCCTATGGCATGCAGCAGGTAGACGGTCGCCAGCCACTGCGGGCCGACCGAGCCGAACTGCTCGGCCCGGCTCTGCGCGATCACCATCAGCACGAAGCCCAGGCCCAGCACCAGCATGCCGCAGGCCTGCTTGGCGGGGTCGGGCAGCGCGTAGCGCGAGCGGTCGAGCCAGGTCCAGAACGCCGCGAAGGCCGGGGCCAGCAGCACGATGGCCGCGGGGTTGATGGTCTGGAACCACGAGGCCGGGATCTCCCAGCCGAAGGCGTGGCGGTCGGTCTGCGTGTCGGCGAACAGCGTCATCGAGCCGCCGGCCTGCTCGTAGCCCATCCAGAAGAAGACGACGAAGAAGGCAGTGATGGCGATGGCGAGCACACGGCCGCGCTCGGCTTTCGTCAGCGGCTCGGTGTGGCCGTCGGGTTGGCGCAGCGCGAGCCAGCCCAGGCCGAGGGCGGCGCCGATGCCAAGGGCGAACTTCAACGCCAGCGGCAGCGGTGACCACAGCGCCGTCAACATCGGCGCGGCCGTCAGCACGGCCTGCACCAACAGCATCGCCGCGATGCACCAGCCTGCCACCAGCGGCGTGTCGCGCCAGCCGAGCGGCCCCTGGCCCTCACGCAAGCCCGCGCTGCCCAGCAGGTGCTGGCCGCTGCACAGCACCACCAGGCCGATCGCCATGCCCACACCGGCGCTGGCAAAGCCCCAGTGCCAGCCCACGCTTTCGCCCAGCGTGCCGGCCACCAGCGGCGCCAGGAAGGCGCCGACGTTCACGCCCATGTAGAAGATGGTGTAGCCACCGGCGCGCCGCGGGTCGTCGGGCGCGTACAGCAAGCCCACCATGGCGGTGGTGTTGGGCTTGAAGAAGCCGTTGCCGACGATGAGCAGGCCCAGCGCCAGGTTAAGCAGCGACGGGAAGGCCATCGCGAAATGGCCCAGCATCATGATGGCCGCGCCGATCACCGCGGCCCGGCGCGCGCCCAGCCAGCGGTCGGCGATGGCGCCGCCGACCAGCGGGGTCAGGTAGACCAGGCCGGTGTACAGACCATAGAGGTGCAGCGCGTCTTCACGTTGCATGCCCGCCGCGTTGACCAGGTACAACACCAGCAGGGCGCGCATGCCGTAGTAGCTGAAGCGCTCCCACATCTCGGTCATGAAGATGATCTTCAACCCCGGGGGGTGGGGCCCCCCGTCCGGCGGGTACGCCGGCCGACCCCCCGTGGGGGTGGCGAGCCGGCTTGGGAGCGGCCCGGCGCTCGGCCCGCCTTCTTCGGTCGACGTGGATGAACTCATTCGGGAATGGGATTGCTCACACCCGAGGCCACATGGCCCGAAGGCACGTGCGGCGCGGCGTTGTCGACGTGGCCGGTCTGGTCGTCGAAGAAGAAGTCGGGCTCGAATTCACGCAGGAACGGGCCCTTGGGCAGGCCGCCGAGGAAGAAGGTCTCGTCGACTTCGATCTGCCAGTCCATCAGGGTGCGGATGGCGCGCTCGTGCGCTGGCACGCTGCGCGCGGTCACCAGCGCGGTGCGGATGCGCAGGCCACCGTGGTCGTCGCTGCGCTGCAGGCGGTGCAGCGCCTCCAGCAGCGGCTTGAACGGGCCCGGCGGCAGCGGCGTGCCGGCGCGGCTCACCTCATGGCGCTGAAAGGCGTCCAGCCCTTCGCGCTGGTAGATGAGCTCAGCCTCGTCGGAGAACAGCACCGCGTCGCCGTCGAAGGCGATGCGCAGCTCGTTCGGGTGGGCCTCGGACGCGCGGGCCGAGTGCGGGTAGACCTGCGCGGCGGGCACACCCGCGTCCAGCGCCTGGCGCACGTCGGGCAGGTGGGCCGAGAGGAACAGCGTCGCGCCCAGCGGCTTCAGGTATCGCCACGGCGGCTGGCCGCGGGTGAAGGCACCGCGCTCGATGGCCAGGCCATAGTGCTTGGCCGAGCGGAACACCCGCAGGCCGGAGACCGGGTCGTTGCGCGAGAGGATCACCACCTCCACCGGCGGCGCGCTGGTGTTGGCGTTCAGCGCCAGCAGCTTGCGCACCAGCGAGAAGGCCACGCCAGGGCGTGCCGGCTCGTCCAGGCGCTGCAGCTGCAGCTGCATGTAGGCGCGGTCGTCAGTGGCCTCGAAAACCCGGTTCTCTTCCTCGAAGTCGAACAGGGCGCGGGAGGACAGGGCCACGACGAGGCGGCCGTCGAGGGTGGCGGGCATCGGGGGATGTTAGCCGCCGGGGCCGGCCGGCCGGATCAGGGCATGGGCGTGAGCAGGAAGATGCGCCACTGTCCGTGGTGTCGCCCGATGCCCACGATCTGGCCATCGTCGTTGATGTCGGTTGCCTTGTGCAGCGTCCAGCCTGCACCGGTGGCCGGGTCCAGCAGGTTGTCGAGCGCTCGCATCCGCCCTCCCGACCAAATCATGGCGCGCGCCAGTGGATCGGCGGCGGCATCGCTCCAACCGACCACCTGGGTGCGCCGGTTGATGGCCCTTGCGGTGCTGTACTCGCCATCTTTGCTCAGCGTGCCCAGGTCGATCACTTCCCCGCTGCGGAACAGGACCGCCCGGGTGGCGCCTTCAGGGGTGGTCGCGTCGCCCACCGCCTCACCGGCCTCGTTGATGCCGTAGGCGCGGCTACCCCCGCCGTTGAGCGATCCCAGATCACGCATTCCGCCGGCATCGTCGTGGATGAAGGCAAAACTCGCGCCGTTTGCTTTCAGCGCGTCGCCGACCACCTGCCGATTGTTGTTGATGGCCTTAGCCCAGGCGTGGGTGCCGCCCAGGGTGCCGAGGTCGATCACGGTGCCGTCGGCATTTCGGCGAAATGCGGTCATGGCGTCGGCCCCGTCGGCGTAGGTGCCGACGAGATCGCCGCCGTCGTTGATGTCATTGAGCCACGTCACGGACTTTCCGATGGCGTGGACCCGGGCCTGCGATCCGTCCCGGCGCCAGGTGCAGCCGCTGTAACTCGGCTTGTTCGGCTTTGCGGCGATGCAGCTCCCGATCACCTCACCGCGGCGGCTGATGGCCGAGCTGGCGTCGCTGCTGCCGATGCGGGCCAGCCAGATGAGAACGCCGTCATCGAAGCGGAAGGCGCGCTGCTGACCCTCGTGAACGCCGGAGCCGCTGACCTGGCCGGCGGCGTTGATGCTGACGGACACCGGCTCGATGACGTAAGGAGCCACGTCGGTAACGTGGTAGACGGGCGCAGCCATGACGAGGGCTGGCATGGCGAGGGACAGTGTGGCCGCCCAGGAATGAAGGTTCATGACGTTGCCTCTCCTGTACCGCCGCAGCGTCGCTGCGGATCGGACCGGCAGAATCCGCCGCGACGCGAGTCGGGGGCAATCCCTCACTCTGGGGCAAGCGTACCTTGTTCTAGGGCCGCAGCGGCCCCCGCGGCATCAATGCATGAACCCGATGCTCGTCTTCTTGCCGTGCGCCGCCGGCAGGTCGCGTGGTTCCACCGCGTCGCGGCCATCCAGCCTCGCATTGCCGAAGCCGGTCATCCAAGCCCGGCGCATCTCGCGCGGCGGCATCTCGGCCAGGCGGGCGAGGGTGTCTTCGTGCGGCATCGGTTCGAAGCGCTTGCCCCAGTCATGCTCGCCGCGGATGCCCTGGTACAGCCGCAGCGCGATGGTGCGCGCCGCATCGGCATCGGGCATCTGGATCTCGAACACGTTCACGCGGTTCAGGATGGGTTCTGGAATCGCCCGCTCGTCGTTGGCCGTGGCCACCCAGATGACCTGGCTGGCGTCGATCGGCACCTCGGCGAACTCGTCGGTGAAGCTGCCGGCGGTGTCGTGCTCGAGCAGGCTGTAGAGCGAGCCCAGCGGGTCGTAGGCGTGCTCGCCGCGTGCCTTGTCGATCTCGTCGACCACCATCACCGGGTTGGCATACGGGCCGTCGATCAGCGTCTCGAAGACCTTGCCGGGGCGTGCGCCCTTCCACTGGCTGCTGGCGCCGGAAAGCACCCAGCCGGCGGTCAGTGAGCTCATCGACACGAAGCCCATGCCGGTGCCCAGGAGCTTGGCCACCTCGCGCGCGAAATGCGTCTTGCCCACGCCCGGCGGGCCGAGCAGCAGCATGGGTGTCAGCTCCAGCGCGTCCTTGCTGTCCTGGCACAGCGCGAGCTGGCGCTTGAGGTCGTCGAGCGCTTCGTGGAAGTTGGGCAGCTCGTCGTAGAGCCGGTCCATCACCGGCAGGCCGGAAGGCTTGACCTGGAAGCGCTCCGGGCCACGCTCGAGCATGCGCTCGTAGGTGCTGCGCAGGCTCTCGTGCTCGCGCGGCGGCAGCTTCTGCAGCTTCTTCTCGACCTCGTCGATTCGGAACAGGCTGCGCATGCGCGCGATGGGCAGCACGCCACTGACAGCGGGCAGGCGTTCGGATGAGGACATGCACAAACCTCCGTCGACATCATCGGTCACCGGCTGGGGCACCTTCTGGATCAAAGATACACCACCGGCACGTCCATTGAAGCAAGACGGGGGCCTGCCCGAAGCCGCGAACAGCACCGCCATCGTGAGGCAGTTCGCGCCCGGCGCGCTCGCGTCAGCCGCCGCCGGCCTCGAAGAGCTCGATCGGGTTGCCCGAGGGGTCGTCGACCAGCACCTGCCGCCCGCCCGGGCCCGACACCGGCGGGCTGCGGAAGGCCGCGCCGTGCGGCGCGAGGGCGGCCATCGTCGCATCGAGGTCATCGACCTCGATCACCAGCCGGTTCCAGCCGCCGGGGGCGGGCTGACGGCCATCGGTCAGCGGGCGCTGGGCCGAGGTGCCCGGGCCGGCGAGCCAGAGGGTGAGGTCGGCGCGCGAGACCATCGCGAAGGGCGTGCCCCAGCGCTCGCTCAGGGTGAACCCGAGGGCTTCGTAGAAGGGCAGGCAGGTGTCGACATCGTGCACGAGGTAACGAACAGTGGCCACGTGGTGCCCTCCCGTTGTGACCGGGTGATGGCGCCCGCCGATGGGTGGCCTTGTCGGCACCATGCAGCGCCGCGCCTGCAGGCGTGCGGCTTGGCGCGCGTCGCTTGCAGCCCGCGGGCGCCAAGGGGCTGCCGCGGCAGTGTGACATTGTTCTCGCGTCAAGCAGCATGCCCACGAACGGCGCTTGTTGCGACTGCACACACATGAAGCATCGGCTCTCCGAATGGGATGGCGATTCCCACCAAGGGCACAGTTACATTTCCCCGGCGCCGTCATGGCTTTCATTGATGGCCATCAACACGCTGGGGCGTCAACCCCACGATTTCGGCTCTTTCTGCCACTTCCCGGTCAACTCATGCGCTTCGATTTCGCCTCCCTCCGCACCCGCTTCACCGGTCTGCCGCCGGTGTTGCCGCGCGCTGCGGGTTGGCGCCGGCGCGAGCTGGCGGTGATGGGCACCGCCGTGGCGGCGGAGTTGTGGGCCGAAGACGCTGCGGAAGGCGAGGCCGCGCTCGATGCGGTGATGGCCGAGATGCAGCGCATCGACCGCACCATGAGCCCGCACAAGCCGGACTCCGAACTCTCGCGCATCAACCGCGAGGCGGGCGGGCGCGCGGTGCCGCTGTCCGAAGAGATGACCCGGCTGCTGGCGCGCGCCATCGAGTTCTCGCGCTGGTCCGACGGAGCCTTCGACATCAGCTACGCCAGCGCTGGCGCCCTCTACGACTACCGCACCGGTGTGGCCCCGGACGACGCCACGCTCAGGACCGCCCGCGACGCCATCGGCTGGCAGGACCTGCTGCTCGACACCCGCGCCGGCACGCTGCGCTTCGGCCGGCCCGGCATGCGCATCGACCTGGGCGGCTTCGCCAAGGGCCATGCGGTGGACAACTGCGTGGCGCTGCTGCGCCGGCGCGGCGTGGCGCATGCACTGGTCAGTGCGGGCGGCGACAGCCACGTGCTGGGCGACCGCCGCGGCCGGCCCTGGATGGTGGCGGTGCGCGACCCGCGACGCGGCGCCGGTGAAGCGATCGCCGTGCTCCCGCTGCAGGATGTGGCGGTGTCCACCTCCGGCGACTACGAGCGCTATTTCGAGCGTGACGGCGTGCGCCATCACCACCTGATCGACCCGGCCACGGGTCGCTCGCCGCGCGGCCTGCGCAGCGTGACCATCCTGGCCGACGACGGCCTGACCAGCGAGGCCTTGTCGAAGACGGTGTTCGTGCTCGGTCGCGCGCGTGGCCTGGCACTCATCGAATCCCTGCCTGGCGTCGATGCCGTCCTGGTCGACGACGAAGGCCGCCTGCACAGCTCGACCGGCCTGCTCGGCCAACCGGGCCGCCGCTCCTGAATTTCCCGCGAGGAGACCCTGATGAACAACCCGAAGAATCCCCTGCCGCGCCGGTTCGCCTGGGCTTCGCTGGCCGGCCTGGGGCTGGCCAGCGCCCTGGTGCTGCCCGGCTGCTCCGGCTCTGGCAGTTCCGACGAGGACGAAATCGGCATCGAGGGCGCGGTGCCCATCGCGTATGTCAAGCGCGTCAACACCATCGGCGCCAACCCCACCAACGGCGCTCCCAGCGCACCGGGCGGCGACCTGATGGTCAAGACCCTGTCGTCGCCGGCGGGTACCGAATACAACCTGACGGCGGCCATCACGCAAGGCAACGGGGATGCGTCCGACCCCGAGGTCTCCTACAACGGCAAGAAGATCGTCTTCTCGCTCAAGTGCCCGACCTCCAACACTTCCCAGATCGAGGGCCAGCCCGCTTGCACCGGCCGCTGGAACATCTGGGAATACGACATGACGGACGCGACGCTGACGACCGGCAAGTTCCGCCGCATCACCAGCTCGACCGAAGACGACGATGTCGACCCCGCCTACCTGCCCGAGGGCGCGGGCTACATCTTCAGCTCCAACCGCCAGACCAAGAGCAAGGTCAACCAGGCCCTGGGACGCAGCTACTACGCGCTCGACGAGTACGAGCGCGAGCGGGTGTTCAACCTGCACCGGATGAGCGGCACCGGCACCAACATCCAGCAGCTCTCGGTCAACCAGAGCCACGACCGCAACCCGGTGGTGAGGCCCAATGGCGACATCATGTTCTCGCGCTGGGACCATGTCGGCGGCCGCAACCACTTCAAGATCTTCCGCATGAAGCCGGACGGCACCGACCTGTTCGTGCTCTACGGTGCACACAGCGAAGGCAACAGCTTCCTGCACCCGCGCGACATGGACCCGGCTGGCGCCTACGCGGGCCATGTGGCCAGTTCGCTGATGCCGCTGTCGCGCACCAACGAGGGTGGCGGCCTGGTCTTCGTCGACGTGGCCAACTACTCCGAGCAGAACACGCCGGCCAACAGCGGCGTGCCCGCCGAGGGCGGCCAGGTGCATGCGACGACCGAGCCGATGAATCTGGGGCAGGGCCTGTCGCGCTATGGCCGCGCGACCACGCCTTATCCGCTGTGGGACGGCACCGACCGCCTGCTGGTGGCCTTCCGCCCGTGCGAGGTCACGCGCGGGACGGACGTGGTCTCCTGCGCCACGCTGACCGAAGATGAAATGGCCCGGCTGGCCGACGACAACCGCGCCATGGCCGACGTGGAGGCCGACGAACTGCAGGACAACGTGCCGCCGCCGTACGCGATCTACATGTTCGACCCGGCCCGGCAGACCTGGCTCAACGTGGCCGCACCGCCCGCCGGCTTCATGTACACGGACCCGATCGCGCTGGTGGCGCGGCCGGCACCGAACGTGGTCGAGCCCACCTCGCGCGACGACGCCCTGGCCGCGCAGAACCTCGGCCTGCTCGAGGTGCGAAGCGTCTACGACACCGACGGCCTCGGCCGCATGGGCGACGCGGTGCTGGCCGCGGCCGATCGTCCCGAAGGCTGCGAAGCGTCCATCCCGAAGACCACGCCCAGCGATGCGCTGGACACGCGGGCCCAGGTGGCCGACATCCTGCGCCTGAAGGACCCGGCCGACCCGGCCTACCGCTGCGGCCCGGCGCGCTTCGTGCGGGCGGTGCGTGCGATTGCGCCGCCGGCTTCGATGATGGGCCTGCGCGAAGCGATCGGCGAGACCGACTTCGAGCCGCAGCAGATCCTCGGCTATGCGCCGATCGAGCCGGACGGCTCCTTCAAGCTGCACGTGCCGGCCGATACGCCGCTGCTGCTGGCAGTGGTCGACGAGCAGGGCCGGGCCTTCCAGACCCACACCAACTGGATCCAGGTCCGCCCGGGCGAGCGCCGCACCTGCGACGGCTGCCACAGCCCCCGCCGCGGCGGCGCACTGAACTCCGGCACCGTGGCCGACACGATGCCAGCCGCGCTGCGCGCCGCGCTGGCCGGAACCCACCAGTCCGGCGAAACCATGGCCGGCACCCGCACCCGCATCGACCCGAATGCGCTGAAGCTGGCGCGCGACATGCTGTACGCCGACGAATGGGCCGACACGAGCCGCCCGGGCGTGGTCGCGCGCACGGCGATCACCATCAAGTACACCGACAACACCAACAGCGCCGACAACCTGGCCACTGCCGTGCCGGTGGATGGCGTCATCAACTACCCGGATCACATCCAGCCGCTGTGGACACGCGACCGCGGCGCCAACACCTGTACCAACTGCCACAACGCGGCCTCGGGCAAGCTCGACCTGGCGGCCTCCTACTCCGGCACCGGCCGCCTCGTGTCGTACGAGAAGCTGCTGATCGGCGATCCGCTGCTGGACGCCAACGGCCGCCCGGTGACGCGGCTGGAAGAGGGCGTGCCGATGCTCGAACGGCAGCCCGCGCTGGTCTACAACATGGCCAGCGAAGGCGGGGCGCTCGGCTTGGCGCGCCAGAGCCGGCTGATCGAGATCCTCTCCGGCCAGACGCTGCTGGCCGGTGCGGACGCCCGCACCGCCCACCCGACGCCGCCGAACACCGCGCCGAACCATTCAACAATGCTCAACGCGGCCGAAAAACGCCTGGTGGCGGAATGGATCGATCTGGGCGGCCAGTACTACAACAACCCCTTCGACGGCGCCAATGTGCGCAGCGTCACGACGCTGAACGAGGAGAACTTCGCAGCCCAGGTCCATCCCATCCTTCGTTCACAATGCGCCAGTTGCCACCAGGCAGTGGGCAGCAACGGCCAGAACACATTCCGTAACAACCGCTTCGTGCTGACGGGCGATGTCGAAGGCGATTTCGGCGTGACCTTGTCGATGATCTCCAACACCTGCGCGCCGTCGTCCAACTACCTGCTGCAGCGGCCGTCGACGATCCCGCACCCGGCTGCCGCGACCGGACAGACGACCGCGGTGCTGCCGGTGGGCAGCGCCGGCTATACGACCATCGCCAACTGGATCGCCAGCGGCTGTCCGACCCCTTGATGCCCGCGACCGCATGACCCCGCCGCACCGACGACACCCCTCGCTGGCCCACGCCCTGCGCCGCCGCACCGTGATGGTGCTGGCCGGGGCCCTGCTGGCCGCCTGCGGCGGCGGCAGCAACCCGCTGGACAACCCGCCGGACGTGCAGAACCCGCCCGGTACCGGCGGCCGCAAGCTGGCTTTCGCCTACTTCCAGCGCTGCATCTTCCCGATCTTCCTGGCCGAGTTGCCGATCAACCAGAACGGCCAGATTTCGACCAACACCTGCGCCGGCGGGGGCTGCCACGACGACGTCACCGGCACCGGTGGCGCGTTGCGCGTGATCCGCACCGCCGCCACGCTGGACGTGACCGACCCGGCCAACACGGCCGACGTGATCCGCGCCAGCGACATGTACAAGAACTACTACTCGGCACTCGGCGTCACGATACCGGGCGATCCGTTGCATAGTCGCTTGCTCGCCAAGCCTCTGTTGCTGAACATGCTGCATGGCGGCGGCCTGGTCTTCGAAAACACGAGCGACGAGAACGCCAAGCTGATCCAGTACTGGATCGACCACCCCGCGCCCAGCACCCAGGACGAATTCAGCCCCGCGACCTACGGCATGTTCAACCCGCCCGACCCCAACACCGGCACTTGCAAAACCGACTGATGCGTCTGCGCCACTGCCTTGCTGCCGGGCTGGCCGGATGGACTTTGCTGGTGCCGCTTGCGGCCCAGGCTCAGGAAGCTTCGCCCACCGCGCCCACCGCGCCCGTCGCCACCGTCGCGCCCAGCGTGGAAAGGGTGGGCGTGCCACGCGTTCGCGTGGCCGTGCCGTTCCTCGACATGCGCAGCGGCCCGGGCCGCGGCTACCCCGTCTTCCACGTGGCCGAGCGCAACGAGTGGGTGGTGATCGAGCTGCGTCACACCGACTGGTTCAAGGTGCGCACCGCTCGCGGCCAGGTCGGTTGGGTATCGCGCGCGCAAATGGCCGGCACCGTGACCGAAGACGGTGTCCCTTTCGAGCTGGCCGACCCGACCCTGCAGGACTACCTGAAGCGCACCTTCGAGTTCGGCGGCGGCTACGGCGCCTCCAAGACCACGGCGATCACCCGCCTGTGGGCCGGCTGGCGCTTCTCGGACACGCTCAGCCTGGACGTCGGCATCGCTGACGTCCAGGCCAAGACCTCGACCACCGGCATCTGGAACGCGGGTTTGTTGGCAGAGCCCTGGTCCGACCAGCGCCTGTCGCCCTTCATGGGCATCGGCGTCGGCCGATTCCACTACAAGCCCAACGACAGCCTGGTCAACGCCGAGAAGATCGACGGCAACCTGGGCGTGTTCACCGTCGGTGCACGCTACCACCTGGCCAGCCGAGTGGCCCTGCGGGTGGAGTACATCCGATACGCCGTGTTCGTCGACGAGACCGAATCCCGCAACTACCAGGCCGGCACGATCGGCCTGTCGATCCACTTCTGAACCGCCGCCCGACCATGCCTGCCCAGCGCCACCTCCTCGCCACCCTGACCGCGGTCGCCCTGTCGGCGCTCGCCGCGCTGCCGGCCCTCGCCGCCGACGAGCCAGTGGTGCAACCCCAGGTCGACCGGCGGGACGTCAAGCTGCCCAAATTCCCGTCCAACGACTTCGAGGTCGGCCTGTTCGGTGGCATCTACTCCACTCAGAACTTCGGCTCCAGCATGGCCTGGGGCGGGCGCATCGCCTACCACATCACCGAAGACTTCTTCGTCGAGGCCAGCGCCGGCACCACGCGCGTCAGCGACGAAGCCTTCCGCCGCATCCTGCCGGGCGGCATCTTCACCGACGACACCGAGACGCTGGTCTATTCCAACTTCAACGTCGGCATGAACGTGCTGCCCGGTGAGGTGTTCATCGGCCGCAACTACGCCATGCCCTCGCAGGTCTTCGTCGTCGCCGGTGGCGGCACCACCCGGTTCAACGGGCAGCGCATGCAGACCTTCGACTTCGGCGTCGGCGTCAAGGTCTTCCTCACCGACAGCTGGGCACTGCGGGTCGACATGCGCGACAACATCTTCAAGCTTGATCTGCTGGGCAAGTCGGAGATGACCCACAACGTCGAGTTCAACGCCGGCCTGTCGTTCCTGTTCTGAGTTTCACGCCCCTTCTTCTGCGAGCCCGCCCGATGAGCCCCCGCCACTTCCCTACGCGCCGCCAGGTGCTGCAACTCGGTGCCAGCGGCGCAGCCCTGTCGCTCGGCCTGCCCATGGCCCAGGCGTCGGTCGCTTCGTCCGCCCTGGCCCCCGACTTCACGCTCAAGAGCCTGGACGGCCCGAACCTGCGCCTGAAGGAACAGCGCGGCAAGGTGGTGCTGGTGAACTTCTGGGCCACTTGGTGTGCGCCCTGCCGCGAAGAGATGCCACAGCTCAACAAGCTGTTCGAGAAGTACCGGGCCTCCGGCTTCACGCTGCTGGGGGTGAATGTCGACGAGGACAGTCGCAACGCCGCGGGCATCGCAGGGCAGCTGGGCGTCAAGTTCCCGGTGCTGCTCGACAGCGACAAGGCGGTCAGCAAGGCCTACGAGCTGAGCGCGATGCCGTCCACCATGCTGATCGACCGCGACGGCAAGCTGCGCTTCTCCCACCGCGGCTACCGCCCGGGCTACGAGCTCGAGTACGACAAGCAGATCCGCAACCTGCTGAAGGAGTGACGGACGTGCGGCCTTCCTCCCGAACCGGCCTGCTGGCACTCGGCGGCGCTGCGCTGCTGGCCCTGCAGGGCTGCGCCCCGGTCCAGCCGTGGGTCAAGCCCTATGAGCGCGAGCGTCTCGCCGACCCGATCATGCAGCTGTCGCGCGACACGCTGTCCGAGCGGCACCGCGACCATGTCTACACCGTACGTGAAGGTGCCCGCGGCGCCACCGGCGTCCAGGGAGGCGGCTGTGGCTGCAATTGACACGGCGCGGTCGGTGCTGAGGGCGCTCGGCCGCGCGCTGGGTCTGGGTGGCGGGTTGGTCACTGCGGCGCACGCCGTGGACCTGCCGCCCGACCGCGCCGAGTTCATGTACCACGTCTACGACGGCGATGGCGCCAAGGCGAGCGGCCCGGCGCTGCTCGTGCGCAAGAGCCTGTTCGACAAGGTGTCGCTGTCGGCCGGCTACTACGTCGATGCGGTCAGCAACGCCTCGATCGACGTCGTCACCACCGCCAGCCCCTACAGCGAGACCCGGCAGCAGGTCGATCTCGGGCTGGAGTACGCGGTGCGCGACTCGCTGATCCGCGTCAGCGCCAGCCGCGGTACCGAGCCCGACTACACCGCCAACACCTTCGGGGCGGACGTGTCCTCCGAGATGTTCGGCGGCATGACCACGGTGAGCCTGGGCTTCAGCGAAGGCCACGACGAGGTCGGCCAGAAGGACGTCGGCTTCTTCGACACGGCCAAGCACTGGCAGTACCGCCTCGGCGTGACGCAGATCCTGAGCCCGCGCTGGTTCGCCAGCGCCAACCTCGAAGCCCTGTCGGACGAGGGTTTCCTCGGCAGCCCCTACCGGGTGGCCCGCGTGTTCGGTGCCGCGGTGCCCGAGCGCGTGCCCCGCACCCGTTCGGCGCGCGCGATCAAGTTCCGGGCGGTCGGTGACGTGAGCGACTGGTTCACCGGCGGTCTCGGCGGCTGGGGTGCCGGCCAGCGCCATGCGGTGCATGCCGAGTACCGCTACTACTGGGACAACTGGGGCATCAAGGCCCACACCGTCGAGGGCGGCTACAGCCGCTACTTCGGCGACAAGTGGCTGGCCGACGCCTTCCTGCGCTTCAACCGCCAGGGCGCGGCGCTGTTCTACAGCGACAACGCCGAAAGCGAGAGCCTGTACATCACCCGCAACCGGCAGCTCGGCACCTTCACCAGCACCAGCGTGGGCGGCAAGGTGGGCTACACCTGGGCCAAGGTGCCCGGCCGCTACGAGGTGAAGTTCAACGCCTCGTACGAGCTGGTGCACTTCGACTACAAGGACTTCACCGACATCCGCAACGGCAAGCCCTACGCCCTCAACGGCCACCTGCTGCAGCTGTTCGTGACGGCCAATTTCTGATCCAGCGGAAGAGGCCCGGAGGCCTCGTCCCGACGAGAACACTTTTTGCGAGACCCCGGCATGCCTTCGCTGACCCATTTGCGCGCCGCCTTCACCGCCGTCCTGCTGGCAGGGATGGCCTTTACGGCCCCCGCGCTTGCGGCCGACACCCCGACGGCCTCGGCGGCCCCTGCCGTTGCCGCATCGGCCCCTGCCCCGACGTCGGCGCCCGCCAGCGCGCCCGAGGCGGCGCTCGACACGCGTGTGCAGGACGTCAAGGCCGATGTCATCAAGCTCAACCGCGACCTGCTGGTGCTGGAAGAGGAACTGCTGTTCCCAGCCAGCACCCAGGTCGCGCTTTTCGTCTCGATGGACGTGGGCAAGCTGTTCTCGCTCGATTCGGTGCAGATCAAGCTCGACGACAAGGTCATTGCCAACTACCTCTACACCCCGGCCGAGGTGGCCGCGCTCCACCGCGGTGGCGTGCAGCGCGTCTACGTCGGCAACCTCAAGGCGGGCTCGCACGAGATCGTCGCCTTTTTCACCGGGCAGGGCCCGAACGTGCGCGACTACAAACGCGGCACCACGCTGAAGTTCGACAAGGGCTCGGAGCCCAAGTACATCGAGCTGCGCATCAAGGACTCCACCGCCAAGCTGCAGCCCGAGTTCGACGTCAAAGTCTGGCAGTGATGGACCCCCACGCTCCCGCTGGTCGCCGCCCCCCGAGGGGGCTCGCGCAGCGGACCGGTCAAGCCGGATCCGCGCACGCCACCTGGATTGGCCAAGGCATCGCGACGGCGTCGCTGTGCCTGGCCAGTGTCTGCGCGCAAGCCGCCGAGCCACCCAAGCCCGACCACACCATCAAGGCGCCGCACTACGGCGACACCTTGTTCTATTTCTTTCAGGACCGGCCCTTCCCCTCGCTGACGAGCCTGATGGTGTCGCAGCAGTTCGAGCGCCTGCCCAGGCATGAAGACGAGGCAGAGATCCTGCGCGGTGGCCTGCTGCTGGGCTACGGCCTGCACCGCGAGGCCGGTCAAATCTTCGAAGGCCTGATCGCCCGTGGCGCCGAGCCCGCCGTGCGCGACCGGGCCTGGTACTTCCTCGCCAAGATCCGCTATCAGCGCGGGAGCCTGGCCGAGGCCGGCCAGGCCCTGGACCGCATCGAACGCGAGCTGCCGGGTACGCTGGAAGAAGAGCGCATCCTGCTCGACGGACAGGTGCGGTTGGCCCTGGGTGATGCGGGCGGCGCTGCCACGGTCTTGCGCCCCCTGCTGACGCGCCCACCGGTGGCGCCCGCGCCGACCCCGGTGGCGGGCGGCGCCCCACCCGAGAAGCCCGGCATCTTCCGTCGCATCGGCGGCTGGCTGGTCGACCTCGTCACGCTCGATCTGTTCCGCGGCCAGGAGCCCGTGGCCAGCAGCACCCCGGCCTTTGCCCGCTTCAACCTGGGCGTGGCGCTGATCCGCAGCGGTGATATCGAAGGCGGCAAGGAGCTGCTGGACGAGATCGGCCGCAGCCCCATGCCCGACGAGGAACTGCGCACGCTGCGCGACCAGGCCAACGTGGCGCTCGGCTTCGCCGCGCTGACGCAGGACGACCCCGAGGGCGCCACGAAGGCGCTGGAGCGGGTGCGGCTGCAGGGCGTGCATTCCAACAAGGCGCTGCTCGGCTTCGGCTGGGCGGCCGCGGCGCAGAAGAAGCCCGCCCAGGCCCTGGTGCCCTGGATGGAGCTCGCCGGCCGCGACCCGAGCGACGCCGCCGTGCTGGAAGCCTGCATCGCCGTGCCCTACGCCTTGGCTGAGCTGGGCGCCTATGGCCAGGCCTTGGCGCGCTACCAGGAGGCCATCACCACCTTCGACAGTGAGAGCCGCGCGCTCGACGAATCGATCGCCGCCATCCGCAGCGGCCGCCTTGTCAGCGGCCTGGCCGAGCAGAACCCGGCCGAGGACATGGGCTGGTTCCTGCCGGTCAGCAAGCTGCCCGACATGCCGCACCAGGGCCACCTCGGGCCGGTGCTGGCCGGGCACGAGTTCCAGGAGTCCTTCAAGAACTATCGCGACCTGCGGTTCCTGGCCGGCAACCTCGACGGCTGGCAGGACAAGCTGGGTGTCTACCGCGACATGCTGGAGCAGCGCCGCATCACCTTCACCGAGCGCTTGCCCGAGGTGCGGCAGCGCGCTTCCGGGCTGCGCGTGGACGACCTGCAGCGCCAGAAGGATGCGCTCGACCAGGCCTTCCAGGCGGCCGAAGCGGCGGCCGACGGCGTCGCCTACGCCACCCCCGCCGAGCGCGAGGCGCGGAACAAGCTCGACGCGGCCGACGCCCTGCTGGCCAACCCGGCCGCCTCGGCCGAGGTCGACGCCACCGGCGTGCGTGAGCGCCTGCGCCGCCTGCGCGGCGCGTTGACCTGGCAGCTCGCCCAGGAGCAGACCGACCGCCGCTGGGCGACCGAGAAGGGCCTGCGCGATACCGCGGTGGCGCTGGATGACGCCCGCCGCCACGACGCTTCGCTGGCCCAGGCGCAACGCGACGAGCCGGTCAGGCTGGAGCGCTTCGCCGCCCGCATCGACGAGCTGGCGGCCCGCATCCGCGCGCTGCAGCCGCGCGTGGCCTCGCTCAGCACGGAGCAGCAGACCGCCTTGCAGGAGACCGCGGTGGTCGCTCTGCAGGCCCAGAAAGAGCGTCTGGTGGGCTACACCAACCAGGCCCGTTATGCCGTGGCCCAGCTCTACGACCGCGCCACCACCAAGGCGAGCCCGGAGGGCGCCCAGTGAAGCCCGCGCTGACCACGCTCGCCGCCGCGCTGCTGCTCGCCGGCTGCTCGAGCAAGCCGCCACGTGGCGGCTTCGACGATGCGCCCACGCTGAAGACGCTGGCGGGCAAGGAGTACACCGTCGCGCCCGACACGCCGATCGCCGGCAACGAGGAACAGGCCATCGAGGCCTACAACCGGTTCCTGCAGGCCGCGCCGAACGCGCCCCAGCGCCCGCAGGCCCTGCGCCGCCTGGGTGATCTCGCGATGGACGCCGCCGACAGCCGCATGGCCGAGGGCGGTGGCGACCCTGACTACAAGGCCGCCATCCAGCGCTACCAGGACTACCTCAAGGCCTACCCGAAAGACCCGGAGAACGACCGCGTCCACTATCAGCTGGCCCGCGCCTACGAGCAGAGCGGCCAGCTCGAGGTGGCACTGAAGACACTGGACCAGCTGGTCAAGGACTACCCCGACACCCGCTACCGCGACGAGGCGCAGTTCCGCCGCGGCGAGCTGCTGTTCACCGCGCGCCAGTATCCGGCGGCCGAGCAGGCCTATGCGCTGGTCCTGAAGTCGGACAACCCCTATCGCGACCGCGCGCTCTACATGCACGGATGGTCGGTCTACAAGCAGGGCCGGCTGGAGGACGGGCTGGTCTCGTTCTTCGGCGTGCTGGACGCCAAGCTCGGTGCGCTCGACGCCTCGGCCGACCTCGAGAACGAGCTCGACGCCATCGAAGGGCTGAGCCGCGCCGAGCGTGAGCTGGTCGAAGACACCTTCCGTGTCGTCAGCCTGTCGCTCGAAAGCCTGAAGGGTGCCGAGACGGTGCCCACCTACACCGAGGCGCCTGCCCACAAGGACCTGCGCTCGCGCTACGACTTCCGCGTCTATCAGCAACTGGCCGCGCTCTATCTCAAGCAGGACCGGCCCAAGGACGCGGCCGATGCGCTGACCACCTTTGCCCGACGCAAGCCGGTCAACGCCCAGGCGCCGCTGATGCAGGCTCGGGTGATCGAGATCCACGAGCAAGCGGGCTTCGCCCAGCTCGCGCTGGAATCGAAGAAGGAATATGTCGGGCGCTACGGCCTGGCCAGCGAGTTCCGCCAAGCCAACCCCGAGGGCTGGGAGCGCGCGCAGCCGCTGGTCAAGACCCACCTGGCCGAACTGGCCCGCCACCACCATGCGCTGGCGCAGAAGAGCAAGGCCACGGCCGACGTGCAGGAGGCGGTGCGCTGGTACCGCGCGCTGCTCGAGGCCTTCCCCGACGATACGGATGCGGCGCGCAGCCACTTCCTGCTGGCCGAGCTGCTGTTCGAGGACAAGCAGTTCGCCGCCGCCGCGGCCGAGTATGAGATCGCGGCCTACAGGTTCCCGCCGCAGGCGCACAGCGCCGATGCCGGCTACGCCGCGCTGCTGGCCTATGCCGAGCAGGAGAAGCGCGCCCGCGCCGACAACCAGCAGGCCGCGCTCGCGCCGTTGCAGCGCCAGGCGGTCGACAGCGCGCTTCGGTTCGCCGAGCGCCACCCGAACGACAACCGCGCCGCGCCGGTGCTGACCAACGCTGCCGACCAGCTCTATGTGCTGGGCGAAAGCGGGCGGGCCGCCGAGGTTGCCCAGCGGGTGCTGGCGCTGCAGCCGCCGGCTGCACCTGCGCTGCGCAAGGTCGCCTGGACGGTCACCGCGCACCATGCCTTCGAGACTGGCCGCTTCGCCGATGCCGAGCGCGCCTACGGCGAGGTGCTGGTGCTGACCGACGCCAAGGACGCCGCGCGCACGGCCTTGACCGAGCGCCTGGCCGCTGCCGTCTACAAGCAGGGCGAGCAGGCCCGGGAGGCTGGCCAGATGCGTGATGCCGCCGGCCACTTCGCCCGAGTGGCCGAGCTGGCGCCCCAATCGACGGTGCGCACCGCCGCCCAGTACGACGCCGGTGCCTCGCTGATCGCGCTGAAGGACTGGCCTGCCGCCACGCGCACGCTGGAGGACTTCCGCCAGCGCTTCCCGCAGCACCCGCTGGCCGACGACGTGGCCGCCAAGCTGGCGCTGGCCTACACCGAGCAGGGGCAGTGGGCCCGTGCCGCCGCCGAGTACGAGCGCCTGGCCGCGGCCCGCAAGGAGCCCGAGGTCGCGCGCTCGGCCCAGTGGCAAGCCGCCGAGCTCTACGAGAAGGCCGCCGAGGGCGGGGCCGCCACGGCACGCGCCGACGCGACCAAGGCCTACGAGCGCTACCTGCGCCTGTACCCGGCGCCGTTGGAGCAGGCGATGGAAGCGCGCGCCCGGCTGGTCGCGCTGGCCCGGCGCGAGGGCAATGCCGCCCGCGCGCTGGCGCTGCAGAAGGAGATCTTCCAGGCCGACCAGGCCGGTGGCAGCGCCCGCACCGGCCGCACCCGCACGCTGGGTGCGCAGGCCGCGCTCGCGTTGGCCGAGCCGGTGCGCGAGAGCTACGCCCAGGTCAAGCTGGTCGAGCCGCTGCAGAAGCAACTGAAGCTGAAGAAGGCCAGGCTGGAGGAAACCCTCAAGGCGTACGCCGTGGCCGCCGACTACGGCGTGGCGGAGGTGGTGACCGCCTCGAACTTCCACATCGGTGCGCTCTACCAGGACTTCGGCAAGGCCCTGCTGACTTCCCAGCGGCCCAAGAAGCTCAACAAGCTGGAGCTGCAGCAGTACAACGTGCTGCTGGAGGAACAGGCCTTCCCCTTCGAGGAAAAGGCGATCGAGCTGCATGAGCTGAACGCCTTGCGCAGCGCCGACGGCCTGTACGACGAGTGGGTGCAGAAGAGCTTCGCCGCGTTGCGCGAGCTGCGCCCCGGTCGCTGGGCCAAGCAGGAGCGCCACGATGGGTCGGCCAGCCCGGCCGGCCAGCTGACCCAGCAGGGCATCGCCGCGCGGCAGAAGGGTGATTTCGTCAAGGCGCGCCAGGCCTACGAGGCCGCGCTGGCCGCCGACCCTGGCTACTCGCCGGCCAGCCTCAACCTCGGGGTGCTCCACGACCTGTACCTCAACCACCCCGGCGATGCGCTGGCGCTGTACAACCGCTACCTGGCGCTGACGCCGGCCGGCGACGCCGCCGTCACCCGCTGGGTGGCCGATGTGAAGAAGCGTGCCCCAGCCGCGCCGCCCCCGCCGGCGCCGGCTGCCAGCGAGGCTGCCCCGACCGCCGCGCCGCCTTCGGCGCCTGCAACCGCGCGTAAGGAGCCGACATGACGCTCACAAGCCGTTCCCTGCTGCCGATCACCTTGGCGATTCCCTTGGCCCTGTGCGCTGCGGTGGCGCAGGCAGAGGACCGCGTCGACCTCGACAAGACACAGATCATCGGCAACCGCGAGCTGCCCAAGGTGCTCTACATCGTGCCCTGGAAGAAGCCGTTGCCGGGCGAGCTGGCTGGCCGCCCCTCGGTGAGCGTGCTCGACGAGGTGCTGGCGCCGATCGACCGCGACGTGTTCCGCCGCCGCATCCAGTTCGACGCGGCCACCCGCGCGGCCCCGGAGTCCGCCACCGCCAAGCCCTGACCCTTCGTTTTCCTGTCTCGTTTTCCTGCGCACTGCGCGATTTGCCCTCTCGGAGAAGATTGATGAATGCCTTCCAGTTGGTCGTGAAGTTCTTCGTGGACTGCGGCTGGTTCATCTACCCCAGCCTGTTCATCATGGCCATGGGCCTGTCGATTGCGATTGAACGCTGGGTCTTCCTGCGCCGCTCGCGCTCGGCCAACCGCAAGGAGTGGGCGCAGATGCTGCCCATGCTGCAGGGCGGCCAGCTGAAGGAGGTGCTGAACATCGCCTCCAAGTCGGATTCGGCGATCGGCAACATCGTCACCCATGGCCTCACCCGTCTGCAGACCTCGCGCCGCCGCGAAGACCTCGACGCCGCGATGGAAGAGGGCATGATGGAAATCGTGCCGCGCCTGGAGCGCCGCACCCACTACATCGCCACCTTCGCCAACGTGATCACGCTGGTCGGCCTGCTGGGCACGATCATGGGCCTGATCAAGGCGTTCACGGCGGTGGCGCAGGTCAACCCGGCCGAGAAGGCCGAGCTGCTGTCGGCCTCGATCTCGATCGCGATGAACAACACCGCGTTCGCGCTGATGGTGGCCATCCCGTTCCTGCTGATCCACGCCTTCCTACAGTCGCGCACCAGCGAGATCGTCGACGGCCTGGAGGCCGCCAAGATCAGCTTCCTGAACCTGATGCAGCGCATCGCCCCCGAGCACGCCGCCGCGCGCTGACCGCCCGCCACGCCAGACTGAAGAAAAGGGGCTCGCGTCATGCGCGTTCGACGCCTGAAGAAGCATCCAGCCGCGCTGGAGATCTCGGCCTTCCTGAACCTGATCGTGGTGCTGGTGCCATTCCTGCTCTCCACCGCGGTCTTCACCCGCCTGGCGGTGCTGGACATGTCGCTGCCGGCGCAGAACGCCGGGGGGGCGGCCGAGCAGCTCAAGGTCGATCACCTGCAGCTCGAGGTGGTGGTGCGCCCGGACGCGCTCGAGGTCGGTGACCGCATCGGCGGCCTGATCCAGCGCATCCCCAACACCGCCAGCGGGCCGGACGTGGCCGCGTTGAACCAGCTCATCCGCCAGATCAAGCTCAAGTTCCCGGAGCAGCGCGACGCCAGCGTGCTGGCCGAGCCCGACACCTCCTACGACCGCCTGGTCAAGGTGATGGACGCGGTGCGCTCGGCGCACGAGATGAACGGCCCGCAGGTGGTGCGGCACGAGCTGTTCCCCGACATCGCGATCGGCGACGCGCCGGTGCGCGCCCGCCAATAAGGGGCCGATCAAATGAAACTCACGCCGCTGCAAAAGCGGGCCCACCACAAGGCCCGCAACACGCAGCAACTGGACCTGAACCTCACCGCGCTGGTGGACGTGTTCACGATCCTGATCTTCTTCCTGCTGTCGAGCTCGGGCACCGTCGACGTGCTGCCGCCGTCGAAGGCGGTGACGCTGCCCGATTCCAACGCCGAGCAAAGCCCGAAGGAAACCCTGGTGGTGGTGGTCAGCCAGGCCGACATCCTGGTCGAAGGCCGGCGCGTGGCCGCCGTGGCCGACGTCATGGCCAGGCCCGACGACCTGATCGAGCCGCTGAAGGCCGAGCTGGACCTGTTGTCGCAACGCCGCGTGGTGCGCGCCGAGAACGAGAAGGACACCCGCACCGTCACGATCATGGGCGACAAGGACATCCCTTACCAGCTGCTGCGCAAGGTCATGGTGACCTGTGCACGGGCCAACTTCAGCGACGTGGCCTTCGCCGTGCGCCAGCGGGAGGGCGCCTGACATGAGTGCCCTCGCAGTCTCATTCCGCCAGCCGGTGCTGGCCTGGGCGGTGCCGGAGGAAGACGACCGGCGCTTCCGCAGCGTCGCCCAGGTCGTGGTGTTGCTGTGCCTGGTCTTCGGCGTGGCGCTGCCGTGGCTGCCGCTGCCCGAGCTGCGGCGCGACGAGGTCCAGCCGCTGCCGCCTCCGCTGGCCAAGCTGCTGCTGGAAGACAAGGCCAAGGTCGAGCTGCCGCCGCCGAAGCCGGCCGTGCCGGCCGAAGCGGCCAAGCCGACCGAGGTCAAGCCCAAGGCCGAGGAGCCCGCGCCCAAGCCCGAGCGTGACAAGAAGCAGGCGCCAGTGCCTGAGGCGCGCAACCCGATCCCCGGCAAGCCGCCGGGCGAGGCCCTCGACGCGGCGCGCCGCCGCGCCACCGGCGTGGGCCTGCTGGCGATGAAGGAACAGCTCACAGAGCTCCACAGCGCGCCGACGGCCGTGCAACTGAACAAGGACCAGATCAAGCCCGGACTGGGCGTGGGCACCGGTACCGGCCCCGGCGTGGGCGCGGGCACCGAGGCCGGCCTGCCGGTGCGGTCGATGATCACCTCGAATGCAACCGGTGGCTCCGGCGGCATCAACACCGCGGGCATGAGCCGCGACACCGGCGGTGGCGGCCTCGCCGGCCGCTCGACCACGCTCGTGGCCGGCACGGCCGGTGGCGGCGGTGGCGGCGGCCCGGGCGGCGGCGGCGGGGTAGGCACCGGCGGCACGGGCACGGGTGCCGGCGCCAAGGCCGGTGGCACGCTGCAGAAGGGATCGAGCGGCAAGGCCTCGCGCTCTATCGAGGAGATCCGCCTCGTCTTCGAGCGCAACAAGGGCGCGATCTATGCCATCTACAACCGCGCGTTGCGTGAAGACCCGAGCCTGCAGGGCAAGGTGACCTTCGAGCTGAAAATCTCGCCGGCCGGGCAGGTGATCAGCTGTCGGGTCGTCGCCAGCGAGCTGAAGACGCCCGAACTGGAGCAGAAGCTGGTCGCGCGCATCACGCAGTTCGACTTCGGCGCGAAGGACGTCGACCAGATGAGCGTCAACTTCCCGGTCGATTTCCTGCCGTCGTGACGATCGGCTCGCGCGCCACCACCTCGGCGAGGGGGGTGTAGCGCAGCCGGGTGTCGAGCCGACCGTCGCGGTCGGTATCGACCTCGGCCTCGGTCAGCAGGCCGAAGCGGTAGTGCTCGACCCGCAACGGCCAACCGGTCGACGGGTTGACCACGCTCATCGTCTGCGGCACACCGTGCTCGAAGGCGAAGCGCAGCTCGGGGTAGCCGTCGCCATCGGCGTCGACCTCGCTCGACTCGACCATCCCCTGGCGGTAGCGCAGCGCGGTCTCGAAGCGGCCGTCGAAGTCGTCGTCGGCCTGGCCGTCGACCAGCTCACCTCGGGCGTCGTAGTGGTTGACCATGTCCACACGGTGATCGAAGTTGCGGTCGGCATCCATCGACAACGGGCGGCCGGTGGCACCGTGGGTCCAGCGCTCGTCGGCCACACCGTCGCGGTCGTGGTCGAGCCCGTCCTCTCGCGCCGGTGTGCGCAGCGCCGCCACCGTGGCCAGCATGCCGACCACCAGGCCCAGGCAGACCCAGCCGATGCGGCTGGAGCCCCTGCTCCGCGCACCCACGGCGACAGCGTGCGGGTCGTCGCCCGGTTGGGCGGCCTCGAACTCGGCGATGACCCGTCGCGCGGCCACCGCGTCGAGCTCGTCGTCGACCACCACCCGCACCAGCCCGCGCGTCGGCAGCTCGCCCAACGCCCCCTGCAGGTACTCGCCTTCGACGCGGGCGGGCAGCCCTTGCTGGCGCAGCAGGTCCTGCACCATGTGGGCTTCGACGAGGTTGGCGGCTTCGAAGACGGTAGCGGGGATCATGCGGCGATCATCGCCGCAAACAGAGCGGCCTCGCGTCAGTGGCTGACCGAGCGCGAGAACAGGTTGATCACGGCCACGCCCGCGGCGATCAGCGCCATGCCGGCCAGCGCCGCCGCGTCCAGCGTCTGGCCGTACAGCCACCAGGCCGCCAGCGAGATCAGCACCAGTCCCACGCCGGACCAGATCGCGTAGGCGATGCCGATCGACATCGTCTTGAGCGTCAGCGAGAGGAAGTAGAACGACACCGCATAGCCGACCACGACGATGATCGACGGCAGCAGCACCTTGAAGCCGGCCGAGGCCTTGAGCGCCGTGGTGGCCGCCACCTCGGCGACGATGGCAATGGCGAGGTAGACGAACTGCATCGGTGGCTCCAGCCGCAGCGCGCCGCAGGCGCCGCTGCACGGCGCTATTTCACCCAGGTGTTCAATTGGATGATCGGCAGCAGCACCGACAGCACGATCAGCATCACGACGACGCCCATCGCCACGATCAACAACGGCTCCAGCACCGTGGCGATGGCGAGCGCGCGACGCTGCACCTCGCCCCCGAGCTGTCGCGCAGCGCGATCCAGCATCACGGGCAGCTTGCCGGTCTGCTCGCCGAGGCGGGCAAACATCGCGAGCAGGCCCGGGAAGCGCTTCTTGGCCGCCATTGCCGAGGCCAGCGGTGCGCCCTCGCGCACCTGCACCAGTGCGGCCATCGCGTCGGCACGCATCGCGCGGTTGCCGAGTGTCTCTGCCGCGGCCTGCAGCGCCTTCAGGATGGGCACGCCGGCGCCGGCCAGCATGGCGAGGGTGCCGGCGAACCGAGCGGCGTTGTAGCCACGTGCGAGCCGGCCGAACAGCGGCAGGCGCAGCACGGCGGCATCGAAACGCTCGCGGAAGGCCTCGTTGCGCAAGGAGAAGCTCAAGCCGACCAGCCCGGCGATGATTGCCAGAAGCACCAGCCAGCCGTAGTCGCGCACGAAGGCGCTGATGGCCAGCATGATGACCGTGAGCGTGGGCAGGGCGCGCTTGGTGCTGGTGAAGACCGAGGCCACCTGCGGCACGACGTAGGTGACCAGGAAAGTGACGATGACGATCGCGATCAGCGACACGATGGCCGGGTACAGCATCGCGCCGACGACCTTGGACTTCAACGCCTGCCGGTCCTCCAGGTCGTCGGCGAGCTTCTCCAGCACCGTGCCGAGCGCACCGCTCTGCTCGCCGGCGGCCACGACCGCGCGGTAGACGTCGTCGAACTCGCGCGGGCTCGACGCCAGCGCACGTGCGAACGAGCTGCCGGCGTTGACCTCGCTCTTGAGGTGCGCGATCAACTCGCGCTGGCGCGGCTCCTCGGCTTCGTCGGCCAGGGCGGTGAGGGCGCGCTCCAGCGGCAGGCCCGAGCCGACCAGCCCGGCAAGCTGGCGCGTCCACACCGTCAGGCCGCTGGAGGAAAAGGCGCGCCGACCGGGCAACTGGAAGCTGCCGCGGGCCTTGGCGCTGGCCGCGGCTTCGGCGGCGCTCACCACGGCGGTGACCGACAGCGGCACCAGGGCCTTTGCGCGCACCTGGGCGCGCGCTGCCTTGGCGTTGTCGGCCTCGACCAGGCCGGTGGCGGTCTTGCCGGCCGCGTCGAGGGCTTCGAACTTGAATGCGGGCATCGCTGGGCTCTGGCGGCTCGGGGCGGCTTACTCGCGGGTCACGCGCAGCACCTCTTCCTGCGAGGTGATGCCGGCATCGATCAGGCGCTGGCCGTCTTCGCGCATGGTGCGGAAGCCCGCCTTCTCGGCGGCCACGAAGAGCTGGCTCTCGGCGGCGCGGTTGTGGATCAGCCCGCGCATCTGGTCGTCCACCGTCATCAGCTCGTACACGCCTGTGCGGCCACGGTAGCCGGTGTGGGCGCATTCGGCGCAACCCACCGGGTGCCAGCGGCCATGTTCGTCCTGCCGCTTGCAAGTCGGGCAGAGCTTGCGCACCAGGCGCTGGGCCAGGACACCCAGCAGGCTGGAGCTGAGCAGGAAGGGCTCGACGCCCATGTCGGTCAGGCGCGTGACGGCCGACAGCGCGTCGTTGGTGTGCAGGGTGGCGAGCACCAGGTGGCCGGTGAGCGAGGCCTGGATGGCGATCTGCGCCGTCTCGAAGTCGCGAATCTCGCCGATCATGATGACATCCGGGTCCTGGCGCAGGATGGCACGCAGGGCGGCAGCGAAAGTCAGGTCGATCGCGGGGTTGACCTGGGTCTGGCCGATGCCGGGCAGCTCGTACTCGACCGGGTTCTCGACCGTCAGCACGTTGGTGGTCGAGGTGTCCAGGCGCGACATCGAGGCGTACAGCGTGGTCGTCTTGCCCGACCCGGTGGGGCCGGTCACCAGCACGATGCCGTGCGGCTGCTGCACCTGGCGCAGGAAGGCCTGCAGCACGTCGCCGCTCATGCCCAGGCTTTCGAGGCTGAACTTGGCCTCGGTCTTGTCGAGCAGGCGCAGCACCGCGCGCTCGCCGTGGGCCGAGGGCAGGGTGGAGACCCGCACGTCGATCGCCCGGCCGCCGATGCGCAGCGAGATGCGGCCGTCCTGCGGCAGGCGCTTCTCGGCGATGTCGAGCTCGGCCATGATCTTCAGGCGCGAGATCAACGCCGCGTGCAGCGCCTTGTTGGGCTGCACCACCTGGCGCAGCGTGCCGTCGACGCGGAAGCGCACGCTCGAGCTGCGCTCGTAGGGCTCGATGTGGATGTCGCTCGCGCCGTCCTTCGCCGCCTGCGTCAGCAGCGCATTCAGCATGCGGATGATCGGCGCGTCGTTCGCGGCCTCCAGCAGGTCTTCAACCGCCGGCAGCTCCTGCATCATGCGCGAGAGGTCGACCGCGCTTTCCACCTCGCCCACCACCGCCGCGGCGCTGGCCTCGCCGCCGGCGTAGGCCTCGGCCAGGCGCTTGTCGAGCGCGTCGGCGGCCTCGGGCTCGAAGCGGTCGACGGCGTAGCGGCGCAGCACCTCGGTCAGCGCGCTGCGGGGCGTGGTGTCTGCCAGGCGAAGCACGAGCTGGCGACCGTCGTCTTCCAGCAGCAGGGTGTTGGCCTTGGCGAAGGCATAGGGCAGCGGGTGGCGTTGGCCCATGATCGGCTCTCTTGCTTTACTGCGCAGGCGGCGGCACGGTGGCCGGCACCGGCGCCGGGGTCGGCGGCACGACCACCTGCTGGTCCGGCAGCTTGCCCGGCTGACGCTCGGGCAGCACCAGGGTGCCATCCACCGGCAGCAGTGTGGTCGGTGGGCGCGGGATGTTCTGCTGCACGGCGCGGATCGCGTCGTAGCGGTCGACCATCATCTGCTCGGCCTGCTGCGGCGTGCGCAGCACCACCGGGCGCAGGAACAGCATCAGGTTGCTCTTGGTGCGCTTGCGGCCTTCGTTGCGGAACAGGTTGCCGAGGATGGGGATGCTGCCGAGCACCGGCACCGCGTTCTCGCTGTCGCCGTATTCGTCCTTCAGCAGGCCACCCAGCACCATCATGCTGCCGTCGTCGACCACCACCGTGGTCTCGATCGAGCTCTTGTCGGTGATCTGCGAGCTGACGTTGCGCAGCGAGCTGTTCTCCTGGAACACCGTCATGCGCACCGTCCCGCCTTCGCCGATCTGGCTCTTGATGCGCAGCGTGATGCCGACGTCCTTGCGCTCGATCGTCTGGAAGGGGTTGACGGCGCCGTTGCCGGTGCCGGTGTTGGTGAACGAGCCGGTGGTGAACGGCACGTTGGAGCCGATCACGATCTTGGCTTCCTCGTTGTCGAGCGCCACCAGGTTGGGCGTCGAGAGCACGTTGGCGCCGGTGTTCGCCTCCAGGAAGCGGGCCAGCGCGCCGAGGGTGTAGACGCCGCCGATCTTGCGGAACACGCCGATGTTCAGGCCGTTGCCCAGCAGGCTGCTCGCGGAAGTGCCGGTGCTGGACGAGGTGCCGCCGGTACCGACGCCCGACAACGACAGGTCGACGATGTTGCCCACCGAGCCGAAGTTGGTGCCACCGACCGCGACCACGTTGCTCTCGGTGCTGGCGCTGCCGAGCAGGCTCTGCCATTGGAAGCCGAACTCGGCGGCCTTCTCCGCGTCGACCTTGACGATCAGCGTCTCGACATAGACCTGGGCGCGGCGGGTGTCGAGCTGGTCGATGACCTGGCGCATCTGGCGGTAGACCGGCTCGGGTGCGGAGATGATCAGCGAATTGGTCGCCGGGTCGGCCTGGATCTGGCCACCGGTGGAGGGGCCTGCCGAGGCCGCCACCGGGGTGGTGGCGGCGCTGCTGGTGCCGGACGAGCTGCCGGACGACACCCCGGCAGACGTGTTGATGTTGGGCGACGGCCGGCTGGCCGTGACGCCGCCGGTGGAACCGAAGGCCCCGCTGCTGCCGCTGGTGCTGGCACTGCTGGTGGCCGCCGTGCCGCTGGCGATCGCGGCGCGCAGCACCTCGGCCAGCTTCACCGCGTCCGCGTTCTTCAGGTAGACGACCCAGATGTTGCCGGCGGGGCCGCCCCCGGCCACGGGCTTGTCGAGCTTCTCGATCAGCGAGCGCACCGCGTTCATCCGCACGGGGTTGGCGGTGCGCACGATCAGTGAATTGCTGCGCGGCTCGACGACGATCGAGGTGGCCGAGGCGGCGGTGTTGGCCGCGCCGGGCACGTTGACGCCTGGACCGCCCTCGGTGAGCTTCTGCAGCAGCGGGGCCAGGTCGGCCGCCAGCGCGTGCTTCACCGGGATGACCTCGACCTCCGATGCCGCCGGCTGGTCGAGCGCGGCGATGATCTTCGACAGGCGCTGCAGGTTGTCGGCGTAGTCGGTGATGATCAGCGTGCCGTTGGCCGGGTTGGCGTTGATCGTGTTGTTGGCGCTGATCAGCGGCCGCAGCACCGCCACCAGGTTGTTCGGGTTCTCGTGGTTGAGGCGGAAGATCTGGGTCAGGATCTGGTCGCCACGCAGCGTGGGCGCGCCGATCGACACCGTGCCCGCCTGCAGCTTGGCCTCGGCTTCAGGCACCACCTTCAGCAGGCCGGCGTTCTCGACCACGGTGAAGCCCATGCCGCGCAGCGCGGCCAGGTAGCTGCGCCAGGCCTCGGCCGGTGGCTGGGCCTTCTCGCTGGTCACGGTGATCTGGCCCTTGACCCGCGGGTCGACCACGATCTGACGGTCCAGCATGGTGCCGATGGCGCGGGACACGGCCTCGATCTCGGCGTTCACGAAGTTCAGCGTGACCGGCGCCTTCGCCCGCGTGGCCGGCATCGGAGGATCGTTGTCTTGCGCGAAGGACGGCAGCGGGCTCAGTGCCGTCAGCATGGCCAGGGCCAGCGGAGCGAGGCGGGGGCGGTGGTGCAAGGTCATGGTCACCCGATCGAAATGACGGACGAGGCGCCGTTGCGCCGTCCGATGATGTTCAGCAAGTTGTTCAAGGCCGGCTCGAAGCCGGGCGCCGCGCGCGCGTCGCCGGTGAATTTCAGCCCCCGCTCGCCCCATTGGCCGCTGCCGTTGAGCTGCAGGGCGCCTTCCAAGGTCTGCAACGTGATGGCCGGCCGGGTTGCGCTGCCCTCGGCAGCTGCCGCCCCGGCCAGGCCGATGCGGTAGCTGCCGAGTGCTTCGAGCGTGGACAGGCGAGACGAAGCCTGCAGCCAGTCCAGGTCGGCTCGGCCCTGCACCTGCCAGCGACCGCTGCGCGACTCCAGGCTCAGGCCATGGGTCGCCAGGCGCAGCTGGCCGCCGGGGCGCAGGGTGTTCCAGGGTGCGCCCAGGCCCTCCAGCCAGGCTGCGGGCCAGTGGCCCACGCCGCCGTCGGCAGCGCCGGGCGAGACGATGACCGTGGTGCGGTTCCAGCCCGGGCGCCATTCCAGCGTCAGCCCGGGCTCGATGCAACAGCCTTGGGCCAGCTTCAGGCGCAGGCCGCTGAAAGTGGGCGAGAGCGACCAGTCGAGCCGTGAAGGCAGCACGGTGGCGTCCTTGCTGCCCGGGCCGCCGGTCAGTACGGCGAGTGCGCTGCCGCGCCAGATGCTGCCCTCCGCCTCGGCCAGCAGCAGCCGACCGTCGGAAGCGCTGGCGACGGCGCTGGCCAGCCATGCGGCGGGTGCGAAGGCCACCAGCGCGCAGGCCGCGCCGACCACGCCCCCGGCGACCGCCCAGCGGCCGACCCGCGGGGTGGCCACGCGCGGCAGCCGACTCGCCGTGCGACGCAGACCCATCAGGATGCTGTCGTCGAAGGTCGACAGGCTCCAACCGGTGCGGGCGGGGGGCTTGACCATGCTCGTGTTGCGCGCCGACTCAGGGGGCTCCGCCCGCCAGGGTGAGCACCACCTGACCCGAAAGGCCACCGTTGGCGCGGGTCACCTGCATCTCGACCGGCCGTGCTCGCGCGCCGCTGCGGGCCTCGGCCAGCCAGGTGCGCAGCTGTTCGGGCGAGGCGCCCGTCAGTGTCAGCGTGGCGCGGTCGCCGATCTGGTTGATCTTGCCTGCCGCCCCGAGGCGCTCGGTCGCTGACTTCAGCGCCTCGGCGGCCTGGGTGGCGTTGACCGGGGGCTGGGCCTTCAGGTCGCGCGCTTCGCTGGCCAGCCGCTGCATCTGCATCCACTCCACCTCGAGGGCGCGCCGCTCGGCTGGCGCCGTCTTCCAGGTGCTCCAGGCGTGGGACAGGCCCACTTGCCACAGCAGCAACAAGGCCACCGCGGCGCCGGCGACAGCCACCATGGCGCGCTCCCGCGGTGCCATCCCGGCCCAGCGCTGGCGCAGTTCTTGTGTCGTCTTCATCGCGGCGGGCTCACATCTCGGCGTTGTTGTTGACGCCGGTGGGTGACTGGCCCGGCATGCGGTGCGGCTGCTCGGCCTGGGCCGCCGGCGGCGGTGCCTGCGGCACCGGCTGGGCGGCCGGCAGCGGGCGCGTGGGGGCCGGGCCCAGGCCGCCCGTCTGCGGTGTCGGCCGTGGCTGCGCAGCGGGGGGCATGGCCTGCCCGGCCGGGCCCGGGGCGCCTGCGGGGGCGGCAAGGGGGCCGCCGCCGGGCAGCGGGCGGGCGCGTTTGAGTGTCAAGCGGCCGGGCACCGACTCGGCGTCGTAGCCCAGCGGGGCCAGCCGGCCACGAAAGGCCTCGACCTCCTGCGGGCTCCAGCCTGCGCTGCTGATGGTGAGCAAGCCGGGTTCGTACTTCAGCCCATCTGCCGGCGCCCGCGAGGGTGGCCAGGCGGCCTCGGCGGCGTACATCAGCGGCTCCAGATCGGCCTCGCCCGGCTTCCCTGCCGAGGCGCGCAGCAGGTCGACCTCCTTCTGCATCTGGCCCGGCGCGTCGATCACGGCCCGCACCTGCGGGAAGGTGGTCTGCAGCAGGCCCGTCATCGCGGCCTTCTGCTTCTTCACGGCCTGGTTCTGCTGCCAGGCCCAGACGTTCACGCCGACCAGGTTGAGCAGCAGCAGCGCGGCGATGCCGAAACGCGCCGGTCGCCAGGCGGGGGCGCTCCACAGCTGCTGCAGCCCCTCCTTCGCGGCGCGGCTGCCCCGGCGCTGAGGGGTGAGATCGAACTGGCGCAGGTTCCACTCGCTGCGCGCGGCATTGAACAGGAACTCGCTGGCCGACAGCGCGGCCACGTTGCCGCCCGCCAGGCGCACGGCGTCGGCGGCGCACTCGGGCTCGGCTGTCCAGCGCACCGGCACCTCCGGCCCAAGCTGGGCGATGAGTGTGCGCGCGGCGTCGCTGGCGGCGGGCAGGCACAGCGGGCCATGGGCATCGCGCCAGGCGAGCTGCGGCCCCGCGTCGTGGCCTTCGGGCAACGCGTCACCGGGGAAGAAGTGGCCGGCGGGGGCATCGTCGGGCGGCCAGGCGGGCGCGATGCGGTGCACCGTGCGGCCGTCGGCTTCGAGGGCGTCGATCTGGGCCTTGAGCCAGGCCTTGTTCACCGCGGCCACCCAGACCTGCTCGCCCGCCTTGGCCTGCGGCGCGAGGGCGAGGTGCAGCTCGGCGTCGTCCTCCAGCAGCACGTCTTCGAGCATGCCGGCCAGTGCGGCTCGCAGCTTGGTGGCCGGCGCCTTGGGCAGCGCGACGCGATGCCAGCCGACACCATGGGCCGGCACCACCGCGACGACCTGTTGCGCGGCTGGCAGCAAGGTGGCAGGCGCGCGCCCGGCCTGCAGCCGGGCGGCGGCGTCGCTGCCGCTGAGCACATAGTCGTATTCCGCCGGCGCCAGTGCAACACCCGCGGCCCCTTGCGACGAAAGGCGGGGCGGCACGGGCAGGGCAACGATCAGTGTCGACATGTCAGTTTGTCAGTTCCGCCCGGCCGTTCCGAAGCGGCTGGCTGCCTCCGGGGAGGGCAGTGAACGAAGTGAGCGTAGGGGTTTCATTCCGGCGGCTTCAGGGCAAGGGGCGCAAAACGGCGAGCGCTATTGTGGCGTGGGTGTCATGGGCTCCCCGGGGCGCCCGATTGTGATTCATGGGGGAGCCTTTCGCGGCGGATGACGGTCACGTCCTGGTTGATGCGCCGCACCATGCTGAGCTCGCGCAGGCGGAAGCTTTCATAGCGCAGTTCGCCGAGGATCTCGAAGTACTTCGATTGGATGGCCACGGTGGCGGCTTCGTTCAACTGCTCGTGCACCCGCTCGGGCAGCAGCGGCTTGAGGTCGTTCAACGTGCGCACGTCCGCCGTCAGGCGCTTCTGTGCGAAGCGCTCGGCGCTGCCACGGTCGAGGCCGATCAGCACGGCGCTGAGCACCTCGGGCGGTGCGGTGAGCAGGTTGACCGGCGTGGACTCAGGCAGGATCACCACATAGGGGTCGAGGCGGCGCACCGCGTCGGCATCGAGCCCGAACCAGGTCAGCTGCTTGACGCGTTGCGGTGGCAGCGGCGCGCCGGGCGAAACGGGCTCTTCGTCATCGAGCTGGTCTTCGGCAAGGTCGGCGCCCTTCATGCCATCGGCGATGCGGGTGGCGGTCTCGGGCGGCAGGCCGAGGGCCTCGCACAGGCGCCGCAGCGCGCCGAGGTGCTTGGCACCACCGGTTTCACCCTCCTCGTCGTCGAGCAGGTTGCGCAGGTTGAAGCGGGCTTGCGCATCGGTGATCTGGCCCGACAGAAAGGCCTCCAGGCCCGAGTCGGCGGTGTTGTTCTTGTCGGCGGCGAGGAAGTCCGACAGCTTCACGTCCTTCAGCGGCGTGTTCCAGGGCTCGTTGAGCGTGTCGACGTTGGGACGCTCCTTGTCCTGCGAATCGGTGCGCAGGATCAGCCGGGCCCAGTCGGTGGCGCCCTCGATCAGCCAGGTGGCCTGGCCGCGCGCACGCTCGGCGATCTCGACCTCGATGCCTTTCCACTGCTGCCAGACCATGCCGGCCGCCAGCGTGGCGACGAGGGTCACGATCAGCATCGCCAGCAGCAGCGCGGCGCCATGCTGAGCGCGGCGATGGATTCGAAGGCGCTTCACTGCGATGGCCTCACCATCAGATCGCGCGTCAGCACGCCGGCCGGCAGGTTGAGCATGAGGCGGATGCCGGTGGGCAGCACTTCGTTCTCGCCGCCGATCTGGTCGGTCTCGAAGTCGCCGGTGGATTGCGCGTTGCTCCAGCTGTTGCCGCGGAAGAAGTAGATCTGCTGGCTGTCCACGTCATCGAGCATGCGCAGCGCGTCGCCCTGAATGGCCGACCACTGCTGGCTGCGGATCCACCACTCCTGCAAGTCCTGGATGCGGGTGACGGGCGGCGCGGCCCAGCGGTACCAGCGCTTGTCCTGCAGTGTCCAGACGACGAGCTGGATGCCGTTGGGCACGCGGCGGGTGAGCCGGAGCGACGCGCCGTCGAACTTGAGCCCCGGCGCGGCCGAGCTCTGCTGAAGCTGAGACAGGTCCTGCTCCCATTGCGCCAGCACCGTGCCCAGGCGCAGTGCTGTCTCTCCGGCGCGTTGTGCCCCCTCCCGGGCACGGATCAGCCCGTCGATGCCCTGCCAGGCCATGGTCGCGAGCACCGCCATGATGGTCAGCGCCACCAGCACTTCGACCAGCGTGAAGCCGGCGGGACGACGGGGCGGTGGATACGGCGCCATGGCTTCAGTAGCGCGGGAGGATCACGCTCATGCGGATCAGCGGCACGCTGGAGGCGTCCTTCACGCTGGTGTCGACGACGCGAAAGTTCGGGTTGAAGGACGCGCGCACCGCCATCGTGACGGTGTAGGTGCGGCCCAGCTCGGTGCAGTCGAAGCTGGTCTCGCCGACGTCGGGGAACTGCTTGGCCAGCTTCATGTTGACCAGGCGGTTGTCGGCGCACCACTGGGCCAGTGCCACGTCGGACATGCGCTGCGAGTTGTCGAGCAGCGTGCCGGCGGCGCGGCTGCCGGCCGCCAGCGCGATCGCCACGATGGCGATGGCGACCAGCACCTCGACCAGCGTGAACCCGTCGGCCCGCTGCTTTGGGTATGCGCCGATCGCCCCCCCGAGGTGGGCCGGGCGGGCTCGGGCTCGGGAGCGGCCCCGCGCCCGACCCGCCAATGCACGCAGGCAGCCGGCGATGTTCATGGTTGCTCGGGGAACACGACGACGAAGGGGCTCATGCCGTCGGTGGCGAGCACGATCTGCCGGTCCTCGATGCGCAGCACCACGCGCTGGGCGCCGATCACTGGCTCGGGCCCGAGCCGCAGCACCGGGGAGCCGACGATCTCGCCGCGGGTGCGCTCATCGAGCCACTTGTCGGGCATCTGGGCCTCGGGCGGCATGCCGATGAAGGTGAAGCCGCTGCCGGGCTCCTTGCCGGGCTGCCACATCAGCTCCAGGCCCTCGGCGCGGGCACGCGCTCGCGCGCCCTCGAAGACGGCGCTCAGGCGGGCGGCTTCCTCTTCCAGGCGGCTCGCGTCGGCGTCGCGCAGCGCGAGTGTGGCGGTCGCGGTGGCGATCGCGATCAGCGTCACCACCACCATCAGCTCCAGCAGCGTGAAGCCGCGCGAGCGGCGTGGAGCGTGCCGTGCGGTGAACGGCACAGTGGCCAACCTGCTGGCTTCCCGGTTACTGCCAGGAGCCAATCTCGGCGTCCTTGCCCTCGCCGCCGGGCTGGCCGTCCGCACCATAGCTGAACACGTCGATCTCACCCTTCACGCCGGGGTTGGCGTATTGGTAGGCGTTGCCCCAGGGGTCGTTCGGCAGCTTCTCGATGTAGACGCGCCAGTTCGGAGGGATCTGGCCGACGGTCGGGCGCTGCACCAGCGCCACGAGGCCTTGTTCCGCGGTCGGGAAGCGGTTGTTCTCCAGCTTGTAGAGCTTCAGCGCCTGCATGATGTTGCTCACGTCGGCACGGGCGGCGGTGCCCTTGGCCTTCTCGGCGTTCTCGAGCACACCGGGCACGATCAGCGCGCCCAGCACGCCGATGATCACGACGACGACCATGATCTCGATGAGCGTGAAGCCGGCTTGGGCGCCACGGCGGGCGAGGGTGGCGAAACGATGCGAAGCACTCATGATGGGGAGGCGGCTTGTGAAGCCCTCTGTGCAATAAGTGGCATGAATCATAATCGTCGGATGGCATCGCGATTGTTAACGCTGACCCTCTGGGCCCTGGTTCTCGCCAGCGCGGTTTTTTGGGGCCTGAAGGTCTTCGCTCCCCGAACCGGCGTGCCCGCCACGGCTCAGGCACCGGCCCGCACGCTGGCCATGGGCGGCGAGCTGCGTCGCCTGCTGGGTGGCTCCGAGACCGCGAGCGAGGACGACGAGGATGAACTGGCCGACGCCAGCGACCGCTTCCACCTGCTTGGTGTGGTCGCGCCCCGCGGCGCCAGCCATTCGCCGCAGGGCGTGGCGCTGATCGCCATCGGCGACCAGCCGCCCAAGGCCTGGCGTCAGGGGGCGGCCATCGACGGCGAGACGGTACTGTTGGCGGTTGGCCCGCGCTCGGTGCAACTGGGCCCTCGCGGCGGGCCGCCCACGGCTGAACTGACGCTGCCCGACCCGGACGCAGCGGCCACCGGGGGGGGCCGACCGCCCGCAGGCCCCGCACCCGGCGCTTTTGGTCGCACGGTGCCGATGATGCCGCAGGGGGCCCAGCCGACTCCGCCCAACATGCACCCGGCCGCGCCGGCGGCCCAGCCGGTTCAGCGTGCGGGCGCAGCGGACCAGGAAGACGAAGAGCCGGAAGAAGACGAGTAGCGCCGCGGCGCTCAGCAGCGCCGCGGCGGCAGCGGGACCATGTCCCAGCCATAAGGGCCGTCGCGCAGTTGCAGTTGCCCTTGGGCCGCCTGGCCGGCGCAGGCCGCGGGGGCGTCGGGCCACAACCACTCCAGCCTCACGGCGGCTGCGTCCGAGCGCCAGCCTTTGACAGCCCAGCTCAGCCCCTGCGGCGCGTCGAAGCGGTACTGCAGTGACCAGCGCGCACCGGAGCGCTGGTACAGCGCCACCTCGTTGCCGCTGACGACCACGAAGTGCCGGCCACCCGGCCCGGCCACCGGCAGGGCCTCGACCTTCAGCGGCTGCTGGGCACTTTCGCCCACCAACCAGTAGGACGGCAGTTGCTGGGGCTGCGAAGCCCGCACCACATGCAACAGCACGCCATCGAGCCGACCCAGGTAGCGATGGGCCAGGGGGGGCTGGTCGAGGAAGCGGGCCTCCGGGTGCAGGCCGAAGCGCAGGACCAGCAGCGCTCCTTCGCGTCGCGCGGTGCCTGCGCTCTCACGCAGGGCCGCCGATTCGAGCTGGGCCAGGCAGGCCGCATCGGCGCCGCACTGCTGAAGGCTTTCCAGCGACACCGCACCGGCTGCGGCCGCCGCGGCGAGCAGGCCGCCACAGGCGGCTGCTCGCGCAGCCACCCTGGCGTGGCCAACGACATCAAGCGGTGGGGCCCCCATGGGGCCGCATTGTCACTTGATCTTCAGGAACACCGCGGTCACCGGGCCGGTGCTGCCGTTGGCGTCCTTGCCGCGCACGTAGACGAGGTGCTTGCCCTTGGACAGGCCGGTGGTCGACAGCGTCGCCGTGGCCTTCTCGGTCTTCGCGTTGAACGAGCCGTCGCTGGCGCTCAGCGCGATCGGTGTCGCGCCAGGCATCCACGGCGCCACGTCGATGAAGGCTTCCGCCGACGCGATGTTCTGCGTCGGCTCGGTGCCGTTGCTGTTGTTGAAGTTGAGGTCGGAGAGCGTCGCGGTCACCGTTACGGGCGTGCCGGCCGGCACGCCGTTGGCGCTCAGCTTCAGCTTGGTCACGTCCGGCCCGCCGGGGGTCAGGTAGGGCGTGCGCACCACCTTCGCCGCGTACCACAAGGCCTTCATGTTGTTCGGCTTGATGGTGTTGGTGTAGGTGGTGCAGCTCTGGAAGAACGAGGTGCCCAGCTCGAAGGTGTAGGCCGCCACGCCCAGCTCGCCGTAGCTGATGCTGTCCGAGGTGCCGTCGGTCGGGTACAGGCCGATCGACTGCTCGGGCGTGTAGTTGTTGAAGTAGGCGAAGCGGCGGCCGAGTGTCTGCAGCGCGGTGCCGTTGGGCGCCGCCTGGTTGGTGAAGCCCCAGGGCCAGAGCACCAGCTGGCTGTAGCTGTGGATGTCGAGGTGGATGCCCGCGGTGTCGGCCGGGGCAGCATCGTTCTGGTTCGGGCCGCGGCGGTCCGGGAAGATGCTGCGGACGTAGCCCTCGATGGCATCGGTCTCGGGCTCGGAGTTCGGCGCCGGGCCGCGGTAGGTCTCGGCGCATGGGTTGCCGCTCGAGCCCTGGCCGTTGGTCTTGTTCCAGCTGTAGGTGAAGTTGCGGTTCAGGTCGGCGCCACGGTCGTTGCTGTTGGCGCCGCAGTAGGCGGTGTTGGTGTTCTTGCGCCAGAGCAGGCCGCCCTCGGCCTTCTTGCGGCCGTCGGGGTTCAGCTGCAACAGCAGGTGGACTTCGTGGTGGTCGAGGATCCAGGTCGCATCGGCGTTCTTGCCGTAGCCGTTCAGCAGCTCGCCGGCGAAGGCCAGCACCAGCGGCGCGGTGACGTATTCGCGCGCATGGATGGCGGCGTTGATGAACAGCTTCGGCTTGGCCTCGCCGTTCGGGCCGGTGGTGTCCTCGTTGGTCAGCTTGAGCACGGCGATGTCATAGCCACCGCTGCCCTGGGTCTTCTGCCAGCTCTGGCCCACCGGCGTCCACGTGGCCAGCTTGGGGTGGCTGGTGGTGAAGCCCTGTGCCGCGGCGAAGGTCTCTTCCACCGTCTCGTAGCAGGGGTAGTTGGGGATCGACTCGCCAGTCTCGGCGGCGCGGGCGGCCAGCTTGGCGCCCTCCGCGCCGAACAGGTTGGGCGCGCCTGCGGCGCGCAGCCGCTTCACCAGCGCCGCATGGCGGGCGGTGAACTCATCGTCCTTGACGACGCGGAACTTGAAGCCTTCGAGGGCCTTGATGTCTTCCGCCTCGAGCTGCAGCACGAGGTAGCCGCCCTTCCAGTTCGACTCCAGCAACTGGCCGTGGAAGGTGATGGCGGCCTTGCGGCCGGTCTTGGCATCAGGGAAGTAGGCGCGGTAGAAGTTGTCGGCCTTTTCCTCCTGGGCGAGGAGGTGGTCCGTCTCGGGGGCGTCGTGGGCGCTGGTGGTGTGGGCCAGGGCGGTCGGCGCACCGCCGATCAGGCAGGCTGCGCTGAATGCGGCCGCAGCGGCGGCGGCAAGGGAATGTCGCTTCACGGGGGTCTCCTGTGGCAATCGTTGGGCCGGGCCGAGAGAAGGAAACTGCGCCGGGCCAGGCGGACGATTGTGCGGCGCGCCCCCCTGAGCGCCACCATCTCACCCCCTCGGTTCTAGGGGGTGAGATTGTCAAGTATCGTCACGTCGACGAAGCGGCGGCAAAGACCGCCTTGTGCAGGTCGCGCAGGACGTTCTTCTGCACCTTGCCCATCGTGTTGCGTGGCAGCTCATTCATGACGAAGACCTGTTTGGGCACCTTGAAGCCAGCAATCTTCGTCTTCAAGGCTGCCACCAGCGTGGCGCCATCGAGTCTGGCCCCCGGGCGCGGCACCACCACCGCCAGCACGCCCTCGCCGAAGTCGGGGTGCGGCGCACCGATCACCGCGCTTTCGGCCACGCCAGGCAGCTCGTTCAGATAACCCTCCACCTCCGCAGGGTAGACGTTGTAGCCGCCGGTGATGATGAGGTCCTTGCTGCGGCCGACGATGGTCACGTAGCCGTCGGCGTCGACCTTGCCGACGTCGCCGGTCTTGAACCAGCCGTCGGGGGTGAACTCCTCCTTCGTCTTCTCGGGCATGCGCCAGTAGCCGGCGAACACATTGGGGCCGCGCACCTGGATGCCGCCCACCTCGCCGGCCGGCAGGTCGTTGCCGCTGTCGTCGCGCACGCGCAAGGAAACGCCCGGCAGCGGGAAGCCGACCGTGCCGCCGCGTCGCTCGCCGTCGTCGGCGCGGTAGGGGTTGGAGGTGAGCATCACGGTCTCGCTCATGCCGTAGCGCTCGAGGATGGTGTGGCCGGTGCGCTCGCGCCAGTCGTTGAAGGTCTCGATCAGCAGCGGCGCCGAGCCACTGATGAACAGGCGCATGTGGCGTGCGGCCTCGCGGTTCAGCCCCGGCTCGCCGAGCAGGCGCACATAGAGCGTGGGCACGCCCATGAACACCGTCGCCTCGGGTAGGCGCGCCAGCACCCCCTTCGGGTCGAACTTCGAGAACCAGATCATCTTGCTGCCATTGATCAGCGCACCGTGCGAGGCGACGAACAGCCCGTGCACATGGAAGATCGGCAGCGCGTGGATGAGCACGTCGCCCGCCTTCCAGCCCCAGTAGTCCTTCAGCACCTGCGCGTTCGACAGCAGGTTGCCGTGCGTGAGCATCGCGCCCTTGCTGCGCCCGGTGGTGCCGCTGGTGTAGAGGATCGCGGCAAGGTCGTCGGCGGTCTTGACCGCGGGCGTGTGCTCGTCGGCGTGGAAGGCCGCGCGATCGAGCAGCGTGCCGGTGCGGTCGTCGTTGAGGGTGTAGACGTGGGTGGTGCCGGCCTTGAAGGCCAGCCGGCTGATCCAGGTGAAGTTGCGGCCGGAGCAGACGACGACCGCCGGCTCGGCGTTGCCGATGAAGTACTCGATCTCGGCGGCCTGGTAGGCGGTGTTGAGTGGCAGGAAGACATGGCCGGCGCGCAGCACGCCCAGGTACAGCAACAGCGCCTCGACGCTCTTTTCGACCTGCACTGCCACGCGGCTGGCGGGCGGCAGCTGCAATGAGGCCAGCAGGTTGGCGATCCGGGCGCTGGCGTGGTCCAGGTCGCGCCAGGTGTAAAAGGCCCGCCTGCCGTCGGCGGCATCCGCCAGCTCGATCGCGCAGGTGTCGAGGTCGGCGGGGAAGGCGTTGCGCAGGGCGACGAAGAGGTTGGCGTTCTTCATGCGGTTCGTCTCTTGGGGCTCAGGGGCGTCAGGTGTCGGCGTCAGAAACGCGCCGGGCGCTTCTCGTTGAATGCGGCCAGGCCTTCGCGGTGCTCGGCCGAGGGGGCATAGGCGTAGTGCGGTGTGCGCTCGTCGCGGCTGGAGCCGAGCGAGCGGGCGAACTGGCGCAGCGCGCGCTTGTTCAAGCGCAGCGCCTGGGGTGACAGGCCGGCGAGGCGCTCGGCGGTGGCACGCGCATCGTCGGCCACCGCGTCGTCAGCCACGACGCGCGTCACCAGGCCGCGCTCGCGGGCTTCGGCCGCGTTGAGCACACGCGCATCGAGCAGCAGCTCGCGCAGGCAGGTCTCGCCGATCACGCGGGCCACGATCTCCACCTCCAGCGGCGCCATCGGGAAGCCGAGCTTCGCGATCGGCACCCCGAAGCGGCTGGACTCCCCGCAGATGCGCAGGTCGCAGCAGGCGGCGATCTCCAGCCCGCCGCCCACGCAGGCGCCCTCGATCTGCGCCACCAGCGGCCGATCGCAGTCGAGCAGCGCGTTCAGCGCTGGCGCCACCACCTCTTCGTGGTAGTGGGCCAGCGTGTCGGCGTCGAAGCGGAAGTCGGGGAACTCCTCGATGTCCGCCCCAGCGACGAAGCTGCCGCCCTCGCCCTGCACGATCACCACGCGTGGGCCGGCGTCGGGGTGCAGCGCGTTCAGGCCGTCGAGCAGCGCGCGCAGGTCGCGCCACATCTGCACCGACAGCGCATTGAGCTTGCCCGGGTGCGAGAACTGCAGCCGGGCAATGCCGTCGGCATCTGCCGGGTGGAGGTGGACGTGGCCGGCCATCTTCACGCCCCGGCGGAGATGCCATGTCCCCGACGCAGTGGACCTGGGGTCGACACTGCTAGTCCAGCTTGGCGCCCGAGGACTTCACGACCTCGGCCCAGCGCTTCGTTTCCGACGAGACGAACTTGCCGAAGTCGTCGCCCCACAGGCTGGGCACGTTGGTGCCCAGGCCGTTCCAGGCCGACTTGATCTCGTCGCTGCCGAAGGCCTTCTTCATCTCGGCCTGCATGGCCGCGATGGCGTCCTTCGGCGTGCCTTTGGGCGCCCACAGGCCGTACCAGGTGGCGACCTGGTAGGTCGGCACGCCGCCTTCGATGCTGGTGGGCACGTCGGGGAAGCCCGGGGCGCGCTTGTCCGCCGCCACGGCCATGGCCTTGATGCGGCCGCTCTTGATGTGCACGGCCGAGGAGCCCAGGCCGTCGAACATCAGGTCGACCTGGCCGGCGACCAGGTCCTGCAGGGCAGGGCCGGCACCGCGGTAGGGGATGTGGGTGATGAAGGTCTTGGTCTGCAGCTTGAAGAGCTCACCCGCGAGGTGGTGCGAGGTGCCGTTGCCGGCCGAGCCGTAGTTCAGCTTGCCCGGGTTGGCGCGGACGAACTTGAGCAGGCTCGGCAGGTCCGTGGCCGGCACGCGCTGCGGGTTGACCACGATCACCTGCGGCACGCTGGAAATCAGGCCCACCGGCACGAAGTCGGTCTCGAGGTTGTATTCGAGCCTCGGGTACATCGACGGCGCGATCGCGTGGTGCACCGCACCCATGAAGAAGGTGTAGCCGTCGGGCGCCGCCTTGGAGGCGAGGGTGGCGCCCACGGTGCCGCCGGCACCGCCCTTGTTGTCGATGATGAACTGCTTGCCGGTCTGCTTGGTCATCGCGGCGAACAGGGGGCGTGCGAAGGCATCGGTGCCCCCGCCGGCGGGGAATGGCACGACGATGGTGACCGGTTTGGACGGCCAGCCGCCGGCCTGTGCGAAGGCGGCGTTGCCGGCGCTGGCGCCGAGGGTGGCCAGCGCGGCCAAGGCAAGGCGGCGGGTGGGGAACGGGGTCATCGTGTCGTCTCCATCGTTGTGACCAGGGGGAGTGTCTCTCGCGCCGCGGCGCTCAAAGCAGCTGGCCGACGGCGCGTGAATGCACGACGCTGCCGTGCACGAAGCGGTCATGGCAGGCGTCGATGCGCGCCAGGTCGTAAAGGTAGTTGACCATCAGCCCGGCCGACTGCTTCAGGCCCTTGGCGGAGAGGTTGGCCTGGGGGTTGATGCGCTCCAGCCGGGCACCGTTGTCGAGGTGAAAGCGGGCGACCGGGTCGCCGCCGGGCTGCGGCGACTGATGGACCAGGTACGTGGCCGCGAGCTGCATCAGCGCGGCCTGCGCAGGCTTGGGCAGGCCTGCGTGGGTGCCGGCCAGGGCCAACCGGCCCAGGTCGCCGCCGCAGGCCTTCGCCAGCGCCGCATGGGCCTGCACTGCGGGCTCGCGCTGGGCGGGCTTGAGCCTCGGCAGCGTGCCGTCGCCGAAGCCCTGCAGCCAGGCCATGAAGCCCGGGATGGGCGACAGCGTGCAGAAGGCCTTCAGTTGGGGCAGCTCGGCCTTGAGTTCTTCCGCCACCCGCTTGATCAGGAAGTTGCCCAGCGACACGCCGCGCAGCCCCGGCTGGCAGTTGCTGATGCTGTAAAAGACAGCGACCTTGAACTGGTCCGGCGGCAGCGGCGATGCCTTCTTGTCGATTAGCGGGCCGATCGCCGCGGTCATCTCCGGCACCAGCGCCACCTCCACGAAGATCAACGGTTCTTCCGGCAGCTGCGGATGGAAGAAGGCGAAGCAGCGACGGTCGGGCAGCAGGCGTCGGCGCAGGTCGTCCCAGCCGTCGATCTCGTGGACCGCTTCGTGGCGGATGATCTGCTCCAGCAGCTGTGCGGGCGAGCGCCAGCTGACCTGGCGCATTTCGAGGAAGCCGGGGTTGAACCAGCTCGACAGCAGGTGCAGCAGGTCGGCCTCGACCGCACGCCACTCGGGCCGCCTGGGCAGCCGCTCCAGCAGCGCCAGCCGCAGGCGGATCAGCGCCGCCGTGCCCCCCGGGGCGCGGTTGATGCGGCGGAACAGCTCCTGCCGCGGGGGCTCGGCGCGCTCGATCAGCGCGATCAGGTGCGCGGCGTCGGGCTTGGCGGCATAGGCCTGGGCGCTCGCGAGCACGGCCGCCGGCTCGGGGCTGTAGTCGTCGGCCAGGTGAGCGAAGAAGCGGTCCAGCAGCGCGGCGCGGGCGGTGTCCTTGCGGCCGGGCTCGCCGAGCAGCTCGTGCAGCCGCTCGACGATCTGGCGCGCGATCTGGGTGCTGCTGGCCTCGCCGCGCTGCGAGAGCAGGCGGGCGCAGTCCGCGCTGAGCGCGCGCAGGTCCAGGTCGGGCACGATGCGGCGTGCGGCCTGGCGCAGGGTGTCAACCAGCATCGGCGTGTCCTTCCTCGTCGTTGTGCGGGGCCTGCCCGCGCTCCAGCACGCGCAGCGCCTTGAGCGCGGCCAACTGAGCCATCAGGTGGTCGTGCATGCTGCGCTCTGCGCGCGCGGCGTCGCCCGCCAGCATGGCGGCGATCAGCACCCGGTGCTCGTTGATCGAATCGGCGATCCGGCCGGGCAGCTTCAGCTGCCGCCCGCGCATCAGCCGCAGGAACTGGCGCAGGTCGCCGGTGGCGCGGTCCAGCCAGCGGTTGCGGGCCAGTCGCTGCACCAGCGTGTGGAACTCATGGTTGGCGCGGTAGTAGCCGTCGCGGTCGCCCGCAGCGGCGTGGCGCTCCAACTCGTCATGCAGGTGGCGCAGCAGCCCCAGGTCGGCCGGCGTGGCGTTGCGGGTGGCCTCGTGGGCGCAGCGGCCTTCCAGCAGGGCCATCACCGGGAAGAGCTGATCGGCATCATCGTCGCTCAGCTCGACGACGCGACAGCCGCGCTGAGGCACGAGCTCGACCAAGCCCTCGGCGGCCAGCACCTTCAATGCTTCGCGCAACGGGGTGCGGCTGATCTGCCAGTTGGCGGCCAGCGCTTTCTCGTCGATCCATTCGCCGGGCGCCAGTTGCCGCTCGAACAGCATCGATCGCAGGCGAATGGCCACCTCGTCATGCAACGAGGTGCCACGTACAGGCGAATCGACCGCGACAAGGGCGCTCGGGCTCATGCCGGGATCGTAATGTTGTAATTACGGAATCACAAGCCGCGTCGGCGGGTTTTCAGCAAGGGAAAACCCCGGCGCGGGCAACCGGGGCGGTCAAACGGGCCTGGGCGCTTTGGGCGCCGGACGGCCCGAGCGGCGCAGGCGCGTCAGTCGTCCGTGGCGCACTCGTCGGTGCCGGGGATCGCCTCGGCGCAGACGCTGGACTTCACGCCGGTGATGGCGAAACTCAGCAGCGGCTGGTTGGAGTCGCGCCAGAGGTGGCCCACGCGGAAGGCGTCGAAGGACCACTCTTTCAGATGCTTGGGCAGGCGCAGCGAATGCAGCGCGCCGGTGCTGCCGGGGTTGCTCAGGAGGGACAGCGTCAGCTTGCCCCCGGCCAGCAGGGTGCCGTCGACATAGGCGCCACCGAGCGTCTCCAGCTCGAAGGTGTCGCCGAAGGGCGCGTTCAGGTCGTTGGTCAGCGTGGCACGGTAGCCTGCCGCTGCGCGCACGCGGTGGTGGCCCACGCGCAGCTTGAAGTGGTACGGCGACATGATGTCGTACACCGCGTACCCCGAGCCATCTTCGCGGCGGTCGAGCGAGGTCGACGTCTGCCTCGTCTCGTAGGTGTAGCTGATCACGACCGGGGTCTCGGCCGGCACGGTGGTGCCGTCATCGAAGGTCCAGCTCTCTGTCACCAGGCCGGTGACGCGGAACTTGACCAGCGCGGCCTGGGCCGTCAGCCCGGTGAGAAGGGCCACGGCCACAAAGGCCGCCCGAACGACTTGCTTCATCTGCGGGGTCTCCCCTTTTTGGGATGTGTTGGACAGGCGCGCCGCGCCCGCCCGTCTCAAGATTAGATGCCTGGCCACGCCCTCGCGCAACCCCCTGCCTGAGCCTGGGAAAGCGTGAAAAAAGTCGCACCCGCTGTCGTGCACCCGCAGCATCACGCTTGCCTCAGCGCAACTCCTTGCGCACCACGAGCTTGAGCCCTGACCAGATGTCGCTGACCGCACAGACCTTCACGTCCACGTAGCCCAGCGGCAGCGCCACTTCCCGGATGGTGTCTTCGGTGATGTCGGTCGGCACCTTGGCGCTCTTCTTCGGCCACGAGACCCAGACCACGGCCTCGCTGCCCAGCCGCTCTCGACAGCGCTGCAGCGTCTTGCCCAGCACGTGCCGCTCGTCCGTGAAGAGGTGGACCAGCGCCGCTTCGGCCGACAACCGGGGCAACCAGCGCAGGCCGGCCGGCAGCGGTGCCAGCCAGTCGCGGTAGCCCGCTGGCTCCTGCGCCACGTGCACGGCCATGGCCTCCTTCAGGCCCAGCTTGCGGGCCAACGGGGTTCCCGAGTAGCCGACGGATGCGGCGCTTCTCTCGCTCATGTGCCTTGCGCTCCTTGGGGCGGCGAGGGTACTGCGGCTCAGCGGATCGGTGCAACCGTGCGCTCGAAGCGCGGTCGCCAGTGGCCGGTGATGTCGGCCGAGACCAGCACGTGGTGGGCACGGCCGATCAGCAGGTGGCGGGGCACCGGGCCGATGAACCGAGAGTCTTCGCTGTTGTCGCGGTTGTCGCCGAGCATGAAATATTCGTCGGCGCCCAGGGTGACAGTGTCGAAGTGGCGGGCCGCATCCACCAGCGGCAGGTACTGCACGGTGCGGGTGCTGCCAGCCACCTGCTCGGTGGCGCGCAAGGCCTGCACGGCGATGCCCGGGGCCAGGGGCTCGTTGGCCGGCGTCACCCCGCTGTAGCGCGCGGTCTCGCCGTTGATCACCAGCGCCCCGTCGCGCATGGCCACCTCGTCGCCCGGCACGCCGACGATGCGCTTGATCAGGCGCGTGCCGCCCTTCGGCGAGCTGAAGGTGACCACGTCGCCGCGCTGCGGCTCGCCCAGCCGCGCCAGCGACAGGTCGGTGAGCGGGACCTTGGCATCGAAGGCCAGGCGATTGACGAGCACCACATCGCCTTCGAGAAGCGTCGGGCGCATCGAGCCGCTGGGGATGGGGTTGTAGTCGGCCACCGCCGTGCGCAGGAAGCCGAAGCACAGGAGGAACAGCAGGAAGCCTCGGTTGTCGCGGATCCAGGCTTTGAGCATGTTCATCATTTCTCTCCTCGTGGGCTGGGGTGCCGGGATTGTGGGCAGCCGCCGGTGCCCTCGGCCACGCCATCGGGCGAAGGCCCGACGGGCGTGGATGAATGGCAGCCCGCCGCGATGGCTGGCGGCCCCGGGAATGCGCGCGGCTCGGCAGGCGCGCGTCGCGCTAAATTCCGCGGCTGAGCGATCGGCTCACCCAGCCTTCCCCGATGCCCCGCAAGACGCCGCCAACTGCCGCCACCGCCAGCCTGCCGCAGGACGCCGACCAGGTGTTGCGCCTGGCTGCGCAGTCGATGTTCGACATCTTTGCCCAGACGGCGCTGGGCATGATGGTGGTGGATCGCCAGCACCGCATCGTCTGGATCAGCGAGGGCTACAAGCACTTCCTGCCCGCCCTTGGCTTCGAGCGCGAGCAGGACTTCGTCGGCCGCCCGGTCGAGGAGGTGGTGCCCAACACCCTGATGAACCAGGTCATCGAGTCGGGCCGGCCCATCGTGCTGGACCTGCTCACCAACAAGGCCGGCACCTTCCTCGTCAGCCGGCTGCCGCTGCGCGACGAGTCGGGCCAGGTGCTGGGCGCCGTCGGCATGGTGTGGCTCAACGAGTCGCCCGACCACAGCCAGAGCACCATGCAGCCGCTGATGGCCAAGTTCAGCCGGCTGCAGAAAGAGCTGGACGAAGCCCGGCGCGCGCTCGCCGCCCAGCGCCGGCCCAAGTACACGATCGCCAGCTTCATCGGCGCCAGCCCGGTGGTGATGGAGGTCAAGCGCCAGGCCCGCCGCGTGGCGGGCACCGATTCCACCGTGCTGCTGCTGGGCGAGACGGGCACCGGCAAGGAGCTGATGGCCCAGGCCATCCACGCCGGCGGCCACCGAGCGGCGGCGCCCTTCATCGGCGTGAACATCGCCGCCGTGCCGGACAGCCTGCTCGAAGCGGAGTTCTTCGGCGTCGCCCCCGGCGCCTACACCGGCGCCGACCGCAAGGGCCGGCCCGGCAAGTTCAAGCTCGCGGACGGTGGCACCCTGTTCCTCGACGAGATCGGCGACATGCCGCTGCCGCTGCAGGCCAAGTTGCTGCGCGTGCTGCAGGAACAGGAGGTTGAGCCGCTCGGCAGCAACCAGGTCGAGCGCATCGACGTGCGCATCATCGCGGCCACCAGCCGTGATCTGCCGACGATGGTGGCTGAAGGGGCGTTCCGTGCCGACCTCTACTACCGGCTCGCTGTGCTGCCCATCCGCCTGCCGCCGCTGCGCGAGCGCCTGGGTGACCTGGACGCGCTGGCCGACCACCTGCTCGACGACATCGCCCTGCGCACCGGCCTGGCTGCGCCCAAGAGCCTCACCGCCGACGCGCTGGAGCTGCTCGCCGCCCAGCCGTGGCCGGGCAACATCCGCGAGCTGCGCAACGTGCTGGAGCAGGCCTGCCTGCTGTCCGACGAGCTGGTGCTGGCGCCGGCGCACCTGAAGGCGCTGGCCGACTTGCCGACGTCGGGCGTGCCATCGCCCACCGCGGAACGCAAGAAGCCGCTGCACCATGCGGTCGCCGAGCTGGAAGCCCAGGCCATCCGCGAGGCGCTCAAGGCCACCAAGGGCAACAAGCTGGCCGCCGCCCGCATGCTGGGCATAGCACGTGCCACGTTGTACGAGAAGCTGGGGCAGATGGACTGACCCGGCCTCCCACCTGAGGGCGATCTGCATGACCACCGGCATCTACGAAGAACTGCGCGCCAGCCACACCCGGCAACGGCAGCTGTGCAACAGCCTGGTGCGCACCCAGGCGAAGAACCCGGCAAAACGCCAGGCCCTGTTCCGCGAGCTGCGCATCGAGCTGGCGGCCCATGCGGCGGCCGAGGAGCGCTACCTCTACGTGCCCATCCTGATGTTCGACATGGGGCTGAACAGCGCGCGCCACGCGCTGTCCGAGCACCACGCCATGGACGAGCTGGTCGAAGACCTGCACAAGCTCGACCCGTCGGGCGAGGCCTGGGGCGCCAAGGCGAGCGAGCTGGCCCACAAGGTGCGGCACCATCTGAAGGAAGAGGAGACCAAGTTCTTCCAGGTCTCCGGCAAGCTGCTCACGCCGAAGCAGAAGACGCAGCTGGCCCGGCAATACCGTGAGGACTACGGCCGCATGCTGGCGGTGGAAGCGAAGCGCTGAGCCGGCGCCGGAAACGAAAAGGGCGCCCGGTGACGGGCGCCCTTCGTGCGCAAGCCCAAGGCTTAGGCCGCCATCATGGTGCCCGGCCCACCACGTTGAAGGCGCTCAGCGATGACGACGAGAGCTGCCAGCCAGTGCCGGTGTTGAACGCGAAGGTGCCGGCCAGGCCGATGTTGTTGTAGTTCCAGGCGTCCCAGGTGTCGGCCGACTGCTTGTTGGTGCGCACCACCACCCAGTACTGCGTGCCGGCCGTCACCGGTGCGCCGCCGATGATGGAGGCGGTGACGCAGCAGGTGCCGAAGGTGGGCAGCCCGGTGACCGAGCCTTTCTTGATCGCCGCGCCGGGCATGCCACCCGCATCGGCGTTCAGGCTGATCGCCACGCCGTTGGTGCCGGTGACCCAGCCCACCGCAGCATGGATCGCGCGCACCTCGCCGTCCGCGGCCGGCGTGAAAGGCATCGCCACGTCCTGGCGGAAGCCAAGGATCGAACCCACCGCCGAGACCGTCCAGCCCCCGCAGCAGTCGTAGGCGTTGTCGAGGTCGGTGTTGAAGGTGCTGTAGATCTCCGTCGTGCCGAGCGGCAGCTGAAGCTGGCGCGCCGTGACCGGGGCCGTCGTCTGGGCGTCGATGAACGTGCGGTCGGGCGTGGCGCCAGCGCCGGCGAGCGCCGCGCTGCTGAAGACGACCAGGGCCGACAGGGTACTCAGGAGAGGGAATGCTTCTTTCACGTCTTGATCCTCGCGAAGTTAAGGAAGGTGAGAGAACGATTCCGGATCCAAGCGAACTGCAGCATCGAATCAGGAGGCGCGATGCTCGGGCGACCCGGTTGACCATTGCAAGGCAGCCCCCCTAGTTCACATGCCAGGCCCGAGGGCCGCCTGCGGCTCATCTATGAGGGCCGGGCGAACTCGGGGATGCGGAAGCGCTTGCGGTAGGTGCCCGGCGTCATGCCGGTGGTGCGCTTGAACAGGCGGCGGAAGAACGCACCGTCCTCGTAGCCGACGCGCCAGCCGATTTCGTCGACCGGGGTGTCGGTGCGCTCCAGCCGGCGCTTGGCGTCCTCGATGCGCAGCCGCTGGACATAGGCGATCGGCGCCACGCCGGTGGCCGCGGTGAAGCGCCGCTTGAAGGTGCGCTCGGCCAGCGTCGAGCGCTTGATCATTTCTTCCACCGGGCTGGCGACCGAGAAGTGGGTGGCCAGCCAGCGCTGCGCCGCCTCGATCTCGGCGTCGCCGTGATCGAGCTTGCCCTCGAAGGTCATGTAGGGTGCGAGGCCGTCCTGGTGCCACTGCAGCGCGAACAGGCGCGCCAGCTCCTGCGCGTCGGTGGCGCCGGCGAAGCGTGCGATCAGGTACAGCACCATGTCGTGCCAGGTGGTCGAGGCGCCCGAGCTGACCAGCTCCTCGCGCTGGCCGGCGATCACCAGCACCCGCTCGGGGTGGATGGTGACGGCCGGGTGAGCGGCAGCGAACTGGCGCGCGTAAGCGAAGTGCACGGTGGCGTCCTTGCCGTCGAACAGGCCCGTCTCGGCCATCAGGAAGATGCCCGAGCAGGCCGAGCACAGCACCGCGCCGCGCTCGTGCATGCGCCGCAGCCAGGCCACCAGGCGCGGGTAGCGCCCGGCCTGCCAGCCGGCGCTGCGCACCAGCAGGGAAGGGACGATGACGATGTCGGTCGACTCCAGCGTGTCGATCGCGCGCTGCACCGGCATCGCCACGCCGCTGGCCAGCATCAGCGGGCCCTCGGCCTCGCCCACGATCTCGACCTGGAAGGGCGCGCGGTGCGTGGCGTTGGGCAGGCCCATCAGCGCGTGCGCGTTCATCACGTCGTAGATGCCGGCGAGCGTGGCCATGCCGGCCTCGGGCAGGGCCACCACCGACACATGGCGGGCGGCGGGCGTGGTGCGCGGGCTGGCAGGGCGGGGCATCGGCGGGACCTCGTCGGTGGCACGAACGGACCGTTCCAGGGCGCGATCAGCACTGCCGCGAAACGACCGGTCTCGCGACGATGAGGCCTCGTTCAACACGCGCCTCGTCGCAAGAAAGGAAGACCATGAAGACCCCGATGATGCCGCGCCGCCGTGCGCTGGTTCAACTGCTCGCCACCACCGCCGTCGCCGTGGCTGCCGCCACTGCCGTGGTGATGCCGGGCGTGGCCCGGGCCGCGGGTGCGCAGGCCGCCGGCCCCGTCGCGCAGCAGCGCCCGGCCAACGCCGTGGTGCACTGGAACGGCGTCGCCGCCCAGGCCTTCGCACCCATCCATGGCACCAACTCGATTGGGCAGTCGCGCACCCTGGCCATCGTGCAGGCGGCGGTGCACGACGCAGTGAACGCCATCGACCGCCGCTACGCCGCCTACACCCCCGGCGTGCCGGCCGCGCCCAATGCCTCGTTGGACGCGGCGGTGGCCGCGGCGGCGCGCGATGCGCTGGTGGCGCTGCTGCCCGAGCAGGCGGCGCTGGTCGAGGCGGCCTACGAGGCCGCGCTGCAGGCGTTGCCCGATGGCCAGCCGAAGACCGAGGGCGTCGCCACCGGCCAGGCTGCCGCCCGGGCCAACCTGGCCCGCCGGCTCAACGACGGCGCCGACGTTGCGGCCGAGCCGGTCTACGTGCCTCGCGACGAGCCGGGAGACTATCAGTTCACCGCGCCCTTCGACTTCGCCTTCCTGCCGGGCTGGGGCCGGGTGCAGCCCTTCGTCATCGACGTGACGGCCCATCGACTGCCCGGGCCGCTGGCGCTGGACGGCGCCGCCTACGCCAAGGACCTGGCACATGTGCGGTCCATCGGCCAGCTGCAGAGCACCACCCGCACCGCCGAGCAGGCCGAGATCGCCCGCTTCTGGTACGAGGATTCGCCGCTGGGCTGGAACCGCATCGCCAACACCGCGGTGCAGCAGCGCAAGCTGGACAACTGGGATGCCGCCCGCGCCTTCGCACTGGTGAACTTCGCGATGGCCGACGGCTTCATCGCCGGCTTCGCCGAGAAGTACGAGCACCGCTTCTGGCGCCCGGTCACCGCCATCCACGCCGCCGGCGACGACGGCAACCCCCACACCCGCGCCGACGCGCTGTGGGAGCCGCTGCTGGTGACGCCGCCGGTGCCCGACTACCCCTCGACCCACACGGTGCTGGGCTGGGCCGCCGCCGAGGTGCTGATCGAGCTCTTCGGCGACCGGCTGCGCTACGAGACCACCAGCCTCACGCTGCCCGGCGTGTCGCGCAGCTTCCGTGGCTTCTCGCAGGCGGCGGAAGAGAACGGCGACTCGCGCGTCTACGCTGGCATCCACTTCCGCCATGCGGTGAAGGACGGGCGCCGCCAAGGCCGCGGCATCGGCAAGGCGGTGGCCACCACGGCGCTGCCGGCGGTGCGCTGAAGACGGCGTCGACTCACCGCAATGGAGCCCACCATGGACACCCCCGTGATCGACAACGCGAAGGTCGAGGCCTTCGTCATGCGCGCCATCGGCGACGCCACCGCCGGCTACACCGGCGTGATGGTCAGCCTCGGCCACAAGCTCGGCCTTTACAAGGCCATGGCTGGCGCCGGCCCGCTGAGCGCGAAGGAGCTGGCCCGCCGGGCCGGCTGCGCCGAGCGCTACGTGCGCGAGTGGCTCAACGCCCAGGCGGCCGGCCACTACCTGGGCTACCACCCGGTCAGCGACACCTACGAGCTTTCGCCCGAGCACGCGATGGTGCTGGCCGACGAGGACAGCCCGGTCTTCATCCCGCCGGCGTGGGAGGTGCCGGCGGCGATGTGGTTCGACGAGCCCAAGGCGCTGGAGGCGTTTCGCACCGGCCGCGGCGTGGCGTGGGGCGAGCACGACGCGCGCATGGCCTGCGGTGTCGCGGCGTTCTACCGCAACGGCTACCGCGCCGCCCTGGTGCCGCAGTGGCTGCCCGCACTGGACGGCGTGGTCGCGCAGCTCGAAGCCGGCATCGCCGTGGCCGACATCGGCTGCGGCCACGGCCACGCCACGCTGCTGATGGCCGAGGCTTTCCCGCGCTCGCGCTTCCACGGCTTCGACACCCATGCGGCGTCGGTCGAGGCGGCGCGCGGCCATGCGCTGCAGGCCGGCCTGGGCGAGCGCACCTGGTTTGCCAGTGCGCGGGCCGACGACTACCCCGACCACCGCTATGGCCTGATCTGCTTCTTCGACACGCTGCACGACCTGGGCGACCCGGTGGCCGCGGCCGAACATGCCGCCGCCACGCTGGCGCCCGGTGGCACGGTGCTGCTGGTGGAGCCCTTCGCGCACGACCGGGTGGAGGACAACCTGTCGCCGGTCGGCCAGCTCTACTACAGCGGCTCGTCGCTGATCTGCTGCGCCCACGCCATCGCCGAAGGCGGCAAGCTGGTGCTGGGTGCGCAGGCCGGCCCCAAGCGGCTGGAAGACGTGTTCCGCAAGGCCGGCTTCACGCACTTCCGCCGCGCTGCCGAGACGCCCTTCAACCTGGTCTTCGAGATCCGGCGCTGAGCCAGAAGGTCAAGATTGTTCAGTTAGGTGTGGACGACTGCACGAAGCCTTCCTACTCTGCGCACCCTGGGCCCGAGGGGCTCAAGGTCGCTTTTCGTCGTGATCGACGATCACTTCTTCCGAGAGGACACACATGGCTTCGACACGCTCGGCCCGCGCTCGCTTCAGATCGCTGGCCTCGATTGCTGCATACACGCTGGCCGCTGGCGCCGCGCTGGCCTCTTTCTCCACCGCCGCCTCGGCCGCTTCGGCCGACCGGCCCTGGATCGTCGGCAAGCAGACGGTGCCCTACTTCAACATGGCCGAGGCCGTGAAGGAGGTCGTCAACGTCGAGACCGGCTACGACCGCGAACACGACGGGGTGATGGACACCCTGCGCGTCGAGATCACCCGGCCCGACGTGCCCCCGGGCACCAAGGTGCCGGTGATCATCCATGCTTCCCCGTACTTCTTCCAGGGGACACGCAGCGAGTGGGAGACCGACTTCTTCGTCCCGCGCGGCTACGCGGTCGCGACCGTGGCGCTGCCCGGCACCGACTTCTCCACCGGCTGCGCCGATGTCGGCGGCTCGCGCGAGGTGCGCGGCACCAAGGCCGTGATCGACTGGCTCAACGGCCGGGCCAACGGCTACTTCATGAACGGCGGCAAGGCCGACGCCACCGAGTGGAGCACCGGCAAGGCCGGCATGATCGGCGTCTCGTGGGACGGCACCATCGCCAACTCGGTCGCCGCCACTGGCGTCGACGGCCTGGTCACCATCGTGCCGGTGGCCGCCATCTCCAGCTGGTACGACTACACCCGCGGCAATGGCATCCCGTTCTACGAAGAGCACGTCGCCTTCCTGAACGACTTCGTCAGCAACTACTTCAGCCAGGTCTGCCGTGACCAGACCCCGCGCCTGCAGGCCAAGTCCGACGACCCGACCGGCAACTACAACACCTGGTGGACGCAGCGCGACTACCGGCTCGACGCCTCCAAGCTCAAGGCCAGCGTCTTCGTGGTGCACGGCCTGAGCGACGAGAACGTGAAGACCCGCCAGTTCGGCGAGTGGTGGGACGAGCTGGTCAAGTACAACGTGCCGCGCCGCCTCTTCCTGCACCAGAGCCAGCACATCGAGCCGTACTTCTCCTTCGGCTCCACCTACAGCACGCCGCTGCTGCAGTGGTTCGACTACTACCTCCAGGGCATCGACAACGGTGCACCCGAGGAGCCGCAGGCCATCATCCAGCGCGAGGACAACAGCTGGTCGACGGATGCGGTGTGGCCGCCCGCGGGCACGCAAGACCGCAAGCTCAAGCTGACCTCGCCGCTCGGCCGCCTGGCCGGCGCCCTGACCACCGAAGGGGCCAACGTCGGGCAGGCTGATCGCTTCCTCACCTTCAAGCAATCGACCGCCTATTCGAGCGACTCCATCGTCTCGAACCCGACGCAGGTGCGCGGCGATCGCCTGGTCTTCCTGACCGACAACCTGGTCAACGAAGTGCGCCAGGCCGGCACGGCCACGATCACCCTGCGGGTGAAGGTCGACCGCAAGACGGCCGGCTTCCAGGTGCGCGTGGTCGACTACAACAACAACGCGGCCTACATCGTCTCGCGCACCATCGCCGACCTGGGCCACCACAAGTCGTGGAGCCGCCAGCAGGAGCTGGTGCCCGGCAAGTGGTACGACCTCACGTGGGAGATCAACACCGACGACCGCATCTTCGCCACCGGGCACAACCTGGGCCTGGTGATCACGGCGGAGAAGGCCAACCCGCTGATCCCCTACGAGGCCGTCACCGCCACGGTCGACACCAAGAACTCTTGGATCGTCATGCCGCTGCTCGGCGAGCTGACCAGCCTGGCCGAGGCACGCCAGCTGGCACCGATCGTCACGACTTCCGTCGGCCCGAAGGGCGCCTCGCGCGACGTGCGCGAGTTCGTGCGTGAGTTCTTCGAGGGCACGAAGTAGGCGTTGCGGCAGGTTGGCTGCTCTGCGGCCAACCCATCACCTCAGGCCCGCCTCGCGCGGGCCTTTTCGTTGCTGGGCCGCTCGACGGGCGAGCGATGTCGGGTCTCGACCCAAAGCGGTCGCGGATGCGCTGCGCTTCCTTCATCGTGAGAGTGAGACTGCATCGCGTTCCTGGCCCTGCGACACCTCTCGGCGAACTGGGCGCTCTAGGCAGCAGAGTCCTCGCTTAGTCCACGCGCAAAGATGGGCGTAACTCCTGGCCTGCCCTCAGTGACGCATGACATGTAGTTGTCGAGTGCTACGCAGCATTCGAACGTAAGCAGGGTATAGGCGCGCTGCTTGGCCGTTTCCATGGCGAGGTTGTAGGGGTGACGGTCATGCACGCTGAGTCCGGCCACCACCGTATAGAACGAATTCCAAAGCGAGAAAACGCGCTGGTGATTCCGGTTGAAGTCTCTAGCGAGGACCGTCAGCGAGTCGTGCGTCCGCGAAAAGTTCTGGCATAGGAAGGCTCCGACTGGGAGTCCATAGTCTTGCGGTCGATCAAGCTCCTGAGCCAACCGCTGCAGATAGAAGTCGATATCACTTCGAGCACTCTGAACATAGCTCTCGTCATACGTATGCCGATTGAAGTCGGCTTGCATCCGTACCTGCAACAACAAGACGGCCAGCGTAAGGCCAGACAAGATGGGGGTATAGATGCCTCCCATCGCGTCGCCCATCTCTGCCCACCTTTCGTGATTCGCGGTTATGGACATGCCAAACGTGGTCATGTACACAAGGACAGGTGCGATGAGCGCAGCGAGCAGGGCGGCCCTTCCCACCCAGATGAGAGACCTTTTCGTCATGGCTCCTCCACTAGCTGCGGAATCGCAGGGTAAGCCAGAGCTACCGCTCCTGCCTATCGGGGACAGCACGGCGGACTGACGCTCCACCCGCCGGAACCCAAGCAACCACGCGGGTTCTGCTTGACGCTCCGCCTCAAAGCAACCGCGCCCGAATGCCCGGAGTCGACCGAATCGCTTGTTGACTGCTTATGGCCGAGAGCGGGCGACCCTTCGCGGGGCACACGCCATCTCGTGGCCGGGTGGCGTTTGATCTCGGAGCCCCAACCGTCGCTCTGGCGCTCACGGCCCCCAGCCGATGTCTTCCACCGGTGGCTTCACCCCGCCGGCCAGGTGGCCGATGAGGCTCAGCTCGGCGGCGCTGATGGTGGCGTCGTTGCCCGCCGATTCGAAGCGCAGCACCCAGGTCTCGCTGCCGTTGCCTGCGACGAACACCGCCGATTGGCCCGCGGCGTAGGCCTGGTTGGCCTCGCCGAAGGCGGCGGCGATGCTGTCGAGCGTCAGCGGGCCCAGCACGTCGGCCGCCAGGATCACCAGCTCGGCGCTGGCGTCGAAGCCGCCGGGGCCGGTGATGGTGGTGGCGCCGTCCACCACCAGGTCGCCGTTGCCGACCGGCAGCGCCGCCTGGCTGACCGACAGCGTGTCCAGCCCGGATTCGAAGTCCATCACCCAGGTGGCGTCGGGGGGCAGGATCTCGCGCGCCCGCAGCACGAAGGTGTCCTCGCCCTCGCCGCCTTCGAGCGTGCTGCGGTCGGTGCCGCCGCCTTCGAGCGTGTCGTTGCCGGTGCCCCCGCGCAGGGCGCTGAATGAAATCTCGTTGCCCGAGTCGCTGCTGCTCAGGTGGTCGTTCCCGTCACCGCCTTCCAGCGTGCCGTCTCGACCACGGCCGATGAGCTCGTCGTCACCTTCTCCGCCCTGCAGCAGGTAGGCCGGGCTGCCGGGGCCTGTGGTGCCGCTGATGGTGTCGTCGCCCTCGCCGCCGACGATGAGCAGGCCGTTCTGGCCATAGCCGGTCAGTTGGTCGTGGCCGGCGCCGCCATCGATGGAAAGCAGGTTGTTCATGCCCATCACGTCCACATGATCGTCGCCGTCGCCCATGTCCACGTAGTAGCTCGAATAGCCGTTGGCGCCGCTGCCGGTGAGCGTGTCGTTGCCCAGCCCGCCCTGGGCGGAGGCGCCGAAGGTGGTGCTCATCAGGTCGTCGCCGTCGCCACCGTCCAGGTAGCCGCCGCTTTGCAGGGTGTCGTTCCCGGTTCCGCCGTACAGGGCGTTGCCGCTGGCGTGGTGGCCCCAGCCGGGGCCGCCGATGAGCAGGTCGTCGCCGTCTTCGCCGTAGAGCGTGGCGCTTTGGCCGCGCAGGGTGTCGTTGCCGGTTCCGCCGTACAGCAGGTCACCCTCGAAGCCGCCGGCCGAGGCGGTGATGTCGTCGTCGCCTTCGCCGCCGATCAGCGTGTCGGCCACGCCGGGCGACAGCGCCCAGCCGCCATCGATGGTGTCGTTGCCAGCGCCGCCGTCGATGTAGTTCTGTCCGATGTCGCCCTGGATGACGTTGTCCAGCGCATTGCCGATGCCGCGCAGTCCGTCCGACGGGTAGCCGTTGAGCGTCAGGTTCTCCACATGCTTGCCGAGATGCCAGTCGACGGTGGCCACCACGGTGTCCGTGCCGCCATCGCGCTTCTCGACCACCTGGTCCAGCGTGTTGTCGACGTAGCAGGTGTCGTCCCCCAGGCCGCCCACCAGCGTGTCGGCACCTGCGCCGCCGCCGAGGGTGTCGTGCCCCTTGCGGCCCTCGATCAGGTCGTCTTCATCGGTGCCCACCAGGTTGTCGTCGCCCCGTGTGCCGCGGATGTAGGCCTGCGCGTCATCGCCCAGTGTGCGGCGCCACAGGTCGACCTCGTAGCGTTGGTCCCATGCGCGCAGCCACCAATCCCTTGCCAGTGACGCCATGCTTGTTCCCCCTTTGGTGTGTGGTTTTGAAGCATAACGAGACGCCTTGGCGGTGTCGGCCCAGTGATGTGGGATGGGGATTTCTCCAGTGCCTGCAGTGCCATGTGTCCGGCTGGAGTGTCTGCCTTCCAGGCAGCTGCCGCCGCCGTCTGTCTGCCCGCTGGACAGATCGATCGGTTCCCCGCGGCGGCTTTTACCGGCCGCCCCCAGGGCCCATCGGTACTTGCCCTAGGCTGGTGCATCGCGGCACGGCGGTTGCGTTGAAAAGCGAATCGCCCGGCCGAACGGGCATCAGGAGACAAGACCCCATGCCCTTCCGTGCCCTTCACGCCCTCCGCTCGCTCGTTCTCGCGGCTGCAGCCGCCGTGGCCGCGCTGTCGGCCCCCGTGCCCGCCTTCGCGGCTGGCGAGATCCGCATCGCCCACATCCACAGCCTGACAGGCCCGCTGGAGGCCTACGGCAAGCAGACCTCGATCGGCTTCAAGCTCGGTCTGGAGTACGCCACCGGCGGCACCATGGTGGTGGCCGGCAAGAAGCTGGTCGTGATCGAGAAGGACGACCAGGGCAAGCCCGACGTGGGCAAGAGCCTGCTGGCCGCCGCCTATGGCGACGACAAGGTCGACATCGCGGTCGGCCCCACATCTTCGGGCGTGGCGCTGGCGATGCTGCCGGTGGCCGAGGAGTACAAGAAGATCCTCGTCGTCGAGCCGGCCGTGGCCGACTCGATCACCGGCGACAAGTGGAACAAGTACATCTTCCGCACCGGCCGCAACTCCTCGCAAGATGCGATCAGCAACGCCACCGCGCTGGACAAGCCCGGCACCGTGATCGCCACGCTGGCGCAGGACTATGCGTTCGGCCGCGACGGCGTGAAGGCCTTCAAGGAGGCGCTCAAGAGCGCCAAGATCGTTCACGAGGAATACCTGCCGCAGAACACCACCGACTTCACCGCCGGCATCCAGCGCGTGGTCGACGCGCTCAAGGGCCAGAGCGGCCGCAAGGTGATCGAGGTGATCTGGGCCGGCGGCACGCCGCCCTACAACGCGCTGGCCGCGCAGGACCTGGCCAAGCGCTTCGGCATCGAGGTCTTCACCGGCGGCAACATCCTGCCGGCGATGGCGGCCTACAAGAACTTCCCCGGCATGGAAGGCGCCACCTACTACTACTTCGGCATCCCGAAGAACCCGGTCAACGAGTGGCTGGTGGCCAACCACTACAAGCAGCACAAGACGCCGCCCGATTTCTTCACCGCGGGTGGCATGACGGCGGCGATCGCGGTGGTCGAGGCGCTCAAGAAGGCCAACGGCGACACCACCACCAACAAGCTCATCGCTACGATGGAAGGCATGGCCTTCGAGTCACCCAAGGGCAAGATGACCTTCCGCAAGGAAGACCACCAGGCCATGCAGAGCATGTACCACTTCAAGATCAAGGTCGACCCGGCGTTCGCCTGGGGCGTGCCTGAGCTCGTGAGGGAAATCAAACCGGAAGAGATGAACGTCCCGATCCGCAACCGGCGCTGAGGCGCCGGCTGCGGCAAGCCGCGTCCATTTCGCTCCCCCGAGCCCCCTCCAAGCGGGGGCTCCAGCATGAGTTTCAAGAGTCCATGCCACTGTCGTGGCAGGAGGAGACGTGTCATGCGATTTGAACGACTTGTTTTCGTGGCCGGGCTGATGGCCGCGACGGCATCTCACGCCGCCGTGCCCCTGCCCAAGCTCAACATCGACAAGAACCAGACAACCGTGTCGGGCTTGTCCTCGGGCGGCTTCATGGCCAACCAGCTCGGCTACGCCCACTCGGCCACCTTCAAGGGGGTGGGGGTGTTCGCAGCCGGGCCCTACATGTGCGCCGGCCACAGCAACTACACCGCCTGCATGTACAACGCCAGCATCACGAGCAGCATGCTCAACACGATGCAGGCCGACCTCAACAACTGGAGCGACACCAGCATCGATTCGCTGGCCAACGTCGCCAGCCAGAAGGTCTACCTCTTCGTCGGCACCAGCGACTACACCGTCGGGCCCAACCCGATGAACGCCGCCAACACCCAGTACGCCAACAACGGCGTGCCGGCGGCCAACAAGGTCTACGTGCAGCGCAGCGGCACAGCGCATGTCTTCCCGACCGACTTCGACGCCACCGGCAACAACAGCTGCGGCAGCAGCGCTTCGCCCTACATCGCCAACTGCAGCTACGACGGCGCCAAGGCCGTGCTCAGCCACTTCTACGGCTCGCTGAACGCGCGCAACAACGCACCAGCGGCCGGCAACTACATCGAGTTCGACCAGACGCCGTTCACCGCCGGCAACCCGGGCATGGCTGCCAACGGCTGGGCCTATGTGCCGGCCAACTGCAGCAGCGGCGCCAGCTGCAAGGTGCACGTGGCGTTGCACGGCTGCCAGCAGACCTACGCCACCATCGGCGACAAGTTCATCAAGAACACCGGCTACACCCGCTGGGCCGACACCAACAGCATCGTCGTGCTGTTCCCGCAGGCCAAGGTCGATTCCACCAGCCGCCAGACGGCCGCCAGCGGCAGCCTGCCCAACCCCAACGGGTGCTGGGACTGGGTGGGCTGGTACGGCAGCAACTTCGCGCGCAAGGCCGGCACGCAGGTGACCGCCATCAAGGCCATGGTCGACCACGTGTCCTCCGGCTCGGGTGGCGGGGGCGGCGGCGCGCTGCCGGCGCCCACCGGCGTGGGCACCTCGAACGCCACCAACACCAGCATGGCGATCGCCTGGAATGCGGTGAGCGGCGCGGCCGGCTACAACGTGTTCCGCAACGGTGGCCAGGTCAACGCCGGGCTGGTGGGCGCCACGAGCTACACCGACACCGGCCTCGCCCCGGGCACCACCTATTCGTGGACAGTGGCGGCCGTGGATTCGAACGGCGCGCAGGGTGCGATGTCGTCACCCGCCAGCGGCACCACCACCGGCAGCCCCGCCACCTGCTTCACCGCCAGCAACTACGCCCACACCGTGGCCGGCCGCGCCTACGCGAGCTGGGGCTACACCTATGCCAAGGGCTCGAACCAGAACATGGGCCTGTGGAACATCTACACCAGCACCACGCTGAAGCAGACCGCGCCGGACTACTTTGTCATCGGCACGTGTCCCTGACCTGAACCGACCTGAATGCTCGAAACGCGCAATCTCACCATCCGCTTCGGCGGCCACGTGGCGGTCGACCACGTGTCCTGCGCCTTCGCGCCGGGCACGCTGACCGCCATCGTCGGCCCCAACGGCGCCGGCAAGACGACCTACTTCAACCTGATCTCGGGGCAGTTGCCGGCCAGCGAGGGCCAGGTGCTGCTGGACGGCATGGACATCACCCGCCTGCCCGCGCCGCTGCGCACGCGGCGCGGGCTGGGCCGGGCCTTCCAGCTGACGCAGCTGTTCCCGCAACTGAGCGTGATCGAGAACGTGCGCCTGGCGGTGCAGTCGCGCCACGGCGGCGGCATGAACCTGTGGCAGGTGTGGCTCGATCGCCGGGACTGGATCGAGGAGGCGCGCGAGATCCTGGCCACCGTGCGCCTGCTGGAGCGGCGCGATGCGCCGGCCGCCAGCCTGCCGCACGGCGACCAGCGCAAGCTCGAGGTGGCGCTGCTGATGGCGCTGGACCCGCGGGTCTACATGTTCGACGAGCCCACCGCCGGCATGAGCGTCGACGAAGTGCCGGTGGTGCTCGGCCTGATCCGCCAGCTCAAGCAGCGCCAGGACCGCACCATCCTGCTCGTCGAGCACAAGATGGACGTGGTGCGCGAGCTGGCCGACCGCATCGTGGTGCTGCACAACGGTGCGCTGGTGGCCGACGGCGAACCGGGCGCGGTGATCGCGAGCGACATCGTGCAACAAGCCTACCTGGGCACGGCGCCGATGGTGGAGGCCGCATGACTGGAGGCCTTCTCGAACTCTCAGGCGTGCACACCCACATCGGCGCGTACCACATCCTCCACGGCGTGGACCTGGCCGTGCCCGAGGGCCAGGTGACCATGCTGCTGGGCCGCAACGGCGCCGGCAAGACCACCACGCTGCGCACGATCATGGGCCTGTGGGCCGCCTCGGCCGGCAGCGTGCGCTTCCAGGGCGAGGCCATCGGCGGCCCCGGCGGCCAGCGCGGCACGCCCGAGATCGCCCGGCGCGGCATCGCCTACGTGCCCGAGAGCATGGGCATCTTCACCGACCTCACGGTGAAGGAAAACCTGCTGCTGGCCGCCCGCGCCGCGCGCCGCGAGGCCGACCTCGACCGCGCGCGGCTCGACTGGCTCTTCGGCCTCTTCCCCGCGCTGCACAAGTTCTGGCTCTACCCGGCCGGCAAGCTCAGCGGCGGGCAGAAGCAGATGCTGGCCGTGGCGCGCGCCATCGTCGAGCCGCGTGCGCTGCTGCTGGTCGACGAGCCGAGCAAGGGCCTGGCGCCGGCCATCGTGCAGAACCTGGTGGCGGCCTTCGCCGAGCTGAAGCGCCAGCGCACCACCATCCTCCTCGTCGAGCAGAACTTCATGATGGCCAAGGCCCTGGGCGACCACGTCGCGGTGATGGACGACGGCCGCGTGGTGCACGCCGGCCCGATGGCCGAGCTGGCGGCCGACGACACGCTGCAGCAGAAGCTGCTGGGGCTGTCACTGGGGGTGCATCAATGAGCGGAGCGACCACCATTCCCCAGGCCCGCTTCGACTGGATCCCGCTCGCGCTGGTGGCCGCGCTGGCGCTGGCCGCGCTGCCACTCGTCGGCTCCGGCTCCACCTGGCTCACGCTCACCGTCGCCGGCCTGGCGATGGGGCTGATCGTGTTCGTCATCGCCTCGGGCCTGACGCTCGTCTTCGGCCTGATGGACGTGCTGAACTTCGGCCACGGCGTGTTCATCGCCTTCGGCGCCTTCGTGGCCACCAGCGTGATGGGCGGCATGGCCGACTGGACCGGCAGCGCCTCGGCCTGGCAGAACCTGGCCGCAGTCTTCGCCGCGATGCTGGCCGCCATGGCCGTGGCTGGCGCGCTGGGCTGGGCCTTCGAGCGGGTGGTGGTGCGGCCGGTCTACGGCCAGCACCTGAAGCAGATCCTCATCACCATGGGCGGCATGATCGTCGGCGAAGAGCTCATCAAGGTGCTCTGGGGCCCAGCGCAGATCCCGCTGCCGCTGCCCGCCGCATTGCAGGGCGCGGTGTTCGTCGGCGACGCGGCGATCGAGGTCTACCGCCTGTTCGCGGTGGGCATCGGCGCGGTGGTGTTCGCGGCGCTGCTGTGGGCGCTCAACCGCACCAAGCTCGGCCTGCTGGTGCGCGCAGGCGTGCAGGACCGCGAGATGGTCGAGTCGCTCGGCTACCGCATCCGGCGCCTGTTCGTCGGCGTGTTCGTGGCCGGCTCGGCGCTGGCGGGGCTGGGCGGCGTGCTGTGGGGCCTGTACCAGCAGAGCGTGGTGCCGCAGATCGGCGCGCAGGTGAACACCCTGCTGTTCATCGTCATCATCATCGGCGGGCTGGGAAGCACCCTGGGCTGCTTCGTCGGCGCGCTGCTGGTGGGCCTGATGGCCAACTACACCGGCTTCCTCGCGCCCAAGCTGGCGCTGTTCTCCAACATCGGGCTGATGGTCGCGGTGCTGCTGTGGCGGCCGCGGGGGTTGTACCCCGTCACGAACCGCTGAAGTGAGGCCGCTTCCCATGTTGAACCGACTCCTCTCCCACGACCTGCCGCGCAGCCGCGCGCTGGCCGTCGCGCTCGTGCTGGTGCTCGCGCTGCTGGCGATCGAGCCCTTCCTCTTCCCCGGCGCCAAGGCGCTCAACGTGGCGGCCAAGATGCTGGTCTTCGTGCTGCTGGTGGCCAGCTACGACCTGCTGCTGGGCTACACCGGCATCGTCAGCTTCGCTCACACCATGTTCTTCGGCATCGGGGCCTATGGCGTGGCCATCGGCTGCACGCGCGGTGCGGGTGACGACGGCGTGGGCTGGGCCGCGGTGGCGGCCGGCTTCGGCGTGGCGCTGCTGCTGTCGCTGGCCTTGAGCCTCGTGGTCGGCCTGTTCAGCCTGCGGGTCAAGGCGATCTTCTTCGCCATGATCACGCTCGCGGTGGCGGCGGCCTTCCAGACCCTGGCCTCGCAGCTCAGCGAGCTCACCGGGGGCGAAGACGGCCTGAGCTTCAAGGTGCCGGCGCTGCTGTCGCCCTCGTTCGAGCCCTTCGAGACCCCGGTGTTCGGCCTGATGATCGACGGCAAGGTCATCGCCTACTACGGGCTGCTGGGGGTGGTGCTGCTCAGCTTCCTGGTGCTGCTGCGCATCGTCAACTCGCCCTTCGGCCGCGTGCTGCAGGCCATCCGCGAGAACGACTTCCGCGCCGAAGCCATCGGCTACCGCACGGTCGCCTACCGCACGCTCAGCAACGTGGTCTCGGCCGGCTTCGCCACGCTGGCCGGCGGCCTGCTGGCGCTGTGGCTGCGCTACACCGGGCCCGAGACCACGCTCGGCTTCGAGGTGATGCTCGACGTGCTGCTGATCGTGGTGATCGGCGGCATGGGCACGCTCTACGGCGCGGTCATCGGCAGCGTGCTCTTCGTCTTCGCCCAGAACTACCTGCAGGACGCGCTGAAGTGGCTGGGCGGCGAGGGCGGCCTCGTCGCCGGCGTGCCAGTGCTGCAGGCGCTGGTCTCGCCCGAGCGTTGGCTGCTCTGGCTGGGCCTGGGCTTCGTGCTCTGTGTGTATTACTTCCCGAGCGGCGTGGTGGGTCGCCTGCGTGCCTCGGGGCATTCCAACAAGGCGACCCGAGGAGAGAAGCAGTGATTCGACGCAACACCCTGCTGGCTGCCGCCGCGATGCTGGCCTGCGGAACCGCCCTCGCCACGCCGCCCATCGGCAACGGCGTGCGCGGCCCCATCACCCAGGTCCACTACGACGGCGTCACCGACGACCTGCTCACCGGTGGCCTCGGCAAGACCGGCCTGATGGGCGCCGCGCCCGTCTTCGTCGACCCGCTGCACCCCACGCCGGCCGAGCTGCGCCGCAACGCCATCCACACCAACTACCGCGCGCTGGTCGACTACACCCCCAGCGGCGGCTACGGTGTGTTCTACGGCCCCAACATCGATGCCGACGGCAACGACACGCTGGGCGAGGGCAAGATCGCCGGCACCGAATACACCGCCTGGGCCGACGATGGCCGCGGCTGGGAGAACGTGACCCTGATGGTGCAGGTGCCCGACAGCTTCGACCCGGCCCAGCCCTGCATCGTCACCGCCACCTCGTCAGGCTCGCGCGGCGTGTACGGCGCCATCGGCACTGCCGGTGACTGGGGCCTGAAGCGCGGCTGCGCGGTGGCCTACGCCGACAAAGGTAGCGGCAACGGCTTCCACGACCTGATGACCAACCAGGTCACCGCCCGCAACGGCACGCTGGGCGACGCCATCGCCCTGGGCCGCGAGGCCGCCTTCAGGGCCCACCTGACCGAAGACGAGCGCGCCGCCTTCAACGCCGCCACGCCCAACCGCGTGGCCTACAAGCACGCCCACTCGCAGCAGAACCCCGAGAAGAGCTGGGGCCAGCACACGCTCAGTGCCGTGCGCTTCGCCTTCTATGTGCTCAACAAGCAGTTCGCCGGTGCGCCGGCGGCCGAAGGCAAGCTGCGCTTCGTGCCGCGCAACACGCTGGTGATCGCCAGCAGCGTGTCGAACGGCGGCGGCGCCGCGCTGGCGGCGGCTGAAGCCGACACGCAGGACCTGATCGACGGCGTGGCGGTGAGCGAGCCCAACGCCCAGCCGCGCGACGTGCAGGGCCTGGTGATCCGCCAGGGCGCGACGACCATCCCCACCATTGGCAAGCCGCTGGCCGACTACTTCACCTACGCCAACGTCTACCAGCCTTGTGCGCTGCTCTCGTCGCAGGCCGGCCTGTCGGTGCACGTGGCCTTCTGGCCCGCGGCCTACACCACCTCGGCGCAGAACCGCTGCGCCGCGCTGGCCGCCAAAGGCCTGGTCAGCGGCGCCACGCTGGCCGAGCAGGCCGACGATGCGCTGGCCAAGTTGCGCGCCTACGGCTGGCAGCCCGAGAGCAACTTCCTGCAGCAGTCGCACTACCGCTTCGCCACCAATGCGATCGCCGTCACCTACACGAACGCGGCGGGCCGCTTCAGCGTGCTCGACAACCTCTGCGGCTTCAGCTTCGCCAACACCGACGCGAGCGGCAACGTGATCCCGCAGCTGGCCGTGGTGCAGGCGGGCCTGTTCTCCACCGGCAACGGCGTGCCCCCCACCTCGGGCGTCAACGTGGTTTACAACGATTCGCTCGGCGGCGCGAAGCAGGACTTCCTCGCCACCTCCCCCAGCAGCGCGCTGGCCGACTTCGCGCTCGACGGCGCCTTGTGCCAGCGCTCGCTGGTCACCGGGCGCGACGCCGTCACCGGTGAGCGGCTGACGGGCGACCTGAAGGCCCAGTCCGACCGCGTGCGCGGCGGTGTCCACTCGGTGAAACAGCAGGCCTGGCTGCGTGGCAAGCCGGCGCTCATCGTGGCCGGCCGCGACGACGCCCTGCTGCCGGTCAACCACGCCTCGCGCGCCTGGTTCGCCAAGAACCAGAGCTGGGGCGACAAGGCGGCCAACGTGCGCTATGTCGAGGTCACCAACGCGCAGCACTTCGACTCGTTCATCGCCTTCGGCCTGCTGCTGGGCTACGACACCCGCTACATCCCGCTGCACGTGTACTTCAACCGCGCGATGGACGCGATGTGGGCGCACCTCAAGCACGGCGCGCCGCTGCCGCCGAGCCAGGTGGTGCGCACCGTGCCGCGCGGTGGCGTCACCGGCGCAGCGCCCGCGCTCACGGCCGCCAACGTGCCGCCGATCCAGATGAGCCCGGCCGCGGGCGACCTGATCGGCTTCAGCGGCAACACGCTGACCATCCCCGACTGAAGCGGCAGCAAAGAGAAGGGCGGCCGGTGATGACGACAGGCTTCGACTCGCGCTACCTGGCCTGCGAGGGCCGGGAGATCCACTTCACCGAGTGGGCCCCGGCCCCCGGCACGCCCGAGCGCTGGCCGGTCATCGCCTGGCACGGCCTGGCCCGCACCGGGCGCGACATGGACGAGATCGCCGGCCACCTGGCGGCGCGCGGCCACCGCGTCATCTGCCCCGACACCATCGGCCGCGGGCTTTCGCAATGGAGCCCCGAGCCGGCCAGCGAGTACTGCCTGGCCTTCTACGTGCGGCTCGCGGTGTCGCTGCTCGACCAGCTCGGCCTGCAACGCGTGGGGTGGCTCGGCACCTCGATGGGCGGGGCCATCGGCCTGCGCGCCGCGGCCACCACGCTGCGCGGGCGCATCACGCGCCTGGTGCTCAACGACATCGGCCCGCGGCTCGCGCCGCCGGCGGTCGAGCGCATCCGCGCCTACGCTGGCAGCCCGCCGGCTTTCGGCGCAGTGAGTGAGCTCGAGCAGTACTTCCGCACCGTCTACGCCCCTTACGGCTGGCTGAGCGACGCGCAGTGGCGCCGCCTCACCGAGACCTCCACACGCCGCCTGCCCGACGGCCGCGTGACGCCGCACTACGACCCGGCGATGGTGCAGCAGTTCGTGCAGCACCCCACCGACTACGACCAGTGGGCCCACTGGGATTCGCTCGACATCCCGGTGCTGTGCCTGCGCGGCGAAACCAGCGACCTGCTCGAGCCCGAGGTGGCCCGGGCCATGCGCGAACGCGGGCCGAAAGCCCAGCTGATCGAGGTGCCCGGCTGCGGCCATGCCCCGGCGCTGAACGTGGCGCAGCACTTCGAGTGGATCGGGCGGTTCTTCGCCACCTCAGGCGACGCCCCCTAACTTCGCCTGTCCGGTCGCGGGCCGGGCTCTCCGTCGTTGCATGTGCCGACGCTCGTTTTTGCGAGCCCGGCGCATCACACCACTTCACGGAGAGTCATCATGAGAAAGAGCACCCGCACCCTGACGCTGTCGGCCCTGACGCTGGCCGCCACCCTGGCGGCCGGCAGCGCACGGGCCCAGTTCGCCGACGACTGGCAGCACGTGGCCACCGCGTGCACGCCGTCGACCCCGGCGGCGCTGAGCCAGGCGCAGTTCAACGTGGGCGGCGGCTTCATCCGCGCCAACAACCCAAACGCCGGCACCCTGCACTACACCTGCAACGTGCTGGACTCGTTCAACGCGCCGGTGACGGCCTGGAACGACCTGACGCTGCAGTACCGCGACGCCGCGGGCGGCCGCGTGGTGGCCACGCTGTACGCGAAGAGCAAGGCCAACGGTGCCACCGCGGTGATCGCGAGCGTCGTCAGCCCGGCCTCGGCCGCCATCAACAACGTGTCGGTGAACGTGCCGCCGCTGAACTTCGCGATGTTCGGCTACTACGTGGTCGTCAGCATCACCTCGTCGGCCAACAACCCGCCGCAGGCGCACATGGTGTCGCTGCACCAGTGAATGCACGAGTGAGTGCACCCGGCCCGCAGCACCGCCCTTCGGGGCTGCGGGCCGGTTTCTACAATCCCCCCGAGGCCGATCAGGGCCGTTGGGGGCCACCGATGAAGATCCGATCACGCGCCAGGGCCGGCCTGCTGGCCACGGCCGCTGCGCTGGCATCCTGTGGTGGTGGCAGCCCCGAAGAAGACCTGCTGCTCAGCCTCGCCTACCTGCCCACCACCGTGGGCCTGTGGTCGCCGGTCGACCTGCTGCCCGGCATTGGCGGCCTCGACGGCCACGACCCGACATGCACCCTCGCGGCCGGCGCCTTGCCAGACGGCCTGCGGCTCGATGTGGCCACCTGTGCCATCACCGGCCAGGCCAACGAGGTCGGCAGCTTCCGGGCCACCATCCGCCTCACGGTCGACGGCTTCAGCGGCCACATCGACGCCAACGCCAGCTTCACCGTGATGGCGCCAGAGACCACCTGGCGCTACGAGGTCGGCGCCAACGCCGCCGCCTGGGCCTACTCGTTCAGCGACCAGCCCCTGATCGAGTGGCTGGTCCCCGAGACCGGCGACCAGATCACCTACGAGCTGCTGGGCGGCCTGCCGGCCGGGCTGGCGCTGGATGCGGCCAGCGGCGAGATCAGCGGCATACCCAGCGACGCGGGCACCTTCACCCCACGCATCCGCACCACCTTCCGCCGCGGCGGCCTGAACCACGTCACGACGCGCGAGCTGGCGCCGCTTGCCGTGGCGGCCCCGGTCGAGGCCGTCACGTACGCACCGCTGAATCTCGTGGCGGGCCAGCCTGTCGACGCACTGCCCGAGCTCACCGAGTCGCTGCTGGGCCTGCTCTACGCCCGCTGGTCGTTCGGGCTGCACGCGCAGGCGGGTTGCTCCGGCGTGCTGCCCGAAGGCTGGATGCTCCAGACGGACAGCGGGCGTGTTTCGGGCATCGCCACGGCGGGGATGGATGTCTGCGTGGGCATCCAGCTGCGGGTGGTGCACGAAGGCCTGGAGCGGACTTACGACACGCGCCTCGGTCTCAGGTCGCCCTGATCGGGCGACGCTGAGGCGGACGCTTCTTACACCAGACCGAAGTCCACCAGCAGCGGGTTGGGGTTCTGGCCGGTCAAGGCGTAGCCGATGCCGTACGTGCGAAAGTAGGAGCTCCACTCGATGGAGAAGCCGGTCTTCACGAACGTGTCGCGGAGCGTTTGCCAGGCCATCAGGCCGAACGGGATCTGTTCCTTGAGTTCGTTGCTGGCAATCCAGACGGTCTGGCAGTTGTGGCTGAAGAGCTGCTTCGCCAGCGGCGGCAACTCGAGCAGTTGGATGGCGCCCCAGATCGGGAAGTAGATCTTCACCAGATCGTCCCAGTTCTTGTAGACCCGGTCGCCGCCGACCAGGGAAAGCGAGTTCTCCCACATCGCGTGATCGGGTGTCGATCGGTTCTCGACACGGAAGTCCTGCAGCTGGGTGGTGACCGACTGGCTCGCCGAGAACGAGGCGCTGGCGCCATCCGCCTGGGAGAAGCCGATATCGAACGCGGTCGCACTCTCCAGCGTGGTCACATTGTTCGTGTTGGGCGGGCTGTGCTCCAGGATGCTGACCTTGCTGCGGTGGTTTTCGTCGGCACGCATCTCGATCGTGATCTTCTCCTGGAACCAGCCGCGTTCGAAGTTGTCGTCCTTGACGAGCTGGCCGGGAAAGGCGCCGTATCCGCGCGGGGTGATGCGAAGGAACTTGTTGGGCGGGTTGCTGGAGCCGTAGAGTTCGATGTGCCAAGTCACGCCCAGAATGGCCTGCTGCACCTCGTCAGGGTACCATTGGGTCTCCGTCTCGAGGTAGTAGATGCGCTGCGGCACTTCCGGCGGCACCTTTTCGGCTGAGCGCTCTTCACGCGCCGCATGGACGACGCGCTGTTGCGCAGCGGAGAGGTGGCGGGTCCTCAGCTCGTCTTGAAGCCGCCGGGCCGTGGTGGCGGGGGTTCTCGGCATCGCCGTGGCGAGGTTGCGCTGACCTGTCGCGGCAGTGGCCACGCTGCCTGCCGGTTCCGCGCTGCGGTCATTCGCCGGCCCGGTGGCCCGGCTGTCGCTGCCCCAGCTGGCATCCAGCAGCGAGGCACCGTTGCCCAGGTCCGCGATCCAGAGCTCTCGCGTGCCCTCCACCGGCTTCACGAGAAGTGCTTCCGACCGCAGCCCGATGCCTATCGCCGAGGCCACCGAGCCAGCCGCCTCGTTGTGCAGCAGAACGACCGGCGTGCCGGCAGCAAGCGCCTTGTCGATGACTGTCCGGTGTGCCAACTGCTCGAACTGACGGGTGTCCAGCACCACGGCGTCCACCGTGTCGAACTCGTCATCGGCCACGCTGGCGTCGTATCGCCTCAGCCGGACCCCTTCTCCCAGAGCACCGAGCATTTCGGATTCGCCCGTGTTGCCGATGACCATGAGCGAGAGAGCGCGCGGAGCGGCCGACGTGCGTGCGGTGACCGGTTTGATGTCTACGGATGTCATGAGAATCTCCCTGGATGGTGGGCCCCGTATCGATCGAAGCGGGGAGATTCGAAGCTATCAGCGCGGCCCGGCGTCGTCTCTCCTCCGGTTTGCGTTAGTGGTGGCAGATGAGTTGGTCGACAGCGAAGCAGGCTGCAGTCGCATGCGAAGCTCGCCCCGGCTGTGGATGGCCAGCTTCTTGAAGACCTTGTGCAAGTGAACGCGAACGGTGTTGCAGGCGATGCACAGCTGCCGCGCAGCTTCCTTGTGACTGAGTCCGGCCGCGTAGAGCCTGGCCACCTCGACTTCCCGCTTCGACAGTGAGCCCAGCAGGCCAGACCCGGGCGACACCACGAAAGGAGTCCACATCACGACCCAATGCCACACGCAGTTGGTACCTGCTCCCCACCGCCAGTTTCGAGAAGCCGCTTCTCACATGGGTCCGAACCGTGGCGGGCGATATGCCGAACGCCTCGGCGATGTCCGCGGCGGACCACCCGTCCGCGTAGAGGAGAAGAACTTCGTGTTGTCGTCGGGTCAGCATGGTCACTCACCGTCGGTGCGCCGGCGGGCGACACTAACGGAGAGATTGCACGAAATCAGCTGTCAGGGCTGACAGCTTGACCGGTGATCGCCGCCGGCAAGCTTGGCCGACTCATCCACTCGTCCGCGCGGCGCGCAGTCGCGCCAACGCCGAGCCTGCCTCTTGCGCCGCGGCGAACCGCGACTTCAGGTACTCCGCCAACCTTTGATGCTGGCTGTAGACCACGTTGAAGCGGATGTGCGGGTCGGTGGCGTTTCCGGTGGCGGTGAAGGTGGCGCCGCGCACCAGCAGGATCTGGTGGCGGTAGGCGTCTTTCACCAGCGTGTCCACGTCCACGCCGTGCGGCACGGCGCCCCAGAGGAAGAGGCCGCCTTCGCCCGGGTGGTCGAGCAGCACGCCGGCGCCGCGCAACTGGCGGGTGCTGGCGTTGCGGGCGGTGATGAGCTTGCGCTGCAGGCGGTCCAGGTGCTTGCGCCAGCGGCCGGCAGCCAGCAGTTCCAGCATCACGTATTCGTTCAGCGCGGCAGTGGTGAGGATGGAATAGATCTTCTCGCGCAGCAGGGCCTTGAGCAGCGGCGGCTCGGCGGCGATGTAGCCCACGCGCAGCGCCGGGCTCAGGGCCTTGCAGAAGCTGGAGTAGTAGATGACACGGTCCAGCCCCGAGAGCGCGGCCAGGCGTGTGGGCTGGCCGGGGTGGAAGTGGCCCTGCACATCGTCTTCGGCGATCAGGAAGCCGTGCTGGTGCGCGAGCGTGAGCACGCGGTAGAGGTTGGCGGCGCTGCTGCCCCAGCCGGTGGGGTTGTGCAGCACGCTCTGGATGAACAGCAGGCGCGGCCGGTGCTCGCGGCAGGCGGCTTCGAGCTGGGCCAGGTCCAGCCCGTCGGGCCGGCGGGCGATGGGCACCAGCCGCAGCCCGGCCTGGCGCAGCCTTCCGAACATCAGGAAATAGCCCGGGTCTTCGACCAGCACGGTGTCGCCCGGCTGCAGGAAGGTGCGGCAGATCAGGTCGATCGCGTGCGTGCCGCCGTAGGTGGTGAGCAAACGGTTGGCATCCACGGCGATGCCCTGACCGCGCAGCAGCGCGGCAATGCGCTCGCGCAGCTCGGGCAGGCCCTGCGGCGGGCAGCGCGAGGCCATGCCGGCCGGGCTGCGCCTGAGCGCGCGCGGCAGCAGCGAGGCGGGCACCGCGTCTTCGAGCCAGGGGCCGGGCAGGGCGCCGCTGCTGGCCAGCAGCACGCCGGCGCGCTGGTCGTTGGCCTGCTGGGCCAGCCACACCGGCTCCTGCTCGTCGCCGGCTTCGAGCACCGCCTGATCGGGCTCGGAGGCATCGTCGGCGCGGCCCTCGCAAACGAAGAAGCCGGCGGTGCCGCGCGAGTCGATCAGGCCGGCGGCCACCAGCCGGTCGTAGGCGGTGACCACGGTGTTGGGGCTGACGCCGAGCTGGCCGGCGAGCTGGCGGATGGAGGGCAGCCGCGCCCCGGCGGGCAACTGGCCGGCCTCGACCAACGTGCGCAGCCGCGTCTCGATCTGGTCGGCCAGCGGCGTGGGGCTGTTGCGGTCGAGGCTGAACATCGTCAGGTGAGCAGGCCGATGGCGAGCAGCGCCATCGTCGCCGCCATGATGGCATTGAAGGCGCGTCGGCGCCGCGCGTCGGTCAGCCAGTGGCGGATGGCCACGCCGAACAACGCCCACATCGACACGCAGGGCAAGCCGATCACCGTGCCCACCACCGAGAGCAGCAGCGCGCCCGCCGGCAGGCTCAGGCCCTCGGGCATGAAGACCGAGGCGAGCGTCACGGCTTTGAGCCAGGCCTTGGGGTTCACCGCCTGGAACAGCGCGCCCTCGGCGAAGCCCACCGGCCGGGCCACCTGGGCGTCTGCCGCGGCGCCCCCGGTGAGCCGCCAGGCCAGCCAGAGCATGTAGGCGGCGCCAGCGAAGCGCAGCGTGGTGTGCAGCACCGGCCAGGTGGTGAACAGCGCACCCAGGCCCAGGCAGGTGACATAGGTCTGCACGAAGCCGCCGGCGTTGATGCCCAGGATCTGCGGCAGCGTGCCGCGGAAGCCGAAGTTGGCGCCCGAGGCGGTCAGCATCATGTTGTTCGGCCCCGGGGTGCTGGACATCACGAAGCAATAGGTGGCCAGGGGCAGCAGGTCGGGCGTCATGGGGTGAGCGTAGGCAGCGCAGGCGCTGCTGCACAGGCACAAGGCGCTTGCCCTGGCGCGACGCTGTATCAGCCCGCCGACCCGCACAGTTTCAGTCGACGCGCAGCCTGCCAAGATGCACCCATGACCGAACCCCTTGCGATCTCCTTCGACGATGTGGCCGCCGCGCACCAGCGCCTGGCCGGCATCGCCCACCGCACGCCGGTGCTGCGCTCGCGCACGGCCGACGCCCGCTGCGGCGCGCAGCTCTTCTTCAAGGCCGAGAACCTGCAGCACACCGGGGCCTTCAAGATCCGCGGCGCCTACAACGCCATCGCGCAGTTCACGGCGGCACAAGCGAAGGCCGGCGTGGTCACCTTCTCGTCGGGCAACCATGCGCAGGCCATCGCCCGTGCGGCGGCGCTGCTGGGTGTGCCCGCGCTGGTGCTGATGCCCGAGGACGCGCCCGCGGCCAAGCGCGAGGCCACGCTCGGCTACGGCGCCCAGGTGATCGGCTTCGACCGCTACCGCGAAGACGGCGACACGCTGGCGCGCCGCCTGGCCGAGGAGCGCGGCCTGACCCTCGTCCCGCCCTTCGACCACCCGCACGTGATGGCCGGCCAGGGCACGCTGGCCAAGGAGCTGATCGAGGACACGGGCCCGCTCGACCTGCTGCTCACCCCGGTCGGCGGCGGCGGGCTGATCTCGGGCTGCGCCACCGCGGCCGAAGGCTTGAGCCCGGGCTGCCGCGTCTGGGGCGTCGAGCCCGAGGCCGGCAACGACGCGCAGCGCAGCCTCGCCGAAGGCCGCATCGTGCGCATCGACACACCGCGCACCATCGCCGACGCGGCGCAGAGCCGCACGCTGGGGCAGCACACCTTCCCGGTGCTGCGGCAGCGCGTGGCGGGTGTGCTCACCGTGAGTGACGCCGAGCTCGTCGAGACGATGAAGTTCTTGGCGACGCGCATGAAGCTGCTGGTCGAGCCCACGGGCTGCCTGGCCGCCGCGGCGGTGCTGCACGGCCAGCTCGACGTGCGCGGGCTGCGCGTGGGCATCGTGCTCTCGGGCGGCAACGTCGACCTGGCGCGCTTCGCTGCGCTGGTGGGCACCTGAAGGCGAACAACCTTTCGTCTTTTCTCCGGCACCTACCGACGAGCGCCTTGCGGAACCCCAAGGCGCCGTCTTTCAAACCGGAGCAAGGCGATGACGATCAAGATGACCCGCAAGGGGTTCCTGGGTGCGCTCGGCGGTGGCACCGTGGTGCTGTGGCTGCAGGCGTGTGGCGGCGGCGGCGACGATGACAACGGCGGGCCGGTGCAGTGCGGCGCCAACAGCATCACGGGCAACCACGGCCATGCGCTGACCATTCCCGAGGCGGACCTGAGCTCGGCGACCGACAAGGTCTACAGCATCCAGGGCTCGGCCGGGCATGACCACACAGTGACACTGACCGCGGCGCAGCTGGCGATGCTGCGTGCCGGGCAGAGCGTGGACGTGACCTCGAGCACCGGGGCGTCGCACAACCATGTGGTGACGGCGCGCTGCGCGTGACCGGCCCCACCGGTTGCTGGAGGGGTCAGCGGCGGGCGGTGCTGGCGCCCGGCCGCTGCAGGGCATCGAGCGCGGTGTTCGCGTTCAAGGGTGCCGCCGCACCGCCCGGCCCGAGCAGCATGCGCAGCCGGGCCGGGTCCAGGCGCGGGTCAGCCGAGAGCAGCAGCGCGGCGACGCCGCTCACATGCGCCGCGGCGATCGACGAGCCTGAGGCGTAGTCGTAGCTGCCGCCGGGTTGCAGCGTGAGCACGTCCTGCCCGGGCGCCAGGACGGCGTCCACGCCGGCGGCCAGCGGTGCTGCTGCGTTCGCGACGGCGATCACCCCTGGCGTGCCGGTGGGGAAGCCTTCGCGCTGGCCGCTGGGGGGCAATGCGCCCACGACGATGCGGCCCTGCTGCAGCAGCACGGCCAGCAGCCTGTCGAGCAGCGGGTCGGCCGGGCCACCCAGGCTGAGGTTCACGATGCGCGCATCCGAGCCCAGCACTGCGGCCAGGGCCTGGGCGAGGGTGAAGGAGTTGCAGCGTGCCGGTGCGCCGGGCTGGGCGCCTTCCCTCTGCCAGCAGGCCTTGTGCAAATCCAGCAGGGCCAGCGGCGCGATGCCGACGATGCCTTGGTGGTTGTTGCCCGCCGCGGCGATCACGCCGGCCACCTGCGTGCCGTGGCGGTCGGTGTCGAAGCCTGTGCCGTCAGGCCGGGTGCCGATGAAGTCGCGTACCGCGGCCACGCGGCCCTGCAGGTCGGGGTGGCCGGTGGCGGCGCCGGTGTCGACCACCGCGACCCGCACGCCCGCTCCCGCGCTGAGGCGGTGGGCTTGCGCCGCGGCGAGATCGGCGAAGCCGCGCTGCAGGTGAACGTAGGGGTCGTTGTAGGCCAGGCCGATGCGGTCCGCCGACGTTGCGGTGGCCGGCGTGGCCCCCGCTGAGGTGGCCGCCAGCGTCTCGAATTCCTGCAGGGGCTGGGCCAGTTGCACCCGTGCGTCCCGGCTCAGTGTGGCCAGCAGCGTCTCGCGGGTCGGGCCGCTGGCCGGCAGCTCGAACACCACGCAGTGCCAGCCCAGCGCCACGATGGGCCAGCCGGCGACTTCGCGCAGGCCGTGGGTGCGGGCGATGTCGGCCAGCTGCGAGGCAGCACGCTGGCCTTGCAGGTAGCGTGGCGCCGGGCCGTAGCCGCCGAGGCTGGAGCCGGCGTGGCCGGCGGGCGGGGTCTGGGGGTTGTCGACCGCCAGCACGATGTAGCGGCTGCTGTCGGCCTGCATCGCCGTGTCGGCGCCCTCGGCGGAAGGCGCGGCGCCCGGCGTGGCACAGGCCGCCAGGGCCAGCACCAGCGGCAGGGCCAGCAAGGCGAGCAGCGCGTGGGCCAGCGCCCGCCAGGCGGCGCGCCAGGCCGGCCGCGCCGCGGTGGTCACGGCGCGGGGCCGATGGGCTCGGCCAGGCGCACACCGGGGCTGGCGCGCAGGGCGGCCAGCGCCTCGTCGCGCGGCCGTGCAGGCGCGCCGGGCGCAGGTGCCAGGGCGTAGGCGCCGGCGCTGTTGGGCGCGCCCACCGCCTGCAGCCCCTGGGCCTGCAGCAGCGCTTGCCAGTCGGCCAGGCTCAGGCCCGGGGCGGGCAGCACTCGCAACGTCGCAGAGGGTGCCGTGGCTGCAGCCACCGGCTCGCTGCTCAGGGTGCGGTAGCCATCGGCCGGCTCGGCCGACCACAGCTGCAGGCTGAGCGCGCCGATGCCGACCGCCTGCACCACCACCGCGGCGGCGAGGGCGAAGGTCAGCCTGCTGCGCGAGCCACCGGCGGGCTGGCCCTGCTCGGGCGCGTCGTCGAGCCGGGCCATCAGGGCCTGCAGGCTGCGTTCGGACTCGGCATCGGCGTCCGCGGTGTCCACCGCGCGCTGCAGCGCGGCCTGCATGCGGCGTTGCCAATCGAGCTCTTCGCGGCAATCGGCGCAGTGCGGCAGGTGGGCCTCGACGAGCGCAGCCTGCTCGGGCGTGGCGCGGCCGTTGGCGATCCAGGGCAGGGCTTCCCAGGCGCGCAGGTGTTCGGGTGCGTGATCGCGGTCGTCGTTCATCATGAGGGGCCCCCGGTCGAATGCTTGCCGCGGGTGGCGGGTGGGGTCTGGCTGCCGGCCAGGTCGGGCAGCAGGTTGCGCAGCTTCACGCGGGCGTGGAACAGCCGGGCCTTCACGGTGCCCAGCGGGCTCTGCATGATGGCGGCGATCTCTTCCAGCGAGTGGCCATGGCCGTAGGCCAGCTCGACCACCACCCGCTGCTCGGTGGGCAGGCGGCGCATCGCCTTGCCCAGCCAGTCGCGCAGCTCGTGCTCGGCGTGCGGGTCGGCGGTGCTTTCCAGCTGCTCCAGCGCGTCGGCGTCGAGGTTGTCGTCTTCGCCGTGCTGCCGCAGCGCCTTGAGCGCGCAGCGGTAGGCGATGCCCATGATCCAGGTCGACAGCCGCGAGTCGCCGCGGAAGCTGCCGGCCTTCTGCCAGACGATCCAGAAGGTGTCGTTGATGACCTCGTCGATCAGGTCCGCGCGGCGGGTCAGCCGCGAGAGGAAGCGCGCCAGCCGCCGGTGGTAGGGGCGGTAGAGCAGCGCCAGCGCCGCCCGGTCGCCCGCGGCCATGCGGCGCAGCAGGGCGCGCTCGCTGTCGTCGTCTTCGGGGGATGGGGTGAGTGCCATCGCGGTGTGCCTGGGTGAGGTCAGCTCTTCCGCGGGTGAGTGCCGTGGCATGGCGAAAAGGTTGCCGGGGGGCGTCAGAAGGTGTAACCGAGGCTGGCGCTGGCGTGAGGCTCGGCCGAGTCGCCCATCAGGCTGCGCACCCGGCGCCCCTCGATCATCAGCGCCCGCAGCGAGGCGCGCCAGGGCCCTTGCTGCCAGAGCAGCCCGGCGTCGGCGTAGGTGTAGCACCAGCGCGGCCAGGCGATCAGCTCGGCCCGGCCCAGGCCGGCCGCGGCGCTGAAGCCGCCGCCCAGGGGCCAGCGCAGGCCCAGGTCGGCGGCCCAGGTCGGGCGCTGGTCGCCTTCGTTCAGGCGGACCGCCGAGACCTCCAGCGACACCAGGTCGCGCCAGCTGCCGCCGAGCGTCAGCTCGCTGCGGTCGTAGCCTCGCCAGTCCCCCTCGGGGTAGGTGTAGCTGGCCAGCCCGGCGCGCAGTTGCCAGTCGTTGTTCAACGCCCAATAGTGGCCGCCGCGCAGCACCCAGAGCGCGGCAGCGCCTTCGGTGCGCTCCAGCGGTGCGGTGGCCGAAAGTGACAGCGACCACGCGACGCCATCGGTCGTCCCGAGCAGCCCCTGGGCCACCGGCCGCCCGGGCCAGGGCGAGATGCCGCGCTCGGTCAGGTCGCTGCCCAGGGTGGCCTCGCCGGACCAGGCCCAGCCTTGCGCCACGGCCGGCACGGCCCCCAGGGCGATCGTCAGCGCGGCCAGCAGGCGGGGAGCGTGCATGGCCGGGTCTCTCCCAGGCTCAGGCGGCCATCGCCTCGCCAAGCCGGATCGTGCGGCCGGGCGACCACCCGGGGTTGAACTGCAGCGGGGCCTCGCCCGGCGGGCGCGGCGGGAACAGCATCACGACGGTGGAGCCAAGCAGGAAACGGCCCATCTCCTCGCCCTGGCGCAGGGTGATGGCCTGCTCGCCTTCATAGGACCATTCCCGCAGGTGGCCCGGCCGCGGCGGGTTCACCACGCCGTGCCAGGTGGTGGCCATGCTGCCGACGATGGTCGCGCCGACCAGCACCAGTGCGAAGGGTTCACCGCCCGGGCGATCGAAGATGCACACCACCCGCTCGTTGCGGGCGAACAGCCCCGGCACGCCGCGCGCGGTGGTCGGGTTGACCGAGAACAGCGCGCCGGGCACGTGGACCATGCGGCGCAGCCGCCCCTCGCAAGGCATGTGGATGCGGTGGTAGTCCTTCGGGCTCAGGTACAGCGTGGCGAAGTGCCCGCCGTTGAAGCGCGCGGCCAGCGCGGCGTCCCCGCCCACCAGCGCGGTGGTCGAGTAGCTGTGGCCCTTGGCCTGGAAGATCTGGTCGCCCTCGATGGCGCCGAACTGGCTGATCGCGCCGTCGACCGGGCAGATCAGCGGCGCCTCGGCCAGCGGGCGCGCGCCCGGCTTCAGCGGCCGGGTGAAGAACTCGTTGAAGCTCTTGTAGGCCGCGATGTCGGGCTCGGCCGCCTCACCCATGTTGACGCCATAGCGGGCCACGAAGCGGCGGATCGCGCCGGTGGTGAGCGCGCCATGCTCGCCGCGGGCGAGTGCACCGGCCATCGAGGTCAGCGCCTGCTTGGGCAGCAGGTATTGCGGCAGGACGCGCAGGCGGTCGGACATGGGCCGGATGGAGTGGAAAGGGGCCGGCCATTCTAGGATTGCGCCGGCCCGACCGGCCGACCCGTGACGCGAGGCCTGCCGCTGGCCGCCCTCGCGGTGGGTTCACCCACGCTATCGGGCTTTGGGCGGGGGGGCGAACAGGGCGCTCCAGCCCGCGTGCCCCAGCCGCTCCAGCGTCTCGATGTTGCGTTCGTAGATCGCCTCGGCCTCGGGGAAGGCCTCGACGGCCCGGTCGATGCTGGCTTCACGCAGCAGATGCAGGGTGGGGTAGGGCGCGCGGTTGCTGAAGTTGGAGATGTCCTCCGGCCCGGTGCCGGCGAACTGGAACTGCGGGTGGAAGCTGGCGATCTGCAGGGTGCCGTCCAGGCCCAGCCGCTCCAGCACCTCGTCGGCTGGGCCGAGGAAGTCGTTGAAGTCGAGGAAGTCCTGCAGCACACCCGGGTGGATGAGCAGCGTGGTGTCGGTGGCCTGCGGGTCCGCCGCGGCCAGGTGCTGCAGTTCGTCTTCCAGCTCGGCCAGCAGCGCTTCGGGCGTGGTGGCCTCGCTCACCACCCAGCGCACCTGGCCCTTGGTGTGCACCGCCTTGGCGAAGGGGCACAGGTTGAGCCCGATCACGGCCTTTTCCAGCCACTCGCGGGTGGCTGCGGTCACCTGCTGGGCATCGACGGCCTGGGGTAGGGGCTTGTCCATCAAGGCCATTGTCGCGCGGTGACAATCGCGCCCATGGCTCAGCAAGACACCTCCCCCGACACGCTGCACGAGGCCTTCGCCCAGGTGACGCGCCTGCTCGCCGACGCCGGCCACCCGCATGCGCCGCGCTGGCTCGATGTGCCCGCCCGCACCTGCCAGGAGGCGGCCGAGGCGCTGGGCCTTCAGACCGGCCAGATCGCCAAGAGCGTGATCTTCCGCCGCCGTGCCGACGACGTGGCGGTGCTGGTCGTGGCCTCGGGCGACAAGCGCGTCGACGAGAAGAAGGTGGCGGCGCTCGTCGGCGCCATCGGCCGTGCCGATGCCGAGTTCGTCAAGGCCCGCACCGGCTACTCGATCGGTGGCGTGGCGCCGGTGGGCCATGCCACGCCACCGGTGACGCTGATCGACCGCGAGCTGTTCCGCTTCGACGAGGTGTGGGCCGCGGCTGGCCACCCCAACGGCGTGTTCCGTGTCGCCCCGGCCGAGCTGGAGAAGCTCACCGGTGCACCCGTGGCGGACGTGGTGCAGTGACGATGGACGAGGCTTCGCCCCCGGGCCGAGCGCCGGGCCGCTCCCAAGCCGGCCCGGATCCCCTCGGGGGATCGGCCGACGTACCCGTCGGACGAGGGGCTGGCATTCCTGCGCCGGGCCGCTCCCAAGCCGGCCCGGATCCCCTCGGGGGATCGGCCGACGTACCCGTCGGACCAGGGGCTGGCATTCCTGCGCCGGGCCGCTCCCAAGCCGGCCCGGATCCCCTCGGGAGATCGGCCGACGTTCCTTCGCCTTGCACGGGCGTGTGCCGCATGGACGACCGCACCGGCTGGTGCGCCGGGTGCCTGCGCAGCATCGACGAGATCATCGCCTGGGGCCGGGCGTCGGACGACGACAAGCGCCGCATCTGGCGGCTGCTGCCGGCGCGTCGGGCGGCGGTCGACGCCATGAAGGACAAGACCCGACCATGACCCCGATCACCTTTCACTTCGACGTCATCTCGCCCTTCGCCTACCTGGCGTTCGAGCACCTGCCCGAGGCGCTGGAGGGCGTGAGCCACGTGGTCGAGTACCGGCCGGTGCTGTTCGCCGGCCTGCTGAAGGCGCATGGCCACAAGGGCCCTGCCGAGATCGAGCCCAAGCGCGAGTGGACCTTCCGCCAGGTCGAGTGGCTGGCGAAGAAGCACGGGGTGGCCACGATGCGAACACCGCAGCCGCACCCCTTCAACCCGCTGGCGCTGCTGCGCCTGTCGCTGGCCTGCGGCCCGGCCGGGCGCATGCCGAACCGCCGCATCGTCGAAGCGCTGATGCGGTACGTCTGGCAGGCCGACGGCGCAGATCCCAACGAGCCCGGCCGCCTGGCCACGCTGACTGCGGAGCTGGCGCCGTCGCGCGACCCCAACGCGGAAGAGGTGAAGGCCGAACTGCGGGCGCTGACCGACGCCGCCATCGCGCGTGGCCTCTTCGGGGTGCCCACTTTCGAAGCCCAGGGGCGCCTGTACTGGGGCCTGGACGCGCTGCCGATGCTGCGCGAAGACCTGCTCGCCGCGGCACCGGCCTGAGCCCGGTGGCGCACCGCGTGGTGCGCCGCAGCATGGCCCTCGGGTCTTACCCGCGGTCAGGCCCTGTATCCCACATCGCGCAATCAACCCTCAGGGTTAGGCCTGAGTTTGTCAGCTTCGCATCAGCCAGCTGTCAGAACGAGGTCAGAGGCCACTTTGATAGTCGCTCCCCATGCATACGCCGCCGTGGGGGTGGCGTGGCGGTATCAGGAGTGCGACATGGCAACAGCAGCAGCAAGCGCGCCGATGACCAAGGAAGAGAAGAAGGTCATCTTCGCCTCTTCGCTCGGCACGGTGTTCGAGTGGTACGACTTCTATCTCTACGGTTCGCTGGCGCCGATCATCGCCAAGCAGTTCTTCGCGGGCCTTGATCCGACGTCCGCCTTCATCTTCGCGCTGCTGGCCTTCGCCGCGGGCTTCCTGGTGCGCCCCTTCGGCGCGCTGGTGTTCGGTCGCCTGGGCGACATGATCGGCCGCAAGTACACCTTCCTGGTCACCATCCTGATCATGGGCCTGGCGACGTTCATCGTCGGCGTGCTGCCCACCTACGCCTCGATCGGCGTGGCTGCTCCGGTCATCCTGATCGGGCTGCGCCTGCTGCAGGGCCTGGCGCTCGGCGGTGAGTACGGCGGTGCAGCCACCTACGTGGCCGAGCACGCGCCGCACGGCAAGCGCGGGGCGTACACCTCGTGGATCCAGACCACGGCGACGCTGGGCCTGTTCCTGTCGCTGATGGTGATCCTGGGCACCCGCACTTCGCTGGGCGAGGCCGCCTTCGCCGACTGGGGCTGGCGCATCCCGTTCCTGGTCTCGATCTTCCTGCTGGCCGTGTCCGTCTGGATCCGCCTGTCGATGAACGAGTCGCCCGCCTTCAAGAAGATGAAGGAAGAGGGCAAGACCTCGAAGGCGCCGCTGACCGAGTCCTTCGGCCAGTGGAAGAACCTGAAGATCGTGATCCTGGCGCTCATCGGCCTGACCGCCGGCCAGGCCGTGGTCTGGTACACGGGCCAGTTCTATGCGCTGTTCTTCCTGACGCAGGCGCTGAAGGTCGACGCGGCCACCGCCAACATCATGATCGCGGTGTCGCTGCTGATCGGCACGCCGTTCTTCATCGTGTTCGGCGCGCTGTCCGACAAGATCGGCCGCAAGCCCATCATCATGGCCGGCTGCCTGATCGCCGCGCTGACCTACTTCCCGCTGTTCAACGCGCTGACCAAGGCCGCCAACCCGGACCTGGCCGCCGCCCAGGCGAAGACGCAGGTCGTGGTGACCGCCGACCCGAAGGAGTGCTCGTTCCAGGGCAGCCCGATCGCCCGTGAGATCGACTTCCGTACTTCGTGCGACATCGCCAAGCGCTACCTGGCGCAAAGCTCGGTCAGCTACGAGAACGTGGCTGGCAGCGGCCCGGCCTCCATCACCATCGGCGACAAGGTCATCACCGCGCCGGTCGGCAACGTGGTGAACTCGAAGTTCGACGAGGACAGCGCCAAGGCCATCGCCGCCTTCAAGAAGGACGTGGCCGACACGCTGAAGGCCGCCGGCTACCCGGCCAAGGCCGACCCGGCCAAGGTCGACAAGGTCAAGGTCGTCGCGATCCTGACGCTGCTGGTGATCTACGTGACCATGGTCTACGGCCCGATCGCGGCGATGCTGGTCGAACTGTTCCCGACCCGCATCCGCTACACCTCGATGAGCCTGCCGTACCACATCGGCAACGGCTGGTTCGGCGGCCTGCTGCCGACCACGTCGTTCGCCATCGTGGCTGCGACCGGCAACATGTACAACGGCTTGTGGTACCCGATCATCATCGCCGTGATGACCTTCGTGGTCGGCATGCTGTTCGTCAAGGAAACCAAGGACGTGGACATCTACGCCCAGGACTGACGACGGGCTCGACGCAACGAGACCGGAAAGGGCGACGCAAGTCGCCCTTTTCCATTCGTGGCCTTCGTATGCCCCGCGTCAGCGTTTGCGCCTATCGTGCCGCCACGCTCAACACAGCCCCAAAGGACCTCGAACCATGTGGAAGATCATCGTTGCCTTCGTCATCTTTGCCGGTCTGGCGATCTGGATGCTCTCCAAGGGCGGTGACGTCAGCATGGGCGGCGAGACGCACAGCGGCGATTTCCACGCTGCGCCCGCGGCGTCAGCCGCTGCCAGCGCGGCGGTCGACGCGGCGGCGTCGGCCGTGGCCGCACCGGCTTCCGCTGCGTCGAACTAAGCCAGCTGCCGCCCCACCTCTTCGGCGATCGCCAGCGCGGCCGTCAGGCCCGGCGACTCGATGCCGAAGAGGTTCACCAACCCGGCCACGCCATGCACGGCCGGGCCGTCGATGCGGAAGTCGGCCGCCGGCTCGCCCGGCCCGCTGATCTTGGGCCGCACGCCCGCATAGCCCGGCTGCAGCGCGCCAGTCGGCAGGCCCGGCCAGTAGCGACGCACCTCGGCGTCGAAGCCGGCCCCGTCGGCGGGGTCGACCCGGTAGTCCACCTCGTCCACCCAGCGGAAGCTCGGCCCGAAGCGGGCCTGGCCACCCAGGTCCAGCGTGAGGTGCACGCCCAGGTGGCTGCTCTCGCCCGGCACCGGGTAGATCAAGCGTGAGAACGGGGAGCGGCCGGCAAGGCTGAAGTAGGCCCCCTGCGCGAAGTGCGGCGTGGGCACATGGCGCACGTCCAGGCCGTCGATCGAGCGCGCCAGGCGGCAAGCCTGCAACCCCGCGGCGTTGACCACCTGGCGGGCCCGCAGTCGGGTGGCGCCGTCGCCCCCCACCTCCAGCACCACGCCACCCGCCACCACCTCGCCGCGCAGCACGGGTGACTGCAGAGCCAGCATGGCGCCTGCCGCCTCCGCGTCGCCCAGCAGCGCCAGCATCAGGCCGTGGCTGTCGACGATGCCGGTCGAGGGGGAGAGCAGGGCGCCCCGGCAGGCCAGTGCAGGCTCCAGCGCGTGCGCCTCGGCTTCGGTGAGCCGGTGCAGGTCGTGCACGCCGTTGGCCGCGGCTTGCCGGCTCACCGCATCCAGCCGCGGCAGCTCGTCGTCGCTGCAGGCCACCACCAGCTTGCCGCAACGCCGGTGCGCCACGCCGTGGCTCGCACAGTAGCCGTAGAGCAAGGCCTTGCCGCGCACGCACAGGCGCGCCCGCAGCGAGCCGGTGGGGTAGTAGAGACCGGCGTGGATGACCTCGCTGTTGCGCGCGCTGGTGGCGGTGCCGAAGGCGGTTTCGCTTTCGAGGATCACCACTTCGTGCCCTGCCTGCGCCATCGCCCGCGCGCAGGCCAGGCCCACCACGCCGGCGCCGATCACCACGGTGTCGACTTCGTCCATGGGGCAGATTGTGGCGGGGCCCCGGTTCACAGGATCTGCCGGGCAAACACGGGCTTCTTTCGGCGCTGGTGAATGCTGGGCGCCGAAAAGAATCGTGGCGCCGGGGCTGCCCTGCCCTGTGGCGTGCCGCGCCTTCCAACAAGTACAAGCCTTGCGAGCCACCCTATGACCCGACTTCGCGACAGTTTCTTTGCCTACCACGGGCTCTGGGCGCCTGGCGTCCGCCTGTTCCGCCGGCTTGGTTTCCGTGCCAAGGCACTGATCGTCAGCGGCTGCTTCGTGCTGCCGCTCCTCGTGCTCGGCAGTGCCTGGTTCGGCCAGCACCTGGACCAGCGCGACTTCACCCGCAAGGAGGTCGAGGGCCTGGCCTATGCACGCCAGGCCATGCCCTTGCTGCCGTTGGCCCTGCGCCCGCGCGCCGACGCGGCCGAGTGGCAGTTGGCGTTGCAGCGGGTGGAAGACGCGCAGGCCGCGAGTGGCGACGCCTTTTCCACCGCGGCCCCGTTGAAGGCATTGAAGGAGCGGGCGGCTGCCGTGCAGGCCCTTGCCGGTGCCGAAGGAGGCCCTGCGGCCCAGGTGGCGCTGGTCAAGGCGGTGGTCGATCTGGTCGGCCAGGCCACCGACGGCTCCAACCTCACGCTCGACCCCGACATCGACACCTACTACCTGATGGACGGCTCGTTGATGCGCGTGCCGCAGTACCTGGCCGAAGTGGGCCGCGTGCATGCGCTGGCCGCGGCGTCCGCCGCAGGGGGCGCCGACGGCGCGGCCGTGGTGGCGATGCACCGCGCCCAGGCCTACGCCGACTTGCTCGACGAACAGCTCGACCTTGCCGCCGGCAAGGTCGATGCGCTGCACCCCGGCGCACGCGAAGCGTTCGGGGTGGCGCGCATCGACGGCGCCCGCACCGCGCTGTACGACGCGGTGGCCGCGGGTGGCGATGCCGCCGCGGTCACGCGGGCCGAGCAGGCGTTGGTCGAGGCGCTGCTGGCCACGCAGCAGAAGATGTTCACGCAGCTCGACGCGCTGCTGGCCGCCCGGCTCGACCGGGCCGACGCCAAGGCCCGCGTCATCGCCTGCTGGTGGTGGCCGGGTTGCTGATGGCCGGCTACTTCTTCGCCAGCTTCTACCGGGTCATGGAAGGCGGGCTCAAGGAGACCCAACGCCACCTGCAGGCGATGACGGACGGCGACCTGACGACACACCCCCGGCCCTGGGGCCGCGACGAAGCGGCGGAACTGATGGTCTCGCTCAGCCGCATGCAGGCCTCGCTGCGCTCCATCGTGGGCGACGTTCGTGCGGGCAGCGACGAGATCCTGCACGCGAGCGGCGAGATCGCCAATGGGGCGATCGACCTGTCCTCCCGCACCGAGCAGACCGCGGCCAACCTGCAGCAGACTGCGGCGACGATGGAACAGATTTCCGGCACGGCCCGGAGCACGGCCGACCACGCGGGCCAGGCCGCCGCCATCGCTCGCGAGAACGCCGGCGCGGCCAGCGACGGTGGGCGTGCCATGGGCGACGTGGTTCGCACGATGGAGGCCATCGGCCAGTCGTCCACTCGCATCGGCGAGATCATCGGCGTGATCGACGGCATCGCCTTCCAGACCAACATCCTGGCGCTGAACGCGGCGGTGGAAGCCGCCCGTGCCGGCGAGCAGGGCCGCGGCTTCGCGGTGGTGGCAGGCGAGGTGCGCTCGCTGGCCGGGCGCTCGGCCGAAGCCGCGCGCGAGATCAAGTCCCTCATCCAGACCAGCATGGCGCACGTCTGCGACGGCGGCCGCGTGGTCGCCCAGGCGCGCGAGGCGATCGATCACGTGGTCGACAGCGCCGAGCGGGTGGGCCTGTTGATCGAGCAGATCGCCGTCGGTGCGAATGAGCAGTCTACCGGGGTGCACCAGGTGGGCGAAGCCACGCAGGACCTGGACCGCACCACCCAGGGCAACGCCGCCCTGGTGGAGCAGACGGCCGCGGCCGCTGCCTCGCTGCGCGACCGCGCGGCCGCGCTCGCCGGCCGCGTGGCGGCCTTCCGCCTGCCGGGCTGACGCGGCCCGCCGCCAGGCCGTCGGCGGGCCGGCTGGGGCATCATCCGGGCCGCCATGGCCACCGCTTCAAACCTCGACAACAGGCTTGACCCCGCCACCGACCCTCTCGGGCCCGTCGGGGTGGCGCCGCTGCGCCGGCAGCTGCTGCTCGTCCTGGGGGTCGCCTGGGTCGTCTTCTGGGGCCTGATGGCCTGGGTGGCCGTGCAGGACCACCAGCGCAGCGGCGGCCAGCTGCCCTGGTGGCGGCCGGTGGTGCACGAGTTCACCTCGATGCTGGCCGCCACCGCGCTGCTCGCCTGGCAATGGGCGCAGGCGCGCCGGCTCGACCGCTGGCTGGCCCAGCCGCTGCAATGGTTCGCCCGCGTGCTGGTGTGGCTGCCCCTGATCGGCCCGGCCTTCGTGGTGATGGTCTTCACCTTGCGTGGGCTGATCTTCAGCCTGGCCGGCCAGCCCTATCGGCACGACCCGTGGGGCGAGGCGATGGTCTACGAGGTGCCCAAGCTCGCCATCTACTTCGGCCTGTTCGCCGGCGTGCAGTTTGGCGCGCGCTCTTACCGCGCCTGGCACCTGGAACGGCTGCGCAGCGAGCGCATGGCCCGCCTCACGCAGCAGGCTCGCCTGACCCAGCTCACCCAGCAGCTGCAGCCGCATTTCCTCTTCAACGCGCTGAACACCATCTCGGCGCTGATCCACACCGACCCCGACCGGGCCGACGCGCTGCTGGGCCGGCTGGCGGCCCTGCTGCGCGCCGCCACGGACGCGGCTCAGCGACCCGAGCAACCGCTGGGCGACGAGCTGGCGCTGGTACGCGGCTATGTCGAGATCATGCTGGAGCGTTTCGGCGACCGCGCCAGCATCGACTGGCAGGTCGACGAGGCCGCGCTGGCCTGCCGCGTGCCCACCTTGTCGCTGCAGGTGCTGTTGGAGAACGTGTTCAAGCACGTGGTGGAGCAGCGCCGCGCGCCCACCCACATCGGGGTGCGTGTGCGGCTGGCGCAGGGGGTGCTGGCGGTGTCGGTGCAAGACGACGGCGCTGCGCCGCCGCGCGAGCCGGTGTTCGGCACCGGCCTGGGCAACCTGCGCCAGCGGCTGGCGGGGCTGCACGGCGCCGCCGCGGGCGTGCGCCTGCGCGCCATCGAGGGTGGTGGCGGCACCGTCGCCGAGGTGTGGCTGCCATGCGCCTGCTGATCGTCGACGACGAGGCCCCGGCGCGCACACGGCTGCGCCGGCTGCTGGCCGGCATCGACGGTGCCGAGGTCGTCGGCGAGGCCGCCGACGGCGAGCAGGCCCTGGCCCTGGCTGGCCGGCTGCTGCCCGACGCGCTGCTGCTGGACGTGCAGATGCCCGAGCTCGACGGCCTGGCCGTGGCCGCCTCGCTGCCCGACGATGGCCCGGCCGTGATCTTCGTGACGGCCTTCGACGCCTTTGCCCTGCAGGCCTTCGACGCGCGGGCGCTGGACTACCTGCTCAAGCCGGTCGAGCCCGAGCGCCTGGCGCGCGCACTGCAGCGCGTACGGCCCCGCGAGACCGGCGTGTCGCGCGCTCCCTTGCCCCCGCTGCTGCTGAAGCAGTTGCTGGTGCCCACGCGCCACGGGCTGCAGGTGCTGCGTGTGGCCGACATCGAGTGGCTCGCTGCGGCCGACAACTATGTGACCCTGCATGCACAAGGCCGCGAGTTCCTGTTGCGCCGCACCCTGGCGGGCCTGCTGGCCGACCTGGGCGAGGGCTTCGTGCGCGTGCATCGCAGCACAGCAGTGGCGCTGGCGCAGGTCGCGACGCTGAAGCCCAACGACAAGGGCGATGCGCTGCTCACCTTGCGCAGCGGGGCCGAGCTGGCCTGCAGCCGCGCCTTCCGCGCGGCACTGGTCGAGCGCCTGGGCCGGCCGGGCTGACCCCGGCCCGCCCCTTGCCGCCCCCGGGTCGCCCCGCCGCGCTGGCGCAGCGGGCCGCAGGTGCCTAGCCTGCGCGGCATGACACACCCTGCCACCGACGCGCCACCCGAGCGCCTGTACTTCCTCGACTGGCTGCGCGCCGCCGCCTTCGGCCTGCTGATCCTGTACCACGTGGGCATGTACTACGTGAGCTGGGACTGGCACATCAAGAGCCCGTTCGCCGAGGACGTGGCCGACACCATCGAGCCGCTGATGCTGCTCAGCTCACCCTGGCGGCTGGCGCTGCTGTTCCTGGTCTCCGGCGCGGCCACGGCCATGATGCTGCGGCCCCGGCCCGGGCAGGCGCCGCGGCCCTTCGTGCGCGAGCGCTCGCGGCGCCTGCTGCTGCCGCTGCTGCTGGGCATGTTCGTCATCGTGCCGCCGCAGGCCTACCTGGAGGTCGTCTCGGCGGTCGCCTACCCGGGCAGCTACCTCGACTTCATGCGCCTGTACCTTCAGGGCTACGACGGCTTCTGCGACGGCGATGGCTGCCTTGAGCTGCCGACCTGGAACCACCTCTGGTTCGTGGCCTACCTCTGGGTCTACAGCCTGCTGCTGTGGGCGCTGCTCAAAGCGTGGCCGCAGATGCTGGACACGCTCGCCGCGTTGGCCGAACGCCGGCTGGACGGCTGGGCGCTGTGGCTCGTGCCCGCCGCGGTGCTGGGGGCCTGGCGCATGGGGCTGGTCGGGCTGTTTCCATCGACCCATGCGCTGGTGGACGACTTCTACAACCACGCCGTCTACCTGAGCGTCTTCCTGGCCGGCGCCGTGCTCGCGCGCTGGGGCGGCGGCTGGGTGCGGTTCAGCCGCTGGCGCTGGGGGGCGCTGGCGCTCGCGCTGGGCCTGTGGGCGCTGCTCATCGCCTACTTCACCCACTACGGCGACGGCCGCGTGCCGCCCGAGTGGCTGCGCATGTCGCAGCGCATGGGCTACGGCCTGCTGCAGTGGTCGGCGATCATCGCCGCGCTCGGCTTCGCCCACCGGCACTGGAACCGCGACCACCGCTGGAGGCAGCTCGTGGTGGACATCGTGTTTCCGGTCTACCTGCTGCACCAGACACTGATCATCCTGATCGCCTGGGGCATGCGCGGCTGGGGGCTGGCGCCGGCGGTGGAGGCACCGCTGCTGATCGGGGCGACGGCGGTGAGCTGCGTGGCGGGGGCCCTGCTGGCCGCCCGTCTCGGGCCGCTGCGCGTGTGGTTCGGCTGGCCGCCCCGCGCCGCGAAGGCCGTGGCGGTCGGGGTGCCGGCGGCGGCTTGACGCATACTGGATCGATCGTTGCCGGCTTCGGCCGGCGCCTTCGATTCGCGTGTGCGCCGCCGCATGTCCAACACACCCCATTCGACCGAAACCCGAGTCCCCCTCGACGCCCTGCGCAACGGCAAGCGCCGCCTGCGCCACCAGCTCAAGGGCCGCCAGCCCGACGATGCTGCCCGCGAGGCCGTGTGCGCCCTCATCGGCCCCGGCCCGCATGCGCGTGACCGGCTGATCGAGCACCTGCACCGCCTCAACGACGCGCAGGGCGCCTTGTTCGAGCCGATGCTCGTCGCGCTGGCGGCCGAGATGCGCCTGGCGATGGCCGAGGTGGTCGAGGTCGCGAGCTTCTACCACCACTTCCAGATCCTGCCCGACGGTGCCAGGGCGCCCGAGGTGACGCTGCGGGTGTGCGACGGGCTCTCGTGCGAGATGGCCGGCGCGCAGGGGTTGAGGCAGGCGCTCGACGGCACGCTGGCGCCCGGCGTGCGCCTGACCCCCGCGCCCTGCGTGGGCCGCTGTGAGCAGGCGCCGGTGGCGGTCCTGGGCCAGCGGCCGGTGCCGCACGCGAGCGAAGCCGGCATCCGCGCGGCGCTGGCCGGTGGCGACACGGCGCACCCGCTGCCCGCCAGCAGCCATGCCCGCTTCGACCCGGTGGCGTTTGCACCCGGCGAGGTCCCCAGCGACGAGACCATCGCGCCCGACGCCGTCGGCTACGCCGCCTACCGCGCGGCCGGCGGCTACCGGCTCGCGGCAGACGTGGTCAACAGCGAGCGCAGCGCCGACAGCGTGATCGAGGCGCTGGAACACGCCGGCCTGCGCGGCCTGGGCGGCGCGGGTTTCCCGGCCGGGCGCAAGTGGCGCATCGTGCGCGGTTTCCCCGCCCCCCGGCTCATGGCCGTCAACATCGACGAAGGCGAGCCCGGCACTTTCAAGGACCGGACCTTCCTGGAGCGTGACCCGCACCGCTTTCTCGAAGGTGTGCTGATTGCGGCGCAGGTGGTGGGCTGCGAGGCGGTCTACCTCTACCTGCGCGACGAGTACGCCGGCTGCCGCGCGCTGCTGGCGCGTGAGCTGGCCCTGCTGCAGGCCGACCCGCCGTGCCCGCTGCCGCACATCGAGCTGCGCCGGGGCGCTGGCGCCTACATCTGCGGCGAGGAGTCCGCGATGATCGAAAGCATCGAGGGCAAGCGTGGCGAGCCCCGGTTGCGCCCGCCCTATATCGCCGAGGTCGGCCTGTTCGGCCGGCCGACGCTGGAGCACAACTTCGAGACGCTGTACTGGGTGCGCGACATCGTCGAGCGCGGCCCGGCCTGGTTCACCGGCTTCGGCCGCCACGGCCGCCAGGGCCTGCGCTCCTTCAGCGTGAGCGGCCGGGTGAAGCGGCCCGGCGTCAAGCTCGCCCCCGCGGGCATCACGCTGCGCGAGCTGGTCGACGAGTTCTGTGGCGGCATGGCCGAGGGTCACGTGCTCTACGGCTACCTGCCCGGTGGCGCCTCGGGCGGCATCCTGCCGGCGGCGCTGGCCGACGTGCCGCTCGACTTCGACACCCTGCAGCCGCACGGCTCGTTCATCGGCTCGGCCGCGGTGGTGGTGCTGGGCCAGCACGACCGGGCCCGCGACGCCGCGCTGAACGCGATGCGCTTCTTCGCCGACGAGAGCTGCGGCCAGTGCACACCCTGCCGCGTGGGCACCGAGAAGGCGGCGCGGCTGATGGAAGCCACGGCCTGGGACCACGCGACGCTCGACGACCTCTCGGCCGTGATGGCCGATGCGTCGATCTGCGGCCTGGGCCAGGCGGCGCCGAACGCCATCCGCTGCGTGCAGCGCTACTTCGGCGACGAGGTGACGAAATGACCACGTTCACCTTGAACGGCCAGCCTCGCGAAGCACGCGAAGGCGAGACCATCCTGAAGGCGGCCGAGCGGGCCGGTGTCTCGATCCCGCGCCTTTGCTACACCGACGGCCTGCGCCCCGACGGCAACTGCCGCGCTTGCGTGGTCGAGGTGCAGGGCGAGCGCACGCTGGCACCCTCGTGCTGCCGCGAAGTGCAGCCCGGCATGGTGGTCGACACCCGCAGCGAGCGGGCGCTGAAAAGCCAGCAGATGGTGCTCGAGCTGCTGCTGGCCGACCTGCCCGAGGCCGGCCACCAATGGATCGACGGCGACGCCAGCCGCCCGCATGGCGAGCTGAGTCAGTGGGCCGAAGCGCTGCAGGTGAAACCGCGCGAGGCGCTCACGGCCTTGCGGCGCGAACAACCGGCCGCCGACCTGAGCCACCCGGCGATGGCCGTGAACCTCGACGCCTGCATCCAGTGCACCCGCTGCGTGCGCGCCTGCCGCGAGGTGCAGGTCAACGACGTGATCGGCATGCGGGGCCGTGGTGCGGGTGTGCAGGTGGTGTTCGACCTCGGCGACGCCATGGGCGACAGCTCCTGCGTGGCCTGCGGCGAGTGCGTGCAGGCCTGCCCCACCGGTGCCTTGAGCGCGAAGACGCTGGTCGGCGACCAGCGCGTCGATCGCGAGGTCGACTCGGTCTGTCCGTACTGCGGCGTGGGCTGCCTGCTCACCTACCAGGTCAAGGGCAACCGCATCGTCGCGGTGCAAGGGCGCGACGGCCCCGCGAATGCGGGCCGGCTGTGCGTCAAGGGCCGCTTCGGCTTCGACTACGTGAACCATGCGCAGCGGCTGACCCGGCCGCTGATCCGCAAGCCCGGCGTGCCCAAGGACGCGGCCGCGCAGCACCACCCCGGCGAGCCGCCGCGCGACTGGCGCGAGGTCTTCCGCGAAGCGAGCTGGGACGAGGCCCTGGCGCTCGCCGCCGGCGGCTTGAACAGCCTGCGCGACACGTACGGTCCCGCGGCGCTCGCCGGCTTCGGCTCGGCCAAGGGCAGCAACGAAGAGGCGTATCTCTTCCAGAAGCTGGTGCGCACCGGCTTCGGCAGCAACAACGTCGACCACTGCACCCGCCTGTGCCACGCCAGCAGCGTGGCGGCGCTGCTCGAAGGCGTGGGCTCGGGCGCGGTGAGCAACCCGGTCAATGACGTGCAGCATGCCGAGCTCATCCTCGTGATCGGCGCCAACCCGGCGCAGAACCACCCGGTGGCCGCCACCTGGATGAAGAACGCCGCCCGGCGCGGCACCAAGATCGTGATGGCCGATCCGCGCCGCACCGACCTGGCCCGCCACGCCTGGCGCACGCTGCAGTTCCGGCCCGACACCGACGTGGCGCTGCTCAACGCGATGATCCACGCCATCATCGACGAGGGCCTGACCGACCCGGTGTTCATCGCCGGGCGTGTCAACCGCTTCAAGGAACTCAAGGCCGGGGTCGAAGCTTTCTCGCCGGAAGCCATGGCGCCGGTCTGCGGCATCCCGGCCGAGACGATCCGCGAGGTCGCGCGCGCCTATGCGACCGCCAAGGCCTCGATGATCCTCTGGGGCATGGGCGTGAGCCAGCATGTGCACGGCACCGACAACGCGCGCGGTCTGATCGCGTTGGCGGCGGTGAGCGGCCAGATCGGCAAGCCCGGTAGCGGCCTGCACCCCCTGCGGGGCCAGAACAACGTGCAGGGCGCCAGCGACGCGGGCCTGATCCCGATGATGTTCCCCAACTACCAGCGCGTCAGCAACAGCGCCGCCCACGCCTGGTTCGAGGATTTCTGGGACATGAAGCTCGACGACAAGCCGGGCCTCACCGTGGTCGAGATCCTGCACGCCGCGCTGAAGCCCGCCGACGACCCGGCGCGCATCCGCGGCATGTACATCATGGGCGAGAACCCGGCGATGAGCGACCCCGACCTGGCCCATGCGCGCGCCGGTCTGGCGAACCTCGACCACCTGGTGGTGCAGGACCTCTTCCTCACCGAGACCGCCTGGCTGGCCGACGTGGTGCTGCCCGCCAGCGCCTGGCCCGAGAAGACCGGCACCGTGACCAACACCGACCGCATGGTGCAGATGGGCCGCCGCGCGCTCGACCTGCCCGGTGATGCCAAGCCCGACCTCTGGATCATCCAGCAGATCGCCGAGCGCATGGGCCTGCCCTGGCGCTACGACGGCCCCGAGAGCGGCGTGGCCGCGGTCTACGAAGAGATGCGCCAGGCCATGCACGGCGTGATCGCCGGCGTGAGCTGGGAGCGCCTGGAGCGCGAGCACAGCGTGACCTACCCCTGCCTGACGGCCGACGACCCCGGCCAGCCCATCGTCTTCCACGACCACTTCGCCACCGACGACGGCCGCCTGCACCTGGTGCCCACGCAGCTGGTTCCCGCCGCCGAGCGGCCCGACGCCGACTACCCCTTCGTGCTGATCACCGGCCGCCAGCTCGAGCACTGGCACACCGGCAGCATGACGCGCCGCACCGAGGTGCTGGACGCACTGGAGCCGGCCCCCACCGCCAGCCTGCACGGGCAGGACCTGGCCAGGCTGGGCCTGGCCCCCGGCGACTGGCTGCAGGTGGCCTCGCGCCGCGGCGCGGTGCGCCTGCAGGCCCGGCGCGACGACGGCACGCCGATCGGCGCCGTCTTCATCCCCTTCGCCTTCGCCGAGGCCGCGGCCAACCTGCTGACCAACCCGGTGCTCGACCCCTTCGGGAAGATCCCCGAGTTCAAGTACTGCGCAGTGAAGGTTGAGCCGGTCACGCTCTGAAGATCTCTTCCGCCATCTGGTCCAGCCGGCTTTTCACCGCACGCCAGTCCGGCATGTGCCGGTCCAGCGTTCGGTAAAAGGCCGGGCTGTGGTTGTGGTGCAGCAGGTGGCACAGCTCGTGCAGCAGCACGTAGTCAACGCACTCGCGCGGCGCCTTGACCAGCAGCGGGTTCAGCGTGATGCGACCGGCGGGTGAGCAGCTTCCCCACTGCACCGTCATCCGCTGGAGGCGGGTGGGTGGCAACTGCCTGACCCAGCGCAGCGGCGCCGCCACGGCGGCCAGCCGCTCGTTGAACAGGGCCCGCGCCCGCTCGCGGTACCAGGCCTCCAGGGCCGGCCGGATGGTGGAGGCAGCGCGCTCAGGCACGGTCACGGTGATGAAGGCGCCGCGCAGGCGGGCCGATGCGGCGCTCCCCGAGTCGACCACCACCTTCAGGCGATAGCGCCGGCCCAGGTAATGCAGCGATTCGCCGCTCACATACTCGCGGGGCAGCACATGCGCCCGCCGCGCCCTGGCGGCTGCCACATGCCGGCTGATCCAGCGTGCCCGCTTCTTCACAGCCCGCACCACATCGGCGACCGCCGCGGACTCCGGCGCATCGACCAAGACACGCCCGTCAGGTTCGACGTGGATGGCGACGCGCCGCACGGTGCGCGCTGGCTGGCGGTGCAATGTGAAATCGATGACCTCGTCGCCGTAGGCGAAGCGATGCCAGCTGGTCGGGTCCTCCAGCGCCATGTTCAAACCTTGCCCAGGCCCAGCCGGGTGATCTGAATCACCTGCTCCACCACCTGCTTGGCGTTGTCCAGGCCCAGGGTGCAGAACAGCAGCGGCAACAAGCCCTTGCGGATGGCCGCCTCGATGTTCTGCGGGTTGAGCGAGTTCTCGGCCACGGCGTCGCGAACGACGCCATCCATGGCCAGGGCCTGCTGCACCAGCCCATCGATGTCTTCGCTGCTTTTCGCAGCAAGGGCCTCGTCCCCGAGAACCAGTCGCATCGCGCCGAAATACGCCCTGGCATGCGGCTCGTCCGCCAACGCATCCGGCACGCCCGGCGTGGCGCGGGCTTCCAGCTTCTCCTCGAAGGCTTTGAACAAGGCGTACTGCTTGAGCGGATGATCGAACATCGCCTCGGCCTCGGCGATGGCCTGCCTCAGCAGCTCACCGAACACCTTCTGCGCATACGGGTCCGCCGCCAGCTCCTGCTCGATGGTCTTGCGCAGGCGGGTGCGGATCATGTCCGTCTCGTTGCGCGTCTTCTCCTCGGACCATTCCTCTGGCTTCTGCGCCTGGCCGAGCTGGTGCACCAGGTACACGCCCTCGGGCTCACGCACCTCGGTGCCGATGACCTGCTTGTCCACCAGCTTGCGGATCTGCTCCTCGTAGACGCTGTAGTCCACCGTTTCCATGGCATCGCGCCGGGCCGTCTGGCGCAGCTCGGTGAAAAAGCGCAGGTCGGCCTTGTAGCGGGCGATCAGCGTTTCGGAGAAGCTCTTGTCCTCGAAGAAGCTGCGCGACGACAGTGCCGTCTGCAGGCACAGGCCGAAAGCCGTCAGCGCCTCGTAGAAGTCGTCGCGCAGCTTCTGCCGCTCGTCGTATTCGTCCCCATCGCTGCCCTTCACGAACTTCGGCGCCAGCACCTGCCGGTACTGCTCGCGGTCCAGCCTGTTGGTCACCGCCTTGAAGAACGACCAGAGCTGGTCATGCAGGGCAGGCAGGCGTTTGTATTCCGTGCTGAACTGGCGGTACAGGCCTTCCAGGTCCTGGATGTCGAAGCCGCCCTGGGTGCGTGTCTCCAGGTCTTGGTAGGCGCGAATGGCGGTGTCCAGCTCCTCCAGGATGCCGCGGTAGTCCACCAGCACGCCGTAGCGCTTGGCATCGTGCAGGCGGTTGACGCGGGCCACGGCCTGGATGAGGTTGTGGCCCTTCAAGGGCTTGTCGATGTAGAGCACCGCGTTGCGCGGCTCGTCGAAGCCGGTCAGCAGCTTGTCGACGACGATCAGCAGGTCGGGGTTTCCGTCCGCGCCGAAGTCGCCCACCACCTGCTTCTCGTAGGCCTCGGGGTCGTTGCCGCAGGTGGCCATGGCCTGCTTCCACCACTTCTGCACCTCGGGCAGCGTGTCTTCGTCCACCTCGGCATTGCCCTCGCGCGTGTCGGGGGCGGAGATCACCACCGCGCTGGTGACCAGGCCGGTGTCGTCCAGCGCCTTCTTGTAGCGGATGGCGTCGAGCTTGCTGTCGGTGGCCACCTGGCCCTTCAGGCCGAGGTCGAGTTGCTTGATGTTCTCGTTGAAGTGGGTCGCGATGTCCCAGGCAATCAGCTCGATGCGGTTGGCCGCGCCATAGATGGCGCCCTTCTTGGCGAACTTCTTCTTCAGGTCGGTGCGCTGGGCCTCGCTCAGGTTGCAGGTGATCTTCTCGAACCAGCGGTTGACGGCTTCCTCGTTGATGTCCAGCTCGGGCACGCGCTCTTCGTACAGCAGCGGGGCCACGGTCTCGTCTTCCACCGCGCGTTGCATGGAGTAAGCGTGCACGATGGGGCCGAACTTGCTGGCTGTTTTCTCGTCCTTCAGCAGCGGTGTGCCGGTGAAGGCGATGTAGGCCGCTCTGGGCAATGCCTTCTTCATGCGCTCGTGCGTCTCGCCGCCGTGGCTGCGGTGGCCTTCGTCCACCAGCACGATCAGGTCGGCCGAATCGTTGCGGCACTCGGGCAGCCTGGACGCGGTGTTGAACTTGTGCACCAGGGTGAAGGTGATGCGCTCGGTCCCTTTTCCGATGCGCTGCGCCAGGTCGCGGCCTGAGAGGCTGCGGCTCTTCTCGCCGTCCTTCTGCGTGGCGATGCTGGAGCCGAAGGCGCCCCCGGTCATGAAATTGCGGGCGAGCTGGGTTTCCAGGTCGATGCGGTCGGTCACCACCACCACGCGGCATTCCTTCAGGGCATCCACCAGCAGCAGCGCCTTGGTCAGGAACACCATGGTGAAGCTCTTGCCCGAGCCGGTGGTGTGCCACACGACGCCGCCTTCGCGCCCACCGCCTTGCGACTGCGGCTTCATCTGGCTGATGCGCGCCAGCAACGCGCGGATGCCGAAGAACTGCTGGTAGCGCGCGACGATCTTTCCCACCTTGCGGTCGAACAGCACATAGCCCCGCAAGAACTCGAGCAGCCGCGCCGGCGTGAGCAGGCTCACCAGCAAGCGGTCCTGCTCGGTGGCCTGCATGGGCGCGCTCCACAGCGCGTCGAAGTAGGCCGCCAGCGCGGCCGGCTTGCCGTCGAACAGTGCCGCGCGGGCGTCGGGCTTCAGTGCCGCGTTCTTGAGCGCCAGCATGCGCGTGTCGTCAAATTCCTCCTCGCGCCACTTGGCCCAGAACTTGGCTGCCGTGTGCGTGGTGCCGTAGCGCCCCTCGGTCTGGCTGATGGACAGCAGCAACTGGGCGTAGGCAAAGAGGTTGGGGATCTCGTCGGGCCGCTGGTTGCGCAGGTGCTGGCTGATGCCCTCTTGCACCATGGCCTTGGCCGGGTGGCTGCCGCCGCCCGACTCGGGCCGCTTGGCCTCGATCACCACCAAGGGAATGCCGTTCACATAGCCCACCACATCCGGCGAGCGATGGTGCGTGCCCTGCGCGGCCAGCACTTCCAGCTCCTCGGTCACGTCCCAGCGGTTCGCCGCTGCGTCGGCCCAATCGATCACCGGGATGGTGGGCTGGTGCTTCTTGCCATCGGGCATGAACTCGGTGACCGTGATGCCCAGCGCCAGCTTGCCGTAGAGCCGCTCGTTGGCCGGCATGAGCCCTTCGGCCAGGCTGAGCGCCGACAACTCGCGCACGATCTGGTCGATGCCGCTGGGCGACAGCGGGTACCACTCGCCCTTGTATTGGTAGCGCCGCGTCTGCAGCACCTCGATCAACCGGGGCTTGAGCAACACCTCGCGCGTGCTGCCGCGCAGCGCCAGCGCCTGCGCCGTGGTGAGGAAGTGCCAGCCCAGGTTGCACAGCAGGTGCAGGGCCGGCAGGTGGGCGCTGTACTGCTCGCGCGAGTTGGGCGTGGTGTTCATGCCTGGGCTTCCGTCTCGGCTGCGGGCAGCTTGACGCGGCGTTTGCCGGTCAGGAGCTGGGACATGAGGGCGGCCTTCTCATGCCGCAAAGCTTGAAGTTGGGCTGCCAGCAGCCCTTCTTCTGCCTTGGCGACGTTGATGACCTCGGCAATGCGTCGCTGCTCTGGGGCACCCGGGATGTGAAGTTGCAGCTTGAAGAAGTCGACCACGCTCACGTTCAGCAGGCCGTGGCTTCGTGCGCCCTCCTGTGCGATGCCTTCGATCTCCTGGTTCAACAGGCCCGCCTCGAAGTAGTGGCGGAAGAAGTCGAAATCGGCGTCGACGTCCTCGCGAAGTCGGAAGCAGAGGTACAGGCTCGAAACGACACCGGCGTCGTAGGCCATCAGCGGCTTGATCGCGCCCATCGGGTAGCCGGCCGAGTAGCTCTTGTTGTAGGCGAAGTCATGCCGATGCAGAAGCGTATAGCCGCTGAGGTTGGCACTGGCCACGGACTTGTTGAAGTAGTCACGCTGGCTGATGAGGCCGTGCTCCGCAGAGATCGTCAGCACATTGGTGTTGCGCGTGGTGTTCTTCCGTATGACCCGTTGAAAGATGGCGTCGAAGTCCACGTGGCGCCACTTGTCCAACATCCCGGGGAAGCGGCGGTGCCCTGACAAGAGCGATGTCAACAAGTCTCGTGTTCGTCGTTGACTGTTGGCCACCAGCCCTTCCGCGGTGGCGATGGCTTGATCCCAGGTGGAGAGGATTTGGGCGATGCGACGCTGCTCATGAATCGGCGCCACAGGGACTGCGATCTGCTTGAGGAGCCCCGCGTTCAGGTGCGAAATGCCGCCGGAATGCCCAAAGTCGCGGATGTCCTCGTACTGCGACGAAAGGAAATGGAAGTAGAAGTCGGGGTCGTGGCCGTCGTTGAGCAGGATGGCCGCTGAGTTCTGGTTGGTTGTGGCCTCAATGCCCAGCTTCGCCACCTGACCCCGCGTCTTGCCCTGCCCATACATCGCCATCAGCAAGGTGCCCGGCGGGAAGAGCTTGGCCGACGAGTTCTTCAAGCCGGCGGGGGTGATCTTCTCGGCGGTGTTGGTGATCGTGTTGAACTGGATCTCGCCCGTCGTCACCCAGGGAATGTCGCCTCCCCAGTAGTCAGGCTTGCCCCGATCAGGCGTACCGCCTGATGTGATGCGCGCAATCTCGCCCAGCGTCGAACGGTGCCATCCCTCAGGCAGCATCGCCGCCTCCCTTCTGGCCTGACGGCCGCCGTTCCATCTCGGCATCGGGCGCGTGCTTCTGCCCATCCTGTCCGATCAGTATCTTGTCGAAGTCCGACTGATACAGCCGATCCTGCACGATGCGGTACTTCTCGAATTCGCTCTCGGCATGGGCGCGCGCAATCTCTGCCGTGACCCGGCCGGCGTCCTGCAGCACCTGCCGGTCGGTGGCGGCGATGAAGCGGTTCAGGCGCGTCTCCCAGTCCTGCATGGTCATGGGGATCTGGCGCATTGCCATGTCTTCGGCCACGTCGAGGTAGGCAGACACCAGGCGCTGCAGTTGCGCCACTTCGGCTTCGCTCAGGTAGTTCTTGGCCACCACCACATCGAACTTCTGGATCTTGCCGGCGGGGGCGTCCTTCCATGAGGTGAGGCCCATGTGGTCCTTGTTCGCGTCGGCGCGGCTGTAGATCACCTCGGCCGCCGTCTGCCCGTGAATGGCCCAGTGCAGCTTGTTTTGCACGGTGGCGAAGAAGCGCTGGGTGGCCAGGGCCTGGCTGTCGTAGTCGATCGCCGTGGCGTAGAGGTCGGTGATCTTTTGATAGAACTTGCGCTCGGAAAGGCGGATCTCCCGGATGCGCTGCAGTTGCTCTTCGAAGTACTGCTTGCCGAGCACCGAGCCATCGCTCTTCAGGCGCTCGTCGTCCATCGCGAAGCCCTTGATGGTGAAGGACTCGACGATGGCGCTGGCCCATTTGCGGAACTGCACCGCGCGCTCGGAATTGACCTTGTAGCCCACCGCGATGATGGCGGCCAGGCTGTAGTGCTTGGTGTCGTAGCTTTTGCCGTCCGCCGCAGTTATTCGAAAACCTCTAATAACTGCTTCCTCAGCCAATTCCCGGTCGGCAAACACCTTCTTCAGGTGGTAGTTGATGGTCGGAACTTCCACGTCGTAGAGCTGGCCCATCATCTTCTGGCTCAGCCAGACGTTTTCGTCGGCGTAGATGGCCTCCACGCCGCCCTGGCCTGCTGCCGCAACAAAGGTCAGGTACTCGGCTGCCGACGAGCGCGTGATGCTGCGCCTACTCATAGCCTAGCTCCTTCAGGTACGCATCCATCTGGGCTTCCAGGCGGGCCAGCTCGGCCTTGAGCTGCTCGCGCTCCTTGCGCACGGCCATCAGGTCGATCTCGGCCGCTTCCTCGAAGGTGTCCACGTAGCGCGGGATATTGAGGTTGAACTCGTTCTCGGCGATCTCGGCCGGGGTGGCGAGGTAGGCGTACTTGTCCACGCTTTGCCGGGCCTGCACGGTGACCAGGATGCGATCGAGGTCCTCTCTTTCACGCAGGACGTTCTGGTTCTTGCCCGCTTCATAGCCGCGGCTGGCGTCGATGAACAGCACCTTGTCGTCGGCCTTGTGCTTGCGGAACACCAGCACGGCGGCCGGGATGCCGGTGCCGTAGAAGAGCTTTTCCGGCAGGCCGATCACCACGTCCAGCAGGTTCTCCTCGATCAGCTTCTGGCGGATGCGCCCCTCGGCCGCGCCTCGGAACAGCACGCCGTGCGGAACGACGACGGCCATGCGCCCGGTGCGGGGCTTCATGGTCTCGACCATGTGCAGGATGAAGGCGTAGTCGCCCTTGGTGCGCGGCGGCAGGCCGCGGCGGAAGCGGCTGAACTTGTCGGCATCGGCCCCTTCGTAGCCCCATTTCTCCAGGCTGAAGGGCGGGTTGGCAACGACGATGTCGAAGTGCTTGAGCCCGGCCGCGCTGTCGAGCAGCTTGGGGTTGCGGATGGTGTCGCCCCACTCGATGCGGTGGTTGTCTTCACCGTGCAGGAACATGTTCATCTTGGCCAGCGCCCAGGTGCTGCCGATGGCCTCCTGCCCGTAGAGCGCGTACTTGCGCGAGCCGGTGTCGTCGCGAATGAGGCGGCCGCACTTCATCAGCAGCGAGCCGGAGCCGCAGGTGGGGTCGCAGATCTCGTCCCCCTCCTGCGGTGCCATCAGCCGCGCCATCAGCGTGGAGACCTCGGGCGGGGTGTAGAACTCGCCAGCCTTCTTGCCGCTGGTGGAGGCGAAGTTCTTGATGAGGAACTCGTAGGCGTTGCCGATCACGTCGAGCTGGCCGACGCGGCTGGGCGCCAGGTCCAGCTCGGGCTTGGCGAAGTCTTCCAGCAGGTGGCGCAGGATGTCGTTCTTCTGCTGCTCGTCGCCCAGCTTGTTGGAGTTGAAGCTGATGTCCTGGAACACATCGCGCAGCTTGGTGATGTTGGCCTCTTCGATGGCGTGCAGGGCCTTGTCGATGCGCTCGCCGTTGCCAGGGGTGTGACGCTGGGTATGCAGTGCATAGAAGCTGGCGTTGGCCGGCAGCACGAAGCGCTCGTTCTTGAGCATTTCCTCGATCAGCTCGGGGTGGTCGCCGTACTGCCTCTTGTAGGCGTCGTAGTGGTCCTGCCAGACGTCCGACACGTACTTCAGGAACAGCATCGTCAGCACGAAGTCCTTGTAGATGCTGGGGTCCACGGTGCCGCGGAAGGTGTCGCAGGCAGCCCAGACGGCGGCGTTGATGGCGTCTTGGCTCACAGGGGCGGTCGGAGGGGCGGTGTTGTTCATGGGTGGCTGGGCGAGGTGTCTTCAACCGCGGGCTTGCGCGGCATCGGCGAGGCTTTCGGCGAGCGAGTGGAGGTGCCGCTCGCGGTTGTGGAGGAGCTGGTGGAGTGCTCGGCGCTCCTGGCGTGCGAGTTCGGCCAGCGCGACGATGCGGTGCTGGTCGGCCAGCGAGGGCAGGCAAAGCGCGAGCGATTCCAGCACCGGGCGGCGGATGCTGAGCTGGCTGCTGCCTTCGGCCGCCTGCTGAAGCTGGCGCTGGAAGGGCGGTTGGTTGATCTGCCACGCCAGGAAGGCGGGCAGCAACGGCATCCCGGGCGCCACCTGAAGGTGGAAGAAGTGCGGGCTGCAGACGGCGGGCTGCGGTGGCTCGTCGATGCACACCGCGTGGAAGCGGGCGCCCTTGCAGACGAAGAGCACGTCGTCGGCCTGTAGCCAGTCGGGCTGCTTGCGCCCTTCCAGGGTGGTGCGCAGCACGCCCGGCCACGCGACAACCCCACGCTCGGGGTCCAAGTCCTTCATCTGCACGGCGAGCGCGTTGCCGTCGGCGGCCTCCTCGATGGAGCCGCGAAAAGGGTAGGCGCTCTTGCAGATGGCGGCCTGCTGAATGGTGACTTCTTTTGCATCAATGAACATGACGCAATGCTAGCGCCGTGTTCATTCTTGTCAACAGAGCATCATCTTCATTGATGCAGTCGTGGTCAACGTGAGCGTATCAAGGCGGTGACTTGGCCTCATCCGCTATCGAGGCCACCACATGGGGCTGCGCGCCGCAGGCCCGCCCCTCCACCAGCGGCTGCAGGCTGGGCAGCAGCGCCTTCAGGATCTGCGAGGGCAGGGCGCTGGTGAAGTGGTAGGCCTCGGCCTCGTCGCCCTGCACGTAGGCCATCAGCGTGCCGAACCAGCGGTCGCCGATGAGAAAGGCGAGGGTGGCCGAGCGGCTGACGACCCGTGACGACACCAGCTTGCGCCCGGGGCCGTAGACCTCGTAGCGGTGGTCGCCGGTGCCTGTCTTGCCGCCGATGGCGAGCGTGCGGCCGTCGGCCATCACCAGCGCGCCCTTGAGCCGCTTGGCAGTGCCCTGCTCGACCACGCCGACCAGGGCGTCGCGAACCACGCCGGCCACCTCGGGGCGCATCACCTGCTGGCCCGCCGGCGCACGCCAGGCCAGGCGGGTCTCGTACGGCGTGCCGGTGGCGAACTGCAGGCTTTGCAAACGGGCCTGCGGCAGGTCGCGCCCGGCGTTGACGAGGATGCCCATCAGCTGCGCCAGCGCGGCCGGCCGGTCGCCCGAGGCGCCAAGCGCGGTGGCGTAGGACGGCGTCAGCGATTCGAAGGGGTAGCCGAGTCGCTTCCACGCGCGGTGGATCTCGGTGAAGGCTTCCTGCTCCAGCTGGTTGCGGATGCGGCTGTCCTGCGCGCTCTTGTGGCGGGTCTTGAAGAGCCAGGTGTAGGCCTGCTGCCGCTCGTCGGCACCGGCCGCGAGCGTGTCGGTCAGCGTGGCCCCGGGGTGCTGCCGCAGGTGGGCGGCCACCCAGAGCGCCAGCGGGTGCACGCCGGCCAGGTAGGCGCGGTCGGCCAGCGACCACTGGCCGGCGCGGTACTTGGCGTGCAGCGTGGCCACCTCGTCGTCGGTGGGCGGCTCGGGCAGGTGCAGCGCCAGGAAGGCGGCGAGCTGCGGTTCGCCGGCGTCGGGCTGCAGGCCATGGAACAGGGCGGCCAGGCGGGCCGGCGTCTTGCGCTGGCCCTGCAGCAGCGCGTCTTCCACCTGCGCCGCGCTCTTGCCGGCGAACTGCCGATAGAAGCGCAGCATGAAGCTTTTGCCCTCCTTGTCGGCGAAGCGGGCCAGCGCGGCCTGGCGGCCGGGGTCGCCGCGGTCGGCGTCCAGCAGCTCGGCGCCGCCGCCGTGCTCGGCGATCGTGCGGCGCACCACGTCGCGCATCAGGCGCACGAAAGGCAGGTTGACCGAGCGGGTGAAGGCCTCGCGCAGCGTCATCGTGCGGTGGTCGTCCTCGGGCTCGAAGTTGTCGAACTGGTGCAGCCCGCCGCCGGTGAAGAAGCCTTCCGCCGGGCTGGCGGAATAGGGGCGTTCCAACGCGGCCTGCAGCATGGGCACCAGGCCGCGGTCGGCGGTGCTCGCCAGGTGCTCGCGCGCCCAGTGGGCGATCGGGTCGTGTTCCGGCAGCGGCAGCGCCGCCAGCGCCGCGGCGTCCAGCTCCTGCCAGCGCTCGTGCAGCGCGGCCACCTGCTCCAGGTAGGTGATGAGGGTGCGCAGCTTGGCGGTCGAGCCGAGGTCGAGCCGGGTGCCTTCGTTCAGGTCGAAGGGCTGGTCGAGGTTGTCGGTCTGCACGCGCAGCAGGTTGGCGCCGTCGACCCGCTCGAAGAGGGTGAAGCTGAAGGCAATCTTGCCCGGGTCCTGCCCCTCGCCCAGCAGGCGGAAGCCGTAGAGGCCGGCGGCCTTGGCCGCGTCGGTGCTTTGCAGGCTTCGCAGAAGCGCGGTGGCGTCGTGCTGGGTGTCACCAGCCAGGCTGCTGGCCACGGCGAGGTCGAGCCGGTCCAGGTCGTAGGCGCGCGGCATGCCGAGCAACTGTTGCAGCTTGCCGCGCACCGCGGTGGCGGCCTTGCGGTCGATGAATGAAACCGGCGGATCGGCCGGCGGGCGGGCCAGCCGACCGAGCGGCAGTGGCAGCGCCGCGTCGCGCAGCGCCGGCGTGATGACGCCGGCTTCGGCCAGCAGGCGCAGATGGCTGTCGGTCAGCGCGCGCAACGCCTGCTCGTCGGCGCTGCCCAGGTAGTGCGACGGGCGGCGCTGCGCCACCATCAGCGACAGGGCCTGCTTGAAGGCCTGGGCCTGCCGCGGCAGCAGCGCCTGCTTGAAGGCCAGCGCGTGGCGTGGCGGCTCACCCGCAGGCGGCGCGGCCACCGGCGCGGTGAGCAACTGGTTCACCTCGTCGAAGTCGCGCCCATACCAGGCCCACAGGCCGTCGCCCAGGCCGTTGACCTCGCCGAAGCCGGCCTGCGCCGCCAGCGGCACGGTGTTGAGGTAGTCCAGCACGATCTGGCGGCGCCGCGCCGTGGTGTCGCGCCCGTCCAGGTAGGCTCGCACCGAGGCCGAGGCCATCTGGCGCAGCTTGTCGCGGGCGTTGTCGGTGCGGCCTTCGGGTGAGTGGCGGTACTTCTCGATCTGGGTGGCCAGCGTGCTGCCGCCGGCGGCATCGTGCGAGTCGTCGATCTGGCGCAACAGCTGGTCATAGACGGCCTTGCCGAGCCGGTCCCACTCGACGGCCGGGTTGCGCGTGGCGGGTGGTGCCAGCAGCCCGCGGTCCTCGATGTGCAGCAGGCTGTCGACCAGCAGCGGTGGCACGGCGGTGAAGGCGGCGTAGCTGCGCTCGGGGTAGCGGGCCTGGAACAGCGGCTCGCCCCGGCAGTCCTGCACCGCCAGCCCGGCCTGGGCCTTCTCGTGGTACGGCGTGAAGAGGCCTTCGTCGCGCAGCGCGAGCATCGCCGGTGACATGCGCACCTGCGCCGCGACCTCGAAGCCCTGCGGCTGCAGGCGCTGCAGCAGTTGCGGCAACTGGTGGTAGCCCAGGCGCTGATCGTAGGGGCCGTTGCCGGCGAAGCGGATGGCGTCGCTGGGCCCGGGCTCGACCCGGAAACCGAGCTCGCGTGCGCGCTCGGCCAGCCAGTGGGACTGCTGGCGCGAGGTGCGTGCCTCGTCGGCCACCAGCCCGGCCAGGCCGAGCACGGCCACGAGCAGCAGCCCGACCGCTGTGCGCCGTACGATCGCCCGGCGCGGGGTGACGACCTTCGCGTTCGACATCACCGCGACTCCCTCTGTCTTCCCCACAGTACGCCTGGCGTGTGACAACACCAAGGGCTTGATCGTGCGGAAAGGGCAATTGGTGTGCCGCTTGCCACACCTGTGAGGACAGGTGAGGATCAGCGCTTGCGCTGGGGCGCGGTGGTCGCCGCGGCTGCGGCGCGCAGCTTGTCCTTCTTGCTCGGGCGCTTGCCCTTGACGCCGCCGTGCGGGTCCAGCCCGGTGCCGGCGCCCTGCTCGGGTGCAGGTGCGGCGGTGGTCGGCTCGAAGCCGGCGAGGGTCTCGCGTGGGACCCGCTGGCCTTGCCGTTTCTCGATCAGCCGGAAGTGGGCCTCCGACGCGGGCGTGACGAAGCTGACGGCGTCGCCCTGACCGCCGGCGCGGCCGGTGCGGCCGATGCGGTGCACGTAGTCTTCGGCGGCGCGAGGCAGGTCGTAGTTGACGACCAGCGGCAGCGCGTCGATGTGCAGCCCGCGCGCGGCCATGTCGGTGGCCACCAGCACCTGCAGCCGGTGGGCCTTGAAATCTTCCAGCGTGCTGACGCGGGCGCCCTGGCTCAAGGCCCCGTGGAAGGCCGCGGCCGAGAGGCCGGCGCGGCGCAGCTTGTCGGCCACGTGCTCGGTGGCGTACTGGCTGGCCACGAAGACCAGCGCGCGGTCGTCGCCGGCGCTTTCGACCAAATGCTTCAGCAGCCCCGTGCGGCGCGCTTCGTCGACCACGATGGCGCGCTGGCGGATGTCGGCCCGGGCGGCTGCGGCGGTGGCGATGCGGATGTCTTCGGGCTCGCGCAGCCAGGCGGCGGCCAGCGCCTTCACCGGCGCGGCCAGCGTGGCCGAGACGAGCACCGACTGGCGCTGCGCCGGCAGCAGCGCCAGCACCTCGTTCAGCTCGTCGGCAAAGCCGAGCGCGAGCAGGCGGTCGGCCTCGTCGAGCACCAGCGTACGCACGGTGCCCAGCTTCAGCGCGTTGTGGCGCACCAGGTCGAGCAGCCGGCCGGGCGTGGCGACCACGATATCGGCGCCGCCGCGCAAGGCCATCATCTGCGGGTTGATCGACACGCCGCCGAAGACCACGGCGATCTTGGCCAGGCCGGGCAGCTCGTGCGCCAGGCCACGCAGCGTGTCGCCCACCTGCAGCGCCAGCTCGCGGGTGGGCACCAGCACCAGGCCCTCGACGGGGCGCGGCGCACGCGGCTTGCCTTCGAGCCAGCGCTGCAGCAGCGGCAAGGCGAAGGCCAGCGTCTTGCCGGAGCCGGTGCGCGCCTGCGCCAGCACATCACGCCCGGCCAGCAGCGGCGGGATGGCGGCGGCCTGCACGGGGGTGGGCTGCGTGTGGCCGAGCGCCTGCAGCGCGTTGTGCAGCGGCGTGGCGAGGCCCAGGGATTCGAACGACATGGGGGGATTGTCGGTGGCCGGCGCCGGATGGGCGCGCGCCGGCCGAGAATGCGGCAGCCAAACCATGATCACAAGGAGCCCACGATGAAGACCCGCGCTGCCGTCGCCTGGAAGGCCGGCGCCCCGCTGACGATCGAGGAAGTCGACCTGCAAGGCCCGCGCGAAGGCGAGGTGCTGGTCGAGGTGAAGGCCACCGGCATCTGCCACACCGACCACTACACGCTGAGCGGCGCCGACCCGGAAGGCCTGTTCCCGGCGATCCTGGGCCACGAGGGCGCGGGCGTGGTGCTGGAAGTCGGCGCCGGCGTCACCTGGCTGAAGCCCGGCGACCACGTGATCCCGCTCTACACGCCGGAGTGCCGGCAGTGCAAGTTCTGCCTCTCGCGCAAGACCAACCTGTGCCAGGCGATCCGCGCCACGCAGGGCAAGGGGTTGATGCCCGACGGCTCCAGCCGCTTCTCGCTCAACGGCCAGCCCATCCTGCACTACATGGGCACCTCGACCTTCGCCAACCACATCGTGGTGCCGGGCATCGCGCTGGCCAAGATCCGGCCCGACGCGCCCTTCGACAAGGTCTGCTACATCGGCTGCGGCGTCACCACCGGCGTGGGCGCAGTGCTGTTCACGGCCAAGGTCGAGGCAGGCGCCAACGTGGTGGTGTTCGGCCTGGGCGGCATCGGGCTGAACGTGATCCAGGGCGCGAAGATGGTGGGCGCCGACAAGATCATCGGCGTCGACATCAACCCGGCGCGGGAAGCCATGGCGCGGCAGTTCGGCATGACGCACTTCGTCAACCCGAAAGACGTGCCCAACATCGTCGACGCGATCGTGCAGTTGACCGACGGCGGCGCCGACTACAGCTTCGAGTGCATCGGCAACACCCAGGTGATGCGCCAGGCGCTGGAGTGCACGCACAAGGGCTGGGGCCGCAGCATCATCATCGGCGTGGCGGCGGCCGGCGCCGAGATCTCCACCCGGCCGTTCCAGCTCGTCACCGGCCGCAAGTGGGAGGGCTCGGCCTTCGGTGGCGCGCGTGGGCGCACCGACGTGCCCAAGATCGTCGACTGGTACATGGAAGGCAAGCTGAACATCGACGCGCTCATCACCCACAAGCTGCCGCTGGAGCGCATCAACGAAGGCTTCGGGCTGATGGAACGCGGTGAGTCGATCCGCACGGTGGTCGAGTTCTGATGGCGGCGCTCGACAGCCTGGAGCTGCTGAGCGAGCACGGCTCGTTCGGCGGCGTGCAGCGCTTCTACCGCCATGCGTCGAAGGAGATCGGGCTGCCGATGCGCTTCGCGCTCTACCTGCCGCCGCAGGCGCAGGCGGGCGAGCGCGTGCCGCTGCTCACCTTCCTTGCCGGCCTGACCTGCACCGAAGAGACCTTCACGATGAAGGCGGGGGCGCAGCGCATGGCGTCGTCCCTCGGCCTGGCGCTGCTGATGCCCGACACCAGCCCACGTGGCGCGAACGTGCCGGGCGAGGCCGACGCGTGGGACTTCGGCGTCGGCGCCGGCTTCTACCTGGATGCGACCGAAGCGCCCTGGGCCCCGCACTGGCGCATGGAGAGCTACCTGCTGCGCGAGCTGCTGCCCCGCGTGGCCGAGCTGCCCGGCATCGACGGTGCGCGCCTGGGCCTGTTCGGCCACTCGATGGGTGGCCACGGGGCGCTGACGTTGGCATTGCGGCACCCGGGGCGCTTCCGCAGCCTGTCGGCCCTGGCGCCGATCTGCGCGCCCACACGCTGCCCCTGGGGGCGCAAGGCCCTGGGCGGCTACCTCGGGGCAGACGAATCGCGCTGGGCCGCGCACGACGCCAGCGCGCTGATGGCATCGCAGGCCTCGGTGCCGTACCCCGGCGGCATCCTCGTCGACCAAGGGCTGGCCGACCAGTTCCTGGTCGAGCAACTGCACCCCGAGGCCTTCGAGGCCGCCTGCGCCGCGGTGGGCCAGCCGCTCACGCTGCGCCGGCACGCCGGCTACGACCACGGCTACTACTTCATCGCCAGCGTCGTCGACGACCACCTGCGTCACCACGCGGCTCACCTGGCGTGACCCCGCTCAGCTGGCCGGGCGCGGGCTGCCACGCGTCTTCCACAGCGAGAAGCCCACGCCGGCCGCCAGCAACGCACCGGTCACGCCCAGGCTGATAGAGGCAGGCACCTTGCCGTCGAACAGCCAGTCGCCGAGGAAGATCTTGGCGCCGATGAAGATCAGCACGGCGGCCAACGCGTACTTCAGGTAGTGGAAGCGGTGCACCATCGCGGCCAGGGCAAAGTACAGCGCCCGCAGCCCGAGGATGGCGAAGATGTTGCTCGTGTAGACGATGAAGGCGTCGGGCGTGATGGCGAAGATGGCCGGCACCGAGTCGATCGCGAACACGAGGTCGGCCACCTCCACCAGCACCAGGCACAGCAGCAGCGGCGTGGCGTGCAGCAGCGGCTTGCCGGTGGCCGGGTCGGGCAGGCGCACGGTGAAGCGCTCGCCGTGCAGCTCGTTGGTCACGCGCAGGTGGCGGCGCATGAATTTCAGCACCGGGTTGGCGGCGATGTCGGGCTGGTGGTCCACCATCACCAGCATCTTCACGCCGGTGACCAGCAAGATCACGCCGAACAGGTACATCACCCAGGCGAACTCGGTCACGAGTGCGGCGCCCAGGCCGATCATGAGCGCACGCAGCACGATCACGCCCAGGATGCCCCAGAACAGCACGCGGTGCTGGTAGACGCGGGGCACCGCGAAGTAGGCGAAGATCAACGAGATGATGAACACGTTGTCCATCGCCAGCGTCTTCTCGACCAGGTAGCCGGTCATGTACAGCTCGACGGCGGTCCAGGCGCGCTCCGCCGCGGTGGCGGCGGTGGCCAGCTGCGGGTCCTGCGCGCCGGCGTCGGCGTGCGTCAGGTAGATCCAGTACACGGCGGCCGCCCACGCCACGCCGAGCCCGATGTACAGGCCGCTCATCTTCAGGCTCTCGGCCACGCCGATCTCGTGGTTGTCCTTGTGCAGAACGCCGAGGTCGAAGGCGAGGATGGCGAGCACCACGCCCATGAAAGCCAGCCAGATCCAGACCGGCATGCCCAGCCAGGGGGATAGCAAGAGTTCCATCTTCTGCTCCAGAAAGATGACCGATGGTGGTGGGGCCGCCCTGATCGAAGAAGCAGTGCTAGATTGACGCCCACTTCGGTTTTTCCGAACCCGGGGAGACGACGTGACAAGCCTGAACTACCGCCACCTGCACTACTTTTGGGTCGTGGCCAAGGAGGGCGGCTTCGCCCGCGCGGCGGAGCGGCTGGACATGGCCATCCAGACGGTGAGCGCGCAGGTCAAGGCGCTGGAGCAATCGCTCGGCCACCAACTGCTCAAGCCCGAGGGCCGGCGCCTGGTGCTCACCAGTGCGGGGCAGGCGGCCTTCGCGCGCGCGGAAGAGATCTTCCAGCTCGGCCAGGCGCTGCCCGGCGAGGTGCAGGCCGCCGCCGCGGGCGGCGTGGCGCGGCTGGCGGTGGGGCTGGCCGATGGCCTGAGCAAGCTGGCGGCGCATGCGCTGCTGGGCCCGGTGCTGGCCACGCCCGACCTGCGGCTGCTGTGCCATGAGGGCGAGCACGAGCAGTTGCTGGCCGAGCTGGCGATGCACCACCTGGACCTCGTGCTCGCCGGCCGCGCCGCGCCGCCCAACCCCAACCTGCGCCTGACGAGCACGCTGCTGGCCAGCTCGCCGGTGGACTGGTACGGCCCGGCTGCCCTGGTGCGCCGCGCCACCGAGCCCACCCAGGCGCTGCGCCACTTGCCGGTGCTGCTGCCCACGGCGCACTCGGCGCTGCGCGCGACGCTGGACCAGTGGTTCGAGCGAGAGAGCATCACCCCGCGCCTGGCCGGCGAGTTCGAGGACAGCGCGTTGATGGCCGTCTTCGCCGCACGCGGCATGGGCGTGTTCCCCTTGAGCCGGTTGGGGGCGGCGGATGCCGCGCTGCTGCGCGGGCTGCGGCGGCTGGGCCCCTGCGGCGACGTGCGCGAGGAGGTGTACGCCATCCGCGGCCGGCGCGGCCTGCACCACCGCCTGGTCCAGGGGCTGCTGCAGGCGGCCCCGGCGGGCGGCTGATCAGGCCGCGGTGTGCGCCGGCAGGCCCAGGGCGGCCCGCCCCCAGTGGCGCATGGCCGCGCCCAGCAGGGCGTTCTCGGCCTCGGCCAAGTGGCCGTCGGCGCGCGTGGTGGCGTCCAGCAGGGCCAGCACCTCGCGCTGCAGGGCCGGGTCGTCGACCTCGCGCAGCAGTGCGGCCAGCTCGGCCTCGCCCAGCGTCGACAGGCCGCTGGTGTTGCTGGCGGCGCTGGCCAGCAGGTCTTCGCACAAGGTGTGCAGCAGCGGGCCCAGGCCATCGGGCGGCAGGCCCAGCCGGCCTGAAGCGCCCAGGCGCTCCAGCGCCTGCAGCTCGCGGCTGCACACATGGCCGTCGGCCATCAGGCCCAGGGCGACCAGGCGGCCGGCGGCCTGGGGGCTGTTGCGGGGGTAGTTGCGCATGGCGAGTCTCCTTGGGGACGAAGGGGGCGGGGCGGGCCTGGCCGGGGATGTGCGGTCAGCGACGCTGTCGGCGCGCGGGCAGGCGCGGGGTGGTCGCCCGCACCGGCACCGGGGCAGGCTGCAGGCCGAGCGGCTCGCCGGCCTGGGCGGCGCGAAGGCTGGCGGCGATCTCGTCGCGCAGGCGCCGCGCGGCCGCGGCCACCGCCTCGATCCAGCCCCGGGCGGTGGCGTGCACATGGACTTCGCTGCCGCCCGGCAGCCGTGCCTCGATCTCGCAGCGCGCGCGCTGGCCGGCGCGCGCGTCGTCGTCGGGCATGAGCCGGATGGCGACTTCGGCCACGGAAGCGCGCAGGTGGCGCAGCGCGTCGCGCACACGGGCCAGGGCCCGGGCACGCCAGGGCGCGGCTTCGGGGGTGGTGAGGTGAAAGTGCAGCTTCATTCAAGGCTCCTTCTGGCTGGGGTGGCGCAATATGGCGGGCGCCCAGAGGTCGGTAAAAGCAGAGCCAGACTGAGCTCAACATCGAAAAGTACGAAGCTCCATCGCGGAACTCGCACCTCGCCGGAGCACACCAACGTTGCCCGACGCCTGACGAGCGGGGCGCGGTCCACACCGTGCCGCCTCGGCCCACGCCCTTGCAGACGCCCTTTCAGACGCCTCCACGCCCGCCTCGCCCGCAGGCCTTCGCCCGTGCCGCCCGACGGCCGGTGCGCCTGTCGCTGGCCGACTTGCTGAACCTGCACGGTGCCGCCTCCCCGGCGGTGCTGCTGCTGGTGCTGGCGGTGTTGTGCGCGTTGCCGGCGGCCGGCGTGGGCACCGTGCTGAGCCTGGCCATCATCGCGCTGGCCTGGCGCTGGCACCCCGCGCGTGACGACGTGGCCGAGATGCTGCCCGCGCGCCTGGCGGCCCGGCTGGAAGGTTGGCGGCTGAGCGAGGCGTGGTCGCGCCGCTGTCTGCACGGCCTGGCCTGGCTGTACGCCACCACCGGCCGTCTGCTGCGCGAGCGCTGGGCCTGGGCCTGCGCGGGCCGCACCACGCGCTGGTGGGGCGGCTGGATCGCGCTGATGGGCCTGCTGATCCTCTTGCCCATTCCGCTGGGCAACTTGCTGCCTGCCCTCAGCCTGGTGCTGCTGAGCCTGGGCTGGATGTTCCGCGACGGCGTGACGCTGGCCGCGTCGGGCGTGGTCGGCACGGGCGCGCTCGTGTTCGCCTGGTCGGCGGCGGGCTGGTTGCTTCAGGCCGGCCAGGCGCTGGTGGCGCGCCTGGCCTGACGTTCGTCACACCACGGCGAACGCGCCGTGGAAGGCGTGCGGCACCGCGTAGGGCAGGCGTGCCACCGCCAACGGCCCGTCGCCCAGGTGCTCGGCATCGAACACGCTGGCGAAGCTGGCACGCCAGCGCAGGTCGTAGCCGGCACCCACCAGCCAGCCTTCGCCTTCGCGGGTGCGGCCCGGCTTGGGCACGAACACATGCTCTTCCACCACCACCTCGGGCCCGAAGACGAAGCTGTCGCGCCGGCCGCTCTCGCGGTCCAGCCGCAGCAGCGCGTCGAAACCGAACCGGTCTTCATGGCCCGGTGAGAGGGCGGCCGGGCAGAAGACCACGCGGTGGCGCTGGCCCACCACACGCGGGTCGATACGCGGGAACTCGACGGTGTCGTTGCCCAGCTCGATCTGGTGCCGGCCGGTGCGCAGGTTCACACGCAGCAAGGCCGAGATCGACGCCCCGCCGCGCAGGAAGTGGCCGTGCGCGATGCTGCGCAGCCGCGAGTCCAGCTCGGGCCCCTGGTCGTTGCGCACATAGTCCAGCGTCAGCCAGTCGCCATCGTCCCAGCCGTTGGCGAAGTGGAAGACCATGTCGGCCGGCAGTTCGTGCACGCGGCGCCGGCTGAAGTCGGCCTTGTCGACCACCAGCAGCCGTGTCGTGCTGGCCTGGCTCGCGGCCTGCCAGCGCATCGCGCCGGCCATGTCGCCGCCGGCGCGCACGGCGGCCATGTCCAGTGTCAGCGGGGGCAGCAGGAAGGCGAGGTAGCGCTGCGTGACGACGAAGTCGTGCACCATCGCGCAGGGCGGCATTTCGAACACCGCATGGCGCTGCAGCGCCCCCTGTGGCGAGAGCTGGTAGAGCACCATCTTGCCCATGCCGGTGCCGAAGTTCCACACCGTGCCGCCAGGCTCGACCTTGGGGTGGGCCGAGAAAGGCATGCCCGCGAGTTCGTCCGACCAGGCCACCGGCCCGCGGGTGGCCAGCGTGTCGCGGTCCAGCGCGTAGGCCGAGCCGCCCTCCCACAGCGCCAGCAGCCGGTCGGGCAGCGGCAGCACGCTGGTGTTGGCCACGTTCATGTCGTCCGGGCCGCGGATGGGGCGCTTGGGCGGGATCGCGGTGCCGAAGGCCGGCACCAGGAACTCGCCGGCGGCGGCCTCGGCCTTGAGCTTGGTGGTCTGCACGAAGCGGGCGCGGTGCGAGACGGTGCCCTCGCCATCGAAGCGCCAGGCCTGCACCAGGCCGTCGCCGTCGAACCAGTGCTCGTAGCGCCGGCCGGCGCGCTCGAAGAGGGCCGGGCCGTTGCGGTAGAGCGTGCCGCGCAGGCCGGCCGGCAGCCGGCCCTCGATGGTCGGGCGCTCGCAGGTCAGGTCCTGCCCCAGCAGGCCCCGCAGCGGCTGCAGCGCCGGGTGGTCGCCGAAGGCGGCAGGGCGCTGCCAGGCCGCGCCGGCGGCCCAGGCGGGCAGGTGGCCGAGACCGGCCAGCGCAGCGGCGCTGGCACCCAGGAAGAAGCGTCGTTGCATGGCGTGCTCCAGGCGGGGGTGGGGTCAGGGCAGGCGGATCACCGCGCGGGTGTCGCCGCTGACGCTGAACTTGGCCTTGTCGAACGAGGGCGGGCCGAAAGTGCCGATGGCGTCGTTCGAGAAGGCGTAGGGCTCTGTCGGGATGCCCATCGCGTTGCTGTCGAGCTTGCCGTTGGCGTTGCGGTCGATGAACAGGGAGATGGCGTAGTCGCCGTCGGGCAGGTCGGCCAGTTGCAGGCTGATGGGGCCGTCCTGCAGCGGCTGGCGGGCGGCGCGCACCGGCTTCTTCAGCCACTGGCCGGCTTCGTTGAAGACGGCGACCATCAGCTCGCCGCTGCCGCTTGCCTGCTGGATGTCCAGCGTCAGCGTGGCGGCCGAGGCGGTGGTGGTGAACGCGGCGCCGGCAAGCGCCACGGTGAGGGTGGCGAGGGCGGTCAGGGGGGGGCGCAGGGTAAGCATGGCAGGGCTCCTTTCGGGGGTGTGGGCGTTGCGATGGAGCGAATGCTCGTCACGTCGCCCGAGGCGAGCCAGCGCGCTGCGATGGTTGGTGGCGGGGCGGCGCCAACGGTGGCTTGCCGTCGCGAACGGCGGGGCGGGCGGCGTATCCTGCGGCGGCATGAGCAGCACGCCCCCCACCTCCCGCATCGCCCTGGTCACTGGCGCCGGTACCGGCATCGGCAAGACCACCGCCCACGCCTTGCTGGCCGCCGGCTGGACCGTGGTCTTCAACGGCCGCCGGCCTGAGCCGCTGGCCGCGGCGATCGCCGAGTCACCGGATGCAGCCCGCGCCTGGGCCTGGCCGGCCGATGTGGGCGATGCGGCGGCGGTGGCGGCGATGTTCGACGAGATTCGCCAGCGCCACGGCCGCCTCGACCTGCTGTTCAACAACGCGGGTGTCTTCACCGCCGGCTTGCCGATTGACGAGCTGCCGGTCGAGGCCTGGCAGCGCGCGGTCGATTCCAACCTGACCGGGGTGTTCCTCTGCACCCGCGAGGCCTTCCGCCTGATGAAGGCGCAATCGCCCCGCGGCGGGCGCATCATCAACAACGGCTCGATTTCGGCCCACACGCCGCGGCCCGACTCGGTGGCCTACACGTCCACCAAGCACGCCATCACCGGGCTGACGAAGTCGTGCGCCCTCGACGGCCGTGCCTTCGACATCGCGGTCGGCCAGATCGACATCGGCAACGCCGCCACCGACATGACCACCGCCATGCAGCGCGGCATGGCGCAGCCCGACGGCAGCGTGCGCACCGAGGCACGCATGGAGGCTCGCCACGTGGCCGACGCGATCGTTCAGATGGCGTCGCTGCCGCTGTCGGTCAACGTGCTGTTCCAGACCATCATGGCGACGCAGATGCCCTATGTCGGGCGCGGTTGACCCCTCGCGGCTCAATCCAGCTGGTAGGCCAGGGTGTAGTGGTGGACGCCGGACTCGATGCGCAGGCGCAACTCGCCGCGGATGCCTTTCAGCGCGCCCGTGCCGGAACCCGGCACGATCGTGATCCGCAGCTCCTGCCCGCCGGCCTGCATCACGCCCAGGTGCGCGAGGGCGAAGCCGCCCTGGCGCCCGTGCAGGCTGCCGGTGAACGACTCGATCGCGGTGTAGGCCGCCTCGCCGGCCTGGGGCTGGCCGGCAGACAGCATCTCGCCCAGGGCCTGGCCCTGCAGGTCGCCGTGGTAGGCCTTGTCCAGGCTGCGTCGCGACAGGGGCGGCGCCTCGTCCGGCGCGCGCAGGGGTTCGGCCGGGCCGATCTTCACTTCGAAGTGGCCGGCGGCGTGGCGGGGCTCATGAGGGGTGGTTGCGTTCACGATCGGGCTTCCTGACAGGCTGAGGGCGGCCGCCAGGGCCAGCCCCTGGCGAGACCATTGAAGGCGATGGATGGGGATGAAACGAGGCATGGCCGCATCGTTGCAGGATTCGCCGGCGGCGGCTTGTACAAAGCCGACGCTCGACATCGGCCCGGCGATGGCATGGCGCGCACTTCTGTGACCCGGACCACTTCAGTCGCTGCTCCTGGCGGCACACCGGCCGCACGCTGCAGCAGTGCGGGCGCGAGGCGGACTGCGCTCAACCGCCCGCTTTGCGCCGGATCACCGCGGCGCGCTTGGCGTCTTCACCGTAAACGAACTGCAGCGCGCCGTTGCGCCAGGTGGCCAGCCAGATCATGTTGAGGGTGAATGCGTCGTGGTCCTGGGCGCTGAAGGGCCGGTCGTGGGTGGTGACCACGCCGGGGTAGGACTGCTGCAGGTTTTCCAGCGCGGCCTTCAGGGCCGGGCCGCTGGTGTCGCCTCGGGTCTGGAACACTGCGCGCAGCATCAGGTGCAGGGCGTCGTAGGTCTGCGCCGCCGCCATCAGCGAGGCCACCGGCTCGCCGCCGGCCTGGCGCTTGAGCCGCGCGATGAACGAGCTGCGGCGCTCGTTGGACAGGTCCGGCACGATGGACTGGACCATCATCGCGCCCTCGGCCGCGCCGCCGGACTTGTCCCACACCGTCTTGAACGACATCGGCCACGGCCCCAGCAGCGGGCCACCGAAACGGGCCGCCTGGCGCGCACTGGCCAGCGTGGCCAGCTCGGGGCCGACGCTGTAGCCGATGATGGCCTCGGCGCCGGCGGCCTGCGCGGCCTTTACCTCGTCGACCAGCGAAGCCACGCCGAGGTCGAAGCGCGCCACGTGCACCGGCTGCAGGCCCCTGTCGGCCAGGAAGCGCTTGAGGTCTGTCAGGCCGCCCTCGCCATAGGCCGTGCGGTCGGCGAACAGGGCGATCTTCTTCAGGCCGCGGCGCTGCGTCACCTCGCGCACCAGGAAGTCGGCCTGCAGCGTGTCGCGCGGCGAGAGGCGGAAGATGAAGCTCTCGGCCGCGGGGTACTTGGCCGTCACCGCCGAGCCGGTGGACACCGGCACCATCAGCAGGTGCTTGTGGTCCTGGAAGACATCGAGCGATTTCAGCGCCACGCCGGTGTTGCAGTAGCCGACGGTGAAGGCCACCTTCTCCTTCAGAACCAGATCCTCGGCGGCGCGGCGCCCCTCGTCCGGGTTGGCCTTGTCGTCGCGCGGCACCAGCTCGATCGGGCGGCCGAGGTAGCCACCGACTTCATTGATTTCCTTGGCGGCCAGCTCGGCGCCCAGGCGTGCGCTGTTCCCGAAGTCGCTGCTGCCCCCGGAGAGCGGGCAGACAAAGCCGACCCGCAGCGGGGCCGGCTGGGCGACGGCGGGGAACGCCACGGCCGCCAGGCAGGCAGCGGCGGTGGCCCGGGCAAAGGACGCGATGCGATACAGCTTCATGGCGTGCAGCCCGGGGCGCGGGCAGGGTGTGGCGGTTGGGGCGCGAGTCTGGTCGCGCGAAGCTGAAAGCCAGCTTGAAGTCAGCCGCACCCCCGGGTAGGCCCCAGGCAGCACTGCATCGGCGGCGTGACGAGATTGGCGCGCCGCCGCGTGACCGGGTGTCAGGCCCGGCTCATTCCTTCTTCGGCGCCGTCACCAGCACGTAGTTGTCCGGCGGTGTGGCCAGCTCCTTGGCGGCGACGGCTTCTTCATAGAACAGGTTGCCCAGGTGGGCGAACAGCCCGAACACTCCGACGGTGACCGCCAGCGCCAGGCTCAGTGCCACGACGCGCAGCATCGGATGGGCGTCGGCAAGGCGTTGCTTCAGCGAGGACCACATGGCGGGCTCCTTTCAGCACGCGGCGCCGCAGGTTGCAGCCCCGACGGATCCCACTGTAGACCTGCCCGCGGCGGTCTGCACACGCTGGAGCTGATCGAGCGCAAAAAAGCCCCGCCGGGGCGGGGCTGAACGTGCGCTTCGAGGAGGAGAAGCGAGGAACGGTCGGTCGGCTTCAGGCGCGCGGCAGACGCTTGGCGGTGATCACCACCACCTGCGTCGGGGCATTGTCGGCCTGGGCCATCAGGGCTTCGTCGTAGCCGTTGTCGGCCAGCTGACCGATCGAGGCCAGCACCCCCAGCGTCAGCACGACGGCGAGGCCGGCGAACAGGCGGCGGGCTTGCGATTCGTGGCGGGCGAAGAGGGGGGCGGTGGTCATGGTCGGCTCCTGCGGTGGCGGGGTGGGTGTCTCGATGGGGTGGACTGTAGGCAGCCACCTCTTCACCCGCCATGCGCTTGCGACCAGCGGCCGTCGCAGCGGTGCGAGCTGCAGGCGCACCGGATGAACGGTGCGCCCGGCCCTTGGCCGTCGCCCGGCGAGGGCTCAGCCGCCCGTCGCCTTGGGTGGCCGCGGCCCGCGCGGTGCGGCCGGCCGGTCGTCGCCACGGCGCTGCTGCTGCGGGCCACGGTCGGGGCGTGGTCCCCGC